>CBHWDN010000014.1:0-123288 GCA_966112585.1 uncultured Gemmatimonadaceae bacterium
AGTCTGACCCCAAGCCGAGGAGTGGTTGGCCGCTTGGAGTCTGACCCCAAGCGGGGATCCTAAGCGGGGGCTGCCGATGCTGACACGGCACTGGCTACTCTTTCCGTATGTCCTGTCATGACCATCGAGCATGAACCTCATGCGTGAGCACTCGCCGAGTGTCGAACGGCCGCTCGCCGGTCGACTGATCGTCGTGACGGGCGCGAGCGATGGCGTGGGCAAGGCCGCCACTCGCGCCTTCGCGCGCGACGGCGCGGAAGTGGTGATGATCGGTCGCAACGAAGCGAAGACGGTGGCCGCGGCGCGCGCGATCATGTCGGAAACGGGATCGCGCACCGTGTACTGGCAGATCGCAGATCTGTCCGAGCAGGACTCGATCCGTGAGCTCGCGACTCGGCTGCGCGCGACCTATCAGAAGGTCGACGTGCTCGCGAACAACGCCGGCGCGATGTTCTTCGATCGCGCGCTCACGCGCGATGGGCTCGAGCGCACCTTTGCGCTCAACCACATCAGCTATGCGTTGCTCACCGCGCTGCTGCTTCCCTGTTTGAGTGCGGCCGCGACGCCGGGCAAACCCGCACGCGTGATCAGTGTGGCGAGTCGCGCGCATCGTGATGCACGCCCCGATCTCGATGACCTGCAGGGCGCGCTGCGCTTTGGCGCCTGGAGAGCGTACGCGAACTCCAAGCTGTTCAACATCTGGTTCACGCGCTCGTTGGCGCAGCGCGTCGACGCGACACGGTTGTCTGTGCAGTCGCTGCATCCGGGCGTGGTCAAAACGCGCTTCGCAACGAACAACGGGCGCCTGGGTCGGGTGTTCCGGAGGTTCATGGACCTGAACAGCATCACGCCGGAGAAGGGCGCCGATACGCTCGTCTGGCTGGCCAGCGCCCCCGAGGCGCTCGAGCATCAGGGTGGATACTGGGTGCGCCGTACACTCACCGAGCCATCGAAGTTTGCGCGCGATGACGCACGTCGAGAGCGCTTCTGGCGACAAACCTCGACGCTGCTGCAGCTCGACCTTGATGCCGCGGTGCGTGATGCCTTTCCGAGCCACGCCACGTGACGCACGGCGACGCGAACGACATCCGGCTACACGAAGCGCCACCACCAGCGTGGCGCGATGTCCCGCGCCTGCTGGTGATTTTGTGGCGTCTGGTGCCACTGGTGCTGAGCTTCTTGCGCGATCATCGCCGCTGGATCACGCGCGGCGCGCCGGTACCTCGCAGCTACGCGTTTCACGCGCGACGCGCCAAACAGCTGGTCGATCAGATCGCCACGCTCGGACCGGCCTTCGTCAAACTGGCGCAGATCTTTGCGACCCGCGCTGACCTGATTCCGGAACCGTATCTGTCGTCGCTCTCGACACTCACCGACAAGGTGCCGTCGGTGCCGTGGGATGTGTTGCGCCCGGTGATCGAGAGAGCATGGCAGGCACCGCCCGAGTCCATGGTAGACGCGCTCGACCCGGTACCATTGGCGGCCGGATCATTGGGACAGGTACATCGCGCGCGCTACCAAGGCCGCGAGGTCGTGGTGAAGGTGTTGCGCCCCGACGTCGAAAAAATTGTCACGCGCGATGTGCGATTGGCGCGACGCATCGTTGACTGGGTCTACGGACGCTGGCCGCATCACCATGTGTACGGTTTCCGAGTCGTCCTCGACGAGTTCGGTCGCCACGTGGGCGAGGAAATGGACTTCGAACGCGAAGCGATGCAGTGCATGAAGATGCGCGAGCGCTTCGCCGACGCACCGCGTCTTCGCATTCCGCGCATCGAGACCGCCCTGACACGCCGCGAAGTGCTGGTGATGGAGTACATGGAAGGCACGCGCATCGACAAACTCGATGCGCAAATCGCGGCTGGCCTGGTCTCACCGCGCTCGCTCGTCGAAACGCTGATCGAGACATACGCACGCATGATGCTGCGCGACGGTGTCTTTCACGCCGACCCGCACGCGGGCAACCTGTTGGTCGACGCCGAAGGGCGCATCATCCTGCTCGACTTCGGCATGGTGATCGATGTACCGGTCGCCACGCGCAAGGCGCTCTTCGATACGATCATCGCCGCGGTGCGACGCGATCCAGCCGGCACCAGCGCCGGCTTCTTTTCGCTTGGCCTGGTCGTGCCGGGCACGAATCCCGAGATGATGGAGCGTCTCGTGGACGTCCTGCTTGGCATTGCGTATTCGGAAACGAGCACGGTGGAACGCGCCCGAGTGCTCGCCGATCGGGTCATGGTCGAGCTGTTCGACTGGCCGATCGTGCTGCCAGGTGAGCTCGTCTACTTCGCCCGCACGGCGGCGCTGATCGAAGGCGTGGGCGCCCGCTACGATCGCAACTTCAACAGCATCCGGGTCGCCTCGCCGGTCGTGCTGCGACTGCGCAATGAACTCCTTGCGGCGCTCCTTGGCGACGACGGACATCGCGAACCGATCGTGACGTTCGCGGCGACGCTGGGCGCGATGGCAGGTGCGGCGGCACAGTGGCTCAAGCGCACCAGCCGTCAGTTCACCAGATCCACTCCTTGAACAAGTCGAAGCCGAACTGACGACGCGGCAGCTGATCGCCGCCCAGTCGGGTGCACGGCGACGCGCCGGGATCGACGCCAACCTGCGCGAACACCGTCGGTCCGATGCGATACTCCGCGGCAAGTCCGGCCCACAACCGACTGCCGCCCGTCGCATCGCCGGTGCCGCGGCAAACGCCGGTGTTCACACGCAAGAACGTCTTGTCGCCGATCTGCTTGCCGGCGCTCACGCTCAGATTGTTGAGCAGCGCGCTGGCACTCAACTGCGCCTGGTCCTGTCCGTTGCCAGTCTTGATTTGCAGCGTGCTGAGACCAGGGAGCCACTGCTGCAGTTTGCCTTCGGCCAGTCCGCCAACGGTTGGCAGCAACACGCCGCTCACCGCGCGCACCGTACTCTGTCGTTCGCCATCCAACGCGAAAGTCGGCGCGCCGAACACCAGCAGCGAAATGATCTCTGACTCGGGCGCACTCGCGTAGAGCGGATCGGTGCTCGACAGCGTCAGCACTGGCACGTCGTATGTACCGCCGATGTGCACACGCACGGGAATCTCGCTCCCTTCCGTGACACGCACGACGTTGGTGGCATTGATGTCGAGCGTGGGCGGAATCGCCGCCTGCCCGTAGAAGCGCACGCGTCCAGAGTCGATGCTGAAGGTGCGCTTCACGACACTCAAATCGAGGCGATACTGACCGCGATTGGTGTTGATCTCGCCATCGAGTGCGAGGCGATCGCCGCTCATCGCGATATCCAGGCCACCGGTGAGCCGAACACGCGCCTCCGGCGTCTGCACCCAGACTTCCTGCCCGAGGTCGAGGCGGGCGTTCTCCACCGTGATCAGCGAGCCCAATCGCGACAGCGACTGCGCGGCCGTTTCGGCGACCGGTACTTCGTCGGCACCAAGCAGCGCACGAGCCGCCTCGGTGTTGAGATCGAGCGCGGTGCGAGTCCCCAGCGGATTCACGACGATGTTCGCGCGCGGCACGAAGAGCGAACCGCTCACCACCGGCCGCTTTACCTCACCGCGAATGTCCATGTTGCCACCGATCCACAGGTCGGTGCCATCACGCTGACGGGCGGCGCCAAAGTTGTTCGCAGCGATGTTGAGCTGCACGCGCATCGGCTCGTTCGCTGCGAAACGCAGGACGCCACGCGCACCCAGGGTATCGGTGGGAGCACCGCTTCGGACACGCAACGATTCAAGGACGAGTGAATCGGCCTGCGCGCGCAACGCCAATCGACCTTCGGTTGGCGAAATACCCAGCGCCTCGATCGTCGCGCCCACGCCCTCGAGCTGCATCGTGCCATCGGCGATCGGGCGATCCACCGTGCCTGACAAGCCGAGTCGACCCGTCAGCACGCCGCGCAAACCACGCACGCCATCGAGCGACAGCGGAAGCGCCTGCAACTTGAGCGAATCAGCAATCACTTCGCCGGTCACCACATCCGACAGCAGTCGCTTCTCGACCGTGGTGAGTCGCAAATCCATTGGCAGCTGCGCCTGCGCGCGCAACGCCCCGCCAAGCGAATCACGCAGGACCGCATTCGCGATCAGGCGGTTGTCAGAGTACTGGCCAGTGGTCACCACCGGCGGCAAGCGATAGCCAATGACGCCGAGCGAGTCGCCAGTGATGTTCCAGCCAATGATCGGCGCCTGACGCACACCAGTCAGCGACGCATCACCACTCAGCGTGCCTTCGAACGGCGCCGTGCCGGCTAACAGCGCTGCGACTTCGCCGACCGGGAAGCGCACCAAACGCACCGAGCCGGTCACTGGACCGTCCTTCGGGATGTTCGCTTGCACTGCGAGTTCCCCGCCCTGATTCGATCGCAGCGTGATCGGATCCAGCAGTACGCTCCCCGCATCCGTCACGAGCTTGAGCGGCTGCTGCGCCTTCCATGCGGCCTGGTCATACGTCAGGGCGATGGAGTCGAGTGCGAATGCCGTACGGGAACCCTGCGCCTGATAGCCGCCGAGAATCACGAGATGTGCGTCGTCGTCGGTGCTGACGTCGAGCACCAGTCGGCCGCTATCGCTACTCGCTTCTGCGACCCGGAAGCTTGCCGTCTGAATACGCACCGCGCCAAGTCCGCGCACTTCGTCGGCCGAAGCGGCACCCTCGAACACGGCGTGATGACTGATGTCGGTGACGCGCGCCGAACCCACGACGCGACCGACATGAATCGCGCCAACTTGCAGCGTGCGTGCCCCAAGCGCGGCGGTCGCATCGAAACGCGCGAGACTGCCATGCACATAGCCTGACAGCGACGCGTCACCCCTGAGTGTATCCGACACGAAGCGGCGAATCGACGACGCGAGCGCGGTATCCACCGGCTCCAGCATCGTGGCCACGCGCTTGAGCTCGGGGATGGCCGCTTCGATGCTGTCCGCCCGAACCGACACTTCGAGCGTGTCGGTCTTGAGCGAATCGCGCGAGAGGGCGCCCTTGGCCGTCGCAAACATGCCGCCCAGCTCGAACGCCGCGGAATCAACAGTGAGACGCTCCGGGCCAAGGCGTGCACTGCCAATCAAGCTGAAGGCCGGTCGCCCCACCGACGCCGCCTGGCGAATGGCGACATCACCACCGCCTTCGAAGAGCAAGCGCGAATGCGTGGAATCAGCGCGCGTGGCGAGCGAATCAATCGGACCCAGCCCTGCCAGCTTCACCGTCCCGCTGAGACTCGTGGACGGCATTTCCTTTTTGCCAAGCCATTGCGCGAGATCGACGTTCTCGAGCGTGCCGGCGGCCGTGCCGCGCCACTCCTGCTTCGTGAGACGAGCAACGCCCGAGAGCGCCAACGTTCCGCCAACTGGCGTGGAATCGCCCGCCAAAACCGGATGCAGTGCGCCGCTCCAGGCAAGGGAGTCGAGCGTACCATCAAGCGTCACGCGGCCCGCGAGACTCGCTCGCAGTGGCAGCGTGCTGTCGATGCGAGCCAACGCACGCATCGACAGCGGATCGAGCTGCAAATCGGCGGTAATCGCCAGCGGCGACCTGTCGAATCGCGTTCTCGCCGCGCCCCGGATGGACGATACGTTGCCCGTCGCGTCGGTCCAGGTAAGCCCAAGATTCGTCAGGTCGGCACTGGTGAGATCCGCCGCGCGAATGGTAACGCCACCCGTGATGATGCCGTCCAGAGGCGGCGCGTCGGGCGCGAGTGCACGCACCGAACGCAGGTCAATACGCGCATCCTGCGCCAGCAAATCCCACGCGCGCGGCGCGGCACCAAGTCCAACCATGCCGCGAAGCGTCAAACTCGAAATGGCCGGATCGACGCCACCACGAGTCGAGATGTTTGCGTCAACGAAGCGCGCGTCGAGCAGGTCGATCCTGAACGCGCGAAGGGGGCCACCCGTCTTCGCCACCAATCGACCGGCAATGGTGCCGTTGACCTCCTTGGGCACCGCGTCATAGCTGATACGTCGCAGCAGATCGCTCTGCAGCGGCGCGAAGGTGAGGTCCACCTGATGCAGCAACAGATCAGCCGGTCGCACCGTGATCGCGATGCCCCCCTTGATGCGCGACGCGTTGCTCGACACATCAAGGCTATCGAGCGTGTACTCGGCATCGTACGCATCGGCGAGGGTGCGCATGCGCACGACCGCCGTGCCGCGGCCGCTGTCGGGGAGGACATCCCAGATCCAACCGAGGTCGCTCAGCCCCGCGTTCGCCTTCACGGCCACGTCGTAGCGCACCGGCCCCGGCTGATTCCACGCGACCGTGCCGATGGCGCTGCCATGCGACGCCGGCAGCTCCACGCGATCGAGCGCGAGACGCAGCGAATCGGATGTCCACACGATCTGACCGTGCGCATGGCGCACATCGACTGGCGGATCGGACATGACGCCGCGCAGCGAGTCGAGCTGCAGCGACGCGGGACGCTTCTGTACGTCCACGACGATCACGTCATGCGCCACCACATTCGCGAGCGTGATCTTGCGACGCTCGAACAGGATGCCGGCCGGCGTGTGCACCAGATCGTGCAGGCTATCACGCACGGCGATCACACTGTCGCGCGCCGCGCCGGTGAACATCGGATGCGGGGACCAGGGCGCGCGCGTGCGGACTTCACCGCCGCGCACGAAGATCGAGTCGATGCGCACGTCGTCACCAAAGCCCGGTTCATGCGGCGTCGATGTAGACGTGTCACCGGCAATGATGTACGCGATGTTCCATTTTCGCCCGACGGTATCCTGCTGCATGTCGAGCGTCAGCCCTTGCAGGGACAGTCGTTGAATGTGGATCGCCTTGCCGAGCAATCCGGAAATGCTGAGGGTGCCTTCGAGATGCCTGACGGACACGACCGGCACACCGGCGGTATCCACCAGCGCCACATTCTCCGCCACAAGACGATCCGGACTGATGGACACCAGTCGACCGACACGAATCGAACCACGGCCTTTGAACACGCCGTTGGCGCGTGTCACCAGCGTCGTGAGCAGCCACGAGCGCCCGAAGTCGGTCCCGGTGGCCACCAGGTAGCCAAGGCTCATGCCGCCGGCTGCGCCCAGCAGAATGGCGGCCGCCCACCAGAAGCGACGCTGTCTCGCCGAAGCCATCTGCATGCGCAACCGCATCAGAACGCCTGTCCCAATCCGAAATGGAACACCAGTCGCGACAGCAGGCTGCGCGATTCAGGCGGACGATAGCTGGCCGGACAGGTCAACGGATCGGAGTAGTCGATGCTGGAATCGGTGCGCGGGCTCGCGCAGAGAATGTCACCTGCATGCGTGCTCCCCGCGGGTCCAAAGTAGAGCGCGCGCCCGGAGAGCGATGCATAGGGGCGATACCCCACATCGATGCGGAAGGGACCAAGCGGCGTCACGATGCGCATGCCGAGTCCCGGCGTCGCGCGCAAATCACCAAAGTGGAACGATTGTCCGCGTGATTCCCACAACGTACCGGCATCCAGGAACGCCACGAACTGCGCCTGCTCCGAGACCACGCGGAAGCTGCGACGCCATTCGATGTTTCCCACCAGCATCGCCGTACCACCGCGCGGCACCTGGCGCACCGGACGCGCGCCCGAGTCCACAACGACCCCCACGTTGCCGTTCGCGTCGGTCGTGTCGTGTACCGCCGAGACGACGTAGATGACGGGCCCCAGCAGATTCTGCTGATAGCCACGCACCGAGTTCTGTCCGCCAACGAAGAGGCGCTCCTGCTGCGGAATGAGCGGCGTGCCATCGACCAGCGACGCGCTGGGCGCGAACACTCCTGATGCTTGCACGCGAGCCGCGACCACACCGCGAAAAACGCGCGCGTACACCGATGCTTCGCCGGTCGATCGATAGAAGTTGAACTTGTCGAAGGACGATGACGTCTTGCCTGCTCGCTGTTCTCCGCGCACACGCCATCCGCGCGATGGGTTCGCGGCATCGTCTGACTGATCGTGCGTCGCGGAGACGCTGGCAATGCCAATACCGCGTCCAAAGAGCGACAGCGCGACATCTTCCGGCCGGCACAGCCCGAAACGCGTGCAGCTCACCGCAGGATCAGTGATCGTCTTGCCGTTCTCGTACTGAAAGCCGGTCGTGACCGTGGTACGCTGTGTCACGCGCTGCGACAGTTCAGCGAGCGATCCGATTTCGGTTTCGCGGAGATAGGCAAACGGCTCACTGCGACGTTCGCTATAGACCGACACCAGCGGCACGATATCGCGGCGAAAGAGCCGCGCCGCGGTAAACGTCGTGCCTATGTAATAGTTGACCTTCGTGCTCAGCGTGTCGCGGCGAAGCGCCGACGAACAGAGGCTCGGCGCAAAATCGGCTGGCGCGCCCAATCCGAGCTTTGATGCTCGAACGGAGAGCTCGACGCGTCGACCGACGCCGAGGAAGCCGCGATCGCTGATGCGTCCTTGCGCACGCAGACAATCCTGCGTGGCCCAACCCAGCCCCACGCGCGCGCTGCGTGTCTTGGCCTCGGCCACCGACACCCGCAAGTCGAGCACACTGTCCGGTGCGCCTTTGGCCGGCGTCACCGTGTCGAGCAGTACGAGTCGAAAGGCTTCGGAGCGATAGAGCGTCTGCTGCGCCTCGAGCAATCGCTGCGCGCGATACCGATCGCCTGGATCGATGCCGACCAGATTCGCGACATCCGCCGAATCGACTTCCGGTCGGTTGGGCGTGAGCGGCTGAATTCGCACCTGCACGGCGCCAATCGTGGTGACGTGACCTGGATCGATCGTGAGATCGACCGTCGCCTTCGCCAGTAACGAATCGATGACGATGCGGCTGTCGGCGAGTCGTGCCCGTGCGTAGCCCGCGTTGCGCAATCGCGTGAGCGTCGAGGTCAGCGACGTGTCGAGCCGCGCCCGATCAAGCCGCTTTCCCTGCAGCACCACCAACGCAGCATCGAATGGACGTCGCGCCCCCGCCGGTTGCTGCGGCATGCCATGAATGCGCAGCGAATCGACGATCAGCTCCGCACCGGGGACGATGTCGAAACGCACCCGAACGCCGTCGCGACGGCGATCGAAGGCCGGTGCCACTGCCGCCTGAAACCACCCGGCTTGTCGATGCAGAATGGCCAGGCGGAGCGCATCACGGCGTACTTCGAGTGAGTCGAGACAGGGCGCGGTGCCCAGTTTGAACCAGCGATTCCACACACCTGGCTCGGTCGTGACGATCGTCGCCGCCATGGTGAGATCGTCGAATCCCGGACTCCCCGCGAAGTTCACCGCGCGAATACGCTCACTCTCGCCACAACGGGTCGTACGCTGCGCCGCCGCCATCGCGGGCGCGATCGCTTGTGCGACCGCGTGTGCGACGACGAAAAGGATCGCCAGCAGGAGTCGCGACATCACCCGGTCGCTCAACGATACCCGAATCATTCCGCCGAATTTAACGCGGGGGGCCTACGTGCAGTGTCATTCCCATCATGAGATGGCCGGACGGCGATCGAAGTGCGTGCATTCAGGGGAATATTCGATTGGCCCCACACCGTCCGGGGCATGGGGGACGCGGAGCATCATGTGTCCCGTTTACGTGGCGTTCATCCGCAGCCGGTAGATTGCACTTTGTATGACTCCCTGATCCCTTCGGACCGATTCTACATGGCGTTGTTTTCCGGACTTTCAACTGCCCTGCTGCTGGCGTTGCCGCTCGCACCGATCGCCGGTCAGTCGGCCGATACCCTGCGCATCGGCTCGAGTGATTGCCTCCCAGTGATCGGGGTCACGCTCGAGTGCTCGCGACTCGATACGCTCCCAGTGGAAGGCCGCTCCGACCGCGAGACGATACCCGAGAGCCTGCTCTCGGTCCGGCCAGTGGGGCTGTCGGCGTTCAGCATGCAGCCCCCTCGCGATACGGTGCCGCGGCGTCGGCCCAAAGCGGTGGTGTATTCGGATGCCTATGGCACCCGATTGATGATCCACAAGACGCTCAGCTGGGCGATGCTCCCGCTTTTTGCCGTTTCGTACGTGAGCGGCGATCAACTCATCAAGCAGAGCGGCGATGCTCCGCAATGGGCCCGCAGCATTCACCCGGTGGCGGCCACCAGCACGGCCGTGCTCTTTGGCGCGAACACAATTACCGGCGGCTGGAATTTGTGGGATAGTCGACATGATCCGAACGGACGTGTACGACGCTACGTCCACAGCGCACTGTTCATCGCCGCGAGTGGCGGGTTTGCCTACACCGGCACCAAGCTCGCGAACGATGCGCAAGAGCGGCAGTCACAGCGTCTTGTGCATCGCAATGGCGCGTTGATCTCGATGGGTGTGTCGACCGCGAGCTGGTTGATCATGTTGGTGGGGCGCTGACGTCGTATGCTGGAAACCATTACCGCGCTCTTTCAGCCGTGGGCCGATCTCTACGGCGACAGCCATCTGCTTTCGACATCGATCGTTGCTCTGCATGTGCTGTCCATGTTCCTGGGCGGCGGCATCGCGATCGGCGCTGATCGTCGCGTCCTGTTGGCCGCGCCGGGTACTGCTGAAGCGCATCGCGCCGTGGCGGAAGACCTCAAGGCGCAACATGCCGTAGTGATCGGATCGCTCGCGCTCATTGTACTGAGCGGCCTGCTGCTGGCGGCCTCCGACGTCGGGACCTTCGGCGTGTCGCTGGTGTTCTGGGGCAAGATGGTCGCGTTCGCGCTGCTCATGGGGAACGGCTGGCTGATGCGCCGTACCGAGGCTCGCGTTGTTCAGGCGGCCAGGAATACGATGGAGTTTTCGGTGGTCGGCCCCGATCTCACGTTGCCCTGGGGCGCGCTGCGTCGCTCGGCGTGGGTCAGCCTGGCCGGCTGGTTTGTCACGGTGTTTCTCGGCGTGTTGCTGACGAACAACTGATCGCACCGCCTCCTACTTCGCTTTTCCTCCTGACATATGTCATCTGATTCGTTGATGCCGGACTGCTCGTCCTGCACTGCGCGACGCGATTTCCTTCGCACGGCCGTGACGGCCACTGTACTCGCGGGCCTGTCGTCGCTCGGACCCGTGCAGATGCTGGCGGCGCTTGAACCACGACGCGCGGGCGGGGCCGTGAAGTATCCGCTGCCACCAACCGACGGCGTTTCCATCGACTCGGCGAACGAAGTCATACTGTGCCGCAATGCTGGCGACGTGTATGCCTTTGCGTTGTCCTGCCCGCATCAGAACACGGCACTCCGCGCGCTGCCGAAAAACGGCGGTTTTCAGTGCCCGCGACACAAGTCGAAATATCAGCCGAACGGCACGTTCATCAGCGGTCGCGCGACGCGCAACATGGATCGATTGCAGATCAGCAAGGAGGGCGCGTTGATCGTGGTCGATCCCGAGATCGCATTCGAAAGCGATGTCGATCCCGCCAAGTGGGCGGCGGCCGTTGTGAAAGTCTGATCTGCTGCGCATCGCTTCACACTCAGCCACGCACTCATCATGTCCGACTGCTCGAACTGTCATTCGCGCCGTGACTTCGTTGCCGGCAGCACGTTGATGGCGGTATCAGCGCTGCTGGCAGGCTGTGGCAGTGGGTCCGACACCACCGGCCCCAAAAATGTGAGCCTGTCGGTTTCCGTCGCCGACTACGCCGCGCTGGCGTCGGTGGGGGGCATGGCTCGGCTGAGTGGCACAAGCACCCCGATCGCCGTCGTTCGCACCGCTACGAGCAGCTTCCGGGCCTTCTCGCTCGTGTGCCCGCACGAGTCGAGCACGGTCGGCATCAACGGCTCGGGCTTCCTCTGCCCGAATCATGGTGCGACTTTCAACAGCTCCGGCACCTGGACCGGCGGTCAGAAGACGACGAACCTGTTCGAGTTCTCCGTCAACTACAACGCGACTGCCGGAACGCTCACGATTACGTCATGACCCGCATGCGTACCTTCCGCACTTCGCACCGCGCCGGGAGCCTGCTTCCGGCGCTTTGTGCATCCCTCTCCCTCGTGGGGAGCACCGCACACGCGCAGCGTCCCGCCGCGAAGGGCCCGCCAACACCGCTCGAAAGCGCCGTCGACAAAGTCGCCGCGCATCCCACCGTGACCGCCGCGTTCTCCTCGCTCGAGAAGGAGAACAGCTGGACGATCGATCAGCAGATCGCGCTCTGCCAGATTCCTGCGCCACCATTCAAGGAAGCCGCCCGTGCGGCCGCGTATCGCGATCGCCTCAAGGCGCTTGGCGTGCAGAATGTGCGCATCGATGGCGAAGGGAACGTGATTGGCGAGATCAAGGGCAATCGCCCAGGACCGACGCTGCTGCTGGCCGGGCATCTCGACACGGTGTTTCCTGAAGGCACCAACGTGACGGTGAAGCGTGAGGGCACCAAGCTCACGGGTCCGGGGATCGGCGATGATTGCCGGGGCCTGGCGGTGGTGCTGTCGGTGGCGCGTCAGGTGATCACGCAGAAGGTGCCGTTTGCCGGTCGTTTGCTGGTGGTGGGCAACGTCGGTGAAGAGGGCCCGGGCAACCTGCGCGGCACGCGCGCGCTCTTCGCCGGTCCACTCAAGGACTCGATCGACATGTTCATTTCGGTCGACGGCTCAGGCTTCGGCATCACGAACGGCGGTGTTGGCAGCAATCGCTACAAGGTGACGTACAAGGGTCCCGGTGGACATTCGTACGGTGCGTTCGGCATGCCCAATCCGATCCATGCCATGGGACGTGCGATTGCGAAGATCGCCGATCTCGAAGCAACGACGACGCCCAAGGTGACGTTCAACGTCGGCATCGTGTCCGGTGGCACGTCGGTCAACTCGATCCCGTTCGAAGGCATCATGGAGATCGACTTGCGAAGCGAGTCGGCGTCGGCGCTCGCTGAAATCGACGGTCGCCTGCAGAAGGCGCTCCGCGAAGCGCTGGCGGAAGAGCGTCAGCGGTGGCCCAACAGCAAGGCGGCGCTCGACATCGTGATCGACACCATCGGCATTCGCCCGGCAGGCAACACGCCCGACAGCTCGCTCATCGTTCGCACGTCACTCGCGGCGGCGCGCACCATGAACGTGTATGCACCGCTCACCACGTCGAGCACTGATGCCAATGTGCCGATGAATCTCCATCGCCCGGCAGTCACGCTCGATGGCGGCGGTGTGGGTCGTGGCGCACACTCGCTGGATGAGAGCTACGACGATCGCACGGACGGCTACAAAGGGCCGCAGTGGGTGCTGCTCGTGGTGTTGGGATTGCTCGGCGTCAGGTAAGGCGTTACTGCGCTAAACGAGCTGCGCTAAACGAGCTGCGCTAACTGAGCTACGCTAACTCAACGACGCTAGCACACAACGCTAACGGAACAACTCAGGCAGGGCATCTACGGGCAGCGGGCGTGCAGTTGGCACGAGCGCTGCCCGTTGTGCGGCGAGACCGAACAACTCCTCCGGCGTGGCGCCCGCGTCGCGGAGCTCGCGCAGCGCGGTGTCGTGGCTCGCTTTGCTCAACTTGCTGCCGTCGGCGTGGACCAGCAGTGTGTGATGCAAGAATGCGATTGGCCGCGTGCGCTTCAACAGCGACGCGAGTTGCAGTTGGCGGCCCGTGCTGCTCAACAGGTCTTCGCCGCGAATGACCACGTCCACGTCGTGCACCATATCATCGACGGTGACGGCGAACTGATAGGTCCATTGATCGTGGCGATCCTTCACGAGCACATCGCCACACTGCCCGGCCGGCATCTGGGTGAGTGGCCCCAATCGCAGATCATCGAACGTGATGACACTGGGCTCGAGCACGACGCGGCGGGCGAACGTTTCGGCATTCGAAACGTTCGCCATGCGACAGGTGCCGGGATAGCGCGGCTCCACGCCGGCAGCATGCGGCACCAGGCGTTCGATGTCCCGCCTCGTACAACGACAGTTGAACACCAGCTGCGCATCGGCGAGTGACGATAACGCATCACGATAACGAGCCGATTGATTCGATTGGCGCGCCGGATGCGCGTGATGGTCAGCGCGAAAGCTCGATGCGTCGAAGTCATCGGGCTCGAGTCCCAGCCACTCGAGATCTTCGAGCAGCGCTGACTCGAACGCCGGGCGACAGCGGGTGCGGTCATGATCTTCGATGCGCAGCAGCACTGAACCGCCGTACGCACGCGCGATCCCCCAGACATGCATCGCATTGACAAGATGTCCGAGATGGAGCATGCCCGTGGGTGCTGGCGCGAACCGCGTACGCCACGGCGCACGCGGGAGGCGCTCCACGAGCCGCGCCACGAATGGCGCTGGGTTCACAACAGACATCCCGGACGCTACCAGCGCCCGGGATGTTGTTCAACTACGTGGGCCTTGCGAGTTGTCCGATTGGACGGCGTTGCGCACTCAGGCGGGCAGCATCGACTTGCCGACGTTTCCAACCGACGTTGCGACGGCAACACCGGCAAACGGAGCGGCTTTTGCATCACCGAGCAGGTCGGCAATCGTGGTCTGGGCGAAGCGCGAGGCAGCATGCCCCACGATCGCCGACCATCGCGCGTGCACGGCGCAGGGATTGACCGACTCGCAGATGTGATTGCGCAGCAGGCAGGAGGGTGTCCGCGCGTGATCATCGAACGGCGCGATGATGCGCGCGAGCGTCAGTTCGGTCGCGGGCACGGCCAGCGTGAATCCACCGGCAGCGCCGCGCGCGCTGTGCACCACGCCCGCCTTCGCGAGGGCGTTCAGCGTCTTGGCGAGGTAATTCCGCGGAGCACCGAGTTCGGCGGCGATCGCGTCAGCCGACAGGGCCTTGCGTCCATCGTGTCGCGCCAGCAACAACACGGCGCGGACGGCATGTTCAGCAGTGGCCGAAAGCATGACTTAAGGGGCTGGGGAGTCGAACGAAACTCATGGTGCACTGAGCTTCGGCATTCAGCCCCCTCGGCGAAGTCGGGGAAGCAACGAGATTCCCCCACTCCTCCCTGACAATGGCGTCAGGGAATATCTGACCCCGTGCTGCGATTTACCGTGGGATGCTGAGGTCGACTATTTCCAGCTCGTCAGATCAGCGTCTTTTCCCGATCCGCCGGGTTGACCATCAGCGCCGTATGACACCAGGTCGTAGCTCGTCGGATTCACACGACCGGGCGCCACATACACGTAGGGATGTCCCCACGGATCGGCCGGAATCGCCTTGCGCACGTACGGCGCGGTCCACGCGGCGGGTGGATCGATCGACGGTCGCTGCCAGAGCGCATCGAGTCCCTGCGCCGACGTCGGATAGCGGCCATTGTCGAGGCGATACGCATCAAGCGCGGTCGCAAAACTTTCGATCTGCGCCTTCGCGGTCGCTACACGCGCGTCGTCCACATTGCGAAACAGATTCGGGGCAACGAGTGACGCCAGAATCGCGATCACCACAATCACCACCAATACTTCGATCAGCGTGAAGCCGCGCGAAGCGGTCTCACGCTGTACGCGCTCACTCACCACGCGTGCGCAAGCTGTCTGGTTCAAAGAGGCGCGGATCAACCCAACCCTGGACGTCGGTGGACTTCACCTGACGCCATCCCGCACGATTGGTGCCGAGCATGGCGCGCGTCGTCGGCTGGATAACGCCAACCACCTGACCACCGCGGCTCGCATCGCTGCGCACATTCACCCAGGTGCGCGCCACCGCGGGCGTCCACGTGATGCTGTCGCCGAGCGCGGCGCCGTCGAGCGCGCTCGCCACCATCACACCATCGACCATCGCACTCGCGGAATCGGAGAGCACCACCGACCCGGACGAATCACCAAGCGGCATCGCTGCGACGGTGCTCGCCATCGGTGCGGTCTGCACCGGCGCGGCGGATGTCACGGAACGCTCACGCGACTCCTTCACCATCTGACTCGTATACTGCGCGACCGACGGACCAACACGCCAGACCGCACCGGCACCGGTCAGCATCACTGCAATCGCCGCCGCGCTGCGCCAGGTGGCGCTCGACATACGGAATGCCGACTTCACTTCACCACACCAGTGGCAGGTGCTGTCCGCACGATGCATGATGCCGCATCCACGACACTGCTTCAGTTTGACGCGATCGCCGCGTGCATCGATCAGATTGAACGGATGCGCACAACGTGGACACTGCGACGCAGCGACCAACGCTTTGGAACCACACTTTGTGCAGCGGAGGTAGGCCATAAAATGGGCCAGCCGAGGGGGAATGCGGGTTGACGTGGACAGCGCTCTTTTGTGACGCGCCATTGCCAGCGGCGTAACGATTGGCTGTGGTTCGGTTCGCCGCTACGTGAGACCGGGCAAGTGATCGCTAATGTTTGGTATCGGATTGACGGACGGTGATTTAGCTCGCCTTTCCGTCTATGTGTTCCAAACGCGGGAAACGATTCGTCCCCAGGCAACCGGCAGCACCTTGCACGATGTCGTAACGTGCATGATTCGCGTACGCCCTCGTGCGCTGCCTCCTTCTGCCCCGCCCTCGACGTGCCTGCTCCCGCTCTGCCCCTCGCCTTTGCCGCACTGCTCTTGTCTGCCGATTCCGGTCGTGCTCCAACCAACGCCGCGCCCCCCGGCGGGGTGTTTCATGGCCGGCAAGGCGCGACGCAAGTGCCCCTCCCTCGGCAGGATGGCACCGTCACGGTCGATGGAAAGCTCGAGGAGCCGCAGTGGAAGAATGCCGCGACCCTGACCGGCTTTTCACAGTTCTTCCCCACCGATGGCGCGCCAGCGCATGACAGCACCGAGGTGCTCGTCTGGTACTCGGCGACCACGCTCCACGTGGGCATTCGCGCCTACGCGACCGCCGGCACCGTGCGCGCCACGCTCGCCGATCGCGACAAGATCAGCCAGGACGACAACGTCCAGCTGTTTCTCGGCACCTACAACGACAGTCGCCAGGCGATGGTCTTCTCAGTGAATCCGTTCGGTATTCAAAGCGACGGTGTGCTGACCGAGACCGGTGCGGCTTCCGGCGGCGGATTTCTGTCGAGCAGCGCGCGCGGGCGCGAATCGCCCGATCTCGCGCCTGACTACGTCTGGCAGTCAAAGGGCCGTCTCACCGAGACGGGCTACGAAGTGGAGATCGCGATTCCCTTCAAGAGCCTTCGCTATCGCCCGGTTGATGTGCAGACGTGGCAGCTCAATGTCGTGCGCACCGTGCAGGCGACGGGCTTCGAGGAAACCTGGGCGCCGGCGCAACGCGCGAGTGCCAGTTTTCTGGCGCAGAGCGGCAAGCTCACCGGGCTCACGAACATGCAGCGCGGACTCACGGTCGATCTCATTCCCACCATCACCTCGAGCGCGACCGGCGCGGCAGGTTCTACCGCCGGCACGTGGAAGTACGCAGGGCAGCGGCCGGAAATCGGCGGCAGTGCCCGCTGGGGCATCACCAGCAATCTCACACTGGCAGGCACGGCGAATCCGGACTTCTCGCAAGTCGAAGCCGACGCGACGCAGTATTCGCTCGATCCGCGCTCGGCGGTGTTCTATCCAGAACGACGCCCGTTCTTTCTGGAGAGTCAGGAACAGTTCACAGCGCCCAATCGGCTGATCTACACGCGCCGCATTACGCAGCCCGCGTTCGCGACCAAGCTGACCGGCAAGCACGGTGGCTTCGACATTGGCGTGATGAGCGCCGTCGACGACAACGCGGGATCACTGACCGGCAAGGAAACGCCGTTCTACAACATCTTCCGCCTGCAGCGCGATCTGGGAAAACAGAGTCGCGCCGGTGTGGTGTACACGGACAAGATCGATGGCGGCCGATGGAACCGCGTGCTCGGCGTCGATGGACGACTCGTGCGCGGCGTGTGGAGCGTGCAAAGCCAGGTGGCGCGAAGTTTTACTGGCTCCGACAGCACAAGCACGAAGCAGTCGCCGCTCTGGGATGCGTCGCTCATGCGCAACGGCCGTGCGTTCTATGCGCGCTATCAGGCCAACGGCATCAGCCCGGGCTTTGACGCGCAGTCGGGATTCATCTCGCGCACCAACGTGGCGAACCTTTCGGCGACGCACCGCGCGAACTTCTTCGGTCAGCGTGGCGCGCTGGTGGAGCTGTTCAGTCCCGAAGTGTTCATGCTGGCGCGCTATCGCTATTCGGACCTGGTGACGCGCCGCCCTGCACAGGACGTGCAGCTTCACCTGCGCACCAACACCCGATTCCGCGGCGGTTGGCAGTTGGGTGCACAGGTGTTGCGCGAAGAGTTTGGCTACGATCGCGATCTGTACTCGAACTACGTGTACCTCGCGCCACGTGCGGGAGGCGGTCTGGACACGGTGAACTACACCGGTACGGCGCATCTTCCGAATCTTGACTGGGTGCTGTCGCTGGCGACGCCAGAGTTCAAGCGATTCAGCTACAGCGTCGTGTCGGTGTGGGGGCAGGACGAGAACTTCCAGGAGTGGAGTTCGGCGAACATTCTCAACCTGACAAACACACTGACGCTCCGCCCCACCGGGCAGTTGCGCGCGTCGGCCACCTGGCTGTACGAATTGTTCGACCGGAAGGATGGAAGTCGGGTGCTGATGCGCAGCACGCCGCGCGTCCGCGTCGAGTATCAGCTGACGCGCCAGATCTTCTTCCGCACGATTGGCGAGTACGCCATCGTCCGACAGGATTCGCTGCGCGACGACTCACGCACGAATCTTCCCGTGTACGTGCGTAGCGCGTCGGGCGCCCTGGTACGTCAGAGCGCGTTCGAGCGCACACGTGCGCGAATCGACCTGCTCTTCTCGTATCTGCCGACGCCCGGCACCGTGTTCTACGTCGGCTACGGCGATGCGCTGCGCGCCGATGAACCGGCCGGACCTCGCACGCTACAGCGCAGTCGCGACGTCTTCTTTGCGAAGCTCAGCTATCTGTTCCGACTGCAGTAGCCGCTACCGCGCACTCCCGAACGCGATGCGGATTGCCGGAGCTCCGTCAACAACGGCGAATCGAACGGGCGCGTGGCTACGGGCCGCATAGCCACGCGCTTCGATGGCGGCGAAGAGCGTCACCACGGCAGCGGTCGCGATGCCGGCGGTACGATAGGGATATGTCGTGTAGCGCTGATCAAACGGCACCAGGTCGCCATTCGGATCCAGGTAGGGCACGCGTCTGGTCTTGGTGACGGGATGCGTCGCCGCCAAGGCCGCGCCGCCCACTGTCGCGAGCACCAGGGCGCCGGCGGCCGGTCGATTCGTCGTGAACTGCCCCATACCGGGAACCAGTCCGACAAGCAGGGTGCGTGGTGCCGAGTAGGTGCGTCCGCGGAGTGTGGAAAGACTGCGGGCAATCGCGATGCGCTCCGGGGCGTCGGGCGCGATCTGGAGATAGCGCTCGAGTATCGACGCGGCTTCTTCACGCTCGTTCGCCATCACCAATGAGACGCCCTGATTGAACAGCGCCGCCGACGACGACGGTTCAAGCTGCGCCGCGTTGGCAAAGGCATTGGCCGCCCGTCGCCAATCTCGGACACGCGCCGCCGAGAGTCCGGTTGCGAACAGCAGGTCGGCCTTCGTTGCCTGTTGCATGCGAGCCGGAGTCACGAGACGCGCACGTCGCGCCTGCAGTTCGTCTCGGTCGGCGCCGACCACCGGGTGGCGTAGCGCATCACAGGTCGAGGCAAGCGACGCCGCGGCCTGGCTCGACTCTTCGAGGACGCGACTGAGTTCGAGTGCTGCGCGCCAATTGTCCGGGTCACGGCGACGCGCTTCCTCGAGCAGTGTGCGCGCCTTCGCCCGATCGCCCTGCATTGCCGCGTCCTGCGCCGCGCTCAACGCCTGTCTGGCGAGCGCCGAATCACGCGCTGACGCGTCGACGGTGCGCGTCGACTCACACCCCGGAAGGCGCGAGGGAGCGAGCGCGCTTTTGAGGGGCGCGACCGGCGTCATGACCACCGCGGGGACCGGCGGGGATGAGGCGGCGAGCTGCGCGATGAGGAGGGGCCACAGCACGGCGGCTCGCTAGCGTTTGGAACTGGTGATAACGGCCGTTCCCGTCACACCAGTCGCGGTCGCGCTGATGGTCGCGATGCCGTCGCTCACGGCCGTCACGAGCCCTGTTGAGGAGACAGTGGCCACACTGTTCTTGTTGCTGGTCCATGTGAGCGTCACGCCCGGTACGACAGAGCCACCGATGGCGGTTGAATACGCCGTCGCGGTGAGTTGAATGGTGCGATCAGACGAACCGGACCACTTGAGCGACGCAATGGAGGGCGCGACCACCACACGACCAATCGTGGGCGTCGACGGGGTGGGCGCGCTCACGGCCACCGCGGCGGTCGCCGTTTGATTGTCGATGGTCGCGCTGATAGTCGTGGCACCCGCAGCGACGGCCGTGACCTTCCCGTTCGCATCGACGGTGGCGACGGCGGTGTTTGCGCTTCGCCAGGCGGTGGACATCGAGCCCATCGATGCGCCCGCTCCATCAACCGGAGTGGCCGTAAGCGAGGCATTCTTTCCCACGTCCAACGTGACAGCGCTCGGGCTCACACGAACTGACGCGATGGGCCGCGGCGATACGCTTACCCGCGCTGTCGCGCTCTTCCCTTGTGCGGTGGCGGCAATCGTGGCGGTGCCCACCGAAACCGCGCTGACGACGCCGCTCGCACTCACGGATGCAATCGCATCATTGCTGCTGGACCAGTGCACATCGGAAACGGGCACAGCGTTGCCATCCGCATCGTGCGCCGAAACATCGAGCACAGCCGTATTGCCAACTGACAGCGTCAACGCCTCAGACGACAGCGACAAAGCGCCGACCTCAGCACCAGACGGGGCCGCCGCATCGTTTGCGCCGCACGCCGCGAAGCTGCTGGCGACGGCACCAGCGAATGCGACGGCCATCACGATCGCGACGCCACGGCGGATGCGGGCGCGCAACACGCGCGTTGATACTCTACGCTTACACATCGTGCAGTTGCACGACCGGAATCACATCGTGCTCGTCGTCATGATGCTGATGGCCCCGATGATGACGAGACGGACTCCGCCATACGACCGCCTGTTCATTGCTGAACAGCGGCAGCGCCATGTGCCGCGCCGCACGATTCGATGGCAGAGGCCGTTGCACCCACCATACCGAGAAGCCGATCGTGCCAGCCACCACCAGCACAAGCATCAACGCTGCGAGGATGAGAGTAATCGACATACCAGCTCCTGCGGCAAGCTTCATTCCGCATCACCTGGGAGCGGTGATCGAAACCACCCTCGTCTCAATGTTCCGCCAGATCGTTGCCAGCGAAGTGGCAAACGGGGACAGAACCGAAGTTCTGTCCCCGTTTGTTGCGTACTCCGTCAAGCCCGGATCAGCGACGAATTGCGATCAGGGAAGGCGGTCCGTGCACCCCTTGAAGTTGGGGTTGTTCTCTTCCGGCTGCGTCACCGGAAGGTTCACATCGGAACCGTAGAGGCCACCCTTGTAGTGCGTGCCTTGCGGGAACGTGTTCGCTTCCGTGCGGCCGTACTGCTTGATCAGGCGACGCATATCACCGAGTCGCTGACCGCGGCCGAAGGTCCAGAAGGCCTTTTCGCGGAATTGCAGATTCACGCGCGTCGCTTCCGTGCCCGGATCGGTGAGTGCGGTCATGGCCGCAGGCTGCACATCACCGAGCTTGGGCGGCGCCGCACGTAGTGCGTTGTGAATGCCCAACCAGGTCGAGATCTGGCCGTTTTTGAGCGCCACTTCGGCTTCGATCATGCGCGCGTCGACGCCGTTCACCACATCCACGGCCGTGAGCTGGCCCCAGAGATTCGTGGTACGCGCATACGTGAGTCCATCCTGCCCGTTGATGGCGCCGGAGGTGGGAATCACGATCGTGCCCAAGCGCGGATCACGTGAGCTGGCAAAGGGAATCGCGTTGGCCACAAAGATGTTGCGCGCGTTCCCTTCGAGGCTGTCGCCAAGGCTGTAGCGACGTGAGCTCAGCCCCTGCCCCCACAGCGTGTTCGTGCTCGTTGTGAGCGAGAACGAGTGCTGGTAAGCGAACGACGTGGGAATTCCCGTCACGAGCGAGTTGGCCGTGGTGTAGTCGTTGAGCGCCATGGCGACGCGCGCGCGCGCGACACGAGCCGAACGGTTCATCAGCACACTGGCCGCATCGGTGCCGTTCGCATACGCGATCGCCGAGTCCAACGATTTCGCCGCGATCCCAAAGACTTCGGTGGTCGACTTCGGCTGGCCGTTGTCTGGCGGATCCGCGTTCGTCACACCGATAGGGATGCCGTTGCAGAAGTCGAGCGCCAACTGCATTTCGGAGAAGCCACGCGCCAGAAACATCTCGGAGATCAGCGACCGCGATGTCGGCGAAAACTTCTGCAGCGCAGCGATTGCTTCATCGGCACGCGTGCGCGTGCGGTATAGCGTACGCAGCATGCCCGTGACCGACGAGTTGATGTACTGCACCCGACGCTGGTCGGTTTCGTCGTTCTGAATGAACGTGGAGCTCGTTGACCACTCATCCACGAGTAGTCCGCCAAACATCCACGAGCTTTCACCACCACCCGTGGCACCCTTGAACGTGCCAATCACACCGTTCGCGAGGGCAACGGCCGACTCGCCGCTGTTCACATCGCTCGGGTTGATGATGTCGGGGTCCACCACATTCAGGAACCGATCGTTTGCCGCCTGGCAACCCGCCAGCAGCAAACCGGAAATCAGCAAACGGCCGATCCGAGGAAACTTGGATGTCATGTGTCGATATCCTCAGAAGCCGACGTTGAGACGGAAGATGAAGTAGCGCGGCGGACCGACGGTCTGGAATTCCTGCGGCGTCTCAGTACCCGACGTCGTGTTGAAACCGGATTCCGGGTCGGCGCCGCGATACTTGGTCCACAGCCCAAGATTTCGCGCCGTGAGGACGAGGCTGAGCGAGCGACCACGCGTGAGCTTGCGGGCGAGTTCCTGCGACACCGTGTACTGGGCCGACGCTTCGCGCAGACGCACGAAGGAACCGGGCTGCAGATAGCCATCCAGCGTACGGGCGGGATGTTCGTTGGCCGCGATGTTCATCGCCTGGTCCTGCAACGACGCCTTGAGGTCCTGACGACCGGCGCAGTTCGGGCGCGTGCAACGAATGCGCTCGGTGTTGTTGTACCAGATGTTGCCGGCGCGCCAATCCCACATGGTGACGAAGCGCAGGCGCTTGTTGAACAGGTCGAAGCCGTTCATCAGCGTCGTGCTCGACGGCGGTGTCGCGTAGCCACGATAGATCAGCGAGTCACCAACGAACACTTCGTTCTTCGCAGCATCGGCCCAGTAGGTGATCAGGCCATCGCCGTTCTTGTCTTCCCAACCGGTGATCGGGCGCTCCCAGTAGGACGACATGGGATACCCGGCGATGATACGCGTCGGGATACCTGTCTGCGGCGGCGTGTCACCCATCGACACGACCTTGTTGTAGTTGGTTGAGTGCGAAACGTTGACATCCCAACCGAAGTGCTGGCGCTGAAGGATCTGCGCATTCAGCGAAACTTCGACACCGGCGTTCTTCACCGAGCCAAGGTTTTTGAGCTGCGACGCGACCGATCCGTACGAGGGCGGCAGCACAGCGCTGATCAGGGCGTCCTGTGTGATCTTGCTGTAGTACGTGAAGTCGAAGCTCATGCGCGAGTTGAACAGCTGGGTCTCGAAGCCCATTTCATGCTCGCCCGAACGCTCCGGCTTGAGTTCCGCGTTGCCCAGCGCCGCCTGCGTGATCGTCGGCTGGTCAACCGCCGTTACCGTCGTCGTGCTCGCCGAGTAGTACTTGAGGGCGTCGTTCGGGCCCGGCTGCACACCCGACACACCATAGGCGTAGCGGAGACGGAAGGTGTTCACCCACTGCGGCGCATGCCACCAGCTTTCCTGCGAGATCAGGTAGGACAGCGATCCCTTCGGATAGTAGACGCGCTGGAAGTTCGTGCCGAACGCCGAGTTCTGGTCAGAACGCACTGCGCCAGTGATAAAGAGGCGATCGTTGTAGTTGACCGCCTGTTCGACGAACACACCGAGCGTCTTCTGAATCGTGGTGCCTTCACCCACGGAGAGTGACGTACCCGAGCCAACGTTCTGCGAACCTGGCGCGAGCTGCGATGAACCGGTCTGCGCCGTAGTGGCCTTGAAGCCGACGTACTGCGCGCCGACCGTGGTCTTCTGGCCAAGCCCGAGGAAGCGATAGTCGGAGGTCGATCCGAGATCGACGGTGACGTTGTTCGTGTACACGCGGTTGAGACCGCGCGAACCGAGTCGCGTCGTGGCGGTGAGCGGCGGACCTTCGCCGCGATACAGCAGGTTCTGGTCATCACGGCTCGTCCAGTCGTTGCCGACCGTCGCGCGATTCGCCATCCAGCTGAACGGACGCCAGTTGGCCTGCGTGGACCAGATGAAGCGATTGACTTCCTGACTGGTCTTTTCGGCCCAGGTGTAACCCGGCGTCCAGGCGCGATAGCCGTTCAGGTTCGTGCCGACGCCAGACACCGTACCGTTGGCACGCGTACCCGGTCCACCGAACACCTGCGAGCCAAGACCGGCGGTGGCGTTCGACTCCAGCGAGTAGCGCTGCGCGACGTTGATGAAGTTGGTGCTGAGCCCCACGTCCAGCTTCGGGTTGATCGCCGTGTTGATGTTCATGCGCAGCGAGTTGCGCTGCATCGCGTTCGGGCGATCGGTCCACGAGCGAATCGGCACGCCGGTGGTATCCATGCGCTGCCGTTCGAAATCGGGGAGCTTCATCACGCCAATTTCGTTCTCGGCTTCGCCCGCAATGAAGTAGCGCGCCGCATCGGAACCGCCGGAGACCTGCAAGCCGTACTGGTTACGGCTGCCCGTACCGAGCGGAGTCAGGTCCGGCTCCTTGAAGATGTTGAGCATGCTCGTGGAGTCGGCGAGGCACTCGCCGGTGCCCACACGCTGCAGGCTGCAGAAGCCGCGAGTCGACACGGTTTCACCAGGACGCTTGCCCCACAAGCTGAAGGCGGTGGGATAGCGATTCTTGTCCTGGAGCATGCCCTGCTCGAGGTAGCTGTTCCAGCGCGCAGCGCCGGCACGCCCCTTCTTCGTGGTCACCAGGATCACGCCGTTGGCGGCGTCGGTGCCGTAGAGCGTGGCGGCCGACGGGCCCTTCACGATTTCGATGTTCTCGATCTCTTCTGGATTGAGGTCACCAACGCGGCTGGCGTTGTTGCCACCCGTGCCGCCGCCGTTACCAGTCACGGTCGAGAAGTTGGCGTTGTTGCTTGTCATGCGAATGCCGTCGATGATCCAGATCGGCTCGTTCGACAAGCTCACCGAGTTCATACCGCGCACGCGGATACGTGAACCGGTGCCGGTCTGCGTGCCGCTCGTCACGGTCACGCCCGGAGCGCGTGAGTTGAGCAGGTCGCTCAGGTTGGCGACCGGCGCCGTCTCGAGCACCTTCGAGGCGTCGATGTTGGCGGTGGCATTGCCGATCTCGACGCGGCGCTGCTCGCCGGTTGCCGTCGTCACGACGGCCGCGAGACTCACGGCGGCAGCCGTTAACGGGACATCGACTGTAGCCGTCTGCCCTGCTGCTACGGTGACCTGCTTCGTCTGTTCGGTGTAACCGACGCGCAAAACGCGCACCGTATACGTTCCCGCCTGTACTGGCCGAATGATCGCGCGGCCGTCGGGTCCGGTGGCTCCGCCCAGCTGAGTCCCTGCAATGAAGACTCGAGCTGCTTCCACCGGCCGTTGATTGGCCGCGTCAGTCACGCGAACAGAGATTGATCCTGGCTGTTGGGCTGCGACGGGCATAGCTGTCGCTAGCAACAGCCCGATCAGCGCCGCGCCACGACGCCGAAACTGGGACATGTGCATTACCTCTAGAGCGGGGACGAGAGGGTAACGGCCTTGCAGCCGTCGAGGGCATACTGCGTGGGAACCGCAACAAGACGCGCTATCGAGGGACAGCGTGTTCCCACCATGGCCAACATCGTTCCCGGTCTGCGCGTCACGCAACTGTGAATCTCTTCATCCTTCGTCGAGGAGTTTTCCTCCGACTGAGAGGAGAATCGGCAAACGACTGGAGTAGCTGGCGCGTACTTTTACGGAGCCGTCGCCTTCCTCTTTCCCGTACGTGCGTGACTCAGCGTCCTCGCAACTCAGACAAGCCGACCGCACTCGGTCGCCCGAACAGTCTTATCGCACTGGGCTCGGCGGCGGTCATGACCGTCTACGCGGCCGGATTCGCTCGCACCGAAGCGGCCGCCCAGCGACTCGAAGAAGGCAGCGACGCGCGCCGCCGTCCCGCACCGGCGTCCGCTGCGCCGAGCGCTGAGCCGAGCGCCGAGCCGGTTGGTGCCGTCGCATCGAATGTGTCGACGAACGCGAAGGCGAAGGACAAGCCGAATGCGACGCCAACGTCTGAGAAAGCCTCCGACAAGCTGAGGATCGCGTCGGCGCCAACGACTCAGACAGGTGGCGCGACCACGAAGCCGACGCTGTCGAACGATGCGAGCGTGGTAGCGTCAGCGCCCGCTCCGGTCGCCGTTGCGCCGGCCATCAGCGCCCCGACGACAACAGCCAGTGCGTCGACGCCGGCCACCACGCCCATTCCGGCGCCCGTAACCGCGCCGGTCAGTGCACCCGTTGCTCCGCCTGCGACGACGACCACGTCCACACCTGCTACGGTTCCGCCGGCTGCGCCCACGCCGAGCACCAAGCCGGCGACACTGACCGACGGCACCTACACGGGCTGGGGATCGTCGCGCCACGGTGATATCGAAGCCACGGTGGTGATTGAAGGCGGCAAGATCACCGGCGCCATCATCAGTCGCTGCCTGACGCAGTACTCCTGCTCGTGGGTCGCTCACTTGCAGGCGCAGGTGGTGACACGGCAGAGTCCCGAAGTCGATAACGTGTCCGGTGCCACGCAAAGCGCGAACGCCTTCTATTACGCCGTCATCGACGCGCTCAAGAAAGCCAAGTGACCGGCGCAGGTCCGGTCATGGAAGTGGCGCGCGCCGCAATGGGCACGGTGTTCGCCGTACAACTGAGCGACCCGCGCGGCATTCGAACAGCGCCGCTGCTCGAACTCCACGCTCGCGACGCGTTGGCGTTGGCGCCTGATGTCGAACGCGTCTGCTCGCGCTTCGATGTATCGAGCGAGCTGTCGCTCCTGTGCGCGACCGTGAACACACCGATCGCGGCGAGTCCCCTGCTCTTCGAGCTCGTCGCGCTCGCGTTGGCGGTGTCCGAATCGAGTGAGGGTGCCTTCGACCCCACCGTGGGCCGTGCGATGGCAGCGGCCGGGTTTGATCGCGCGTGGGACAGTGGCGAGCCCCGACCGCTCCCGGCGCCAACCACGGCCACCTGGCGCGATGTGCATCTCGATCGCGAGGCGCACACGATCACACTGCACGCGCCGCTCACCCTCGATCTGGGTGCCATCGCGAAAGGCTTTGCCGTGGATCTCATCACGACCGCCATTGACCGGGCACTCTCGTGCTCTATTCACGCCGGCGGCGATGTGCGTTGCCGAGGAGCGCATCCAGAGACCCGCGCCTGGCGTGTAGGCATTCGCGATCCGTTTCACTCGGATGCGCTGATCGCGACGGCGCACATCCTCGAGGGCGCGGTGTGCACCAGCGGCGGCTACGAACGACCGACTTCGTCCGGTGGACATCATTTGCTCGATCCACGCACTGGCCAGGTCGCTCGCGGCTACGCCAGTGTGTCGGTGGCCGCCCCAACGGCGGTCATCGCCGATGGACTAGCCACGGCCGCGTTCATTCTGGGGCCCTCTCTTGCGCCGCATTGGCTCGACTCACACGGTGTTGATGCGCTGCTGGTGAGCGAGGATCATCGCGTCGAGATCGTGGCCGGCGCCGGCATCACCCGTTGGGAATTGCACGTATGAGTACACGGTTGGACCTCGCCCACGCCAAGCGCTGGGCGCGTTCGCCCAAGGGATTGTTCACCGGCGTGCTGTTCGTGCTCACCATGCCCGCCGCGCGTCACGCCGGATGGGGATTGGTGATGCCGTCGCTTGTCGCCGCGATGATTGCCGCGATGGTGGTGGACGTTCCACTCATTCGGTGGCGCGACGGGCATTGGAGCTTTCCCGACGGCGCGATGCTCACGGGATGGCTGGTCGCACTCACGTTGAGCCCGCACCAGCGATGGACCACGGCTGCACTTGCCGCCGTGATGGGCATCGCCGCAAAGCACGTACTCAAAGTGAAGCGCGCGAATGTGCTCAACCCGGCCGCCGCGGCGCTGGTGTTGTCGTACTTCGCGTTGCAGACCGGACAGAGCTGGTGGGGCGCGCTACCTGAGCTCCCGACGCCGTGGGTGCTGCTGGTGCTCGCGACTGGTGCCTTCATGGCGTGGCGTCTGCACAAGCTACCGCTCGCGTTGAGTTTTCTTGGCGTGCACTTTCTGCTGGCCACGCTGCTGGCGTTCGCGGGCGATCCAGCGCATGTCGCTGCCCTTTTTCGCGAGCCGGATGCGCACATGGCGCTCTTCTTCGCCGGGTTCATGGCAACCGATCCGCCAACGTCGCCGATCAAGCCGGTCGATCAGATGCGCTACGGAGTGATCGCGGCGGTGTCAGGGATCGCGATCTACCAACTGATCGGCGCCGTGTACTTCCTGCCGGCCGGCCTGCTGATCGCCAATCTCTGGGAAGGGTGGCGCAAGTGGCGCCGTGTCCACACGCTTCGTCATCCTACCGTGAGCCCGGCATGAGCGACGCGAACGCCGAAGCGATGCACCGCCACTACTATCGCCATCTCGCGTCGATCGATACGCGTTGGATGGACAACGATGCGTACGGCCACGTGAACAACGTGACCTACTACAGCTTCTTCGATACGGCGGTGAATCGCTGGCTGATCGAACGGGGGTTGCTCGAGGTTACGACAAGTGCCGCGTTTGGTATCGTGGTCGAAACCGGCTGCCGCTTCCACGCATCGCTGTCATTTCCCGATCGCGTCACCGCCGGACTTCGAGTGGCGCACCTGGGCAATTCGAGCGTGCGCTACGAGATCGGACTGTTTCGAAACAAGGACGAATCGGCGGCGGCCACGGGGCACTTTGTCCATGTGTACGTGGATCGACTGACGCGGCGGCCAACGGCGCTGCCTGAGCTGGTGCGATTGGCGCTTCAGACGCTTTGCTAACGGCCAGTGAGGAGTGAAGAGGGGAGAGTGAAGAGTGCAGAGCGCCGGCGTGAATGACCGCGCTCCGTCCTCTGCACTCTCCACTCTCCACTCTACACTCTGCACTGGCCGTTCACGACCTCACATACCGCCCCAATACGTCCCCCGCCGCCGGCAGATACGCCTCAACCGGAGGTAGCCCGCCGTCCAGCAGCGGCCCTGCATCGCGCAGCGCCATCGCGATCTGATGTTCGAGCGCCGAGACGTTGCGATGCTCGTGCACGCACTGGTCGAGCAGCATGAGCAGATGATCGGCCAACTCCTCGGGCGTCGGTTCGCGCACGGCACGCCAGCCGATCGCTTCGAGCGCGGCAGCCAGCGCGGGCGTGGCACCGGGGCCGCCAAAGGCAGTATCCTCGAGATATCGGGACCTAAGCTGCGAGTAGGTAGTCGGCATGCAGAAAGATCGCTGAACGACCAGTCCAGAGTGCAGAGGAAAGAGTGAAGCGTGGAGCGGACCGCGCGCTGTCCTCCGGACTCCTCACTCGGTACTCTTTACTCTGTACTGGCAGTTGAATCCGTTGAACCTCGCCCGGCTCTTATGTCCCCTCAGCTCGAACTCGGCGTCGATACCTTCGGCGACATCACCGAAGGCCCCGACGGCACCCTCCTGTCGGCCTCCGAAGTGCTGCGAAACGTCGTCGAGGAAGGCGTTCTGGCTGACAAAGTGGGCGTCGACTTCTTTGGCGTCGGCGAACACCATCGCGATGACTTTGCGGTGTCGGCGCCGGAGGTCGTGCTGGCCGCGATCGCCGGGCGAACCAGTCGCATCAAGCTCGGATCGGCGGTGACGGTGTTGAGCTCCGACGATCCGGTGCGCGTCTACCAGCGATTTGCGACGCTCGACGGGGTGAGCAATGGACGCGCAGAGATCATTCTGGGGCGCGGCTCGTTCACCGAATCGTTTCCGCTCTTCGGTTATCCGCTCGATCAGTACAACGTGCTCTTCGAGGAGAAGCTCGAACTGTTCGCCGAGCTGCTCAAGGAAGGGGAAACGACCTGGCGTGGTACGACGCGCTCGCCGTTGGTCAAACAGCGCGTGTTTCCGCTCACGGCGAAACCACCGATTCCCACGTGGATCGGTGTGGGCGGGAGCCCGGAGTCCGTCGTGCGTGCCGCGCACTACGGACTGCCACTGACGCTCGCGGTGATCGGCGGCGACCCGCGACGTTTTCTTCCGTATGTGCAGCTCTATCATCGAGCGCTCGGTGAACTCGGGAAACCGGTCCTTCCGATCGGCTTGCACTCACCGGGCCATATTGCCGACAGCGACGACGAGGCGCGCGAGGCGATGTGGCCGGCGTTCAAGGCCATGCACGATCGGATTGGCAAGGAACGCGGCTGGCCACCGATGCAGCGCGCGAGCTTCGAACACGAGATCGCTGCCGGGTCGTTGTATGTGGGATCCCCCGAAACGGTGGCCCAGAAGATCGCTGCGACGGTTCGCGCGCTTGGCGTCTCCCGATTCGACCTCAAGTACAGCGCGGGGAAACTGGCGCATCCCCGACTGATGCGCTGTATCGAACTTTATGGCACTGTCGTCATTCCCAGAGTCCGTGCGCTGCTGGAATCCGCCGGGTAAAACTCGGCGGCCGTGGCCCCCTCCCCTCCTGTGAATTCGCCTCGCGTGTCCCTGTTTCGTCGCCTGACCGCTGCGATGGCGGTTGCTGCCGCGCTGATCTCGCCTCGCCAAATGTCAGCGCAGCCACTGGCCGCGCCGTCGTTTGTGAAGGACGTGGTCGATGCGCGCAACGGAATGCCGGACGCACAGGTCACCGCAGTCGCGCAGTCGGCCGACGGCTTTCTCTGGCTTGGTACGCGACGGGGACTGGTCCGCTTCGACGGCCTGACCTTCACGAGCTACACACCCACCAACGAACCGGAATTGCCGTCGGCGAGCATCAACGCGCTGATGGCGGAGCCCGATGGCAAGCTCTGGATCAGCACCGACAAAGGATTGGTGCTCTTTGAGCAACATCGCTTTCAGCGATTGCCAGGAAAGGACGTCCCCGTTGCAGTGACCTGGAAGACGCTCCGCGACAAAGCCGGGCGGCTCTGGGTCACTGGTGCGTTCGGGCTGCGCGTGCAGATCGGGAAGGAGTTCCGCGCGGTTCCCAATGTCAAAGCGCATCTCTACGCCATTGCGGAAGATCATGCGGGACGTCTGTGGCTGGCCGGGCGCGAGTACTTCGCGCTGCTGCCCACGCCGGAGGCACAACCACAGATTGCACCGTTCAGCGACGGCGACCGCTTCTTCGATGTCGTGGCCGACGAACGTGGTACGATCTGGACCGGCACGCGACATGGTGTCATCTCGCTCGATGCGCGCGCGCGCGACCCGTTTGCGATCACCAAGCGCATCAGCACCGCGAACGGCGCGGAGTGGGCGCAGGTCTGGTCCATGTCGCGTGATGCAAAAGGTGACTTGTGGTTGGGTACCGATACACGCGGTGTGCTGCATGTGGAGAACGGCATCGCGACGCCGATCGAGACGGAGAACGGTCTGCGCCCCGACGCGGTATGGGCGCTCGCACCAGACATGCGTGGTCGCATCTGGGCGGGCACGTCGGGGGGATTGGTGCGTTATCAGCGCTCACCATTTCACACCATTCTCGCCGGATTGGGCACGCGCTCGACGTGGTCGGTCCGTCGTGATTCGAGTGGGGTGCTCTGGTCCACGACCGACGACGGCCAGGTGTGGCGACTCGAAGGCTCCGCGTGGAAGCCGCTCTTTTCATCGTTGGCCAATCGCGCGCCGGGGTCTACATGGCCGCGTCGCACCGGTGGGATGTACGTCGCCGACGATCGCGGCAACATGTTCATCGTGTCCAAAGACAAGCGGACCGATGTCACCAGTACCTTCGGATTTCCGGGTGACGGTCCACTTGGCCTCTTCGAGGATGAAGACGGGTCGTTGTGGGCCACCACGCACTCAGGACTCCTCAAGTCGGACGGCGGCAGGGCGCGTCCAATTTTCGATTCGCTGGGATTGGCGGAGACTGACGAACCGCGCGTGATCATGCGCGATCGTCGGCAGCGATTGTTGGTGGGTGGACCGGGCCTGACGATCGTGGACGCTGCCGGTGTGCGACGCATCGGCGCCGCTGAAGGGCTGACGGATCCCGAAGTACTCGCAGCCTACGAAGACGGCGATCGACTGTGGATCGGCACCGCCGACAGCGGCCTCTTCGTGATGCAGAACGACAAGGTGACGATGTTGTCGGGCGTCAATCCGCGGCTGCGTCGCGACATTCACGGCATCGTGCGCGATGACTTCGGTGCGCTGTGGCTCACCTCGAACTCCGGCTTGCTGCGCGCGAACGTCGCCGATCTCGAACGCACCGTGCGCAGCCCGGGCAGTTATGTGCGTGTCCGCGAGTTCAATCGCTTTGACGGGCTGCCCAGCAACGATATCAATGGCGACTATCAGAGCCTGATTGAGAAGGACTCGCGCGGCGGAATCTGGCTGCCCACGGCGGGTGGTCCGGTCTACTTCGATCCGCGCACCGTTGCCGAGGACACGATTGCACCACAGGTGCACATCGACCAGGTGTTCGTCGATGGCGATCTGCGCGCGGTAGACAGCTCACTCGCGCTGAGTGCGCATCCGAGCCGGATCGATGTGTCCTTCGCGGTGACGAACGCGTTCTATCCTGAACGCGCCCGCGTGTCCTATCGCGTCATTGGCGTCGATACCTCGTGGACTGAGATCGGTCGCCGTCGCATCATCACCTTTGGTCCACTGCGCGGCGGCACGTTCCGTGTGGAGATTCGCGTCGCCTCTGAGGACAGCGATTGGAACCCCAACGTCGCGTCGGTCGATCTCTCGGTCGCGCTGCAATGGTTTGAGCATTGGTGGTCGGTACCGCTGATGCTCGTCATCCTCGCGCTCGCGGCCGCCCGCTTCGTTCGCCTGCTGCTCGAGGACTCGCGTGATCGCGAACGCATGTTGTCGAGAGTCGTGGCCGAGCGCACGGCGGATCTCGAAGCAAGCCGTTCGATGCTCGAGACACGCGTGCAGGAGCGAACGGCAGACCTCGCACGAGAACTCGAAGAACGCACGCAGCTTGAACAGCGACTTGCATCGGCGCGCAAATCCGAGAGTCTGGGGCGACTGGCCGGTGGTGTGTCGCACGAAATCAACAATGCGCTGGCCACGGTGCTTGGCTTCGCGCAGCTCGCACGCAGCACCGCGCAGGGGAACACCGCGCTCCAGGCGGACATCGACGAAGTCGTACGCGCCGGTCGTCGCGCGGCGAACATCACGCACCAGCTGCTCGCGTTCGCGCGCCAGCAGCACACCCCCATGCGTCGCGTCCATGTGGACACGATGGTACGTGAGCTGGTGCGATCTCTCGAGCAACTGCTGGGTCCAGATCTGACGCTGCACACGCGACTGGCCGACGACGTTCCGCCAATTCTCGCCGACCCGCTGCAGGTGGAGCAGCTGCTGGTCAATCTGGTGAAGAACTCGCGCGACGCGACGCCGCGCGACGGCACCATCACGGTGGCGGTGGAGCACGTCGTGCTGGACGCGCCGCGCTCGGTTGGCGATCAGGTGCTCGAAGCCGGCGAGTATGCGACGCTCGCGGTCATTGATACGGGGGACGGCATTGCGCCAGAGATGCTCGACCACCTGTTCGAGCCGTTCTACACCACCAAGGATGTCGCCTCGGGCAGCGGCCTCGGACTGGCCGTCTGCCAGGGTATCGTCGCGCGCCATCAGGGCGCGATCGAAGTGGAGAGTACGCCGGGTGTTCGCACCTGCTTCCGCGCCTGGTTCCCGGCGCAGGATCTATCGGCGCTTCCCAACGAGAACGCGCATGCACCCGCGGGCGGATCGGAAACGGTTCTGTTCGTTGAAGACGAAGCGAGTATCCGCACCTTTGCCGTGCGCATGCTGGCCGCGAGTGGCTACGATGTGCTCGATGCCGAAGATGGTGCGGCCGCCTTGCGCTTGATCGGCACCACGCCCTCGCCGATCGATTGCGTCGTCACCGACATGATGATGCCGAATGTGAACGGACTCGAGCTCGCACGCCTGTTGCGCGCCACGCGCGCCGATCTGCCGATTGTGTTCATCAGCGGCTTCGCCGGACTGGACGAGCAGGCGTTACGCGAGATGCGCAGCATTGGCCCCATGATCGCCAAGCCCTTCACGCAGGAAGAGCTGACCGGCGCGGTGCGCCATGCGCTCAATGCGCAGCGCGGGGCGACCGATGCTCCGGCCGGTACGGGCGCCTGAGCACGTTAGTGCCCGACGCCCACTACCATCACCAGGGAATCACCGTACCGCTCCATGCGCCCTGGTGCCCGGTGAAGAGTGTGTTGGTCAGCTGCTCGATCATCGCCGCCACGGTGGCGCCATTCGGTTCGACTGTGCCAACACGCACCATCAACCACGGCATCGACACCGGACGCTGCAACGCCAGCACGATCAGATAACGATCGTTGACCGGAATCGTGGTCAATCCATCGCGCAGCACGCTGCTGACTGGCGGCGGCGGCGTACGCGAAGCCACCTGATTGCAGCTGGCCGCACTCAGCGCCATCGTGCGACCCCCATCTGCATTCACACTGGCGCCACCAGTGACCGCGGTGGGCTTTCCTGACTTGTCAGCCCGCGCGCTCCATTCCCTGTTGATTTTGGCCTGGACCTGCGCGGTCTGACGCGAAATGCACGCTTCGATTTCCGCCTCGCGGCGCATGTTGTATGCGGCCTGATCGCTCACCGATGACGCCGTCACACGGTAGGGCACGTACAACTCGGCGGGGCGCAAATCCACCGTGAACGCGCCGGTCGCAACGCGCCGGGCATCGCGCGGCAACACAGGGGACAGCAACACCGGCGACTCACCCACGCGCACCGACAGCACGACGAGCTGCGCCGGCTTGAAGAGACGCACATTCAGCCGACTGTTCTTGCGTTCGCCAATATCGACTACGCCGGCCGCCACGGTATCTCCAATCACGAACGGGGCCGTATCACTTGCCGCACGACGTGGTGGTTGCGGTACGTCGGCGGCAGTCGCGACCGTCGACGACACTGAACGCGTGACGACGGCACGAGCTTCGGCGCGCACCACGTCATCCGGGTCCTTCTCCGCCACCACGGTCAGCATCCGGCGCGCGTCGGCATCGAGACGACGATCGAGCAAAAAAATCGCGCTGCGGCGAAGCTCACGTGCACAGGGCGTGCGCATCGCCAACAGCGTGGCGAGATGCCCCTGAATCATCTGCGGATCGGTCAACATCGTGAGCATCGACAACGCCGAGATCGCGGCCGCATCTTCGCGATCGGCGCAGGCGGCGTTCGACATCAATGGGCCCACGTCGCGTCCAACAAGACCTTCGACACGCGCACGCAGCGCCATCACGTCGTCACCCGATGCAGCCTCAGGGAAACGCAGTTGCTGCTCATCGAGCGCGGCGAGCGCGAGCCGCATCGCATCTGGCTCTTCCAGACGCTGCAAGGCGAACGCCTGCCAGTAATAGCTGTCCGGCACGTACGGCGAACGCGGATACGTGTACCGCAGTGTTTCGAACAGGCCGGCCGCGCGCCGATAGTTGCCCTTGGTGAGCGCGCGGGTCCCTTCGCGATAGAGCGTGTCGGCCGGCTGAGCTGACGGCTGGCCAGCGACATCGGTGGCCTGCGCCTGCGCCGCGCGTGGCGTCGTGGCGATGCCGATGGACAGTACGCCCACCGACAGGGCGCACCACAGTGTCGTACGCCGTCGCCTGATTTCGAATGAGTGAGTCCGTCGCATCGGCATCACAGCTCCTCCGATCCGCTTCCGGCTTGCGTCGCGGCCTTGAGACGCGGTAGCAGGTTGGTTTCGCGCAGCGCCTCATCGGCGGCCTCGCGAGTGGCCGGCGCGGTCGCGCGCGCCCGTGAGAGTTGCGCCAGCACCAGTTCGAGATCCTCGAGCAGGCGATGCGTGCGCGAACGTTTGAGTGTGGGATCGTCGAGCAGCTGACGGGTGGTGGTCAGCAACGACTGCAGCTGCCTTCGCGTGGAGCTGTCGGCATCGGCGATATGCTCGGCGTCGTGCACGGAGGCGAGCACCGCCACCGTCTGCTGCAGATGTTCAGCGACGGCGGGCGTGATGGTGACATTCGCGCGCGTCCGTGCGGCGACGGGTGCCGGCGCCTGCGCGGCGGCTTCTGAAGGCAAGGTGGACGCAGTGGGCGCAGTGTCGATCGACGATGGCGCCTGCGACGAGGACGCGACCTGCGGCGCACCGGCGTTGGTTGAATCGATGGTGCCGTTGGTGCCGGGAAGCGTGAAACGTCCGATCGCCACGCCGAGGAATACACCGGCGGCGATCAGGGACGGGGTCATCCAGCGAGCGCGCTGACGAGCGGTCGGTCGCACCACATCCGCGATCGGTGCGGCGGGCGCATCGGCCACAATCTGCACACCGGCATCGAGCAGGCGCGGCGCCTGCGACACGCGCGCCCACATGCGCTCCATGGGGATGCTTGCGTCGGCCGGGGTGATGGCCTCCTTCACTTGCCGTTCCATCCAGGCATCGAGCCGTGGCTCGCTGGAATCCTGTGGCCGGTCAGTCATGCGCACTCCGTGTTGCGAAAGGGCGCGAGCGCCGCGCGAAGGCGCGCTCTTGCCTTGGATAACTGCGATTTGCTGGTACCTTCAACGATCCCCAACTGCGCGCTGATCTCCTCGTGCGTGTAGCCCTCGAGATCGTGTAACACGTAGACCGCGCGCGTCCCTGCCGGCAGCGCTGCGATCGCGGCGTCGAGCCGATCACGCAGGTCAGGATCTGACATCACTTCGGTTGCGGGCATCTGCTCTGCTTCTTCCATCGGCGCCGCGTACTGCTCGCGTCGCAACACCGTTTCCATGCGATTCCGTGTGACCGAGACCGCGATGGTTCTGAGCCAGGTCGCCAGCGACGCTTCACCGCGATACTGGTGCAATCGGCTGAACGCGCGGATGAACGTGTCCTGCGTCCAATCCTGCGCCGCGTCGGCGCGACCCGTCATGCGGAATATGAGCCGGTAGACCGCCGGCGCATGGTGCTGAAAGAGATCCCGCTCCGCCGCCTGATCCCCACCGCGCACCCGCGCCACCAAGGCCATATCGGCACTGGTGTCGACCGGTCTCGCACTGGTGTGGTGCTCAGTCAGGGAGGCGCTCACAATGGGGCAGACAGGGAGAGCCGGGTCAGGGTTGCCGTGTTTGAGACGACAGCGGGGGTTCTCGGCCCGAATTTCCGGCGGGAGCCCGTAAAAGCAAACGCCCGGATTCGCGAGGCGAAACAGGTCTGTCGCGATCGCGCGGGTAGTCCCCGACGATCGCTGCAGACTCTTGTTCCGTCAGCTGTGTCCTTGCTGATTCGTCGTCGTGTGCTGAATCGGCCCATCGAATCGCCTTGCGTGTAGCTACACGACGTAGCTACGTTTCCTGATGGCGACAGCGTTCGAGTGGGACGACGCGAAAGCGGTGAGCAATGTCGCCAAGCATCAAGTCGACTTCATTCACGCCACAGTCGTGTGGGCCGATCCCAACTTGCTCGTGCTAGAGGTCGACGCGCGACCCGAACCGCGTTGGATGGCGATCGGTATCGCCGGCGGACGCATTCTTTCGGTGGTATTCACGCATCCCGACGCTGAGACGATTCGGCTGATCTCAGCGCGACCAGCGAGCCGAAAGGAGCGAGCCAGCTATGCCGGCCAATAATCGGAGCGGTACCACCCGCATGAACCTCGCCGAGGCGAAGTCCGTTGCTGCAGCGATGCGACCGCTGCCGGTCATCAGCGACGAGGAGGTTGAGCGACGAGCCAAGGAAGATACGGATGCGCCGCTCGCGTCCGATGAGCAGCTCGCGCACGCCACGCGAGAGTACCAAGCCGGCAGTATTCGCGGCCGCCCAAAGATTCTGCTGAGCCTTCGTGTGGATCCCGACGTTATCGATGCGTATCGTTCGACGGGAAAGGGATGGCAGGCGCGCATGCACGACGCCATCGTCGCGGGCGCGCCGGGTCGTTTGGCCACTTCGCGCGTTGGGCGCGGCATGGTAGCGATGCCGCAACCGCCAAGCTACTCGCTTGAGGAGCGGGTCTCTGCGATCGAGAAACAGCTAGCTCGGCCAAACGGGCGCGCATTTAAGTACGAGAACCAATCGGAGGCGCACACCCAAGTTGGCCACGCCAAGAGAACCGGGAAATCTGCGCGAAGCGGCGAGAACGTCGTCAAATCGCGCGATCGCACGGGCGGCAAGCAGAAGCCATCGCGTTGACTTGATGCGGGTCGACCGAAGTCGTTAGCATGTCAGACGCGGCATCTCCCCGCATTGCGTCGCTCCGGCACAGTCAGTGTTCACTGGTCCACTCGACCGGGAACTGATTTCGAGGGTGCCAAACGCATCGCAAATGCCGTTACCGATCGGGAAGGAGGCTGCGTGGCGCCACGCAGCCTCCTTGCTTTTTGCTGTTCAATGCGTTGAGGCCGGAATTGAAGATTCAGGTAGACGCAGAGCTAGATCGGATGACGTGTTGTCGCTGGTGCTGCCACCGCTATCCCAAATCACAAAAATGACGAAGCCCGACATCACGTAAAGTGTTGTCGGGCTTTCGTTTATACAGTCGGGACGGCGGGATTCGAACCCGCGACCCCCTGAACCCCATTCAGGTGCGCTACCGGGCTGCGCTACGTCCCGTCACCGCTGGGGCAGCCGGTGAACAGACTGCGGAACGTAACCCGGTGCGCCTCACCAATCCACCCCCACCTGCCCCCCTGAACCCCATTCAGGTGCGCCGTTCAGGGGCGCGTGGACTTGGTCTCCCTCGGCAACGCCAGATACACCCGCACAATAAACGCCGCCAGCGACTCCATGTACTCGCGCAGGAACTTCTCGGTGTCCGCGTTCGTCACCTTCCCTGCCTCGTCGATCAGGCCGGGTGTGAACTGGAGATACGCCTCGGGGGAGTTCATCTGCGGTGAGTTGCAGAAGCTCAGAATGCTGCGCAAATGCTGCTGCCCGACGGCCGTGCCGATCTTGCCCGGCGACGTACCGATCATCGCCGATGGCTTTCGCGCAAAGACGTTGGTGCCGTATGGTCGGCTGGCCCAGTCGATCGCGTTCTTGAGCGGCCCGGGAATCGAACGGTTGTATTCCGGCGTCACGAACAACACCGCATCCACCGCCTTGATATGCTCCTTGAACGCGGTCGCCACGGCCGGAAAGTCCGCGTCGAGATCGCGATTGTAGAGCGGCAGTTCGTCGTAGCGAATCTCCTGCAACTCGAGATTCGGTGGCGCGAGGGCGATCAGCGCCTTGGCCAGCTGTCGATTGATCGAGTGCCTGGACAAGCTGCCAACGAAATACCCAACCACATAGTGATCGGCATGCGGAGAAACGCCAGGAGCCGTCATACTCACACCGCGGTTTTGCGATGCGCGACCATGCGCAACGCACGGTTGATGGCCATGTGGAGTACGGCGTAGGCTGCGAGCGCCACGATGACCGGCAACGCCACCGTATACCCGCCCTCAGCCGATGGGCTCGGGACGATACCGGCAAACGGCGCGTAGAACGGCTGGCTGACCGTGCGCACGAACTGCGTGAAGCCGCTCGACGGATTGGCTGCCATCAGCGCAAGCAACCCTCGTAGCGCCAACACCGCGTACACCACGAAGAACAGATAATCTACCACCTGAGAACCGCGAGCGGCCCCGCGAGCACGATCGAGTTCATTGCTCGTTTGCACCGCTTCATTCACGGCGCGTTCATGCAGTCGATCGGCAACATGGTTGAGTCGCGTATCGTCTCCGGCAATTCCAGTTCGTGCGCGACCGGCGATCTGATCAGTGACGTCGCGTTCGAGCTCGCCTCGCACAGCCTCGTGCTGGCGAATGCGACGCTGTTCTTCAATTTCGAGATTCTGTTCGAGGTTGCGATCTTCCATGTCGTCTCCTGGATGGGCTGGCTGCCACCCACGCAAGGAACGGCCCGCTGTACACCGCACGTCCAGTATGGTCGTCTCGACGGACACGGGCATTGGCGGTATCTCTGAGGGATGCGCCTCCCTCTCCGCCTTCTCGCCGCCAGCGCGCTCTCGAGCGCCCTCGTCGCACCGGCTTTTGTGCTGCATGCGCAAGCCACCAAAGCCGCGCCTGCGCGTGCCACTGCGATTCCGTCGCCCGCCTCGATACTGGGCTGGGAGCCCGGCGCCGATCGCAAGCTTCCCACTTGGAAGCAAGTCACCGACTACTTCACGGCGCTCGACAAAGCCTCCCCGCGCGTGAGTGTACGCACACTCGGCAAGACGACACTCGGCCGCCCCTTTCTCGTCGCATTCATCGCCGACCCAGCGACGCTCGCGAACCTGCCGAAGTATCAGAAGATCCAGCAGGAGCTTTGGGACCCGCGCACACGCAAACGCACGCGCGAAGAATTGGTGGCGCAGGGCAAGAACGTCATTCTGATCACATCGAGCATTCACTCGACGGAAGTGGGCGGGTTTCTCACGCCGTTTGTCATTGCCGATCGGCTCGCGCGCGCCGAAACCCCGGAAGCAAAGTCGATTCTGGCGAATACGATTGTCATGCTCGTACCGAGTCAGAACCCCGACGGCGTGGACATCGTGGGGGATTGGTATCGAAGCACGCTCGATACGCCAGCGGAAGGCAGCACGCCGCCGATGTTGTACCACTACTACTCCGGTCACGACAACAACCGCGACTGGTACGCATTCAGCCTCAAGGAAACGCGCTACACGGTGGACTCGCTCTACACGCCGTGGGTGCCGCAGATCGTGAACGACGTGCATCAGCAGGGTGGCAACGCGGGGCGCATCTTCATTCCACCGTACATGGATCCACTCGAGCCGAATATCGATCCGATCCTCACAGCGAGCACCAATGCGCTGGGCATGGCGATGGCGTGGCGCATGATCCAGGAAGGCAAGACCGGCGTCGCCACCAACGCGGCCTACGACCAATGGTCGCCGGCGCGTCAGTATTCGCTCAACCATCGCGGCGCGCGCATTCTCACCGAAACCGCGAGCGCACGTCTGGCCAGTTCGGTGGACATGCCCTTCAATCGTCTCGGTGCCGGTCGCGGCTACGAAGCCAAAACGCAGTCGTGGAATTTCCCGGCACTCTGGCCCGGCGGTAAATGGGGCATCGGCGATATCGTCGCGTATCAGTCGAGTGCGACGTGGGCGCTCCTCGTGGAAGCCGCGCGTGATCGTGCCGCGTGGCTCGACAGCTATGCAACGCTTGCCGATCGCGCGATGGATGAGGCGCACCTCTGGACGATCACCGATGTCCCGCAACAGTTCGTGATCTCGAAGTCTCAGAAGGACCCCATCGCGTTGCAGCGTCTCGTGTGGACATTGCAGCACGGTCAGGTCGAAGTGCGCGAAAGCGAGCCGGCCGGCAGCTACGTCGTGCCGGTCAAGCAGCCGTTTGGCGCGTACGCCAAGGCGCTCCTCGAGAATCAGAAGTATCCAGACCTCGAGGAGTATCCGGGTGGGCCGCCCAAGCGTCCGTACGATGTCACAGCGCACACGTTGCCGTTGCTGTTCGGTGTGGCGGTGAGCGCCGAGAAGACGCCGTCGGTCAAGGCCGGCGCGCTCGTACCGCCAGTGGCCGAACCCGTCTACCCTGCCCCCGCCATCGGTAATGCGCGCATCGCGCTCTATCAGAGCCGCAATGCGAGCATGGATGAGGGGTGGACACGCTGGGTATTTGACGCGAACCAGGTGCCGTTCACGTCGCTCAGGGATCAGGAGCTTCGCGCTGGCAATCTCAACGCGAAGTACGACGTCATCATCCTCCCCGACCAGGCCGCCGCGCAGCTCACCCGCGGTCTTGGACAGCCGTATGCCGACTCACTGCGTGGCGGTATCGGTGCCAACGGCGCCACGGCGCTCAAATCATTTGTGGAATCGGGTGGCACCGTGCTCGCCTTCAACGAAGCAAGCGACTACGCGATCGAAACGTTCGCGCTCCCAGTCACCGACGCGCTGGCCGGACTCAAGAACACCGAGTTCTACGCACCGGGCTCGATCTTCAAGGTGGAGCCGAACGCCTCGTCGCCGTTGGCGTCGACGTTCACGGCACCAACACCTGCCGTCTGGTTCGAAGACTCACCGGCATTCAGCATCACCGATGCGTCGCGCGCGACCTCGGTGTTGCAGTATCCGGCCAGTGGGACGTCGCTGCTCTCCGGCTGGCTCCAGGGCGCACCGAAACTCAACGGCAAGTCAGCGATGGTCGATGTGCGCGTTGGTCAGGGGCACGTGGTCCTGTACGGCTTCCGCCCGCAGTATCGCTCACAGACCAACGCCACGTGGCCGCTCATCTGGAGTGCCATCGCGCGGAGCGCCGTGCGTCAATAACACAGCGTTCCCCCGAATGCGCCGCTCAGGTTGACGAGCGCCGGACAAACCGCCGGTAAGCGTAGTCCAGTCAGCGTAGTCCCCAGTTAGCGCAGTTCCAGTTAGCGTAGTTCCAGTTAGCGCAGTTCAGCTGTTGCCACTCGACGCCCCCGCCGCCAGCGCGTCATCCACCGCGCGCTTGAGCACTTCGAGCTCCACCGGCTTGAGCAGCACGGCGCGAGCGCGCACGGCAGCAACGCGCTCCGCCGTGAGTCGGTGGCTGTACCCGGTGAGAATCAGCACTGGCAGGTTCGGGCGCATCGCCTTGACCGACTCGGCCAACTGATCACCGGTCATCCCCGGCATCGTCTGGTCGGTGATCAGCAAGTCCACCGAGTGTACATGCTCGCGGATGTAGTCGAGCGCCGGTTCGGGTGTGAGAAACACGCGGACCACGTGGCCGTGCTGCTCGAGTGCACGCTCGACCACGCGCGCCACCGTGGGTTCGTCGTCAACGACCACGATAGTTGTGCCGGCGAATCGATTGTCGACGGCGTCGGCGCCCTCCATCGAATCGACCGGGGTGGGCATCTGTGTGCCGCGTGGCGGCGTGCCAAGGAGGAGATTCTCCGTGACGCCGATGTCCACGTCATCCGGAAAAACGTGCTCGTCGAGTTCATCGTCGAACAGGCCGGCCAGCGACGCCTTCGGGAAGCGCATCTCGAAGGTCGTGCCCTGCCCGGCCGAACTCGAGACCTCGGCGCGGCCTTCGTGCGACATCACGATGCCGTGCACGACGGCCATACCGAGGCCGGTGCCTTCGCCAGTTGGCTTGGTGGTGAAGAACGGCTCGAAGATGCGCGCGCGAACTTCTTCGCTCATCCCTTCGCCATTGTCGCGCACGCGCAGCAGAACCACGTCGCCATTTGGTGCCGGCAACGTCTCGCTGATATGTGTCGACGAGACGCTGATTACCAGCTGTCCATCGGTGCGCCCGCGCATCGCGTAGTCGGCGTTCGACACGAGGTTGAGCAGTAACTGCTGCAGCTGCGTTGGGTCCCCCATCAGCAAGTGCACGGCATCGGTGCCTTCCACCGACATCGTGACCGTACGCGGCACCATTCTGCGGAGCAGCGGCTGCAGGTCCACGATGAGCGACGAGAGATTCACGTACTCGCGCGTCGGCGTGGAGCGGCGACTGAAGGTGAGGATCTGCTTGACGATGTCTCGCGCGCGATCGCTCGCATCGAGAATAGCGACCAGATATTCCTCGGTGCTGCGTCCCTTTCGCTGCGCGGTGCGCGCCAGCTCGGTATTGCCGCGCACCACCCCCAACAGATTGTTGAAGTCATGCGCAACGCCGCCAGCGAGTGTTCCCAGCGACTCGAGCTTCTGCGCCTCGCGCACTTGCGCCTCGAACCAGGCGCGTTCGGCCTCGGCCTTTCGTACATCCGTGAGGTCGCGCAACACGATGTGCAGGAGCGGCCCATCATCGGTTGGCACTTCGGTGACCGTGTATTGCACCGGCACCAGCAAGTCGCCGCGACGAACCTGGCGATCGCCACTCGTCGCAATTGGCAACGTGTCTCCCAACAGGGTACTCACATTGGCACCGATCAACGAACGGCCCTTTTCTGAACCAAGCAAATGCGCTGCCTCGGCGTTGGCCGCCTGCACACGACCGTTGCCTACGAGCAGATGCGCATCGAGTGCCTGTTCAAAGAGCGTGCGGAATCGCCGTTCGCTATCGAGAGCGCGACGTTCACTCGCGATCAGCCCCACGTTCGCGCGCTTGATTGTGCCAACGCGGAACCGATAGATCGAAGTCAGTCCGCCGCCAATGAGCAGCAGGTACGACACCAGTGCGTACCACCGCAGGCCGATTGGCGTTTCAATGCTGAAGTGTTGCACCACGGGGCCGTACTCACGACCCGCCCAATCGTAGGCCCGCGCCTCAATCGTGTAGTCGCCGGGCATGAGGTCGTGGTACATGCGACTGCTCGCCTCGAGCAATTGTCCTGACTCATCGCCCACCGCGTGCGTGCCTCCGCCCATCGTCCACGGGCGCTTGCGCGTGATGCGCACGCGATAGCGCGTGGACTCCTCGCGATGATAGGCCAGCAGTTGCGGATCGACGCGAATATCATCGTCCTGGCCGGTGAGCTCGGCGCCCTCTCGCACCATCGCGCCGGTCATTCCCACCGTGACGTTGAGGAGCACCTTTCCACTGGGCGGTATCGCCGCGCGCGCCAGGTCGACCACTCCAAGACCGTACGCGGTTCCCGTCCAAAGGCTGCCGCTGCTGCCCTGCGCCACGGTGCCAATCATGACCGATGGCAAACCGTCCGCATCAGACACCGCCGCTCTCACATGCCAGTCCGTGGTATCGGATGATGACACATCGAAAATGGTCAGTCCGGCGTAGCTCGAGACCGCGACTTCTCCCGCTGGCATACACGCGAGATTGAGTACACCCATGTTGGTGAGCGGAACGATCGGGCTCGCGGGAAACGCGTGCCACGTGCCACTGCCCGTTTCGTCGCGCCAGAAGACACCGCGCTCACTGTCCAGCGCAAAGATGCGTGCACCGCTCCTGGAGCGCGTACGGCACAAATGCGAGACCACACCCTTCCCCGTGGAAACACTCCCAACGGCCGGGAGCGAATCCACACGGAGCCCTTTGCGTCCGAAGATGCGAACGGCGTGGTCGGCGCCGAGATACAGGACGGCCTCGCCGTCGACCGAGCCATCGAGAATGCCGGCGACTGGGTCGCCGTCGAGCCCGGGAACGACTTCCCAGGACTTTCCGCTCCATTCGCGTACGCCGCGATCCGTACTCACCACCAACGACGACAACCCAGTGGGCATGCGCACGCGGGCGAGGTCGTGAATCACTTCGCCCGAGAGCCCTGTACCGAACGCTTCAAAGTTGGCGCCGCGCTGTTGCCACGGAACATTCGCGGCGATCGCCACCGTTGACGATTCAGTTGGTGGCGTGAGACTGGGAGCAGACACCACCACGCGACGCAATAGCGTCGCCAAGCCATGCGTCATGCCCTTCGCAAACGGATGCACACGAATCGGCCCGACGGGCGGGATCTCCAGCAGTCCATTGTCCTGCGTGCCGACCCACAAGTGATCCGCCTGCCCGGCGGTGGACGTCGCAGTGAGCGCCGTTACGAGCGGCAACGTTTGGCCTCTCGTCAGATCGGCGCTTGCCGCGACCCCGTACGTCAGACGCGCCAGCGAGCCGTTGCGCGCCGACGCGTAGATCGAGGTGCCACCGCCGTGATCAGCGAACGCCTGCAACAGCGTGACAGTGCCACGGCGCGCGGAGATACTGGATTCGATCCGAACCCATGATCCACGACGATAGCGCCACAAGGTTCCGTCAATGGTCCCCGCCCAGAGTTCATCACCACCACCGACACGCGGCACGAACGCGAGACGAAACACGCCGCGCGGCGAACCCGTCATCACGGCAAATCGCGCGACGGAGTCGACGCCAGTCGAGGCGAACACACCATCGATAGTGGCAACGTACACACCGCGCAGTGCACCACTGTCAATGGGCAGAATGAACTGCGCGTCGGGCGGTGTAAGTCCTTCGGCGGCGTCAAAGATCCGCCAAGAGCCGCGGGAAAACGACGCAACACCGCCAGCCGAATTCGCCGCCCACAGCACCGGATCTCCTTGCGGCGAAACGGCGGATGCCACCATCACGCCCACCCAGGGCGCGCGCAACCTCGGCATACTTAACGGAACGAACGCTGACCCATTGAACCAGGCCACGCCGTTCGATCCACCCACCACAATGCGCGGCGTGCCATCAACCGCGCGACTTTCGGCAAGGCTGTACGCGACCGGTCCCGGCAGTCCGTTGCGGTCGCGATAGACGACTGGCGTGCCATGCACCGGCCGACGGATGACACCGCGGCGAGTGCCAACCCACGCTGTTCCGGCTCGATCGAACAGCAGCGAGCGCACCTGCTGATAGTCGAACTCATCCTGCAGGACATCGCGGCGCCACGTGCCACTCACATAGCGATAGAGCCCGTCATCTGCGGCAATCCACGCCGTGCCGGTCGAATCGAGCGCCATGGCGAACGCGGTCGTCGCGTGCAGCCCGGACGCGCCATCGAAGCGACGTTCGGCCAATTCGCGAAGCGGTAGCGAGGCGGGCGCCGACGGCCAGCTTCCGGCCGCTCCGCTCTGCGCTCGTGCCTGCGCCTGTCCTGCTGCCGCGGTCAATCCGCTCAGCAGCAGGAGTGAAACGACGCGCCGTTTACCTGAACCCACGCGCGGCCTCACGCACTTCATCCTTCATGGGCGGATACTGCGGATTGAGCGCCTCGAGCGTATCCACCAGCATGCGGGCGATCAAATAGTTGCGGAGCGTTTTGCTGTCGGACGGCACGACGTACCACGGCGCGCTCGGCGTGCTGCAACGCGCGAGCATGTCCTGATACGCCTCAGTGTAGTCATCCCACCTGGCGCGGTCGTCGAGATCGCCGAGTCGAAACTTCCAGTTCTTCGTGGGGTCGTCGAGTCGTTCACGCAAGCGATCGCGCTGCTCGTCGCGAGAGACATGCAGGAAGCACTTGCGGATGATCACGTCGTTTTCGGCAAGCATCGCTTCGAACGCGTTGATCTGATCGTACCGCTGTTCCCACCGCTGCTTGGGCACGAGTTCACGTACGCGCACGACCAGCACGTCTTCGTAGTGCGAGCGATTGAAGACGCCGATCATGCCGCGGTGCGGCACCACCTGATGCACCCGCCAGAGATAGTCGTGCGACAGCTCGCGTTCCGTTGGCGGGCCAAACGATGCAACCTGCACGCCGCCCGGATTGAACGCGCCGTACACCGTCTTGATCACGCCGTCCTTTCCAGCCGCATCGCGACCCTGCAACACCAGGAGCAGTGACTTGCGTGCATCCGCATGGAAGGCGTCCTGCAACGTGGTCAGTCGCGTCAACAGCACGTCCGTCGCGGCCTGAAGCGCGCGCTTGGGCGGCGCGTCATCCATGCGAGCCGCCTTCCCACCCAGTGCCGGTCGATCGCCCGGCGCTACCGGCGCGAGTCGCAGCGTCTCGAGAGAATCAGCGTGCTTGTCAGCCTTGTCGCTCATGCGGTGATCGCGGGTTCGAATGGCTCCATGTGAATCAACACACCGGCTGCTGCCGGAACGCGCTGGCGAATGGCCCCCTTCACACGCCCTGACAGAATGTGCGCGTCATGCAGCGACATTGCCGGGTCGGCCTGCACATGAATATCGACGTAAAAGGCCGTTCCTGTCTTGCGAACCTTGAGCTTCTCGATGGCCAGCACGCCACTGGTCGCCATGGCCGCCTCCGAAACGGCCTGGATGAGCGACGGGGGCGGCGCCTTGTCCATCAGATCAGCGACTGCTGTGCGCAGAATCAGCAACCCGTTCACCGTGATTACCGCGGCCGCGACCAGCGCGGCCCAATCGTCGGCCGGCTCCCAACCCGGACCACCGATGATTGCGATGCTGATGCCGATGAACGCGGCGCCCGACGTGATCGCATCACTCCGGTGATGCCAGGCATCGGCGGCGACTGCCACGCTGCCTGTCGCTTCGCCCACCGCCATGACGCGCTTCGCCAACACCTCCTTCACCACGATCACCACCACCAGCACCGCCAGCGTCCACGGTGCGGGAGCGTGGTGCGGCGTGCGAATCTCACGCACGGCCTCGATCGAGATACCCGCCGCAGCGCCCAGCATGAGCGAGGCGACGATGGCGCCAGCCATGGCTTCCGCCCGCCCGTAGCCGAATGGATAGCGCTCATTCGCGTCCCGGCTCGCAATGCGAAGCCCGCTCCACACCACGACGGATCCGATCATATCCATGCCGCTTTCGATGGCGTCGGCCACCAGCGCGTAGGCATTCCCCACCAGACCCGCGACCAACTTCACGATCGCCAGCAGCGCATTCACCAACAGGCCGATCTGCACCAGCCGTTGCGATGCCTGCGAATCGGGAACGGCGGGATTCGATGTGCTCATCACGTGGAATATGGTCGGGGGTATTATTCTCCGGCTATGTCCGAACCGGCCCCGCCACGCAGTCCCACGCTTTCGCATCGCCTCGAGTACTGGGCGACCCGCGCTGCAGTCGCCGGATTGCGCCTCCTCGATTGGCGCACCGCGAGCGCGATTGGCGGCCGGATCGCACGCTTCGTGTACAAGCCGCTGGGCATTCGCGCCGGCGTCGTGGAGCGACAGATCGCCGCGGCGTTTCCCGAACGCAGTCGAGAGGACGTGCTCGCGCTGGCCGCTGCGTCGTACGACAGTCTGGGTCGCACCTCGATCGAAACCGGCATCATGGCCGGTATTTCACGCGACGATATTCTCGCGCGCATGGAACGTGTCGATGGCTGGGAACATGTCGACGCCGCCATGGCACTTGGCAAGGGTCTGATCGCCGTCACCGGGCACCTCGGCAACTGGGAGTACGCCGGCGCCTACATGGCCGCCCGTGGAATTCCGGTTGACGCCGTGGCCCGCGGCATGGCGAATCCGATCTTCGAGGCGTACGTGACGCGCACCCGCGAAGCGATCGGCATGTCGGTGATTCACGACAAGGATGCGGTTCGCAAGACGCCACGGGCGCTGCGTGACAATCATCTCGTCGCGTTTGTCAGCGACCACGACGCGTTGGGATTGGCGAGCACCTTCGTGCCGTTCTTTGGGCGACCAGCCAAAACGCCTCGCGGGCCGGCCGTCTTCGCGTTGCGCTTCGGTGCGCCGGTGCTGATGATCGTGGCAGTGCGTCAGCCAAACAGTTTGTACCGTATGTACATCGAGCCAGTGGAGATCACGCCCACTGGCGACCGCGAACAGGACGTCGACGCGATCGTTCTGCGCTTCACCCAGATGCTCGAGGCGCGTATTCGGGAGTATCCGGCGCAATACTTCTGGCAGCACCGTCGCTGGCGTCGCCAGCCGCCCGACACTCCTCCCCATCTGCGCGAACCGTGATGGCCAAGAAGGCCGGCAAGTCGTCTGGGAAGACGTTCAGGTGGTTCAAGTGGTGGCCGAAGTCGTGGTGGAAACGCCTCCTTGTGAGCGGTGCGTTGCTGGCCATCGCGCCGGCGGTGTTTATTCTGCCGCTCACGGTCGTGCAGCCCTATGTCACGGCCGTACTCCTGCAGCGAGTCGTGCAGCGCACACTGAACGGTGATCGACCCATCTGGCCGGATCACGAAACGATCTCGCGCTCATCGATGTCGCCAAATCTGCGGCGTGCGGTGCTGGCTTCCGAGGACGATCGCTTCTATCTGCATCACGGCATCGACTTCGTGGAGATGCAGAAGGCGCTCGAACGCAAGAATCGTGGTGGCAAGCTGCGTGGCGCGTCAACACTCACGCAGCAGGTCGCCAAGAACCTGTTCCTGTGGAACGGACGTTCGTTCATTCGCAAAGGACTCGAGGCGTACGTTGCGTTGTGGCTCGAGCTGTTGCTGTCGAAGGAGCGCATCCTCGACATCTACCTGAATCTCGCGGAGTGGGGGCCGAATCAGTTCGGCGCTGAATCGGCGGCGCGCTACCACTTTCACAAAAGCGCGTTTTCACTGTCGCGCGATGAAGCGGCGCGATTGGCGGCCATTCTTCCCGCGCCACGGCGCTGGTCGCCGCGCGGCAGCATTGCCACGCGACGTGCGGCGATCATTCAGCAGCGCATGACCTACGCGGCGCCCAAGAGCGAAGGGGCATGGGGTGCCTTGCCGTCTCTCGACGATCTCAAGCAGATCACCGACCTGGTGACGTCGCCTCGCAAGTGAACGGCGAGGCGATCAGGTACCGATGACGAGACCGCCGTCGACCGCAAGGACGGCGCCGTTGATGAAACCGGCCTGAGCGGACGCAAGAAAGCAGTAGGCGTTGGCGACATCGTCGGGCGATCCCAATCGACCAAGCGGCGTGTGCGACGCCATCCCTTCGAGCACTGGCGCCGGCATCTTGGCCGTCATCTCGGTCGCAATGAAGCCGGGGGCAATCGCGTTGACCGTGATGCCACGCTTGCCCAGTTCGCGCGCCCAGACTTGCGTCATGCCAATCACACCGGCCTTCGTGGCGACGTAGTTCGTCTGTCCGAAGTTGCCGTTCATCGCGACCACGCTCGATGCGTTGATAATGCGACCACGTCCGCGCGTGAGCAGATGCGGCACCACCGCCTGCGTGCAGGTGAAGACGCCTTTGAGATTGACCGAAACGACCGCGTCAAAATCGGCCTCACTCATGCCGCCACTCGCAACGCCATCCTTCACCTTCACCAACTGCGCATCGCGTGTGATGCCGGCGTTGTTGATCAGGATGTCAATCGCACCGTAGGCGGCGAGCGTTGCCGCGACGGCGGCATCTACACTCGCGCGATCGGTGACATCAGTTTCGATGAACGTCACTGTGAATCCGTCGGCGGTGAGCACGGCGCGCGCCGCCTCGCCGGCCGCCGCCACGCGATCCCAGATCGCGATGCGCGCGCCACTCTGCGCCAGTCGACGTGCCGTGGCCAGTCCAATTCCGTTCGCGCCGCCGGTGACGACGGCTACCTGAGAGTCAAAGGTGATCTGCATGGGCCCACACTAGCGTGCCAATACATTGGCTGCCACTGGGGTACCAAACCGCACCTGTGCAGGTGTGCGGAGGCGACTTCGTGATGTACGACCGAGCCCAGCCAAAGCGCCTCTCAGCCGTGTACTACAACTGGCGAGTTGCTCCAGTTAACCTCATCGTCACGTCCGGTTGCGCGTGCGACCGGCCCCGTGCCGACACGATCAGTCAAAACATGCGCGTTTCTCTGTTGCCGCGAGCGACTACGCTCGCCGCCGTCCTGCTGCTTTCCACTGCGTCGCTGGAGGCGCAGTCCACCGATACGACCAAGCCGGCTTCGGCCACCAAGACGCCGGTTCGCAAGCCGGTGAAGAAGGCCGTCGCCAAAAAGACGACCACTGGGAAACAGGACACCACTGTCAGGAAGACGACCGGTGGAAGTCTTGGCCCCTCCTCGGGTGATCGTCACCTGTCGTATCGCGATCAGGGAAGTGATCTCGATTCGCTCTGGCCACCCAAAATGCCGGCCCCCATTGCCGGGTCGCTGCTGCCGACCAAGCGTATCGTGGCGTTCTACGGCAATCCGCTGTCGAAGCGCATGGGTATCCTTGGCGAGTTCGAGCCGGATGACATGCTCGCCAAGCTCGATGTCGAAGTGGCCGCGTGGAACAAGGCGGATCCGTCGCATCCCGTGCAGCCCGCATTGCATCTCATTTCGATCGTCGCTCAGGGCGACCCGGGACGAGATGGCAAGTATCGACTGCGCATGGACAGCGCGCTGATCGAAAAGGTCTATGGCTGGGCGCAGCGCAGGAAGGCGCTGATGTTCGTGGACGTGCAGGTGGGACATAGCACGCTGCAGCAGGAGCTGCCGTGGTTGGAGCGCTTCCTCAAGCGCCCCGACGTGCACCTGGGCATCGATCCCGAGTTCTCCATGAAGGACGGGAACAAGCCCGGCAAGAAGATCGGCAGCTACGACGCGGCGGACATCAACTACGCGTCGAAGTACCTCCAGGAGCTCGTAGACAAGTACAAGCTCCCGCCCAAAGTCCTCGTCGTGCACCGCTTTACCCGCAAGGGCGTGACGAACTACGAGAGCATCAAGCTCGATCCGCGCGTGCAGATCGTGATGGACATGGACGGCTTCGGCGCGCCGTGGCTCAAGCGCGATTCGTATTACAGCTACATCAAGAAGGAGCCGGTGCAGTTCACCGGGTGGAAGCAGTTCTCCAAGCTGCGGAACGACAATCCGCCCACCAGCCGCGAAGCGATCTTGCGGCTCTGGCCAACGCCGCTGTACATCCAAGTGCAGTAATCTCGGCCGTCGCGCCGGGATGGTCCCCAACGGGATCGCCTTTATGGGATTCCCCTGCCCCGGCCGCGATGGAACGTCGAGATTTTCTGAGGGCTGCTGCAGCTGCGGCGGCCCTCTCGCTTGTCCCTCATGAAGCCGAGGCACAGTCTGCCCGCGCATGGGCGCGACTTTCTTCGCTCAAGACGGCACACGCACCGCTTGCGGCGCTGAGCGAGGCCCATCGTGCAATCATCCGCACGGTCGCAGATGCCATCATTCCGCGTACGGACTCGCCAAGCGCGAACGATGTGAATGTGCTGGCGTGGATCGAAGTGATTCAATCGGATTACTACTCCGACACCGAACGCACCGCACTGGCTACCGGCCTCGACGCGATGGATGCACTGTCGAAGCAGCTCACGAACCAATCGCTCGCGGGACTTACCGGCGCGCCGCTCACGCAGGTCATGGACGCGCTCGATGCGCCCGCTGATCGCACGACACCCGCCGCGCGCGGCTATAGCCGCATCAAGGGGCTCGTGATTCACGGCTACTTCACCAGCGAGCGCGTGCAGAAGGACGTGCTCAAGACACAGATCATGCCGGGCCACTTTGATGGCGCAGCCGACATGCCGACCAAGGGAGCGGGCCGCGATGAGTGATTCCACGAGCACGCTCATTTCTCTCGGCACGCGTCAGCCCCGTCAGCGACGGGTCTTCGACGCTATTGTCGTTGGCTCAGGCATCAGCGGCGGGTGGGCCGCGAAGGAGCTCACCGAGCGCGGACTCGAAACGGTGGTGCTCGAGGCTGGCGGTCCACTCGACTTCGCGGGCAAGGATTTCGTCGAGCATGTGCAGGCGTACGACATGAAGTTCCGCGGCTGGGGCGATCGAAACGCGATCGCGAAAACGCAGCCTATTCAGGGACAATGCTACGCCTGCGATGAAGTCGGCCACAAGTTCTTCGTGAACGACATCGAGAATCCGTACACCACGCCCGACAACGCGCCGTTCAAGTGGTTCCGCGGCCGACAGGTTGGCGGACGCTCACTCACCTGGGGGCGTCAGGTGTATCGGTGGAGTGATCTCGACTTTGGCGCGAATGCGAAGGACGGCCATGGCACCGACTGGCCCATCCGCTACAAGGACATCGCGCCCTGGTACTCGCACGTCGAGCGCTTCATCGGCATCACTGGCGCGAATGAAGGGCTGTCGCAACTCCCCGACGGTGAGTTCCTCCCCGCCATGCAGATGACGGTGGTGGAACGTGCGGCGCGCGAGAACCTCCTGAAGAAGTTTGGCGGCGAGCGCGTGCTCACGATTGGCCGCGCGGCGGTGCTCACGCAGAATCACAACGGTCGCGCGGCGTGCCATTACTGCGGCCCGTGCGAACGCGGCTGTGTGACGCATTCCTACTTCAACTCCATCGGCAGCACGCTGCCAGCGGCGCGCAAGACGGGCAAGCTCACGCTACGGCCGAACAGCGTGGTGACTGAGGTGCTCTTCGACGCCAAGCGCAGCCGTGCCCGTGGCGTGCGTGTGATCGATTCGGCCACCATGCAAGAGCACATCTTCGAGGCGAAGGTTGTCTTTCTCTGCGCCTCAACGATTGAAAGCGTACGACTGTTGCTCAACTCCAAGAGCACGCGCTTCCCCGATGGCTTCGCCAATTCGAGCGGTACGCTGGGCAAGTACGTGATGGATCATCACTATGGCTCGGGTGCTGGCGGATCGTTTCCGGGCTTCCTCGACAAGCGCACGGTGGGACGTCGGCCGAACGGCATTTACGTGGCGCGCTTCCGCAATGTGAAGACGGAGTCGAAGGACTTCGTGCGCGGCTACGGCATGCAGGGCGGCTCGAGCCGTGGCGGGTGGGGGCGCGGCAGCGGTATGCGTGGCTACGGCGCGGCGTTCAAGCAAAGCCTGATCGACGACCTCGGACCGTGGGGGCTGAGTGTTGGCGGTTGGGGCGAGACCCTCCCGTACGAGGACAACACCATTTCGCTTGACCAGTCGGTCAAGGACAAGTGGGGCGTCCCCGCGGCGCGTATCAACGTGACGTGGCGCGCGAATGAGATCGCGATGAACAAGGACATCATCGCCAGCGGTGTCGAACTCATGGAAGCGGCCGGATGCACCGACGTGCGTCCGAGCCGCACGATGCATCCGCCGGGACACTGCATTCACGAAATGGGTGGCGCGCGGATGGCGAAGACGGCAAAAGACGGCGTGTTGAACGGCTGGAATCAGTCGTGGGATGTGCCCAACCTCTTCATCACCGACGGATCGGCGATGGCGTCAACGGCGTGTCAGAATCCGTCGATCACCTACATGGCGCTCACTGCACGTGCTGCCGCGCATGCGGTGGCTGAACTCAAGCGGCGGAGTCTCTGATGCCCAAGCACTCGATGTCGCGACGCGACGTGATCGCCTCGGTAGGCGCCGGCGCGGTTGGTGCGGCCCTGTCGCCGCTTGCTGCGGCGGCCGAAGCACTTGGTCCGATGCCGCGCGGTCGTCTCCGTCAAAGCGTCGCGCGATGGTGCTACGCGAGCACGAAGATTCACGACCTGTGCGCAGCGGCCAAAAGCATGGGACTCGTTGGCGTCGACTTGCTCGGCCCCGACGAATGGGAGGTCCCCAGGCAATACGGCCTCGAATGCACGATGGGCAACAGTTGGGGCACCATTCCGGTGGGCTTCAACCGCCTCAACCAGCATGACAAGCTGGTAACTGACGGCGAGGCCTACATTCCGCGCGCCGCCGCCGCCGGCGTCAGAAAGATCGTGGTATTCAGCGGCAATAAGGCGGGCTTGAGCGACGGCGAAGGCATCGCCAACTGCATCACGGGCCTCAAGCGCCTCATGCCGACCGCCGAGAAGCACGGTGTGGTGCTGTGCATGGAGATGCTGAACAGCAAAGTGGATCACAAGGACTACCACGCCGATCACACGGCATGGGCAGTCGAGGTGGCGAGGGGTGTGAACTCACCGAGCTTCCGCCTGCTCTACGACATCTATCACATGCAAGTGATGGAAGGCGACGTGATCGCCACCATCAAAGCAAATCTGCCGTGGATCGCGCACTTCCACACCGCGGGCGTACCAGGCCGCAACGAAATCGACGGCGGCCAGGAGCTCAACTACCGCGGCATTGCCGATGCGATCGCAGCGTTGCCGTACGATGGCGTGTTTGCGCATGAGTTCATTCCCAAGGGCCGCGATGGGATTCAGTCGCTGCGTGATGCGGTGGCAACCTGTTTGGTGTAAACAGAAACTCAAGGATGCCCGGGATGTCCGGTGACGGCAGTTATTCAATTACCTGACTGTCGTCATACGCAAGTTCGTCAGATGGACCTGTAATTGAATCACTGCAGGCACCGGGCATCCGAGGCGTCCCGGGCATCCCTGGGGCCTGCGTGAGTGGCTCCATCACAGCGTTGTTCACCATTGAGTTCCTTGTGATTGTGTCCGGCACGACCTTCGGCCCCGCTGTGCCCTCCCGGATGCCCGGGACGCCTGGGATGCCCGGTGACGGCAGTTTGCGATCCTGCCCCAGCGCCGCCTTCGCCGAGGCCGCCGAAAGCATCTACGGAAAAACCAGTTGACAATTCCCAAAGCCCGCCCTATCCTACGGAAGAATCAGTAGTCACTGCCCACCCCAAGCCGCTCCGAGCCGCGTGACCGACTACCATTTCCCACCGCGAGAACTCGCTGTCATGTCCGTCCTCTGGCGCTTGGGCTCGGCCAGTGTGGCGGATGTGCGCGAGCATCTCGACGAGGACCTCGCCTACACCTCCGTGCTGTCGGCGCTGCAGACGCTCGAGGACAAGGGGTACGTCCGGCATGAGCCCGAGGGTCGGGCGTACCGCTACTTCCCCACCGTCGCCGCCGACAAGGCCGGTAAGAGCGCCATCGGCCGCATTCGCGACGCGATCTTTCAGGGGTCGTCGGAGCGCATGTTCGCGCAGCTCGTGAGCGACCGGAAGTTGAGCCGCGAAGAGCTCGAGCGGATGCATGCGCTGCTCGCCGAGCGGCTCGAGGAGGGCGAATGACCACCGCATTTCTGAGCAGCTGGCTGGTGGTGTCGGCGTTAATGTCGGCGTTGGTCGCTGGAGCCGCACTGCTGGCGCAGCATCTGGTTGGTCGCGCGGTTCCGGCGCGCATCGTCTGGGCGGTCGCACTCATTGCGGCGGCCGGTATCACTGCAACACAGCCGCTGCGTCGTTCCTCAACGCGCCCTGCGCTCGTGCTCACCGGATTGCCGCTCAGGACCGATGGCACACTCGCGGTAGAACCAACGCTCTGGACCCGAGTTTCGAATCGGCTCACCGAGCTCCGCGCCGCACCGGAGGCGGCCATGACCGCCGTCGCCTCGAGAGCGCTCGACTTCGGCACGCGCATACCCGCGCCGATGAGTCGCTTGCTGCTTGTCGCGTGGCCCATCACGAGTGGCGGCATCGCGTTGGTGCTGCTGCTGAGCTATCGCCGTCAGCGCGCGCTGCTTGATCGCGCGGAGCGGCATGAAATGGCGGGAACGCCAGTGCACGTCAGCGAAAGCACTGGCCCGGTAGTGATTGGGGCGGCCACTCCGGCAATCGTCGTACCGGCCTGGTTGCTCGAACGCAGCGAGGAAGAGCAGCGACTCGTGGTGGCGCACGAGGCCGCGCACATCGCGGCTGGTGATCCGCAGCTGCTCCTCGCTGGATGCGCACTCGTCGCACTGATGCCGTGGAACGTCGCTGCCTGGTTCATGCTCGCCCGACTGCGACTCGCGATTGAGCTCGACTGCGATGCCCGCGTGTTGGCTCGCGGCACGAACACGCGGCGCTACGGACAGCTCCTCATTGAACTCTCGGCGGCCATGCCCCGCCCCCGCATTCCCCTTGGTGCTCCTGCCTTTTCCTACCGCCCGTCACACCTCGAACGGAGACTTCGCACGATGACTGCTCGCCCCACTCGTTTCCTTGCTGCGCGTCGCGTCTCGGCGCTCCTCGTTGGCTCGGCGGCACTGCTCGCCGCCTGCGGCGCTGAACTGCCCACCGCGACAGAACTCCAGGGCATGGACGTCGCCAAGGCCGAGACGAAGATCGGCAAGGCGGTGCGCCTCGACAGCGTGAACACCGTCTACATCGTTGACGGCAAGCGTGTCGCCGCGACGGATGCGAAGCGAATCGTTGCCGACTCGATCATCACGATCAACGTTCGCAAGGGCAGCGCGAAGGACAATGAAATCAGCATTGTCACGAAGAAGGGTGATGCGAAGGTCGTTCAGGGCCACCTGCTCGCGTCCAACACCAAGTCCGATGCCGTGATGGTGAGCGACTCCGGCAAGATCGTGAACGGCATCTTTTACAAGAAGGTCGAAGGCGCCCGCGCCGAACCGCTGATCTTCATAGACGGCAAGAAGTCCACGAAGGCCGATCTCGACAAACTCTCGCCCAACGCCATCGAAAGCGTGGAAGTCGTGAAGGGCGTCGCGGCGACCAATCTGTACGGCCCCGATGCCGCCGGCGGCGCGATCCGCATCACGCTCAAGAAGTAACGCTTCAAACTTCCCACGAACCGCTTGACTTTTCCGAGGCCCAGACCGATGCTAGAAATCATGACCGCGTCGCTCTGGGCCTCGGCCCGACTTATCAGCCTTATTCCCGTCGTCGTAACGCTTCTTGTTACGGCGATTCTTGTCGTACTTACGACTCGGGAGCAGGGCCAGAGCGTCGCGGCGATGTAAGCGCGACTCCCCGCCCCTCCCGATACCAAACGGGAGCGGCGGCTGAGCGAAGGATTGCCCAGGCCCCTCCCACGGAGGGGCCTTCTTCGTATCCGGCATACGTCCGGAAGGAGAGCAGCACCATGTACATGGCCTTCGATCGCTTCCAGAACCCCCAGCGCCAACAGCATCACGCGGCAGACGCGACTGGCACGCCGTTCACAAACCGCACGACCCCAAACTCAAGCCGCCCGAACACCCAGGATAAGGACTACCGCGAGCAAGCCGACGGTGCGCCATAAGAAGCCGCACTTCCCCGCAGTCCATTTTGCCGCAGTATCCGCTTCCGCTTTCGAGCCTCCGCAGTCACCGCCGTCACCGCACCGAATCCGTCAGCGTCACGCGTCCCGTCGCGTACGGCCGCCAGGTTGATCCTACCGGCACCACTTCCATCCACATCGCGTCTCCGTCGACATGGATGATGCAGAAGTGGTACGGTGAGTCTCCTGGACGCGGACCCGGCTTCGCCAGTTGGGTGAGCTGTACGCCGTTCCCGTTCGTCGATCGCAAATACGCGCGTTGATCCGGGTTGCCGGTGAAGGTGTACAGCGGCGCACCACCGCCGCCGCTCACGACTTCATCGAGTCGCCATTTCCCCTGTGCGTCGCTGTATCGCTCGACCCAATGTTCGAAGAGATGCTCGTGCCCCGTGATCAGCAGCTGCACATGATGCTGTCGAAAAAGGGGCATGAACCGTCGGCGCACCGCATCGGCCGGCGGTTCGATCGTGGTGCCACCATGCGGCCCCGAACTCAACACCGGGTGATGAAAGAGCGCGACGATGTGCTTGTAGCGCGCCTTATCGAGTCCGTCGAGTTGTGCTTTGACCCAGGAGAACTGTCGCGCGTCGTCGGCAATGTTCGAATCGAACGCGATCACGAACGTGTTGCCGTATCCGAACGCGTAGGTGGGATAGCCATCGAGTCGACGCAATGATCCGTTCGCGGGGATGAGCGGTTCGATCGCCTGCAGATAGTTCGCCAACCCCTCGCGACGTCCACGATCATACAACGCTTCGGCGGCCGTGACATCGTGGTTGCCAGGCGCCAGGAAGTACGGCACGTCGCCTTCCTGCGTAAGTCGATTGATCAGGCCAACAAAGCTCACGTTCCACTGACGCGGATCCTGTCCGTTCACCACCGCGTCACCGCTCTGCAGGACGAAGCGCACCGGGTCGGGGCCGGTCTTGAGCCGAGCGATCGTCTCGAGCATCGACGACACCACAGCCTCGTGCTCCGTCTGGATCTCGACGCCATCGTTTCGTCCGCGCGTGTCACCGTAGGCGATGAACGAAAAGCGCGTGATCGCCGCGCTCGCTCCCTCCTCGGCCATTGGCGTACGCGGCGGTTTGATGGGCGTGACCGTGGCTTTGTCCTGCTGCGATCCGGTGGCACATCCCGTCTGGACCACGATGGCGGCGAGGAGCGGCAATACGCGCCGGCCCCAATGGTTGTTGGCAATCATGTCCCTACGGTGCACGCCGTTCGGCCCCTTGCCAAGGAATCGCCAAAACCGGGGCGCCGTGGGGGGCTTCCTGATGGCGGGTTCTTGGTCCGGAGCGCAACGTCTTGCTGATGGCCCGGTCTACCGGCCCTCGCCTCCCCCCGTAGGTTCCGCACCCCTACGCCCCACAAGACATGTCCGACGCTACGGCCTCCGCCAGCTCCTCGACCGTCTCGCACCACGGGAAGCACAAGTACCCCGGCTACCACGTGACGTGCAGTGGCAATCAACTCGTCACGCAGTACGTCGAGACGCGAATCACGGAGGGTGGTGTCTTCTACCCCATCACTCCGTCCACCGAAGGCGGCGAGATCTATCAGGCATCGTTCGCCACCGGCGAGCTGAATGTATGGGGGCAGCAGAAAGTCGCGGCCGAAACAGAAGGCGAGCACGCCGCGCAGGGTGGCGCGACTGCGTTCGCGGTGACCGGTCGACGCACGGTCAATTTCACGTCCGGTCAGGGCATCGTCTACGCGATGGAGCAGTATTACCACGCGCCGGGCAAGCTCTCCACGATGGTGCTCGAAGTAGGCGCCCGCGCACTCACGAAGCATGCGCTCAACGTGCACTGCGGCCACGACGACATTTACGCGGCGCTCGACGTGGGTTGGATCATGTTGATGGCGCGCGACGCGCAGCAGGCGGCCGATCAGGCGATCATTCTGCGCAGGACCTGCGAGCTGTCGCTCAATCCGGGGATGAACATCCAGGACGGCATGCTCACGACGCACAGTGAGCGCATGTATCTCGCGCCTGAAGCGGAGTTCCTCCGCGAATACCTCGGCGCGGCCGATGAGGTCGTCCCCTGCCCCACTCCCGCGCAGCGAGAGCTCTTCGGGCCCACGCGTCGTCGCGTGCCCCAGATGATGGATCTCAAGAATCCGGCGCTGCTTGGTCCGGTACAGAATCAGGAACACCACATGAACGGTGTGGTGGCGCGTCGCAACAACTTCAGCGAGCATGTTCTGCCAATGCTCACCGAAGCGTATCACGAATTCGGCGAGCTCACTGGTCGCACATACGGCCTCGTGACGCAGTACAAGACCGATGACGCTGACACGGTGTTCGTCTCACTTGGCTGCGCGGCCGAGAACATCGAGGCGGCCTGCGACTATCTGCGCGAGCAGCGCAACGCGAAGGTGGGATCGATTCACATCAACGTGATTCGCCCCTTCCCCGAAGATGCGGTCATCGAAGCACTGCGCGGCAAGAAGCGCGTGATCGTACTCGAGCGCACGGACGAAAGCTTCGCCGGCGACAATCCGCTCGCGCGCGACATTCGCGTTGCGCTCGGCAAGGCTCACGAAGGCACGCGCTTCGGGGGGGCGCACCCGGCGCTGACGCAGGATGAAACGCCGCGACTCTTCCGCGGTGCCTACGGCATTGGCTCGCGCGACTTCCGCCCGGAGCACGTCATTGGCGCGTACGAATTCGCGACCGGCGTGTCGTCGCGCACCGATGGCCGCACGGCCGACGAAGGCGAGACCTACTTCGTGCTTGGTGTGCAGCACCCGTATGCCGTGATCAGCAAGGATACGCCCAGCCTCCTCCCCGAAGGCGCGATTGCCGTGCGCTTTCACTCGATCGGCGGCTGGGGCATGATCACCACCGGCAAGAACCTCGGCGCGATCATCGGCGACCTGGGTCAGTACCTCAACGATCAGGACCCGACGTACAACGCCGATGGTGTGGTCGAAGACAAACTGTACGTGATGGCCAATCCCAAGTACGGATCGGAAAAGAAGGGCGCGCCAACGAACTATTACCTCACCGTCGCGCCGTCGCAGATCAAGGTGAACTGCGAACTCAATCACGTAGACGTCGTGCTCTGCTGCGATCCAAAGGCATTCACGCACACCAACCCGCTGGAGGGTCTCAAGCGCGGCGGCGTACTCGTGTGGGAGTCGAGCGAGAGTGCGAGCAGTGCCTGGCAGCGAATTCCGGCGATGCACCGCGAGTTCATTGTCGAGCAGGACATCAAGGTGTTCATCCTCCCCGGCTTCGACATCGCACGAAAGGCGACGAACCAGACGGAGCTCCAGCTCCGTATGCAGGGCAACTCGTTCCTGGGCGCCTTCTTCAAGGTTTCGCCGTTCCTCGACCGGTATCACATCTCGCCGGAAGAGTTCCGCAAGATCGTGCATAAGCAGTACGTGAAGAAGTTTGCGCGATTCGGTGACTCGGTTGTGGACTCCAACATGACAGTGATGGACGAGGGCTTCTCGCGCGTGGTGGAGATCACGCGCGGCGAAATGGGCGACGCCGATCGCTCGAGCATGCGCAATCCGCTGTTGGCGCCGCTGGGTGATCACCTGTTCCCGCCCACGGCGGGCTGTGGCTCGTGCGGCGGTGGCGGCATCTCGATGCCCACCACGCAGCTCGCCCGCGCACCGCTCAAGACTGTGGCCACCTTCGACGCCGAGTACCGCGCGAATCTTGGCTATCATCAGCCTGCGAGCGCATTGGCGTCGGTCGGAATCATGGCCGCCGGCACGGGCGCGACGCAGTCCAAGTACGTGGCACGTCGTGAAACGCCGGTCTACGTCGCTGAGAACTGCACCCAGTGCATGGAGTGCATTTCGGTGTGTCCGGATACAGCACTTCCCAATACCGCACAGGAAGTCGGCACAGTTCTGCGTACTGCCGTCATGAACTACGTGCGCGATGGCGGCGACCGGCAGACGTTGCTCGGCGAACTGCCGGCGCTCGAGTCGCGTGCCCGCACGCGCATGATGGACGCGGTGAAGGCGAAGGAATCGCTCCCCTTCAAGACCATCGTGCGAGAAGAAGCCGCGGCGATCGGCGGTATCGCCGATGCGTCGCGCGAACAGTTCTGTGGCATCATCGACAAGCTGCCGCTCGCGTACAACAATGTGCCGGCGATCTTCCGTACGGTCGAAGCGAAGAACCCGGGTCAGGGCGGCCTCTTCTCGATCTTTGTGTCCGACCTGTGCAAGGGATGCGGCGAGTGCGTGCAGGTGTGCGGCGACCACGACGCGCTGCGCATGACGCGCGAGACCGAAGAGCTGAACGCGGAATTGACCACCGCGCAGGTCTTCTCGCGTTTGCTGCCCGATACGCCGCAAAAGTATCTCGGACTCTACAACGACGACGAGATCACCACCTCAAAGGACGCGACACTCCGCAATCACCTCATGGTGCGTCGCAACTACGAGGCGCTGGTTTCTGGAGACGGCGCGTGTGCCGGCTGCGGCGAAAAGAGCGTCCTTCGCTCGCTTGCCAGCGTAACCGAGGCGTACATGCGTCCCATGTACCACCGGAAGGCGGAGCGCATCACCAGCAAGGCCACACGACTCGAGCAGGAAGGCGCGGCCAGGCTCGCGGCGCTCAAGGCTTCGAATGCGGGCGAGTACGAGCGCTTTCGCACCGCCTTCATGCACATCGTCATGGGGCTTGGTGGCGAGAACGACGCCGATACGGCGAAGCGCATCGCGGCCCATGAAGCTGTCCACGGGACGGTGTCCGATGAGCATGTCGTTGGTGGTCTCGCGGCCGTGCTCAGGCAGGACGCGTTCAATCACCGCGAGCTGCAGGCGGTGGACGGTCGCCGTGCAAACGGGATGTCCGTCATGATGATGGGCGCGAGCACGGGCTGCAACACGGTGTACGGCTCCACGCCGCCATCGAATCCACACGCCTACCCCTGGCTCAACTCGCTCTTCCAGGACGGCGCGACGATCTCGTGGCTGATGGCCGAGTCCATCATTGTCGATCATGCGCGCCGCTCGGTCGCACCGGAACGCATGACGGACAACCTGCTCGACCGCACCGCCGACGTGATGAGCGAGGAGACGTATTTCCATCTCACGCATCTCGACGACACGCTCATGACCGATCAGGAAGTGCGCGAGCTGCCGAAGGTGTGGGTGGTTGGTGGCGACGGCGCACTGGGCGACATCGGCTTCCAGAACGTGTCGAAGGTGGTGCTGCAGAACCGCCCGAACGTGAAGATGCTGATGCTCGACACGCAGGTGTACTCGAACACCGGCGGACAGAACTCCGACTCGAGCACGATGCTGGGCGGCTACGACATGAACCAGTTCGGCCATGCCTCGCAGGGCAAGCTCACTGAGAAGAAAAACGTGGCCGAGGCGTTCACGAGTGGACACGGTTCGCCATTCGTCGCGCAGGTCAGCGTGGCCAATGCGCCGCGCATGTACAAGGCGATGCTCGACGGTCTCGAGTATCGCGGGACGGCCTTCTATCAGTGCTACACCACCTGCCAACCGGAACACGGTGTGGGCGACAACATGAGCGCCGATCAGGCCAGCATGGTGCGCGACGCGCGCGGTGTGCCGGAGTTCGTGTTCAACCCCCGGAAAGGCGAAACGATGCAGGAAGCCTTTGACATCAAGGGCAACCCGAGCATCGACCGCGACTGGTGGCACACGAAGTACGCGAGTAACGGCGAAGCGTTCACCTTTGGGGTGGCCCACTGGGCGCTCACCGAAGGGCGTTTCCGTAAGCACCTGAGCGCAATCAGTGAAGCCCAAGCGGCTTCACTCACACCGATGCACGACCAGCTGGTGTTTGTCACGCAGGAAGACGTGACCTATCGCCGGGTGTTCGACTCCACGCACCGCAGCTTCATCCCCAACATGGGCTGCTACATCAAGGTCGAGCAGAAGGGCGCGTTCAAGTACTACGCGGTCACGCGACAGATGCTCCTCTTTGCCGTCGAGCGTCGCAAGGCATGGCGCATGCTGCAAAGCAAGGCCGGCGTCATCAACAAGGACTATCTGGCGCAGAAAGCCCTGCTGACGCGTATCGACAAGGGCGAAGTCACGCTGGCCGATGCCAAGGCCAACCTCGCGGCACTGCTGGCGGAGACTGTGTCTTAGCCTAAGCCACTACGAGACAAGGCCACGGACTACGCGGATTTACACGGTTATGGCAATCGCGATTTGCTGTATCCGCGTAAATCCGTGAAATCCGTGGCTCTTTTCTCTCTACCGCAGCTCGCCGGCGAATGGAACGTCAGCGCGCTCCAGAACTGTCGCTCAGCACCACCCGCGTACTCTTGTACGGCGCAAAATCGCGCCCCCAATCCACACCGATCACATCAAACCACATCCGTGTGCCGTCTACGTGGACGATGAGGAAGTGGTACGGATTGTCCCCCGCCGACATGCCGGGTTTGACCAGGTGCGTCAGGCGCGTGGAATCGGCGCCGGCGTCGCGAATGTACGCGCGAGTGTCCGGTTCGCCCTGATAGGTGTAGAGCGGCGCACCGCCTCCACCACTGACGATGTGATCCATGCGCTGCGGAGCGCCCGTCGCATCGCGATAGCGCTCGACCCAATGCTCAAACAGGTGCTCGTGGCCGGTGAGCAGCAACCGCACCTTGTGCTTGCGGAACAGCGGCATGTACTTCGCCCGCACGGCCGCGGTTGGACGCTCGACAATAGACCCGCCGTGAGGCCCTGACGAGAAGGCCGGGTGATGCGAAAAGACGATCACATTCACATAGCGCTTGCGATCGAGCCCTTCCAACTGCTGCTGCACCCACGCGAACTGCGTCGAGTCCTCCGCGATGTTCGAATCGAAGGCAATCACGAAGGTATTGCCGTAGCCGAAGGCGTACGTCGGATAGCCGCGGAGACGACGCGTCGCGCCGTCGGGTGGAATCAACTTCTCCATCGCCCGCAGGTAGTTGTTCAGCCCCTCGGCACGGCCGGGATTCGCCAATTCGGCGGCCGACGTGACATCATGATTCCCCGGTGCCAGAAAGTACGGAACGCCACCGGCCGTCGTGATGCGATTGATCAGGCTGACAAAGCTCACGTTCCACTGCTTCGCGTCACGTCCATTCACGACCGCGTCGCCGCTCTGTAGCACGAACTTGATCGGATCAGGTCCTCGATCCATGCGCGTGATCGCGCGAAGCATCTCGTCCACCACCAATCCGTGCTCGTACTGCTCCGCCGTGCCGTCGCGGCGGCCGCGGGTGTCGCCGTAGGCGATGAACGAAAAGCGCGTCACGTTCGCGCTCTGAGCCTCCGGTGGAAGTGGCCGCGTGGGCTTCGCGATTGCCACGACCGTGTCACGCGGCGCCGCCGCGGGAGTGGCGGCAGTCTGAGCCTCGGCGACCGAGGCCAGCAACAGGAGAGAGGCGGGGAGTATGCGCATCGTATGAATGAGCGGTCGAAGTCCGCCGATGCGCAAGAGCCGGCGCCAGCGCTAACGCTGACGCAGTTCCGCCACGAGTGCTCGCGTCTCCGGTGAGGGACGCGCACCGAGCTCGTTCGCCAGCAAACGTTCGAGCTTCCGGTAGTGCTCGAGCGCGCGCGCATTGTCGTTCTGCAGCAGATAGGCGGAGAGGAGCAGTCGATGAGTCGCTTCGCGCAACGGCTCCCATTCGAGTACCAGCGACGCAAACGTCACCACGCGTGCCGCATCGTTGCGAACGTGAGCCAGATGCGCCAGCGCATCAACCGCATCGGCCCACGCCAGGCGATGGCGTGTGCGAAACGGCTCTACCCATTCACCCATGGGAATCATCCCAAGCAGGTCGTCCGCAGAGCCCCGCAGCTCGTCGAACCATCGATCGATCTGATCGTCAGACACGCTACGCGGATGCCGTCCAGCAGCGTGTACAGCGGCGATTGCCTGCTGAAGTCGATCCAGATCCAGATGCAGCACCGCAGTGTCCGAGGGCGCTCGCGAAACGGCATATCCATCAGGGCCGAATACGATCCAGAACTCAGCACCCAACAGTCGGCGCGCATGATGCAGCGTCACATGAAACGTGTTGCGAATCTGCGCCGGCGACGCGTCGGGCCAGAGCGCCAGGCCGATCGCATCCTTGGGCGCCTGACGGTGCAGCAACAGATAGCAGAGTAGCTCGCGCACCTTGCCGGCAGGCTGCGCGTCATTGCTCGCTGCCGAAGTTAGGCGCGTCGGCGATCGGAGCACCCGACATCCGCCAATCAGTTGCACCTCGAGTATTGTGACCGCCGGCGTTTCGGCGGTCACGTGTCGAGCCGCCGACGTATCGCTGCCGGCTGCCGCATCGGCCTCGGCGCGCATCTCCGCAAAAAGAGCCGGGAGCGTGATCTCCTGCGACTCCGCCAACCGCTCTCGGAATTGCTGCGCACCGAGCTGCGTCTCAATCGTCAGTTGCGTCGCCGCGTGTCGCGCGAGATCGGGCCCGATGACACCGGCTCCGCAACGTTTGCGCAGCGCTTCCGCTTCGGCGTATCGCTGCGCGGCCTTCTGCAGTCGCGCCGCACTCGAATCAAGCAGGAGAATCGCGGCCATGGTGTCCAACGACCGCGAGATGAACCAACTATCGGGCTCTGGCTCGAGCACCAGAATACTCTCGCGCGCGTAGTGCATTGCCGAGGTCGAATCGCCGCGCGCCATCGAGATCGTGGCCATCCCTTCGAGCGCGAGCGACAGAAACCACCACTCGCCGCGCAATCGCAACTCCACCATCGCGAGTTCGTAATCCCCCACGGCCGCATCGAACTCGCCGAGTATCGCGTGCGCCAGTGCTCGACGCATGCGCATGACCGCCGCCAGCCACCGCTCACCTGCGTCGCCCGCCACTGCCACCGATCGGTCCAGTTGCGCGAGGGCGGCGTCACGTTCGCCCCGCATGGCGTGCGCGAGCCCAAGCAGCTGCGCCGCGAGCGCCAGCCCTCGAGCGCGCGTCGTGCGCTGGCGCGGCGACAGGTCGGGCGCCGTGAGCGAGTCCCAGAGTGCCACGGCGCGACGACCCTCGCGCAGCATCTCGTCGACATCACCGTGAAAGAATGCGAGCCCAATGACGCCGTAGAAGATGGTGCCGAGCGCGACACGCTCAGCGACCGGACGATCTGCGTCGGCGATCTCCTGCGCGTCGACGGCATGCAACGTACGCTGCACGATTCGTCGAGCTTCATCCCAGGCGACGCCAGAAATCCAGAACCAGTCGAGCGCGCCAGTCAGCGCGATCGCAATCGCGACATCACCACCAGCGCCGGCGGCCCAATCAAGCGCGGCGCGAATGTCGTCGAAATAGGGCTGCAGTTTGCGAACCGCGGCACCTCGTCCCGCGCTGTGAAACGCGTCCTGCTGCGCCAACGCTGATTCGATCAGCCAGTTTGCGTGCGATCGATGGATGGCCGGTGCATCGTTCGCTGCGCGTTGGCGGGCATACTGACGCACGGTCTCGAGGAGGCGATACTTTGTTTCCCCGTCCTGCTCGCGCACATCGACCAGCGAATGTTCCACCAGTCGCCCCAGCGCAGACAGCACATCGATGCTGCGTAACGCTGCGCCGTCGCCGCGGCACACGGCCACGATGCCGTCCAATGTGACCGATGCCTGAAATACGGAGAGACGCTCGAGCAATCGCTGCGCATCCGCGTCGAGCAGCTCGAAACTCCAGTCCAGCAGGGCACGCAGCGTTTGATGGCGTTCCGCTGCGGTGCGCCGGCCGCGCGACAAGAGTTGCACCGCGTCGTCAATCTGCGCGACCAGCCCATCCAGGCCGTACACCGGCACGACCGCCGCCGCCAATTCGAGTGCAAGCGGCAGGGCATCGAGTCGCGTAACGACCTGCTCAACAAGCGCGCGGTTTTCGTCGGCAAGCTGGAAGCGGGGCCACACCGATTGCGTGCGTTGTACAAACAACTCGACCGCCACGTCCTGCGCGAGCGACGGCACCGGCCATGCGGTTTCGCCCTCGACGTGCAGTCGCTCGCGACTGGTCGCGATCACCTGCGATTCCCCGGCCACACTGAGTAGCGCGGTGATCAGATGCGCCGCTGAGTCGATCACATGCTCGCAGTTGTCGAACACCAGCAGCATGCGGCGGTCCGCCACAGCCTCGATGACCGCCTCGTCGATTGGTCGCGTGGGTGCAGCATTCAGCGACAGCGCCGAGGCCACCGCGCTCGCCACTTCCGCATCATCGCGGACGGGAGTGAGATCGATCCACCACACGCCATCGGGCCAACGCTCGGCGCTGCGCGGAGCGCTGGCGACGCGAATCGCAACCTCGCGAGCCAGCCGCGTCTTCCCCGCCCCGCCAAGCCCCGTCAGCGTCACCTGCCGTTGCTTCCGCAGCAGATCGACAAGTGCCTTCACCTCGGCCTCGCGTCCCACGAGGGAGGAGAGCGCGGCGGGAAGGTTGTGCCGAAGAGCGACCGTGCGCGCGGCGCGGCGCGGTTGGGATGCTGAAGCCACAGAACGGATTGGGAGGCGGGAGCCAAACAGTTCCGGCGCACCGGGACTTCGGCAACTCTATCGACCTGCGTCCCCGTCCCGGAAGAGGTCAGGGACGAAGGGGATTAAGCGGTGGATTAAGCACCCCGGTGCAGCCTTCCATCCGACGACTCAGCGCGCGGATTCGCCGGCGCGGGTGTCAGGGGTTGGAGCCCCCATCCTCCCCCACGTTAACGCCGCAGTTTCGTGGAGATGGTCATGACTGTTCATAGATCTGTTCAAAGAGACGCCATCCGGTTGTCGGCGCTGTGGCTCATCGCCAGCCTGGCCGCGTGTGGCAGCGACGCACCGTCCACCGAGCCTCTTCCCGCTGCCGTGGCCACGGTGACGATTACCCCGCCCGGGGCCCTGATGCGCGTGGGCGATGCACGACCGTTCGCGGCGGTGCTCAAGGATGCCGACGGCAATGTGCTGGCCGAGCGCGTCGTCACGTGGGAAACGTCTTCAGCAGCGATCGCTGCCGTGTCCACGTCGGGCATGGTGACGGCGATTGCCGCCGGCATCGCTGACATTCGCGCCAAGAGCGAAGGCAAGAGTGCGAGCTACGCGCTCACGGTGAGCCCGGCGCTTCCCACGCTCACGGCGGTACATCCGTCGTCTATCGCGGCCGGCGAGGCGGCCACGCTCAGCGTTCGTGGCACGCACTTCACGGCGAACGCCGTGGTCGAGTGGAACGGCGAAGTGCGCACCACGCAGTTCGTGGACGCCACGGAGCTTCGCGTTTCGCTTTCCGCCGCCGAACTCGCGCAGCCAGGAATGGGGCAGATTCGTGTGCGTTCAGCGCAGCCCGGCAACGAAATCACAGCGCCATTCACGATCACGATCACGCCGCCGTCAAACAACGCGCCGGCGATCACGCGCCTGATGCCTGATCGCATCATCTCCGGCACTTCGACGCAGGTCGTTGTGGCGATCATCGGCACCAACTTCACGCCAAACGCGATCGTGTCGGTGAATGGCGCGCCGCGGGCATTCGACTTCTTCGGCCCCACCACCATTCGCGTCATTCTCACGCCGGGCGACTATGCGCAGCCGCATGCGCTTCGGCTTTCGGTCAACGTGAACTCGCCAGGCGGTGGTATCACCGATGGTGTGGTCACCGTCTATGACATTCCGGTCGCGCAGATCGATCTGGAGGACAAGGCCGGCGCGTTCGGCGCTAACTGGAGTTGGGTGGGGTGGCCCCTGCTCTATCAGGCCACACCGCGCAGCGCGAGCGGAGACGCCATTCCTCAGCGCGCCGTGACGTGGACGACGAGCGCGCCTGCGTCCGTCACGCTTTCGCCGGAATCGGACAACTACCTGAACGTGTACGGGTCGCGCGCCGGCACATCGACGCTCACCGCAACGCTCGGCGACAAGAGCGTGAGTCGCGACGTGACGTTCTTCGAAGTGCCACCGTTCGATATCGTCTATGTCGCAGGCACCGGCAGCAACATGGCTCTTCGTCTGTGGGAACCGCACACCGGCAATCTCGCGCGCACGCTCGTGGGCAATCTCACCGTTACGATGCCGTCGCCATCACCCGATGGTGCGTACATCGCGTTCTCGGGGAGCGAGAAGACCAACGCGCCGATCTCACCAGCGCCACACATCTATCTCGTGCGCCGCGATGGCACGGGGCTCAGGCAGCTCACCGTTGGCACCGCCGCCGACATGGAGCCGACGTGGTCGCCCGATGGATCGCGGATTGCGTTCTCCAGCAGTCGCGCGAACGGCACTCTTGATGTGTACACCATGGACGTGAATGGCGGTGACATTCGTCAACTGACGCAGTCGCACGCCACCACACCCGTTGCCGGTTCAGGGCTCGCTGCTACGAGCCCGGCGTGGTCGCCCGACGGACAGACGATCGCATATGTGGTGAGCGAGAACTTTCGTACCTCCATCTGGCGCATGCGCGCCGACGGCAGCGACAAGCGTCGGGTCTACGGCAACACGACCGACAACATCATCTCGCCATCGTGGACACCCAATGGCGCGTTCATCGTGGCTACACAGCAGCGCACCACCGCGAACGCGCAAGTCATCGCCCTGACACCCGACGGGCTTACCGCATTTCCGTTCGGACTCACGCCGCCAACATTCGCCGCACATCCTAAGGTCAGCCCCGATGGCAACTGGCTGATCGCTGGCACCAACGATCCGGTAAACGGATCGTCGCTGTACGTGATGCCGGCCAACGGCTCGCGCGGGCAGCGGCCCTTCGTGACACCCGAGGTCATGGGTGCCCGCTACGCACAGTGGATGCGGCGCGTGACGACGCAGGTGCGGTAGTCCGCTCGACCAGTGGATGGAAATGCAAAGCGCCCCCGGGCAATCGGGGGCGCTTCGTGTGTGCCAGAGCGGGCGACCGGGCTCGAACCGGCGACGTCCAGCTTGGGAAGCTGGCATTCTACCAACTGAATTACGCCCGCGTTCTCGGAACCTAGCCCGCCGCTTGGCGCCCTTCAAGGCTCGCGCTCCGCCTCATGAGGCAGAATCAACCTCGGCTCTGTCGCCGGCTACGTCATCCCCTGCGTCATTGAAGTCCCGCGAATACGCCGCGGTACGTATGGGGCGAGCCCCTCGGAAACCCGACCATACTCGAGCGCAACGGCACCACCGCCGCGGCGCCCCTCCCGTGTCTGAGGATCCTGCAATGTCCCGTGTCTTTACACTGATTCATCGAAGCCGCCGCGTTCGACTGCTTGCGACCGCCCTCGTCGCCACAACGCTGGCGGCGTGCGATTCCAGCAGTTCAACGGCACCGATCGACGTGCGGTCGCCATTTCGCGCGTCAAGTGAGAGCACACCCGAATCGGGACCGTGGGCACGCATCATCACTGGCGAAAGCGGTCCAGGCTCGATGTATGCGATTCATATCCCGCGCGAATGGAATGGAGACCTCGTGATCGTGGCGCACGGCTTCCGCGATGCCGCGTTGCCACTGTCGATCGATGGCGAAGCCTATCTCGCACAAACGCGCGAGCTGCTCGGCGCGCAGGGGTACGCCGTCGCGGCGTCGAGCTACTCCGAAAATGGATTCGCGGTGAAAGACGGTGCGCAACGCACGCACCAACTGCGCGGCTTGGCCACCGCACAATTGGGCAAAGCGCCAACGCGCACCTTTCTGATTGGCTTCTCACTTGGCAGCGCAGTGGCGCTGTCGCTCGCCGAAGACTTTCCAACGCAGTTCGACGGCGCGCTCCTCGCGTGCGGCATGGTGGGCGGCTCGCTCACGCAGACACAGTACCTCGGACACGTGCGCGTACTGTTCGACGCAGCGTATCCGAACGCGCTGCCCGGCAACGTGCTCGGCGTTCCCGCCAACTTCATGGTGAACCCGGCGCAGCTGGTTCCCATCGTCTCCGGCAACCCTGGTCCGATGCTCGCCATCGCCAGCACAAAGCAGGCACCTCTGCCCTACGTGCCAGGCGCGAATGCCTCCGCAACGCTCACGCAGTCGCTGATCACGGCGCTGTCGTTTCATGCGCGCGGGATCAACAACATTACCGATCTCGTGAACGGCAAGGCACCCTTCGGCAACGATGACGAGACCTATACTCTCGGCACACCGGCACTCATTCCCGGCCCCCTCGCGATCAATCTGATTGCCGGCCTGAACGCCAGCGCTGGTCGGTTCATGATCGCCAACGCCGCTCGCCTCTACCTCGATCGCTACTACACGCCGTCGGGCAATCTGCAGACGAAGGTGCTCACGATTCACAATCGCTGGGACCCGGTCGTGCCCGCGTTCCACGAGGACTCGCTCGCCGCGATCGTGACGCGCGCTGGTGCGAACGCACAGCTCGTGCAGCGTCAGCTGCTCAACTACGGGCACTGCACCTTCACCGGCCAGCAGGTCGCAGCGTCGTTCGCCGATCTTGAAGGATGGAGCCGCACGGGCGTGCGTCCGTAGACGTCAAGCGCCAAGAGCAGCTCCGGGATGCCCAGGACGCCTCGAATGACTGGTGACTGCTGTTTGCGAACTCGCCGTGCATCGACCACTCGAGCATTGGCAAGATCGTAAACGACAGTCACCGGGCATCCGAGGCGCCCCGGTCATCCCGGCGCTATCTGCGGCCGTTCACGCCTCCACCCAATCCGCGTTCAGTCTGCGCGATGCCAGGTACATCAGCAGCGACGCCATCACGTAGAAACCGGCGCCGTAGTAGAGCGCGTAGCGCATTGACTCCGCACCGTACGTCGGCGCGAGCTTGTCGGACAGGAAGCCGAAGACCCACAACCCCACCGCGATTCCAAGCAGGTTGTTGATCAACAGGAACAGCGAGTTCACGGTCGTGCGCATGTTCGCTGGCGCGAGATGTTGCACGGCGCCGAGGACTGGGCCCAGCCACGCGAGATTGAGACCGCTCGGCACCAGGAAAAGCACGAACGCCCACGTCATCGATGTCGTGTTCATCGCGAGATACGAGAACGGCAGGGCGACCAGAAAGCAGATTGCTGGCGTGAGTGCATAGGCCGCGCGGGTGCGCTTCGCGAATCGATCGGCGAAAGCGCCGCCGAGCCAGATGCCGGCGACTCCGCCAAAGAAATAGATGGCGCTGTAGTACCAGCTCGTTTGCGTGAGGGTGAGCCCCAGGCTCCGAATGAAGAAGCTCGGCAACCAGAACGCGACGCCATAGCCGCAGATCGAGCTGCAGGCGGCGCCAAGCGCGAGCAACCAGAAGGTGGGCTTTGGAAAGACCGTGGCGACGACGACGCTAAGTGCAGGCGTTGCGGTAGTCGATGCGCCGCCGTCGAGACCACCGCGCACCGGATCCTTCACCACCAGCTTGAAGATCGGCGCGAGCAACACGCCGGCGCCGCCAACAATGAAGAAGGCCACGCGCCAATTCATCGACGCAGCGATCAGGCCGCCGAAGAGAATGCCGAGCGCGGAACCAACTGGGATACCGAACGAGTACGCGGCGAGTGCACGCGCGCGCTGCGACTTGGGGAAGTAATCGCTCACCAACGAGTAGGCCGGCGCGACTCCGCCTGCCTCGCCAAAGCCGACGCCAACACGCGCCATGAAGAGCGACCAGAATCCGGTGGCGAGGCCGCACGCCATGGTGAAAGCACTCCAAAGTCCGAGCGCCGCCGTCATGATCCACGTACGGCTGAACCGATCGGCCGCCCAGGCAATCGGAACAGCCAGCGTTGAGTAGAGCATCGCAAACGCGAGTCCACCCATGAGACCGAGCTGCGTGTCGGTCAACCCCAATTCCTGCTTGATCGGCTCCTTGAGAATGCCAAGGATCTGGCGATCGAGAAAATTGAAGGTGTACGCGAGCACCAGCATCGCGAGCACGAGATAGCGATAGCGAGAATCGCCGCGGGGTGCGGTGCTATCGGGCGAGGCGGGCAGCGGGTTACTCGAGGCCATGTGGTCAATGTGCATCGGCGCGCGCCGCCGCACAGCGGTGCCAATGCTGCCAATATGCGACGCGGCAGATACCTTGCTTCATGCCCCGACCTGTAGCGCGTCCCACCAACAACTGGACGATCGGCGACACAATTGCCGACGAGCGCGCTGTGGATTCGGAGGGGCAAACCCGTTCGCTCTCGGAGATCGCGGCCGGCGGACGTCTGCTGTTGTTTGTGTATCGCGGGTGCTGGTGTGCGTTCTGCCTTCACCGACTCGGCGAATACCGATGGCTGGCGCCCGAGTTTGCCAAGCTCGATGTGCGCCTTGCGGCACTGTCGGTCGATCAGCCTGAAGACGCCGCTCGCACCGCCAGCCGTTTGTACTTGCCATTCCCCGTGCTGTGCGATCCGTCGCGCGCAATCATTACCGCGTGGGGACTTCGCAACGACGATGACATGCAGACGGCGTTCCCGGCCACGTTCCTTTTCGACGCATCTCGTCGCCTGGAGTTCTGCAGCGTCGACGACAGCTATGCGACGGCGAAAGGACGAGATGTCCTTGAGCACTGCCGACGGCTGGTACGCGGTGAACAGGCAACCGGGACGCTTCGGCGAGTCCTGCGAATTCCGGGGGTTCGCGACTGGTTGTATGCGTGGCGTGACGAGCTTCGACTTCGGTGGCGACGCGTGGCAGCACGATCAACGACGTAGCCCCCCCGATCATGGGCCGGGAGTAGCTGCGGGCATTGAATCGTCGCTACGTTCTGTACATGACTGCGCACCCGCACCTGCTCGTTATCGACGCTCAGTCGCTGGCCGCCCGTGCGGCGCATGTGTGCGGCGACGACATCGCTGGCGGTGTTCGACTCTGGTCACAAATGGCCCGTGGCGCGGCCATGGACCTCGGCGCGACACATCTCGTCGCCGCGTGGGATCACGAGGGCCCGACCTTTCGCCACGCGCTCTTTCCGACGTACAAACATCGACGCACTGGAGCAACTCGCGCGCGTGTGACACCCATTCGTACCGCCGTCGAATCACTCGGAGGCGTGAATCTGAGCCTCGCAGGGTACGAAGGCGATGACGTGGTGGGGTCGATGATGGCGCGCTATCGCGCGGATCTTCCGGTCACGTTGCTCTCGAACGATTCCGACCTCCTCCAGTTCGTGGATGATATCGTGTCGGTGGTGACCTACGTCGGAGTCGGCAAGGGTACCGACGGCATGCGCATCCGCCGCTGGCACGCTCACGATGTGGAGGCGCGATTCGGCGTGTCGCCGGCGCAACTCGCTGACTTCAAAGCACTCTGCGGCGAAGACGGTGATGACATCCCAGGGGTAAATCGCATCGGCAAGAGCACCGCAGCCAAGCTGCTCAAGCGCTGGCAGACGCTGGAGAACGCGCTCGAAATGAGCGAGATCGTCAGTCATCGTGACGAAACCGCCAAGCTTGCCGGCCAACACGAGCATGCCCGATTGATGCGGCAACTCACGACGATTCGCACCGACGCGCCGCTGCCGCCGGTCTCGCTGGCCAGCTGCGCGATCGACGCCGTATCGTGGCCCGTGGGATCGGACGCGCGCGCGAGCCAGAAAGCGGACGTCGCGGCGACCATCACCCGGCAGGCGGCCGGTCCGGGGCTCGAAGACATCCCGTGGCCGGAATAGGTGCAAGCCGTGATGTCCGATGTGAATGACTACGGGCTTGGCGTGGTGGGGTCGCTGCCGCCCAGTCCGTGCGCGCGAAGCTTTCGCCACAAGGTGGTGCGTCCCATTCCCAGCAGCTCAGCGGTGCGGGCAATTGCGCCGCCGGTTTCGGCGAGCGCCGCCTCGATAGTCGCCCGCTCATCGGACTGCACGCGGTAACGAGTCTCCGGCACCGGTATCGGATGATCCGCCGAGCCGTGGCGGCTCGCCGCCGAACGAATCTCGGGGGGAAGATGCTGCGCCTCGATCCGACCGAAGTCAGCGTGTATGGCCGCTGCTTCGAGTACGGCGAACAGCTGGCGCACATTCCCCGGCCAGTCATACTGCCGGAGCAATCGCACGGCAAATGGCGAGCAAGACAGCTCGCCACGATTGGCGCCGCGACCGCGAAATTCTGCCAGCGCACGCACGATCAACAGGGCGATATCGCTACGCCGCTCGCGGAGCGGGGGCAGCGTGAGTGGAAAGACCTCGAGACGATACAGCAGATCCTCGCGGAACTGACCAGATGCCACGCGCGCTCCAAGATCTCGATTGGTCGCCGCGACCACTCTCGCACCCACGCGGATTGGCCGAGTCGCCCCCACACGCGTCACCTCTCGCTCCTGCAAGACGCGCAGCAATCGCTGCTGAAGCGCGAGACTGACCTCACCGATCTCGTCGAGAAATACCGTACCGTTTCCCGCCGCTTCGAAGAGCCCGATGCGATCCTTCAACGCGCCGGTGAAGGCACCACGCACATGACCGAATAGCTCGCTCTCCAGAAGCCCCTCGGCGAGCGCGGCACAATTCACGGCAACGAACGGCTCGCCGCGGCGCGGCGACAACTCGTGCACCGCACGCGCCGCCAGCTCTTTGCCGGTGCCCGTCTCTCCCAGAATGAGCACGGTGGTCTCCGTCGCGGCCACCTTGCGCAGCGCGCGAAAGAATCGCTCCATCTCCTCGGAACGCCCCACCATACCCGTGTTGCTCGCCGGGGCAGACTCCGCGCTTGGACGGCGCTCCAGCAGCTCCGCAACACGCGCCACCAAGACATCGGGATCGATGGGCTTCGTGAGAAAATCATCAGCGCCGAGGTGAAGCGCGCGGACAGCGGCATCCACGGTGCCAAAACCGCTGATCATCAGAATGGGCACGCTGTAGCCACGCAGACGAAGCACTTCCACCAATCCCAGTCCATCGATTCCCGGCATACGCAGATCGAGCAACATGAGATCGTACGACGCCTGCCCCAACTGCGCGACAGCGGCATGCCCATCGGCAGCGACATCGACCTGATGCCCCTCGCTGCGCAGCAATGCGGCGATCGACAAACGAAAGGCGTGATCGTCGTCGACGACCAGCACGCGCGCGGCCGTTGTGGTCATCCGTGAACCTCGACCGAGCGAAACGCGGGCATGGTCACGCAGAAGGCGGCTCCGCCACCATCGCGTTCCAAAACGGTGAGTGTGCCCCCGGCCGTCCGGAGTAACCCCTCGGCCACGAAGAGCCCGAGCCCGACACCGTGCACCGCTGCCTTCGTGGTGAAGAATGGATCGAAGATGCGAGAGCGCAGCGACGGGGGGATTCCTGGGCCGTTGTCCACCACGGCAATGCGCGCCCATTCGACTGGTTCGTGGCGCCCGACATCCGGCGACGTGTCAACGGCAGGACTGTCGGCAGAAAGGTGCAACTCGATGCGCAGCGGAGCCAACGAGTCCCGCATCGACTCCTGCGCGTGCGCGTGTGCTTCTTTGGCATTCTGCACGAGGTTGAGCAGCACCTGCTTGAGCGCGTCGGGCGCCACTGCGGCACGCACGCCTCGCGGTAGTGCACCGGTCACGGCAATTGAGGACGGACGCATCCCGAGAGCGCTGAGCGTCGCCACTTCCTTCACCACGCGAGTCGGATCGCACTCCGCCGCGCCTGTGTCACGTGGACGATTGAGATCCAACATCTGCTCCGCCAACTCGTGCATGCGCAGCAACTCGTAGATGGCCAGGTCAGCGAATTCCTGTGTCTCCGGATCGCTCGACACCCGTCGACGTATGAGCTCCAGACAGTTGCGCAGATTCGCCACGGGATTGCGAATCTCATGCGCCAACTGCTGCACCAGTCGACCAGTGGAGCTCAGTCGGTCCCGTTGCATCAAATCGGCCTGCAACGCGACCAATCGCTCGCTCCGGTCAGTCAGGGCGGCGTTCACCTCGCGCAGCTCGTCCAGTCGCGCGGCCAGGGTCTCGCGCATATCGCGAAAGGTGCTGGACACCTGCGCGACCTCCTGAATGCGCGAGCGAGGCAGAGGGGCATCGAAATCCCCGCTGGTCATTGCCGCCGCGGCACGCGAAAGCTCTCGCACGGGTCGCCCCACGCGTCGTGCGAGCAGCGCGCCAAGCACCAACGCCACGAGGAGTGCAGCGATGCTCGAAATGAACGCGACGCGACGCAGCTCGGAGAGCAGCGTCAACTCGGCGCGTCGGTCTCGCGCGAAAACCACACGCGCCTGATCGCCCAGCGGTGCGACAACAATCAGATGCGCGCGACCACCCGCCACGACGTCAACCGCCTGTGACGTGACGGCATTCGGCAGTGCGAGCACCGCCGACGCCAAAGCGCTCGACGTCGCGGTATCCAGCGTGCTCGCCGCGACGGTTCCGTCGTCGGCGCTGACAATCACGACATCGGACCGCGTGATGCCTGAGAGCACACCGGCCGCGTTGTCGTCGAGCGGGAGCATCACACCGGCCGCGCCAATCCAACGACCTGCGCGCTTGACCGGAGCGAGCGCCACACGCCGGAGCACCGGCCCGTCGCGCTGCACCGCCACCGGCATCTTGCCCGCTTGGGTTTCCCGAAGCAGATCAGCGCGAACTGGAGGGCCCGTCCAACTTGCGCCGGAACTGTCGATGACGATGGCGATACCGCCCAGGCTCTTGCGCGCGCCATCGGCATACGCGAGGGCCTGCGACCGATCGCGCCGCTCGAGCGCAAACGCCAACGGGCCGGCGCCCGCGAAGTCCTTCGCGTGCATCATCATCGCGTCCGCACTCGCGGCATTCCGATCGGCGAGTACCCGTGGGGCGAGCGACAGGTCGTTGCGAGCGCGCTCGTCCAACGCGCGGGCGAGCCGACCGTCGAGCGCAATCCCCGCCGGCACCATGCCGGCGAGGATCGCGAACGCAATCGCCATGACGAGCGCGCGCTGCAGTGTCACACGGCCCAGCACCGGCGCCGGATGCGATGCAGTCGAGCGATGAGACGGCGAGGCGGCGTCGAGAAGCACCATGTCGAAGTTGAAAGCAGGACTCTGCGTTCGACTTAGACACGAGCCACCGATCCGGTTCCGCGCCTGATCGGTAGGAGTGAGATCCCGACGCCACGTCGCCATCATCAATCAGCGGGCGAGGAGTCCAACCGTTCCGGCCGGGAGCCCTGTGATGCCGCCGCTGAGCACCGTGAGCGATCCATCGGAACTCACCTTGACCGCGCTGATCGTGCGGTTGCCACCATTGCGCGCGTACAGGAAGCGGCTGTTACGGCTCACCGCGACGTCAGCGGGAGCTGTTCCCGCACCCAGGATCGCGCTTTCGCCGTTCGCCACGAGTCTCGTCAGCGCACCGTTGTTGGACACACGGTAGCCGGTGATCGTCCCACTTCCCGTGTTGGCGGCGTATGCGAAGTGTCCGTTTCCGGTGACGACGAACCAGCACGCGGCGGTCTCGGTGGTCGGCACCGAGCCCGAAATCACCGACAGCGGACCGGCGCCGCCGACGCGATAGCTCGATGCGGCGCTTGCGTTCGCCGCACCGCCGAACGCCTCCGAAACGATCAGCACGTTGCGACGGAAGGCGAATCCGAATGGCGTCTGTCCCGATGACGGCGTGAACGTCGGCAGCCCCGCGACGCCGTTCGCCGCCACGTCATACGATCCAATCACGTTCGTTCCCTTCTCCGTCACGATCAGTCGATCGCCATCGGGCGTGAACTCGATCTGTGCTGGAGCGGACGCCGAGCTGCTCAACGGGCGCGAAGAGTTCGCGATCGGAGTAAGCTGCCCGCTCTCGCTGTATCGCAGGCCCGCGATGTTCCCGTTGCCACCGTCATTCAGTACGTACAGGACACCATGGTGCGCCGTGAGACTGATAGGTCGAATTCCGCCCGACGATGCAGTGCTCACCAGCTGCAAACCCTGATCGCCCACGCGGAAGGTGGAGACGGAGTTGCTCCCCGCATTCACCGCGAAGAGCAGCTCGCCATCGTTGCTGAACGCGAGCGCGTTTTGCGATCCAAGCCCGGCGCCCGTACCGGTACCGCCGGTCGGATACGAACCCGCTGGAGTGAGTGCACCAGAGGACGAGCGACGATAGGCCAACACCGCGTTGGCGGCCGCCTGGTTTCCCAGCACGTACACGACGCCCGAACCTTCCGATGCGTCGGGGTCGTTGTCGCTGTCTTTGTCGGCATCGCCGAACACGCCGGCGTCTTCTGAACGGGAGAGCCTGGCGTCATCAGCGCGCGGCGCCGTCGAGCGATCGGTGTTGCAGGCGGCAAGCGCAATAAGCGCCAGTCCAAGCGATGCGTACTTCATGCGTGAATCTCCGTGTAAGACACGAGTCCCAACCCCGAGTGGGTCGGGCAAGCGCTCACCGCATGAGCAATCCCGCGGCCGGATCGATGAACGATGGCGACGGCGGCAGAAACCAAGGACTCACAACGTGTTGCACGCATGGCGACCGACGGGCGCGCTCGGGCAACACGTTTCACGAAACGCGCCGCGAAACAGTTTGTGCCGTCGCATGAAACGCTGGAGGTTCGCTCAGGCGCAAAAAAAAACGCCCCGATCCAGAAGGACCGGGGCGTTTCCAGAGCCACAGATCGGGATTGAACCGATGACCGCTTCACTTGGTGAAGTGGCGAGAAACACGCAAATCGGTAGTGGATGGCACCTTAGCGTCTCCGGACGCGGTGCACAACCCCGCCAAAAACACCCGAACGGGCCCCAAAAACCGTCCCGATTCCGTCCCGGCCTCTCCTCTCCTCTGAACTGAGGCGCGCGCCCGGATGCTTCTCACCGACTTGCCGCTCTTCGCGGCTCAGCCGGAGCCTGCGCGGCTCCATCGCGGTACCGATCGAGCCACGTCGATCGCGGCCGCTGAAGCGGTCTCGAAAACCCTGAGCGGCCGACAGCAGATGGTGTTCGACGCGTTCGTCGCGGCGGGCGCCAATGGGCTGACCGACGGCGAGCTCGAGACGCAGCACCAGTTCTCTCAATGGGCGCCATCGACGGCGCGGAAGCGTCGTTGCGAGCTGTGCGCCATGGACAAGCTCGTCGAGGCCGGTCGCCGGAACGGCATGACGGTTTGGAGGCTCGCATGAGGGGACTCGGTCGTCGTGTTGGTGGTTTGCTCGGCATCGCCGCGATGTCCGCATTGGCGGCCGCCGCCGTTGGATCGACAGCCGTCGCGCCGCAGCGCGACGCGGTGCCGTCCCTCATCGCTGCTCGGCGCAAGGAGAAGCGTCGCCGGAAAGGGCGCGGTGGTTCGTCGCCGTCGAGCAAGACGGAACGGCTCGCCGAGGTGCGCGATGGTATCGCGCGGCGCGTGGAGCATCTGCGCAAGCAGAAGCATCAGTGCGATCGCCTCGGGAACTACATCAACCCGGTGCGGCAGGAGAAGAAGGCGCTCCGGGCGCAGTTCGGGCTCAAGACGGGTCGTGCCTGGCGTCGGTGGTTGCTTAAGGCCACCCGTGGGGAGGTGCAGCTATGAGCGGCATCGGCTCAACCCCGATGCTCGGCTCGTCCGTGCCGACCTTCACCATCCGTCGCGACTCCACCCGCTACCGCGTTCTGTCGGCCGTGTCGACCGACCGTGAAGCGCCGTCGAGCATCGATGAGATCCTCGCAAAGGTGCCGTCGGTGAAACGGGCTTCCCTGCTCGTCGAACTCTCGACGCTCACCACCGGCGGTGCGCTCGAGCGCACGGCGCCAGGGCACTACGTGCGCCTCGTGGGCGAGCAGATGGAGTTTCGCGGATGACGACGCTCTATCGCTCTGCGCACCAGGTGCGCCGGATTCTGCGTGGCCTCTCGCTGTTCTTCCTGGGTGAAGTCACCGTGCACGCTGCCCGGGAGCAAGCCGCTGAATACGGCTGGCGCGTCGTCGCGCTCGTGATGCTCATGCTGTTCGTCGCGGCCTACTGCTTCTACATGGCGTTCACGGCGCCCACCACCAAGACGTGGGGGCACTCATGACGTTCAGCACCTCAGAAGTTGGGCTGTTCGTGCTCGCCGCGTTCGTGTTCGGCGTGACGTGCGGATTCGGCTGGTCGGATCGCCGCTGGACCCGGCATAACCGCGACGCGGCAGAGGTGAGCCGTGGCTGACACTTTCGTGGCAACGATCGCGCTTGTCGCAGTGTCCTGCGGCAAGTGCGACGCCGTGTTCGGCATGGAGAGCCAATTTTACGACCGCCGCCGCGACGACCACGAAACGTGTTACTGCCCGAACGGTCATCCGCGGTGCTTCACATCGAAGAGCGAAGCGGAGGAGCTACGCGACCAGCTTGCCCGCGAGAAGCACCATCGCGAGCAGGCGCAGGCGCTCGCCGAACATCGTCGCAAGCGCATCGAAGAAGAGCAGCAAAGCGCACGGCGTATAACGCGCCGCCTGAACGCAACGCGCGGCGTCGTCACGCGCCAGAAGAACCGCATCGCCAAGGGCAAGTGCCCGTGCTGCTCGAAGACGTTCAAGGACGTCGCGCACCATATGAAGACGCAGCATCCGAACTGGAATCCGGAGCGGGAAGCGGAGGTGCGCAGCAATGGCTAGCCAGGCAATCGCCAATGCGAAGCACGACCTTCGGCGCGAGCTGGCGGCTGCCGGCTACTCAGAGGAGCAGGTCGCTACCCTCTCGAAGATTGTAGCGAGGTTCACCGCGCGTGTCGTGCGAGCGGAGATCGCCATGCGCGATGCGGCACGTTCGGCGATGATGCAAAGCGCTGATCGACCGCTATCCGAACTCTTTCGGGGAATCGGGCTATGAGCACCTTCGCAACCACGCAACCGTACATCTCGCTCTGTGGCGGCGGTTGGTTCGATTTCTTGACGCCTGAGAAGAGCGATTTTGAGATTGAGGACATCGCGCACGCGCTAGCGAATCTCTGCCGCTTTACGGGCCACACCCGTCAGTTCTACAGCGTGGCGCAGCATTGCGTGTTGGCGTCTGACATCGTGCCGCCGGATGACGCGAGGGCTGCGCTGTGTCACGACGCCGCCGAGGCGTTTCTAGGTGATGTATCCCGTCCCCTTAAGACGCTGCTACCCGACTACAAGCGCTTAGAGAAATCGGTTGAGGCTGAGGTGTTCTTGCGCCTGGGCGTTGCATTGCCGCTCCCTGAATCGGTGCACGTGGCGGACCTCGTCATGCTGGCGACTGAGCGCCGCGACCTTATGCCTGACGATGGAGTGGCGTGGGGTGTGTTGCAACACGTAACGCCGTTGCAGTCGCCAATCGAGCCTTGGTCGTCAGTAGAAGCGGAGAGTCGCTTTCTGAGGCGCTGGGCCGAACTGACCGGAGAAAGGATCTCCGGTTTGACCCCTCGGCGAGTGGGCCGCAGCGATGCGTGAACTCATCATCGATTCGTTCGCAGGTGGCGGCGGTGCCTCATTTGGCATCGAGCTCGCGCTCGGGCGTTCTCCTGACGTGGCCATCAACCACGACGCTGAGGCAATCGCGCTCCACGCGGCGAACCACCCGACGACGAAGCACTATCGCGAGGATGTTTGGAAGGTCGACCCGCACGAGGCGACGTTGGGACAGCGCGTCGGGCTCATGTGGTTATCGCCTGACTGCAAACATTTCTCGAAGGCGAAGGGTGGTAAGCCGGTATCGAAGCGCGTTCGTGGCCTCGCGTGGGTGGCAGTCCGCTGGGCGAAGGCCGTAAAGCCGCGTGTCATCGTGCTCGAAAACGTCGAGGAGTTTCAGACGTGGGGTCCGCTCGCAGAGAACGGGCGACCCTGCCCTGATCGTCGCGGGCTCACGTTCAAGCGGTTTGTGGGTCGGCTGCGCAACCTCGGCTATCAAGTCGAATGGCGCGAGCTGCGTGCGTGTGACTTTGGTGCGCCGACAATTCGGAAGCGCCTGTTCCTGATCGCGCGCTGCGATGGTTGCCCCATCGTGTGGCCGAAACCGACGCACGGCCGCCATTCGCCGAATCCTTGGCGCACCGCAGCCGAGTGCATCGATTTCAGTATCCCCACGCCCAGCATCTTCCTGACACCGGCGGAGGCGAAAGCATGGGGTCGTGAGAACGGCCGTCGTGCGCCCGTGCGACCGTTGGCGGAAGCCACGTTGCGCCGCATCGGCGCAGGGCTTCGCAAGTTCGTCATCGAAGCGCCGCGTCCGTTCATCGTGCAGGTGCAGAACGCGAGCGCTGGCGACAGCGCGATCGATCTCGGCAAGCCAATGCGTACTGTGACGGCGCACCCGAAGGGCGGCGGTTTCGCGCTGACAGCACCGGTGCTCGTGCCGCGCTACGGTGAGCGCGATGGCCAGGAGCCGAGGGCGCGTTCGATTGCCGAACCCATGGCGACGGTCGTGCCGACTCAGAACGGCGGATCGCTCGTGGTGCCTGTCCTAGCCGGAGTCGGCGGCAGAAAGGGCCAATCGCCGGAGACTAGCGCTAACCAACCGTATCACACGATCACGGCGAAAGCAGACACCGTGCTCGTGTCGGCCTTTCTCGCGAAGCATCAATCCGAACGCGGGAACGAAGTGCAGGCCGCGTCGCTGTTCGATCCCGTGCCGACCGTGAAGACGCGCGACAGCAATGCCCTCGTGACCATCAACTTGCGCAACGATGAAGGCAACGGATCTAGCGGTGAAGATGATCGCGAGCGGACTTCTGGAGATGGACGCAGAGGGGCGATTCTGGAAGTCTGTGGTTCGGGACGGCTGGCAGAATCGGATCTCGGTTCCTCGCCGGCGGGCGGAGGTACGCCTGAAGGCGGGCTACCTCGGTCTGAAGATGGAGAGCGGCGGGAAGCAATATCTCGCGCTAGCACATCGTGTGGCGTGGACACTTCGTCACGGTCCGATTCCCCTCGGCATGACTATCAATCATCGCAACGGAATCAAGACGGACAACTCGCCTGCGAACATCGAACTGATGACACCGGGCATGAACAACCGTCACGCATATCGCACGGGGCTCAAACGTCGATCGAAGACAGCGCGTCCACCACTCGATTCGGCAATCCACAATCGAATTCTCGAACTGAGAGCGAGTGGAATGGCCTATCAGAAGATCGCGAATCAACTGGGCGTCGCGTTGTCGACAGCGTGGAGAGCCGTGCAGCGCGGGTAGCCGCCTTCATCATTGCTTACTACGGCAACGAGAAGGACGGCGGTGATCTGTTCTCGCCAATTCGGACGGTCACGAGCCGCGAGCGCTTCGGACTGGTCACGGTTGACGGCCAGGACTACGAAATCGCCGACATCGGAATGCGGATGCTCGAGGCGCGCGAGCTGTATCGCGCGCAGGGCTTCCCGGATTCCTATCGCATCGACATCCAGTACAACGGCAAGCCGCTCACGAAAGAGGCGCAAGTTCGGATGTGCGGTAACTCCGTCTGTCCACCAGTGGCGGCCGCCATCATCTCCGCGAACGTGTCAGAGCTGGCGCTGCAGGAGCGGGTCGCATGAAGGCGTATTACAGCGACGCGAACGTGACGATCTACCACGGCGACATGTTCGACTTGTTGCCGCAGCTGAGCGGGATGGGCGCGGTGATCACTGACCCACCGTACAGCAGTGGTGGTGCCTTCCGCGGCGATCGCGCAAAGCAGACATCGCAGAAGTACGTGAACTCCGACACCCAGGCGTATCGACCAGAATTCGCGGGGGACAACCACGATCAGCGCTCGTTCCTCGCCTGGAGTGCGCTGTGGATGAATGCGGCCCGCAATGCGTGCTACTTCGGGGCGCCGATCGCGGTTTTCACCGACTGGCGACAGCTGCCGATGACGACGGACGCCTTGCAGGCCGGGGGTTGGCTGTGGCGCGGTGTCGCGGTGTGGTCGAAGCGATTCGGGCGACCATCACCCGCGGGATTCTCTTCAGCCTGTGAATTCCTGGTATGGGGAACGAACGGCGTCGCGGAAGGCAATCAGGACTACCCAGCCGGGGTGTTTGAATGCCAGCCGCCTCGGGATCGCGAGCACATCGCACAGAAGCCCGAGCAGGTCATGCACTGGGCGTGTCGCATATCCCCCCCCCCCTGTCGACAGTACTCGACCCGTTTATGGGCAGCGGCACGACGCTCGTCGCGGCCAAGGCGCTCGGCCGGAAAGCCGTCGGCATCGACGTAGACGAGCGGTACTGCGAGATCGCGGCGCGCCGGTGCTCTCAAGAGTCACTCGACATGGGAGCGGCGTGATCGAATGACGACCGACTTGCTGGCTCGAGCGAGTACTCCCACCTCCACCGGAATTCCGTTGTTGGCGGATCGCTTCGCGATTGCCTCGCCCTACGCACCTGATCCGGGCTGCACACACGATCACCTCACCGATCACTCGGTTGTTCCGAGCGACGATGAGATACAAAGGCTGTTCGTGGAAACCGGTCAAATCTGGATGGCGCTGAAGCAGTGGGAGTGCAACAACTGCCACGCGTTCATTCGAATCCACGATCACGGAGGTTATCACGTGACCGACCGAACCGCCACGCGGCGTCAGCCTTCACCGTTTGAGCGGAGACGGCGATGAGCAAGCACACCAAACGCAGCCGCACCGTGTTGTTCCGGCGGGACGGCGTCACCCGCAACCGTGCGTGCGGTCGCAAGGTGAAGAACAGCCGTGAGCGGGCGCATTCGGTCGCGAAGGAGAGGTCCGAAGCAACTGGCCACAGGCTGATCGCCTATGAATGCCCTTTCTGTCCGTCGTGGCACATCGGTCACCAGTCACGGCGAGTGAAGCGCAGATGACACAGCTTCGCGCTATCGCTGACGGAGTGGCGTTCCTGCTCGGTTACGGCTTCGGTCTCGGTCTGTTCGTTGGCACCGCGCCCATTGTTGCGGTGCTGGTGTTCAGAGTCGGGAGGTGGCTATGCCGGCTATGAACTACAAGCAGGCAACCGGCGTCCGCGCGCGAACGGACCTCTCGGCCAACGCTCGCCCGGACAACGCGATCGAACCGGACGGCGAACGCCTGAACGATGAGCAACTGACTCGAGTCGCGGAGTGGCTCGCGCACGAGATCAGTAAGGCGGACGCGCGGCGAGCCAACCACGTCTTTGTCAAGATCGAACACTCGCGTCGACTTCACGACGCGATTCTCGAAGTACTCAACCGTCCGAAGCCAACGCCGTGAACTGGATCCGCATCGCCCGCAACATCAAGAACGACCCGCGCATCCTGACGCTGGCGGCGCGCTGTCGTGTTCGGGTACCTGAAGCCGTTGGGCTGGTCGTTTCACTGCTCGTCGAGTTCCCCGACAATGCGCCGGATGGCACCATCGTCGCGATCGAGGACTTTGTGCTCGAGCAATGGGCCGGCTGGTCAGGCGACATGGGCGTCTTCGCAGAACACTTTCGCGCGCTCCTGTGCGACGAAACCGGCACCGTGCGCGCCTGGGAGAAGCACAACGGCGCCGCGATGCGTGAGGCGGAGGCTGCGCGTGACCGTGCCAAGCGGGCACGTGAGGAGGCACGGCGCCGGGCCGAGGAGGAGCGCGCTGCGGAACAGCCACCAGCACGACCAACGAAGCCGCGCCGAACGCGCGTTCGACGTTTGGAGAACAGTTCGGCGAACGAACGGCGAACGGTTGGTGATGCGTTCGCCTCTAACGGAACGGAACGGGACGTTACTTCTACCCCCTCCTCGCCTGACGGCTCGGAGCGTCCCCCTTCACCGCCCGAGCCGAACGGTTCGGCGGCCAATGTACTCTTTGCCGAGTGGGAAAAACACCTGTTCGCTGCAGCGCAGCCGCACGAAGTCGCGGCGCTCGAGCATCTCGCGCGAACGGGCTTTCGCCCGGCGATTATCGGCGAGCTGTACGCCATCGCGACAGGGCATCACGTCGTGCGTGGTGAGCACAATCCGCGAGCGGCGGACGCGTCGGATGTCATGCGAGCCGTGGCCGAATTGGCGTGCAAGCCGGCGCGCGATTGGGATCAGAGCTACTTCCGCGGTTGCGTGCGCAGGGTGATCGACCGTCCGCCTGAGCCACCCGACGCTGAGACGCGCGAGCAGTTGCGGCTTGAGCGCGCCGCGCGGGCGCTGCCCACGGCATCGCTGATCGAGACGCCACGTACACCCGCCGAGATCGAGGCAGGTCGCGCACGACGTGAGCAGGCCATGCAGCACTTCCGCAACGAGGCCCGAAAGAACAGCCAACCCGCCGCCGCATGAGCCCACGCCAGCAACGCACCGAGGCCGCTGTAGAAGCAGCGTGCGATCGACTGATCACGAACGCTGGTGGAGAGATCGTACCGATCGGCCGTGGCAAGGTGGATCACTCCCCTGGCCTTCCGAGTCGTCGGTACCACGTGCACGGTGTGGCGCTGTGGTGGGCACCGCGCACCTCACGCGGTCGCATCTCGAGAGCGATGTCGGAGTTCCTCACCGCTGAATGGACGATGGGGCAGATGGTCGGCGCTGGTGATGACGACGCGTTGCGCCAGGTGCTGTCATCGCTCACCTCTCCCACACTCCCATGGGCCAACAAGGTTGCATGGGAGCACTTCAGGCGCGTGGTCGATCGAGGGCTGGTCGGCTCAACACGAATGGAGCTGTAAAACCCACTTGTGCAACTCTGCAGTTGCCCTACCCTCACGCTGATTGGTGCCCAACCAGTCCTGTGCATTCACTACAGCGAGGGTAACTGCATGAGCGTTCGAGCGAAGTTCACGTATAACGGTCACGAGACTGCGCTTTACAACAGCTATCCGCATAAGAAGGACGACGGGAGCGCTGACTACTCGAAGCCCGTTCCGGTCGAGATGCGGTCGCTGAAGTTCTCACCGGTCTTTGGCAACGGTGATCCGAACCATGAGAACACGAAATTTTGGAGCGCCTCGCCATCGGGCGAGATCAAGCTCGGCACGGTGAACCCCGAAGCGTGGAGCCAGTTCGAGCTCGGTAAGTCGTACTACGTCGACTTCACGCCGGCTGAATAGCAACGGTCGTGCCGCACTCCCCTCTGAAGCTCTGCTCGCACCCAGGTTGTGCCGCTCGCGTATCACATCGCGAGCGGCACTGCCGCGTTCATGCGGTTGCTGAGGCGCGTGCGCGTGAAGCGCGTCGCTCGCCACGCGTGGTAGATGGTGAGACGCAGAGCGGCGGTGGTCGTGATGGCTTCTGGCGTGCGCTCCGTGCGCAGGTGCTCGCGCGTGATCCCATCTGCAAACAGTGCCACGAGAAGCCATCGAAGCACGCTGACCACGTGCTTCCCAAGCGCGAAGGCGGCCGCGATGAGCTGTCGAACCTTCGCGGGATGTGTCACTCGTGTCACTCGTCGAAGACCGCGCGCGAGGACGGCGGCTTTGGCAACCCAAAGAAGCGTGCCATCAACATCGGCAGAAAGAACCAACAGTCTCAAACAGTGGACGGAACGAGTCGCCGACCTCTAGGGGGGTCGGAAATCCTTGCCGATGACACTTATTCATCCGCGCGCCCACGTTTGCACACACACCCGCAGGTTTTGCGAAATGATTTTTCAGCAGCGCGCGCGCGATGCGGGGTGACCAACGATGGGTAAGCGCGGTCCGCCACCGAAACCGACCGCGCTCAAGCTCGTCACTGGCAATCCGGGCAAGCGCGCGCTGAACAAGCGTGAGCCGAAAGCGGCTGGGGCGTATGGTGCGCCGCCTGAACACCTCGAAGCGGTGGGCAAGGCGACGTGGCGCTCCCTGGCGAAGACACTGAAGGAGATGGGAGTCGAAAGCTCGAGTGACCGAAAGTCGCTCGAGCTGTTGTGCAGCGTGTACGAGGAATGGCGCGAGGCGCGCGAGGCGGTGCTGCAGCACGGCATGACCTACGAACGCGCCACCGCGCAGGGCGACTACATCCTGTCCGTACGACCGGAAGTGCGCATTGCGGCCGACGCCTTTCGTCGGCTGTCGCGCATGATGTTGGAGTTCGGCCTGACGCCGAGCGCGCGTTCGCGCGTGTCGACGGACAAGCCGGCGACGGTCGATCCGATGGAGGAGTACCTGAACCGGGGTCGCGCGTGACCACGACTACACCCAAGCAGCGTCGCGCCAAGAAGACCGCGCCGCCGGCGGGTCCGGTGCGCGCGAGCTGGGATGCATTCTGCGAGGCTGTGCTGTCGGGCAATCGTCCGGTCGGACAGCTCGTGCTCCTCGCCGTGCAGCGCCATCAGCGCGATCTGCTCACCGGCCACGAACGCGGCCTGCATTTCGATCCGGGCGCCGCGCAGCACGCGATCGACTTCTTCGGGTTCCTGCGTCACAGCAAGGGCGAGTGGGCAGGCAAAGTCTTTGAGCTCGCCGACTGGCAAACGTTCGTCATCGCGATGCTGTTCGGTTGGAAACGCGCCGATGGCACGCGCCGCTTTCGCGAAGGCTACATCGAGATCCCACGCAAGAACGGTAAGAGCACCCTGCTCTCCGGCATCGGGCTCTATCTGTTCTTTGCCGACGGTGAGCAAGGCGCCGAGGTGTATACCGCGGCGACGAAGCTCGACCAGGCGAAGATCGTCCACAGCGAATCGATCAGCATGGTGCGCAAGTCGCCGATGCTGGCCGCGCGCATCACGATCACGAAGAACAACCTGGCCGTCGTTCCCACGAACTCGAAGTATCAGCCGGTCGGCGCGGACTCTGAAACACTCGACGGGTTGAACGTCTCGGGTGCGGTGATCGATGAGTATCACGCCCACAAGAACAGCGGGATCTTCGACATCCTCAATACGGCGACGGGCGCGCGCAATCAGCCGCTCATCGTCGTGATCACCACCGCCGGCAGCAACAAGGTCAAGTCGCCGTGCGGTATCAAGAACGAGTATTGCACCAAGGTGTTGCTCGACACGGTGCAGGACGACGACATCTTCGCCTTCATCGCCACCATCGATACCGGCGACGACTGGAGCGATGAGCGCGTTTGGTACAAGGCGAACCTCAACCTCGGCGTCTCCGCAAAGCTCGACGATCTGCGCCGCAAAGCGCGCGTCGCGAAGCAGCTGCCCAGTGCACAGAACTCGTTTCGGCGACTCCATCTCAACGAGTGGACCGAGCAGAACGAACGGTGGTTGGATCTTGAAGTCTGGGACAACTGCACCGGCGATGTCGAAGCCGCGGCGCTACCCGAATTTCTCCGTGGCCGTCCGTGCTGGGGCTCGCTCGACTTGGCGTCGACGCGTGACATCGCCGCCTTCGTGCTCTGGTTCCCGCCAAACGAGGACGAAGACGTCGGCTATTTGGTGCCGCGATTCTTCGTACCGGATGAGAGCATCGCCGAACGCGCCTCCCGCGATCGCGTGCCCTATCCGGCGTGGAAGGACGAGGAATGGCTCGATGCAACGCCCGGCAACATCACCGACTACGAGTTCATTCGAAAAGCGGTGCACGATGCCGCCGAGGAGTATCAGCTGGAGCAGATCGGCTATGACCGATGGAACGCCTCACAGCTGGTCACGCAGCTTGTTGCCGACGGCTTCGACATGGTGCCCGTTGGCCAGGGCTTCGCCGGCATGGCCGGTCCGACGAAGAGCTTCGAATCGAAGGTCGTTGGCCGGAAGCTCGCGCACGGCGGCCACCCGATTTTGCGCTGGATGGCGCAGAACGTGAGCGTGCGCCGTGATCCGGCGGACAACATGAAGCCGGACAAAGCCACGAGCGGCGAGAAGATCGACGGCATTGTCGCCGCCATTATGGCCATCGGCATCGCGGAACTGCAGAACGGCGACTCGACGTCGTCGGTCTATGACGACGAGGATCTCAAGTTCATATGAAATCGCTGATCTGGTTCGACGTCGTCTTTGTACTCGGCCTCCTGCTCATTGCCGGCGGGCTCGCCCTCTGGTCGGCGCCGATCGCGCTGGTGGTGACTGGCGTGGAACTGGTGATCATCGCGGTCTTCGGCGCGCTGCGCGCGCGTCCGCAGTCGACTTCCCCCTCTGCCCCACTGACCGATGGGACTCCTGACAGCGCTGCTTCCTGACGCCGAACGCCGCGACCGCGGCGTCGGTATCACCGCGAAGCCTTCTGAGTCAGCAGGTTGGCTCGAGGATTTACTTGGTGGCGGCGTGAGCACCGCCGGACGACGCGTCACGCCACAATCCGCAATGACGGTGAGTGCCGTGTACGCTGGGCTTCGGTTGCTGTCGTCGTCGCTGGCGCAGCTGCCGATCAGCGTCATGCGCAGCGAGAGCGACGGCAGGCGCACCGAACTGCGTAACCATCGTCTGTGGACGTTGCTGAATCGCGCTCCCAATGAGTTCATGACCGCGATCGAGTTCCGCGAGCTGCTCACGTGCTGGTCGATCTTGCACGGCAGCGCCGTCGCTTGGCAGAGTATGCGGGGCAACGGAGACATCGAAGAGATGATCCCGCTTGATCCCGAGCGCGTGTCGTACTGGACGACGCCCGATGAGCGCAAGCTAGTCGTGGAGTACAAGCTCAAATCAGGTCGCTCCGAGTGGCTCTCGCGTCACGAGTTCCTGCAGATCCGCGCACCACTCGGCACGCGGTGGTTGGGCCTCGGCTTGCTCCAGGTGGCGCGGGACGCCATCGGTCTCTCGATGGTGGCCGAAGAGCACGCGAGCCGGTTCTACAGCAATGCGGCGGCGCCTGCTGGTGTGCTCACCACGCCGAAGGCGCTGAAGAAAGACGCGTTCGAGAAAATCAAGAACCAGTGGGCGACACGCCACCAAGGCGCGGAGAACGCGTTCAAGACGGCGATTCTCGAGGATGGGCTGGAATGGAAGGCGCTGTCGCTCAACCTCAAAGACCAGCAGTTCCTCGAGACCCGCACGTTTCAGGTGCAGGAGATCGCGCGGCTCATCGGCATTCCGCCGCATCTCATCGGCGAACTGACTCGCTCGACGAACAACAACATCGAAGCGCAGGGCATTGAGTTTGTCGCCTACTCGATCGGTTCCTGGGCGATTCGATGGGAGCAGCGTCTCAGTCTGGACTGCCTCGGCCCCAGCGAGCAGCGCAGCATCTACTTCAAACACAATCTGAACGCGTTTCTCCGCGGTCAAACACTGGACCGATATCGTGCGCATCAGATCGGTCGCATGGCCGGGATCCTCAGTGCGAACGACGCTCGTCGCATCGAAGACATGGATCCGATCAAGAACGGCGACACCTACATGGCGCCGCTCAACATGGTGCCGGCGGACCAGTTCGAAGACGTGAACGATCCGAATGGCGCTGGCGGTAACGACAGCGGCGGTGGCGAGCCAGGCACCCAACCGGGCGGAATGGCACCCGACGTCACGCGATCTGCTCGCACCATGATCGAGGCGTTGTCGCCGATGTTCCTCGATGTCGCGCAGCGCGCCACCCGTCGCGCACAGGGAGAGCTCGAGCGCGCGAAGGGGCAGCCGATCACCGCCGATGCACTCGAAGCGCATCGCCAGTGGTCGCGCCGCGCGCTCGAACCGCTGGCGTCTGGTCTGATCACCGGCATAGCGCGAGGCGCCGGTCGTGCGCTGCCGGAGGAAGAGCGCGCTGCGCTGGTCGGTGTGGTGGCGCTGGCGGCCGCCGAGCAGTGGGCGCTGCAGCTGCGCGCCGGAACTCTCGACGCGACACGCGAAGCACAGGCGGCCGCCGAAACGCTCGCGCAAATGATCACCGCACAACTCGCGCTGACCTTTACTCTGGAGAACTGACCATGCCCGCACCACGCCAGGCGCCAGAAGGGCGCGAGTACCGCTACCTCACCACTACCGTCGAGCTTCGCGCTGACGGCGAAGGCCCACGCCGGCTGGTCGGACACGCTGCGGTATTCGAGACTGACTCCGGCATCGGACCGGAGGACAATCCGTATTGGATTGAGCGGATCGCGCGCGGCGCGTTTCGCACCGCCATCGCCGAGGATGATGTGCGAGCGCTGTTCAACCACGACCCCAACATCGTGCTCGGAAGAAACCGCGCGCGCACGTTGCTGCTGTCAGAAGATGCGGTCGGCCTCGCCGTCGAGATTCTGGTACCCGACACACAGTTTGGTCGTGACCTGCTGCATTCCGTCGAGCGCGGCGACATTTCACAGATGTCGTTCGGCTTCTCAGTGCGCACCGGTGGACAGATGTGGGAGGAACTTCCGGACGGGAAGATCCGGCGCACGATCAAGGATGTGCGGCTATTCGACGTCAGCCCGGTCACATTCCCGGCGTTCCCCACCACTGACTTGGCGGTGCGCGAAGCTCGCGAGGCGGGTCTCATCGCACCGGACGATGTGCTGCAGCAGCGCGCCCGCGAACATCGAAAGATGCTGCAAAACAGGCTTGCGCTCGCGGAAATGATGTTTTAGCCTGACGCGCACAACGATCGCACTCGCGATCTGCATCGGCGGCAAGGTAGTGCGCGTGGTTCCCTTGATCCACGTGAACTTGTCGGCACACAGGCGACAGCGCGACCCGACGTGTCGGCGCGGCTCTGTATCGGACCCCTTTCAACAGGGGCCGGCAGAGCCGCGCCGTTTTGCGTTGGGAGTCTCCGGTCCCAGGCACCGGAGACCCGGACATGTCGGCTCGACTGAAGAAGCTGATCGAGAAGCGCAATCGCATTGTGGAGGCGGGTCGCGCGATTCTCGCGGCCGCCGATAAGGAAGATCGCGGCCTCACCACGGAGGAGCAGGCGAACTTCGACAAATCCTTCGCCGATCAGGAATCGCTGCAGAAGGACATTGAGCGCGAAGAGCGCCAGGCGAAAGTCGAAGCCGAGATGGCCGGCACGCGTGGCTCGCGGATCGATGACGGCGACAGCGACGATTCGGAGCAGCGTGGCGCGCGCCCGAAGGGTCGTGAGTCCGCTGAACGCAATATCGGCGAGGGCCGCTATGCGATCGTACGCGAAGGGCTCAAGCCTGCCGAACTGCAGGAGTTGGAGGAGCGCTCCTCGAGCGAATATCTCGCACGCTTCCGGCGCGAGTCACGTGCCGCGCTCAACGCGCAAGGCAGCGGCGCCAACGGCAGCTATTTGGTGATGCCGTTTCAGATGGCGCAGGGACTGCTCCAGCGCTTGGACGATGATGTGTTCATCCGCTCGAAGGCCACGGTGTTCCCGTTGGTCAATGCCACGTCGCTCGGCAAGGTATCGCTCGAGACGGACGTCGAGGATTTCGACTGGACCACGGAGCTTCAGCAGGGCGGCGAGGAAGATTCGGCGTCGTTCGGCAAGCGTGAACTCTCGCCGCATCCGCTGGCCAAGTACGCGAAGATCTCGAACAAGCTGCTGCGCATCGCGTCGATCGATCCGATGAACGTGCTGATGCAGCGCCTCACGTACAAGCGTGGCGTGACCGAGGAGAAGGGGTTCCTCATTGGCGACGGCAATCAGAAGCCGCTCGGTGTGATGGTCGCATCGAACGATGGCATCCCGACGTCGCGCGACGTGTCCTCGGGCAACACGGCCACGAGCCCGACGTTCGAAGGGCTGATCGGCGCTAAGTACTCGCTCAAGGCCGGGTACCTGCGCAACTCCGCATGGATGTTCCATCGTGATGCGGTGAAGAAGATCGCGATGCTCCGTGACGATTCCGGCGCGACGGCAGGAACCGGTCAGTTCCTGTGGCAGCCGTCGACGCAGCTCGGCCAGCCCGATCGCCTGCTCGCCCTTCCGGTGGTGATGAGCGAGTTCATGCCGAACACGTTCAGCTCCGGCCAGTACGTCGGCATTCTCGGCGACTTCTCGTTCTATCACATCGCCGACGCGCTGGACATGCAGCTGCAGCGCTTGTCGGAACTGTTCGCCATGACGAACCAGACCGGCCTGATCCTCCGCAGCGAGACGGACGGTATGCCGGTGCTCAGCGAAGCGTTCGCTCGCGTGAAGCTCGGCTAAACCACGCCTCACTCCTCAGAGGGTTCTCAGATGCTGCTTGAAGACATCAAGATCGTTCGCGTGTCGAACGCGGTGGCGGCCGGTACGTCCGCCGCCAACGGCACGGCCGTCGATATGTCCGGCTACGAGGGGGTGATCTTCCTCGTAGCATTTGGCGCCATCGTCTCTGGCGCAGTCACGTCAGTCAAGGCGCAGCAGGGCGCGGCGTCGGATGGCTCGGACGGTGCGGATCTCGAAGGCTCCGGTGTGACCGTTGCCGACACGGACGACAACAAGATCGTGGCGCTCGACATCTACCGTCCGCGCCAGAGCCTTGGCAAGTACGTGCGGCCGGTGGTGAGTCGTGCCACGCAGAACGCGACGATCGATTCGATCACCGCGATTCTGTATAACGGTCGCAACAAGCCGGTAGCGCTCGACAGCACGCTCGTCGCGCTGTCCAAGTCAATCGGTTCGCCGGCGGCTGGCACCGCCTGATTGTGAAGATCAAGATGCTGACGCTCGCCGCGGGCCCGGATGGCATTCGCCAGCCGGGTTCCGTGTGCGAGGTAGATGAGGCCGAGGGGAAGGCGCTCATCGCCGGCGGGTTCGCCGACGTCGTCGAAGCCCCCAAGAAGGTGGGCAAGCCGAAAGGCGCGTCCAAGAGCGATGACCAGAAAACTGGTGACGACCAAAAGTCTGGCGATGACCAGAATGGTGGTGGCGACCAGAATTCCGGCAACGACCAGAACGACGGTACCCCGTCGTGATCGTCACGGCGGCCGACGTGGCGGCCCATCTCGCGATCGAAGAAGACCACAGCGAGTTCGAGGCAGCCATCACTCCCCTGCTCACGCGCGTCGAGGCGTTGTTCCTCGCCGCGTGTGGTCGGGGGGATCGGCCGTTCCTGGAATCAGCCGAAGGGCCGATTACGGAAAGTGTCGACGGCACCGGCAGCAATGCGGTGTTCACCGCGTACCCGATCGCGTCGATCGTGCAGGTGACGCTCGGTGATGTCGACGACCCGCGACAGACGATCGCCGCGAGCGCACTCGCCATCACGGTCGGTCGATGCCAGGTGCGCGCGAAGGACACGAGCATCGTATTCGGCACGCTCGATGAGCCGAACGCGGTGCACATCACGTACACGCCGCAGACGGAGTCGCCGGAGGATGCGCGTCAGGCCATCCTGCGCGCGGCCGCGGCGCTCTATCTCCAGCGCGGCGCCGAAGATGTGAAGGCGGAATCCGAGGGCGGGGTGCGCAGTGATTTCGCGTCGCCGTTTGAGGATGCGTCCTGGCATCTCGCGGTGGCCGCGCACCGTGAACTGGTGATCGCGTGAGTGTCCTCGCGCGTCACCGCATTCGCGGCGCCCGGGTGCAGATCACGCGCCCGGCGCTCGTGCGTCAGCCGGATGGCTCGCGCACGAGTGTCGCCGCGAACGGTGGTGAAGACGAGCCGACGGTCGTGCAGACCGGCGTCAGAGTGGAACTCGCGTCGATCACGGTCGAGCGCAAGGAACATGTCTTCGGCGTCTCGTCGAAAGCCACCGAAACGGTGCGTCTCCCGATCGCTTGGGGCGTGAAGGATGGCGACGTGATCGAGCTGCTCTCGGGCGACGATATCGGCAACCGCTATCGCGTCGAGCAGACGAAAGCCTATCGCGGTCGAGCGCGCATCTCGCATGTCGAGTGCGCGCTGGTCGAGCTGCCGGCGGGAGCGCGCTGATGGCCACGAAAAACACGGTCACGCTCAACGTCGACACGAGCCTGCGGCGTCAAGTCGCGGCCGCCGTGCGCAACGCGTCGCGGTTCTATGCGGAGCTCACGGGCGCCAATGATCCGGCGAGCCGCGGCGCGGCGCGTGTGCTGATGGCGTCGATTCGAAAGAAGCTCGCCGTGAAAGCGGCGGTCCTTCGCAAGTCATTCAACGGCGAGAACCGCCGCACCGAACACTCCGCCCCAGGCGAAGCGCCACGGTCGGTCACCGGTCGCCTCCGCAAATCGGTCGGCACGGAAGTGGTGGGCGGAGTGCGTCGGGTCGGCGTCGCGAGTTTCGTCGGGCGTCTGCTCGAGGAAGGCGTCGACACCACGGTGAACGTGACGCCGAGCGGTCGAGCCGTCGGAAGTACTCGGAATTCGAAAGCCACTGGAAAGGTGGGTCGGCTACGTCGCCGCAAAGCTGGCAACGCACGGCGCACCCTCAAGATCGCGCGTCGTCCGTTTATGGAGGCCGCGTACGAAGATGCGCAGCCGAAGATGGAAGGCGAGGCGGTGTCAGCGTTGCAAGCGCGAGATCGGCAACTGCGGAGCTTCGTATGACGAGCTCCATCGTCGCGCTGCAGCAGACGGCAATCGCGGTGGCCGCGATTCTCGACGCGAGTCTCGAACTCGCGGCGATCACCGGACACACCACGCCGCAATGTCTGCGCTTGGGCTTCGACGTCGACGCTGAGTTGCCGATCGTGCTGTTCCAGACCACCAACGCACGCCGCACGGGTGGATTGCTCGGCTCGTATCTCGTCGACGTCGAGCTCTACGCGATCGCCGCGGATACGCAGGTCGCGACCGATCTGCTCGCGGCCGCGAGTGATGTGCTGACCCCCGTCGCGTTCGCCGGCGAGGGGCTCGACGCGGTGCCGGATGACAGCGCCGCGAGCAACAGCGAACCCCTCGATCCCGAGGATGTGCCGTTCCCCGAGGCCGTCGGCGTGGCCACCACGCTCACGTTGGCCGTCTTTCTCCCCTCCTAACCGGAGTCTGTTATGCCACGCCTGAACAACGGCCTCGAGGTCCTCAAGGGTATCTCCAAGGTCGAAGCGTTTTCCATCGTCAGCGCCACGCCTGGCGACACGGTCACCACGGCGGATCTGGCCAAGGGTGGCGCCACGATTGGCGTCTCTGCGATTACCAATTTTTCGGCCGCCGATCCGGTGTTCATCATCGGCGACGGTGGCGTGGAACTCAACAAGATCGGCACGCCGAACTTGACCATGCCACTCGCATGGAAGGCCGCGATCGCGCAGACGGCGGGGGCGCGCTTCGTCGAAGCGGTCGCGCGTAACCTCGGCCACGTCGACGCGAACGGTGTGCAGTATGGCGCGTCCGTGCAGCTCACACCGATCGACGCCGCGACGTCGGTCACGCCGATCGGCTACCAGCGCGGCCTCGGCGAGCTCACCGCGTCGATGGGTCTCCGCGGCTGGAACAACCTCAACATGCAGTTCGCGCATGGTGTGGATGAATCCGAGAGCGGTGCCGGTTCGGCGGCCGATCCCTACCAGATCATCATCGGCGGCACGGATCTCGGCACGCACGCCACGCAGTGTCTCCGCGTGACGGGCTATCGCTACGACAGCAAGACCGTGACGCTGGACTTCAATAACATCACGATCGAAGTGCAGCTCCGCACGAACATTGGCGGCAACCAGCCGGCGGTGCTGCCGGTGTCGCTCAAGTTCGACACGCTCGTGCAGCGTATCTGGTCGTAAGCCAGCTCCCTGCGTGAGCCGCTTCGCTGTCGTCGCGCATCTCAAGGAGCGCTGCTCGAACTATCGGGCAGTGCTCCTTGAGACGGGCGTCTGCACCGCGGAGGAACTGCAAGCGATTTGGCCAGGCGGTGCCGACAACCCGGCGCGCGATGTCACCGCGTGGCTCTACACCTATTGGAACATTGCGCGCTTCATGGCGCGTGACGAGGCCCGCAACGAGTACGCGGCGGGCGCCTCGTCGGGTCGCTCGGATCATCTGCTGCACTTGCAGCAAGGGACGCCGCGCGTGGTCGCGCTGAGCCGCCCGATCACGATCGACGAGACTGAAGTCGCCGAGCTCACGCTCCATCACAAGAGCTTTACGGCGCTGCGGCGCCTCGCGACCTACGCGCGGCTCGCGTCGCAATTGCTCGTGTACATCGACGCACTCGAACAGCGGCCGGAACACGCGGATCTGATTGTCGAAGCGCAGGAGTGGCGCGCCCGCATTCTACTGATGCTCGTGTGGGGCGCGGTCTCGACGGACGAAGAGGGGCGCACCACCGGCTTGCCGTGGAACCCATGGGACGACGCGTGGCCCGTGCTGCCGGCGTGGCTCGAATCGCTGTCGTTGAATGATCTGCTGCAGGTGCAGTTCGCGTACGCGGAGACCTACGGGCGCGCGCTCCTCGCCGTCGCGCCGTTCATCGCGCCCAATGATGAACAGCAGGATCCGCTCGCCGGCTGGGAAACGTTCTTTGCGGCGTACGGCACCGAGAAGGGTCTCGAGGCGCAGCACCTCATGCAGGATCGCGCGTTCCTGCCCTTCCTCACGCAGGTCAGCCTCGCCGCGCATTCGAACCGTCACGCGCGGGAGTCCGCGAAGTCTGAGTCGGCCGCCGCTGGGGTGACCTGATGCCGCGCAAAATCGGAGAACTCTTCTTCGAGTTGCGCACATCGGCGAGCGCGCTGCAGGGCGATCTCAAGGAAGGCGAGCGCCAGCTGCTCAAGTTCACGGACTTCGTGAAGGCCAATCCGCTCGCGGCCGTCACGGGTCTCGGCGCGGCCTTCGCGGGCGTGGCGTTCGCTGCATCGCAAGCCGCGGCAAAGATCGACCTCTCCTTTCGCCAGGTCACCAACACGCTGGGCGCCTCCGCACGCGAGGCGGCGCAGCTGCGGGAAGACCTGCGCGCCGTATCGCTCGCGAGCGGCATCGCGCGCGAGGAAGTCGTGGGCATGTTCCGCGCGATCAGCGATAACGGGCCCAACGGCGCGGCGAATGTCCGGGCCATCGCCGATGCGGCGATCGCGCTCGGCGACGTGCTCGGTGGAGACATAGCGGCCAATGCCGGCGGCATCGATCAGATCACCGATATTTTTCAGATCGATCCCGCGCGTGCGCGTGAGGTAGCGGCGGCGCTCTACGCGATTGCCGCCGGCCGTGTCCCGTTGGGCGATCTCTACGACGCCCTGTCGAAGATCGGGCCCGAGGCGGCGGCGCTCGGCCTGTCGTTCGAAACGGTTGCGTCGTTCCTCACGCGATTCCTTGACCAGGGCTACTCCGTCAAACGGGTCAGCTCCCTGTTCAAGGAGCTAGCCGACAACGGCGCAGAAGGGCGACGCGAGATCGAGAAACTCGCCGGGTCGTCGTTCGATGCCGACGCCGCGATGGCGCAACTCAACGTCGCCCAGGAGCAAGTCAACGCGAGCGCCGAGAAGCAATATCAGGTGCTCAAGAATCGGCTGAACGATCAATGGATTGAGTTCGGATCCAAAGCGCTGCCGCCAGTAAATACGGCGCTCACGTTCCTGAACAATCTCCTCGACGGTACTTATGCGAAGCTAATCGGTGTCGGCGAAGGATCCGATCGCGCCATGACTGGGCTGCTGAAAGTGGCTGAGGAGCAGCGGAAGCTCGACCAGATCAAGAACTCGCCGGCCTACTCGAACTTCGTACTGACGCAGAACGGCGTGGGCGCACCCGCATCGTCTGGTGATTCGCTCGGAAAGCGCTTTGCCGACATCGTGAGCGCCACGAAAAATCTGAGTGCGATGAGCGCCAAGGCGCTCCGTGAGAATCAGCAGCAGCTCGCGGCGATCATCGCGGCCGCCGGCGGAAACGATTCGCTGCGGACGAAAGCGCAGGAGCTTCAGCAGAAGGTCGGCGAAGCCATCGAGGCCGTCGTCAAGAAGTCACAGGCTGAGGCGAAGCGCTCGCTCGACAAGCTGAAGGAGCAGTTCGATTCGACGCGTCTCACGATCCTGAACGCACTCGATCAGCAGCAGCGCGAGCAAGAGCAGAAGGCGTCCGAAGTCACGAAGGACATCAGCCAAGAAGCCGCCGCGCGCGAGCGCAACAACAAGCAGATCGCCGAGCAAATCACCGCGCTGCTCAAGAGTCCCGCGGCGTACGAGGCCGTGCGCATCGCCCAAGTGCGCGCGAACGCTGAGGAAGAGGTTCGGCAAAAGCTGCTCCGTGCCGGCATCCCGATCACGCGCGAGCTCGCGCAGCAGATCACGGACGCCGGCGAAGCTGCCGTTGAGGCGGATAAGCTGGGGCGGCTCAAGAGTGGCCTGCTCGGTGGCGATCCCAAGGTCACCACCGAGATCAAAAACACGACCGCCGCCGTGGGCGATCTCGCGGAAGGGCTGTCGCTCGCCGCCGGCGCCGCCGCCGGCATCGCCACCGCGTTCGGCGACGCGGGTCGCAACATGTCGGCGCTCTTGAGCGGCGCATCGCAGCTGCTGACGGCGCTCGAGCGCGGGCAGCGAGCGGGCGTGTTCGATACCGGCAAGAAGGACGCGAAGGGCAACGCGATCATCGAGAACGTTGGATTCCTTGGCGCGATCTCCGGCAAGGCCGGTGTGGGCGCCGCGGCGACGGCGACGGCGTCGGCGCTCTCGATGGTGGCCGGTGTGGCGCAGGTCGCCAACGCCCTCGATCTGTTCGGCAATAAGGGACGCGAGCAGGCGCGCATTCTCCGCGAGCGCGCCGAAGCGTTCAACAAGGCGCTCGATGAGTTCGCGATCGCATCGCGCACCGATCTCGAAGACAAGCTGCGGCAGAATCTGGCGGAGGCGAACCGCGTCTCGGAAGCGGCGGGTTTCACCGGGAACTTCACGAACATCGAGCAGATCCGCGATCAGGCGAAGTCGTTTCGCGAGATTGTCGCCGCGGGCAAGATCGGCGATGCGAATCTCTCGAAGCGGGGCGCCGAGGCGCTGCGCGGATTCGCCGAGCAGCTCGACAAGCTGGCCGACACGGCGGTCGACAACGAGGCTAAGCTTCGCGTCGCGAACGAGGCGTCGATTCAGCGCCTCCGCGAAGACATCAACGTGCGCAAGGTTGCGCTGGCGTTGGGCAATGACGCCGCCGACCAGGAGCGCACGCGCCTCGAACTGGAGCGCCAAGAGGCCGACATCCGGCAGCGCTACGGCGTGCAGGCCGAGGATTACATCGCGGACTTGATCGCGATCACGCGTGCGGAAGCGGCGCTCGCCGCCGAAACCAAGCGCCGCGCCACGATCATGGCGCAGCTGCAGAACGACAACACCTTCCTCGGTGGCAGCGCGAGCGAGAAGCTGCAGCGCGGTCTCACGGCGTTCGAGCAGGCGTTCCAACAATACTCAGGAATCTTCGACGGGCTCGATCTCACGACACGTGACGGGCTGACGAAGGCGAAATCGCTGATTCGTGCGACGTTCGAAAGTCTTGCGGCGGACGGCATCAGTGAAGCCGAACAGCCGATCGTCGACTTTCTCAAGTCGCTGTTCGGCGACATCGACAGCATCCTCTCCTCGTTGCCCGACACAGTCGATCCGATCGCGTCGCGTCTCGAGGCGTTCAATGCGCGCGTGCAGCTCTTCGGCGCGACCTTCGACGAGCAGCTGAAGGGTCTCGCGGAGATCTTCACCGGCAAGTTCGGTGATTGGTTCGACTCGGTACTGGCCGGTGTGGATCTCACCACGGATGCAGGTCGCTCGGGTCTTCGGGACGCGATCAGCGGCCAGCTGCAAGCCATACTCGAAGACGGCGAGATCGATGATGGGGAGCGCGCGTTGTACGACGCGCTCACGCTGATGTTCGGCATCCTCAATCAGGCAATCGAGCAGGCAGCCACTGAGGCCGAGCAAGCCGCCACCGCCGCGGCCGCGAAGGCCGCCACGGCGCGTGGCGATCGTCGCTCGACGGCCGGCAACATCATCTCGATCTTCGGCCTCGAGGGCGTCGACGCATTCACGGTCAAGCTGAACGGGTTCGGCGCAGCGTTCGCCTCGTTCTTCTCCGCTTTCGACCTCACGTCGCTCGACGGGATCGCCCGGGCGAATGCCGAGGTGCAAGGGATCTTCGCGTCGCTGCTCAACATGACCGACGCGCAGATCCTCGAGAAGTTCGGGATGACGCGCGAAGAGGTGGTCTCTGCACTGCTCGACACCTCGTCCGGATTGGATGGGCTGTCGACCAGCCTCACATCCGTCGCTGAGAAATCGGCGGAAGCCGCCGAGGCGGCGAAGGATTTCGCGGACTCGGTGAGCGATGACTTCCTGCGCGCGACCGGTAACGACCAGGGCGCCGACGAAGCCGGCGCCAAGCGCAAGCGCGACGAGCGTTTGGCGCAGCTGGCGACGCTCGGCTTGAGCGAGGAGGAGCGCAAGAAGCTGGCGCAGCAGATCGAGGTCATCTATCAGGACGACTTGGATAAGATCGCGAAGCGCTACGCTCCGAAGGTGGCCGACGCGGTGAACGCCACAACGAGTGGACGCGCGACCATCACGAAGAGCGGGTCGACTACGACGCTCGTGCAGGATTTTGGCGGGCTCTCGGAAGTCACGGCACAATCGCTCGCCGCGCTGCAGCGTGAAGCGGTTGCCTATGCCGCGGAAACCGCGCGCGCCACCAGCGGCATGTATGCGCTGTTCGCCGGCGGGCTCCCTGCACCGCCTTCGGGCTTGCTCCGCTACGCCGCGAATCAGACCACCGCCGCTACGACCGCGAACGGCGCGGGTGTGCTCATCGGGCCGATCACGATCAACATCGGCGCGCTGAATCCCATGGGCTATTCGCCGACGGAAGCCGTCACGCTCGTCGCGCACGAAGCGTCGCGGCAGCTCGGCAAACTCGTCGGACAGCAGGCGCGCTTCCTCGGGAGCGCCCGCGCATGACATGGCAACTGACGCGGCTCTCCGACTGGACGTCGGCGGGTGGAGTGCCGCTCGCCGATCTCGGGTTCGCCGGCAAGGGCTCGCAGATCCGCCACGAGTTGGGCGGCGCCGGCAAGGCGACTCTGGTGCTCAATCGCGCGATCGCGAACGATTGGGTGCCGGGTGGTGCCATCGTGCGCATCGATGGGACGCGCAGCGGCGCGACCGAAGTGCGTATCACGTCGCGCTCACTCGCCACGCGCGGCATCGACGCCACGCAACTCACGGTGAATGCGGTCCCGCGTATTTACGACCTGTCCGATACGGACCTCATCTACGAGACGCTCGGCGGGCGCACGATCTTTCGGTTCGATCTCGCGGCGACGATCGCCGAGTATCTGACGCGCTTCTTCTTCGTGCGCCAGGCGCGGGACGGGCTGCTCGGCATCGGGCCGGGCATCCTCGCGTACACCGAGAAGTTTCCGCTGCGATGGGAGCGCGCGACGCGCGGCCAGCTCTTGAAGATGTGCGTCGACGCCACCCAGCAGGAACTCGCGTGGCGCATCGATGACGCGGGCAACGAACTGATTGACTTCGTGAATGCGGTGGGCGAGGACGCCGTGACCGTGCCGCTCGTGTACGGGGACCGCCTGCGCGATCACCAGCTTGAGGAAGATGTCGACGGACTCGCCACGGTTGCCCGCGTCGCCGGCGAACCCGAGACCACCGACAGCGAGCGCGCGACCATCGGGGAAAATCTGTGGGAGGTGCGGAGCCTTCGCGCGGTGGGGGGTGGCGCGACGGCGCTCGAGCTGCGTGCGCCGGACACCATGGAAACGCCCCTGCTCGAAGACGGCATGTACGCGGCGCATCCCGACATCAGCCTACCCGAGTGTTATCTCCAGTACGCTGATGGCGTCACGCGCCGTCCGATTCTCGCGACGAGTCTTTCGTCGAGTGAGTTCACGATCAATGGCGCGCTGCCCGCCGTCGGCGAGCGGGTCACGATCGTCGCCGATGCCGACGGCACGCCGCTCGAACTGCTCGAACTCCCGTCAGCCATTCGGCAGCGTCGGGCGCGCCGCGTGCGCGATGTGCAAATCACCGGAGGCCGCGGCGAGCGGCAGTATGCGCGGAACGGTGGGCACGAGAACGGGCTCACCGGTTGGTCCTCGGTGCACGGCGGCGCGGCGGCCGAGTACTTCCGAAGCGAATTCGGCATCCATCGAACCGCGCTGATTGCCACGGCGCGCAGTGCGGCCGTTGGCACGGGCACGCCGCTCTATCTCAAGAGCGCGATTCCCGGGTCGTGGGTGCGTCGCGGAATGCGTCTCAAAGTCGGCGGTGCCGATCTGCCGGTAACGAGCGATGCCATCCCCGATGCGTCGGGCGCGCTCAATCTGGTGGTGGCTTCGCCCGGGCTGCCGGGCACCTACGCCGACAACGCGCCGCTCACCCTCGTGCGCCGCGATGTGCGCGCACTGACGCTCGATGGCGATCAGTCGCCGCTGATGCAGTTCCTGCGCTTCGCCGACAGCGACACGGATGCGCTGATCGACACGCTCGGTGGGTCACTGGTCGCGGCGGTCGGCGGGTACGACGCCTCGAGCGCGGTGCCGACGTACGACGCCACCGCGCTCACCGGCGCGCGCGCCGGAACGATTCGCCTGGGCAAAGCGTCAGCGAGTCTTGAGCTGCTCACGTGGCCGACGTTCGACGACGACACATTCGGTGTCGCCGTGAACGTACTGGCGAGTGATTCGCTGCACGCGGTATTCACGCTCACCGGCACGCCACCGGTGGCGATCGTCGCCGGAACCACGCGCTTCCGCTATGTCGCGATCTCCGGGCAGTTGGTCGTCGTGAAGGTCACGGCGGTGTCCGGCCTCGACTGCACGGTGGAGGTCGAGAGCCTGCTCACGGCGCCCGCTATCTTCCCGTATCCCAACCCGTTCGATGCGGGCCTCGGTGGCTATGCCGTCACCGGCTGCAATGTGCTGCTCGCCGATGGCTCGACGTGGGCCTACACGCAAGAGCGCGAGACGCGGGTGCTCAATCTCGATGGCGTGCACTCCGCCGGCGATACGACGCTCGCGTTCAAGGCGCAGAGCGTCATCGCGACGCGGCAATGGCTCGGCACCGATTCGATTGAACTCGCGCGGTCGTTCGGCGGCACGCTAGTCGTGACCGCGTGGGGCACGCCGACCGAGGTCTACGAAGACGAGACGGGCGCGTTTCTCGGGACGCGGGTGGTGGGCACCGTGAACTTGGGCGCGTCGACGTTCGATGCAATCGACCCGGGCGACATCCCCGCCCTGCTCTATCTCAACGTCGATGTCGTCGAAGGCAGCACGCGCGCGTGGCGCTACGAGTCGCTGGTCGGTACCGATCTCACGCTCTTCCTCCCGCCCGGGTGGACCGGCGGCACGCCGACGCCGAGCACGATTGTCGCCGAGTGGACGCTCTACGAGACCTATGCGCTCACCGGCACCGCCTCGTGGAATGCGAATGGCCGTGTCACGCTGGCGCTCGCGAGCGCCGTGCCGGCGGGTCGCTCGTACCCGCGGGGCGCGATCCTCTGGTGCAACTGGCACACGCGCGCCGTGAACGGCGGCGCCTCGCAACTGCGTTTGCACGCGGATCTCGAGGCCACCGATACCACCGTCCAGATCGAAGGGCTCGATAGCTGGGTGGTGGGAAGTCTCCCACTGACGGCGCAGCGCTTCGCGCTCTATCGCGTGTTCACGAGTGGCAGTGACATGCCGATCCCGGGCAACACGCTCTATGCCGCCGCGAATGCGCAGGTGGCGGGCGACGGCACGGTGAGTGTCACTATCAGCGCCGCGAACCCGGTGGCCATCGGCGTTGACGAAGTGGTCACCATCGAGACGCCCGCGCTCCGTCCGCCGGACCTCGACGCGAGCGGCAGCGCGATGCGCCTCTTCTGCCCCGTGGGCGGCGATGGCACACCGGTCCCAACGTCCGGTGGTGAACAGGTCGCGTTGAGTTACATCGCGGTGCCCGCGAATACGACGCGCAGCATCGTGGCCGTGTCGCGATTCTCGCTGTCGGTCGCGGATTGGTTCGCCGGCGCGGGGCCTGTTGTCGCGATCGTTGACGCGGACGAGAACATTCTCGGCTTCGCCAAGCTCGGTGACGACGGCGCCAACATCGAAGCCACGCCAGGCGAGATCACGGTGACCGCGCGCGCGACCATCGCGACGTCCGGCATGTATGCCGTGCGCGTGTATGGCGGCACGACCGACGATGAGCTCTGGTGCGTGCACTGGCGCACGTTCTTCTATAGGGGCGAGGCGCTCGATGCGCCGTACACGCCCGAGTCGTGGCCGACGCGGATGATGCTCGCCGCGCTGAAAATGCTCGCGCAGCTCGCGCTGCCGCGCATTACCGATCGCCTCACGATCGAGGAGTGGGACTACGCGCGCCTCGCGGCGCTCGGCATCGCGCCCGATGCGGTGCCGCCCATAGTCCTGGGCGGACGCGTCCACCTCGAAGAAGTCGATCGGATGCAGCGTGTCACCGCCTATACCGAACGCCCGGAGTTGCCGGTCGCGGAGGTCGAGATCGGCCAGCCCGATCGCGACGCGGCACGCGTGCTCGCGCAAACCGCCATCTCCTCCAACGTCGCGGGAGTGCGCTGATGCCCTTGGGATTTGCCTTCGGATGGCTGTTCGCCGGCGGCTCGAGCGGGGCGCCGTTGCCTACGCCCTTGCCGTTCGTACCGACGATGCTGTGGGTGAACAACCGTCCGCTGCAGCTCGCGGGGGTCACGCTGCAGCGTCCCGCCGGATGGCTCGACGGCGCGACGCGCGCGTTGCCGGAAGTCAGCCGTATCGAAGCGCACACCGGTGGCAATTACGACGTGCTGCCCACCGTCGGGCCGCGCGACGTCGCCCTTACCGGTGTGATGCTCGGCGTGCCACTCACGCGCCAACGCGAGGCGCTGGGCGCGCTCACCGATCTCTTCACGGGACTGGTGGAGCTCCGCTGGCCGCACGCGCCCACGCAGGTCATGCGCGGCGTCGCGGGTCCGATCACCGTGACCACGCTCAACGAAGACAAAGCCTTCCTGCTTGATCGGAATGGCTGTGTGCCGCTCCGCGTGACGTGGGTGGTGCGATGCGCGGACAGTGCGACCTACGAACAGCACCCGGAACGCGTGCGCCTCGGCACCACGCCGCAGCCGATCGTCCTGGGCGGGTTGCCGGTCGGTGGTGAGCTGCTGCTGGAAGGTCCGCTCTCTGGCGCCGTCGACTTCGACATTCTCACCGCGTCGGGCACGCTGCTCGAGCGGCTCGCGCTGCGCGGCGTCTCGCTCGCGTCCGGCGATAGTTGCACGATCCGCCTCGATGCGCCGCACACGATCGTCAAGCGTACCGCGCTCGGCGTGGAATCGAGTGTCTACCACTGGCGGAGTCTCACGCTCTCGTCGCGGTGGTTCAAGGTGAATCCGCGCTACGCCGACCGCACGCGCGATCAGTGGCCGCAGGCGCGCCTGTCAACCGGCGCCGGCTGGTTGACCTACGTCATCGGCAACAGCCACTGATATGAGCCGCATCCCTCTCCTCGGCTCGCAGCAACTCGACGCGCGTCTCGACGGCTCGCAGCCGCGCGTGCGGGTGCTCGGGCTCCTCGTGTGGCGCTCGCACGATGGCCTGCTCTTGCCGCTCAACGAAGGCATCAGCGCCGACTATCGCGGCCGTTCGGAGGTCGCGACGATCTACGACTCGCTGGGCACGAGCGGCAGTCTGGTCGCGTCGCTTCCCGCGTTCACGTCGGTCGATTGGGACCGCGATGGCACGCGCGAGGAAGATGCGCTGCTGCTGTCGGACGAAGAGGCCATTCGCTTCTACGACGCCAACACGAGCCGGCTGCGCTGGACCACGCGCGCCAAGGTGATCCGCTTCGATTGGCTGCAGCAAGGCACGCTCGAGGAAAACCAGCCGCTCTTCTCGTTCACGCGAGACAGCGCCGCGGGTGCCTACTTCGGCCTGTTCGGCAACGCGGACGGAGAGGCCGAGTTCCGCCACTACAACGGGACCAGCATGGTCACCGCCTCGCGCGCCGTCGCCGATGGCGATCGCTGCAGCGTGCGCGCGCAACTCTTTGACAGCGGCGCCGTGCAGCTTGGGCTCGTCAAGAACGGCGGCAGTGAGAGTGTCTCCGCGAAATCTGCCGCGCTTGCGCCGGCGGACGAGTGGGGCAACGCCGGCGCGACACAGTTCCGCCTCAACGAATTCGGCAATACGGTGCGCGGCACCACGCTCGTGCGCTACTGCGCCGTGTACGGTGGCACCGCGACCCGGAAACAACTGCTGGAGGTGCTCTGATGGCACGGCTTCCCGATGGCTACACAATCGAGCCGGGCACGGGGCGTCTGGTGCGCATCGTTTCGAACGAGTGCTCGGTGCTGGAGTTCATGAATCGGCTCTCGCCGGCTGAGCAGGTGGCGCTGACGGTGATTCGGATTGATCCGGCAACGCCGATCACGACGCGGGCGCAGCTCGAGACACTCAAAGAGATGCGCGACAACACTACGAACAAGCGGATCAAGCTCGACGACCCGCGCACGCAGTACGGTGCGCAGGCCGCACTTAGCGTGCTGGCGTCGCTGCCAGAGAACACGCCGGGGCGCATCGCGCCCGAAGACGTCCCCGCTCGGTTGGCCGCGTGGCTCGCCGACTTCCCACAGCCTGGAGAAGCCGTCCTGTGAGCCTCGCCATTCTCGCCGATACAACAATGCACACCGCCCGTGCGGCCGAACAACCAGTCGGCCTGTACATCTCGCTCGCGTCGCTGGCCATCGTCGTCTGCGGCATCCTCGTCAAGGGCGGGATCATGATCGGGGAAATGAATGCCACGCGTCGCGAGCACAACAAGCGCCTCGAGGCGCTCGAAGCCATTGGCATCACGCGACACGAGCTCGACGCGCGATTCGACGCGATCACCAACGACGTGAAAGCGATTGCGAAGCGCTTTGACGACATGGTGAAACTCTTGGAGAAGCTGATTCCATGACGCTGCGCCGCCAACTCTCCGCCTGGCTGATTGTTCTCGGTGCGTTCTCGTGCGCGACGCCGCCGATGCTCGCGCACGCGCAGCCGTCCACCAGCCTGCCGAAGCCGTGCTGGCCCGAGGAAAAGCTCGTCGGGCGCGATACCGCGTTCGCGGCGGTACCGTGCGATCGCATTGAGGCTCTCGCGCCCGTGATGCGCGAGAAGGTGCAGTGCATCGTGACGAAGATGGAGCGTTCGGGCCGCCCAGTGAAAGTGTACGAGACGTACCGAAGCCGGATGCGCCAGCGCGAACTGTGGAACCGTGGGCGCACGAAACCCGGCGTCATCGTCACCAACGTCAAGGACCCGGCGACGGGCTTTCACTATTGGGGCATCGGCGCCGATCTGATTCACCCGACGCTGCTGTGGGATGCGCCGGGTTCGTGGTGGTGGCACCTCGGCCAATTCAGCGAGCAGTGCGGATTGGTGGCTGGGGCGTTCTGGAAGCGGTTCCCCGATCGGCCACATGTGAATTGGGCCGCATGGGAGAGCGCTTCGCAGCGCCCCGCGTGGGTGCGGCGCCTGCAAGCCCAAGGCAAGCGCGATTCCTTGTTGATCCGACTCGGAGCGATGCGATGAACACCGCGCTCATGGTGCTCGCCCAGCTCTGGCAGCTACGGAGGAAAGTCCCGCTCTCCCTGTGGCTGATCGCCGGGCTCGTGGTGCTGCTCGGTGTGTCGCGCTGCGAGCGCACGCGCTACGGCGCGCGCGAGTACGATCGCGGCGTGGCGGACACGAAGGCCGGCGCGCAGATGGATTCGATGCTGCGCGCGCAATTGGTGGCCAAGCACGACTCCGCGAAGGCACACACCGATACCGCCGTCAAGCATGTGCAGCGCGCGCGCACGCGTGTCGATTCTGCGATCGCGGCGCTTTCCCCAACTACTAGCCAGCTACCAGAAGTTGCCAACCTAGTAGCAACCGTCACGCAGCTCACCACGCAGGTGGACACGTTGGTCCGCACCCTCGATCGCGAACGCACACTCGGCGCGCTCCGCGCGTCCGTCGATAGCGCCAGCATCGTGTCGCTTCGCATCATCGCGAACGCCGAGGCAAAGCGCGCCGACCAAGCGGAACGCGAGCGCGATGCGAAACCGGGATGGCCGAAGGTGATCGGGGGCGCCGTCGTCGGAGCAGCCGTCGGAGTTCTTGTGGGGGTGCTACGATGAGTATGGCGGTGATGCGTCGCCGGCGGTTGGTCGTGCGTGCGGTGGTGAGTGCGGTTGAGGAGCCCTCGCCGGACGAATTGAGCGCCTCACTCACCAGGTACGACGACGCGAGCGGAGTGGCATGGTTTCGTGGGGCATTGGTGTTCCCTCAGACCGGCGATTGGGCGGTGGCCAGCGAGGAGGACTTGCTCACGCGACGAATTCTCGTCAACGGTGAAGAACCGGAGACTGGCGTCTATCTGACACTGCTCGACGGACGGCACGCGAATGACAACTACCGTTCCGCGTTTGTCGAGTTTCAGGCGTCGTGCGGCAGCACTGAGACGGTCACCTGTACCGTCACGCGCGCCGAACGCGTCGGCATGGATCGCATCGCACCGCAGGACAGCGTAGAACTTGCACCGCTGGCGTGGCAGCGCGCGCCGACCCTATTCGCGATCACCGATGCCACCTACCTGTGCAACGCCGACGTCGCGCCGATGCCGTTGGTGCCGTTGGACGACCCGCGGATGCCGGCCGGTACTCGCGAATTCGTGACCACGGGGTACGACAACTGGCTGGCGACAACCACGGCAGGCACCGCGCAGTACGACGAGAACTACCATCTCGCGTGCCGCTATGTCGCCTCAGGGAACGTGGCTGATCTGGCGGCGGCGATCATGCGCAACGCCTCGAATAACACGCCGACGGTCGTGCAGGCCGCTCCGTGGAACTACTACGTCGCTGGCGAGGAAGTGACATGGGCCGGAGTGAACCTCAATCCCGCCGGCTACGCCGCGCTGAATCCGACGGGCAAGGGTATTCCGTCCGAGCCGTACGACACGAGCCTCACCCAGTTCATGGTGTACCAGCTGACCGGCTGGGAGTACTCGAAGCTGCACATCGAGCGCAACGCGGCGGCGTGGCTGAGTGACTACCAAGAAACGTTGGAGTTCGATCCCAACGGTAACACGTGGGGATACCCGCGACAGAACTATCGCCGCGTGCTCCAGCAGGGCGTGCTTGGAGCGATTCTCCGCATGAACCGATATGTGAACACCGGCGATGGAATCGCGTTCAAGCACCCGGATACGGTGTCGCCAGCGTCGATGGCCACGCGCGTGCAGAATCGGATTTCGCGACTCAAGGAAGTCGCCGAAGGTTACGCGTCACCCGCTGAGATTCCCGCGTGGTGGGATGATCAGCGGCTCTGGGGTGTCGGGAAGGACGAGGTCAACGGAACAGATGTCGTGCCCGCGCCGAACTTCCAGTTCTCGATGGCGGGATGCTTCGTGATGGCGCACCGCGGCGGCATTGATACGCGAGACGAAATTCCGACCCACGTCGTCAAGATCGCCTCTTGGACGCGAGGCCAAGCCGTGAATGTCGGCAACGCGACCAACGGGTACCCGATTTATGCGACGCCGTACGAAGTGCAAGACCCCGCCGCGCTGACGCCCGGCGAGAACGGCGTGTACACCAGCGACAACGCCTGGCTGTTCGCGTTGGATTGGGCACGCACCGGCAGCACGGCCGCGCGAGATCTGTTCGATCATGTCTTTGACGAGCGCCACCTGAAGTTCTCGCTGACGCAAGACGAAACGAAGACGCACAAGATTCGCGGCGAAATCTTTCACATGTCGATGCACGCCGCCGCCATGCGATGCGGTGTCGACCCGTTTGCCGAGGCCGTCTAATGGCAAAGTTTGACGAGGGCTTTTACAACGACGGAACAGCACTCGCGCCAACGCTCGAATCGACCGCGGGAACGCCGACGTGTGCCGATGGCGCCATCGAGCTAGACGCCGGCGACGGCGTCCGCTCCGTCGCCGATGACTGGGATCTCGAGGACTCGCGAATCCCCATTCAGATTGCGACGCCGAGCGATATCGACGCGTTCTTTCTCGCGTTGGATATCGGGGGCACGCAGCGGCCAACACTACAGAAGCATTGGAGTGGATGGCGCGCCGGCAATATCAACGGGGCGATCGACGGCGGGAACTACGGCAACTTCGCCGGTAGTGGCGCGCAGAAGCCGTATGCGCAGATGCGGCATTCGGGGGACACCATTTTCTGGGAAACCTCGGACGATGGAGTCACGTGGGATACGCCGTTCTATTCCACGGACACCTACGGTGATGTCTCGAGTTGCCAAGCCTACCTGTTCAAGGAAGGCTCGGGTGCAGTAGAGATCCTCGAAGTGGGCGCCCCGCCAACAGATGAACCAGCGCTTGCGATCACGACGCAGCCTAGCGAAACGGCATCAGGTTATGTGATGGACCCAGCGCCGGTGGTGCAGATGACCACCGATGGTGAAACGGTGGACACAAGCTTCACCGGGAACATCACGGCGGAGCTCATTGGCGCGGGCGGCGTGCTGCTCGGCACGCTGACGGAAGCTGCCGTGCTCGGAGTCTCCACGTTTGACGCGTTGCGCCCCTGCCAAGCCGGAACGTTCATGTTGCGCTTCAGCGCCGCCGGCGTTGACGATCTCGATTCCAATAACTTCACCGTCACCAGCGGCACTGGTGTCACGATACTCGGAGGCGACATGCCCAAGTTCGAAATGCGGCGCAATGAGGGCACGGCGTCCCTCCGTCGTATCCACTTCGACATTGTTGATGACGGTGGCAACGCGTGGGACGGTGACGTCGATGGCGTGAAGGCGCGACTCTCACGCAACGGCGTATTCGTATCGGAGTCGCCAGCCGACATCGTGCAGGACGAGGACGGCAGCTTTTACGTCGAACTCGCGCAGCCGTTCACCGACGTCGCTGAAGGCACTGGCATTGTGGCGCGCGTCCCTGCGGACAGCGGCCGCCGCGCGGCGAAGGGGTATGCGCAGATCATCCCGAACGACTCATATGTGCCCGGACCAGATCAGCAGTTCGCACTCGTGCGCGCCATCATTCGTGCGGCGAACGGATTGGATGGATTCAAGCAACAGCTGCTGCAGGAATTGCAGCAGGTGGAAGTCACGGTGCCTGGTGAGGGCCCGGAGACTGCGCCGGCCGTGATCGTCGGAACTCCAGTGGTTACCTCGATCGGAGAGTGAGGTGACCGTGTTTCGATTCCTCCGGCGCGCCTGGCGCGAGTTTCAGGAGAGCCTTCGTTTCGGTTCGTCCGGGCGCTGGGCTTCGGATCCGAGCCTTGAGCTGTTGCCGGGGACACGGAGCGTACGCCTCATGTCCGAGCTTCAGTTCGTCGACTATGACGCGCTCATTTATTCGGTGCCGCGCGGAGTGACATCGGACGGAGCGTCGATCCCCGCGTGGGCCTATTCGTTCGTCGGTGATCCGCTCGCGCCTCGCGCCCGGCGTGCCGCGCTTCTGCACGACTACCTACTTGTTGTCTGGCCCGTTATCCATGTGACCGTCGCTCACGGCCTCTTTTTGCGAGCCCTCCTCGCGTCCGGGGTCGGGCGTGCCAAAGCCTCGCTGTTCTACTGGACGGTGGTGGTCTGGTGGCTTCGAAAAGCTCTGAGCGAGCGGTCCGGTTGGATCAGCTGCAATGCTTTCGACCACGCCCGTCAGATTGGAGAGCATCAAGGCTAAGGAACGCGCGTGCGCGACCGACATCGGCTCTCCATCCTTCGGAGGCGGTGGGAGCGTCACGGCCACCATCGAGGTCACACCGTGCCATCGCCAAAATGTCTGCTGAATAACCATTGTCATAGCCACGATGAGGCGTTGATCAATGAGCGATAGTTCCTGGGCAGACGTCGCCGTCGACAGCCGGCCGATCAGTTCTTTGATCGGGAGGAGAATGGGGAACAGACGCAGCGGCTGCACCTTCTCGGGTGCCACAGCCGCGGGCAGCTTCGGCTCCAAAAATGACCAGACTTCCGTCTGAAAGACCGGATCGGCGACTCGGTCAGCGAGATTGAAGGCACGAAACTGGTGCGTCCCGGTGGCCGTCGACAGTTGCCAGTAGTAGCGGCTGGGATCGTTTCGCTCAACGACCTGACAATGGATCACGCACTCGCGAACGAACACACCGGCAATCGGCTTGTCGAGTGTGAAGAACGTCACTTCCTGAGGCGGCGGCGACTCCGGCAGCTCGACCTTCCGTTCGCGGAATTCTCGGACGTGCGGCGCCACGGGTTTCGGCTTCGGTGGCTTCCGACGGAACCACGACGGCGCGAGGGAGGCCGCGACCTCTTCCTCGCGCGCAATGAGTGCGTTGCGTGCTTGTTCCACGAGATCGACGGCCGCAATCTCAAGGTCGCCGAGCGCCGCCCGAACACGTCCGCGACACTCCGAGGAGATTCGTCCGCTCTTCTCGCGTTCCTCGTTCGCCTCATGCACTCGAAAGCGGACGAGTCCTGTGTATTGGCTCAGGCGTTCGAGCGCGTCGAAGTGCTCTGGGGCGTAGGTCCGCACCAAGAAAATGAGGTCTTGCTGTGCGGCGTTCGTTTGCGCGTGAAACGCTTCCTGCGACTCGAGTGGGTGAAGGAGGTAATGATCGAACCCCGCCAGTTCGGCGCGGTGCATCGTGAACGCGAGTTCGGCAATGCGCTCGACCTTCGCGCGGCGCGTCTCGAGCAGCGACTGCTTAAAGGCGGCGTGTCGGTCACGGCGCGCCGTGCGGCTCGCAAACCAACCGGCAAGCAGCGCGCCCGCGATCGCGGCGCCAGCGCCCAACGCTTGATTCTCCCGAGAGCGGATTTCCGCATAACGGGGGTGGCGCAGCTCAAACTTTTCCGGAGTCGTCATCGCGAGATTCCAGGGAAGGAGGTGACGCTGTGATGACGGTGCGGCCTATCGTCGACGCATGACCCAACGCGAACAACGCGACGGCCGCGAACGACTGCGCGCGCCAGTCGAGACGCCGACGCCGTCGGTCGCTGAGCAGCTCGGGGTGGAGAAAGACGACGAGCGCTCATCGTCTCGGGAGCGGCGGGAAGGTGAGATCGATGCGCACACCGATGTGACCTCGATCGAATAGCCCGCGCTTCCACCCGCCCGTAAGAGCGGCGCGCGCGATGAATCGATCGCCATTCAGCGCGAGTCGATCGACGCGCTTGCGCAGTTTCCGAGCATCGCCCCGCGACAGATGCCCAATGCGTTGCCCAAGTAATAGGACCGCGACCGCCTGCTCGTCGTGCGGATTGCCATCGTCTAGAAAGAGGTGAACATCGACGATTTCGAACCGCGACTCAGTCGTGGCCGGCGCCGACAATGACCAAAGCGCCCTCTGATAGTGACTCTCTCCGACCACCTCGACATCGAATGAGCCGTCGCCTTGGAACGCCGGCGGCAGCGCTGTCGCAGTCTCCGGCTTTAGTTCCATCGAGGTTTGATCCGCCGGCGGCGCAAAGATCCTGCGCAGAAAGCTTAGCACGGTCACGAGCAGTTGATGATCCACAGCAGATCCATGCTGTCGCGCCCGACGCGCCATTCAGTCGTAGGATCGTCGGCACGAACAATCCACCGAATGACAGCTCCGTGCCCCTCGACGTCCTCAGTGATCACCTTCCCGCAGTAAGTGGCGGGCGATTGCCTCGTGCGACGCGAGGAGATGAACTCGGCGGGCGCGCTCGGAACTAGGCGCGCTCGAACACGAGCTTTCGCAATCTCGAGCGAGTCGACAACCACAGGCCGCGACGTCTCCTCGACGTTCGATCGGTTGATTGAAGTCTCATCCTTCGTGAGAAAACGGTATCCAATGGTCAAAGCGCACGCGAGCAGAATACCGGCGCCGATCTGACCGGCAGCGTCCTTCATGAAGAATTCGACGACTCCCCCAAAAGGTCCGCGCATTGCCCCTCCATCGCGTTCACAGTCATCCGCCGCGCCATCGGTGACGTAGCGTCCACCACTCCGAACCAACGCCCTGCCCCGTGCAATGACGGTTGCCTGACAATACCGTTCCTGCTCTGAAACACCGGCAGATTTTGCTTCTTTACGGAATGCTTGCTCGGGCATATGGTCGCGGCCCCACCATTCCCGACCCCGCACAGTGCAGCCGTCGGGCGGCCCCTGTAGAATTCTCCGGAGCACGCTTCGGCCTTTCCTCGGTAGTTCCAATGCCCCGCCCCACGTACTTCCTTCGCGTCTACGAACTGATTGTCTTTCCGATCGCCGCGCGCCCTGGCCAGTACATCGCCGTGCAGCCCGGACACCCAACGCACACGCTGATGGTGCTCGACGAGAGCGGAACGAAGGTGCTCCGCCACGAGGCGTACAGCGATGGCGCCATTTATGGCGTCGTGCTCAGCCTCGACCCCGACGCTCCCGACGGGAAGGCTCGGTTTCTGACCCCTCGCGATCGGCTTTTTGCGTTGCTTGCTGCGTAGTCTTGAGCAGCTTCTCCCGCATTCGCTCCGTTTCGGCATCGGCTTCGAGCCCCGCATAGGGTTCGAGCGCGGCGACGATTTCGCCCTGCTTTCCAGCAAGCATCAGTAGTTGGTCGTAGACGAACTTCGCATAGCCTCGAATTTCTTGGAGGCGAGTGAGGTTATAGGCAGTGAGTTCTGCCGCACGCTTCAAGACATCGTCCGTCAGCGGAGCGCTCGCGACGGATGAGGCTTCGGCCCAAGCGATCAGCTTCTCTCGGCTCTCGCCTTCGGGGTTCGCCCCACCCTTCCATCTAGTTACCGTCGCCGGCGAGACGCCAATGCGCTCCGCCACGCGCGATTGGGAACTCCGAGCGACCTCCTTCCACAACAGTTCGAGCGCTGCAGCGACGTTCATTGGTTTCACGTGAAACGATCGTCAAAGGCGACCCTTGCGCTTTTTCGTATCGTTGCGTATCGTTGCGTCTGTTCAGCATGACAACGTCATGACCATACCCAAATGCCTCGATACCGCAAGGACACCGACGGCCCACTGGTGACGCAGGCGGAAGCCGGCCGAATCGTTGGGATCGCGAGACAGAACGTACCTGGAGCGATTGCGCGCGGAGAACTGCGTGCGGTGCTCGTCGGCGGAAAGCCGATGGTGACAAAGGCGTCAGCGAAGCGCGCGAAGAAACGCCGTGACGCGAAACGCAGCGCCGCCGATCCATTGGCGGCGTGAGTTGGTGGGGGCCGTGGATTCGCCATGGCTCCAGTCTCACAACGAGGGGTCACGATGCAAACCACAATGACGGGGGTGACTGTGGCGGCAGTCTATCCCACCAACAAGCCGACGCGGGCGGAGCTGCGCGCGCACGGTGAACGCTTCGCCGACCGCATCTATGCGCTGATCTATGAGATCGCGCATCGGCATCGTCCGATGCCCGGCGGACAACTCACGCGCGACCTGTTTCGTGAAGGGCGCGGCGCGAGTCTCGCGACCTATGGCGCCGTGCTCGCGGCGTTGGCGATCGAGTGCCCGAGCGAGGTCGCGCTCATCTTCGTCTCACTCTCCGCATGGCTTCATGCCGTGCGTCCGTTGCCGCCTGGCGCGTTTCGCGACGCGGTGATGAGCGAGAGCAAAGAGGACGGCGAACAGAACGTCGCCGCGTGGGCCGCCGCTGATGCCGTCGAGCGGCGCGATGTGCCCGCGCTCGAACGACTCGCGAAGGAGACCGCCGAGCACATCGTTGCTGCGCAGCATTTGCTCACGGTGGTCGAGCACGAAATCGCGAAGCTGCGTCCCGCGCGCGCGACGTCCTCACCCGTGCGGCGCGTCATTGCGAATCCGCGCTTCATCGCGGCAGGTGCGCCCGCATGACGACGACCGCGCGCAAGTCCAAACCGAAAGCCGCTCCCAAAAACGCGTGCAGCCCGCTCGCGCCGGCGGGCGCTCACGGGCTGTCGGATGAACACGAAGTCCAGACCGAGCGCGCGGGGTCACCGACGCGCCACGACGACAAGCAAACGACTCCCCTCGCGTTGCACCACCCCCACGTGCTGCCGAAAGAGCGTGCGGTCACGTTCGTCGATGTCGTCACGGGTCAGTCGTACGCGTACATCCTGCCCGGGCACGTCAAAGCCAACCTCACGAGCACCGGACTCACGAAGAACCCGCGTCTGCTCATCGACGATGACACGCTGAGTGCGGAGTATCGGCAAGCGCTCGCGGTGTTGGCCGCCGGCACGATCATCGAACACGGCACGGCGAAGATTGTGCCGACGACGGTCGTGAAGCTGCTGATGCAAGAACTCGATCGACAGAATGCGCTGATCGCGGTGATGAGTCGCCGCTTGCATCGCGCGAACGAAGCCCTGCAGGAAGCCGGAAAGGCCGTGGCCTAGCACGGCGCAGCACATCGCCGCGGTGGTTGGCGGGTGTCGCTGATCTCGACACTTCGGTCGAGGAGGCACCCTAAGCGGGTTGGCATGGGTTGAGAAACCACTCGCCACCACCGCGGCACCATGAAGGATCGCGTTTGTTGGCGGGTGGGTGGTGGGTGAGTGGTGGCGAAACCTGGCATTCGGTCAGGGGACGCAAGCGTTGGGGGACGCTGCAGGACCCACCCGTCAACATCGCGCGGTCACTGTTCTCGCGGCGTTCGCCGCCATCGCCGTTGGCAGGTGAGGCCAACAACGACGATGCCTCTCCGGCCTCGCATTCTCCTCGAGGCCCATGGCGGACGATACGCCGATCCAACCCGTACCGATGGCGTTTCAGACGCTGGTCGGCGCGGCCGAAGATGGCCGCTTGTTGGATGAGCTCAACGTCGTGCTCACCGATTTGGTGGCCACGATGCGCAAGGAGCAGTTGGCGCGCGGCGGTAGGCCGAAGGGCGCGCTCACGCTCGGCTTCGCATTGCAGCTCGATCAGCACGGCATGATGGAAGTCACCGCCAACATGAAGGTGACCGAGCCGAAGGCCGAGCGTTCGCGCTCGATGTTCTACACGCTCCAGGACAACACCCTGTCGCCGAACAATCCGCGACAGATATCGATGGAGCTCGGCACGCCGCGCGAAGCTCCCGCACCCGCCGCCATGAGGGTCATCTAACGTGCCACCAGCCACACAGTCGCCTGCGCACAACCTGGGCAACGTCGTTCCCGCCGAATCGGGCGCGGCGGCGATCATCTCGTTCGCGAAGAGCGAGAGCGGGTTCGACCTGCAACACCTCAGCGTGAAAGCGCCGCGCGAGGGCGACATTCCGTTCGCGATCGTGCCGGAGGGCAAGTCGATCGAGTCAGTGAAGCATCTGATCGACGAGTACGCGACGGCGCCCGATCGTATCAAGGGCACCGCATCGCTGCGCGACGAGAAGTCGTTCATCGCCCACGTAAACGAACAGAAGCGCGTGGCGACGCGGATCTTCTGCGAGCCGAACGCGTCAGCGCCCAAGTTCACCGCCGTGTACGACTACCACGCCGTGGTCGACGGCGGCAACAAGGAACTGCCGGCGTTCGGCACCCATCGCGCAGTGTGGCCGCTCACGATGTCGAAGGAGTGGCTAGCGTGGGTGGCCTCGGCCGGCAAGTCGATGAACGCCCAGGAGTTTGCGGAGTTCCTCGAGCGCCACGTGCCCGACGTGTACTGGGGCGATGAGATGAGCGACTACACGAAGCTGCTCATTTCGCAGCTCGAGCTGCGCCTCGCGTCGCCATCGTCGCTCATCGCACTGAGCCGCAATCTCGCGGTGAACGTCGACACGCAAGTGCGGCAAGCGCAGTCGCTATCGACTGGCGAAATCGCGATCACCTACGTCGAGCAGCATCGTGACGGTGAAGGCCAGCCGATCCGCGTGCCGAACGCGTTTCTGCTCTCGATCCCCGTCGTACATGGCGGTCCGGCGTACCAGATCCTCGCGCGCCTCGGCTATCGTATTCGCGAGGGTCGTGTCAGCTGGTCCTATCAGTTGCACCGCACCGATATCGCGTTCGATCACGCGATCGAGGAGATCTGCGCGCGCGTGTTCGAGGAAACGGATCGCGCCGTGTTCATCGGGAGCCCGGAGCAGTAAGGCCGCATGACGTTCACCGCCTCGAACTCCGGAGAGCATCGCTGATGCCAGACGAACGGCGCGACCTACAGCAGGTCATTACCGATATGCTCGGCGATGCCGCCGTGCTGCATCGGCGTGGCCAGACGGCGCTTGCGCAGCAGCTCGAAGTCTGCGCGCGCGACGTGCAGGCGGCCGCCGAAGAATGGCTTACGATGCTCACCGAGTCCGAGGCGGCACTCTTCTCCGGCGAGACGGTGCGCTGGCTGCAGTCGCGCTTTCCGGCCCTCGAGCGTCGTGGCATGGCGCGCCGGGACGGCAAAACGCGGCTCTATCGTATGTGTGCGCTGCCGCGTCGTGCGGAGACCGCGCGCGCCTACGAGAATGGACGCGCCGCCGCGCGGAAGGCCGCGTCGTGACGCGACCCAACCGTCGCAAGGTATTGTTCAAAGCGGGTCGCCATGGCGATTCGGTGCGCGCGGTAGTGGACACGACCGAAGATCGTGCGATCGTGTACTACCGCGACGCCGACGGCGTCGAGCACAAAGCCAAGTACGGCACGAGCCGGGAAGGCAAAGCCGAAGCGATCGCATTCGCGCAGGGCTGGCACGAGGAGCGCGCGCGCATGATGAAAGAGCGGTCCGAAGCGGTGAAGCCTGCGCCGATCACCGTGCGGCAGCTCTGGGACGCGTTCAAGGAGTCGGAGTTTTCGGACGAAGTCGGCGAGGGGCTGCGCAGGGCGACGCAGATCAGCTACGCCAGCCACTTCAAGCGCTTTGAGTTGTTCGTCGGGGCGAACCGCGCGGCCGAATCGATCAAGGTTCCCGAGCTCGCGACGATGCGGAAAGAGGAGCGCGCCGCCAAGCGCGCGCTCAATCAGACGCGTCAGACGATGAACGTGGTGCGTGTCGTGTTCCGGTGGGGGATCGAACACGAGTTGCTCACGCACTCACCGCTCGCGGTGATGCGCTGGAAGACGCGCAAGGATGCGCCGAAGCCGCTCGAGCCGGATGAGTACTCGACCGACGAGTTTGAGCGCATGTTGCTTGCCGTCGACAAGAACGACACGAGGCAGTGGCGCGCTTGGGTATTCCTCATGCTCTGCGGCCACTATGGGCAGCGCGCGAACGCGGTACTTCATCTCCGCTGGCGCGACATCGACTTCGCGGCCGGCACGATCACGTGGCCCGCGCGCTATCAGAAGCAGGGCGTCGACTTGGTGCGTCCGCTGCTGTGGGAAGCGTTGTCGGCGCTGCTCACGGCGCAGCAGCAGCGCCTGCGCGCGCGCGCCTACAAGCAGGCGTGGTACGATCAGCAGGGCGGCGGCGCCCCGCGCGAATGGTACGCCGCCCAGGATCGGGACCGCGCCGCGGCGGCACAACTCGATGCGGCCGATTGGGTGCTCTTCGCCGAACGCGATAAGTCGCAGCCGATGAGCTACCAGTCGATCCATTACCACCTCACGCAGGCGGAGACGCGTGCGAAGGTGGACCCCAAACCCTACCGCAAGGCGCACGGCTTTCGGCGCATGGTGGTCGGCAATGTCATCGACGAAACGGGCGACCGAATGCTCGGCCTCGAGGTCGTTGGCGACAAAGACCCGAAGGTGCTGCAGAGCTACGACCGTCGCCTGCAGGCGCGCGTCGAGGAGGGACTCGCGGCGATCAGCGCGAGCGATCGAAAGCCAAAAACGGCTACACAGAAACCATCCCGAAACCGTCCCGACGTCCCGGAAACGCAAACGGCGCCCGCCGAAGCGGACGCCGTAAACAACGTGAACACATGAGGTTACATCACATGTTCAAAGAGCCACAGATCGGGATTGAACCGATGACCGCCCGATTACGAATCGGGTGCTCT
>CBHWDN010000015.1:0-118819 GCA_966112585.1 uncultured Gemmatimonadaceae bacterium
GAAACGCTACGCGTTCCGAAGCCCGGAGACCCATTCCGTTTGTGGGCCGTCACCGCCAACGCCCACGACGATCGCTCTACCCAGACTGCCGGCGAAGCTCGTCTGCTTGCTTGCTCGCGCTTCGCGCATTGCTTGCGGATGGTTGGCTCGCGCGGCTCGCACTCCTATTGTCGCGAGCGCCCGTTTCGCCCAAAGCGCGAGCGCAGCGACGCGCAGACGCGACGGAAATGGTGGCCAGTGGCGGCGTGGCGGCGAAAAAAGGGAGTGAGTCTCCGGGCTTCGGAACGCGAAGCGTTTCCGAACCCCGGAGACCCTCCCTTTTTTCGGCGTCACGTCACCGACACGCGCGCCGAACTAAACCGCAGTTAGTGGCCGCAGCCGTCGCAGCCGCAGTCCGTGCCGGACTTCTTGGCGCGCAGGCTGCGCACCTGCTTCAGCGCGCGAGTCCCGACATACAAGATCGCGACACCGACGATCGCGAGGACGATCCAGGTTTGCGTGTCCATCAGACTCCCCACTGCATAGCCGTGCCCACCACGTAGACCAGCCATGCGAAGAAGTACGCCAGACCGAGCATGTAGACGAACTGAATGCCGGCCCACTTCCATCCGAGCGTACCACCGCCCGACTCGCGCGCAGTGACCGCCGTCGTGCTCATGCACATCAACGCGAACACGTAGAACACCATCAGCCCAACCGCGATCAGCGGCGAGTACGCCTTCTTGCCGTCGGCGCGCGTCTCCGAACGCAGTCGTTCCGTGAGCGCCTGATCGTTCTCGCTGCCCACGCCGTAAATCGTGCCCATCGTGGCGACGAACACCTCGCGGGCCGCAAAGCTCGACGCCATGGAGACGCCAATCTTCCAGTCGTACCCCAGAGGGCGTACGAGCGGTTCAATCGCGTGGCCGATGCGGCCGAGCGCCGAGTGTTCGAGCTGCTGCTCCTGACGCACTTCCGGTGTGGCGCTCTCGGCGATTTGCGCCTTGGGATATGTGGCCAGCGCCCAGAGTACGATCGAGAGTGACAGAATCACCGTGCCCGCGCGCTGTACGAACAACAGGCAGCGCTGATACACCGACACGCCAAGTGACTTGAGACTCGGCCAGCGATACGGTGGCAGCTCGAGGATCATTGGACGCACCGGACCCTTGAGCAGCGTCCGCTTGAAGACCGCAGCGGCCACGAGGGCAGCGAGTGTGCCGAGCAGATACATGCCCAGCATGGTGGCGCCTTGCAGCGTGAGGCCGGGAATGAGCGCGGTGGCCGGAACGAAGGCACCGATGAGCAACGTGTACACCGGCAGCCGCGCCGAACAGCTCATGAGTGGTACCACCATAATGGTGGCGAGTCGGTCCTTCGGATCTTCGATCGTACGGGTGGCCATGATGCCCGGCACGGCGCAGGCATAACCACTCAACATCGGGATGAAGCTCTTGCCGTGGAGGCCCACTTTGCGCATCACGCGATCCATGAGGAAGGCGGCGCGCGCCATGTAGCCAGAGTGTTCGAGCAATCCGATGAAGGTGAACAGAATCGCGATCTGCGGCAGGAACACCAGCACCGAACCAGCGCCGGCAAAGACTCCGTCTTGCACCAGCGATTTGAGATCGCCATCGGGAAGCCACCCGCCCACTGTGCTGCCGGCCGAGGCAATGCCGGCCTCGATCGCATCCTGAAGTGGCGTGGCCCACGAAAAGACCGACTGAAACACCACGGCCATCAGCACGAGGAAGATCACCGGGCCCCATACGCGATGCAGCGCCCAGCGATCGATACGATCGCTCAGGTTGCCACGCGAATGCGCCTCGTGTCGCACCGTACGTTCGAGGACTTCGGCGATCCACTGATAGCGCACTTCAGACTCGAAGCGCGTTGGTGCGTAGCCCTCGGCCTTGAGCGCTGCCGACGTGCGGGCAATTTCGGCGTCGAGTCCGGGAATCTTCTCGAGATGCCGTTCAGTCTTCGCGACACCAAGCAGGCGCAGTGCTTCCATGCGCGCCGCGCTTGGCTTGAGCTCCGCGCGCAAACACGCCTCGAGCGGCTCGAGCACACGCTCGGCGGATTCAGGCAGTGTGAAACGACGATCCGGGGCAGGGAGCGTGAGCGCTGTGAGCAGCGCCTTCTTGAGTTGCTCCAATCCTTCGCCGCGCTTGGCGACGGTGGGAACGATGGGCACACCGAGTTCGTGAATCAGCTCGGGGATATCGATACGTATCCCTTCGTCGGTGGCCACGTCGATCTGATTGAGCGCGACCACAACCGGGAATCCCAACTCGAGCACCTGACTCGTAAGGAACAGGTTGCGCTCGAGATGCACGGCATCGACTACCACGAGCACCACATCGGGTCGCCAACTTTCCGAGTCGCGCTCCAGCAGCACTTCGAGCGCGATACGCTCATCAGGTGAGCCGGCGGACAGCGAATAGCTGCCGGGCAGGTCCAGCGTGAGCATGCGGCGCCCATCGGCGCCACGGAACGCGCCTTCGACGCGTTCGACTGTCACTCCGGCAAAATTGCCGACGCGCTGACGCAGGCCAGTGAGCGCGTTGAAGAGCGTGGTCTTGCCGGTGTTCGGGTTGCCGATGATGGCAACTCTGACGACGTCCTGTACCGCCGGGGCGGCGACTTCCACCGACATGGTCGCCGAGTGTTGCGCGCTTAAGCGCGCGGCGCGACGGGGCGCACGGTGATTCCGGCGGTCAACGCCGAACCGAGTGCAAGGCGCGTCCCTCGCACATCGAGGAGCATGGCGCCGCGGGAATCGATCACGTTCACCGCGGTGCCTTCACAGAGTCCCAGAGCGCGCAGTCGGCACGCTTCATCCCCCGAGCACTCGATGTCGATCACCGTGGCGCGGGTACCAGCTTGGCAGGCGTTCAGCGCGCAGGTGCGCAGCGAAACGTCGGAAGCGGGCTGAAGGGTGGGAAGCTGTTGCGGGGCCACTGGGCTTAGTTGAGAATGGTTCTCAAAGTGTGTATCGAATAGTACACAGCTTAGGTGGCTTTCCGCAATAGGGAGTTACACCCTCGGGAATATCCCTTACGCCGTAGTCGGGCGACGCCTCACGACCAGCAACGAGATGCCAACGAGGCCCACGACGATGGCTATGGTTTGGGCGGTGGTCAGCCCCACATCGAGCGCGTCGTCCTTCGCACGGAAGAACTCCACAATGAAGCGCTCAACGCCCGCCAGGATGCAGTAGAGGCCGAAGAGCCATCCGGCCTGCTGCGTGTGCTTCCGGAAGCGCCAGAGGATTGCAAACATGATGAATCCCATGAGCGTTTCGTACAGCTGCGTGGGATACACCGACACGTACTCAGCGGGGTTCGTGCCCGGCGGGAACGAGACGTGGAATTGGCTCGTCATGACGGCCACCGAGCTTGGTGGCGCGCCTTCGGGGAACTGGGTGGCCAGGAAACCGGAGAAGGGGCGACCGTAGTCGTCGCCCACAGCCCAGCAACCGGTGCGACCCACCGAGTAGCCAGCGGCGATGGCGATACCGGCCACGTCGGCGATGCGCAGGAAGTTGAGCTTCCGCTTCACGATGAGCGCCGCGCAGAGAATCACCGATCCAATGAAGCCGCCCCAGAAGACAAAGCCGCCGCGGCTGAAGAACGCGGCCGGATCCCGGGTGAGAATCACATAGTAGGTCTTCGCACCAATCAGCGTCCCAAGCAGCGCCGCCATGACGATGTCGGGCATGCTTTCCGCCTCGAGATTCTGCCCGCGACGCCAGAGCTCGCGCTGACAGATGATCTGGGAGATGGCAAACGCGGCCAGCACGGCGATTCCGAACCCGGTGAGTTCGAGAGGGCCAAGCTTGAAGACCGTGGGATGATGAATGATCGGCGACATGCGCTAGAAGATACCTGGTATCGCGAGCGACGCAGTGGCGGTGAAGTCGGGCGCGCCGATTTCGCCGCGAGCAAAACGAAAGACGCCAGCGGCCGCAATCATGGCCGCATTGTCCGTTGCCAAACGAGGTGAGGGCGCGAACACGGTGCCGCCCCGACCGGCGAACCGTTCGCGCAGCGCCGCCTGCAGTGCCTGATTGCAGGCCACGCCACCCCCCAGTACCACCCGTCCGCGCCGATGTGCCTTGGCCGCGCGATAGACCTTTTCGGTGAGTGTGTCGATCACCGCATCCTGAAAGCCACGCGCGATACTTGCGCGATCCTGATCGAGTGTGCCGGCCTTGTCCGATGCACGTACCGCGTAGAGCACGGCGGTTTTGAGACCACTGAACGAGCAGTCGTAGTAGTCTTCGTCGCTCACCACAGCGCGTCGACGCAACATGGGGCGCGCGAACCAGTGCGGACTGTCGTGTGACGGTGATTCAGCGGTGGCCGCGAGTTGCTCGATCGGGCGCCCACCAGGGTACGGCAGCCCAAGCAGCTTGGCGACTTTATCAAACGCTTCGCCAACGGCGTCGTCGCGTGTTTGTCCGAGTCGATGATAGCGACCCCACTCGGGGACATCGAGCAGCAGGGTGTGGCCGCCACTCACCAGCAACGCCGTGAACGGCGGTGTGGCCTGTTCATGCTCGAGCAGCGTCGCGAAGAGATGGCCTTCGAGGTGATGCACCGGCACGACCGGCTTTCCATGCGAGAACCCCAGTGCCTTGGCGTAGCTGGTTCCCACGAGCAGCGCGCCCACAAGCCCAGGCGCGTGCGTCACCGCCACCGCATCGATGTCGTTCATCGAGAGCTGCGCGTCGGCGAGCGTGCGCTCAACCGCGGGCACGATGCCGGTGAGATGCTGACGACTCGCAATCTCGGGCACGACACCGCCAAAAAGTCGATGCACATCCTGCGACAGAATCACCAGGCCATCGAGCGACAGTCGCTCTGGTGTACCCGACACGATGGCGGCGGACGTTTCGTCGCAGCTGGTCTCGATGCCCAGTACGGTGACGCGATTCAACGCTGCGAGGCTTAAGGCGCCGGCTCGGCGAGCAACTGCTCGAGCAGACGCTTGTTACCGGGGGTGTTCCAATCGTCGGCGCCGACCCACTTCTTGCGAATGGTGCCGTCTCGACCGATGACGAACGTCTCGGGGATGCCGGTCGTGCGATAGATCTGCTGCATCACGCCCGCCTGATCGTGCAGAATTTCGAACGTGAGTCCGAACTGCTTCACGAAGTCGCGAATAGGCTGCTGCATACCGTCTTCGTCGACACTGACGGCGACGATCTTGAGCCCTTTGGGGCCGAGGTCCTTGAAGAGCGCTTCCATGCTTGGCATTTCGCTGCGGCACGGAATGCACCAGGTGGCCCACAGGTTGAGCACCAGCACCTGACCGCGATAATCGGACAACGTCTTGGTCTTGGGAGCCGGATCGATCGTTTGCACGGTGAAGCCAGGCGCTTGCACGCCCACGCTCACGTCAACCAGTTCGCTGCCCTTGAACTGCGACGCGACCACCGCGCCGCCAGCCAGCAGCGCGACGATACCACCAACGATCAGCCATTGCTGACGATTGGTCATGCCGTCTCCATGCAAAGGCTCTTGAGATGCGCGATCTCGGCCTTTGGATCCTTTGCCGAGAAGACCGCGTTACCAGCCACGAAGGTGTCGGCGCCCGCCTGCCAGCAGCGCTGAATCGTGTCGCGCGAAATGCCGCCATCCACTTCGAGTACGGCGCTGCTCCCCGACTGATCGAGCAAGAAGCGCGCGCGTTCAATCTTGTCGACCGAGTATTCGATGAACTTCTGCCCGCCGTAGCCGGGATTGACGGTCATGATGAGCAGCAGGTCGAGCATGTGCGCGACTTCTTCAATTACGCCGAGCGGCGTGGCCGGATTGAGCGCGACGCCGGCCTTGCAGCCAAGCTCCCTGATGCGTGTGAGCTGGCGATCGAGGTGCGGCGCGGCTTCAGCATGAATGGTGATGACATCAGCACCGGCTTTCACATAGTCGTCGAAGTAGTTCTCCGGCTCGAGCACCATGAGGTGGCAGTCGATGACCTTCTTCGTGCACTTGCGCGCCGCTTCGATGACTTTCACGCCGAACGAGAGGTTCGGTACGAACCGTCCGTCCATCACATCGACGTGAATCCAGTCGGCGCCGCCGGCATCGACCATGGCGATTTCTTCGCCGAGCTTCGAGAAATCGGAGGCGAGCAGCGAAGGAGCGATACGAACGGTCATGGGCGGGACTTCGAGTCTGATAGTGTGTCGAACAACGTATCGGTGGGCGGGCGGCCATCGCTCAAGGTGAGCGAGACCGCTGAACCACGCGCTACAAACGTGCCGACAGCTGGCGTGCTCGAGAGCACCGTGCCGGCCGGCTTGAGATTCGCCTGGAAGATCACTTCGCCGACTTGCAGACCAGCGTCGCGAATCGCGTTGCGCGCGGCGCCTTCTTCGAGTTCGACAAGCGATGGTACCGGTATCGAATCGACCTGCGTTGTTTGTACTGGCTCTGTTGCTGGCGCTTCGGCTGTCGGTGGTGTGCTATCGACCTTGATGCCGCCGCGAGACATGCTGTCGAGCATCACCTGCAACGAGTCGACACCATTGGCACGACCGGGTTCGAGCGTGTTCACGGTGAACACCCCGGTGCCGGCGCCGATGGCGAGACCGAGCAGCAGCGCGATGCCGCCACGAATGAGCCAGGTGCGTGCGGTTGCCTTAGCACCCGATTTGGCGGCAGTCATGCGCTTCTCCTGAGTCGGGCCGCGAAGGCACCGTCGAATCCATGTCGCTGCGGCAGCACGCGCAAACGTCCCTCGTCGAGCACGTCGGCCGGCACCACGCCAGCGGGCGGCGCTTCGAGCGTGAAGTCGCGATGTTCGACAAGGAATGCGTCGATCATCTCGTCGTTCTCTTCGAGTTCCAGCGAGCAGGTACTGTAGACCAGCAGTCCACCGGGCTTCACAATCGTGGCCGCCGCGCGCAAAATCGCGCGCTGTGTCATGCCGAGCACGGCGAAATCCGACACTTTGAGACGCCACCGCGCATCGGGATGGCGGCGGAAGGTTCCGGTGCCTGTACACGGCACATCGATGAGCACCGCATCCATGAGTGGCAGCGCCGGTTCGGTGGCGTCGCCAACAAAGGTGTCGATCCCGACGGCGTTCACACGCGAGAACCCGTCGAGCATACGCTGCACGCGCGCGGGGTTGCGATCGCCGGCAATCACGCGCGCGGCGCGACGTGACAGCTCCAGTGCCTTGCTGCCTGGTGCGGCGCACAGATCGGCAACGACGCTGCCTTCAGCGACGTGCGCGTACTGCACGACGAGCGACGCGGCCGGGTCCTGCACGTAACAGTGCCCCTGACGGAAGGCGCCGAGTTCAGTGAGTGCGACGCCCGGTGGCAAGCGCAGCGAGTCAGCGACCCGCGGTACGTCGAACGCTTCAATGCCCGTTTCGCTGAGCGATGTCCTGAGCGCTTCGCGCGTCACGCCGTACGGACGCAGTACGATGCTCGCGGGCGCATTGTCGGCGGCGAGCAGTTGCGCCGTTTCGTCGAGGCCCCAACGCTCGGTCCATCGCTGCACGATCCAGCGGGGATGCGAGTGCCGCTGGGCGAGCGCTTCGATGGGATCGGTCGGAACATCGGGCGTGATCGCGTCGCGCTCGCGATCGATGCGACGAAGCACGGCGTTCGCGAGCTTGCTGGCGCCGATCCCGTGTCGACGCTTCATGAGCTCGACCGACTGACCGATGGCGGCGTATGGCGGCACGCTGTCCATGTTGAGCAGTTGATAGCTGCCCAGGCGGAGCAGATCGGTCACATCGGCATCGAGCTTGGCGAGTCCCCCACGTACGCGCGCGGCGAGAATCGCGTCGAGATGCGCGCGGGTTCGCAGCGTTCCCCACACAAGTTCCTGGACCCAGCGACGATCACGCGAATCGAGCGGCGTGGTGCGACGCTCGAAGGAGCCGTCGAGCAGGTGACCGGTGCGCAGGTCAGCAAGAATCAGCGCGGCAACCACACGCGATTCAGTGACGCCGGCGCCGGATCCAGAGCTGTTTCCGCGGGGCGGCTTGCGTTGAGCGGGGCGGGCCACGGAACTCACGACACCGACTTGGTGAATTGATCGCCGGTCTGCGCGCCACGTCCGCGACCCCAAGCCACGGCGGTCATGCGCGGCTTGCCACTCGGCTGCACATCGGCAAAACGCACCGCACCTTCGCCGCAGCGCACGAGGAGTCCGTCGTCATCGATCGACCGCACGGTGCCCGGCGGGCTGCTGCGTGTGGGTTCGTCGAGGTCCTTGTCGCCACCATCGCCAACGATTCGCGCACCAAAGAGCTTTACGTCCAGGTCGCGCAGCGCAGCAAAGGCGCCGGGTCTGGGGTCGAAGGCGCGCGTAGCGCGAGAGACTTCGGCAGCCGACTTCGAAAAGTCGAGTCGCGCCATATCGCGTTCGATCTTGGGTGCGTACGTGCTCAAGGCATCATCCTGCGGCACGGCGCGCGACACACCAGCTTCGATGAGCGTGAGCGCCTGCACGATGGCAAGCGCACCCATTTCGGCGAGCGTGTCGTGCAGCTCGCCGTAGGTGAGGTCGTTGCTGATGGGTGTGCGCAGTACGTGCAGCATGTCGCCGGCGTCGAGTGCGGGCACCATCTGCATGATGGTGATCCCCGTTTCGGGCATGCCTTGCAGGATTGACGCCTGAATAGGCGCAGCACCACGCAGTTCGGGGAGCAGCGACGCGTGAATGTTGAGCGTGCCATGCTGTGGCAACTCAATCACGCTTTTGGGCAAGATGCGGCCATAGGCGACAACGACGGAGATGTCGGCTTCGAGCGCACGCATCTCGGCTTCGAACGCTTCACCACGTGGCTTCTCGGGCTGCAATACCGGCAGCCCTTCTTCGAGCGCGACACGCTTGACCGGTGACGGATCGAGCTGGGTGCGCGAGCGTCCGCGTGGCTTATCCGGCTGCGTGACCACGCCAACCACATCGTGCCCTTCGCCAAGCAGCGCGCGAAGCGGTGGCACGGCGAAATCGGGAGTGCCCCAGAAGAGGATCCGCATGCGCGGACGCTCCGCGTCTTACTCGTCTTCCGGGGGCAGATCGCCCACGGGAAGGACGCGCAGGTTCTTGGGGTACTGGAGCTTTTCCTCGTCCCACTGCTTCATGGCAGCGCGGCGCTTGAGGAGACTCAAGCGATCGGTGAACAGCTTGCCATGCAGATGGTCGATCTCATGTTGCAAGCAGCGGCCGAGGAGATTGGCGCCTTCGACTTCGTACCAGTTGCCGTCGATGTCCTGCGCGCGCACGGTGACGCGGGCCTGACGGTCGACGTCGGCGTAGATCTCGGGGATGGACAGGCATCCCTCTTCGCCGCGAACGAGTCCGCCTTCGTGGTGAATGATTTCCGGATTGATCACGACAAGGCGCGTGTCGTCGGCGTCGACCACGCACAGGCGTTCGCGACGGCCGACCTGCGGCGCCGCGAGGCCCACACCTTTGGCCTTCTCCATCGTTTCGAACATGTCGTCGACAAGACGGCGCAGTTCGGGCGTGATGTGTTCGACGCGCTCGGTTTCCTGACGAAGAATCGGGGAACCGAGGACGTGAATGTCGAGCAGCGACACGCGAGCCCCTTACGCCGTGGGCGCCGGTCCGCCGATGGCGGCGATGCGGCCGCGTTCGACGATGAGCTTGGACTCGCCCGACTTGATGGTGATGCGGTCGTTCATGGACGCCGCGCCATCCTTGCCGGTGGACGTGATGTGTACGACTTCACCAACGATGCCGCCGGCGGTCACGATTTCGTCGCCCTTCTTGAGCTGACGCACGCGTCCTTCGTGATCTTTGCGCTGCTTCTGCTGCGGACGGATCAGCACGAAGTAGAAGATCGCGAAGATGGCAGCGTACATGAACACCATCTGCGGGACGCCGCTGGCGGTGGCACCCTGCAGAAGCGCGAGGCTGGCGAAAACAGGCACGGTCATGAGGCAGTCTTTCCGGAGTGATAGCGGGCGAGCCATTCGCGGCTCCAGCCCTCGAACGAGCCGGCCTGGATGGCGGCCCGAGCGTCACGCATCAGCGCAACAAGGAAATGTACATTGTGCAGGCTCAGGAGGCGGAGTCCGAGAATCTCTTCGGCGACAAAGAGGTGACGGATGTAGGCCTTCGAAAAGCGTGTACAGGCGGGGCAGGTACAGGACTCATCCAGAGGGGACGAATCGAGGCGCCAGATGGCGTTCTTGATGTTCTTCCGCCCGGTGGGCGTGAAGAACGCCCCGGTCCGCCCCATGCGGGTGGGGGCGACGCAATCAAAGAGATCGACGCCGCGGGCGACGCCTTCCACGAGATCTTCGGGAAAGCCGACACCCATGAGGTAGCGCGGCTGCGCGGTGGGGAGCGCCTGGTCGACGACATCGAGCATGGCGTACATGTCGGGCTTGGCTTCGCCGACCGAGAGGCCGCCGATGCCGAAGCCGACCCAATCGCCACTGTCCTGAATGGCGCGCGCGGATGCCTGGCGCAGATCGGCGTGAATACCGCCCTGCACGATGGGGAAGAGCGCCTGCACCGGTGTGGGTGCGAGCGTGTCTTCGGCTTGCAGTTTCTCGAACTCCACTCGGCAGCGCGACAGCCAGCGGATGCTCCGCTCCATCGCTTCCTTCGCCAGATCGTGCGGCGACTGTCCGGGCACAACGTGATCGAATTGCATGATCACATCGGCGCCAAGATTGCGCTCGATGCGCATGACGGACTCGGGGGTGAACTGCTGCTTCGAGCCGTCGAGATGACTGCGGAATTCGACGCCTTCCTCCTTGATGGCGCGGAGTCCTTCGAGCGAAAAGACCTGGAACCCCCCGCTGTCGGTGAGCATGGGGCCGCTCCACTGCATGAACTGATGGAGTCCGCCCATGGTACGCACGAGGTCGTCGCCTGGTCGCAGGCGGAGGTGGTACGCGTTGGCGAGCACCATGGTCGCGCCGAGCTTGTGCAGGTCGTCGGGGTCCAACGACTTCACACTTGCCAGAGTCCCGACTGGCATGAACTGCGGCGTGGTTACCGGCCCGTGCGGCGTCTGTAGTTCTCCTGCGCGCGCGCGGCCGTCCGTGGCTTGGATGTCGAAGCTGAAGCTTGTGTTCACGCTGGGAAAGCTAACCGCCGCGGTGCTTCAGTTCTGCGTGGGGTCGCTGTCGGCGCCAGCCCCCAAACGAAACGGTGTCCGGGGTTCGGAAACGCTGCGCGTTCCGAAGCCCGGACACCCATTCCGTTTGTGGGCCGTCACCGCCAACGCCCATCACCATGGTGGCACGCGGGGTTGGCTCGCGTGAGAACTGCGGCTCAGCGCGCGGGAATCCCGATGCCCGTCGGCGAGCGCGGGCTACACGCGCACGTAGTGCGCGCGCCGCGTGGGCGGTGATGCGGGCGAGCGCACGCACTTGGTGCGCGACGCCCGTCTCGCGCGTTCGACGGACCCGACGGCTTCAGGTGAATACCGCGCACTTGGTGCAGGTGGCGGGGTCGTGAGCGCGAAAAAAGGGAGTGAGTCTCCGGGCTTCGGAACGCGCAGCGTTTCCGCACCCGGGCGACCCGCCATTTTTTCGCGCTCACGATCCCGACATGCGCGCCGACCAAGTCTCACGTCTCATATGACGCGAGCGAAGGTCAGATGACGCACATGGCGTCGCCGTACGAATAGAAGCGGTACTCCTCAGCCACGGCCGTGCGGTACGCGGACATCGTCTCAGTGTAGCCCGCGAACGCCGCCACGAGCATGATGAGCGTGCTTTTGGGGAGGTGGAAGTTCGTGATCAGGTGATCCACCCCGCGGAACTCGTACGGCGGACGCAGGAAGATGTTCGTCTCGCCACGGAACGGTTGCACGATGCCGTCGCGGGTCGTTGCCGATTCCAGCGTGCGCACACCCGTCGTGCCGACGACCCAGATCTTGTTGCCACGCGCTCGCACCGTATTGAGACGCGAGGAAGCATCGTCGCTCACTTCGCACCACTCCTCGTGCATCACGTGCAGCGCCGGATCGTCTTCGCTGACCGGGCGAAATGTGCCCGCGCCAACATGCAGCAGCACGTTCACCCGCTCGATTCCCTTCTTGTCGAGCGCGCCCAGCAACTCCGGCGTGAAGTGCAATCCAGCCGTGGGCGCCGCGACCGAACCCGCCTGGTTCGCGTACACCGTTTGATAGCGCGTCGTGTCATTGGCTTCGTCGGCGCGCTCGATGTACGGCGGCAGCGGTACGTGACCATGTGCGTCGATCGCATCGGCAATCGTGCCGCTGTCGACCATCAGCTTCACGACGCGAGTGCGACGCGGCGTGGCTTCGACAATCTCCACGCGAAAGCCGGGCGCGATGGTGACGATGCGGCCGGGGCGGAGTTTGCCGCCCGGGTGAATCATGGCTTCGTAGTGCGCGTCGCCCAGTGGGCGCAGCAGCAGGATTTCCGCCGGGCCGCCGCTTTCTCGTGTACCGAGCAATCGTGCCTTGAACACCTTCGTGGTGTTGAGAACGATCGCGTCGCCGTCAGGAATGAGATCAATGACGTCGCGAAAAGCGCGGTGCGTCAGCGATCCGCTGGCCCGATCGAGCACGAGCAATCGACTCGCGTCGCGCGGCTCGACGGGCCGTTGCGCGATGCGGGCTTCGGGAAGCTCGTAGTCGTAATCGGAGGTGCGACTTCCGGCGGGGAGCGTCGCGTCCGAGATCTCGGACAGAGTGGACATGGGGCGGGACTATGATTTCAACGGGACGGGGCGTTGAATGCTACTGATCAGTTATGAGTGTTGGGTTCGAGTGTTGGGTATCGGGTTACTCACGACCCCAGACCCTAACCCCCAACCCCAAACTGATCAGTCAAGCAGACTAAAAAAGTCCTGGCTGATCTGCACTTCCTGTCGGCGGAACGAAGCCGAGATGTCGATACGCGTGCGCCGTCGCGACTCGGCCTCGTGGGGTCCGCTGCAAAAATCCTTGCTGCACGAGGAACGGTTCATACACCTCCTCGATGGTGCCCGGGTCGTCGCCGATTGCCGCGGCGATGGTGCCGAGTCCCACCGGACCACCGTCGAACTTCTCGATGATGGCGCGCAGCAAGCGCGTGTCCGTGTCGTCGAGGCCAAAGTGGTCCACGTCGAGCAACGCCAGCGCCGCCTGTGCTACGTCGAGCGTGATGCGGCCGTTGGCGCGCACCTGCGCGTAGTCGCGAACACGACGCAGGAGTCGGTTGGCGACACGCGGTGTGCCGCGGGAGCGACGCGCGATTTCACGAGCGCCGTCGGCGTCCATCTCCACCTTGATCACGTCGGCGGTGCGATGGACGATGAACTCCAGTTCGTCGGTCGGATAGAACGCGAGCTGGTGGAGAATGCCAAAGCGCGCGCGCAGCGGCGACGTGAGCATCCCCAGCTTGGTTGTCGCGCCAACCAGCGTGAAGCGCTCGATCGGCATGGTGATTGTCTGCGCCTTGGGGCCTTCAGACAGTCGGATGTCGATCTTGTAGTCCTCCATTGCCGGATAGAGGAACTCCTCGATGATCGGCCGGAGGCGATGAATTTCGTCGATGAAAAGCACGTCGCCCTCACGAAGATTCGTGAGGGGGCCGACCAGATCCTTGGGGTTCTCGAGTGCCGGCCCCGAAGTCGTGGTGAGGTTCACGCCGAGTTCGCGGGCGATCAGGTCGGCGAGCGTCGTCTTGCCCAGACCCGGCGGTCCGAAGAACAGGATGTGGTCGAGCGGCTCCTTACGCCCCCGGGCGGCATCGATGGCGATGGCCAGGCTTTCCTTCACCTTCTGCTGACCGATGAACTCGGCCAGCCGCTGCGGGCGGAGCGACAGTTCGACGACTCCCTCGTCGGAGAGGGCTTCGGGGGTCGTGATTTCGGGGCGCGACATGGCGGAGAATATACCGAAAGAAACCCGGTGGGGTGGGAACCGGTCGGCGGGTTCTGTGGGTAGAACGTCAGGCGCCGCTGCCGCGTATCTTTCTACGTCTCTTTCAACTCGACATGACCCGACGCCTGTCTGCTTTCGTATCGCTCGCCGGAGTGGCCGCCATCGTGGCGTCCACGACCGCTTTCATGCCGATCAAGCCGGCTCCGAAGGCCAAAGTTGGTGTGGCAGCGCCGACACCTGATGTCGCGCCCAAGGCCGAAGACGCCGTCAACATCGACTGGCGTGTGCTGGCGGGGCTGGACTACACGAACGGCAAGAGCACCGACACGCTCAAGAAGCTCGAAGGCAAGATGGTCCGCATCCCGGGCTTCGTCGTGCCGCTCGATGACTTCCAGGAAGAGGGTGCGGAGTTCCTGCTCGTGCCGTACTACGGCGCCTGCGTGCACACCCCGCCACCGCCGCCAAACCAGATCGTGATGGTGGGCATGGCCGGCAAGAAGGCCGTCAAGCTCAACCTGTTCGACGCGGTGTGGATGTCGGGCAAGCTCAAGATCGCGTCGGTGGAAAGCCCGTACGGCACGGTGGGCTACCAGCTCGAAGGCCTCAAGGTCGAGCCCTACTCGTCGAAATGAACGACACGTCCGATGCGCTGCCGGCCAACGGGTCGGCAGGAGCTTCGGCCGTAGCGCTTTCGAACGTCCGCTTCGCCTACAAGGCGGGGCGCGACGTGATCGCGATTGATTCGCTGAACATCGCGCGAGGCGAAACGGTGTTCCTGCATGGGCCGAGCGGCAGTGGCAAGACCACGCTGCTCGGCCTTCTTGCAGGCGTGCTCCAGGCAAACAGTGGTCAGGTGAAGGTGCTGGGTCAGGACTTCACCTCGATGTCGAGTGGTGCGCGTGATGCATTCCGTGCGCGACATCTTGGGTATGTGTTTCAGATGTTCAACCTGATTCCGTATCTGTCGGTGCGGGAGAACATCCTGCTGCCGATTCGCCTGGAGGCGGCGCGCAAGGCGCGACTTGCTCCGCAGTCGGTGGATGACGCGGTGAACGCGATCGCGGGTGAACTCGACATTCGGCAGTTCCTGGAGCGTCCGATCGTTGAGTTGAGTGTGGGACAACAGCAACGTGTGGCGGCGGCGCGTGCACTGATCGGACACCCGGAAGTGGTGATCGCCGATGAGCCAACGAGTGCGCTCGACACCGACCGTCGCGAAGCATTTTTGCACCTGCTCTTTGCGAGCTGCAAGAAGGCGAATGCGACACTGGTGTTTGTGAGCCACGATCACACGCTGATGCCCATGTTTTCGCGCATTGTGGAGTTGGCGGAGATCAACGCCGCGGCGCGCGTGGGGGTGGATGCATGATCACGACTGTGCGGAGAGTGTCGTGCTGATTCCGCGACTGGCACTCAAGTCGCTGCGCAGCCGGCTGCTCACGACATCGCTCACGGTGGCGTCGATCGCGTTGTCGGTGACGTTGCTCGTTGGAATCGAGACGGTGCGCGCCGGAGTGCGCGAAAGTTTCGCGGGAACGATTCGCGGCGTGGATCTGATCGTTGGTGCGCGCGGCGGCACGCTGCAGGTATTGCTCAGCACCGTGTTCGGCATCGGCTCACCTGCGGGCAGTGTGAAGCTGTCGACGATGGAGCGCTGGAAGGCGCATCCGGCGGTCAAGTGGGTGGTGCCCTACTCACTCGGCGACAGTCATCGCGGATTCCGTGTGGTCGGCACGACGACGGAGTTCTATTCGCGTTATCGCTTCCGGCAGGACGGTCGCATCACGTTCGTGCAGGGGCGTGCGGCGGAGGCGGACAGTGAAGTGGTGATTGGCAGCGAAGTGGCGGAGAAGCTCAAGTACGTGGTGGGTTCGCCGGTGGTGATCGTGCATGGGATGCGCGACATCGGGACGTCTTCGCATGACGCACATCCGTTCAAGGTCGTGGGCGTGTTGGCGCGAACCTTTACGCCTATCGATCGGTCTGTTTACGTGACGCTCGACGGGTTGTCGGCTGCGCACGACGAGGGCGCGGAGGCTGGGGTCGCGCCGCTTCGCGGCGCATCCGTGACTCTCGCGGAGGGCGCGGAGAAGACGGGCGCGACAAAGACAGATACCTCAGCGAAGGCCTCGGCTGATCGCGCGGCGCGCATTCGCGAGGCGAACAAGAAGCGTGCGGCTGCGATGGCGCCGCCGGCGGGAACTCCGGCGGCTATGCCAGGCGCTTCACCACCGCCGGGCACGCCGATGGTCATGCCTGGCGCATCACCGCCGCCGGGGACGCCGATGGTGATGCCGGGTGCATCCCCCCCGCCGAATACGCCACTGGTGATGCCAGGCGCCGAGCCACCGCCGGCGGTAGTGAAGCAAGTCGAAGCCGCCGCCTCCGCGGCGAAATCCGCCGCGAAGCGGCGAGCCTCCGCGCCCTCCGCGAAAGTCACAGATGCGCCGCGCAGCGGCGCGACAAAAGACTCCGCGTCCTCGGCCGTGACGGCCTTTATGGTGGGAACGAAGAACCGGTTTGAGGCCCTGATGCTGCAGCGCGAGATGAACACCGATCTCGTGGAACCGCTCACCGCGGTCATTCCCGGTGTCGCACTCGGAGAGCTGTGGCAGAACATCGGCAGCGCCGAGGTTGGGCTCAAAGTGATCGCGATCTTCGCGGTCGCGATTGGCCTCACGGGGATGCTGGTGTCGCTCTATTCGTCGCTCGATGCGCGCCGCCGGGAGATGGCGATTCTGCGCGCGATCGGTGCGGGGCCGCGCACGATTCTGGCGCTGCTGGTGCTCGAGAGCGGGCTGCTCGCGTTCCTCGGCTGCCTGCTCGGCGTGGCGTTCGTGTACGGCGGACTCGCGCTCGCGCAAACGCCGATCGAGCAGCGCTTCGGATTGCACCTCGCTGTTCGCGCGCTCGGATCGACGGAGTGGACCTACCTCGCGGTGGTCATGGGCGCAGGTGTGCTCATTGGGTTCGTGCCGGCTTGGAAGGCGTATCGGACATCGCTCGTCGATGGGCTCTCGCCCCGAGCGTGAGTTCGTTCGGAAAACAGCAAACTATTTGGGTCGCTCGCTGCGCTCGCTCCGAAAAGTGCAGGACTAAATCAGGAAAACTGCAGGAAAAAAAGCCAAAAGGATTCCTGGCACAGGCCTGCCTCTCGAACAGTTGCCGTGGTTTCCTGCTTTTCTCCAGCTTGATGTCCTGCAGTTTTCGGAGCGAGCGCAGCGAGCGACCCAATCAGTTTACGATCCATCTGCCGCGCCAAGCGTTCGGCGATGCAAAGGTCAGCCCCGATCGTCCGGCAGCAGTTCGTTCGACGTCATCCCCTTGGGCGGCTTGCCGAACATCCACGTCAGGTTGAGGAGCACGCCGCGCACCTGACGTTTGCGCAGTGAAGTCTGGTGGAAGCGCGGGTCATCGGTCAGGCTGCGTTCCCACTCGGTTGAGAACGGATCGGTCACACGCAGAGTGAGCGAAAGGCGATCACCCTGCAGCTTCTGACGAAGCGCGGCATTGACGCGCGTCTGGCTGAAGTTGCGCCCCTGCTCGACACGTGAGGCGGCGCGATAGGTGACGAGCCACTGCGCATCAAGTGTGGAGGTGATGCGATAGTTCGTGTTCATGCGCGCACTCCAGACCGTGGCACGCGTGGAGAGCGTTGGCGCGATGTTCGACGCGTTACTCTGTTGACCATTCATGCTGCCGCCCACAAATCCGGTCAGGCGACCGCCGCGGAGTGCGAGCGTCGCGTCGGCGCCCCAGGCGTCTACCGTGGAGATGTTCGCGAACGTGCTGGTGGTGATGCCCTGTGCATCGATCGTGCGGAGGCGACGAATCGCGTCACGCGTGTGGCGGAAATACGGTGTGACCTGCAGCGTGGTGCGCTTGGTCGTGCGCTGATAGCCCAATTCGTATGACGCGATCAGCTCTGGCTGAAGCTCCGGATTGCCTTTGGAGAGATTGAGGACGTCCTGAAAGTGGATCGTGGGGTCCAGCTGATCAGGATCATCCGGTCGACGGATACGGCTCGACAGACTTGCCTTGAGCTGTTCCCCTTCACGTAGCGTGTACGTCACGAGCGCGCTCGGGAACGCGTTGGTGTACGAGCGCGAGAATGCTGCGCCGGTAGTCGTGCGGCGGAAGCGCGCGTCGGTCGCTTCAACCCGTAGGCCGCCCTGCAAACGGAACGGCCCTTGGTGCGAGGTGAGCATCGTGTACGCTGCCTGCACGCCCTGCGTGAAGGTGAAGTCGTTACTCCGCGAAGGGTCGGGCACCACCACGTTGCCCGAAGCGTCGGCCGTTCGAGTGTCCAATGTCGTATGCAACGGCTGTGTGCTCGCGCGCGCTCCAAGCTGCCACTGAATCGCTTCACCAAATGGACGCTGATAGTCCATGCGGATGGATCGTTCGATCGGACGCTCCCAGGTGGTGGTCGCTTCGCGCGCGGCACTTCCCTGTACGGTGCCAGTGAGTGCGTAGGGCTGTGTAGTGAAGGCGGTTGGTCCGCCCTCCTTCGCGCTTACGTAACGAAGCTCGGTCGAGAGTTCATGTTCATCAGCGAACGCATGTTTGTACTCGAGCGTCGCTTCCCGGTTGGATTCTTCTCCGCGCTGATCGCTTGCGCGTGTGCTCAGGCTGATCGGTTCACCGTTCGCGCTGGTGTTGTAGGTGACGAGGCCGGTATTCCGCTCGGTTCGGGTGCTCGCAGCACCGTCGAATGCAAACTCGTCGCGCTTGGTCGGGTTGTACCGGAGCGCCAGTGTGCCGGTGTGTGAGTCGGGCACCTGCGTGCGACGAGCGGTCTGATCGAGCAGCGTAACCGGCGAACTCGCGAAGTTGTCGCGCGTGAGATGTTCGGTGCGCGGACGTTTGTCGTGCGAAAAGCCGTAGCTTCCGTACGCGGTGAGCTGACTTCCCTGCCACCCATAGTTCGCGCCGGCCTCTGAGCGACCCGTCGTGCCCTCGGCCAACGTCACGCCGCCGCTCGAGCCAGTGCTCGTTCGACTCTTGAGCACAACATTGATGATGCCAGCGGACCCCTCGGCATTGTCGCGCGCCGACGGGTTCGTCACCACTTCAATACGCTCAACCATCGATGCCGGAAGCTGCGCGAGATAGTTGCCAAGTTGCGCTGGCTTCATGGGGCTGCGACGACCGTTGATCTGCACAATCACATCGGCGTTGCCACGCAGCGCGACCTGGTTGTCGATGTCCACATCTACAGAAGGGATGTTCCGCAGAACGTCGATCGCCGAACCGCCACGCGTCATGGGAAGGTCGGCGACGGCAAAGCTGTTGCGATCCGGCGCGAGGTCGAAGGCGCGCTGACGCTGCTCGGTGACCTTGAGTGCTTGCAGTTCGACCGCGGCGGCGCTGAGTTGGATGTCCCCGAGGTCAGACGTGGGCGCCTGCGCGTTCACGAGAGCCGGTCGCGAAACCGGTGCAAATCCAAGCATGCGCACCGTGACCCGGTATCGCCCGTAGGCGACGTTGGGGATCGCAAAGCGACCGTCGGCCGCCGCGTTCACGCGGGTGACAGTCGTTGTGTCCGCATCGCGCCTCAGTTCAACCGTTGCGCCGCGCGCCGGCGCGCCTGCGGTTGCCGTGACGCGTCCGCGAATCGAGCCGCGCGCAGTTGTCTGGGTGTTCGCCTGAGCGCTGAGCGGACGGGTCGACGCCAGCGCCACCAGCAGCGCCAGCGAGAATCGGCAATGGATAGGAGCAAAGGAGGGGAGCATGGCCAGCAAGCTGCGCAGGAACAATGACGCGAAGGTGACAGCCGCGACCGCCGCTTCGGGGTGGAGGCCCCGGCGAACGAGCCGTATCGTTCGCTTGATGAATCGCATATTCGCCCCGATCGTGGCCGCGGCGTTGCCATTCGCGCTGGCTGCGCAAACGGCTCCGCCGTCGTACGTCCGTTCGACGCCCCCCACCGATCCCGTGATTCAGCGCCTGTGGGACGAAGGCATGAATCGCTCGCAGGCGGGCAAGCTCGCGCAGGTGCTGATGGATTCGATCGGACCGCGCCTGACTGGATCGCCGAACATGACGCGAGGACAGGACTGGCTGCTGGCCACGTACAAGGCGTGGGGTGTCCCAGCGCGGCAGGAACGCTATGGCACGTGGGATTCGTGGCAGCGTGGCGCGTCGAGCGTGCAGCTCATGCTACCGCGCGTGAAGCCGATCGAAGCGCAGATGCTCTCGTGGAGTGGCGGCACCAATGGCGCGTGGGTGGAAGGCGATGTGGTGATCGCGAGGCCGTATCGCACCGCCGAGGAGTACACGACATGGTTGCCGACCGTGAAGGGGAAGATCGTGCTGGTGAGCGCGCCGCAGATCACCTGCCGGAGCCCCGCCCAGGTCACTGAGTTCGCCACACCGCAAACGAAGACCTCGCTCGACTCGGCGCAGCGCGAGCTCAACGCGACATATGCAGGAGTTACGCAGCGCGTCGGAAGCTTCTACAGTGACCTGCGAGATGCCGGCGCGGTGGCGGTGTTCGAACACAACTGGTCGAGCCATCCGGGGATCGATCGCATCTTCGGCTCGCCGCGCAACAATGCGCTGCCAACGTTCGAAGTCGTGTGCGAAGACTACGGAATGCTCTTTCGCCTCGCGCAGAACAGTCAGGGGCCGCGCGTCAGGTTGACTGCTGATGCGCAGTCGCTTGGCGAGCAGCCCGTCTTCAACGTGATCGCCGAGATCAAAGGCGCGACCAAACCGAACGAGTATGTCGTGTTGTCGGCGCACTTTGACAGTTGGGAAGGGCACTCCGGTGCGACCGACAACGGCACCGGCAGCATCACCATGCTTGAAGCATTGCGCATTCTGAAGACGGTGCTCCCCAGGCCGTCGCGCACCATGCTTGTCGGTCTCTGGAGCGGCGAAGAGCAGGGACTCAACGGCTCGGGCGCGTTCACCGCCGATCATCCCGAAGTAGTGAAGGGGCTGCAGTTCTCCTTCAATCAGGACAATGGCACCGGGCGCATCGTGAGTACCGGTCCGGGGCTACATCCCGAGAATGGGCCGCGACTCGCGCAGTATATGAGTGCGATGCCGTCGCAGCTCACGGCGAACATCCGTCTCAATGGTACCAGCGGAATTGGTGGCGGCTCCGACGACGCGAGCTTTCGCTGCTGGGGTGCGCCATCGATTGGCCTCAACGCGTTGCCGTGGGACTACAGCTACACCACGTGGCATACCAATCGCGACTCGTTCGACAAGGTCATCATCGATGATCTCAAGAACAACGCGACGCTGGTGGCGATGTTCGCCTATCTCGCGAGCGAAGATGCGCAGGCGAGTTCCAAGGTGACGGTGAACCCGATGCCGAATGGCGCCAACGGGCAGCCGATCACGCTGCCCGCCTGTCCGGCGCCGATGCGCAGCTCGACGCCGTTTCGTCGCTAAGCGCAGCGACTATTTCGACGACGTGAGTCGTGCGAGCGCCTGACGCACGACCACACTCACATCGCTGCCGCCACCGGCGTCCATCACGCCGCGCACGGCACGATCGGCCTCGACCTGGTTGTACCCGAGTGCGAGCAGCGCGCGCGTGGCGTCGTCGGCGATTGGGGTGGTCGGGCCAGTACCAGCGGGCGCAACGCCCACCTGATCGATCTTGTCGGACAGGTCGAGAATGATCTGCTCGGCCTTCTTGCGACCCACGCGCGGCACACGGGTGAGCGTCGCGATGTCCTTGTCGCGGAGCGCCTTGACGACGCGATCCGGTGTGAGCGTCGAGAGAATGCCGAGCGCGAGCGCGGGTCCGACGCCCTTGGCGGTGAGCAGTCGCTGAAAGACGGTGCGCTCGTAGACCTGCTTGAATCCGTACAGATGCCAACCGTCTTCACGCACGCTCAAGTGGGTGAACAGCGTGACTTCACCACCCACGTTCGGCAGCGCTTCGAACACCGAGAGCGGGATCTGGCATTCGTATGACACTCCGCCAGCCGTCATGATTTCGACGCGATCGAGATCTTTTTGCACGAGCGAGCCGCGAATCTGGGCGATCATCTGGAGAGCGTGAGTCGGAGAATGGGATTCATGCAGACGCTCAGTGCGGCCGCCACTCCGTCGGCGGCATCGGACGGTTGCGGCGCGCTCTTGAGCCTCAGCAGGCGCGTCACCATGAACTGCACCTGCTCCTTCGTTGCAGCGCCAGTGCCGGTGATCGCCTTCTTGATGACGGTGGGCGCCGATTCGTGGATCACCATTCCACGTTGTTGCGCCGCCAGCAGTACCACGCCACGCGCATGTCCCAGGACAACGGTGGTACGCACGTTCTTCGCGTAGAAGACGTCTTCGATCGCGAGCGTGTCGGGTGAATGTCGTTCGAGCAGCTCGACGACACCGGTGTGGATGTCATGCAAGCGCTTGGGGAGCGGCTCGCTCGCCGCGGTGCGAATCACGCCGCACTCGACCAGTGTGGCGACACGTCCGTCAAAACGGACGACGCCATACCCCGTCACTGCGGTGCCCGGGTCGATCCCGAGCACCAGCGACGGGTGTGTGATCACTCGCCAGCCATCGCGTCTTCGTCCATCTCGAAGTTCGCATCGACTTTCTGCACATCGTCGAGCTCTTCGAGCGCTTCCAGCAGCTTGATCAACGTCGCGGCGTTCTCGCCTTCGACCTTCACGGTGTTCTTGGGCACCCACGCGAGTTCTGCGTCCTCGACTTTGTACTTCTTCGCCTCGAGCCCTTCCTTCACCGCGTGCAGCGACGCGGGATCGGTCGAGATCGTGAACGTTTCGCCGTCGTTGACCACATCATCGGCACCCGCCTCGAGCGCCGCTTCGATCAGCGCATCTTCCACCGCGCCCTCGGCCGCGACGGACATCTGCCCCTTGCGGTCGAACATGAAGGCCACCGAGTTGCTCGTGCCCATGTTGCCACCGTTGCGCGACAGCTTGTGGCGCACATCCGCGACGGTACGCGTCGGATTGTCGGTGACGGCCGCGATCATGATCGCCACGCCGCCCGGACCATACGCCTCGTACAGCACTTCGACATAGTCGACGCCTTCGAGTTCGCCGGTGCCCTTCTTGATCGCGCGATCGATGTTGTCCTTCGGCATCGACACCGCCTTCGCGTTGTCGATGGCCGTACGCAGGCGCGGATTGCCGCCCGGATCACCGCCGCCAAGCTTGGCCGCCATCGTGATTTCGCGAATCAGCCGCGTAAACAGCGCGCCGCGCTTGTTATCGGTCGCGGCTTTGGCGCGCTTGATCGTTTTCCATTTACTATGGCCAGCCATGCTTGGATCCGGGGGCGGGTGGGGCAGGTTTTGAACTGATCAGTTCTGCGTTTCGGGTTCTTTGTGGTGGGTTGCGGGTTACCCAAAACCCACCACCTAAAGCCCGAAACTCAAAACCGATCGGTTTGAACCCTGAAACTAGCAACGGTCTGGCCTACTCCTCCAGTACATCCTCAAACCGCCCATACCGCGAGTCGAAGTACAGATCCACGTACCCCCGCGCCCCGTCCCGATTCTTGAGCAGGATCAGCTCGGCCGCGCCAGACACGCCCAAGTCGGCTTCGTACAGCTCTTCGCGATAGAGGCCGGCCACGAGATCGGCGTGGGCTCCGATTGCGCCGCCGAGTCCGAAATCGCCGAGACGTGGGCGTCGGTCGATGCGGCTTCGGTCGAAGGTGGGAAGATGCGTGGTCACGAGGACGGCGACGTTCTGGCGGAGCGCGAGCCGCTTGAGCTGCAGCACGGCGAAACCGAGCGCTTCGTCGCGGCCGTTCGGGGTGTCGAGCAGTCCCTCGAGTGCGTCGATCACGATGAGCGGAAAATCGGGCGACGCGGCCACGGCACGTTCGACGGCGTCGTGGCCACCTTGTGTGAGCGTTTCGACGACCGGCGCGGCATCGCGCAGCATCGTGGCGGCGGCCGCGAGTCGTGTGCGCTCGCCATCCTGCACGACGCCAAGCCGCAGTGATTCGAGTGGTACCTTGGCCGACATGGCCAGCGCGCGTTCGTAGACGCGTTCGGCTTGCATCTCGGTGGTCAGGATGAGCGCGCGTTCGCGGCAACGGAGTGCCATCGCGAGCGTCAGCGACGACGCGCCACTGCTGTCGTCGCCGCCGATGACGATCAGATCACCGCGGCGGAGCCCACCGCCGATCGCGCGATCGATGGAGGGAAAGCAGGTCGGGATGATCGCCGCGTCCATATCGCCGACGGCGGCCCGATCGAGGCGGGCGACCACGCGGGTCAGCGGAGAAATGTCGGTATGATGCGTCACGGAATCGGTGTGGCGGCGACGTGCGGATGCGCGACGAAGATCGCGCCTACGGTCCGGCCAGCAGTCGGGCCAGACGCTCGAGCTCCTGCACACTGGGGCCGTCGAGATGCGCACCGGCCGCTGCCACGAGCGATCGCAGCGCCCCGGCGGTCTGCAGCGGTGTGCCGGTGGATGCTTCGACGGCGCGTGTAAACGGCGTGCGCGTGGTGGACGGCAGCGCCAACGACGCGAGCCAGACTTTTGCAGCGGACGCCCGCGCCACGCGATCAGCGGCGTGCAGTGCGTCAGCGGTCGACGCTCCCTGCGCCAATCGGGCGGTCATCAGCGCGGCCAGCGCCACTTCTCGGCCGCCTCCCAGTGGCAAACGGCCGGCCAGGGAGGCCAGCGCGGGAAACGGGAAGCGCAGCGGCTCCAGGGCGTAGGGAAGTGGCTCAGTATGCACGGGCCAAATCTACACCCCACCTGCTAACTTGGAGGGTATGGCGCAGCCGGCGAAATCGATTCTGTGGGTCGACGACGAAGCGGAGCTGCTCGAGCCGCATCGGCTGCTGCTGTCGGACCGGGGCTACCAGGTTCAGACGGCGACCAACGCCGATGATGCGCTCGAGCTGTTGCGGCGTGCGCCCTATGACCTGGTGTTGCTCGATGAGCAGATGCCGGGCACGCGCGGCCTCGATGCCTATCGCGATATTCGCGAAATCTCGCCGTCGATGCCGGTGGTGATGGTCACCAAGAGCGAAGAGGACGCGACGCTCAAGGAGGCCATCGGCGCGAACATTCGCGACTACCTCGTCAAGCCGGTGACGCCCCGTCAGGTGCTGACGGTGATCACGCGCATTCTCGATGGTCCGCTCATTCGTTCGCAGGCCATGGCGCGCGCATTCGTGGAGCGATTCCGCGCGATCGAGCAGGAGCGCTATCAGGGGCTCGACTGGCGTGGATGGATCGAGCGATTCGCTGAACTGACGCAGTGGGATGTCGATCTCGCGGAAGCCGGTGAAATGGGGCTGCATGAGTCGCTCAAGGGGCTCTATCCCGACATGCAGCGCGAATTCGCCACGTTCATGCGCACCGAGTATCCGCGCTGGCTTCGTGAGCTCGACGGTGACCGTCCCCCGCTCTCGGTGGACGTGGTGACGGAGTTTCTGCTTCCCGTCCTGTCACGCGATCGCAAGGCAATCTTCGTGGTGATCGACTGCCTGCGGCTCGATCAGTGGCGCGTACTGCAGCCGCTGCTCACCAGCCTCTTCGAAGTCGAGACGACGCACTACTACGGCATTCTCCCCACGGCCACACCATACGCGCGCAATGCGCTGTTCAGTGGACTGTTTCCGGGAGAGATCGCCGAGAAGCATCCGGAGTGGTGGGGCGATCGCGACGACGAAACGCTGAACGCCTACGAGCGCGAACTGTTGGGGGCGCACCTCGAAGAGCTCAAGGTGAATGCGCCGGTGCGCTACCAGAAAATCACCACGGCGCTCGACAGTGCGGATCTCGAACGACACTTGCCCGCGGCCATTGCCGGCGACGGCGTGCATGCGTTCGTCTTCAACTTCGTGGACATGCTCACGCATGGCCGATCGGAGTCGATGATTCTGTACGAAGTGGCAAAGGACGAAATTGCGCTGCGGGCGCTGACCAAGCAGTGGTTCGAGCGTTCGGCGTTGCTTTCGCTGCTGCGTGAGGCGTCGCGTCGCAATATCTCAGTGGTCGTGACGACCGATCACGGCGCGCTGCATTGCAACACGCCAGCCACGGTGTTCGCCAAGCGTGATGCGACGGCGAACCTGCGCTACAAGTTTGGCGAGGACATTCGCGCCGAACGCCCGGAGCAGGCACTGCTCTTCCCGGATGCGCGCGATCTGCGCTTGCCGCCGCGCGGACCAGGGAACAATACGCTCATCGCGACGGGCGACGGCTTCTTCGTGTATCCCACCAAGTTGCGCGAATATCAGGGGCGCTATCGTGGGTCGTTCCTGCACGGCGGTGTATCGCCCGAAGAGTGCATTCTGCCGGTGTCGCTGCTGACACCCAAGCGCTGAGCATGACCGCTCCCGCCGCCGCGGTGCAGCGCATGTCGTCCATGCAGCTATGGCGTCGCCTGTGGCGCTTCGTGTCGCCGCACAAGACAAAGCTGTTCACGGTGGTGGCGCTCAATGCGACGGCCGCGGTGGCGGACGTTTTCTCGTTCACTCTGCTCGTTCCGTTCTTCAACGCGCTGTTTGGTCTCGACCAACTGCTCCCCAGCAAGGGACGGATCGGAGAGCTGCTCAATGCCACGATCGGATTTCTGCTGGACCCGAACGACACCAAGGGCTCGCTGCAGAATGTGATGCTGATCGTGATCGCTGCCGTGACGCTCAAGAACGTGCTGGTGTGGTTGAGCGGTCAGGTGGGCGTCAAGCTGCAGGAGTTTGTGGTGCGTGATCTGCGCGATGCGCTGTATGCGCATCTACTGCGATTGCCACTGCCGTGGTTTACGCGCAACAAGGTCGGCCAGATCATCAGCCGCGTGCTGAATGACACCACCACGGCCAAGACCGTCGTGACCGAACTGGTCACACGTTCCATGTGGAGCACCGCGCAGATTGTCGCGACGATCGTCGCGATGTTCGTGACATCGTGGCGGCTCTCCATCGCGGCGTTGTTCATCGCGCCCATCACGATTGGCGCGGTGCAGCCGGTGCTGCGCAAACTGCGCAAAGGCTACGGCCGGTTGGGGAACGATCAGGGCGAAATCACCAGCCTGGTGCAGGAAGTCGTAAGCGGTGTGCGACTGGTCAAGTCATATCGCGCCGAGCAGCGCGAGGAAACCAAGTTCACGACACGCAACGCCGCCTTTGCCAAGGGCTATATCCGCGTTGGCCGACTCGCACTGCTGTCTGGGCCGGCGATCGAAACACTCGGCACCATCACCGCGGTCGCCATTCTCTGGTACGGCGCGACACTCGTCATCAATGAGAAGTCGATGGCGGCCGCCGAGCTGATGGTGTTCCTCATCCAGGTGATGCGCATCCTGCAGCCGCTCAAGCAGCTGTCGCAGGCGCCCGCCGCGGCGCAGCAGTCGCTGGCGAGTGCGGAGCGCATCTTCGAGATCCTCGATCAGCCCACCGAAGTCGCGATCGATCGCGGCACGCGCACCCGCGCGATGTTCGATCACTCGCTCGTCTTCGACCACGTCACCTTTCGCCACGAAGGTGTCGAGCTCGATCGCCCGCCGGCGCTTCGCGATGTGTCGTTCACGGCCGAGAAGGGGCAGATCATCGCGCTGGTTGGCGCGAGCGGCGCCGGCAAGAGCACGTTGGTTGACCTGTTGCCGCGCTTCATCGATCCAAGCCGCGGTCGCATTCTGTTGGACGGCGTCGATCTCCGCGAGATCCGCCTTGATGCGCTGCGCGCGCTCACCGGCATCGTGAGTCAGGACACGGTGCTATTCAATGACACCGTGCGTGCGAACGTCGCCTTTGGTCGCCCCGATGTGACGCCGGCGCAGCTCGACGCAGCCGCGCGCGCCGCGAACGCGCTGGCGTTCATCGAAGCACTGCCCGACGGATGGGACACCAACCTCGGCGAACGCGGAACGCGTCTTTCTGGTGGTCAGCGTCAGCGCTTGGCGATTGCCCGCGCGCTGCTTTCCGATCCGCCGATTCTCATTCTGGACGAAGCGACAAGTGCCCTTGATGTCGAAAGTGAGCGACTCGTGCAGGAGGCAATCGATCGATTGCTCGCCGGCCGCACCGTGTTCGTGATCGCGCATCGGCTGGCCACCATTCAGCATGCCGATCGCATCCTCGTGCTCGACCGGGGGGCGTTGGTTGAGGAAGGGACGCACGATGCGCTCCTGGCGCAAAACGGTGCGTACGCCCGGTTGCACGCGCTCCAGTTCGATCGCCGAGAGGCTTCGGAAGCAGCCGACGACGGTGCGCCGACCGAGCTGAGCTCGGCAACGGCGATCTAGCGGTATGCGCGTTGTCGTGCTTTCGACCAGCGATCGCTACACGCCCGGCGTGCGGTTGCTCGCGGCGTTGGCGGCCGGTCTTGGACGACGTGGCGACATTGCCGCCGTCGCGTGCCTCTCGCGCGGTGATGTGGAACGCGCGATCGAGCGCGAGTGGCCGCGACTGTCCCATCGCGCGATCGTGGGGAGCGGATTCGTGCGTCGCACGGCCAGTCTGCGTGGCATCATCACGGCCTTGCGGCCGGATGCGCTGCTCGTGGGGAGCGACCGCGATGCCTCGATGGCGGCGATGGCCCTGGGTGCACGCGGTGGCGTAGTTCGTCGACTTTCCGTGGGGGAAAGCGCCACGATGGCGCGCGATGCGTCCGCCGACGGTTGGCGCGATCGATTGGCGCGCTCACGGACACGCTACGAAGCGTGGGGCGCGCAGGCGCTCGCGGTGAGCTGGCCCGAGCCGTCGGCGCATGCTGATGGTGATCCCGCGGTTCATGCGCTTCCGGTCGCACCGCCACATCTCGTCATTGTGCCGCCGGTGCGTCATGACGAAGGCACAGCGATGGCGCTCCGCGCCGCGGCGATGCTTCGCAGTCGAAACCCGGCACTCGAGATCACACTGCTCGGCGACGTCTCGGATTTGCAGGCAACGCGCCTGCACGCTGCGTCACTCGACTTGACCAGCGTTCTGCGAATCAGGCCGATCGAGACGTTGCTGCACCATCAGCCGCTCGACGCCTTCGCGGTTTGGGTGAGCGCGCATGATGACGCTGGGGCCGTAGCGACGTTGGCAGCGATGCAACAGCGATTGCCGGTTGTGGTGCCGGCAGGTGCCGCATTTGCGTCGATCGTGGACGCTGGAGTCAGCGGGCTCATGGCAACCAGCGACACGCTACCGGTGGTGGTATCGGAGTTGGCGCGCCTGCTTGCTGATCATGACGCGTCGCGCACCATGGGTGACGCCGCGCGTGCACGCGCGCTTGAGAAATTCGGCTGGGATGCATTTGTCGATGCTGCGGCCGAGCGACTTGGTCGAGTGAGCGGCATCGTCGCGCCGCGCATTACGTCGCGGCCGAGCCTGACGCCGGCGTGAGCGGCGCATGAGTGCCGTCGTGGTGAGCACCGCATGGACGCGATTGCGTGCGGATGGTCGTCTGCGTGTGGGACTGGTGGCGGTCGGCGTGCTGCTTGCGCTGGCAGTCGCAGCACCGCTTGCGACCGGGCACAATCCGGCCACGATCGACCTGCTTCACACCCTGGAAGCGCCCAGCCGCACGCATTGGCTGGGCACCGACGCACAGGGGCGCGATGTCTGGTCGCGACTCGTGTATGGTGCGCGCATCTCCCTGCTGGTGGGTCTGATTTCTCAGGGGATCGCGCTGTCCATTGGCGTCGCACTCGGACTGATTGCGGGCTATCGCGGCAAGTGGACCGATGAAGTGGTGATGCGTCTCGCCGATGTCACGCTCGCCTTTCCCACATTGCTGCTCCTGATCGCAATGGCTGCCGCCTTCGAACCCTCGCTCACCGTGGTGTGCGTGGTGATCGGTGTGGTTGGATGGGCTGGTATGGCGCGACTGGTGCGCGGTCAGGTGCTCGTGGTGCGCGAGCTCGAGTACGTGCAGGCGATGCGCGCGCTGGGTGCGGCCGATGCGCGCATTCTCGTGAAGCATGTGCTGCCGAATGTGGTGGCGCCGGTGGTGATCGCCGCGACGCTTGGTATCGCCGGCGCGATCATGGCTGAAGCGGCGCTTTCGTTTCTTGGATTGGGTGTGCAGCCGCCGACGCCCAGCTGGGGCGCGATGATCGCGGATGGACGCGATCTGTCGCAGCTCCGCAATGCGCCGTGGACTTCGCTCGCCCCCGGACTTGCCATTGGCTTCGCAGTGCTGGGATTCAATCTGTTGGGAGACGCCTTGCGCGACGCGCTCGATCCGCGTGCCCGAGCGCGCACCTAGGCATTCACTTCGTCTGGACCGAACATGAGCATTGATGTCGCTGCGCTGCGCGCCCGTGAGTATCCGTGGATGGCCAACGATCCAGTCATTTACATGAATGCCGCGAGCACGGGGCCGAATCCGCAGTCGGCGGTGGATACGTTCGCGAAGTGGGCGGAGCTGCGCGCGCAGCCGCATCGTATTCCTCTCTCGCTGATGCAGAACGCGGTGGCACAGTCACGCCGCCAGTTTGCCGCGTTGGTGGGCGCCGATGAAGACGAGATCGCATTGATGCCCAACACCACCTATGGGCTGAACCTCGCGGCGCGTGCGTTGCCGTTGCGCCCGGGTGTCATTCTCGCCTTCGACGGCGAATTCCCCAGCTGTGTCTATCCCTTCCAGGCACTCGGCTCGCGCGGCGTCACGCTGGAACTCATTCCGCGTGTGAATGGGCTGCCGGACGAAGATGCGATGGTGGCCGCGATTGAAAATCGCGACGACATCGTGGCGGTAGTCGTGAGCTGGGTACAGTTCGCGACGGGCTACGCGGCGGACCTGATGCGCATCGGCACGGCCTGTCGCGCGAAGGGCGCGTTCGTGATCGTCGACGGTATTCAGGGTTGCGGCATCCAACCCATCGACTTGCACGCCCTCCCGGTCGACATCTTCGCCAGCGGCGCCCAGAAGTGGCAGCTGAGCCCCTGGGGAACGGGCTTTGTGTACGTCCGCAAGGCGTTGGTTACCGCACTCGAACCGATGGATGTGGGTTGGGCCTGCATGAAGTCGAGCACCGACTACACCCGACTCACCGACTACGAGTTCGACTTTTTCGACGACGCCCGTCGGTTCGAAGTGGTGACGCTGTCCTATCACGACTTCGCCGTGGCGAACGCGGCCACCGGCATGTTGCTCGAGTTGGGGGTGAGCAATGTGGCCGCCCACATTCAGGCGTTGGGTGATCGCGTAGTGGAGTGGGCCGAGTCTCGGAAGGACATCCGACTGGTAACGCCTTCGGACCGCCGGCGTCGGGCGGGAGTATTTGCCTTCTCCCCGAACGATCTCGACGGTATGGCGGCCCGGTTAAAGGCCGTTCATGTTTCCTTCACGGTTCGCGAGGGAGCGATCCGACTCTCGCCGCACTGCTACAACACGCGCGACGAGATGGACCGGGTGCTCGCCCTCCTCGACGCCTGAAAACTCGTTTGTGAACCTTGTCGCGGATCCGTTCAGGCAGGCCGGCCTGTGGATGTGGCTCGTGCACCTTCTGGTGTCCACGACCTTCGCGGCGCTGTTCGCGACATTCTATTGGCGACTGAGGCGCCCGCTCGCCGGCTACGTGGCGCTGCTGATGCTGACGCACATGACGTTGGCGGCCGACGTGGCGCTGTTCTGGAAGTTGGCGACCTACCACGCGCTCGTGCTGCTGGCGATCGGCGCGGTACTGGGAGCGAGTCTGACGAGCACGGTGGTCATCGTCAGTGCGATCCTCAGCACGCTTGCCGGCACGAAGGCGCCGTCGCAACGGCGGTTGGTGCTGAGCGCGCTGATCGGTGTGGGGTTTGGACTCGTGACGGGCTGGGTGGTCATGTCCACCACGGATCCGACGTCGCTGGTCGCGAATCTGCTCGTCAAGCCGCTGCAACTCGTGACGAGTGCCTGGTGCGTCGTGCTGGTGGTGCGCGTTCGTCTCGTCGCCACGGCGCAGACGCAATTGCAGTCCCTGGCGCTGCAGCTGCTGCGGGTCGCGCTCTCCGTGAGCTTCGTTTTCACCATCGTCGAGACGCTCTTTCGTCTCCGCGCCGGCATGAATCTCGACTTGGCCGCGAGCACTGGTGTGGCGATGGTCTCGAATCTGCTCGGCGTGCTGGTCCTGGGCCTCGCCTGCCTGCTGTGCGTCATCGCGCACGAGCGCGTGCACGTGCAAACAATGCTCGACCGCGAGCGCGCGCTGCGCCAACAGTTGGCTGAGGCCGAGCAGCTGGAGAGTCTCGGACTCATGGCGAGCGATGTCGCGCGCGATTTTGACGACGTGCTGACATCTGTGGAGCAGTCGATCGACGGGGCGCGTCGTACGTGGCAACAGCAGCCAACGGACGCGGTAGTGCAGCTCGGTGCGATTCGAGACGCGGCCGATCGCGGTCGCCATCTCACGAAGCACCTCATGATTCTTGCGCGACAGCAGAACGATACACCGGTCGTCTTCAAACCCTCCACGGCGGCACGCGACCTCGTGCCGTCGTTCGTTCGCAGTGTCGCTGCAATACGACAATTCGATGTGTCATTGGCCGGTAGCGGCGAGATTGCCATGTCGCGCACGCAGTTCGATCAGGTGTTGCTGAACCTGTTGCTCAATGCGCACGAGGCGAGCCCCGAGGGCGAGGCTGTTCGACTCACTGTGGCAGATCATCAGTTGACGGGCACGGTGATTCTCTCGGACGGGATGTGCCCGGCGGGCAACTGGGTGGTGGTTTCGGTGGAGGATGCCGGCGAACCGCTCGACGAATCACAGCGGCTCACGCTCTTTCACCCCAAGGCGAGCTCGCGTCGCGATGCCGGTGCCGACATCGGTATGCGCGCCGTCGCCCGCGCGGCGTCGTCGGTGGGAGGCGTGCTCAATGTGCAGGTCGGCTCGTCACGTGGGACACGCATTGAGGTCTGGCTCCCCACGCTGTCGTCGGCCGCGCGTCTCGAGTCAGCCCGCGCCTCATGAACAGTATTGCCTACTACGACGGCGCGCGCGCGTTCCTGGCGTTCGACGCGTTCACGGTGGTGGTCTTCACGGTCACGCTGCTTGGCCTGGCGCGCGCGATGCCGCATCCGTTTGCGCGAACGCTCGCGATCTTCTGGCTGGTGCAGGCGGTCCGCGTGGCCGAGCGCGCGCTGTACTTCGCACTCGACGATCGCATGACGGTGATGGGCGCCGCGTTGTCCGGTGTGCTGCTGTCCTGCGGCGTGCTCTCGGTGCAACTGATCCGCATGGCCGTTTCCGCCGTCGAGGCGCGCCCGCGTTTGCGCACTGGCGTCAAGACCTGGGGCGTTGGCGCGTTTCTGGTCGGCTTCGTGCTGCACATGTGGACCGTGCAGCTCGGCACCGTGCAGTTCGAAGAGGGTACGGCTGTCTGGTCGCGACTCTACATCGGCGTGCCGCTGGTGCTGATGCTCGTCACGACCGGCCGTTATCGCCAGAACGCGCCGGCACTGACGCCGCTGTATTGGGGTTTTGTCATTCAGCTGATCGCGCTGTTCCTGGATGGCGTCGTACGCTTGCGCTCATTCGGCAGCGGTTTCACGTCGCTCGACTCACTCATCGCCGCGACGTGCACGGTGACCTCCACGCTGGCCCTCGGGCTCTCGTCGGTGCTCGCCGTGGTCGAGCACGAGCGCTCAGCAATGCTCGCTCGCTCGGCCCGATTGGACGAAGCGCATACGCGGGCTGCCGAATCAGCGCGATGGCAGCATGTCGGACAGCTGGCCCGGGGGGTCGCGCACGACTTCAACAACGTGCTCGGCGTCATTTTGTCGGGCAGTCAGCTCGCCGAGGAGTCGGTGCAACAGGGCAGCAGCGAAGTGGTCACCGACTTCGAGGAGCTCCAACACGCCGTCGAACGCGGGCGATCGCTCACGCGACGGTTGCTTCGTTTTGCGAATGAGAATCCGGCGTCGCCGCGCCCCGTGCGTATCGGACAGGTTACGCGCGATCTCATGCCGATGCTTCGGCGCGTGGTCGATCAGCAGCGTGATCTTCGTGTGAACTGCGCCGATACGCAGGACGCCGTGATCGATCCCACCGCGGTCGAGCAGATTCTGCTCAACCTGGTCGTCAATGCACGCGATGCGACTACGTCGGGCGGTCGCATCGAAGTGCAGGTGGTTGATGAAATACTCTCGGCGCCGTCGCCCGCTGCGGTTGGCGCACTTGCGGCGGGCGAATACATCCGATTGTCAGTCGAAGACACCGGCAGCGGTATTCCGGCGGCGGTTCAGTCGCGCCTGTGGGAGCCGTTCTTCACCACCAAAGGCGAACGCGGCTCGGGTATCGGCCTGCCTACCGTTGCCGCGATCGTTGTGGAAGCGCGTGGTGCCATCGACGTATCATCGACGGAGCATGTCGGTACACGATTCTCGGTGTGGCTGCCCCGTGCAGGCGACGCTTACGGAACCTGAACGAGTCCGAACTCGCGCTGTCCCTTGCGAATGAGCAGGTGACGGCCGCGAAGCAGACGATCTTCTGCGACCACCTTGTCGGCCGCGCCAAGTTTGGCGCCATTCACCGATACGCCGCCCTGTTCGAGCAAACGCTTGGCGGCTCCGCGGGAGGCCGCGATGCCCAGCAGCGTGAGACATTCGTAAATGTCCACGCCCTCGGCCGGTGCGTTCTCCGCGGGGGGCGCGTAGGTCGCAAACGGGATCTCCTCCCGAAGGGCCGCCAGCGCCGCCTCGGAGAGCGATGCCGGATCGCCTTTTTCGAAGAGCAGCGTGGACACTTCCTGCGCGACACGCGCCGCGTCGGCGCTGTGCACGCGCGAGGTCACATCCATCGCCAACGCACGCTGCGCCGCGCGCTTCTCGGGCGAAGTGCGAACGGCGTCGTCGAGTGCCTCGATCTCCTCCCGCGAGAGCAGCGAGAAGAAGCGGAGGTAGCGTGACACATCGCGGTCGTCGGTGCCGATCCAGAACTGGTAGAACTTGTACGGCGACGTGCGCTCGGGATCGAGCCACACCGATCCACCACCGGTGCTCTTCCCGAACTTGGTGCCGTCGGCGTTGGTGATGAGCGGGAAGGTCAATGCATGCGCTTCGCCACCGGTCGTCTTGCGAATGAGCTCGAGACCGGCGGTGATATTGCCCCACTGATCGCTGCCACCCAGCTGCAGCGTGACGCCTTCGCGCTTGTTGAGCTCGAGGAAGTCGAACGACTGCAGGAGCATGTACGAGAATTCGGTGAACGAAATGCCGCCGTCGAGTCGGCTCTTCACCGAATCCTTGGCCAGCATGTAGTTCACCGAGAAGTGCTTGCCGGTGTCGCGCAGGAAGTCGAGCAGCGACAGTCCAACGAGCCAGTCGGCATTGTTCATCAGCTTCGCGCCCTTGGGGCCCTCGAAGTCGAGGAATTTCGACAGTTGGCCGCGAATGGCTTCGGCGTTGGCGCGAATCGTGTCGAGATCCTGGAGGTTGCGCTCACTGCTGCGCCCGCTCGGGTCACCGATCATGCCGGTGCCGCCGCCCACTAACGCGATCGGTCGATGCCCGGCGCGCTGCATATGAACGAGCCCCATCACTGGCACGAGGTTTCCAACATGGAGACTGGACGCCGTCGGATCGAACCCGCAGTACCCGGTGACGGTACCAGACTCGAAGGCGGCCGGCAGGCCGTCAGTGTGTTGGAACAGGAGCTCGCGCCAGGCGAGTTCCTCGAGGGGGGCTGGATTCGCGGACATGGGCGCAAGATAACCGTGTGGCGCCAGACCTTAACGATCGGTAGCCTTCAGGACCGCTATGGTCTCTTTCATGAACGTGCTTTCGCGTCGCCCGTGGATTGGGTGGCTTCTGGTGCTCGCCCTCTTTGGCGGAGGCCTCGGCCTTGGCACCCTGCTCGGCGCCTGGACGGTGATCTGCCGCGACGGCCGATGTCCCTCGATCGCTTCGCTCGAAGCGTACGTGCCGCGCCAGACCTCCAAGGTGTACGCCGCCGACGGCCGCTTCGTGACCGAGCTGGGACTCGAGCGCCGAACGCTGGTCAAGTTGTCGGACATTCCGAAACACGTGCAGGACGCGGTGGTCAAGACGGAAGACCGCCGTTTCTACTCGCATCACGGCATCGATTACTACCGCATTTTCGGCGCGGCGATGCGCAATGTGCGCGCCGGTGGCTACGCGCAGGGATTTTCGACGATCACGATGCAGCTCGCGCGCAATGTCTTCGCCGACCGCATTTCGCGTGAAAAGACGCTGCTCCGCAAGCTCAAGGAAGCCCGCGTTGCCCGTGCGATCGAGCAGCGCTACTCGAAGCAGCGCATCCTCGAGCTGTACCTGAATCAGGTATACCTCGGCAACGGCGCGTACGGCGTCGAGACGGCGTCGCAGCGCTACTTCGGCAAGTCGGTGCGTGATGTCACCGTCGCCGAAGCCGCAGTGCTCGCAGGGCTGCTCAAGGGTCCCGAGCGCTACAATCCGCGCCGATTTGCCGATCGCGCCATCCTGCGTCGCAATACCGTGCTGGAATTGATGCGCCGCGAGGGGGCAATTACCGATGCCGACGCGTCGCTCGCCAAAGCGTATCCGCTGCAGCTCGCCGAGCGCACGGAAAGTGGTGACATCGCGCCGTATTATGTGGAGTGGGTGCGGCAGGAGCTCGAAGAGCACTTCGGCAAGCGACTCTACGACGAGGGGCTGCGTGTGTACACAAGCCTCGACGTCGACATGCAGTTGGCCGCCGAGCGTTCGCTCGAGAATCAACTGCAGGCGATCGAAGCCGGAAAGAACGGCAAGTACACCCACCTGACGTACGAAGGGTATCTCGCGCGCAGCGCCGATGGTGGTGAGACCGGTGCGGCGAATTCGCCGTATCTGCAGGGTGCGTTTGTCGCGCTCGACCCGCGCAGTGGTGCGGTGCGTGCGATGGTGGGTGGTCGCGACTTTGGTGATTCCAAGTTCAATCGCGCCGTGCAGGCGATGCGTCAGCCCGGATCGACGTTCAAGCCCATCGTGTACGCGTCGGCGATCCACCAGGGCTTCAGCCCCGCCCAGGTGGTCGACGATTCGCCGATCTCGCTCGATCAGGTGAGCGGCGAAGCATGGACGCCCTCCAACTACGACATGAAGTTCATGGGCCCGATGCCCATGCGCAAAGCGTTGTACATGTCGCGCAATCTTGCCGCGATTCGCACCGGTATGGCGGTGGGCGAGAGTGGTGTGATCAGCATGGCGCGGAAGTTTGGCATCACGACGCCCATCCCTCCCTATCCCTCAATTTTCATTGGCTCGGCGGATGTGTATCCGATTCAGATGATCGGTGCGTACTCCGTGTTCGCCAATCTTGGACTGCGCACGACACCCTATGCGATTCTGCGCGTGGAAAACGCGCAGGGGAAAGTGATCTGGAAGCCCGAGCCCGATCGCGAGGCCGTGTTGTCGCCGGAAGAGTCGTGGCTGATGGTGAGCATGATGAAGGACGTGGTGGTGCGCGGCACCGGCGCGCGCATTTGGAGCTCGGGCTTTCACGTGCCCGCTGGTGGGAAGACCGGCACGACCAATGACGGCGCCGACGTGTGGTTCATCGGGTACACTGCTGATCTTGTGGCTGGCGTGTGGATGGGCTTCGACAAGCCGCAGAAGATCAAGTCGAACGCGCAGGGCGGTGAACTCGCCGCACCGGCGTGGTCGGCCTTCATGACCGAAGTGTATCGCCGCAAACCGCAGCCGCCTGATTGGCCGCGCCCCGATGGCGTGGTGGTGCGCGAAGTCGACGCACTGACCGGCCGCTTGGCGAACAGCAGCTGCACGACCGCGCTTGTGACCGAGTTCTTTGTGCAGGGCACCGAGCCCACGAGAAGCTGCACCGATGCGGCCGCTCCGTCGCCGTTCACGATCGATACGGCGCGCGCAAAGACCAAGGCGGACACCTCGAATCCGTTCCGACTGCCGCCGCAGTGAGTGACGGTATGGTGAGCACGATGGGCGCCGTGCGCACATTGTACACGGCCGACTGGGTGCTCCCCATCGCGTCGGCGCCAATCGCGCAGGGTGCGGTGCTGGTCAACGACTCGCGCATCGCGTGGGTCGGTTCGGCCGCGAGTGCTGCGACGGACAACGCGCGCATCGTTGCATTGGGCAACGCGGTCTTGATGCCCGGCTTGGTCAACGCCCACAGCCACCTCGAGCTCACCGCCATGCGTGGTTTTCTCGAAGGCTTCGCGTTTCGCGAGTGGCTGCGCACGCTCACGATCGTACGGCGCGATGTGCTCACCGCTGACGACCTGCTGGACGCGTCGCGACTCGGCATTGTAGAAGGACTCGCGCACGGCATCACCACCTATGCCGATACCACCGACTCCGCCGCGCCGCTCGCCGCGATGCGCGAGATGGGTGTGCGCGGCATCGGCTATGTCGAAGTGTTCGGCCCTGATCCGGCGCAACGCGACGGATCGATGGCGCAACTCGCGCAGCGCGTGAGCGCGCTTCGCGGCCTGGACACCTCGCTGGTTCGCACCGGGATTTCGCCGCACGCACCCTACACCGTGTCCGCGTCGCTTTTTCGCGCCGCCGCCGAATATGCGCGCGCGGAATCGCTACCGATGGCCGTGCATATCGCTGAGAGCGCGGCCGAGGTGGCGTTCGTGGTGCGCGGCGAGGGTGTGTTCGCCGACAAGCTGCGCGAGCGGAATATTGCCGTCACGCCGCAAGCCAGATCGCCGATCGCGCTCCTCGACCGCTGCGGTGTGCTCGACGCGCGCCCGCTGCTCATTCACGCCATTCAGATCGACGAAGAGGATTGCCAGCGCATAGCCGACAGCGGCTCGAGCATCGTGCATTGCCCGATATCGAACGCCAAACTCGGACACGCCATCGCGCCACTCGATCGCATGTTGTCACATCGCATCGCGACCGGACTTGGAACGGACAGCGTGGCGAGTAACGACCGCATGCATCTCATCGAGGAAACGCGACAGGCGTGCCTGTTTCACTCTGTCCGATCGGGGCGGCCGGATTCACTCCATCCGACTCAGGCCCTCGAGCTCGCAACGATTGGCGGTGCGCGCGCGCTTCAGCTGGACGCTCAGATCGGTACGCTCGAGCCCGGGAAGCAGGCGGACCTTGCCGCGTTCCCGCTCGATGCGCCGGGAGCGCCGGTGGTGTTTGATCCCGCAGTTACGCTGGTGCATGTGCTCGGCGGAAGTGCGCGCGCGACGTTGGTGACGGTCGCAGGGCGGGAGGTTGTGCGGGATGGGGCGGTGGTCGCCTCCGACTCCGGCCTCGTGGAACGGATTCGCTCGGTGGGGCGAAGGTTGGCCCATTGGAAAAGCGCTAACTGAACTGCGCAGTTTGTGACGGACAACCACTGGCAGCAGCATCGCTCCGCATGCTAGACTAGGAGCATGTCTCCGTCCCCTCGCGCGCTCGGCAGTTGGGAGAGTTCCAGCAGAACCCGCTGGGCCGCGCCCGCGTGACCCCAATCCCCGCTGCATGTTCGTCGACGTCGTCGGCACATCAGCGGGGATTTCTTTTGTCGGTCACCAGGCAGGTCGTGCGAGGGAACGCAGCAGGTCGCGTTGTTCGTCGGACATCGAAGGCACTTTCAGCGGAGGGTAGGGCGTGATCGCCGGCTGTCTCGCACTGAATGCGTCGTACGAACCCCTGACGATGGTCCCGCTTCGGCGGGCCCTTCGCCTCGTCATTGATGGTAAAGCCGAGATCGTCGAAGCCGATCTGGCGGTGCCCGTGCGATCCGAAAAGCAGGCCTATCCCCGGCCCGCGGTCATTCGCCTCACCCGGTACGTGCATGTGCCGCGGCGCTTCCGCCGTCAGGTCACCAACACGTTCCTCTTCGCGCGTGACGACTACCAGTGTCAGTACTGTGGTCGCAGGCAGAATGAGCTCAAGCCGCGTGAGTCACTCACGCGTGACCATCTCATTCCGATGTCGCGCGGCGGCACGAACGAATGGTCGAACGTCGTGACGGCCTGCAGCCCGTGCAATACGAAGAAGGCGAATCGCATGCCGAATGAAATCGGGATGCATCCGCTGCACGTGCCAGTGGAGCCGCACTTCGTGCATCTGTCGTGGGCCGTTCGCCGCCTCACCCCCATTCAGTCGCAGTACATCCGCACTTTCTATGGTGAGGATACGCTGCGCGAGTTGCAGAAGATCGAAGGCGCGTCGACGCGTCCGCACGCGTCGGTGCCAGCACACCGCTAGGCGACCAGAAGAAGCAACTAGTCGAGGTCCATCGCCGGGCTTCGTGCTTCGAGCCGCCGCACCTCGCCGCCCAGAATGCGGCTGGCGAGGGCGCGCAGGCCGCGTGTCAGCACTGTGCCGGGATTCCGTCGCCCGCGAACCAGCGGGCGCGCTTCCCCGTTGAGCCAGCGCTCGAGCTCATCGAGATCGCTCACATCGAGCGTCTGCAGTTCGGCCTGCACAAGGACATAGCTCTTCCGCCCCTTGGGCGGGACCGGCAATGCGGGCTGAAAGGCCAGCTCACTCGCCGCGCGCGCGTCGGCGAAGCGGAGATAGCTCCCCAGTGGCGTGAGCTTGTTGTCGACCACGCGGGCGACTTCGTACGCGCGATCGACCACACTGTACCGCACGATCACACTCCACTCGGCGCTCCCCTGCTGATCGTCGAACCAACGGCCGATCGACCAGGTTTCGGCGCGCACTGTGAGTCGCGCGGGAAAGCCACTGCGGAGCAGCGTATCGAATGGCTGCTCGGCCAGCACATTGCGGATGGCGACCATTGGCGGATACGCACCGGGTCCCACGCGAATCTCGATCTCCGGTCGCCCTCGCGGTTGCGCATGCGCAACGCTGCTGCCCGCACCAAGCAGTGCGAGCAGCAGCCACAGGCCACGCATGAAACGCGTCAATGACACGGAGGGAATGCGGACGTGCTGAGGGGTGAACCTTAGAATCGACGCGAGAGACGCATGTACACGTTCGGCGAGAGTCCACTCTCGGACACCGACTGCGCCACATACACCCCAAAGTCGCCAAAGTCGAAGCCACCACCGATGTCGGTGCGGAACGAGCCCAGCGTCGGCACGTTGTTTTTCGTGTAGCGGAGCGCGTCGGCATCGGCGGAGCCGGTGTTGCTGCCCACCAGCCACCCGCGACCGCTGTTGGCGAACAACACCCATGTGCCATCGGCCTTACTGCCGAAGGACCAGCGGCGGTCACCGAAGTCGTCGTCGCCGAAGAAGTTGAGGCGGAAGTCACCCTTGAATTCCACTTGGACGAGCGCGATGCGATCGCACTGCGCCGGGCGACCCAATGCGCCGTAGAGTCCTTCGGTTCCGGTGGCACAGGTCCCGGCGTCCGAGGTGCCGATCATGCGGCGGAAATCGAAGCCGGGGAGCGCGTCGATTCCACTCACGGCGAGTCGACGCTGCAACGGCAGCGGATCACCGTCAGTCCATCCGCCAAGCACGGCGCGCACATTCACTTGAGAACGGGGGCCAAGGCGATTGTAGCGACGCAAATCGAAGAGCGCGCGACCGTACTGCACTGCGCCGGTCGTTTGCGGACGCACGCCGCTGGTCATCGGCGCTGCCGCCAAGTTGCCGGTGCCGCGTTCGTACTCGCCACGCAGATACCAGCCGGCACGCGGGTTACTGCGGCGATTCCGCGTATCGAGCGTGCCGGCGAGCGTGAAGAGATGCATCACCCCTTCATCGACCGCTGGGTTCACACGCCAGGGCAGATTGTCGTTGAACACCGAGAAGACGTCGCGCGCGCTGCGGCTCGTCCAGCGTTCTTCGCTGATGCCAGCACGCAGCTCAGTGCCCAATCGGCCAAACACTGACACATACCCCTGGCCGCCATGACGCTGCCAGAAGTCGCGGTAGTCGCGCGTGAACAGGAAGGTGTTGAGACCGACTTCGGCTTCCGTCAGCTGCCACTTCTCGATCGCGTCGACTTCGTCAAACAGACGGCCGCCAATCGCGAATCCAGTGCGCGACCCCTGACGCACTTCGAGCTTCGCGCGATGTCCCAGATTCTCGCGCTTCCACACCAATCGGTCACCGGTTCGGAAGATGCCAAGTGCTTCGGCCGTCACGTGCGTCGATCCCGCACCCCCGCGCACCCGCGGGCCGACATAGATGGGGAGGCCCTCAACGCGATTGTAGGTGTGCGCCGTGGTCACGAACAGCTGACCATCAGTGCCACCACTGCTTGCGTCGTTCTCATCGCGCACCCAGCGCGACCACCGGGCGAAGAAGTCGGTCTCGCCAATGAGCGTGTCGGCGTCCTCGCGATAGCGATAGCGCGAGCTCCAGACGCGAATCTCACCGCCGACACTCGGCCGGTCAGGACCGTCGAAGTTGCCGCCGATGATCGTGATCGACTGTTCGACGCGCGCGCCATCGACCATGCGGACATCGCTGTTGAGCGCCACAATCTGCCCGGTCACCACACCACTCAACCGCAGCGTGCCGTTGAGCACGGCCAGATCGCTCTTGATGGTGTCGCCAGCGGCGAGGGAAAAGTCGCCGTGAATGCGGCGCGTACCCGGCGCGTTGTAGATCCGCGTGACTTCGAGCGTCGTTTCGCGTGGGACACCGCCAACGCGCGTTTCGCGCTGAGCAGAAAGCGTCGCGACCGGCAACGCGCTGGCCACGAGCGCCGCGCACAGCATCGGTCGGTGAACGCTCATGGCGATCGCATGGCGAACGCCGCGGCGCACCGCTCGGCGAACCATGGGTACATGACCTGAGGGGGTCATGGGTAGAAGCATCGGAGTCTCCGGCTGAGGGTCGGCACTGCGCAGGGCAGGGCGCGTACCACGCACGACAGGCCGTGTCGCATCGGGCCCAACGCAGGCGATCAGCAGTCAAGTTGTAGCAATATCACGCTTTGGCGTTCAATACCCAACTCTGAGCGCGCTCACGCTGCGCTGCGATGGTGTCCTGATTGAGGACAGGCGAGTGTCGCAATGAAACCGAATTGAGTGGGCGACAGTGAGACACGGCAAGATGGTTTGAACCGCTGGAAAAGATCGAAACCCCCGAGGGCTCAGTGAGTAGATCGCCAGGGAGAAGAGGTCAGGACAGCCCACCAACGCAGTCCTGATTCCTGCGCCCTGGCGTCCTTCGACCTGAACTCCAAGGGGTTAACGATCTCGCGACGCTACGAGTCTCCACTAACTCCAAGCGCCAGCCTTCGCATTCGTCTGTACAGATTGGGCCGATCCGTCTGCAAGCGTCTCGCCGCCTCCGCCACATTCCCATCGCTTTGCGCCAAGGCGGCGGCGATGAGCTTCCGTTCATAGGCGTCGAGTGCATCACTCAGCGGCAGTCCTTCACCTACCGTTTCGACGGCGACCATGCCCTGCGAGGGCGTTCCGGTTGTGGTGGGGGCGATATCGGGCGGCAGCACCTGATGCACATCAGCGCGGGTGACTTCGCTACCGGCGTGCAGAATGGCGAGGCGTTCCACGACATTCGCCAGCTCGCGCACGTTGCCGGGCCAGCGATAGGCGCTCAGTGCGCCAAGCGCGTCGTCGCGAAACTGCACGAGTGGACGACCGGTGCGGCTGCGATGTCGGGCGGAGAAGTGCCGCACCAACGCGGGAAGATCTCCGGGGCGATCGCGCAGCGGTGGCAGCTGCATGGGAATCACATTCAGCCGGAAGAACAGATCTTCGCGGAAACTCCCATCGGCGACGGCGCGTGCGAGGTCCTTGTTCGTGGCGGCGAGAATGCGCACATCGATCTTGATGGGCTTTCCGCCACCGACGCGTTCGATCTCGCGAGCTTCGATCGCGCGCAGAAGTTTCGCCTGCGCTTCGGCGCCCAGATCGCCCACTTCGTCGAGAAAGAGCGTGCCGGTGTGCGCGAGTTCGAAGCGACCAATGCGACGCTCGGTGGCGCCGGTAAAGGCACCGCGCTCATGGCCGAACATTTCGCTTTCCACGAGATCGCGCGGAATGGCGGCGCAGTTCACCCGAATGAATGGTCGATCGCGACGCGGACTCGCTTCGTGCAGCGCCGCGGCTACGAGCTCCTTGCCGGTTCCTGACTCACCAGTGATGAGCACGCGCGCGTCGGTCGGCCCAACACGTGCGATGAGCGCGCGCACCTCCTTGAGTCCAGGCGAGTCGCCCACCATTTCGCCCGACAACCCCAGGTCTTCGCGCAGCGCCGCGGCCGCACGTCGCGCCTGTCGCAGCTCGAACGCTGAGGCGAGCGCCAGCAGCACGCCTTCCGGAGTGAGTGGCTTCTCCAGGAAGGTGAATGCGCCAAGCTTGGTCGCGCGCACCGCGTCGGTGAGCGCGGCGCGACCACTCATCATCACGACCGGCACATCGGGGCGACGCTCGCGCAGCTTTTCGAGCAACGCGAGTCCATCGAAGTCACCCGGCATCATGAGATCGACGAGTGCGATGTCCGGTTCCACCGTTTCGGCGAGCGCGAGACCGGTGCTGCCGTCGGCAGCATCGCGGACGTCGTACCCTTCAGCGGTGAGCAACGCCCCGACCATCCGTCGGATGTTCGGTTCGTCGTCAACGATCAGCACGCTGGGCATGAGCGCGGGTGGCCGTTACAGGCGCGACGAGCCAACGGGCACACCAGCGGCGTTCGCTGGCACGCCAACACCGTCCTGACGCTCAGTCAACAGCTTGTTGGTGAAGCGCTGTCCTTCAGCCACGCGCTCCATTTCGATCGCAACCGTATCCACGTTGCGCTCGAGCACCTCGAAGCGCTCACGCATGCGCGCTTCGAGCGCTGCGTTCTCGTTGTTCACAACGGCTTTGCGGCGCAACCAGCTCACCACAGCGCGCGAAATCGGCCACCAGATGAGCAGGATCGACAACGTCGCCGGAACAGCCCACACGATCTGCACGGCACCTTTGGGCACCGCCTCCTGCCACGGTATGCTGGTGGTACGCGTGCCCTGCTTGATGATCACGTTGCCATTCTGAAAATCAAACGTGATCGGAATGCCGTCTTCGCCGTTGACCTGGAAACCCGTGGGAGATGGCGGATCGGGAGGAAGCGGTGCGTCCGGCGGGGACGATTGACCGGCCTGCGCTGCATCGCGCGCAGCCTGCGCCGCGTCGCGCGCGCCCTGGGCCGCGTCACGTGCACCCTGCGCCGCATCGCGGGCGGCCGTGCGCGCATCCTGCGCGGCCGTTCGCGCGGCGTCGCGCAGGTCGCGCACCGCATCGCGCACCTGCAGACTCGAACCACTCGCGAGTGTGTTCATCGAATCGGCACTCCTTCCTTCGCATTCTGATTCGCCCGATCAGCGAGGAGCTTCGATGTAAAGCGCTGCCCTTCGCTGATACGCTCGACTTCCACCGCCACGGCTTCAACCGCTTGCTCGATCGACTCGAGGCGACGCGCTGAATCATCCGACATCTTGGCTGGCTGGCGCTCCCAGCGACGAATGAACGCGCGCACGAGCGGGCCGAGAATGACCAACAGTACGACCATCGACATGCCGTTGCGCAGAAACTCCTTCACGCCATCAGGCATGTCGTTGCGGCGCGGAATGATCGACCGCGTGCTCATGTTCTCGACGCTCGCGATCGACTTGCCGTCGGCCGACAACCGCACAATACCAGGCGGCTCGTCGCCGCGCGGAATCACGATCGTCACACCGCCCGCGCCCTGTTCAATGCGGACATTGCCAGCGCCACCGGCCCGTCCACCCTGGGCGGCCCGCGCCTCCTCCAACGCCTTCTCGGCCGTCTCGAGCGCAGCCTGTGCCAACTTGTCCGCGCTCGCCGCGTTTTGCGCGGCCTGTCCTGCCTGCTGCATCATGCCCCCATTGCCGTTGTCGGCAATCGCATCGTCATCGTGGTTCCTTCACCAACCGTACTCGACACCGTGATCGTACCGCGGTGCGCCTCGAGTGTCTGGCGCGCGATCGCGAGTCCCAATCCGGTGCCACCGGGCTTCGTTGTCACATACGGGTCGAACACGCGCGCGAGCGCATCGGGGGCAATACCGCACCCCGAGTCGCGCACGGCGATCGTCACCGCGCTGTCGTCCCGCAGCACACGCACCGCGATGTTGCCGGTACGCCCGCACGAGTCGACGGCATTGATCATCACATTCGACACGGCGCGCACGAGCGGCTCATAGAATCCGCGCACGAGCGGCACATCGGTGTCGCAGCTGATATCGAGCGTGATCCAGTCGGGCACCGTGGTCTGCGCGACACGCGTCACGAGCTCCGTGACATCGACATCGGCGGGCGGGCCATCGGGCAACCGACCGAACTGGGCAAAGCTCTTGGCCATCTGCTCGAGTCGCGTCGCTTCTTCTGCCAGCACCTCCACGGTGTCGCGCAAATCTTCAGGCGCATTGCGACGCAAACGATCGACAGCAAAACGAATGGGCGTGAGCGGATTCTTGAGCTCATGCGCGAAGCGCCGGGCCGACTCACGGAACGCTTCCGCGCGCTCGGCTTCGAGCGCGCGCCGCCGTCCCGTTTCGAGATCCTGCGCCATGGTACGCATTCCCGTCCGCAACACCTCGAATTCGGGCGCACCGCGCCGGTCCGTTTGTCCGGGAATGGCCCGTCCGGCTTTGATCAGCCCGGTCCACCCCACCAGTTCATCGAGGGGGCGACTGAGCTGCCGACTCAAATGTCCGGCCACCCGAGACGCCCCAACTGCCACCAGCAACACCACCAGCACCGCGCCAAAGAGCACCAGTCGCACCGACCGACCGGCCACGAAATCGAACCGGCGAGCCAGCTCGGCCGATTCCCGCAATTCGGCTTCGTGCCGCGCGAGCGCCTGACGTTGCGCCACCGTCAGCGGCGCACTGTCCACGGCTCGAAACGCCTGTTCACCACTCAGCGCGATTCGCTCCCAGGCCGATCGGGCCGAGAAGCGCTGCAGGACCTGAGAGGTGGCTCCGGCCCACACCAGCGTCACCGCCACCGTGGGAATCACGGCGAACAGCAACAGCATCGCGAAAAGGCGGGTGCGGAACGGAGCTCGCGAAGGAGCCTTACGCGGCGCGTCCCCGGGCGGTTTCCCCGCGCCCGATGCCGGCGAGCCAGTTGGCGGCGGGGCAGTGGGTTGCTTCCGCATCTCGTTCATACTCGGTAATTTACGCGGCTGTACTGGATCTCGGACCTGTTATTCGGAGTGAGATGGTAGCAACGTGGTCGCTCGCCCCAGTCGTGGAGCGGCGCGCTCAGGAACATCCAGCGCGCGTGCTCGCGACTACCGGTGAACAGACCTGGACCTATGGCCAGGTGGATGCCGACGCTTCGGCGTTGGCCGCGACCCTTGCAGATCTGGGGCTCGGGGCGGGCGATCGCATCGCCGTGAACCTCCCGAACGGCATCGAGTGGATCATCGCGACCTTGGCGGCCGCCAAGCTGGGCGCGGTGTTGGTGCCCGTCAGTCCGCAGCTCAACGCGCACGATCTGCGCTATCAGCTGCGACACGCTGAAGCGAGCGCGGTGATCACGATCGAACACTGGGGCCGCGTCGATTTCCTTCAGCGATTCGAAGAACTCCTCGGCGAGCTTCCCGACCTGCAGTATGTGATCGCAGTCGGTAACGCCGAGGTGTGGTACGACGACCGGATCTTTCAGTTCGGCGATCTGGTGTCGAAGGGACGTGAGCAAGCAGTACCGCGTCCCACGTACGACGACGAAATGGATCTCGCCGTCGTGTACACGTCGGGCACGATGGGGAAACCCAAAGGGGTGCAGCTCTCCCATCGCGCGCTCGTCGAAAACGCCGTCCGAACCGCCGCAGTGCTGGGGCTCAGCGCTGACGACCGGGTTCTGACGGCGGTGTCGTTTTCAGCGGCCTTTGGATTCAGCGCGATGCTTGGCGCGATGGCCGCTGGTGCGACGTTGGTGTTGCAACCCGCCTTTGAACCGGCGGGCGCTCTCGCGCTCATTGCCGCCGAAGGCGTCACGGTGCTGCATGGCGTGCCTGCGCAGTACCACCTCCTCATGCGTGAGGAGACGTTCGACCCGTCGCGTCTCAAATCGCTGCGCACTGGCCTGATGGCCGGCAGCTCGGTGGCCGAGGCGCTTGTTCGCAAGGTTCGTCGCTGGTGCGACGTGCTGGTGGCCTATGGCCTCACCGAAACCGGCGCCGTGGTGACCATCACGCGTCCAACCGATTCCGACGCGGTGCGTCGCGAAACGGTGGGCGGCCCGCTACCGGGTGTCGAGGTGATGGCTGCGGACTTGATGACGGGGCAGTTGCATGGACCCGAAGCGGTCGGCGAGATCGCCGTGCGCGGGTCCAACCTCATGCGGGGTTATCTCCGCATGCCGGCGGAGACCGCCAAGGTCCACACGTCGGACGGTTTCTTCCTCACAGGTGATTTGGGCATCATCGACGAGGACGGCACCGTGAGGATTCTGGGTCGTCGGCAGGAGACGATTTCTCGCGGGGGCATCCAGCTCTATCCGCGCGAACTCGAAGACCGCTTGCGGGCGCACCCAGCTGTGGACGATGTCTGCGTGATCGGCGTTCCCCATGATGTTCTGGGCGAACTGGTGTGCGCATGCATCGTGGCGGTGGAAGGCGCTGTCATCACTGGCGATGAAATCAAGCGATTCGCACGAGAGACGATGACAGCCGACAAGGTTCCCGACCTCGTCCGCTTTTTCGATGTCTTCCCCATGACGGGGAGTGGCAAAGTCCGGCGGCGAGAGCTCGCGCGCGCAATCGCGCTGAGTGCGAATACGCTGAGTGCCCTGGCATGAGTGCCATTGCAGTCTGAGCGTGCGCGCTCCATCACCCCGTTTTGTTTTCAGGTTGGTTTTCACATGAGAAGTCATCAGTCCCGGTCAGGCGCATCGGCGCCGGCCCGCGCCGTGGTTCCGTTCCATCGTGGTCCGTCGGCGCAGCCCATGGTGCCGGTCGCACAGCCGAATGTCGCGCCGCCCGCGCATGCGCCGAACGCGGCGCTGCTCATCGACTTTGACAACGTCACGATGGGCATTCGCTCCGATCTGCAGGAGGAGCTCAAGAACCTCCTCTCGTCGGACATCATCAAGGGCAAGGTCGCGGTGCGTCGTGCGTATGCCGACTGGCGCCGCTATCCGCAGTACATCGTGCCGCTCACCGAGGCCTCCATCGATCTCATCTTCGCGCCGGCCTACGGCTCGTCGAAGAAGAATGCGACGGACATTCGCCTTGCGATCGATGCGCTCGAGCTGGTGTTCACGCGCCCGGAGATTGGCACGTTCGTGCTCCTCTCGGGCGACTCCGACTTCTCGAGCATGGTCATCAAGCTCAAGGAGTATGGCAAGTACGTGATTGGTGTGGGTATTCGCGAATCGTCGAGCGACTTGCTCGTCATGAATTGCGACGAGTACTACTCGTACAACGCGCTCGCCGGTCTGGTGAAGAACGGCGAAGACGAGACCACGCGGTGGGATCCGTGGGAGTTGGTCACGGAATCGATCGCACGCATGAAGCGCAACGGCGATGTGATGCGTTCCGATCGCCTCAAGCAGGTGATGCAGGAGATCGACGCGTCGTTCGACGAAAAGAATCTCGGTCACCCGAAGTTCTCGCGTTTTGTGCAGGAAGCGCAGCAGCGCGGATTGCTGAAAGTCAATAAACTCGAATCCGGCCAGCTCGAGGTCGACGTGCCTGACGGCACGCCGACGAGTGCGGCGGAGGCTAAGGAAGGCGCGGCTGACGCCGCGCCGTCTGGTGCGCTCGCGGAGGGCGCGGAGGGAACGGCGGCGGGAACCGCGGCTTCGTCGGCCGCGCGAGGTGAGCGCGATGACCGTCGCGGGCGTCGTGGGCGTCGCGGGCGTGGTCGCGATCGGTTCCGCGATCGTGAGGGCGCGGAAGGTGCGGCGACTGAAGCGGGCGTCGAAGGCGAAGACGCGAGCGAGGGGTCGATCACCGAAACGATGGAAGTGCCGGTGCTGGCGAACACGCCGGCCGCGGCGCCGTCGGACGTGCCGCTTCGCCTCGAGCCGGATGGCATTCGTCCGCTGGCCGATGACATCGGTCGCGCGGGTGAGCGTTTGACGCGCAACGATGCGTTCGATCTTGTGCGTCGTTCGGTCGAAGCGCTCGTGAAGGGCGACGAGACCACCACGGCGAGCGCGGTGCGTCATAAGGCGCACGAACTGCTTGGTCGCGACAGTGAGTCGCTTGCTGGTCGCATGTTCGAGCGCATTCTGCAGGACGCGCACGATGCGAACATGATCGATCTGCGTCGTCGTGGGCACGACTGGGAAGTCGCGCGCGCGGCGGATGCGGCGAGCATCGTCGAGCAGCTCAAGAAGGTCGACGATCAGCAGGCGGCCGAAAAGAAGGCGGCGCAGGCGCTGTTGCCGCAGGCGCCGCGTGGCATGGGCGCCCGTGGTATTGGTGGCCGCGGCAAGGGTCCGGCGGGTCCGCCGCCGGAGCTGCTGATGGTTGGTGTGGTCGGTGCCAAGCCGGTCGCCCCCGCCGCGGTGAACGGGTCGGCGCCGGTGGCAGCGGTTGCCGAACCAAAGGCCGCGGAACCGGTCCCGGCAGCGGCGGTGGTCGAGGATAAGGCGGCACCGGCGGCTCCGGCCAAGGGGAAGAAGACGGCCAAGACGGCCGCGAAGGCCCCGGCCAAGGCTCCCGCCAAGAAGGCCGCCAAGACGCCAGCCAAGACGGCGAAGCCTGCGCCCAAGGCGGAGGCTGCCCCGGCGGCCAAGAAGGCCGCCAAGACCCCGGCAAAGGCGGCGAAGGCCCCGGCCAAGAAGGCGGCCAAGAAGCGGTGATCAGCTACGGTGCCCCGCTTCCGGCCGCGTTCTACAATCGCGAGCCGGAGCGGGTGGCCCGGGAGCTCCTGGGTGCCGTCCTCCGAATGGACGACGGCGCCGGCTTAGTCAGCGGCCGGATCGTGGAGACCGAGGCATACCTCGGCCCTCACGATCCGGCTTCGCATTCGGCGGCGGGAAACACGCCGCGAACCCGGACCATGTTCGGCCCGCCCGGCCGCGCCTACGTGTATTTCATCTACGGCATGCATTGGTGCGTGAATGCCGTGACGCGCGAGGAAGGGTTTGGCAGCGCCGTGTTGATTCGCGCGATCGAACCGCTCGAAGGGATCGATCGCATGCGCGCGCGTCGGCCACGTGCGCGACGCGATCACGATCTGGTGAACGGTCCCGGCAAAGTGTGCGCAGCGCTGGGTATCACCCGCGAGCACGATGGCATGTCGCTGACGGGTGACAGTCCGCTGTCGATCTGTGCTGGCGAACCCGTCGACGATGCGCTGGTGTTCATCGGCCCGCGCATCGGCATCACCAAGGCGGCGGATTGGCCGCTGCGGTTTGTGGTTACGAGCGCGTGATCGTGAAGAGCTGAATCTCCGGCACGCCGTCGCTGTCGGGGTGCTGACCGAGCACGTAGTCCGTGCCGATTTCGAACACGGCCAGATTCGCCGGAAGCGCCACGCGTGAGGCGACGGTTCCGTTGGCGTTGAACACGGTCCACGTCACCCGCGCCTGCTTCGCGCTTGGATAGGACTGCACCCACACCAACCCCCGCGCGTCGACCAGCATGTCGCGGGTGGCGGGGAGGTTCTTCGGTCGCGGCATGGCGCGCAGCTCTTTCTCCATGCGCTTGCGCGCGTCTTCGCCATGTGACGCAACCTGTCGCTCGATTTCTTCGTCGATGTCCGCGTCGGTTGTTGGTGTTGGCTGATACGGGGCGCGCCACGCCGGCTTGGCCTTTCCGTCGAAGCCGTATACCAGCAGGGTCATCGAGTCCGCTGTCGAAACGAAAACCGATTGCGGGCCGATCGTGACGCGCGTTTCTCTGCCGAGGACGAGCGGGCCGCTGCCGAGCATTCGACCGTTTTCGCCGGTCACACCGAAGCGCTCGGATCCAGGAAGCGAATCGAAGGTGAGTCCGCGCGTGGTGTCGGCGCCGGTAATCCAAAAGCGTGTCTTCGCCCGATAGACGCCGCCACGCATCGACTTACTGGGTTCCCATCCCATGTGTACAAAACGCCCGGCGCTATTACAGTCGAGCTTGTAGGTCTGGTCGGCGAAGCGAAAGGATCGTTTGACGGTGAAGTCAAACGAAAACTCCTGCACCCGCTGCGCCTCGACATCGCCGACATACAGGGCGTTACCGCAACGCTTCACATACAGCAGATACTCGACCTCTCCCGGTCCCTTCCCTTTGCGCGCCGCCTTCTTCAGAAATTTTCCTTTGGCGTCGAACACCAACAGCGCGTAGTCGCCTCGATTGCCCACCACGATCTGTCCGTTCGGCAGTCGTGTCGCCCCGGCAACGGCGTTGAGCATGACCTTCGTGTCCTCACTCGACCCAATCCGGACGCTTGGCGTTGCCGCCACCTTGATAGTCTGCGCCTCGGCCAGATTGGCAATCAGTGCGGTGCAGATCGTCAGCAAGGTCAGACGCATACGCAGTTGCCTCCAAAAGGACTCGAACGATTTCGGTCAGATACATCTTCTGACGTGGCCAAAATCTTACAATCCGCGAGATCGATCCGCGAAAATCCGCTCAATCCGCGTGATCCGCGCATGCGGTGTTCATTATCGGTGAAATCCAGCAGCGCCTGCAGCTGGACCGGGCAATGCGTCGGAACAGCCTGTCAACGGATCTTTTCGTCGCCCGCGGCAGGTTGGTCGATCTCGCGGACAACGGACACAACATGCGCGGATTGCACGGATAACGCGCGGATTTCCGCGGATACAGCAAAAGCAGAATTGATTCTCATCCGCGAAATCGATCCGCGAAAATCCGCTCAATCCGCGTGATCCGCGTATGCAGTGTCGGTTATCCGCGAAATCCAACAATGCCAGCCGATCAACGACTGATCCGCATCAGGTTAAGCAGGCGGAACTACTCGCGGTATATCCGTCGGCACCGCATGCAGCATCGGCGCGCCAAAGCTCGGCTCCACACCCTGTGAGGCGAGCAGTCGGCGGAGGTAGGGAATGTGCTCGTATGCCGCCTCCTCGCCCTTCTCGATCAGATAGGGAATGTCCTTCCAATCGGTCAGCCCCACATCGCGTTCGAGGAGCGGGACGATGGGAAGGACTTCAGCGTGATGCGCCGCACTGTAGAACGCAAAAGTCGCGCGCAGCAAATGGTTCGACACGATCGTGGACGTACGCCCCACGGCCTGCGTGAGCGAGCCCACGTCGGCCGTCATGTGGCTTTCGAATCCCATCGCCAGGATGATGTCGCACTCCTCGCGAATCGCGACATCCACCGGAAGCGGGTTCGACGCGCCGCCGTCGACCAGCAAACGGTCGTTCACGCGCCACGCGCGCAGCAGGAGTGGAATGGCGATGCTCGCCCGCACGGCGTCCACGATGCGCCCTTCGTTGAGCGTCACCTTCTCGCCCGTGCGATAGTCGGTGGCCGCGATGTGAAAGGGCACGCGGCAATCAGCGAAGGTGCGGTCGCCAAAATCGCCGTAGAGCACATCCCACACGCGGCGATCGTCGACCAGCCCGACCTGCTCGTGATATCCGAAGAGCATCGGAGCGACCGCGCGGAGCAGGGAGCGGTAATGCAACTTCGTGAACAGGTCGCGCCACACGGTGAGCGACTTGGCCTCGATGTCGTCGACATCGTCACCCAGCGCGTACAGCCCCGCGTAGATCGCACCACCGCTGCATCCCACCGCGACGTCCACCGGAACACCTTCGCGTGCGAGCACCTTGAGCAGGCCAATCGCCATGGTGCACTTGATTCCACCCGAGCCGATCACCAACCCGATGCGCGGACGACGCTGCGACAGCTCGCCCAGTGATCGTTCGGCGGTCGTTCCGGAGCTCACGCCATCCTCACGCCACACTCGCGCCGGCGACCGGCGATGACGCCAGCAGCCGACGGAGGTACGGAAGCTGCTCGCGCATCGCCGCCTCACCCTCTGCAATCAGCAAAGGGATCTTGGCGGTATCGAACAACCGGATGCGCTGCGAGAACTGTGGAATCACGGCAATCACTTCGCTGTGATGCGCGAGACCGCTGAAGGCAAACGACGCGCGCAGCAGGTTGTTCGTCATGATGCTGCTCAGCTGAAACGCAAATCGGCCGCCGGAGGTGATCCGCTCCTGATTCGGGCTTTCAAAGCCCATCGCGATGATCACATGCGCCCCTTCACGTATGGCCACGCCCACAGGGAGCGGATCGGACAGGAAGCCGTCGACCAACAGGCGCCCATCGATCTCCCACGGCGAAAAAGCAAACGGAATGGCAATGCTTGCCCGAACCGCGTCACGAATGAGCCCGTCGGCAATCGTGACTTGCTCACCGGTCCGGAAATCCGTGGCGGTGATATGCAGTGGAATCTTGCAGTCGGCGAAGGTCGCGTTGCCGAAACCTGTCTCCAATCGCTCGTTGAGCAGCGTGTCTTTCTTGAGGCCGAAGCGACCGTTGAATCCGAACGTCTTCGGAAAGAGCATGCTGAGGAGCGCACGTCGATCGGACTGTGACGTGACGTCGCGTGTCCACAGTTCGGTCGTCAATGCCTGCGCCGTGGCCGCATCGTGTCCCAAGGCAATCGCAGCCGCGTAGATCGCACCGCCACTGCACCCCACCACACGCGATACCGGAATGCCTTCGTCGTGCAGGCACTTCATGAGACCAATCGCGGCGGCGCACTTCACGCCACCCGATCCGATCACGAGCGCGACGCCATGATGGCTCACCGTTCGCTCACTTTGGGAAGCTCGCCACCGCCGACGGCACGTCGGCAAAGCACTTGAGGATGCTCGTGAAGCCGGACAGGTCGAGCACCTGCTTCACATTCGGACGAATCTCGGCGAGGCGCAAATCACCACCACGCTGCCGCGCTTCCTTGAGGGTGGCGAGCAACACGCGCAGCCCAGCGGAACTCGTGTATTCGACGCCGGCAAAGTGCGCGATCAAACGAGTCCGACCCGCTTGCAACTGTTCGAGAAGGGCGCTGACGAGTGTGTCGGCGGTCAGGGCATCGATGCTGCCGCTTACGGCGACGACCGTGACATGATCGTGCTGTTCGATGGCAATCTGCATGGTCAGGCGGAAGGCGATTCAGGCAACGTTGCGGCGCCACGCTTCCGCAACGTCAGGCGATTTACCTGACCGTCGGCCGTGGGCGTGGACAGATACGCAACGTCATCCATCAACTGTTTGACAAGAAACCAACCGAGGCCGCCGATGGGGCGATCTTCCCAGTTGGTGGTGAGGTTCGGGGGCGGGGCATCTGCAGGATCGAAGGGCGTGCCGTGATCCTCTACCTCGATAATGGCATCAAAACCGCTGCGGTGCACCAGCAATCGCGTCGGACACGGCCCCGTCTCACGACGCGCATGCTCCACCAGGTTGGCGCACACTTCGTCCACCGCCAGCACGCAGGGCTCAATCGCACCGGCGCATCCGAGTGCGTCGAGCGACTCGCGGACGAACTGACGCACGCCGGCGAGATCCTGCAGCGCCAGTGGATCGAGCGTCAGTTCCATCATTCCGGCTTTGACCCAGGGAGATCGAGCGCGGCCCGCGCCGCGGCCAACTCGCTTCTCGTCGCATCGAGTTCGGCGCGAAGATCGTTCACCTCGCGTTGCCATGCGGCGCGCAGTTGAGCTTCGCGTTTGCGCATCGCGAGCACGTTCATGACGCGGAGGCCGACGAACGCCGCGAGGATGATCAGCGGGACCAGGTACGTCATTGCATCTATATAGTAGTCACAGCAGCCCTGCGACCTTCCCCGCGCTCTTGAACGCGGCGACGACCGCGTCGAGATCATCCTTCGTGTGCGCCGCGCTCACCTGACAACGCACGCGCGCCTGACCCTGCGGAACCACCGGGAATCCGAATCCGGTAACGAAGACGCCTCGCTCGAGCATCAGCTCACTCATCCGGATCGCGAGCGCGGTTTCGCCGACGATGATCGGGACGATCGGCGTTTCGCCGGGGAGCGGATTGAAGCCCGCGTCCTGAATCGCGGCGCGGAAGTAGCGCGCGTTCTCATGGAGACGCGTGACCAGTTCCGGGTGTGCCTCGGTGTAACGAACCGATTGGAGTGCGCTCGCCGCGACGGTCGGCGGGAGTGCATTCGAAAAGAGCTGCGGGCGCGAGCGCTGCGTCATGATGTCACAGAGCGACGCCGGTCCAGCGATGAATCCGCCGGCGGCACCACCGAGCGCCTTGCCGAGCGTGGAGGTGATCACATCCACTTCGCCGACGACACCGAAATGTTCGGCCGTGCCGCGTCCGGTCTTGCCGAGCACGCCAGTCGCGTGGGAATCGTCCATCACGACAATCGCCCCTTCGTCGCGGGCGATCTGGAGAATCTCCGGCAGCTTGGCGATCGCGCCTTCCATGGAAAAGACGCCGTCGGTCCAGATGATCTTCCGTTTCGCGTCCTTGTTGGCGCGGAGCTTTTCACGGAGATCGTCGAGATCGGCGTGCTTGTAGACGCCGGTCGTGCACTTCGTGATCGCCTTGGCGAGACGGATCGAATCGATGATCGACGCGTGGTTGAGCGCGTCGGAAATGACGTAATCGCCTTCGCGAACGATCGTGGCGGTGAGCGCCTCGTTGGCGTTCCACGCCGAGACATAGCTCATGCTCGCTTCAGTGCCGACGAATCGGGCGAGCGCCGCTTCGAGGTCGCGATGCACCGTGAACGTGCCGCAGATGAACCGAACACTTGCCGTACCCGCACCGAATTTGTGCAGCGCATCGATGCCGGCTTGCACGACACTCGGCTCGTTGGAGAGTCCGAGATAGTTGTTCGACGAGAGCACGATCACTTCGCCGCGACCTTCCATGTGCACGCGCGCACCCTGCGGCCCCTCGAGATGATTGAGGTGCTTGTAGGTGCCGGCGGCCTTGAGCGCGTCGAGTTCGCTCTGCAGTTCGGAGAAGAGAGTCACCTGAATATCCCTCAGCCGATCTGGAAAATGATCTTGCCCGCTTCGCCGCTCTTGATGAGATGCATCGCGTCATCGACCGCTTCGAGCGGGAGGCGATGCGTGATGACCGGCGAGGGGTCGAATGCACCGGAGCGGATGAAGCGCGTCATCTGGTGCCAGGTGTCGTACATGCGACGGCCAACGACGCCGTAGATCGTGAGCCCCTTGAAGATGATCTCGGTGGCGAAGTCGATGTCGATGGTCTTGGACGGAATGCCGAGCATGTTGACGCGACCGGCGGGGCGAGCGAGTTCGAAGGCCTGGTGAACGGCCGACGGGACGCCACTCATTTCGAGGACCACATCGGCGCCATGTCCGTCGGAGGCGCGCATGATCGCGTCCTTGGCCTGGTCGGGAGTGACCGCGTCGTGCGCGCCCATTTTGCGGGCGAGCTCGAGCCGACGGGGATTCACGTCGGTGGCGACAATGTGCGCCGCGCCGGCTGCCTTGCAGATACCGACCGCGAAGGCGCCGATCGGACCGCAGCCGGTCACGAGGACCACGCTTCCCGGAATGTCGGCGGTGAGGGCGGTGTGAAAGGCGTTACCCATTGGATCGTGGATGCCGCCCAGGTCGTAGCTGATGGCGGGATCGAGCGGCCAGATGTTCGAGGCCGGCATGGCGATGTACTCGGCGAAGCAGCCGTCGCGATCGACGCCGATGATCTTGGTGGACGGATCGACGTGGGCGTTGCCGGTGCGGCTGAAGAGCGAGTGCTCGTCGACAATATGGCCTTCGGCGGTGACTCGGGCGCCAACCTTGACCGAATCGACGAGGGCGCCGACTTGCACGACATCACCGGCGAATTCGTGGCCGCAGATGAATGGCGGCTTACAGCGACCGGCGGCCCAGGCATCCCACTCGTAGATGTGCACGTCGGTGCCGCAGACACCTGCACTGCGCACGCGGATGAGCACCTCGTTGTCGCGGATGGTGGGTTCCGGGACGTCCTTGAGGGTGAGTCCTTTGCCAGCGGACTCTTTGACCAGCGCTTTCATGGCACTCCAAGCGAGACGCCGAAATCGCCGTGAGGCGATGTCGGCAAGCGAGCGTTAAGGGGAGAATGGCAAACTCGCACGGACGAAGGGCGCGAGAAAGGGGCACACTTTCTTGCGCGGATTCGTGACGGTGTAGGGGTGTGAAACGTCCCATTGGCGAGCGGCGGATGATGTAATCGCGCGCGTTCTTTATACGCACTATTGCGCGATGCACTTATCCACGCCTATATTCGCTGCAATTCAACGACTTGCGCACGCTATCCACATCTGATGCAACTCACGTCTCGGATGTTCGCGGATCAGCGGTGTGCGGGCCCTATCGGAAACGCGTGGCGATAAAACGGCACGAGTTCCTTCGAAAGCCTAAACACGCGGTGGTGGTAAACGCCGCGGAATCGAGCCTGGAGGTCTCCCGGTGCGCATCGCGCAACACGGTCGAGACTTCGGCGTGGTCGTCTCTCCTTCCAGCCTCCGCCACCGGCAGCGCACGCGTTTTCGCGTTTGATCGCGCCGCGGCGACCCCCACCCACCTGTTGTTGGCGCGCACTGCGGCGCTGACCCCGAGCTACGTCGGCCTCCTGGAGGCTGCGTAGCGCATTACGTCGCGGTGCATGCGCCGCTCGTAGTGTGCGCTCACCTTTCCACCGGGGGAAAGTGAGCATTTCCACCTCCTCGAGAGGGTTGTTCAAATGGCTCCTGCCAAGAAGGCTGCCAAGAAGGCGGCGAAGAAGGGTGGTCGTAAGACTGCGAAGAAGGCTGCCCGCAAGACCGTGAAGAAGGCCGCCAAGAAGGGCGCCCGTAAGACGGCCAAGAAGGCCGCGAAGAAGGGTGCGAAGAAGGCGGCCAAGAAGGGCGGCCGCAAGACGGCCAAGAAGGCCGCGAAGAAGAGCGCCCGTAAGGGTGCGAAGAAGGCTGCGAAGAAGACCCGCAAGACGGCCAAGCGCGCCAAGAAGGCTGCGGCTCCGGCTCCGGCTGCTGCGTAATCCTTCGCTCGTCAGCGAAAACGCGAAAGGCGCCGGCATGTCCGCCGGCGCCTTTCACGTTTTCGGGGCGGCCGTTGGCCGCATTTGCCCCGTCAGGCCGCTGAACCCACCAGCTCCTTGTCCTGGGCTTCTGCCTCGAGATCGTCGGGCACAGGGCCCCAGACAAAGGCAGCAAAGCGCGGCGCCACGTCCCCCGGGCCGCCGTCGGCAACTACGATCCCGAGCGGTTCATGCGCATCGGGCTTGATCATCGTGGTTCTGGTTCGCATGGGTGGCCCTCCACCCGGAGTAAGAGTCGACCGACGACACAAAGCGTCGGCATTCAACCACCCCAATTGCAGGGCGGATGCCACTCGCCGGAATCATTCTAAGCGATTGGCATTGTTTGACTTATTGAGATGGTACGAATGGCAAGTGTCCCACCTGTGTCCACTGGACACGTCACAAAAACGACAGCGCGTGTCGTGGTGACACGCGCCTCGATTGGTTCCGCGGATATGTGAGCTTTTGAAGCGCCGGTCGAATTCGGCGGCAACCCGGATTTACGCGACCGCGGCTTCCTTGCGCGCCAGGAATGTCTCCCGGAACGGCGAGCTCCGGTCGATCGAAATCGTCCAGCCGCGGTACCGTGAGCGCAGCTCCTCCTCCATCATCGGCGGTGCATCGGCCAGCTCGGCCCGCGCCTCGGCGCCAGCGACAATGGTCTCAACCAGGTGCACACCGCCGTCCACCGTGGCGCTCTGCAGCACTTCGATAACGCGCGCCCGATCCTGCGCGTCGAGGCCGGCGAAGGCGCTTGGCGAGCACACCACGGCCTGCAACGCCACGTCCGGTGACCAGGTACCCAGATCGGCGCAGTAACCGCGCACACGCTCGCCCAGACCAGCGGCATTGGCGGCACGCACCACGCGCTCGACGGCGTCTTCCTCGGGCTCCACGGCCGTGACCGCGGCCCCGCGCGCCGCGAGATAGAGCGCCGGCCCTTCCTGCGTGGCGCCCGCCACGAGGACATGTCCTTCCGAGTCGGCGAGCGTGCGCACGAAGGCGGCGTTGGGGTCGAGCCCCCAGTGCTCCGGCTTCCGGTATTCTTCCAGCGCCTTGAGACGGCGACGCTTCCACGTCGCGAAGGTCGGCAGCTTGACGCGCTTGGCGATGATCCGATCCACCTCGTCGCAGACGAGTAGTTCGGTCAGCCCGATCTGGTCGGAAGCCTGAATGGCCGCGACCGCTTCGTCGCCGATCTTCAGCAGCGCGCTGCGCGGGACCGAGTCTTTGTAGTACTCGATCTCACCTTCGACGTACAACTCGTATTCGTACTTGAGGGACCGGGGCGAACTGATAGGAATAGCCCTCGAGGCCTTGTGGAAGATTGTGGACAACTTACGTCAAGCGGCCATTCCCGCAAGACCCCATTTTTGTGATTCGCTGCGTAGTAAGTGACGGATTTTGCCCGGTTTGGCGATTCGGCACACCGACCCATCCGATGGGGTTCCGATCACATGCCTGAACTGCCCGAAGTCGAGTTTGCAGCCGGTCGGTTACGACAGGCGGTGGCTGGCCACACCATCGCGGCAGTCGACGTCCTGCACCCGTCACAACGCCGCCAGTTGCCGGCTCAGGCCGCCAAGGCGCTGATCGGGAAACGGATCGACCGCGTCGAACGGCGGGCCAAGGTGCAGCTCATCCACCTGTCCGACGGCGCGGTGCTCGAGGTGCACTTTCGCCTGAACGGCGATTGGGAGTTCACCACGGCTGCGGAGCCACTGCCACCGCACGAACGCGTGCGCATCACCACCACCGACGGCATCCGCGTGAGCCTCGTCGATTCACGCGCGCTGTGCGTCGTCAAGCGCCACGCGCCCGGCGAATTCACGGGTGTCGACGCGGGTCCCGAACCGCTCAGCGACGACTTCAGCGTCGATGCATTCGTCGACGCACTGCGCACGCGTCGCACCGCGATCAAACCGGTGTTGCTCGATCAGAAAGTCGTTGCCGGTGTCGGCAACATCTACGCGTCGGAGGCGCTCTGGGAAGCGCGCATTCATCCGGCGATCATCGCAAATTCGCTGTCGCGCGCACGTGTCGAACGACTGCGTGATGCGATTCGCGAAGTGCTGCGCACCGCACCGATCGGTCGCTACTGGGAGCGCACCACAGCGGATGGCGTGCCCGTAAGCGAAAGCGAAATCTGGCGCGTGTACGGACGCGCCGGCGAACCATGCCGGCGCTGTGAATCAGCTATTCGAGAAGTCGTGCAGGCGGGACGCCGCAGCTACTGGTGCGCTCGGTGCCAACGACGGTGAACGCAACACATCGGCCGGCACACGCAAGCGTGCGCTATCGCGCTCGACGCGACGTTCCACCACGCGCGCAAACAACGCGTACGTCTCCCGCGCGGTGCGCGCCCACGAGAACTGCGATGCTTGCACCACGCTCCGCTGACGCAGTCGTTCGCTCAGTTCCGGATGGGCCAAGAGTCGCAGCATTTCGCTCGTAAAACCGTTGACATCATTCCACGTCACCTGAAGCGCCGCGTCGCCAACGACTTCAGCCAGCGAACTGCCTGCCGCGCAAATCACCGGCGTACCAACACGCATCGCTTCCACGACCGGCAAACCGAAGCCTTCGTAGCACGACGGGAACACCAGCGCCGTAGCCTTGCGATAGAGCGTGTCGAGCTGCGCATCGCTTACGTACCCCACATGACGAAGCCACGGCGCCTTGCCGATGCGCTGCCTGGTTTCGCGCGAGATGGACGGGCCGCACTGCACGAGCGGTACGCGATGCCCCTCGGCCCAGAGCTTGTCCATCGCCTTGTACAGCGTGCACAGGTTCTTGCGGCCATCCTGCGCGCCAACATACAGGAAGTACGCGCCGTCGATGCCGGCCTTCGTGAGCGGTTCGGCATCTTCGGTGTACAGCGCGCGTTGATCGTCGGCCGCCAGCAATGTCACCGTGATATGAAACGGATCGACGCCCAGGTGGTGCGTGATTTCGCGGCGGCTGAACGCCGAGTCGGTGACGATCGCGTCGGCCAGATGAACGGTGCGCTGATAGCGACGACGGTACTTCGCGCGCTTGATGAACTTCCACCAGCGACCATCAACCGACAGCATCGGCGCCAGATCGTGGATGGTCACGACGCGCGCGGCATGCTGCGCCGGCGTCGTGACAAAATTCCAGGCGTACCACGCGATATCGGCGGTGGATTCCGCGAGCGCGTCGATCGACGCGATCTCCGAGCGGGCCACCAGCGTGGGATGGAGCGACTCGAGCAGCGCCGTCAGGGGCGCGCGATCAGAATCGCAACCGATATGAAAGGTGAAACGCATCGCCGGATGCTGCGCGGCGAGTTCGCGAACGACATTGCGCACATATCGCGCGATGCCGCGCTTCTCCTGCACAAGGCGTGTCGCCTCAATGGCGATGTGACGAACGGCCGTCGGTGACGAGACAGAGTACACGGCGGTCTCCGAAGAAGGGGTGTTCACACTGCACACCGACGACACGTCGATGTGTATCCACCCTACCTGCGCGCCGGTCGCCCTGTCACGTTCACCCCGTCAGTGCATCGCCTCCAGCACCGCACCCTTGAGATAGCCTGTCTCGGGGATGCCGATGATTTCTGGATGATCGAGTGGCTGACCGGTGAAAGTGCGCAACGACAAGCGACGGCCACTATCGGCCGCGGCATCCTGCAGAACATCGAAAAACTGCCCGCGCGAGAGATGAAAGCTGCAAGACGCCGAGAACAGAAGACCGCCGGGCGTTAAGAGTTTCATCGCTTGCAGGTTGATGTCCTTGTAGCCCCGGATCGCCCCGTCCAGGGCGCTCCGCGTTTTGGCAAACGCGGGCGGGTCCACCACGATCGTATCAAACCGGCGACCGGCCTTGTACCACTCCCGCAGAATGTCGAATGCGTCACCTTCGACTGGCTCGATGTTGTCATAGCCATTCATGGCGGCGTGCTCATGCACGCGCGCGAGCGCCGGTGCACTGATATCGAGCGCAGTCACATGCTCGGCGCGCTTCGCGAGATGCAGCGCAAACGATCCGTGATAGGCGAAACAGTCGAGCGCCTGTCCGCGTGCGAGCTCACCGATCAGCACTCGGTTCTCTCTCTGATCCAGGAATGCGCCGGTCTTTTGACCCTCCCACGGCGCGGCGATGTAGCGCACGTCGTGCTCGATCACTTCGACCGTCTTGGGCACCGCGCCATAGAGCAGCGTGACCTCGCGTGGCAATCCTTCTCGCCCGCGCGCCGCCGGATCGTTGCGAGCCAGGATGCCGGTGCATCCGGTGAGGTCGCGCAACGCCTCAACAATGAGATTCGTGTGCGCATCCATCCCGGCCGAAAGCAGCTGGACGACCAGCGCATCGCCGTACTTGTCGACGACGAGCGAGGGGAGACCATCGCCTTCGCCATGCACCAGGCGATACGCGTTTGCATCGGCGGCGAGCGGCGCGCGGCGCGTGATCGCCGCTTCCAGTTTGGCTCGCCACCAGCTGGCGTCGATCTGGCGCGACGGGTCGCTGTCCAGCAATCGCAGTGAAATCTCGGATTGCGGACTCCACAAAGCCCATCCAAGCGGGGCGCCGTTGGATTCGTCTACACGCACGACGCCGGCGGGGAGCACTGGAGTGTGCTCGATATCACTCCGGAAGATCCATGGATGTCCGCCACGTGCGCGTTGCGCACCGCGACGATTCACGATCGCGACATCTCCACCGGACGTGGCCACGTGTGGTGCGCGTGGCGCTCGATCGGGGCGTGGTCCACGAAACGGACGATTCCCACGCGGCGGTCGACGGTCAGCCATGAATCAACTCTGTTGATGGAACGAGGTATTGATCAACGCCACGCTCGGCGCGCACCACTTTGTTGCGTCGCGCTTCGGCAAGACGCGCGTCGTTGCGATCCCACGCGTGGCGTGAGTTCTGTTTGTGCCACAAATGGAAGGCGACCGCGGAGAATTTGAGATTGCGACGCTGCACGCCGGCGTGCCCGAGGCGCAGGGTGAGGTCGCTGTCCTCGCGCCCCCAGCCTTCGTAGGCCTCGTCGTAGCCGTTCACGCGCAGCAGATCGTCACGCCAGAATGCGATATGACAGCCGCGGATGCGCTCGATCGTGTCGCGCGTACCGCCGCTCAACGGCGCAAGCCACGGTAAATGCACGGCGTTGACACGATTTTCGAGACCCGGTGTCGTGAGCGACAAGGGTACGCGTTCGCCGCCCAGGAGACGCCGCGTGAGTCGTTCGCTGCAGAGTGCACGCGATCCCTGCACAAAACTGACGCGTCTGGCGAAGTCGAGATGCGCACTCACCGCCGCGGGGTGCAGCAGGATGTCGCCGTCGATTTGCAGGAGGTAGTCGCCCCGCGCGCGCGCGATGGCCTGATTGCGAATGGCGCCGGCGCGAAAGCCACGATCTTCGTGCCAGCAGTGCACCAGCGGCACGGGAAAATCTGACGCTTCGCGGGCGATCAGTTCAGCCGTGGCGGGGCCCGATCCATCATCGGCAATCAGCACTTCGAGCGGCGCAACCGTTTGGGCGCGGATGTGCGCGAGCACCAGCGCGAGTGCTTCCGGCCAATTGTACGTCGCGACCAACAGCGACACCGAAGGCCGACCGGATGGTCGATCGGGGGTCACGGCGCTTGCTTCTTGCTCCGAATGGCGCGGATGGCCTTTTCGTGATCTTCAAAGGTCGTGCGGAACTCGTGTCCGCCGTCGCCCTTTGCCACGAAGTACAGATACGGCACATCGGCCGGTGTGAGCGTCGCAATGATGCTGGCTTCGCCGGGCGATGCGATCGGCCCCGGTGGCAGGCCGGCGTACTTGTAGGTGTTGTACCTGGAGTCGACTTCGAGGTCCTTGTAGAACACGCGCGCGACATGCTTGGGGAGCGCGTACTGCACCGTGGGATCGGCTTGCAGCTTCATCCCCTTCTTGACGCGATTCCAGTAGACCGCCGCAATGATCGCGCGCTCTTCCGGTTTGCGCGCTTCTTTCTCCACGATCGCGGCCATCGTCATCGCGACATGACGCGTGATGCTGAGTGCTTGCAGTCGTGTGTCCCACTCGGGTTTCCATACGTCCTTGAATCGTTCGACCATGGCTTGCACCGCTTCGCGCGCGGAGGTGCCATCGGTGAACGAATAGGTCGCGGGAAAGAGATAGCCTTCGAGTGTTGGCGTCGGGATGTCGAGTTCGCGGCGCCAGGCGCTGTCTGAGACGGCCGCTTCCACCGAGTCTTCCGGCACATCGAGCGCCTTTGCCACCGTGGGGACGATTTCACGAAGGTCGAAACCTTCGGGAATCACCACCGTGCGCATGATGCCGCGACCGGTCACCAGCGCATCGAGCACATCACCATAGCCGGCGTCGGCCGCAAACTGATAGGTGCCCGGCTTGATCGTGCGCTCGCTGCCACTGATGGCCGCGTACCACCGGAAGAGTCGCGTGGAACCAATGACGTCGTGTGCCGCGAGCGAATCGGCCGCAGCGGTCATGCTCGCGCCCTTCGGAATCACCACGCGGGAAATGGAGCCGCTTTGGCCGCCACGGCCTCCCACTTCGCGGACGACCCACGCGCCCGCCGCGACGGCAGCCGCGAGAAGCGCGATTGGTGTGAGACGAAAACGGGAGCGCTTACGGGGCATCGGTTGATGCCTCAGCTGTCGTCTCGCTCGCGGCGACGGCTTCGCCCAACGTTACACCCTGCGTGGCGGCACGCAAAACGCTTTCAAGGAGCACGCAGGCCGCCATCGCGTCGACATCGCCTTTGCGACCACGCGTGGAGCCGCCCTGTTCGCGAATGCTGCGCAGCGCGGATGATGTGGTGAACCGCTCGTCGACCAAACGCACGGGAAGCGTTTGACGCCCGGCCAGTTTCGCGGCGACTTCACGTACTTCGCGCGTACGATCGGTTTCGGCGCCGGCCGGATCGAGTGGCAATCCGAACACATAGCCGGTCGCGCTCAGCGCTTCGGCTTGACGCATCAACTCGGCGAGTGGCGGCCGCTTCCCCGCGCGTCGCGCAATAGTGCCGACGGGCGAGGCCAGCATCCCAAGTTCATCGCTCACGGCGAGCCCGATGCGCTTGTCGCCCCAGTCCACGGCGAGCAGACGTCCAACAGAAGTCGTCACGCCTGGATCAGGCCTCGGTCATCTGCTCGAAAAACTCCGCGTTGCTTTCCGCGCGCTCCATGCGCTTGAGCAGGAAGAGCATCGCTTCATCGCCCGGCATGTCGGCGAGGAATGAACGCAGCAGGAAGATGCGCTGCTGTTCCTTCTGCGACAGCAACAGCTCTTCGCGACGCGTTCCCGACTTGTTGATGTCGATCGCGGGGAAGATGCGCTTTTCGGCGAGCTTGCGATCGAGCACGAGCTCCATGTTGCCGGTGCCCTTGAACTCTTCGAAGATCAGCTCGTCCATGCGCGAGTTGGTTTCGATCAGCGCGGTGGCCACGATCGTGAGCGATCCGCCTTCGGTCAGATTGCGCGCGGCACCAAAGAATGCCTTGGGCTTCTGCATCGCGGTGGCTTCCATGCCACCCGACATCAGCTTACCACCCTGCGGCGCGACAGCATTGTGTGCGCGCGCGAGTCGCGTGATGGAGTCGAGCAGAATCACCACGTCTTTCCCCGACTCGACCATGCGCTTGGCTTTTTCTATGACCATGTCGGCGACCTGCACATGACGGTCGGCCTTTTCATCGAACGTCGAGCAGATGACTTCGGCGCCGGGGCAGTTCATCTGCATGTCGGTGACTTCTTCCGGTCGCTCGTCGATCAGCAGCACAATCACGGTGATCTCGGGGTGATTCTCGAGGATCGCGTTGGCGAGCTGCTGGAGCAGGATCGTCTTGCCACCCTTGGGCGGTGCGACGATGAGGGCACGCTGGCCCTTGCCGAGTGGGGCGATGATGTCGCACACGCGAGTGGCGACTTCTCCGTTCTTCCGTTCGAGGTTGATACGCTCGTCGGGATACTTGGCGGTCAGGTTGTCGAAAGCGCTACGCAATTTGGACTGCTCGGGGTCACCACCGTTGATGCGCTCCACTTTGAGGAGTGCGAGGTACCGTTCCCATTCCTTTGGCGGGCGGACTTCGCCCATCACCGTGTCACCGGTGCGGAGATCGAAGCGTTTCACCTGGGAAGGAGAGACGTAGATGTCGTCGGGGCCGTGCAGATAGTTGAAGTCCTGCGCCCGGAGGAAGCCGTAGCCTTCGGGGAGGACTTCCAGGACGCCTTCGCCATAGAGCGTGGTCTCGGCGTCGAGCAGCGCCTGCTCGATACGGAAAATGAGCTCCTGCTTTTTGAGTCCATTGACACTGGTGAGGTGCAAAGACTCAGCCAGCGCGAGGAGATCAGGAACCGACTTTCGCTTGAGCTCGGCGACGTGCACAGGGCGAAGTAACGAGGGGGCGGCCAAATAGGCCGAGCGTGCGGGCCAAGCCACGCGCGCGGCAGGACTCGAACCTGCGACCTTCGGCTCCGGAGGCCGACGCTCTATCCAACTGAGCTACGCGCGCATTGCGGCCGTTCCGGGGCATTGAGGGCCACGGCGATCCGCCTGACCGGCAGCGGATACCCGAGGGCAGCCAGCCTACGTCAGACGGGGGAAGCTAACCGGGCGGAGGGCGGGGCGGCAAGGAAACAATGAAACAGTGGTCGGTCCGGCGGGCGGGTGTCGGTCAGGCCACGTTTTGCGACGGCGCGCCGTGTCGAGCTTCGTCGACCTGATTGCGAAAGGCCTGCGCGGCGGCATTGAGGGCGCCTTGCTGGCGGAGCTCGGCGATCCCGGCGCCGACGTAGCGGCGCACGAGGTTGGCGAGTACGCCGCCGTCATTGAAGTCGAGCTGACCGGCCACCGAATCGAGGGTGTGTCCCGGCTGTTCGAGCAGGGCGACGGCGACGAAGAGACGGCACCAGGTCAGGAAGGCGCGCGTGGGTGGCAGGCCGGCGTCGACCAAGCGGTTGTGCAGGGTGCGTCGGGAAATACCGAAGGTCGCAGCGAGCTGATCGCGGTCGAGGTGATCGTTGACGTGTTCGATGACGTACTCGAAGACCGGCTGCAGCTGCAGCGGGACGAGATCGCCGATGGCCTCGATGATGTTCTTCGAGACCGTGCGCTGCATCGCAGCACCGACGGCGCGTGAGAGCGCGAGCGGGAGATAGTCGGCATCGCCGCGGATGAGGTCGACCACGCGCAGCGCGGCGACTTCGAGCAGGAGCGCAGTGGGAAGCCCGCGCATGTCGGCCCAGGCCACGACCGGATGCTTCGGGAAGACCTCCTGAAGCTGGCGGATGGCGCGGCACATCTCGACGGCGCGCGAGCCATGGAGCTCGACCACGCTCAACGTCACGCGCCCGTCGGCAATGGCCGTAGCCAATTGCTCGACGTGCTCGGACGGAGCGATCACCACGCGATCGCGGGCCGCGGCTTGCAGGCGCGACACGGCGTCGGTGGTGGTGGAGAGCAACCCGATGGTGAAGGCGGCGTGCACGCGGTCGGACTCAGGAAAGGGGCAGGTTCGCCCCGCAAAAAAAACTCGTTGCCCACCATGAACACTGTTTGCCCATGGTGATGCGGTACATGCAGTCGGCGAGCGGCATCGTGAGGTAACCCCTCTACGGAGTCATCCGATGTTGCGTCGCCGTCTGTTGTTGCTTGCTCTCGTCGTCACCGCCCCCCTCGCTGCTGCGTGTCACATGCCGACGGCTGCGGATGATCCGATCAGCGGTGGGAATGGAAGTGATACGACGCACAAGGAAGTGAAGCCTTGGGGTTGATGCCTCCGGTTAGACGAGCGTGGTGAATCGTTCGATGGCGATGGCGACTTCTTCGGAGGCCGTGGACCACGGCACGATAGACTGCGCGATTCTGTTCGACGATCGCCACTCGCGCTCGAGAGCATCGGCAGCGAACGAGTACTCGTTGAAGCCATACTCGTTGGCCATACGGCGGGCGAGCGACAGGGTCGATTCGGCCGCTTCGGGATCACCGGCGACGTGAAACGCCTCAGCTACGTGCATATACGTCATCGTGCTGTCCTGCAGCGCATTGGAGCGTGCAGCTTCGACTCTGATCGCCTCGGCGAGACGGTGTACTTCGCTCAACTGGCCGAGCATGGCTGCCGCTCGCACGTCGCCACCGAGCGCAAGAAGTCGATTGCGCGGAGGCAGCTCGCGCGCGAGCAACACCTCGAACCCCGATCGCGCCTGCACCGGAAATCCGGCTTTGAGCGCGACGATGCTCAGTTCGCCGAGGGTGACATGGCGGAGCATTTCGTCGTTCTCGGCGGCGTCGTACAACGTCCAACCGAGAATGAGCGCTTCGCCAAGGTCGTTCCGCGTCACCGCGTGCGACAGTAAACCCTGCAGCGCCTGCAAATAAGCGCCCTGTCGTGGCGGCGCCAGTCGCATCGCTTCGCGATAATGCTGCGCGGACAGCGGCAAGTTGCCGCGCATGTCCGCGATCAGTGCCAGCCCGATGTAGCCGCGAGCAGCGATGGGAGGTTCCCGTAGATGAAGGGCCCTCCCGATCGCGGTGTCATACGCGTCTTCAGCAGCATCGAGGGCGTTCATCTGACGGGCGATGCGTCCGAGATGGAGCGTCGCGAGCGCGTTGCCAGCGGGATCGTTGCGCGCAGTAAGGCGACAGACCGCAGACACCGTAGTGAGTGCGAGTTCAAAGCAGCCATGCTGCTCCATGGCTTCGGCATGCACACGCAGTCGTTCGGCGATGACGCTGATCGAGTTGCTGGGTGCGGCCCTGCCGTCGTTCACCATCGTCGGTCGCGAGGCAATCGCGGTGAGCAGTGCCTCGCGTTCGAGTAGCCCATCCAACGAGGGCGGGTGTTCGGCGATCGCGCCATGAGCGGCGGCGAGATCACACGACAATTGCGCGGCCGCGACCCAGTCCGACAGGACGGAGTCGAGGTCGACTTGCCGAGCCGCCGCCCCGGCGGTGTCGGCACCGAGTGCCTCGAGCGGTGATAAAGGCTTGCGCATAGTGGGAATGAGTACAGGGATGCATTTCTGCGCAATCATTCAGGTTCATTATTGCAGTCATCCCACAGACTCCTGATCAATGTTGACCAGGAGGCTCCGGGCTCAGCTTTGACCTTGGCGCACAGAATCACCTAGTCACCATGGGCAAAAAGTGGTCACGGTGGGCAAATTGGTGCGCGAGACAACTCTTTCTTGGCTTTGATTTATGAATCGACTCTTCTTGCTGCTGATGTGGTGGATGCAACCGCCGGCGTCGACCTGCGAGTACGGCGCGGTGGCCTCATTCGGCTGGTCATCCAACGCGCCCACCTTTTGTATCGGTGAGGCGCTCGTGCCGTCGCAATTGGCCGCGAGTGTCACACAGCTGGCCCCTGGGCTGCGGCGCTTTCGGCAGGACGACGTCGTGTACACCGTGAGTCTGATCCCGCCGAGCGGTTCGACGCGGTCTCCCGCGGAGTGGGTGATCACCAACGTCTTTGGCGAACGCGTCTTCAATAGTCGCGAGGCCGCTCTGCAATTCGCGGCAACCCAGTTCGAAAGCGGAACGGGATGGGAACTCTGTCGACCGGTGCCAGGCCGCCGAACTGCGGATTGCTTCAAGCGCCGACGCGCGAGGATGACCGATCAGATGGCGATCGAGGAATCGTACGCCGTGTACGGACCCGCGAAGGCGACGTCGACGGCGTGGACGCTGCGGTATGGGAAGGCGATCAGGGAAGGGCTTCGGTAAGGAATCCGAGATCGGACGCATTGCTGCACGCCCGATTTCCCTTCGCGCGCGTCACTACCAGCGATTTCAAATGGAGATCAAGAAATGCTTTTGCGTACGGCCACTCGGTTGATCGGGTTTGCCACGTTCGCCTCGTCGAGCGCATTCGCACAACCCATCGTCACGCTCGCCAAACCACTCTTTCAGACCACCGCGGAGTTCACCGATGTCAGTGCGGCGCGGCTGTTCGCTGACGGCACGATGCTGGTGGCCGATCCCGGCGCGCGCGAGTTCGTTCGCGTCACGGCGCGCGGGAGCGTGCGAACGGTACTCGGCCGGCACGGGGCCGGGCCGAACGAGTACGAATCGGCGCAGCAGCTGCTGACTCTTGGGCGCGGCGCGTATGCGCTGATTGATCCGCCGCAGAATCGGTGGATGGTGTTTGACTCGGTGGGGCGATTCCAGCACACCAAGGTGTTTGTCGCCGCTGAGAGCTTCTTGCGCTACGCGGACTTCGCCGACGCACGCGGCAACGTGTACGGACTCGGGTTCGCTTCCAAGCCAGACGACAAACCTGAAAGCCCGTTGGTGCGGTGGGTCGCGTCAACGTCGAAGGTCGATACGTTGTCGACGATTTCGACCGGTGAGATGGTCGCATTCCCGCTGCCGAGCGATGCGAAGGGTCGTCCCGCGGGGATCGCCTACCGCTTCGTACCGTATGCTGCGGCCGATGCGTACGCTGTGCTTCCGGATGGCGGGTTCGCGATCGCGCGCGCCGCTACTGAAAGCGTGGAGTGGTTCGACGCGGCGGGGCGCCCAGTTGGCAGCACGAAGATGCCGCCTGTTCCGCGCGTGGCGGTGAGCGACAGTGCACGCGCCGCCGAGTCGACGCCGAAGGTGCGCGATCGAATTCCGAAGATGAAACCGCTGTGGGCCGACAATCGATTGAGAGCCTCGACGGACGGCTTCCTCTGGATGCGTCGCACGCGCGCGCCGTCGGAAGAGTTCACGGAGATTCTGGAGTTCGAGCGGACCCGCGGCGTCACGAGAAGGATCCGCATCGCCGGGCGTGTTTGGATCGTTGGCTCGGACGCCGGTCGAATCGTTGTGGCGCGCCGAACGGACGATGAGCTGCAGCAACTCGAGGTCTATGTGTTGCCGAAACGTTCGGACTTGAAGTGAGGTCGCCAAGTCGCGCTCCTCGTGCTAATGTCGCAACGTTCGCTGCCCATTTCATTGGAGATAAGAATGATATCGCGTGTCGCTCTACGTCTGATTGGCGTGGCCCTACTCTCATGGACAAGCCTGGCCCCAGCGCAGTCTATAGTCAGTCTGAGCAAACCGATTTTTCAGACCGGCGCCGATTTTACAGGAGTACTGGCCGCACGACTGTTGGCTGACGGCTCGATGCTGGTCACCGATCCGGGCGCGCGTGAGTTCGTTCGCGTGACGGCGCGCGGAAGCGTGCGAACGGTGATCGGTCGGCGTGGCGCTGGTCCGAACGAGTATGAGTTGCCTCGACAGCTGCTCACGGTGGGTCCTGGCGCGTACGCACTTATCGATCCGGATCAAAGTCGCTGGATGGTGTTTGATTCGACCGGAAGGTTTCGGCAGACCAAGGTGTTTGGTACCAACGAAGGTTTCTTGAGCAATGCCGAATTTGCCGATTCGCGCGGAAACGTGTACGGCTTGGGATTCTCGAGGGTATCATCGCAAAGCACAAAGACTCCTGTACTGCGCTGGAACTCCGCTGGAGCGAAGGTCGACACCGCTGCAATTGTTTCGACCGGCGAGAGGCTGATACTTGAGGGACCGAAGGACGAGAAAGGGCGAGTCACGACGGTCTTCTCCAGATTCGTTCCGTATGCCGCGGCCGACGCGTACGCCGTGCTGCCGAAGGGAGAGATCGCGATTGCGCGCGCGGCGACAGAGCGGATAGAGTGGTTCGATGCGTTTGGTCGCACGATCGGCAGCACGCCTATGCCACAAGTGCCACGAGTGCCGGTGAGCGACAGTGTGCGCGCCGCTGAGCCCATCGCGAAGATGCGTGATCGCATTCCGAAGACAAGGCCATTGTGGGCCGACAACGTGCTGAACGTCTCTCCTGACGGATTTGTGTGGATGCGTCGCACGCGCGCGCCGCCGGAAGACTTCACCGAATTCCTCGAGTTCAGTCGCATTGGCGGCGTCTCGCGGCGCCTCCGCGTTCCGGGACGCGTCTGGATCGTCGGCGCTGCGGGCGGTCGGATCATACTGGCGCGCCGAACGGAAGACGAGCTGCAACAGCTCGAGGTGTATGCATTGCCGAAAAGGGCCGTTTCTGCATCGAAATGATGTCGCACGGCTGCGCCCCTCGTGCTATCGTAGCGCTGTCGACCACCCCCGCCTAAATGAATGCACTTCGCCCGTCCCGAATTTCTGTTGCGCTTGGCTTGATCGCTGCCACCTCGTGGGCCGCTGCCTGTTCCAAGGGCGAAGCGGCCGCGGGCGACACGACGCGATCGAAGGCCGGTGATTCGCTTGCCGCGATGGCGAACGACTCCGGCCGGCCAGCACTCGCGTTGCCGGTGGCCGCAGAGGACGCCCGCGAGGGCGATCTGATTCTGCACGTTCGGACCACCGGGCAGGTGCGGTCGGACGCGGTGGTGAAGTTGCGCAGCGAGGTCGCGGGAACGGTCGCGCAGATTCTGGTGAAGCCAGGGCAAGCGGTGACGCAGGGGCAGGTGCTCCTGCGCTTCGACAACTATCCGTTCGATCTGGCGGTGCGTGAGGCGCAGGCGACTGCCGACGAAGCGGAGCAGCGGTTCCTTGAAAGCTTCGTGCCGGAGTCGCTAGTTACGGGGCGCGCACCGTCGGCAGAACAGCGGAAGGCGCTGATGAACAAAGCGGGACTCACCGGGGCACGGCTCAGGCTCGAGCGTTCGAAGTACGAGCAGGATCGTGCCGTCGTGCGGGCGCCAGTGAACGGGGTCGTTGATCTGATCGATGTCGCCACGGGAGAGAAGTTGGGCGCCGGTCAGCCGCTCCTTACGGTGGTGGACACGCGCAATCTCCGCATCGACGCGCAGGTGCTCGAGCATGACTTGCCGCTGGTGCGAGTTGGTGGCGATGCGGAAGTGACCAGCGCGGGCGCGCCAGGACGCGTGCTGCATGGGCGCGTGGACGCGCTGCTTCCGTTAGTGGACAGCACCAGTCGTTCGGGACGCGCGGTAGTGCGCGTCGCCGGCAACGGCGTGCTACGCCCGGGGATGTACGCCGATGTCGAACTCGAGGCGACGCGTCTCAGCAAGCGACGTCTCGTGCCCAGTCGCGCGGTGATCGAGCGCGATGGGCGGCCGCTGGTGTTCGTGGTGCGTGATGGTCGCGCGCAGTGGACGTACATAGTGCCCGGTCGAACAAACGGGCGCGAAACCGAAGTGCTCCCCGACTCCACGACTGGTGAAATTCCGGTCAAGGCGGGTGAGCCGGTGATCGTGGAAGGGCATCTCACGCTCACGCACGACGCGCCGGTGAAGGTCGCGCCAGCCAAACCGTCTGACGCGGCCACCGCCGTTTCGAAGCCACGCGGGTGAGTCTCGCCGCGTATGCCGTGCGCCGCCCGGTAGCCACCGTGGCGGCGATTCTCGCGGTTCTCATTCTAGGCTCGGTGTCGCTCACGCGATTGCCGGTATCGCTGCTGCCCGATGTGTCGTTGCCAGTGCTGACGATTCGCACGTCCTATCCGGGTGCAGCGGCAACCGAGGTGTCGCGCTTTATCGCGGAGCCAATCGAAGAAGCCATCGCGGCAACGCCCGGACTGGTCGAACTCCGCAGCGTGAGCCGCAATGGTGAAGTCACCACGACGATGCGATTCGGGTGGGGCACCGACATGCGTGGCACGGTGCTCACGGTGCGCGAGCGCCTCGATGCCGCGCGCGGTGCGTTGCCGGAGCGGGCAACGCGTCCTACGCTGCTCACCAGCGATCCGGGGGAGCGTCCGATTGCGGTGCTTGCCGTTCGGCCGGCCGCGAATGCCACCGAGAGGCGACAGGCGTCTGACCTGCGCGCACTGGCACGTACGGCGAGCGACGTGCATGCGCGCCGCCTCGAGCAGATCGAAGGCGTGGCGAGCGTCGCCGTGGTTGGTGCACCCGATGACGAAGTGCGTGTCTCGCTCGACGCGGACAAGCTGCGCGCGCTCGATCTCACGCCGGAGGACGTCGCCGCGAGTATCCGTGAACAGAACTTCAATGCGGTTGGCGGCACGATTCGGCGCGGGCAGTTCCGCTTTTCGGTGCGCGCGCTCACCGAGTTCCGCACGCCGTCGGAAATTCTCGATGCGCCGATTGGACCGACGGGTCGCGGCATCACGCTGCGCGACGTGGGCACGGTGCAACTCGGGCTTGCCGATCCCCGCACGCTGACGCGACTCGATGGGCAGGCCGCGGTTGGCCTGGTCATCTACAAGGATGCGGGCGCGAATACCGTCGCGGTGACGCAGCGACTGCGCGAAACACTCACGCAGCTCGAGACAGAGTTCCCTGGACTCGCGGTCACGGTGGTCGCTGCGCAGGCCGACTTCGTTGTAGACGCGCTGTCGAATCTCGGGCAGGAAATCGTGGCCGGCGGCGTGCTGTCGCTGCTGGTGATTCTGCTCTTTCTGCGCGACTGGCGCTTGTCGCTCGCGATCGGGCTCACTGTCCCACTGTCGGTACTGATGGCGCTCGTCGCGCTGCAAGCGCTTGGCGTGACGATCAACGTGCTGTCGCTTGGCGGACTCGCGCTGGGCACCGGTCTTTTGGTCGACACGGCGATTGTGGTGGCCGAGTCAGTGTCGAGGCGGCGCGCGGATGGAATGTCGCTCAGAGATGCGGCGGTGGTGGGGACGGACGACGTGGCGGCGCCGCTATTCGCGGGGACGCTAACAACGGTTCTGGTGTTTGGGCCGATCGTGTTTGTGCGCGGGCTTGCTGCGGCGCTGTTCAGAGACTTGTCGTTGTCGGTGGTGACGACCGTTGCGGCTTCTTTGCTTTTGGCGTTGACGTTGATGCCGGTGCTGCTTGTTGGGAGACGGCGGCGGGCGGGTTCAACTGCGGGGACGGCGGAAGCCTTAACATCGGAAGCCCGAACTACGGGAGCTGGAACATCGGGTAACAGCGACTCGGGGATGCTCGGCGCGCTTGGTGCGCGCCTGGCGGCGTGGTACGAACACGGTGTGGTGTGGTCGCTGGCGCATCCGCGTACCGTGTTTGGGATCGCGCTTGCTTCGCTCGCGCTCACCGTTGTGCTCATTGTGCGGTTACCGAAGGAGATTTTGCCGCGTGTTGATGAAGGCGTGCTCGTGGCACAGGTCGGATTGCCGGAGGGGACGGCGCTCGAGGCTACGGTCTCTCAAGTGGCGCGACTGGAAGGCGCGGCGACTTCGCTTGGCGCGCAGGACATCTACTCGCGCGTCGGGAAAGCCACTGACGAAGAGATTCTTGCGGGATCGGATCCGGGTTCGAGTGCGTCGGCGCAGGTCATTGTGCCGGTGCCGGAAGGCCGAGATGCGGCCCAGTTCGCGCAGGCGTTGCGTGCGAAGGTGCCGGACCTGGCGAATGGTGCATTGGCGATCGATCTGGCGGGGCAGAGTGAGTTTGGATCGCTGATTGGTCGCGAAGGGCGACTGGTGCGCGTGGAGCTGTCGGCGCCTACTCCTCTGGCGGCTCAGGAGTGGGCGGACAAGGTGCGCAAGTCGCTGAGTGGCGTGAAGGAACTGTCGGATGTGCGCGATGCGTATGCGGCGACGCAGCCGGTGGTGGAGATCGGTCTCGAGCGCGCGCGATTGGCGCAGCGTGGGATCATGCCGGAGCAGGTGTCGAGTGCGCTCAAGGGCGCACTGGGCGGCGTGGCGTCGGGTGATCTGCGTGAAACGGATCGTCGCACACCCATCGCGGTGCGTTACGCTGGCGCGAGTAACGAAGATTTGCAAACGGCGCTTCGCACCACCGTTCGCGGTGTTCCGGTCGAGCAGCTCGTGACGGTGAACGAGGTGCGCGCGCCCGTGGAAGTCGTGCGCGTGGGGCAGCGGCCGGTCACGATCGTTGAGGCGCTCGTTGAAGAAGGAGGAACGGCGCGTGCGACCGACGCAGTCACCGAGAAGCTGTCGACGCTCACCATGCCGTCGAACGTGTCGTGGCAGGTGGCCGGCGCGGATACGGAGCGCAAACGCACGAGCGATGAGCTCACACTCGTCGCGGTGCTGGCGGCTGCGCTGATGTTCCTGGTACTCGCCGGCGAGTTCGCGAGCTTCACCATCCCGCTCGTCGTCATGCTCACGGTGCCACTCGCTGGCGCGGGTGCAATCCTGTTTCTCTGGCTCACCGGGCAAAGCCTCAACGCGGTGAGCTTGATTGGCATTGTGGTCATGATCGGCATGGCTGACAACGAAGCGGTGGTCAAGCTCGATGCGATTCGGCAGTTCCGTGAGCAGGGGTTGCCGCTGCATGAAGCGATTCTGCGCGGCGGTGAACAACGACTGCGCGCAATCGCGATGACGAGTATCACCACGGTCACTGGTGTGTTGCCGCTGGTGTTTGGCTGGGGCAGTGGTGGCGCGCTCTATCAGCCGCTCGCCGCCGGCATCATTGGTGGTTCGATCAGCGCGCTGCTGGTGACGTTCTTCCTGCTGCCGGTGGCGTATGCGGCGCTCGAAGGGCGGCAGCGTGCGTGACGAGTTGAGCGCGTGATTCGCGCGGCAACGCATCGACCGGCCGTTGTGTGGGCTGCCTGTCTCGCACTGCTCCTCGCAGGCGCGGTCGCGTTCACGCGCTTGCCGCTCGCCACCAAAACCACGGTGGAGTTGCCCCGGTTGACCGTGGGCGCGAGTTGGGCGGGATCTTCACCGGAAGTGATTGAGACGTATCTGACGTCCCCAATCGAATCGGCGATCCTGGGTGTTCGCGGTGTGAAACGCGTCAACAGCACGAGTCTCGACGAGCTGGCGCAGTTGACGGTGGAGCTCGAGCCGAGCACTGACGTGCAGATGGCGCGCTTGGCGATTCTCGAACGACTCGAGTTGCTGCGTACCGAGCTGCCACTGGGTGTGTCGCAGCCATTCGTTTCGAACTATGTGCCGGAGGGGCTGAGCGAAGCGCCGCTGCTCTCGCTCACCATCTCCGGGCCGTATACAGCGGGTGCGTTGCAGCGGCTGCTCAACGAGCGCGTCAAGCCAAGGCTCGCCAGCGTTGCGGGGGTTTCGGGAGTCGACGTACAAGGCGGCGCGGAACTCGGCGTGTCCGTGAGCTACGACGCTGCCCGTCTGCGTCAAATGAACCTGCCGCCTGAACGTCTCACGCAGGCGATTCGCGGTGCGCGCATCGTTGAGGCGCTCGGTGATCTTTCGCGTGGCTCGCAGGTGCAGACGGTCGTGCTGCGCGATCAGCCGGCCGCGCTCGACAGTCTTGCGTCGCTTCCAATCATTGGCGCCGGTGGTCGGGTCTTTCGACTCGGTGAACTTGCCACCATTCGAGGCGAAGAAGACAATCGTGGTCGGTTCAATCGCATTGACGGCATTCCCGCGGTCAGTATAGATGTGTCGCGGCATCCTGGCGCCGACGCCATCAAAACCGCCGCGGCGCTGCGTGCAGTGATTGCGGAGCTCACGCGTGCGATGCCGCCGGGAATTCGTCTCAAGGTGGCGAGCGACGAAAGCGTCGACCTGGCGTCGGAGCTGCGTGACCTCACCACGCGCGGCGCGATCGCCTTCGGTGCGGTGTTGCTCGTGCTTGCCGCGCTGCTTCGTCGCTGGCGTGCCGTTGCGGTCGTGATGGGCTCTGCGGCCGTGGCGTTGGCGGCCACGGCACTCACGCTCTATGTCGCCGACATTCCAGCGAATCTGCTCACGCTTGCCGGGCTTGGCATGGGTGTCGGCATTCTGGTGCAAAACGCGATCGTGGTGGTTGATCGCCTCGCCCGCGCCGAAGACACACCCGACGGCCGCGCTGCCGCCACTCGGCGCATTGCACCCGCCGTGATTGGCAGTACGCTGACCACGGCGGTCGTGCTCTTTCCATTTCTCTACCTGCAAGGCAATGCACGCGCAGCGTTCGTGCCCTTTGCGCTGGCGTTCGTGATTGCGCTGGTGTGGAGTGTGATCACTGCGCTGCTGGTGGTGCCCGCGCTCGGTTCGCGCGTCGCGGCCAGGGGAGCGCCGTGGCCGTTCGTCAAACGCGTCTACACTCGGGTGGTGGCACGATCGCTTCGCTGGCGGTGGGCCACACTGTTTCTGGCGGTGAGCACGCTCGCTGGTCTGACGTGGGTGTTCGTCGAGAAGGTGCCGAGGTCGAGTTGGGGCGGATATGGCGAGCAGCGCGCGACGCTCACGGCATCGTTGACGTTCCCGCGCGGATCGGATCCGGCCACGCTCGATCGCGGGATGCAGGACTTCGAGCGCATCGTCCTCGGACGTCCCGAGGTGGAGCAGGTGCGTACCCAGGGCGGTGGACGCTCGGGGGGAAGGATGCAGGTGATCTTCACGCGCGACGGACAATTCACCGGCGCGCCGATGGAGCTGCAAGAGCTGCTGATTCAGCGTGCCGTGCTGATTGGTGGCGCGCAGGTGAGCGTGTCGGGAACGGGACAGGGTTTCTACAGCGGTGGCGGCGGCGGGAGCTTCTCGAGCTTTCGCATGCAGGTGCGCGGCTTTCAGTACGATGGCGTGACTCGTGTCGCGGAAGATCTCAAGCGACGACTCGAGCGGATCACGCGCGTGCAGGAAGTGCGCATCACGAGCGGTGGTGGATGGGGTGGCAGTGAGCGCGGCTACCAGGCGGTGCTCGAGCCGGACCGTGCGGCGCTCTCGCGCTACGGACTCAGCGCGGGGATGTTCGCGATGGCCGTTGCCAGAGAAGTACGCGGACCTATTGGTTCGCAGAAACTCGAAATCGGCGGCGACGAGCTTCCGATCTCGGTGAAAGCGACCGGTGCACGAGAGCGTACACTCGACGAACTGCAGGATGCGCTGATTCCGAACATGTTTGGCGCGCCGGTGCGTGTGCGTGACGTGGCGCTGGTTGATTCGCGTGAGGCGCTGAGTTCCGTCGTCCGTGAGGATCAGCAATATGTGCGCACGGTGAGCTATGACTTCCGTGGTCCCGCCAAGCTCGCGCGGCGTACGCACAACGCGTTCTTCAAATCACTCGCGGCGCCGGCCGGCTATCAGATCCGCGATATGTCCGACGGCGGCTTCTACGAGCGTGACGACAGCGCCAAAGGACTGTGGCTGGTGTTCGCGATTGGTCTCACGCTGGTGATTCTCACGGTCGCACTCGTCTTTGACAGCGTGTGGGGCGCGGCGATGGTGTTCTTGTCATTGCCACTCGCGTTGGCTGGTGTGGTTGTCGCCTTCTGGGCCGCCGATGCCGCATTCACGCGCGAGGCGGCGGTGGGCGTGATTCTCGTGGTGGGCCTCGCCGTGCACCAGGGCATTCTGTTCATCGATGCAGCGCTCGAACGACGACGCGCACTTGGCTATCTGCACGCGGGATTGGTGCTGCGGTCGGTGCTTGATCGTGCGCCGATGATTGTGATCATCACGCTGTCGGCGTTGGCTTCGCTGATTCCGCTCAGCGTCGGCACGAGCACGAAGACCATCTTTGGGGCGATTGCACTTGCGACGGCGGGCGGGACGATCAGTGCGACGCTGGGGGTACTGTTGGTGATGCCGGCGATGATCAAGGGGCGGAAGCGCAATCGCGCCCCCGCCCCTCGCATCAGCGGCGAGTAGCGCCGCTTACTTCTTCACCGCTCCCGGATGGCTCAGCGTATACACATACGCGGCCACCGCCACGATCTGCGCGTCGGTGAGATTCATGCGACCGCCGCGAGCACCCATGGGATTGGGGCGCGTGGTGACCTTGATCTTCTCCTTGGGCACGCCGGTCGTGATGATGCCCTTGATCTCTTCGAAGCTGCCGGACGTGAGCTGATCCCACGTGTTGTCGGCGAGTACGGGGCCATTCTGCGCGCCGATGCCGGCCTTGCCGTGACAGCGCATGCAGCCGCCGTTGTTGAACAACGAATCGCCGAGCGCGACGTTCGCGGGGGTGACTTCGGCCGGCGTGGCCATCTTCGCGGCCGGGCCGCTACCGGCGCTGGCTCCTCCGCCCTTGTGGCAAGCGGCGAGCGCCGCGATCGCGAGGGATGCAACTACAAGACGACGCATGGCAGGTGTGGGGCAGGGGTGAAAACCGGAGCGGGACACGCGGCCAGATTGCCGAACTCAGGATGAGAATGTGCAGAGGGAATGCATTGCTGGCTATGTTTGTTTTATGGCCAACATCGCATACCTCGGCACGGGGCTGCTTGGCAGTGGCTTCGTGGAAGCCGCGCTTGGACGCGGCGATTCGGTGACCGTGTGGAACCGCACCCGCAGCAAGGCGGAAGCGCTTGCAGCTTTCGGCGCGAAAGTCGCCGACACGCCCGCCGATGCGGTTCGCGGCGCGGAACGGGTTCATCTGGTGCTCAAGGATGACGCCGTCGTTGAATCGGTTATTTCCGATTTCCGCGGTGCACTCGACGCCAATGCAATTGTGGTGGACCACACGACAACACGTCCCGACCTCACGGCAGAACGGGCTACGCGACTCAATGCCGAGGGCGTGAAGTATCTCCACTGCCCGGTCTTTGTTGGTCCGGCAGCGGCGCGTCAGGCGCAGGGGATCATCACGGCGGCCGGACCGGCGGCGCTGTTTGAGGCGGTGAAGCCGGCGCTCGAGAAGCAGGCGGCCCGCGTGGAATACTGGGGTGAGCGTCCCGATCTGGCGGCGGTCTACAAGCTGATCGGGAACTGCTTCATTATCGGCATGGGTGCGATGCTCGCCGACGTGTTCACGCTCGGCGCCGAAAGTGGTGTGTCGGCGCCGGACGCGCTCAAGCTGCTCGGCATGTTCAATCCGACGAACATGCTGCAGATCCGCGGCAAGAACATGGCAGAGGGCAACTTCAAGGCGAGCTTCGAGCTCGACATGGCCCGAAAGGACGTGCGCTTGATGTTGGAGACGGTGGGCGCGCGCCCTCTGGCAACGCTGCCAGCTATCGCGGCCCGGATGGACGAGGTGATCGCGCAGGGGCATGGTCAGGACGACTTTGGCATTATTGCCAAGGACGCCGTGGCCAAGTGAGCGCCGGGGAGACCCTTTTTGCTTTCGCCCCGACCGCTTAGTCTTGGAGTCTGACCCCAAAGAGGCTTTCTGATGCCGTTCTTTTCCCATCCGGCGAACGCCGATTTTCTGCTGCCGATTTTGAAGCTCCCCCTGATGCTCATCTCGGGGATCTTCGACATCATCCGCATGGTTGGACCGATCGGCGATATCGCAATTATCGCGATCGTGATTGGCCTGTTCGCCCGCAACATCCTGGGGCCGGCTCGCGCCTGATTCCGTCTCGGGCAGAAAAAGCGGGATCGCACCACTCGGTGCGATCCCGCTTTGCTATTTCGGGCAAATTTTCAACGACTCTGACCCCTTGAAACGAATTTTCAACGACTCTGACCCCTTGAAACGGGTTACGGAATTTCAACGACTCTGACCCCTTGAAACGGGGGTTACTGGAGTCGCATGATCGCGAGTCGGAGGTTGCTGGGCATCGTGCCACCGCCGAGTGCACGGAGGTCGAGCAGCTGCGGCGTGTTTGGTGTGCCGGAGATTTCGAAGTACGCGTGCGCGCCGCCGCGAATGGCGGTGCGCTGCGCGACAAAGCTGCCGAAGGTGAGCGCGACCGGCGCGATGGGGAACGGACGCGTGTAGGTGGAGCTCCAGAGGGGGTCGGCGCTCAATCCGCCGTAGATGTCGCGCAGGTTCCAGGTCAGAAAGCTTGCGTCGTTGTTCACCACGCCGAGCCCGGGATAATCGTCGGCGTACAGCGCGAGTCCCCACCCGCCAATCAGTCGATCCATCGACACGCCGGTCAGTGCGGTGAGCGTGTTGACGCCGGTGGTGGTGCCGTTCGTGAGCGCGGTGAAGAACGCGGCGTCGCTCGTACCGTATCGATCGCCCGCATAGCGCACCAGACTCCACGTGGTGTTGTAGAACACCGCGCCACTCTGACCGGTGGCGTCGCCATACGGTGACCAGTTCCACGGCTCGTCGAGCTTGGGCTTCACTTCGTTGAACTGCCGGCGCATTCCCCAACTGGGTCGGCGCAGCGGATCGTTCGCGTTGCACACCGTGTTCGCGAGGTTGAAATCGCAGAACACACCGTTGCTCGCCGCAGTGCCGTAGCCGCTGTTCCCCTTGAACGCGACCTTGTGCAGTTTTTCGCGCGCCCACACTTCTTCCGCGTGGCGCGCTGTGCCTTCCTCGAGCCATGACGCTTCGAAGGCCGATGCGCCGTTTGACAGTCGCGCGGACAGCGACGCGATGTGCTTCACCTCGTGCACCACGGTGCGAACCATGAAGGCGAACCATCCGGGTGGCTGCGCTGTACTGGTGACGCTCGTGCCGGCGGTAGTTGGCGTCATGCCATAAAAGAACTCACCGAAGTTGCTCCCCCAGCGACTTGGTCCGCGTGCAGCCGCATCGCACGAGGTGACATACGCTGCGGCGCCCGAACCATTGAGCCGAGACGTGAACACCATGTGCACGCGTTCGTCGAAGTCGGTCAGTGCATCACGACGCAACGGATCGCCAAAGGTGTTCCTGACGACGTCGTACTGATCCTGATCGAAGATCTGACCGATGCGCTGGTAATAGGGGAGCAGCTCAGGATTGGCAGTCGTGGAAAGCCCATTCGCCGAGTCCTCCCACACGATGCTGCGCGTGCCGGCGTAGACGACACGTCCGCGAATGATCAGCGTGGAGTCGTTGCAACTGTTGAAGTTGTAATAGAAGCTTCGCATGTCGCCGACGCTGGGCGGCGCTACCACGCGTGCAACCCGCGGACGAGCGGTCGCGATGGCCGCGCGCGTCGCCGGATACAGCGCGCGTTCGTACTCGAGATGCGCGAGATGTGCGGCATTCTGTCGAGAGAGCTCCTCGGAGAACGGCGCGTTGTTCACCGCCGCTGATGCCGAGATTGAGCGCGCTGCGACAAGTCCGCTGGTGTTTCCGGCAAGCTCGAAGTCCGTGACCGTGTTCTGGTTCGTGACATTGCTCGACACCACCGCGAGGTAGCGCGCCGCTGTGCCGGTGCCTTGCAATTGATTGCACGCACTCGAATCGGCGGCGGTGATGATGATCGACTGCCCCTTCGTGAGCGTTCGCAGCATGGGCGCGAGCGTGGCGGAAAGCGCCGTGCTCGTGCCGCCGGATGTTGCGACCTGAATAGCCGCCGTTCCCGCATTCTGACAGGGCACGGTGAAGGACAACTGATTGGGTTGCGCCGCCAGAATGGGAACGGCGACGCCGCGAATGGTAAGCTGATTTGCGCCGATGCTCGGGCCAAAACCTACGCCACGCAGCGTGACCGTCTGTCCAGGAACGAGCGTGGTCGTCGACAGGCTTTCGAGTACCGGCGGGCCGTTGAGCGCTTGCACGGTCACGACGACACCGGAACTTTTGCCCTCACTACTCGCGGTGATCGTCGCCGACCCTGCACTCACTGCGACCACCAATCCGTTCGCCGAGACCGATGCTACCGATGGTGCACTGCTCGTCCACGTGATCGTGCGCCCGATGAGCACTCCGCCGATGGAATCGGTCACGCTGGCGCTGCCCTGCGTGGATTGCGTGACGAACAGTGAGGTAGCCGCAAGCGATACGATCACGCGACTCACCGGCACCGGTATCGCGGTGAGCTGGGCGTAGCCATTCTCGCCTTCGCTCGTTGCCGTGATGGTGGCGGAGCCGGGAGCCAGCACCGTCACCGCACCACCGGTCGAAATGGTGGCAACGCTGGTGTTGGTGCTGCTCCACGTCACCGTGCGCCCGGTCAGAGCAGCGCCCCTCGACGTCTGCGGTGTTGCGGTGAAGGTGAACGGCTGTCCCACCATCAGCGTCGCGGCGGATGGCGACACCACGACCTCCGCGACACGCGGCGGCTCGGACTTTCCGCACGCGCCCATCGCGCTGACAAGCGCCAGCGTCACTGCCGCGCGAAATCCGAGCATTCGCCGATGCTGCATCAGGGCTGCATATCCGTGGCTTTGGTTGCGGTCTTTTCGCCCTTCAGGTACTTGGCCCACCAGTCGAGTGTGCGGGTGTAGAAGTCGGTCCAATCGTCAATACTCGAGAGTGGCGTGCCGTGGCCGCCCTTCGCATAGCTCACCCACATCACCTCCTTGCCGAGTCGGCGGAGCGCGTAGAACATTTCGCGCGAGTTGATCGCCGGCACGTTGCCGTCCATCTCGCCCGTCATGAGCATGAGCGGTGTCTTGATGCGATCGGCATACATGATGGCCGACTGCGCCATGTACTTCTGCGGCGCTTCCCACAGCGTTGCTCCCAGTCGGTCCTGACTCTTTTCGGCGGCATGCACATTACGCACACCAAGTCGCGGTGAATCGGTATAGAAGCTGATCACATCGACCTTGCCACTCACGTTGATCGCGGCTTTGAATCGATTCGTTTGCGTGATCAGTAAGTTGGTCGCATAGCCGCCGTAGCTCGTGCCCTGCACACCGAGCTTGGTGCTGTCGGCAACACCCATCTCGATGAGCTTGTTCGCTGCAGCGGTCACACCTTTGACCCACGCCTCGCCCGGATACCCTATGTCGAAGCGTACGCTCGGCTTGACCACGACATAGCCGTTGGCGTTGAGCAAGTTGGCGAGCCCGTCCCATCCATCAGCGAAGAAGTCTTCATAGATGAGGAACACCGTGGGATACGCGCGCCCCTTTACGTAGTTCGTTGGATAGTGCACGACGCCGAACTCACGCGTCCCATCAGCATCGAGATACGAGAGCAGTTCGGTGGGACCCAAGCTGCGCTCGGCGAGCATGGGGTTCGCTTCGGTCAAGCGCCTGGGCTCACCGAATGGTGCGGTCATGGCCCACAGATCACCTGGGCGATTGCCATCTCCACCCGACAGCACCACCGTGCTACCGTTTTCGCTCACCGCGAAGCTGCCGAAGAGACGCGACCCCTGAAAGAGTGTATCGGTGCGACCGGTGGCGACATCAAAGCGCAACAACGCGCGTTGCCATACTGTGCGCGATTCCATCGCCAGCAACAGCTGCGCTCCGGAATTCACCGCGCCGACATAGCGAATGCGCGGCATGGCCGTATTCGAGTCGTTCGTTGCTGCCACCATCCGTCGCTGCTTTGACGCGACATCGATAAGCCAGATGCCATCCGGATTCGTGGCCACCAACTGCGGCGTCGCCGCGCCATCCACAAAGCTCACCGGCGTGAAGCGCTCCTTCGCACGACGCGTGCGAGCGGCCGCCGTCGTGTCGCGTGAGGCCACACTGTCGCCGGCGAGGCGCGTTCGCGCGCTGTCACCCAACTGCGCCGTGAGCAGCTGATCGCCCTGCAGCCACACATAGCGACGACCGGCGCGATCCCACACCAGACGCACGTTCTTGAGCGTCGGGAAAAGCACCGCCGGCGTGCCACCACTCACCGCGCGTGCGAGCAGCTTATGCTCACTGCCACCAATGACGTCGTAGTCGGTTCTGGTAGTGATGTCTTCGGTGTACACCACCATGGCGCCGTCCTGCGAAACTTGCCACGACTGACGCATCGCTTCGGGAAGAATATCCGTCGATGCACCGCTCGCACGATCGACGCGCACGACCGACTCGATCGTGCCGCGGCGCTGAATGGCGTTCCAGGCGAGAAAGGGTTCACTGCTCGATTGCACGATGCGCGGACCGGTAGTCAAACGCGCAAACTCGGCCGCGGCCGCAGTGCGCCAACTGTCGCTCCGCAACGACACGAAGAGCGCGCTGCCGTCGCTGTTCCATCGCACGCGTGACGTGGCGAAGACGTAGCGCCCAGTCGGAATCCTGAGGGGAACGGCTTTCTTCGATTGACGGTCCCACAACAGCAGGTCGTATCGATCGTCATCGCGTTGCACGGCCACTGCGAGCGTCTTTCCGTCGGGCGACCAGGCCTGTGCGCCAATCACGCGCGGTTCGGCGAACAAGGGACTTTTTGCGCCCGTGCGCGTGTCGATGATCCAGCTTTCGCGTTTGGTGGGCGCCGAGTAGGTGGGATCGCCGAATGACCGATTGTAGTCCACACCCATGCTCGTCCGCGCACGCGACATCAACGCCACCACGTACTGGCCGTCCTGACTCATCGCGCCAAGCGCGGTGTTTCGCGTATCGAGCAGGTCTTCCAGGTTGAACGGATGCGGCGCGACTTGCGACGACAGTGCCGATGGCGCCAACACGGCCAGGCCGAAGAGAAGGCGCCGAGTGGTGAACAGGGCGGGGCGAAGAGCCAGCTGAGTCATGGTCGGGCCGGGTTCGGGACCAGTGGGCAAAGATGCGCCTCTATTGTAGCGCGCTGTGTGAACCCCGGCATGGCGAATTGACTCTGGACGGAGTGCGCTGCGTGCTGCCTTTTGGTAACGAGTTTGCAGACGCCCTCAGCCCTCCTCTTTATGCCCTTCCGGATTCTTCGGCGCCGCCTGTGGTCAGTACTTACCGCGCTTCTCGTTGTCGTGCTGCCGCGTGCCGCACATGCCACCTGGTCGGTCATCGCCGTCGACATGGCCACCGGTCGTGTCGTGATTGCGTCGGCAACCTGTGTCGATCGTGACGACGGATTTCTCATGGGCATTCAGGCGGTTGTCGTTCCTGGAAAGGGCGTGGCGGCCTGTCAGGCCGGCGTCGATGGGACGCACGCCAATCAGATGCTCGTCTACCGCGAGCTGCAGAAGGGGACCGATCCCAAGCGCATCATCGAAATGCTCTCGGCCGATCCGGCGTTCCAATCGCGACAGTTCGGCATCCTTGATCTGACGGGACGTTCCGCCGGTCATTCCGGACTCAGCAACGGCTATGTCACACAGGACATGCAGGGGCAGGTGCCGGGCACGCAGATCTACTACTCCATCCAAGGCAACATCCTGCGCACCGGTGATGTCATCCCCAACGCCGTGCGCGCGTTTCTGCAGACGCAGGGCGCGATCACGGATCGCGTGATCGCCGCGCTGGAAACGGCCGACAGGTTTGGTGGTGATAGCCGCTGCACCTGCCCTCCGCTGCCAGCCGGTGAAACCAAGCCGGCCATTCCGTGCGAGGGTCGCACCGCCTACGTCGCGTACATCCTGATGGCGAACAAGGGCGACACCAATGGCGACTCGCACAACAACGGCAAGTACAGCATGTACCTCACGGTGACGCAGCCCAATCAGCCGGGCCCCAATGCGATCAAGCCCGGTGAGAATCTCAATCCGGTGAAGACGCTGCGCATGCGCTACGACGCATGGCGCAAGACGCAGCCGGCATCGTTCAAGTGAGGGCGCGGACCATGACTCGAGCTCTGATTTTCGCGGCGGCACTGAGCGTTGCTGCGAACGCGGCCCATGCGCAGGCGACCGCGCAACCGGCACAACCCGCACGCGCAGCGCAGCCAGCCAATCCGCAGCGCGCGGCGATGCGCATCATGACACTCACGTCGACGGCATTCACCGACGGCGGGGTAATCCCCGAAGCGCAGTCGCAGATGGGACGCGATGTTTCACCGGCGCTCAGCTGGAGTAACGCACCCGATTCGACGCGCAGCTTTGTACTCATCGTGCACGACGCCGACGCAGCACTCGGCGACGGCACCGATGATCTGCTGCAGTGGATGGTGTGGAATATCCCCGGTTCCGCGACCTCGCTGCCGGCTGGCGTACCGAGTGGTTCGCAGCGCGAAGACAACTCGCGGCAGATCAGCGCGAGCGGGCCGTACTATCGCGGACCAGCTGCTCCGGCCACCGGTTCGCCGCATCACTATGTGTTCGAGCTCTATGCGCTCGATATCAACGTGAATGTTGCGCCAACAACTATGTCTCCTCCGCTCACTCGCGCTGAGGTGATGAAGCAGATTGCGGGGCATGTGCGTGGGAAGGGCGTGTTGGTGGGCCTCTATCGCCGTCCCGCACCCTGACACAGAAAATCATTTGCAGTTCCGGGATGCCCGGGATGTCCAGGATGCCCGGTGACTTCAGTTTGCGATCTTGCCGCAATCCTGTACTCGCGGAACGGCCAGATCGTAAACAACCGTCACCAGGCATCCCAGACATCCGGGGCATCCCAGAACAACGATTTCAGGGACGTTTGACCCATGTGAGATCGGACGATTGGGCGAAACTTATTGAGCCCAATCGATCCCCTACTTCGACTCACGAGTTGCTCATATGAACCGCGCGCTGCTGTTCTTTCATTTCATGGGACTGGCACTTGGCTTTTCAGTGCCGTTCTCGAATATCATGCTGGCCAAGCTCATCGCTGCGGCGCCGCCGAATGAGAAGCCGGTGCTTGGGCGCGCGGCGTTCGCGATGGCGCGGCTCGGGGACATCGGACTGCCGTTGCTCTGGATCACCGGCCTCACGATGGTCTTCACCAAGTACGACGGTTTTTCATCGCTACCGGCGACGTTCCACTACAAGTTGGCTGCCGTGCTGCTGCTCACCATTTCGGTGGGCATCATTCACATGAACAAGCGCAAGGCCATGAGCGGCGACGCCGCGGCGCTTGGGCGCATTCAGATGCTCGGCAAGATCAACCTGCTCGCGGCCTTCGCTGCGGTCATCTTCGCGATCATCACCTTCGAACTCTGACATCATTGAGGTAGCCATGCGATCCACCGTGGTGCTGACGGCAGTTGCGACGATGGCCAGTGCGTTGCTTGTGACGACCATCTCGGCGCAGAGCGGCAAGCAGGAGTTCGTGCGCTATCAAGTTGGCACCACGGTGTCGTATGGCCGCCTCGAAGGTGATCAGATTGCCCAGTTGCGAGCCGCCCCATGGTTGGGTGGAACAGCGACGGGCGTGAAAGTCGCGCGCTCGAAAGCGAAGCTGTTGGCTCCGGCGGTGCCGAGCAAAGTGATCGCGGTGGGGCTCAATTACCAAACGCATCTCGGTGAGCGCTCGGCGGCCGCGTATCCCGGGTTGTTCGCGAAGCTGCCGACATCGATCATTGCGCACAACGACACGGTCATCATCCCGCCCGACGCCAAGAACGTGCACTACGAAGGCGAGATGGTGCTCGTGATCGGAAGGCGTGCGCAGAACGTGCCGCTCGACAAGGCGAAGGACTATGTGTTCGGCGTGACGACCGGCAACGATGTGTCGGAGCGTGATTGGCAGAAGAGCGATCTGCAGTGGTTCCGCGCGAAAGCGGCGGACACGTTTGGCCCGCTGGGGCCAGTCATTGTACGCGGCGTCAACTTCGATGACTTGTTGCTGCAAACGCGGTTGAACGGCGAAGTGGTGCAGTCACAGCGCACCAAGGACCTCATTTTCAACGTCGCCGAGATCGTGAGCTACATCAGCAAATACGTCACACTCGAACCGGGCGATGTCATTTACAGCGGTACTCCCGGCACCACGCGCCAGATGAAATCCGGCGACGTGGTGGAAGTGGAGCTCGAGCAGGTCGGCGTGCTGCGGAATCCGGTGCTGCAGCGGAAATCGAACTGACGCCAGTTAGTAGAGGCTGCCGTTCGATGACGTTAGAATGCCCGCGTTCGCGGTCAGCGTGTACGGCGTGCCGCTCGCCGCGAACGTGAGCGCGTTGAACACGCCGCCGACCGGCACCCGCACGACCGACATCGCACCGTAGGTCAGCGGAGTCGGCAGCGTGCTGCGCGACTTCTTCGCCGGCGTCACGAGATACGCGCCATTGCCGGCGCCGAATACCGTCGCAACGCCAAGCGCGTTGATGCCAACAGCTGAACCTTCGTCGACGGCCAATCCGCGCGGCGTCATCGACACCGCGTCGGCCTGCAGGCGCGCGAGGAAGGTGTAGAGGCGGCCCATGCGATCACGCGTGGTGAAGTGCGAATCGGTGATCACGCCATTGAGCATTGGCACCGTGAACAGCTGCTGCGCAAACGTGATCGAACCATCGTACGGGTCGGCCAATGCGACCGCGGACGTGGTGGACACGTCCTGCGCTGAGTAGATGAACTGCGAGAGCACGTGCAGTCCGGCGCTGGTGCCGCCGATGGGGTAGCCCGCTGCGACACGCGCGTTCACGGCCTGCTGCAACCGCGAGCCTTCCCAGAGGTTCACATATGTCGACTGATCACCGCCAGCAATGAAGATCACTTCGGCGCGCGAGATCGCGGCGACAACGCTGTCGCTGTTCGCGCCGTCGGCGTTGTTGATGATCAGCGTGGTGACGGAGTTCGCCCCGAGCTTGTCGATCCAGTTGTTGTACGCCTTGGTGCCGCTCGTGCGCAGCACCACCACGTCTCCATAGTAGGGCACCGACTTCTTGCCCAGGCCGGCCACGCCTCCCTGCTGCACGAGCCAGCCCATGCCGATATCATCGTCAGCTCCACCACCGGCGACATAGACGCCGCCCAGGCCGACGCTCGATGCGTTCGGCACGCCGGTCACATACGACTCGAAGTCCGGATCCGGCTTCTTCGCGAATCGCGCATCGGGGGCAACAACATCCGACGCAGTGGAGCAGGCGCCGAGCACCGCCATGGCAATGACGGTGACGGTAACGCGGAGGGGTCGACGAGACATCAGCTGCTCCACAAGCACAGTGAATTTCGCTTCACAACCCCTCAAACCTGCCGATCTCAGGAATGATCCGCAAGCCGGCCGGTGACGTAACGCGTTGCGTTGAAGCAACATACGTCAGGGACAAGACGCTACCGCAGTCGGCGCAGTGCCCCTCGCACACCGTCGATCATTTCGTCGATGTGGTGATGTTCCACGATGAGCGGTGGGCTCATCGCGATGGTGTCACCGGTGAAGCGCACGAGCAGGCCGTGCTGGAAGCAATCGATATGGGCCTCGAGACCGCGCGCGCCAACCTGGCCGTCGCGCGACGCGACCTCGATGCCGGCCACCATTCCCATGTTGCGAATGTCGATGACATTCGGCTCGCCACGCAGCGAATGCACCGCCTGCTCCCAATACGGCGCGAGTTCCGCGGCACGCTCGAAGAGCCCTTCCTCCTCGTACGTGTCGAGGGTTGCGATACCCGCCGCGCAGGCAAGGGGATGCCCGGAGTAGGTGTAGCCGTGAAAGAACTCAATGCCGCCCGCCGTGTTGTCGACGACCGTGTCATACATCTCGCGACGCGCGAACACGGCGCCCATCGGTACGGCGCCGTTGGTGATCCCCTTTGCGACCGTCATCATATCGGGCGTGACGCCAAAGCGCTGCGCACCGAACGCTGCACCCAGTCGGCCGAAGCCGGTGATGACTTCGTCGAAGACCAGAAGGATGCCGTGCGTGTCGCAGATGGCGCGCAGTCGATCGAGATAGCCAACCGGCGGTACATGCACGCCAGCGGAGCCGGCCATCGGCTCAACGAACACGGCGGCGATGGTGTCACCGCCGTGTGTGGTGCACATCGCTTCGAGTGCATCGGCGAGATCGGCGCCGTGCGTGGGTTGTCCCTTCGCAAAGCGATTGGCCTCGACGCCGTGCGTGGTGGGGAGATGCGCATCGGTGAACGGCAGCAGATAGCGCGAGAACGCCTTGCGATTGTTCTCGAGTCCGCCCACAGAAATTCCACCAAAGCCCACACCGTGGTAGCCCTTCTCGCGACCGACAAAGCGCACGCGCTGTGACTCACCCCGTGCACCGAAATAAGCCATGATGATCTTCATCGCGGTGTCGACCGACTCGGAGCCGGAATTCGTGAAGAAAACCCGATCGAGCCCCTTCGGTGCGATCGCCGCCAAGCGATCCGCGAATTCGAACGGCGCCGGGTGACCCATGTTGAAGCCGGGCGCGTAGTCGAGCGTCGCGGCGGCTCGGGTGATCGCCTCCACAATTCTCGGACGTGCATGGCCGGCATTCACGCACCACAGCCCCGAGGTGCCGTCCAGGACGCGATTGCCGTCGACATCCCAGTAGTGCACGCCCTCGGCGCGCGCGAGCAGGCGCGGCGCGGCCTTGAACGCGCGGTTGGCGCTGAAGGGCATCCAGAGGGCGTCCAGTGAGGCTGGACGCCAGGGCGCGGAGGATGAGGCTGGACGCGAGGGCGCGGAGGTTGTGGATGGGCTTCTCATTTCTATCGCGGAGGGCGCGGAGCGGAGGGCGCGGTGCCGGACGACTCGATAGCGGGAAACTACTGCGAGCGCAGCAACTTCGACGCAATTTGATCCGTATAGCGTCCCATCGATCTCTCCCTACACTCCCTCGACCAGGAAGGCCCATGATGCGACCGGTCACACGGTTGCTCCTCGCGGCGTCCACGTCGGTGATCGCCGCCAGTACGGCGCTCGCCCAGAACACCATCACCCTTGAAGGCGCCGTTCGCGCCGACGGCAATCCGATCACCGGCGCGCAGGTCACGGTGCGCAACATCTCGACCAGCGAAGTATCGAACACGACCACGCGCCCAACGGGCGAGTTTCGCGTGCTCGGTCTGTATACCGGTCGCTACACCGTCAATGTGCGCGCGTTGGGGTATCGCCAGGCGACTGATACGGTCGAACTCGTGATTGGCCAGCGCGCTCGACTCGAGTTCAATCTCGAGAAAGGCGCGGCCGAACTCGACGCGCAAACCGTGACGGCCGAGCGCGTGAAGCAAGTCGAAGTGCAGCGCATGTCGGTCTCGGCGCCGGTTGTAAAGGAAGAGATCGAGAACCTGCCGCTCAGCTCCCGCGGCATCATGAACCTCGCCGGTATCGCCCCGGGCATCAAAACCTACGCGCCACAGTCGGGACGCACGCTCCCCTCGGGTGGCGCCGCGCCAGATCTTCGTTTCTTCAACGTCTACATGGACGGCGTCGAAATGAAGAGCCTCTTCAACGGCAACATCGTGGGTCTCGGTCAGACCGGTTCGCCGCTGCCACAGGAAGGGCTCGAGACGTTCCGTGTCTATCTCAATCCGTACGACGCCGAGTACACGCGTGCCGGTTCGTACGTGATCAGTGCGGAAAGCCGCCGCGGCACGAACAAGTGGGAAGGCTCGGCGTTCGGCTTCCTGCAGAACAAGTCGATGACGGCGCGCAATGCGTTCCTCGCCAAGTCGGCACCCACGCCGAACTACGGCAAGCAGCAGCTGGGCTTCAACATCCGCGGCCCGCTCGCCAAGGACAAGCTGTTCCTGGCGACGAGCTATGAGCTCACGTCGACCGACTTTTATCTCGACGTGAATCCGGTGAGCGGCAACGCGCAGTGGGACAGCAAGTACAAGGGATCGTTCCTCGCGCCCAACAAGAATCACTCGTCGTACACGCGTCTCACGTACGTGCAGAACCCACGTCTGACGTACGACGTGATGGCGTCGGCGCGCTTCCTGCGCGGTGAGGGCAACTTCGGTGGCCGCACGTCGCAGGACGGCGGCATTTCGCAGAAGTACGAGATCTACACCGGCCAGCTCCGTCAGCGGTACATCTCGAAGAGCGGTAACTATGTGAACGAAGCGAGCCTCCAGATTGTGAATTGGAATCACAACGAGGCGCCGTTGGTACCAGGCCCGCAGTTCACGTACCCGGGCATCATCACCGGCACGTCGGGCTTCCCGCTCATCCTCAAGGAAACGCACCTGCGATTTGTGGATCGCGCGACGAAGAACATCGACGACTGGTACGGCTCACACGTGCTGAAGTTCGGTGTGGAGGTGAGCAGCATCGCCGCCACGCAAAACCAGCCGAACAACACGAACGGCACGTTCAGCTTCCTCACCGACACGTCATCGCTGCCGAACACGGCGTCGATCGCGGTGGGCTTCAACGACCCGAACGGCACGTCCGACGCCATCGCCGATGCCACCGGCTACACCACCGGCGTGTACATCAACGATGAGTGGCGTATCAAGCCGAACTTCACGTTGTCGCTCGGCCTGCGTCACGACGCCGAGTTGAACACGATGAACAACGACTACGTCACGCCGTGGTCGAAGGATCCGGTGCTGCAGGCGATTCCGGAGCTCAAGAATTATCTGAACGCCGGCAACCGCAAGAACCAGCTCGGCAACTTCTCGCCGCGGGTGTCGTTCTCGTGGGATCCGTTCAAGAACAACAAGACGTTCGTGCGCGGCGGCTTCGGTATCATCTACGATCGCGTCACGAGCTTCATGGGCTTCCAGGATCGCCGCAACTCCACGTGGCGTACGTACAACTTCACGTTCAACAACACGACGAACCTGCCGACGAAGGATCCGGCTGTGCTTCGTCAGCGCGTGATCGCCGGGCAGTCTGGTTCGCCAGCGCCCATCCTGATGAACCTGGAGATGAAGACCCCGCACAGCCGTCAAGCGTCGCTGGGCATTGGGCATCAGCTCACGCCGGAGTTCGGGCTCAACCTGGACTACGTGATCCAGCACATGGACAACCTCTATGTGCAGCGCAACCCGAACTATCTCGACAAGACCGTCACACCGAACCGGCGCAAGCTGACCGCCAACTACGGCGACATCCTGCTGTGGGATGACATCGGCCAGTCTGACTACTCGGCGATGATGGTCCAGGCCACCTGGCAGCGGAAGCGGTCGCGCGTGAACTTTGCCTACACGCTCGGCTTCTATCAGGGTGACTTTGACACGGCGGCGCTGCCGAACTTTGCCTACGGCTTCCTGTTCAATCGTCAGCGTACGACGGGTGACGAGCGCCATCGCTTCGTGATCTCGAACGTCACGCCGTTGCCGTTCAAGTTCTTGTTCTCCGCGGTGTCGACGTTTGCCAGTCCGCGTCCGTTCGGCCAGATCGACGGCCGCGACATTAACCTCGACAACATCACCGGCGACGACTATCCGGGCGGCACCGTGACCAGCACGGGTATCCGCACGGCGATGCCGGTGAATGCCTGGGTGAATTGGTACCGCAATGTCGACGTGCGCCTCGCGCGCCCGCTCTTCGACATGAACGGCAAGAAGGTCAGCATCACGGCGGAAGGCTTCAACGTCTTCAACTTCAAGAACAACCTGACGTACGGCGGTACGCAGTTCACCGCGACAGGGACCGCGGTCGCCAACTTCGGTCTGCCGCTCTCCTCGTATGGCGCCCGTATGGGTCAGGTGGGGATGAAGGTCGAGTTCTGATCAGGCGAAAGCAGAACGCCGGGCGGCTCGTTGAGCTGCCCGGCGTTCTGTGTTTCATACCTACCGACGTTCGCGGACGCTCACCGATAAATCAGATACGGCTTCACCAGCTGCGCGAACTTGGCCGCATCAGCATCCCACTGCTTGATGAGCGCGTCCACCGTGCCTTGGTCAACCGCCTTGGTGAGCTGATCGGTGCCGGCGAGTCGATCGATCGCCTTGGTGCGCCCCGCCGCGTTCACCGTCGGCTCACGCCACGCGAACTCCTTCGGGTGTGCGGCCTTGAATGCGCGCAACATGCGAATACCCAGCTCCACCGGACGAACGGCGTTGCGATCGGTTACTGAGACCTTGATCATCGGAATCTTCTTGCCGCCGAACTTGTAGCCCGGTTCGATCGTGCGCGTAGCCGTATCGAATCGCACGCCGGGCAGTTTGAGATCGTTCAATGATTTGGCGATCGCGACGTGATCGGTGAGGTAGTCAGCACCGAGCAATTGAAATGGCGCGTCGGTGCCGCGTCCCTCAGTGGCGTTTGCGCCCTCGAAGAAAACCGTGCCAGGATAGAGCAGCTCCGCATCGAGTGTGCGGAGGTTCGGGCTCGGATTGACGCGAGGAATACCGGTCTCGTCGTACCACATCGAGCGCCGATAGTTCTTCATGGGCACCACGGTGACATTGGCGTCAATCGCCTTGGTACCCACCAGGTACTTCATGAGCTCACCGACGGTGAGGCCATAACGCAACGCCACCGCGTGCTGCCCAACCAGCGACCTGAACTTGAGGTCGAGAATATTGCCTTCGATCTTGTCGGCACGGATGGGATCCGGTCGATCCAGAATGATAATGGGCTTCTTCGCCGCCGCTGCGGTGAGCGCGAGCGTCCACTCGTACGTGTAGACACGCGCGCCGACATCCTGAATGTCATACAGCAGGACATCGATGTCCTTCATCATGTCTGGCGTGGGCGATTCCACATCGCCGTAGAGCGAATAGACCTTAACGCCGGTCTTGCTGTCGGTTCCGCTCGAAATCTTTTCGCCGGCCTTCGCTTCACCGCGAATGCCATGTTCCGGTCCATACAACGCCGTGAGTTTGACGCCGGGCGCCTTGAAGAGCAGGTCGATGGTGCTCGTGCCCTTGCGATCGCGTCCGGAGTGATTGGTGAGCAGTCCAACGCGCTTGCCCTTGATCAGATGCAGCGAATCGGTCAGCAGAACTTCCACACCGGGGATGACATTTCCTTTGGACTGTGCGAGAGCACCAGTCAGCGGGGCCAGCAGCAGTGCGCCGGCGACAAGCGCCGCACGGAGGCGGGGGCGGGGGCGGGACATGATAGGCGGGAGAAAGAGTGGGACCACCGAACAGCCGGTCGACCGCGAGAACGCACGCCGATCCACTCGTATACTACAGTATGAACTCGCCGGTGCACCTCGCCGCCAACCGCTCTCCGCACGCGACTCCGTCAGTGCGATTTGGCGTGGATGCGCTGCTCGAGACGCCGGAACGGTGGTCGGCGTGGCGACGTGTCGGACTCGTCACCAACGACGCCGCGCGCTTGGCCGCCGACCCCGCTCGCACGACGCGGCAGGCGTTGCAGCAGGCCGGCGTTCCACTGGTGCGATTGTTTGGTCCGGAGCACGGACTTGGCGCCGTTGCGGCAGACGGTGCGCTTGTGCTGGATGGTCACGACCCGCTCACCCGCTTGCCCATCATATCGCTATACGGCGAGCGCATGCGTCCAACCGTTGAGCAACTCAGCGACCTCGACGCCGTGCTCTTCGACATTCCCGATGTGGGCGCGCGCTTCTACACCTACGCATGGACACTCTGGCACGTCCTGCACGCCTGTGCCGAGGCGCGCGTGCCGCTGGTGGTGCTCGATCGCCCGAATCCGCTGGGTGGCGTGCTCGAGTCGGCGGAAGGCCCCATGCTCTCACCCGATTGTCGGTCATTCATCGGCGAAGCGAATATCCCGGTACGCCATAGCGTGACGCTCGGCGAGTTGGCGCAACACTGGCAGCAGAACGCGGTGCCATCGGCATCGCTCCGCGTCGTTCGATGCACTGGCTGGGATCGGCGACGAGGGTGGGGTGCGACGGGGTGCGCATGGATTCCCACCTCGCCAGCTATGCCGCGTGCCGAGTGCGCCGTCTGGTATCCTGGTACCTGTCTCTTCGAGGCGACGAATGTGAGCGTGGCGCGCGGGACCGACGCGCCATTCGCGACCATCGGTGCACCGTGGCTCGATGTTGGCCAACTCATCGCCGATGTCCCGACCGAAGGCGTGTCACTGACGCCGGTCTCGTTCATCCCCACGCTCGGTCCACACGCTGGTGAAGCGTGCGCGGGTGTGCAGCTTGCCGTGACGGCACCGGATCCCGACGCGCACGTCGCGCAGGCGCTGCGTCCTGTTGCGCTGGGGCTCCGTCTCCTGGCGCATATCGCTCGGCGACATCCGTCGCACTTTGCGTGGGCGACGTATCCCACCGCTGCCAACCCCAGTGGCGCGGATCACTTCGCGCGGCTGATTGGCACACGGACGCTTGCCGAGTCGCTGGTGGATGTGCGCGCGCCGCTCCCGTCCGAAAACACAACGCGCGCGACCGATTGGGCCGCGCGCGTTGCACCGGTACTGTTGTACTGAGCTTGTACTGACCCGACGTCAGCTGCGCGGGTCGAGAATCGCGCGCGCGCGCTCGGCCAGGTCGAGCCAATGGGCGCGAGTGGTGCCGGTGGCTGTCGCCGCGATGGCGGTCGCCTCACGCTGCACATCGCGCAAGGACAGACGCGCGAGCGCGGGCAGGTCGCTGAGCGGCAGCGTGGGCGCGGTCACGAACGGTGTGTAGCGCGCCGCGCCACCGCCCGGACCACCTCCGGGCGCGCCGGCAGGTGCTGCGGGTGGCTTGATGAGCGCTTCCAGTCGCTGCACGTACACCCGCTGCAACTGACGACGGCCAGCATCGGGCGACGCGCCGTTGAACAGGGCGCGGCGCAGATCGCTCATGTACTCGGTGAGCGGATATGCCGCTGACGCATCGTACTCCTCCGATTCGGCAATGCGACCGAGTCGCGCCGGCGTGAGCAGCGTGGTGACGATGGCGGACTGACGCTGCGCCACGACGTTCGTCGGTCCAATGCGCGACGTGATCTCCTTCGGCGTGAGCCACGTCGGTGTTGCGAAGACATTCTCGGCGAGGAATGCCAAGGCCTCCTTCTGCCGTGCGCGCGGTACGATGCGATAGACGGCCCCCGACTGATCGGCGCTCTTGAGATCGACTTCGACGCCGCCAACGACGGTGGTGACGTGCTGCATGTTGCCGAACCACCGACCCACGGACTCTTCGTACACCTCGCGCAGTTCTGTGAAGTCATCACCCGGACGCGTGGTCCATGTGACCAGGCTCGGAATCATGCGCTTGTAGTTCATCGTGCTGTAGCGACCCGCCTTCACCGGATCGTCGCCCAGATCTTCCGTCTGGTTGCGCGGGTCACCGGCGGCCAGCTGTTGCGAGGCGAAGCGATACGGGAACGGGCCCGTCTGCCTGGTGAGCCACGTGTTGAGCGTGGAGCGTTCGGCCTCGGCGTTCGGCGCGCTGATGAGGCGATAGCCCCAGTTGATCGCGAAATCATCGAATGGTCCAACGCGACGAATGAAATCCTTTGGCTGCAATCCGTCGCCTGGCTGCGCGATGTAGTTCTGGCGCGCGTAGTCCATGATCGTCGCGCTCACACCGTACTGTCGCGTGAAGCTCGGCTTGCGCAGTGAATCAACCGGAAAGCTCGCCGACGCAATCATGTTGTGCTGCAGGCCCAGCGCGTGACCGATTTCGTGCGTGATCACCTGGCGCATCGTCTCGCCCATCAGCTCATCGGGAATGTCGAGCGAACGCGCCATTGGATTGGCTGCGCCCGTCTCCATGATGAGCCAGTTGCGATACGACCGCATGTGATTGTGATACCAGGTGATCTCGCTATTGATGATTTCACCCGAGCGCGGGTCGTGCGTGTGCGGACCCGTCGCATTGCGCACGAGGCTCGCCGCCCATCGTACGATGGAGTAGCGCGCATCGTCCATGTCGAAGTCCGGATCTTCGGCCTTGGTCGGCGCGTCCTTCGCAAGGATGGCGTTCTTAAAGCCGGCTTTCTCGAACACCTTCTGCCAGTTCTCGACACCTTCACGCACATAGCGCTTCCACCGCAGCGGTGTGGCCGGATCGAGATAGTAGACGATCGGCTTGATCGGCTCGACCAGTTCTCCGCGCGCATACGCCGCCGGATCCTTGGGTTCCAAACGCCAGCGCGTGATGAACTCCTGACTTTCCGCCTTCTGCACATCGAGCCCGTAGTTCACGCGCTCCACCGAGAAGAAGCCAACGCGCGCATCGGCGTAGCGCGGGCGCATCGGCACCTTGGGGAGCAGCACGATCGATTGACGCGTTTCCATCGTCACCGTCGCGCCATCCGGATCGTTCGGTGGCGTCGCCGCGTCGAACGTCTGTACCTGACGCACTTCGATGTTGATGGGGAAGGCGCGCACACCGGCGATGTAGCTGCGCGCGGCATCGTAGCGACGCACGCCAAACTGACGACGGCTTGCCGCATCCATGCCGGAGGTGGCTGGGTTATCGGCAGCGAAGAAATCGGTCACGTCAATCACATACGACGCGCTATCGCGGCCATACGCCGCAATCGGAAATGCGCCGATGATCGCCGGATAGTTGTTCTGCGCCACGCTGCGGGAGATCGGCAGCGAGTCGTCGGCGACAGCGCCGGTGTTGATGCTCTTGAGCAGCACACGATCACCGACACGATCCCAGCGGATCAACCGTTCCGTGAGCGAACTGCCAGCGCTCTGAAATCCACCCGAGCCGCCCGGTACACCGGCGACGCGCGTGACCATGAGAAAGTCGCGACCCTTGAGCGAATCGGGGACTTCAAAGAAGTAGCGCTCGTCGACCTTGTGCACGGTGATGCCACCGCGCTCGGTCTGCGCACGATTGGTAATGACCTGCGCGTAGGGGCGCGGGCCACGAGCGGCGGCATTGCCACCACCGCCGGCATTTCCACCGGCTGGGGGTTGCGCACCGGCGGGCGGCGTGGCGCCACCGGCGGCGGGAGGCTGCTGAGCAGCCAGCGAAGCAGAAGGCACAGCCGAAGGCGCAAGCAGCGCGCTCAACCACAGAGCCCGCGGCAGGCGGGAGTAACGAAACGGCATCGATTCACTCGGGGAGAGGGACGCTAGAACGTACGATCACAGGAACCTCTTCGCTGGCGGCGACGATAGCTTTCGCGCATGTCCATTCGCACAGACGATCCAGCGGTCAGCCGCCGTGCATTTCTTGGCGCCTCATTGGCCGCGGGCGCGGTCTCGGTGCTTCGTCCACGGGGGCTTTGGACGCCGGGCGACGGAGCGCCGGCTATTGTGACTGCCGATCGATTACGCCCGGTCATGCCCAGTGGCGTGCAGGTCGGCGACGTGACCGCCTCGCGCGCGATCCTTTGGAGTCGAGCCGATCGCGCGGCGCGACTGCACATCGAATGGGACACCACCGAGCGTTTCCGAAACGTGCGCCGGATGCAGAGCGCCGCCGTTCGCGCGGCCGATGATCACATCGCGCATGTCGATCTCGCCGGGTTGCCTTCGGGGCAAACGATTCACTATCGACTGCGCTTCGAAAGCGAGGGTGCCTACAGCGAGCCACTGCTGGGCAGCTTCCGCACCGCATCGGTGCGCGCCGACAAGCCACTGCGGGTCGCCTTCTCGGGCGACATGGTGGGGCAGGGGTGGGGGATCGACGAATCGCGCGGCGGTATCCGCATGTACGACACGCTGCGTCGCGCCGAGCCGGATGTGTTCATCCATTCGGGTGACAACATCTACGCCGATGGCCCGCTGCAGGAGCAGGTCGCGCTCGATGACGGCACGACGTGGCGTAACCTGGTGACGCCCGCAAAGTCGAAGGTCGCTGAAACGCTCGACGAGTTCCGCGGCTGCTACGGGTACAATCTCCTCGATGCGAATGCGCAGCGCTTTGGCGCCAGCGTGCCGATCATCGCGCAGTGGGACGATCATGAGGTGTGCAACAACTGGTACGACGAACTCGTGCTGGCCAACGACGCGCGGTTTACAGAGAAGAGCGTACATGTCCTGGCCGGGCGCGCCAAGCAGGCGCTCTTCGAGTACCTGCCCATTCGCCGCAATCGCACGGAACCCGGTCGTGTCTACCGATCGTTCTCCTACGGTCCGCTGCTCGAGGTATTTGTGATCGACATGCGGAGCTATCGCAGTGCGAACTCACCGAACAACGAAGCGTCCGGTGGACACATCCTTGGCGAGACGCAGCTGCAGTGGCTCGAACGCAGTCTCGTTGCCAGCAAAGCGCAGTGGAAGGTCATTGCGAGCGATATGCCGCTTGGGCTGGTCGTCCTTGATCCGCCAACCAGCGGTCCGCGTACGTACGAAGCGGTCGCAAACGGCGATGATGGCGCACCAAGCGGTCGCGAACGCGAAATCGTGCAGCTGTTGCAACGCCTCAAGCAGGCATCGGTCAAGAACGTCGTGTGGGTGACCGCCGATGTGCACTACACCGCGGCGCATCACTACTCGCCCGATCGTGCACGCTTCACCGGTTTCGATCCGTTCTGGGAGTTTGTGGCCGGTCCGATGCACGCGGGAACATTCGGACCGAATGCGCTCGATGCGACATTCGGCCCCGAGGTGAAGTTCGCGAGTACGCCGCCCAAGCCCAATCGCCCGCCGAGCGACAACTATCAGTTTTATGGCACGCTGGATATCGATCCCCAGACGCGTGCGCTTACGGCTGGCTTGTGGGATGTAACCGGCAAGAAGCTCTGGAGCACCGAACTGGCGCCAGAAGGACGTCAGCGGTAGCGTGGGCGATATGGCGCCTACCCGACGAGACGTGCTTGGCATTGCAGTGGCGGCCGGAGTGGCGCGCACGCTGCCTGCTGATTGGTTCGCGACGTCCGCGCAGCCGCCTTCGTCGTGGACACCTGGTGTGGCACGTAAGGCGGACTTCGCAATCGCGCCTGGATACACCTACATCAACGGCGCCTACACGCACCCCATGCCGATCGCGTCAGCGGCGGCGCAGGAAGCGTGGGCCAGGCGCCGTTCGACGGTCGGCGGTCCACCGCCACCATCGCGCGTGGATCCTCGGCCGCTGTACGCATCGCTCATCAATGCCGATGCGACGGAAATCGCCTACATCCCGAACACCAGCTACGGTGAGAACTGGGTGATCAGCGCGTTGGGGCTACCGCAACGCGGCGGCAATGTGGTCACTGACGCCTTGCACTTCGAAGGCGCCTTGGTGCATCTGGCCGAGCTCAGGAAACAGGCGCTCGATGTGCGCACCGTGCCCGCGAAGGACGGGCGCATCGTGCTCGGCGACGTGGAGCGCGTGATCGATCGCAACACCAGACTCGTGGAAGTCTCGCTGGTATCGATGTACAATGGCTTCCAGCACGATCTCAAGGCGGTGTGCGACCTTGCGCATGCACATGGGGCGTACGTGTATGCCGATCTCACGCAGGCGGTGGGCGCCGTACCGGTCGATGTGAAGGCCAGCGGCGTCGATTTCGCGGCCGCAGCGAGCTACAAGTGGCTCATGGGCGATTTCGGCCTGGGTTTCCTGTATGTGCGCAAGGATCTGCTCGGTCGGGTCGTGCAGCGTCCGCACTGGAGTTACGAATCGGCGCCGGACACCGACTTGCACCTGTCACCGTTCGATCCACGATATCCGCAAAGCGTGACGTACACACCGGGGCCCAACGTGTCGCATCACGTGCAGTTGGGCACGTACGCGATTGGCGTTGGCGAGGCGCTGAGTGTGTCGATCCCGTATCTCAGGCAGCTAGAGGTGGCCAAGATCGAGGCGCATCGACAGCCACTGCTGGCGCGCCTGCAAACGGAATTGCGCGCACTTGGCTGGACACCGCAAACGCCGCGCGATTCACGGTCGCCGCTGGTGACGTTTGCGCTGAAAGACACGACGGCGGTCGGTGCGAAGCTGGCCGCCGCCAAGGTGAATGTGCGCGTCGCACCAACGTGGATTCGCATCAGCCCCAGCGTGTACAACGATATGGCGGACGTGGAGCGGTTGTTGGAGGCGGTGCGGTAAGTCTTGAATCAGTCGATGCCCCAGTAGGTGACGGTCAGGATGATCAGGACCAGAAAGTAGGTAACGAACAGCCCCGCACCCAATCCTGCGGTTCTCAAAACGCTGAACGCGCGTCGTTCGAGAGTGACCGCCGAGGTGTCCGGTATCTGAATTCGCACCGAGTCACCGTTCAGCCATACGCAGTTGCTGTCGGAGCTGAACAGGCTTTTTGCGCTGCGAAGTGCTCGCAGTCGGACCGAGGCGCCATCGCGCGAATCGAGAATTCCATTTACCACCGTGGCCTTGCAGCGCTTTCCGGCCGCCGCGGCTGAAGCGCCTTCAATCCAGAGACTCGCGGGCGCCGAGAGGCGGATCGGTTGACCTGGTCGAACATTCGACCACGTGGCCGGCGCGGCATGAAAGCACGAGCTCGGGACAATGAGCGCGGCAACGACGACCATTAAACGAAGCGTTGCCCTGGGTTGGATTCGAATTGGGTCCATTGCCATGTGAGATCGCCACGACTGCGGTCGCGTCATATATACTCCCCACACGATGACACGGCGAGCAGCGTGAACGGCAACGACGAGTGGGTCTGGGGATGGGACCCCACGCCTGCGATCGTGTCCGTGTGGGCCAACGATCGCGGTGAAGCGATCGTATGGCGACGTCCAGACGGCGGCGCGCTGATTCGCGAGTCGGTGCGCTTCCGGCCCTGGATGCTGCTCGACGCCATCGATGCGCTGGAAGCGTCCGGTGTGCGGATTTCGCGCGACGAGGTGCCAACCACCGGCGTTCATGCGCGCAAACTGAATGGCCCGGGCGAACTTCGCTGGCTGGTTTCCGCCGACACGCAGCGCGACATCGAACAGGCACTCATACGCGGTACCGCAAAGCTCTCCGGAACGCGCGTCACGCGACTCCAGGAACTCGATCGTCACAGACGCCACGTGCTTCAGCCCGACGAGCAGTACCTCGTGGCGAGCGGTCGCACGTACTTTCGCGATCTTTCATTTGCGCAGCTGCGTCGCATGCAGTTCGACCTCGAAACCACCGGGCTCGACGCACGGCGGGAACGCGTCTTTCTCATTGCGGTGCGCACACCCGACGGCGCGCTCGAGCTACTCGAAGCGCCGAGCTCCGACGATCAGGGCGAGCGTGCGTTGCTCCGGCGCTTTATGGCGTGCGTCGCGCAGCACGATCCGGATGTGTTCGAAAACCACAACCTGCACGGGTTCGATCTCCCGTTTCTGCACACCCGCGCCGAGCGTCTGCACGTACCCCTCGTGCTTGGCCGCCTCGATGGGGTGACGCTGCAGGAGCGCGCAGCCATGCGCGGCGTTCGGAGCGGCAAGAACGCATCGCGACGAATTCGATATGTCGCTCCAGGCCGCGAAAGCATCGACACGCTCGATGCCGTGCATCGGTACGACTTCGCCATTCGCGAGTTGCCCGGTCACGGACTCAAGGCCGTTGCGCGGCACTTTGGATTGGCCGGCCCTGAACGCGAGCTGATTCCTGGTGATCGCATTCACGCGGTCTATCTGACCGATCCGGAGCGCGTCCGTCGTTACGCGACGGCTGACGTGGTCGAAGTCGAAGGTCTCGCGCGTCTCCTTGGCGGCGCAGCGTTTGCGCTCGCGCAAATGGCACCGCGCCGGTACGAGCGACTCGCCGACGCCGGTCCCGCCACGGGTGTCATCGACCCGATGCTCGTACGCGCGTACGTGCGCGCCGGCGAAGCGCTTCCGGCGTATGCGGAAAGCGATGGCACGACGCACAGCGGTGCCGCGTTGCTCCTCTTCACCGCCGGTGTGGCGCAGCGGATCGTAAAGGTCGACGTGGCGAGTCTGTATCCGTCGCTGATGCGGTCATTTCACATCGGCCCCAAGCGCGATCATCTCAACGCGCTCCTGTTCCTTGTCGATCGACTCGTTGAGCAGCGACTCGCCGCCAAACAGCGCGCGAAAGATGCGCCCTCCGGTTCTGATGCACGCCTGGGCAACGAAGCGCTCTCGGCGGCGATGAAGCTCGTCGTGAACTCTGCCTACGGCTACATGGCCGCCGGCGAGGGGCTCACGCGCTTCAACGATGTGCACGCTGCCAATGACGTCACTCGCCGGGGTCGCGACACGCTCATGCAGATGTGTCGTGCGCTCGCCGACCGCGGTGCCGAGCTACTGGAGGCCGATACCGATGGCATCTACTTCGCGGTGCCGGAGACGTGGAGCGAGGCCGACGAACGTCGTGTAGTCGACGAAGTCGCCGCCATGCTGCCACCACTCGTGCGGCTGGAGTTTGAAGGGCGCTACGCCGCCATGCTTTCGCACGAGCCAAAGAACTACGCGCTGCTCACGAACAGCGGTAAGCTGCTCCTCAAGGGGGTGGCTTTTCGCTCGAGTCGCGCCGAGCCGTTCGGCGAGCACTTCCTGCGCGTGGCATTGGCGCGCCTGCTCGAGAACGATGTGCATGGCGTGCGCGCCGCATTTCTGGACACGCTCGACGCCCTGCATCGCGCCGCGATCCCCACGGTCGACGTGGCATCGCGGGTTCGCCTGCGCAAATCGCCAGAGGCCTACAACGCATCACGCGAATCCCGCCGGGAGTTCGCCTACGAAGCGATGATGCAAAGTGGCCGCTCCCAATGGAGCGTTGGCGATCGCGTGCGTGTGTACCGTACCGCAAACGGCGGCCGCGTGATCAGCGAATTCGACGGCGAGGCCGACGCCGGGCACGATCCACGCGACTACGACCGCGCGTACTATGCTGCGCTCTTGCGGCGAACGTTCGCGACACGTCTCGCTCGAGCGTTCACGCCGACCGACTTCGAGCTGGTATTTGCCGATGCCGAGCAGCTGCCGCTCTTCTCATCGAGCTTGGATCGAGTTCGGCCCATCGCTACTCGCGTCCCCGAGTCTTGGGGATTACTGAAAGATCGTCGTGGGGATCATCACGGATAACTGACACAGCATGCGCGGATCTCGCGGATTTCGCGGACTTTCGCGGATCGATTTCACAGATGTCTTGCAGTATCCGCGAGATCCGCGTGATCCGTGATAATCCGTGTACGCTGTGTCGGTTATCCGCGAGAATCAGCAGCGCCAGGCGAATCGAGAAGTCCAGTTTCGCGAGAGCCCAGCACCACCGCCGCCGTCATGTCGCCCGTCACATTGGCCGTCGTGCGGAACATGTCTGGAATCGTATCCACGCCGAGCAGGATTCCCGCGCCTTCAACCGGCACACCGGCGGCCATGAGGACGGGGATCATGCCGACAATGGTGCCGCCCGGAATGCCCGGCACCGAGAACGACGCGACCACTGTCGTGATGGCAACCGTCACCAGCTGCGCTGGCGTCAGTGCAACGCCGTACAGGTGGGAGACAAACACCACCGCGACCGTTTGACCAATTCCCGCGCCAATGCGGAACGTTGACGTCAGCAGCGGCACGAGGAAGCCCGGAATCTGCGGCGGAAGTTTCAGGGTATCGCGCGTCGCCGTGATCATCGCCGGCATGGCCGCGAGTGAGGAGCGCCCGCTGAACGCCATCGCCTGCGGCGGAAGTGCCGCTCGCGCGAACGTCATCAACGGGACGCGCCCAAGCAGCGACGCAACTGGGTAGAGCAGCAGAATCAGCAACGCCGACAGGGCGCTCACGACCACCACGTACGTCACCAGCGCACCAACGGCGCTCACACCCAGTCTCGCGGCGAGCGGTACAGCGAGTCCGAACACCCCGATCGGTGCGAGCACGAGCACCCAGCGCACCAACATGAGCGACGCATCCATGATCGCTTCGAATACCGGCACAAGCGCTGCGCGTCGCCGTGCGTCGAGTCGCGACACGGCCGTCCCAAACGCGATCGAAAACACGATCAGGGGTAACATCGCGCCATCGGCCGCCGCCTTCACCGGATTGATCGGCACGAGATCGATCAGCCACTGACCAAACGACGGCATCGCCCTGGCACTTTGCGCCGCCGCGTCGCCCGCGCCCGCGGCACTCGCACGAAGTGCCGCCGTCGCAGCCGGATCAATCGGAAAGCGACCAAAGATCGGTCCCGCCACCGATACCCCGAGCGTCGCCGCCACCGCAACGCCCACAATCATGAACAGGAACGCTCGGCCACCCAATCGCCCAATCGTCGCGGCGTCGGGCGCTGCCGAGATGCCGACGATCAGGCTCGACACCACCAGCGGAATGATCGTCATGCGAATCGCGTTCACGAACAGCGTGCCGAGAGGCTCGAGCGAGCGTCCAAGCAGCGCCAGCGAGGGCGAACCCGAAAGGGCAATCAGCACCCCCAACCCCAAGCCCACAACCAGCGCGATCAGCACACGAGTAGTCAGCGACATTCAAGGAAGTTGCACCCAGACTCAGCCCACCGGTAAGTTCAACCGCAGTCACCGCGGGTGAGCGTAGCTCAGTTCACGTAGTTCAGTTCACGTAGTTCAGCTCAGTTAGTGCAGTTCGCGCAGTTCACGCTCCCAAGGAGAGCCATGTACGGAATCCTCATTCCAGCGCACAACGTCGTCGCGTGGGTCGTTCTCGCCACCGCCGTCTTCGTTCTCATAAATTCCGTTACCCGCCAGCAGACCTGGAACGACGGTGACACCGCGTGGGTTCGTCGCCTCACCAGCTTCGTGCACCTTCAGCTGCTGTTGGGGCTTGGGCTTTGGTTCACCAGCCCGACCGTTGCGCAGGCGCGCAGCACGATGGCCGACACGATGAAGGATTCGAACCTCCGCCGTCTGGTCGTCGAGCATCCGACGCTGATGATTCTCGCGGCCGTTGCCGCCACCGTGTCTGGCGTGATGGTAAAGAAGGCGCCTTCTGCGCCAGCGAAGGCGAAGAAGGCGCTGATCGGTACGCTCATCACGTTGGCGCTGATCGCCGCGGTCATTCCGTGGGCGCGACTCCTGACCGTCTGGACGGAGCGTTAACGGAGTTCAGCCCCACCGCGGTGATGCAGCAAACGCCGCGTTGATCAGTCCGACATGTGAGTAGGCTTGCGGGAAATTCCCCCACATCTCACCGGTGCGGGGATCCAGGTCTTCGGCCAGCAATCCAAGCGGCGCGCGCGCTTTCGCCAATCCGGCGAACATCGCGCGCGCTTCGTCGTCACGCCCGCATCGCGCCAGCGCTTCGACCATCCAGAAGCCGCAGAGCATGAACGCCACCGCCGGCTCTCCGAAGCCGTCGTTCGTGCGATAGCGACGAAGCCAACCGTGGAAGTCCAGATCCGCGCGAATCACATCGAGTGTTGCATGCACGCGCGGGTCGTCCTTGGGGAAGAGCCCGAGCGTGATCGCCTGCAGCAACGCTGCATCCACCTCGGTGCCACCAAAATCTGCCACGAGACAGCCGCGAACTGGATCGATGCCATTCGTTTCGATCAATTGGCGCAGCCTTTCTGCCTCGACGGCAAACGGCTCCGCTTCGTCCGGTGCAAACCCAGTGGCAATGCGCGCCATGCGGTCCGCCGCCGCCCAGCACATGACGCTACTGAATGTCTGCGGACGCCATTGCTCGCGATATTCCCAAATGCCCGCGTCGGGCTGACCAGCCACCGCGATCGCTCGCTGGGTAAGCCTGCGCACGAGCGCCAGCACCGTGGGCGTGGCCTCACCGCGAAACCGTGCATCAAGGAAGAGCGGCGCAAGCGCGAGCACCATTTCCCCAAAGACATCGTACTGCAGATGCGTCGCGGCAGCGTTTCCAACCCGTACCGGCTGGCCGCCGGGATAGCCCGCCCACGATGTCAGCAACGTTTCATCAAGATCGGTCCGCCCATCGATGCGATAGAGCGGCGCCAGTGCAAGATCCGGTGAGGACGACGCGATGTTGAGCAGGAAGCGCAGGAACGCTTCGCGCTCTTCAAACTGTCCGAGCGCGCGAAAGGCATCGAGTGTGTAGTACGCATCTCGGAGCCAGCAATAGCGATAGTCCCACGTACGCCCGGAGTCGGGTGATTCGGGAATCGACGTGGTCAACGCCGCCACAATCGCCCCGGTGTCTTCAAAGCAGTGCAGCTTGAGCGCAAGCGCCGAACGAATCACTTCATCCTGATAGAGCGGTGGCACCGAACAGTGCTTCACCCATCGCTGCCAGTAGTGCACCGTGCCTTGCAGAAATCGTTCGCACAATGCTGGCAAGGACTCCTCAACCGGCTCGCCCCACGCCAGGACGAAATGCCGACGCTCGGTGAGCGCGAAGGCATCGCCGTTCAGATAGGTCAGCGGCGCGTCCGTCGTGAGACGCAGCTCATCGCTGTAGCCGAGATAGCTGACATGATGGGAGCCCACATGACGCGTGGGCCGCTCGCCACTCCATCCGAGCACGGGGTCGCACACGACACGGATGCGCGGCGTCCCCTCGAGCGGCTCCACGATGCGAATGAGCTTGGTTGGGCGAAACGATCGCTCGTACTGCATGAAGCGCGGCGCGAAATCCAGAATGCGAAAGCGCCCTTCATGGGTCGTGATCGTGGTCTCGAGCACATTCGTATTCGGCAGGTAGCGCTGCACGCCGCGCTCACCATTCGGCGCACCGATACTGAAGCGTCCGCCTTTCTCCGCGTCGAGCAGCGACGCGAACACTGGAGGACTGTCAAATCGCGGCAGGCAGCTCCACACGATGTCGCCATCGCGCCGCACATGAGCAGCAATCTGACAGTTCCCGATAAGGCCGAGATCGGCAAGTGATGTGTCGAGCATCATAAAAACCGGGTGGACGTGGCACGGTCCTGTGATTTACTTGGATATCCAAGTATTAAGGGATCGGCCCGCACCGAGTCCCCGGAGGGAATACCATGCGACGCAGTCTGCCGTTCCTTGTGCTGCTCTTGTTGGCGTTTATGGGTCTGGTGGCGATCGCCGATACCGCGATCGGCCGGATCACCATGCGCTGGGAAGATGATGATCTCACGCGACGAGCCCGTCTCGCGGTCGTCGCCGCTCGTCCCATGCTGCAGTTCGCGTGGCAGTCGGGCGGTGACATGCTCGACAGTGTGCTGCGCGGCATCGCGCACGATGATCGTGTCGTAGGCGTCGCGACCTGCGAGGGCAGTACGCTCGTGGCGGCGTCACCGCTGTTCCCGCAAAACGTGAACTGCGAAGCGGCCGAGCGTCGTCGAGATCGCTCCGGCATGCGCAACGCGACGCTGCTCACACCTCCCGGGAACGGACTGCACCTCGCGGTTGTCGACTTCTCGTCGGCCGTCGATTCGGGTGCGGTGCTCGTCCTGCAAGATGCGTCGTTTGTCGGCGGTCGGCAGGATGTGACGCGCAAGCTCATGCTGAGTGTGCTGCTCAGCATGGCGATCGCCGCATCGTTTGTGACCGTCTGGTTCTCGCGGCTGACCCGTCGCCGCTGGGTCGAAGACTTCCGACTCGCGCTTGCGGGTGATAGTCCCGACTCATTCGAGTTTCGTCCCTTGCTCAAGGATGTGCGCTCGCTCGCGCGTTCGCTCGCAGATGAACAATACGACGTCGATCGCGCTGGCCCGTGGACGCCGGAGCGTCTCCGCACGACCATGCAGCGCGTCCTCGATGACGAGAAACTGGTCGTGCTCGCCAACCGCGAACCGTACATCCACGTGCGCGACGGTGATCACGTTCGCGTGATGCATCCGGCCAGCGGGCTCGTCACCGCGCTCGAGCCCGTGCTGCGCGCCTGCTCCGGGATCTGGGTCGCGCACGGAAGCGGCAACGCTGACCGCGACGTCGTCGACAAGCACGACCGTATTGCCGTACCGCCGGTTGACCCGGCCTACCAGCTGCGTCGCGTGTGGCTCAGTGAAGCGGAAGAAGACGGCTACTACTACGGCGTGTCGAACGAGGCGCTCTGGCCGCTCTGTCATGTCGCCGATGCGCGTCCGCACTTCCGCGCTGCGGATTGGGAGCACTATCGCCGCGTCAACGAACGCTTCGCACAGGCGGTGTGCGAAGAGGTCGAAGGCGACGACCCCATCATCCTCGTGCAGGATTATCACTTCGCACTCGCACCGCGAATGATCCGCGAGCGCCTGCCACGTGCAACCATCATCACCTTCTGGCACATCCCCTGGCCAAACGCCGAGCGTATCGGCATCTGCCCGTGGCGCGATGAACTGCTCGACGGTCTGCTGGGCTCGAGCATCCTCGCATTCCACACGCAACAGCATTGCAACCACTTCCTCGACGCGGTCGACCAGTACGTTGAATCGCGCATCGATCGCGAAGCAACAGCGGTCATCAAGGGTCACGAGCGGACCCTGGTGCGCAGCTATCCTATTTCAGTCGCGTGGCCGGTGCGTTGGCTCGACGACGTTCCGCCGGTTGACGTCTGTCATCACGACGTTCGCCGGCGCTTCAATCTGGCCGACGACGCGCTGATCGGACTTGGTGTCGATCGGCTCGACTATACCAAGGGCATCGAAGAACGCCTGGCGGCGGTCGACGAACTACTCCTGACACATCCGGAGTACCGTGGCCGGTTCACCTTCGTGCAGGTGGCGGCGCCGAGTCGCACCAAGCTGCGTCGCTATCAGGAGCTCGAGCAGGAAGTCCTTAGTCGCGTCGCCGAAATCAACGCGCGCTGGGGAACACCAACGTATCAGCCCGTGTTGTTGCTGGAAGAGCATCTCGAGCCGCCCCACGTCTTTCAGCTCATGCGCGCCGCCAATGTGGTGTACGTCAGCTCACTACACGACGGTATGAATCTTGTCGCCAAGGAGTTCGTCGCTGCGCGAGACGATGAGCAGGGCGTGCTCGTCCTCAGCCAGTTCACGGGCGCGGCGCGCGAACTTACGGAGGCGCTCGTGGTGAATCCGTACGACGTGCAGCAGGGGGCGACGGCGCTCGCCGTCGCGCTCGAGATGCCGCGCTCGGAGCAGCGAGAGCGCATGCAGTCCATGCGACGTGTCGTCGCTGAGTTCAACGTGTATCGGTGGGCCGGTCGCATGATGCTCGAGGCAGCAGATCTCCGTCGTCGACAACGCACGGCCGGGCGCCTCTCGCGTCTGCTCCCGCGCTGATCACGACCACCAGCTGAATCCCGATGATGCTGCGTGCCTTTTTCGATGCTTGGTCGCCATCCCGATTTGCGGCGCTCGCCCGCCCGGGAACACTGTTGGCCTTTGATTACGACGGAACGCTGGCGCCGCTCGTGCCTGAGCCGACGGCCGCGCGCATGCGCTGCCGGACGCAAGTGCTGCTGCGAGAAGTCGGCAGGCGCTATCCGGTCGTGATCATCTCCGGACGTGCGCGTGATGACGTTGGCGCACGGCTTGGCGAAACCGAGCCGCTCGCCGTCATTGGCAATCACGGTGCGGAAGACGGCGAGACGCCGTTGGCGGGCGCCGTGGCGCTGATGCGCGCGGTCATCGCGCATCTCACCGCATCGCGCGCAATCGAAGGGCTGCTACTCGAAGACAAAGGCGCATCGATTGCCCTGCATTGGCCGCTCAATGCTCCGGATGCACTCGGCGCGTCGCTTACCGATCGAGTCGCCAACTTGTTGCGGATGGGTGATTCACCGGTACGGCTGGTGCCGGGTCATCGAGTGCTCAACGTCCTCCCCAAGGGCTTTGCGAACAAGGGGGATGCCCTCTTCCGCATCGCAACGGCGCAAGGCGCTCGACGCGTCTTGTTCGTTGGTGACGACGTGACCGATGAGGATGCGTTCGCGCTCCCTCGGCCGCGCTTCATCAGCGTGCGCATCGGCTTCGCGGTCAGCACCAACGCGCGCTATTATCTGCCTGACCAGCTCGCCATTGATCATTTGCTCCTCGAACTCGTGCGGCGAAGGCCGCCGGCGTCTCCGTGACCATCGCCTCTCAACGCGAAACGAAGCCTCTACCGTCGCCACTGCGCTTCCTGCGTACCATTTGGCGACTCAATCATGCACTCGAGCGGCGCTCGAGCCGGATGAAAGCCAACCTCGGTATCACCGCGCAGCAGCGGCACGTGCTGCGTTGCCTCGGTACGATCGATGGCATCACGGCGGGTGCGTTGGCGGAGCTGCTGCATCTCGATCCGGGCACGCTGTCTGCCGCCGTTCGCCGACTGGAATTGCGCGGACTCGTGGAGCGCGCACGCGACGCCGATGATACGCGGCGGGTGCGATTGACCCTGACCAAAGCCGGGCGTCGTCTCGATCGACCGACCAAACACACGGTCGAGGAGGCGATTGAACAACTGCTCGCAGAAACATCCCCGGCAGATATCACGCGAGTCTCGCGGGTGTTGCAACGCCTGTCAGAGCTGCTCGACGGCGACGCCACCCAGTAGCGGCAACCGGACCAACAACCTGCGCGTCAGAGATTGAGTCTATGCACTTCACCGGTGTCGGGACGATCGCCGGTCACCATCCCTTTGAGCACTTCGAACAGGACAAGCGGACGCGGCTTGTCCTGTTTCATGTAGACCACCGTCGACGCATCGACCAGCACCAGCGCCAGGCGCGGATCCTCGGGGCCGCCATCCCGAACCTCATCGATCTTGCCGAACCATGCGCGCCAGTCGGGCTCGTACAATGAACGAATCAGGTCGCGATCGGTGGAGAGCGTCGCCGTGCCTGACACCGACACCCACTCGTACGACTTGGTGTTGAAGTAGCTGAGGTTGATGTCCGGCTCAGCTTCAAGCTCGTCGATTTTGTGCGACTCGATGTCGGTCACGAACCACAAGTCGGCCATCGGATTGCGTTTCTGCGTGCTCATGGGGCGGGACACCAATCGTCCATCGCCCATGCGTGTCGTGAACATCGCTGTCTTGATATCGGCGATGAGCTCGTACAGTTGGTCGATCTGCTTGCCAGTACTGATCGCTGAGGCCACGGCAACTCCGGAAAGGGTTCGCCAGTGGATTGCACTTCATGTGCCTGCGGAAATGCAAAGCCCGCCAACAGCTCGAACCGTTCAGATCAATTTCACCACGAACCGAACGGCGGTACCGTCTTCCGGGCCGGGCAACGGAATTGTTTCCACTTCCACCGGCACACCGAACTGGCGTGCGGAACCCGCAATGAGTCCGGCCGACAGGTGCCCCATTTTGCGCGGACTTTCATAGTGCAGCACGAGCTGCGACGCCGTGCGCTTCTCGACGATGAATCGCGGAAGCTCCGCATCCGGGTAGAGCTTCCGCACCTCGACGTGGATGTGATCTTCGATACTGGCAAGAAAGTCGAACAGATTGCCGGCACGCTGGAAGAAGTGCGGAAAGTCACGCGCAAACGATTCGCTGAGACGCTCGCCGAAATCCGTGACAAGCTCCGGAACTGGTACGCCGGTACGGTCAGACAGCGCTTCGCAGAGCATCACCATCTCGCCATGGCTGTACGTGCCCACTGAGGTGTACGCACCGCCACTGGCGAGCGGCGACGATTCAATGATGTCGTCGGCCATTCGATCGCCGAACCGCGCCTCGACATAGTCGAGAAACTCGGTAAAAACGACGCCCTTCACGAGACGTGACCCGGTTGCGCGTCACTGCGGTTGCGATGCGCCTCGATCAGCAGTTGGATTTGCTCGAGCAACAGCGCGGGTTTCACCGGTTTCTCGAGCAGGCACATGCCCTCAGCGGCGATCTGCGAGCGTACGCGATCGTCGTCGACGTAGCCACTCACCAGCAACACCGGAACATGAGGCCACGATGTTCGCACCGCGACGGCGAGCTCAAAGCCATTCATTCCCGGCATGCGTACGTCGGTAATCATCAGCGCGGGGCAGGTTGACATCTTCGAAAGCCAGTCGAGCGCTTCAGCGCCATCTGCGGCAGTCGTGACTTGATAGCCATTCCGTTCGAGCAGTGTTGCCGTCACGCGCCGAACGGCAGGCTCGTCGTCGACCACCATGATCAATCCAGTGCCCTTCGACTTCTGCACGGTCATACCGGCGGACGGTGTGACCACGACCTGCCGAATTCCTCTTGGGAGCAGGATCCGCACGAGGCTGCCGCGATTCGGGATCGACTCGATGGCAATGTGCCCGCCCGCTTGTCGCACGATGGAGTACACCGTCGCCAGTCCCAGGCCACTGCCTACGCCAACCGATTTCGTTGAAAAGAACGGATCAAACGCGCGTTCCACCACAGTTGGCGCCATGCCAATGCCGGTGTCGGAGACCTCGAGCACCACATAGTGGCCACATCGTATCTGCCATCCGTGCGCTTCGACTTCATCAACAAAGCGCTCGGAGGTCCGTATGCGCACCTCGCCACCATCCGGCATCGCATCACGCGCGTTCGCCGCCAGGTTGAGCAGGATCTGATCAAGTCCCACACGCGACACGCGAGCCCAGTGTCCGCCCGCCGATTCAAAACGGATGGTGACTCGTTCGGTCGCCAGTCGTCGCAGCAACGGTTCGGCGGAGCGCACGGCCATGGCAACATCGACTTCGTCTACGACATCGGTGCTGTCCTGTCGACTGAATGCCAGCAGTCGTCTCGTGAGGTCCTGACCACGCGTGACGGCATCTCGCAGTTCGTTGAGCAACTCTTCCGACTCGCCCGTCCCACGCGCCGCCGACAGCAGCTCGGAGGCGCCGCCGATGATCATCAACAGATTGTTGAAGTCATGCGCCACTCCACCGGCCAGCAAGCCGATGGCCTCCATCTTCTGCGCGAGATGAAGTCGCGCCTGCATCTCGCGAATTTCGTTCGCTCGCTCCTCGATGCGTGCCTCGAGTGTCGCGGCGAACTTCTGCAGCTCGACATTCGCGCTGTAGAGCTCGAGCGATTTCGTTTCGAGTAGTCGCTCCGCTTCGCCTCGAGCCGCTCGCTCTCGTTCGAGGCGCCGCTCCAGTCGGGCACATTTTTCGGAAGGGGACTCCGAGGGATCGACAGGACCTCGTGGAGACGTCATTGATCGCAAAGCTGTGGTCGCCAACCCTCCCGCGGAAGTGCAGGGGCACGTTAAGTCGCGTCCGCGTCGCGACGCTGGCCAGTCACTTCGATACGATCTGGCCCAGTAGCTCCCACGAAAGGATCTCAGGGCAGGTTACCGGAGGCCCGTTCTCTGACAGCATGCGCGTGGACACTGCCAGGTTGGTCGCAATGTCAGTATCACTTGGTGAGAGTGCGCGCGCCCAGCAGAGGTAGGCGAAGGCTGACGGCTCATCGCCCTGCACGTGCAGCGCCTCCGCGACGCTATTCACGAAGACAGTTGCTGCGCGATGATTCTTGTCGAACGCGCTACGCGCGGGTCCTCGCGTCAGCACTCGCGCCAATGCGATTACCTGAGGCGCGCGCCCCGCACGCATCAAGCAGAACGAGCGATTGGCGAGATATGGGGCATCCGTCTCCGCGGCCGCTCCGGCGCTGTCCAGCAACGTGAGGCCCTCGTCGGCCTCGCCGCGTTCGCAGAGCAGCACCGACAGGTTCACTCGCGCTGACCAGGACTGATCATTGGACGCGAGCATCGCGCGGTAGAAACGCTCATCGCCGCCGGCCCACACCTGCGCGCGTTGCACACTCAATGCACCGCCACAAATCACGGCCAGAATGCCGGCACACGCAAGCAGTATTGAACTGCGCGACGGTGCGAGCTCCACGCCACTCCACCACGCCGCCGCGCGTTCCACCAACGCGGCCAGACAGAGGGCGGCCGCAGCCATGGGCAGATACAGATAGTGATCCGCCACCGTGGAGATGCGCTGATAGCTGAACGGCAACAGGCCGAGCACTGGTGACAACAGCACCCCGAATGCGATGGCCGATGCGAGCGCCACGGTGTGCTCGCGCGCTGTACGACGCCGTAACGTCAGCCCGATCGAGGTGAGTATTGCGAACGTCACCAGCCCGGGGATCACCGCCGTGCGATGCTCGAGCAGCCACGCTGGCGTGCGACCGTAATCGGCTGACAACGGCCACGGCCACGGCATCGGCCACACGAGCAATCGCAGATAGAACAGCGCGGCGTCGACCGCGACGAACAATCGCGTGCTCATCGAGAGCGTTGACTCGGTTGGTTGGGCATATCGGGTGAGCAGAACACCGCCAACCGCAAGTCCGGTCCACAACAGCAACCAGAATCGTCGCTCACGCAGCATCGAGCGCTGCGCGATCCACCAGTGCACGGCGATCGCCACTGGAAGCGCGACCACCTGCGGTTTGGAGAGCAGTGCCGCCGCGAACGCTGCCGTCGCTACCGCATGGACCGGCCAGCGTGAACGGGGACGCGCGATGAGCCACCACGCGAGCAGCGCAAACGTGGTCGAAAGCAGATCGCGCGCACCGGAGATCCACGCGACGGCAGCAACCTGCGCTGGATGCAACGCCATAAGCGCAGACGCAGCAAGTGTTGCCAATGTGTTCGCGAGCGCTGCGCGCGATTCGCGGCCGTCCGATTCGTTGTCTGCAATAGCTGCGAGCTGCTGACGAACAAGCAGCGCGACGAGCGCAACATTGGCGATGTGCAACAGCAGGTTCAGCAGGCGAAACGGCCACACCTCGCCATGACCCAGCTGATAGGTGATCGCCCAGATCGTGCGCATGAGCGGCACATACAGCCCGAACGAGGGACTCCGCCACATCGCCGCGAAGTCACCATTGCGAACCTCGGCGTTGTCGAAGATGTGCTCACCATCGTCCCATGTGAGCGCCGGCGCGCCAAGCAGCGGCGCATATACCGCCAGCACCGCGCAGCTGATGAGCGCCCATCCGACATACCGCACAGTTCGCATAGCGGACCAATGTCTGCTCAGTGACGCGCGAAAGCAAAAACCAATCGCACTGGCCTTTCCCTTGCACCCACGTCCCGTCGATCCGCGTTCGGTTCGGATCTCACACTCAGGAGGCACCAATGCAGGCTCTGCTTCGACACGGGCTGTTCGGTATTGCCGCGGTCACGATCGCCGCCGGGTGCGGCGTGAAGACCCAGACCCAGGAGATTGCGGGGACGCTGAACCGCACCCCCACATGCGAGGATGCGATCGCGACTTACGCGAGTCGTTCTGATGTGCCGAGCGACTACTACGAGGTCGCGTTCATCGAGGCCGAAGGCAATTCGGTGTACACCACCGACAACAAGTTGCGCGAGGAGATCCGGAAGCGCGCCGCGATGGAGGGCGCCAGCGCCGTGATCGTCAATCCAGTCACGGAATCCAAGGTCGGCGTGAAGGTGCTCGGCGAAGCGCTGCTGACCAAGAGCGCGACTTCCAAGGCCACCGCACTCGCGATCTATATGCCGGCTGATGCGAACCGCGTGAAGGAGCGTTGCGGGAAGTAGTGTGGTCGAACGGGTTGTCGGAACCGAGTTCCGGCAAAGCAAAAGCGCCGCGAAGAGCTGCGCTCTCGCGGCGCTTCTATTTATCACAGTCGGGGCGACTGGATTTGAACCAGCGACCTCCTGCTCCCGAAGCAGGCGCTC
>CBHWDN010000016.1:0-102083 GCA_966112585.1 uncultured Gemmatimonadaceae bacterium
CGATCTCGGCGGCGAGGGGGACGGCCCTCTCCTCGGGGGTCCGGGGGCCGCGGGGGCCCGGTGCCCCCCCCCTCCTTTTTTGCGGGGTTCACCACTTCCGCAGTCAACCTTCCGCCCTCAGCTGTTAGCTTTCCCGCATGAAGATCTACACCAGAACCGGCGACGAAGGCGGTACCGCTCTCTTCGGCGGCGGCCGCGTCACCAAAGATCATCCGCGTGTCGACGCCTACGGCGATGTCGACGAACTGAACGCCTCCCTCGGTCTCGCGAGAAGCATTGAGATGATGCCGAGGATCGACGAGGTCCTGGTTCCCATTCAGCGCGACCTTTTCGCCATCGGCGCGCTGCTCGCGACGCCGGATCATGAGAAGATGAAGGAGCAGCTGTCGAAGGCGCGCATTGATGATCAGCGCATTGCGGAGCTGGAGCGTCAGATCGATGCCTGCGACGCGGAGCTCGAACCTCTCAAGTCGTTCATCATTCCGGGCGGAACACCAAAGGCCGCCGCGTTGCATGTCGCGCGTACCGTGTGTCGTCGCGCGGAGCGTCGCGTGGTGCATCTCACCACGCAGGTCGAGCTGCCGCACCTCGTCGTCATCTATTTGAATCGCCTCTCCGACTTGCTGTTCATGCTCGCGCGCGTCGCCAACAAGCGCGCGGGTGCGGGCGAAGTGACCTGGTAGGCACGACCAGTCGATGACGAACAGCAGCGCTGCGTCAGGTCGGGCACTCGAACTGCCGCTCGACTACCCCATCTATTGTCATCGCGACGCACTCGCGTCGGTGGCAGCAGTGGTCGCCCAGGTCGCGCCTGCGCATCGTATCGCGCTCATCAGCGACGAGTCGGTCGCGGCGCTCCATGCGGATCGAGTGTTGTCGCAGTTCTCGTCAGCGAACAGCAAACTGTTCACGATTCCCCCCGGCGAGCACGAAAAGACGCGCGAGCGCTGGAGCGAACTCACCGACGCCCTCCTCAACTGGGGCGCGGGTCGCGACACCACCATCGTCGCACTCGGCGGTGGCGTCATCGGTGACCTCGCCGGCTTTGTCGCCGCGACGTACATGCGCGGGCTTCCGTTTGTGCAGGTGCCCACCACGCTTCTCGCAATGGTTGACGCGTCAGTTGGCGGCAAGACCGCCGTCGACACACCCAGCGGCAAGAATCTCGTCGGCGCCTTTCACAACCCCGCCGCGGTGATCATCGACCCCAACGTGTTGCGCACGCTGTCGGTCCCGCAGTTCCGCAGCGGACTCGCCGAGATGCTCAAACACGGCATCATCGCCGACAAGTCGTACTTCGAGTCGATGCTCGCCGCACTCCCCGCCCTGCTGCAGGAAGGCGGCGACGCCGAGCAGCTCCCAGCACTCATCGCCGGCAGCGTCCGCATCAAGGCGAAAGTCGTCGCCGAAGACCATAAGGAGGGCGGACTCCGCCAGATCCTCAACTTCGGCCACACCATCGCTCACGCCGTCGAGAAGTTGAAGCACTACCAAGTGCTCCACGGCGACGCCGTCGCGATGGGCATGGTGGCCGAGGCCCGGATCGCCGAGCATCTCGGCGGAGCATCAGTGGGGCTGGCAAACGAAGTCCGCGCCGCCGTGATCAGCGCCGGGCTCCCCGCCGACCTGCCCAGCGACGTTGCCCTCGACGCGATCATCGCCGAGACGGCCGGCGACAAGAAGTCCCGGGCCGGCAGCGCGCGATATGCGCTGCCAATCGCAGTAGGCGAAATGGCCCCCGCCGAGGGCCGCTGGTCGATCCCGGTCACCGACCAAGACGTTCGCGCCGCGCTGTCGTAGCGGGGCCTGACCGCTGCGCCCGGTCCAGCCAGACGCGGAGCGGCGTGCGTTTCAACGACTCCGAGTCATTGAAAAGGCGTGGCGCAAACGCAACAAGCAGTCACTGGCACCGTGAAACCCAGGACACCAACGGGACGAACCATATCACATAGTTGCTCGACTGACGCCAAAATGTCACGAAAGTGGCGCTATTCGTCCCTGTCTGAAGATTTTTATTGACCGCTCAGAACACGACCATTATCGTGGCGCTCCGATTCGACCAGCCCGCTCCTTCCTCGGGCTGGCCCCAGGTACACGTACGGCGAGGGCGTATGCAGGCAGCTGCAACCAGAACCTCCGAAGCCCGCTCCAAAGGTTTCTTCCGGTCCGCTCCATCCACCGCCTTCGATCAGTATCTACACGACATACAAAAGCTCCCCCTCATCACCGACGCCGCCGAAGAGCGTCGTCTCGCGCGCCTCGCCCAGAAGGGCGATGAGGCTGCCGCCGAACGCCTGGTGACGGCGAACCTTCGCTTCGTCATCAGCTACGTAAAGAAGTACCAGGGCCACGGCCTCGACCTCTCCGAACTCGTCGCCATCGGCAACGAAGGCCTCCTCAAGGCCGTGCGGAAGTTCGATCCCGATCAGGGCGTCAAGTTCATTTCGTACGCCGTGTGGTGGGTGCGTCAGGCCGTCCTCAAGGCGCTGGCCGAGCAGACGCGCTCCGTGCGCATCCCGCTCAATCAGAACTCGCAGCTCATCCGCATGGCGCGCGGCGAGATGATCCTCAATCAGGTGCTCAATCGCGAGCCCACCGATGAGGAACTCTCCAAGCTCCTTGGCGAGCCGCTCGAACAGGTTCGCTCGGCGCGCCAGATCACCAGCACCGAAGTCTCGCTCGACGCTCCCATCGATCGTCAGGATCGCGAAGCCTCCACACTCGGCGAGCGTTTCGCCGGTGAGACGCACGCCGACATCGAAGACGGCACCGACTTCCGCCTCATGCGCGAGTTCATCGATCGCGTCTTCCGGAAGTATCTGACGCCACGCGAACGCAAGATTCTCTATCTGTACTACGGACTCGACGAGGGAGCGGAAGCCATGACGCTCGAGCGCATTGGCGCGCTCATGGGTGTCACGCGCGAGCGAATTCGTCAGATCCGCGAGCGTGCCTTCGAAAAGCTCCGTGAGTCGCCCGATGGACGCGCCCTCGCCGGTTTCTGGGGAGCGGCCTGATTAGCGAAATCGGACGCGCAAGTTAAGACTTCCGTTACGCGCCAATCTTAAGTTGCGACTGAGCGCCAACGAAATAGGATAGCAGTGGGTACTCGACGAGTGTCGGGTACCCACTTTCGTTTCACGCTTCGGTCGGAGACGCGCCGAATGCCTCGAGTGTTGTTGGTTGATGATGAGTCTGGAATTCGCTTCGCGCTGCGTCGTTTTTTCGAGCGCGCGCATTGGACCGTGGTGGAAGCCGCCGACGGTACCGAAGCCCAATCCCAACTCCGCGCCATCACCAGCAACGAAGCCGAAGCCGTCGACCTCATTCTGCTCGACTTGCACCTACCAGGCGTGAGCGGCGCGCACCTGCTCACGGACCTGCGCGCCGACAATCCCGCGCTCGCGAACCGCGTAATCCTGACCACGGGAGACGCGGTGGCCGACGCAGAGCCAGGGTCGCCGCTGGCGGTGCATCCACACGTGCTGCAGAAGCCGTTTGATCTTTCTACGCTGAAGGAGAAGGTGGCCGAGATCGTAGGGTAATCGCGTTGACTACGGAAGGCTGAAAGCGGAAGTATGCACTGCGGAAAAATGGAGGGCGGGTACTACGGCGACCGCGGTTGCCGTAGTGCCCGCCCTCCATTTTTCCGCGGTGTTCACTTCCGCAGTCCACCTTCCGCGGTCACGTCATAGTTTACGGGCATGCAGTCGTCCCTCGCCCAAATCGTGGGCCCCTCCTGGGTAAAAACCCGAAAGAGCGAGCTGGCCGCCTACGATGCCGACGGTCTCCCCGGGCATAAGGCCACTCCCAGCCTCGCCGTCTTCCCCGGCTCCAAAGCAGAGCTCATCGCCGTCATCCGCGAGCTCGCGAAAACCAACACGCCGTTCGTGCCGAGAGGTGCCGGTACCGGCCTCTCCGGCGGCGCATTGGCAGAAGGCGTGGTCCTCGTCGGGCTGCAGCGTTTGACCAAGATCATCAGCATCGATCCCGTCAATCGCACCGCCACAGTCGAACCGGGTGTGGTGAATGTGAAGTTGTCGCGCGCCACGTTGCCCCATGCGTTGCACTACGCGCCCGATCCGTCGAGTCAGACCGCGTGCACGATTGGTGGCAACGTCGCCGAGAATGCAGGTGGGCCGCACTGTCTCAAGTATGGCGTGACACTCAATCACATCATCGAGTGCGAGGTCATTCTCCCCGACGGCACGTTGACGCGCTTTGGGAGCGCGCATGGTGAGAGCGACGGCTACGACCTGCTCGGGCTCTTTGTTGGCAGCGAAGGCTGTTTTGGCATCGCGACGGAAATCACGGTGCGACTCGTGCCGAATCCGGATACGGTGCACACGTTGCTCGCCGACTTTTCGAGTGTGAACGATGCGGCGCATGCGGTGTCGCGAATCGTGGCGACGGGCATTGTGCCGGCGGCGCTCGAAATGATGGACAACGCCACCATTCGCGCGGTGGAAGCGAGCATCTATGCGGCGGGCTATCCAGTGGACGCGGCGGCGGTGTTGCTCTGCGAAGTGGATGGGATGAGCGAAGGATTGGACGAAGATGTTGCCATCATTCGCGAGGCGTGCATGCAAAGCGGCGCGCGCGACGTGCGTGTGGCCACCGCCGAAGCCGACCGCATGCGCCTCTGGCAAGGGCGGAAGAAGGCGTTCGGCGCCATGGGGCGCATCGCGCCGTCACTGGTGGTGCAAGACGCCGTGGTGCCGCGCACCAAGTTGCCCGAAGTGCTCGCGCGCATCGACGAAATTGCCGCCGAGCATCAGGTGAAGGTGTGCAACGTCTTTCACGCCGGCGACGGCAACCTGCATCCGAACATTCCGTACGACGCACACAACGCCGAAGAGAATGAACGCGTGCATCATGCCATGTCCGCCATCATGCAGACATGCATCGACGCCGGGGGCACGATCACCGGCGAGCATGGCGTGGGCCTCGACAAGCTGCCGTACATGGAACGCCTCTTCGACGCAGCAAGCCTCGATGCAATGTGCCGCGTGCGCACCGTCTTCGACCCCGACAAGCGAGCCAACCCAGGAAAGGTCGTGCCAGTGCACTCCTGCCGAGAGTGGCACGGAGCCGTGCACGCATGACGGTGGCGCAACTGCAGGCAACAATTCGCGACGCACAACAGCCGTTGCGAATAATTGGCAGCTCCACGTGGCTATCCGGCGGCGGCCCCTTCGCAGGCACCCCCCGCATTCAAACGAGAAGTCTCGCCGGCGTCGTCGCCTACGAACCCGGCGATCTCGTCATCACCGTTGGCGCCGGCACCACGCTGAGTGAACTCGCGAGCGTCGCTGGCGAGCACGGTCAGATGCTCGCCTGCGCACCCTATGGTTCGAACGACAGCACCATCGGCGCCTGCGTCGCCACTGCTACCGCCGCCCCACTCGCCCTGAGTGACCTGGGCGTCCGCGATGTTGTGCTCGGCCTCCAGGCCATCACCGGCACCGGCGACATCATCCGCGGCGGCGGTCGCGTCGTGAAGAACGTCGCCGGATTCGATCTGGTTCGACTCAACGTCGGCGCATGGGGCACACTCGGCGTGATCACCGAAGTCACCGTGCGCCTGCACGCGATCCCACAGGTCGATCACATCATGGTGGGTACGCTCGATCAGGCCATCGCCCACGCACTCCCCGCGCTCGTCGCCAATCGCGCCCCGTTGCCAATGCTTCTGCGCCTGCGCGCGAATCACGCGCCAGAACTCTGGGCCCGCATCTCCGGCAACAGCGCACGCGCCGCCGCACTCACCGCCAGGCTCAACGCACTGGGCGTCGCGAATCCGTCGGTTGCCGAGAACGCCAACGCGCTTCGCGAAACACCCGCCGACCAAGTCGTGTTGCGCACCCGCGCGCCCCTGAGCGATGCCGTGAAGTTGGTGAGCAGCGCACGCGCCGCCTTCGCCGATGCCGAGCTGTTGTACGACCCGGCCAAGGGCTCGCTTCGCATCCTTCACGACATACGCGACACGAATGCGTTCGCCGGCATCCGCGACCAGCATCGCACCACGCCGCACGTTCGCAATGCCATCGAAGAGGGACTCAAGCGCGCAATGGATCCGCGCGATGTCCTCAATCGCTACGCCCCGCACTCCGAAGTGAGCGCCACCTCGTGACCAGTTCACTCCAAGACACCCCACTCGGCCGCGCCAAAGCCGGCTTGGACGCCTGCGTCCACTGCGGCTTTTGTCTGCAAGCGTGTCCCACATACGTGAACATCGGCGACGAAAACGATTCACCCCGCGGTCGCCTGGTGTTGATGCGAAGAATGCTCGACGGCGAAATCGCACTGGATGACGAAGCCGCCGCCAGTCACATCGACAAGTGCTTAGGATGCCGCGGCTGCGAAACCGCCTGCCCCAGCGGTGTGCCGTACGGTCACCTGCTAGAGGCGACACGAGCCACAATCGCCGAGCAGCGCCCCATCCCATTGATCGCGAAAGCGGTGCTCGCAGTCTTCAAGCGAAACACACTCCTCAAGCCTGCGCTGATCGCCGCAAAGCTCTTCCGAGACTCAGGCATCCCAAGTCTGATGTCAAAGCTGCTGCCCAAGAGACTCGCGTTCCCGCTAGCGATGCTGGCAAGCACCAAGCCAAACCGCGTCAACCGCAGTTCCCGAGGTCCAGCTCCCGTAGTGCAGGCTTCCGATGTGCAGGCTTCCGATGTGCAGGCTTCCGCAGTTACCCAAACAGCAGCCCTCCTCAAAGGCTGCGTCATGCAAGGCCTCTTCCGCCACGTCAACACAGCAACCGAAGTAGCTCTCCACCACAACGGCTTCGCGCTTACCCAAGCCAGCAATCAAGTCTGCTGCGGCGCTCTCCACGCCCACGCCGGCGATCTCCACGCAGCAAGAGAGCTGGCAAAGCAAAACATCCACGCTTTCGAGCAGTCAAACGCCGATGTCATCGTAGTCAACTCAGCCGGCTGCGCCGCCATGATGAAGGACTACGCCCATCTCCTCCACGACGACAACGAGTGGAGCGCGCGCGCCGAGCGCGTAAGCGCAAAGGCGCGCGATGCGTCAGAACTCCTGGCGCAAGCAGGCCCAATTCCGGGAACTCACCAACTCCATACCCGAGTAACCCACGATGCTCCCTGCCATCAGATGCACGCGCAGCGAATCGTCAGTGCGCCGCTTGCGGTCCTGCGAGCAGTTCCCGGCATCGAGCTCGTGCCCCTGGAAGACGCCGATCAGTGCTGCGGAGCCGCTGGTATTTACAACCTCATCGAGCCCGAAGTCTCCGATCTCGTTCTGAATCCAAAGCTCGAAAAGATCGCGAACACCAAGGCCAGCATCGTCGCCACCGGAAACCCCGGCTGCATGATGCAGATTGGCGCGGGTCTCATGTTGAGCGGCAGCGAAGCACGCGTGATGCATCCCATCGAGTTGCTCGCCGCGTCGTACGAGCAGTAGAAACTCGCGCGAACCATGGCCGACTTTCCGAACTGCGAAATTCCGCCCAATAGTGTCACCGTTATCGCGTTCGAGCACGCGCTGCTCAACGCCGACGCGATCAGGGAGCACATCGCGTCGGATGCAATCCAGAAGCACGGCGTTGCCGCGCCCGTCGCCGGTCGACTCGCTCTGGCAGGTGACTTTGAACAGGGCATCGCGAAAGCACTACGTAATGATGCAAAGATCATCGCCGATCCCACGCTGATCACGCTCATGGCAATGGACGCGCACACGCGCTTCGCCGAGTGGCTGCGAGACGGCGCCGAGTTCCATCCGCAGTGGCCGTCGATCGTAAGCGCCGTCACCAATGGCAATGCAGGTCGCGTGATACTGCGGGCCGATTCACGTCGCCGCGATGTTGTTCCATTTCTTGAACGCTGGCATTTGCACGATCTTTTTGCGATGATTCGCTGCACGGATGATCCTCCCATCGCAACGTCGCAGTATCGCACCGCGTTATGTCGCTCGTGGGAGGCCATCATCGATCGATTCACGCGTTGGGGAATCGATCAATCCGCGGTGAAGTTGCTCGAAGGTGATCCATCTCGTATGGTGGCGATGCAGCTGCTTTCCGGCGGCCACGTCTCCGAGTTCGACGACTGACGCCATACGACTTCGTCATACGCACGCGAAACGCATCGATCGACAGCACTTGGCTCTTGATCCATGCGCCGGAGCATGATGCACCCGCGCTGCGCACACACGATCAATGAACATGACCACCCCAATTCTCCCCCTGCACTATCCTGACCCGTTGAGTGAGGCCGATGTATCGGCCTACCACGAACTGCGGCGCAAAGCGGCTTGGTTCGAGTCCGTCGGTCGTTGGAGCAGCATCGTTGGCCCCAAGGCAGCCGATGCGCTGAACGGTCTGGTCACGAACGACGTGTTGAACGTCGCCGTTGGCAGCGGCTGTCATGCGCTCGCGCTGTCGCCAAAGGGGAAGATGGTGTGCGACATGCTGATTATTCGCACCGCCGAAGACGCGTTTCATCTCACCGTGTTGGCGAATTCTGCCGACGCGTGGCTCGATCTGGCCCGCAAGTACATCAATCCGCGTCTGGCCAAGGTCAGCGATGATTCGGCGCAGGCCGCCACGTGGATGCTCTATGGCGCCGAAGCGCCAATGGCGGTTGCACGGGTAGGCGGCGGCTCGCACACGAACGACGAGCTCACGCAGGGCATGGCGGCGAACATCGCCAGCTGGCCCGAATGGAAGCACGAGGAGTGGAACATCGGTCCCGCGAGCGTGCGGGTGATTCGCGCGCCGCAGCTGGGGAGCGTCGCCGGATTCATCATCCGCGCCGATGTTCGTGACGCGGACCTGGTGCGGAAGCGACTCGACGCATCGGGCTGCATCAACGCCGGTCGTCCGGTGTGGAATATCGCTCGCGTCGAAGGTGGCCGACCGGCGATGGGCATCGACATGGACGAAAACACCATTCCGCAGGAAGCCAATCTCGACGCACTCGGCGCCATCTCATTTACGAAAGGCTGCTACACCGGCCAGGAGACCGTCGCGCGCGTGCACTTCCGCGGACATGTGAATCGCCATTTGCGCGGGCTCATGGCCGAAAGCCCACTGCCACAGAACGGACGGGTCCTCGACGCGACCGGGAAGGACGTCGGCGACGTGCGGAGTTCGGTCATTTCGCCGCGACTGGGACCCATTGCGTTGGCGATGGTGCGGCGCGAGCTGACCGTCGGCTCAGGTGTCGTTGTAGAGGGAGTCGAAGGTGCAATCCACGCGCAAGTGGTCGAGCTGCCTTTTCCGTCTTCGGGCTGACCTGGCTTGACACTGGTCGTCGGCGCAGCAGTATGACCACGTGCGTCACGCCCTCGACCCGTCGCGGTCCTCCACTCCCGTCCACGATGCATCGGTGGATGTTGTCGTCGCCTCGTTTCGCGATCAGAAACATCTGTCGAATTGTTTGGCGTCGCTGACCCGCCAATCCATCGCGTCACGGTTGCACGTCATCGTGGCCCGCTCGGCCGACTGCGGTGACGTTGACCAGCTTCGTGCCGACTGGCCGTCGGTTCGGTGGGTCAGCGTACCAGCGCGACTGGTACCGCCATTGCGCGGCGCTGGCCTCGCCATCGCCACGGCGCCGTTGATCCTACTGAGCGAGGATCACTGCGTCGCTGACCCAAGATGGGCGGAGACGCTTTGCGAGGCGCTCCGCGACGTCGACGTGGCTGGCGGTTCGATGGATAACGCGCAAACGGCTCGTCAACGTGAGTGGGGCGCATTTTTCGCGGAGTATGGCTTCTTCGATCGCAGCCGTCGCGCGGCAGTTCCGGATGCGCTGCTGACCGGCGCGAACGTGGGGTACCGCGCGACCGTAGCAGCACGCGTTGCGCGCTGGATGCAAGCCGGTGACTGGGAGAACACGGTACATGCCCGACTCACCACCGATGGCACTCGTATGGGCTTCTTTCCGGGTGCCATCGTGCTGCAGACGCTGCAATACGGTCTGCGCAGCTTTTGCCGTGACCGCTACCAGCACGGTCGAGACTATGCGCGAGCGCGCGTCGCCAATGAACGGCTCACGTGGCCCGAACGGCTCGCACGTGCCGGGATGACCCCGGCACTGGCCCCGCTGCTGCTCCTCCGACTCGAGCGCATTGTGCACGAGGACGGACCGCGACGGCGGACATTCCTTCGAGCCCTTCCGTGGACGCTGCTCTTTCTCAGCGCCTGGAGTGTCGGCGAGTGCGTGGGTTACCTCACCGCCAGCTCGACTCGCGAGCGACGCGCATGACGCTCAGCGTCATTGTGCCGAGCGTGAACGGGTGGGTCGATCTGGAACGCTGCCTGTTGGCGCTCGAGCGATCCATCGTGGGGGTCGAGGCCGAAATCATCGTGGTCGATCGCGTCGGCTCCCGGATCCGCGAACGCCTCGAGGCCAGGCCGGCCGTGCGCGCAGTCCCCGTTGCTTCGTCGTGCACGATTCCTGAAATGCGACGGATTGGTGTGGACGCATCATGCGGATCGTGGATCGCGGTGATTGAAGATCACGTGATCGTTCCCGAGGGTTGGGCGCCCACACTGATCGCCTCGCTGGAGCACGCGAATGCCACGGCACCCACAGCCATAGACGGCCCGGTCGTGAACGGCGCTACCGCCACGCTGGTTGACCGCGCCGCGTTCTTGTGCGAGTACCATCAGGGCCTCGAGAAACGCGCCGATGGTGCCACCACGTGGCTGACCGGGAACAACACCGGGTATCCCAGAATGGCACTATTGCGAGCATACACCACCACACCGCTGACCGCGTGGGAGAATGTCATTCACGAATCGCTGCGATCGCACGATGTTCGACTGCATCACGACTCGCGCCTACCGGTACTGCATCACAAGCACTACTCAGTCGGAGAGTACGCCAGTCAGCGCTACCTGTATTCCCGGGCGTTCGCCGGTGCGAGAGCCTCGGGGCGGCCTGCATCATGGCGCGTCGCATATGCGCTGATGGCGGCCGCGCTACCGCTGCTGATCCTCCTGCGCATAGCCCGGCGGGCAACATCGGCGCGCGAATATCGATCGACGATGCTGATGGGCATGCCACTCCTGGTGCTCTTTTGCACCGCATGGGCGCTCGGCGAAGCGCACGGCGCGTTGCGTGGGCCGGGTGACGCGCTTGAGCGTGTTTGCTGACACGGACGCCCATTGACCCTCCCTCTCGTTTCACCATGCTGTCGCGCCCAGTTCAGGCTGGAAGCCGATGGCGTCGCGTGCAGTTGCTGCGCTCGGTGCTTCGTGCAACAGGCAGGGATCCTCGATCTTCGACTGGAACCCGACCCGTGGATCGACATGCAGTCCGACCGTGAGAAGGGCCTGCGCGTCCTTGCGGAGACGCCGCGCGGTGGCTTTCGCGAGACCGTGGAGCACTACTGGCGTTTGACACCCGACACTCCGCGTGCGCGAGCCGCTGGATTCGTTGAGCGCGTCATTGATGCCGAGGCGCGATCGGCGGAGTGGCTCGACCACGTGGTGGCACCGCTTCCCCAAGGCGCCTCGGTGCTCGATCTCGGATGCGGTACGGGCGACCTTGCGGTGGTACTCGAACGTCGGGGGACCGAAGTGGCAGGCATCGACATTGCCTTCCGCTGGATCGTTCAGGCGAGGCGACGCGAATGGCCGGCGTCACCGACTACCGTGCTGGTGTGTGCGAACGCGGAACACCTGCCCTTCGCCGATGCATCCTTCGATCTGGTGCTGTCCCTGTATCTACTTGAACATTGTCGCGCGCTTTCACCTGTGCTGGTCGAAGCGGCGCGCGTGCTCCGCCCTGGTGGACGACTGGTGGGCCGGACGATGAATCGGTTCGCGCCGATGCCCGAACCACACGTGGGCGTGTGGGGAGTCGGTTGGATTCCCCGACGATGGGCAGACCGATATGTTCGCTGGCGAATCGGTGAGTCGTACCAGCATCATCGCCTCCCTTCGACGTCCGAGCTCCGTCGAGCGCTCGCGCAATCAGGACTGGCTGGTTCGGTGCGCTCGGCCACCATGCTATCAACTGAAATGGCGCGGCTGTCCGGAATTTCGAAGCGTTTGGCCAAAGGCTTCGATCGTCTGCAGCGTGTACCACTGCTCGGTGCCGTGTTGCACCATATCGCCCCGTTACTCGAGTTCGACGTACAACGTCCTTCGACGTAGCCGGGCGTGTCGCTCCGCACGTCGTTCATCTCGTCCTTCCGGTTTGACTTGCATGAGCTCCTCCGCACGTGTCGCTGTAGTCGGTCTGGGCAACGCCGGACTCACCCTTCACCTGCCGGCGCTCTCCGGTGTCGCGGGAGCGACTCTTGCCGGAGGCTGCGATCCGAGCGCAGACCGTCGGGACTTGGTGCGCACCCGCTTCAGCATGCCGGTGTTCGCCGATGTGGACGAACTGCTACGGGAAACGCGGCCCGAGGTCGTGATCGTCGCCACGCCGCCGCATCTGCACGTCGAACACTGCATACGAGCCCTGGAGTCAGGTGCTCACGTCCTGTGCGAGAAGCCGTTCGCATCGAGCGTGTCCGAGGCAGATGAAATTCTCGCCGTGGCCAATCGAGTTGGTCGTCGCGTCGCGCTCAATCACGAGTTTCGCGAAATGCCCATCTTTCGAGCGATACGCGATCGTGTCGCTCCGGCCGACGTGCGCTTTGCCCAGGTGTGGCAGCTCATGGATCTGCCACCGTGGAAAGAGCCGGGATGGCGAGGCCAAATGCTGCAACGCACGCTGTACGAGGCCGGCGTTCATCTGGTCGACTTCCTGATGGCACTCTTTGCGGAGCGGCCGGTTGCTGTGACCGCGGTGACCGGTTCTTCTGGCGCGCACCCTGGATCGACCGACGCCATCGCTCTGGTCACCATGGAGTTTTCTGGCGGTCGGCTCGCGCATGTGGTACAGAATCGGCTCTGTCCAGGCGAGACCCAGTACTTCGAGGTGCGAGCGGAGACCGCTGAGGCCTCGTGGCGCGCCTCATTCGGCGGGCGAGCCCGTCTTACGACGGGACTGTTCCGAAGCACGCGACCGCACGTGCGTGTCGAGTTCGGTGTTGCGGGCATCGCGTGGAAGGAGCGCGGCGCTTCTCGTCAGCAAGTGGCCCGCAATCCCAAAGATCCGGGGATGGTTGCGACACGCGCAGTGATCGAACGAACGCTGGACGCGTTCGCATCCGGGTCGGAACCACCCGCCAGTGGTGTCGTGGCTCGCGACGTGCTCGCGGTCATCGCCGCCTGCTATGAGTCCTCCCGCACGGGGACGCGAGTACTCGTCGACCAGGCGCTAGGCGGACCACTGGCGACCCTTGCGATGGGCGCCCCGCCGTCGGCGCGCTGAACATGGCGTCAGCGCGCATCGCGGTGATTGTTGGCGCCGGGCTGATGGGACAATGGCACGCCCGCACCGTGCGCTCGCTGGGACATCGTGTGGTGTATGTCGTCGATCCCGATGCAGCCCGTGGATCGGCCCTCGCGCGTCGCGTGGGCGCGACGTGGGTCGCCGACCTTTCGGCGAACGTGCTGGCCGGTGCCGACGCCGCCCATGTGTGCACACCAGCTTCGGCGCACGCCGACGCGCTACGTCTGGTTGTCGAGCACTGTCAGCTGGCCATTTGTGAAAAGCCGTTGGCGCCTTCCGCGCTCGACGCGTACGCGCTCCACACGCTCGCGTCGCAACGCGGCGCGCTGCTGGTTCCTGTGCATCAGTTCCTGTTCCAGCGAGGATTCCTCGCCTTACAGCAGGCGCTCACCACCCTCGGTCCCGTCGTGAGCATCGACGCCGTGGCGTACACGGCTGGCGCCGATCATCGCGATGCGGCCGCTCGTGAAATGGTGGCCATGGACGTGCTGCCTCACCCCGTGTCAATGGTCGAGCGACTCTGCCCGGGACTGGCGGCGGCGGCCTCCCTGCACGTGGCGCTGGGCCGCGAAGGCGAGGTGCGTGTCGTCTTGTCGGGTGACAGCGTGTCAGTCGGCATGGCGATCTCCTGTCGCGCACGTCCACCCATCAACATGCTTCGGGTCACGACCGAGTCGGCCACTATTCACCTGGACCTGTTTCACGGCTTCTGTTGGTCCGAGAACCCACGGTCTGGTCGTGCCGGAAAGCTGTTGCGTCCCTTTGCATCCGCTTGGAATCAGCAGGCCGCCGCCGCAGGCAACCTGCTCACGCGAATCGCCACGCGGGAGAGCGCGTATCCCGGCCTTCGCGAACTCCTCAGACGCAGCTATGCGGCGATAGACGGTTCCGTGCCACCCCCAATCACGCCAGCGGAGTCTCTGGCCGTCAGCGCCGGGGTCTCGAGAATCTCGAACGCGCGACGGATGGCGACCCATGGCGCACTTGTGAACGAGACGTCGCCAAACTCGTGAATGACACGCGAACGCCCCTCAGCGTGGTCGTTGCAATCACCGGTCGCGCCGCCACAATCGCAAACTCGGACGCCAGCGAAATTCCCGCGTGGCTGAGCGCCGCCCGAACGGCGGCCGCCGCGGCCGACGCTGACTTGTTTCTGGTCGGATCGGCACGACATCTCCCGCCCTCTCGCGGGAGCCGAGAGCAGCACCTCATCGCCCCCGACGAAGCGCTCGTGCCACTCCTGTGGAGCCTTGGATTTCGCCGGGCAAAGGGGCAGCACATCGCGATCACCATCGATGAAGTCATTGTGACCCGGGAGTGGGCTGAACGCGGCCGGCGGGCGCTCGACGCCGGAGTCGCCGCGACCGGTGGCCCGCTCGAGTTGAGCCCCGAGTGCAATGCTGCTGGCCGCGCCCTCTACTTCCTCCGATATCACGCCTTTCTTCCACGAGGAACCACCGGCCCGCAACCGGCCCGCGAAGTTGCCGGCGACAACGGCTTCTTTCATGCGCAAAGCGTCATTGACACTGAATCGCTCTGGCAACACGGCGTGTGGGATGTCGAGCTCACCCGGGCGCTCCGAGCCCGTCACGCTCCGTTGACCCTCGACGACGCGTTATCAGCGTGCTTCGACGCGCGACCTGCATTGATCGACTTGCTTCGCATGCGCTTCGCGCACGGCCGGACATCAGGCGCCATTCGCGCGGCGCACGGCGCTCGGGGACCGGTGGGTGCGGTCCTGGCGATTCCGGCCGTGCCGTTCGTCCTGCTCTGGCGCGCCTGGCGAGCGGTCCGGTCGGCTACGCCTGCTCTCTCACCAAGCCTGATCGGCGTCGCACCACTGGTGCTCTTGCTCGGATTGTCGTGGTCCGTGGGGGAGGCTTGGGGGGCGTGTGCTGGACTGTCGCGTCAGCGCAACGTTGCAAACACTCACCGTTAGGCGTCTCTTCCATGTTCTGTAGCAGAGCACGCAATTCCTGGTGACCCTCCCCCCTCCCCCCAGTCCTTTCCTATATGAGGACTGTCGCTGAGAACAGAGTGCAAAACGAGCAGGCCCTTTTCCGAACCGTCGCGCGCGCGCGCGCTGGAGAACGTGTCGTCGTCATCGGCGCCGGTCCCGCCGGACTGACCGCGGCCTATCAGCTCATCAAGCACGGACTGCACGTCACGGTGCTCGAAGGAACCGACAGCATTGGCGGAATCTCGCAGACCGCGCGTTACAAGGGCTACCGGTTCGACATTGGCGGCCACCGTTTCTTCACCAAGATCACGCCGGTACAGGCGCTTTGGGAGGAGCTGCTGGGCGACGATTTCATCGACGTCCCACGGCTTTCGCGCATTCACTATGGTGGGAAGTACTTCCACTATCCGCTGAAGGCGTGGAACGCGTTGTCCGGCCTCGGAATCGTCAACGCGGTGCGCATTGTATGGAGCTACTTCCAGGCAAAGCTGCACCCGAGCGAGGTCGAAGACACGTTCGAACAATGGGTGGTCAACCGGTTCGGCCGCCGACTCTACGAAATTTTCTTCAAGACTTACACTGAGAAGGTGTGGGGTATTTCCTGCACGGACATTCGCGCCGAGTGGGCGGCGCAACGCATTCAGGGATTGTCGCTGGCGAAGGCGATCTTGTCGGCCACGGCGCTCAATCGACGCAGTGCAGACATCAAGACGCTCATTCACACCTTTCGCTATCCGCGGTTGGGTCCCGGGCAGATGTGGGAGACGTGTCGGGATCGCATCGAGGCGCTGGGTGGTCAAGTGCTGATGCGTCATCACGTCGATCAACTGGTACTCAAAGGCGATCGGGTGGCCAAGGTGTGTGCGAACACACCGCTCGGACGCGTGGAGTTCGCCGCCCATCATGTGTTCTCCACCACCGACGTGCGCGCACTGGTGCATGCGTTCGGCGACGCAGCCCCAGCGCCAGTGCGACAGGCAGCTGACGGATTGCGATACCGCGACTTCGTGATGGTTGCCCTCATCTTGGACGCCGAGAAGCTCTTTCCGGATAACTGGATCTATGTCCACACACCGGGTGTGAAAGTCGGCCGTATTCAGAATTTCAACAACTGGAGCGCGGCCATGGTCCCGGAGCCCGGACGGACTTGCCTGGGACTCGAGTATTTCTGCTTCGAGGGTGATGGGCTCTGGCAGAGCAGCGACGCCGAGCTGATCGCGCTCGCGACGCAGGAACTCGCGCAGTTGGGCCTCGCGCCCAACGCGCCGGTGGTCGATGGCGCCGTTGTGCGCATGCCAAAGGCGTACCCGATCTACGATGGTTCGTATCGCGAGCACCTCGAGTCGGTGCGCGCGTTCATCGATCCCATCGCGAACCTGCATCCAGTGGGACGCAACGGCATGCACAAGTACAACAATCAGGACCACTCGATGTACACCGCGATGTTGACCGTCCAGAACATGATGGAAGGCACGACGCACGACGTCTGGTCTGTGAACACGGATTTCGAGTATCACGAAGAGCAGCGCATGCCGGCGCGCCACGAGGCCGCCGCCTGATATGCGTGTCGGCGTGGACGCGACATGCCTGGCGAACGAGCGCGGCTACGGCCGCTTTTGCCGAGAGCTGCTGACCGTGCTGCTGCGACGCGGCGACGCCGACTACGTCCTCTTCGCGGACGCGCGCGCTCGCGCGGAGGCCGAGGCGCTCGGTGGCGAAGTCGTAGTGGTTCAACAGCGGATCTCTCCCACCTTGGCCGCCGCCACGGGTTCCAGCCGTCGCGTCAGCGACATGTGGCGATTCACCAGCGCCGTGCGGCGCGCGGCGGTCGACGTGTTTTTCTTTCCCACCGTGTATTCGTACTTTCCGATCTGGCCCGGAACGCCGGTGCTGCTCGGCGTGCACGATGCGATCGCCGACCGTTATCCCACACTCACGTTTGCAACTCGACAGGCGCACTGGCTCTGGCAGGCAAAAACCAAGGTGGCGCTACGTCAGGCGAGGTTGGTGCTGACGGTTTCCGAGTTTGCGGCGCAGGACATTCACGAATGCTATCGGATTCCGCGGCAGCGTATTCGCATTGCGGTTGAGGCGCCGTCGAGGGTCTACGCGCCAGTCCATGATCGCACGGACATCCCCGGTATTCGCGAACGCTTCGGCATCCCCGCGGGAGTGGAGTATTTCATTTACGTCGGCGGCTTCAATCCCCACAAGCGGCTCGACGTGGTGTTCGATGCACTCGCAGCGCTCACGGAAAAGGCGCAGGCTGGCACCGCGCAGGATGATGCGCCACACGTCGTGTGCGTTGGCAGCGCCGACCGTGATGTCTTCTATGCCGGCGCCGAGCATCCGGCAATGCAGGTGGAGCGATTGGGGCTGCAGCATCGGGTGCATTGGGTTGGCTTTGTACCCGACAACGACTTGCGCTACCTCCTGAGCGATGCGCTCGCACTGCTGCTTCCCTCCGAGTGTGAGGGGTTTGGACTGCCGGCGGTCGAAGCGGCGGCTTGTGGCGTTCCGGTGATCGCCACGACGCAGAGCCCACTGCCCGTTCTGCTCGAAGGCGGCGGACTGTTCGTGCCTCCGGGTGACGTGGCCGCCCTCACGGGGGCGATGCGCACCGTGCTGGCGTCTCCCGACCAACGCGCCGAGATGGGACGCATCGCGCACGCGCGCGCCTCGGTCCTCAGCTGGGATCGCGCCGCCGCGGCCACCTGGGACGCGCTGGAGAGCATCGCCGCATGATTGCCGTCCTCACCTATCACGCGATCGACGAGTCCGGATCGCCGATTTCGGTCACGACGGCACAGTTCGCAGCGCATGTGCGCTCACTGGTGCAAGCGCGTATTCCCATCGTGTCGCTCGAACAGCTCCCTGCCCAGCAGGGTCCGGCCGTGGCCATGGTCTTCGATGACGGATTTCGCTCGGTGTTGACGCACGCCAAGCCGTTGCTGGATGAGGCGGGCGCCATCGCGACGGTCTTTGCCGTTTCGGCGCATGTAGGCGCGGACAATCGCTGGGCCGGTCGTGGCGATCGTGCAGTGCCAATTGCACCGCTGCTCAGCTGGGACGAGCTTGGCCGGCTTCAACAGGCTGGGTGGAGCATCGGCGCGCACACGCAGACGCATCCCCGTCTCAGCGCACTCTCACCCGACGCAGCCGTGCAGGAGGTCGTAGGTTCAGCGGACGACATCGTCCGGCATCTTGGGATGCGTCCGGCGACGTTTGCCTATCCCTACGGCAGTACGAGTCTGGCCGGCATCGGTGCCGTACGGCAGCACTTCCAGATGGGCTTCACCACGGTGCTTCGCGAGTGGCAGCCGTGGCGCGACGATCGCGCGTGTGTGCCGCGTATTGACGCCTACTACCTCCGACATCGGCAGCTTCACGATTTCGGCTCCATGCGATTTCGCATGCGGCTCCGCGTTCGCCACGTCGGCCGCGTGGCGCGACACCTTCTTGCACGGCAATGAACGTCATGTCCGGTATCACCTCCACTGGACGCCCATCGGTCAGCATGCCCCTGCTGTCGGTGGTCGTACCGGCGTACCGATGCGCATCCTATCTCGATGCGGTGCTGGCCGCGCTCGAGGCAAGCACGTTGGCGCGCGAGCACTGGGAACTGATCGTGGTGGACGACGGCAGCGACGATGCCACGGCTCAGGTGGCCGCGAGGCGTGCCGACCTGCTGTTGCACACCGGCGGACCGTTCGGTCCCGCTGCTGCCAGAAATCTTGGCGTTGGAGCGGCCCGCGGCGACGTGCTGGTATTTGTCGACTCGGACGTGGTGGTCGCGCCCGACGCGCTCGCTCGTATTGCGGCGCACTGGCAGGCCGATCCCACCCTCGGTGCGCTGTTCGGATCGTACGACGATTCGCCGCGGCACCCTACGCTCGTGTCGCAGTACCGGAATCTGTTGCATCACTACACGCATCATCAGGAAGCGGGCAACGCATATACATTCTGGGCCGGCTGTGGCGCGGTGCAGGCCGCAGCGTTTCGTGCAGTCGGTGGATTCGATGCGGTGCGCTACCCTCGACCACAGATCGAAGACATCGAGCTGGGATATCGTCTGCGCTCGCGTGGACATCGACTGCTCCTCGATCCCGCGATACAGGGCACGCATCTGAAAGCGTGGACGTTCTCCGGCATGGTGCGTACCGATCTTCGCGATCGCGCGATTCCGTGGATGACATTGCTCATTGAACGGTGTGAGGTGTTTGCAGACGGTCCCCTCAACCTGGGACTTCGGCAGAAAGCACTCACGCTGGCCGCCAGCGCGGTACTCGTGGCGCCGGTGGTGGCGATATTCTTCGAGCGGCTGTGGCCACTGTGGGTCGGCGCGTTCGCGCTGTTACTGGTCATCGCCGCGAATGCGTCGCTGCTGGCGTGGTTCGAGAGAAAGCGAGGCTTCCGCTTCGCGGTTGGCGCGGTGCCGTTACGGCTGATTTTCTATCTCGTGAGTGCGGTGGGCGCGACCATCGCGCTGGTGAACGCGCGCTTTCGACGTCGCCGGCCGGTGGTATCGCTCAAGCCTCTGCACGCCAACCGAAACGCCGCGTGAGCATGTCGACTGAGACCGTATCCGCCGAGACCTCCATTGCCCGCGCCTTCGCGCCACTGGACAAAGCGGCGTTGGGCGTCGCGCTGGGCGCCGTGTTCGCTGTGCTGGTGGCCTTCGGTACCGTGGCGTCGATGCTGATGGATCCGACGCAACGCTTCCCGCTGGCGCTGCTCAATCAGTTCTTCGCAGGTTACGAGGTCACCTGGCCGGGAGCTCTGACTGGCGCCGCGTGGGGATTCTTCACGGGCTTTTGCTGGGGATGGTTCCTGGCCTTTGCGCGAAATCTTGTGCTGGCCAGCTGGATCCTTTCGCTACGCGTTCGCGGCGACATTGCAACCTCCCGCGAGTTCCTCGACCACATCTAGCGCGCCCGGCATGTCCTCTATTGGCAAGTCACCACCACCGTCGGCACTTCCCTCTGAGACGCAGGACCTTCTGCTCCGCCTCAATACCCGGGCGTGGGGCGTGGCCGTTGGCCTGCTGATGGGCGGTGCACTCGCTACCGCCACCCTCTTTCTCTTGGCGAAGGGCGGCGAGAACGTAGGGGCGCACCTCGGGTTGCTCGGCGTGTTCCTGCCGGGCTACCGCGTCAGCGTGAGCGGCGCACTGCTCGGCTTCGTGTACCTGTTCGTGATCGGATACGCGGTCGGCCGACTTCTCAGCATTATCTACAATGCCCTTGCGCGCCGAACCTGACGCAACGACCGAGAGTTCAACCGGTCCGCGCATCTTCAGTCCGGAGTACTACGCCCGGATGCGTGAGCTGGAGACCGACGGATGGTGGAACGCGGGCATGCGAGACGCGGCGCTGGCGATGCTTCGCGGCGCGAGCTTGCCGTCAGCCGGAACACTGCTTGACGTCGGATGTGGTTCCGGTCAAACCATGTCCTGGTTTCGCGAGCACTTTCCGCGCTGGCGTACGGTCGGTATCGACGTGGCAAACGAGGGGCTCATCGCCGCGCGCGCGCTCGGAGAGCAAGAAGTGTCTGCCGCGTCGGCGCTCGACCTGCCGTTTACTGACGCGTCGCTCGACGCGATCATCTCCCTGGATGTGCTGCAGCACTTACCGCTCGCGGGAGGCGATCGGCGCGCCCTCGGAGAAATGCGACGCGTGCTGCGTCCTGGAGGCCTGCTGTTGATTCGTACCAACGCGCAGAGTCTCCCTCACGCACAGGACGATCCGGTGTTCGAGTTTCACAAGTACCACACCGACGAGCTTCGCGAGAAGCTCGAGACGGCTGGCCTCCAACCACTTCGCGTCGGGAGAGTGAACGCGCTGCTCGGGCTGGCGGAAATCCCTCGCGAGCTCCGCGCCCAACGTGCAGCGAGCGGTCACTATGTCGGACTGTTGTCCACGGCGCCCCCCAAGCGCACGTTGAGTTGGCACGCCAAGAAATCGTGGCTGGCGATGGAGAGTGCCCTGATGCGCGCTGGGTTTTCGTGGCCGTTCGGCCGAACGCTGTTCGCACTCGCGCGGCGCCCGGGAGGGGACGCATGAAAACCGTAATTCTGGCGGGCGGATTGGGTACGCGCATCGCTGAAGAAACCGAGCTCAAACCCAAGCCGATGGTGGAGATCGGTGGCCGGCCGCTGCTCTGGCATCTGCTGCATCTCTACTCGAGCCAGGGTTTCGCGGACTTCGTCATTGCCTGCGGATATCGCGGCGACGTGATCAAGCGCTACTTCCACGAGCTTTCGGTACAGGACGCCGACTGGTACGTCGATCTGGCCACGGGCGCCCGAACACCGATTCGCTCGTCGGTGCCGCAGTGGCGCGTGCACGTCATCGACACCGGCGTGGACACGATGACTGGGGGGCGACTGCTACGGCTTCGCGATGTCATTGCCGGCGAGCGCTTCATGGTCACCTATGGCGATGGACTCAGCAACGTGGATCTTCGCGCACTCGTGCGCTTTCACGAAGCGCACGGGAAGTCGGCGACCGTCACGGCCGTTCGGCCCCCCGCGCGTTTCGGAGCGATGGAGTTGCGAGGCGACGCCGTCGCCACGTTCTCGGAGAAGCCCCAGGTGGGGGAAGGATGGATCAACGGCGGATTCTTTGTCTTTGAACCGAGCGTGCTCGACTTCATAGACGGCGAGTCCGTCCCGCTGGAGCGTGCACCGCTCGAGCGACTGGCGCGGGCGGGCGAACTGATGGCATTCCGCCACGAAGGGTTCTGGCAGCCGATGGACACGCTTCGCGAAAAGCGGTTGCTGGAAGACCTGTGGAGCAGTGGGGTCGCGCCATGGCACGCGTCGACGTGATCAACCGAGACTGGGCGCGCGGTTGTCGCATTCTGCTGACGGGACATACCGGGTTCAAAGGCGCGTGGTTGGCGCTCTGGCTCGAGCAACTTGGCGCCGAGGTCGTGGGATTCAGCCTGTCGCCGGAACCGGGGCCGAATCTTTTCGTGGATGCCGACGTCGCGCCGCGTATGCACAGCTCGCGCATCGGCGACCTGCGCGACGACCGCGCGATCGCGTCGTGCGTGCGCGAAGCGCGTCCTGAGCTGATACTGCACCTCGCCGCGCAACCACTCGTACGTCGCTCCTATCGAGAGCCGCTCACGACCTTCGAAACGAACGTCATGGGCACGGCCCGCCTGCTCGAGGCGACGCGGAGCGTAGACAGTGTGCGCGCCATCATCGTCGTGACCAGCGACAAGTGCTACGACAACGCCGGCACGCAGCTCCGATTTGCCGAAACTGCGGCGCTTGGAGGCCACGATCCCTATAGCGCCAGCAAAGCTGGTGCCGAGTTGGTCGCTGCCGCCTATCGGAACGCCTTTCTGGCCGAACGAGGGATCGCGGTAGCCACCGCACGTGCTGGCAATGTGATTGGCGGCGGGGATTGGGGTGACGAACGACTTGTGCCGGACCTCGTACGCGCCGCGCGCAGCGGCACACCTGTGCGATTGCGCAATCCCAACGCCACGCGCCCGTGGCAGCACGTACTCGAGTCGCTTCACGGCTACCTCGCACTCAGCGGAGCGCTCTTGTCGCACGGCGGTGCATTCGCCGAAGCGTGGAATTTCGGTCCCGACGACCTCACGCCGATTTCGGTCCGTGAGGTTGCGACTGCGCTGCAGCGGGCATGGCCGGCATTCGAGGTGATTGACGAGACGGCGCGCGATGCCATGCATGAAGCGCCGACTTTGGCACTCGACAGCCGAAAGGCCCGCGAACGGCTGCAGTGGTCGACGCGCCTCGACTTCGCTGAGACAATTGAGTGGACCCAGCGATGGTATCGGGCGTTCTGCGTGGACCGAGTACCCGCCCACGACCTGGTCGCTCAGGACATTGCGAGGTACGAGTCGATCAGCGCCGGGGGAGCAAAACCCTGATGCGAATTGCCTTCAACGCACAACGCCTGGCGAGTCAGCGGTTCGGCGTGGGCCGCTACGTGGAGTATATGCTTCGCTACTGGAGCACTATGCTCTCGCCCGACGACCAGCTGGACGTGTATTTCCGCCATCGGCCCGACACCTCCGAGCTTGCAGACCTGAGTATTGGCGGCAATGTGCGACCGATCGTGCGTGCGTCGCGCCTCTCCGGTCTGCCCTGGGAAAACATCTACCTGCACGCGGCGGCGCGATCGGCAGACGTGCTGTTCTGTCCGGCGTACTCGGCGCCGATTGGCTATCGCGGTCGGCTGGTCGTGGCCACACACAGCGTGAACGAATTGCATGCCGCCAGCCATTCCCAATGGTATAGGCACACCTACGGACGATTGTATCGTTACGCGGCTCAGCGTGCCGACGCCGTCGTGGTCACGTCGGAGGGAACGCGTCAGCAGCTCTCGGCCCTTTACCGGGTTCCGCTTGAACGAATCAGTGTCGTGGAGCAAGGCGCCGACGACGCCTTCGTACCGATTTCAGATCCGGGTATCCTCGCCGCCACGCGTCAGCAGCTGACTGGTTCCGATCGGCCGTACATCCTGTTCGTCGGAAAGTGCTCGGTGCGTCGTAACATCCCCGCGCTGATCGAGGCCTTCGCCGCCGTTCGGCGCGAGTTGCGAATCCCACACGCACTTGTGCTCTTTGGGCCCAATCCGCACGGCTTGCCATTGATGGAGATCGCTGCGCGCGCGGGCGTACGTGATGACGTGCTGCAAACGGACGGTCGAGTGGACAGCCATGCGGCGCTGATACCGATCTACTCGGCGGCCGATGTCTTCGTGCACCCCTCCGAGTTCGAAGGGTGGTCCATGACCACCATCGAAGCCATGGCCTGCGGCGTGCCCGTCATTGCCTCGGATCGTGGCGGACTGGGCGAGCTCGCACGGGGGCACGCGCACATGCTCGATGATCCCTCACCCGATACCATAGCCGGCGCTTTGAAGCGAGTTCTCACCGACCACTTGTATCGAAGCGAGTTGCGCGCTCTGTCGCTTCAGCGCGCGCAGGGCCTTCGCTGGAGTGTGGCAACCCGTCAGACGCTCGACGTGGTTTCTCGTGTCGCGCGCGACCGTCCCCTCGTCCCCTGAACATCATGATTCGTTGCCGCGCTTGTCTGAGCGATCAGCTGCACGCCTTCCTGCCGCTGGGTATGCATCCGCCCGCAAACGCTTTTCTGACGGCGGCGGCGCTCGCGCGTGAGGAGCGCGTCTACCCGCTCGACAGTTTGGCCTGCCTCGTCTGCGGTCTGGTGCAGGTCATTGATCAGCTCCCACCTGATTTTTTTCGCGACTACGTGTACGTGCCTTCGGCGGCCACCACCATGCACGACCACTTCCGTCGATTTGCCGAGGCGGTTGCACGCGACATCGATCGTCGCGCCGGGGCGTCGCCGCTGGTGGTGGATATCGGCTGCAACGACGGGCTGTTTCTCTCGGCATGTCGGGATGCCGGTCTGCGCGTGCTTGGCATCGATCCGGCTACCAACATCATCGAGATGGCCCGCGAGCGGGGAATCGAGGTATTCAACGAATACTTCGGATCGGTGACGGCGGTGGAGGCGTACGGTCGATGGGGTGCGGCCGACATCATCACGACCACGAACACCTTCAATCATATCGATTCGCTCCACGATTTCACGAAGGGAGTGACCACGCTGCTTGCACAGCACGGTACGTTCATCGTGGAGGTGCCGCAGGCGCTCACGTATGTGGAGTGGAACGAGTTCGACACCATCTATCATGAACACTTGTCCGTGTCGAGCGTCGAAAGTTTTGTTCGATTGGGGGCGCACTTTGACCTCGAGGTAGTTCGTGTTACGCCGCTCGCGGTACACGGTGGCTCGATGCGCGTCTACTTGCGGCGTGTCGGCGCTCCGCCGATTGATGTACCGGCCGCGGAGCGCCCCGATGTGTGGCGCGCCCGCGAGCGCGCGGCCGGACTCTTCGAGGCGGGGACGTACGACGCCATGGCCGCGCGAGTGCAACGGATTCGCGTGGACACGCTGCGTCAGTTGCACGCGCTGAAGGCGGCCGGTAAACGGATTGCCGGGTACGGGGCACCGGCCAAAGGCAACACGCTGCTCAACTACTTCGGTATTGGCACCGACCTGCTCGATTTCCTCGTTGATCGCAATCCACTCAAGCAAGGGCTCTTCTCACCTGGGATGCATATTCCGATTCTCGGACCGGAGGCAATCGCCGAACGCGCGCCCGACGTGCTGCTGGTCCTGGCGTGGAATTTCAAGGATGAAATTTTTGCCCAGCAACAGGAGTTTTCTGCTCGCGGCGGAAGGTTCCTGGTGCCGATCCCCGAGCCAGTTCTGGTCTGACGGGGCCACGACACGTGCATCGAGGTCGACGGGTCCTGATCACAGGTGCCAGCGGTTTCATTGGCGGCCACCTTCTCGAACGTCTGGTCGCCGGTGGATGGCATGTCGATGCCGTGTCGCGCAGCGGACAATCGCCGCGGCGCTCGGCGCTGGATGCGGAGGCGCAGTGGCACCGTCTGGACCTCGCAGATGCTGGCCGAATGACGGAGTTGATCGACGCGTGCTCGCCCAACGTGATCGTGCATCTGGCGGCCGATACCACCGGGAGACGCCGGGTAGCCGATGTCGCTGCCGGGAACAATGCCCTCGACGTAAATTTGTTGGGAACCGTGCGACTATCGAATGCGCTCGCCGCAAGCGGCTGGCCGTACCTTTTGTTGCGACTCGGTGGACTCGAAGAGTATGGCAACGGTCCAGTGCCGTATCGCGAGTCGCAACGTGAGGCACCGGTCTCTCCGTACTCAGCCTCGCAGGTGGCGGTGACGCACTGGCTGCAGATGCAACAGCCGGTGCTCCCGTTTCGGGCAATCACACTGCGATCGGCGCTGGCGTATGGACCGCGACAGTCGGACGCCTTCCTGATCCCGGCACTCATGCGCGCGATGTCGGAAAAGCGGCACTTCACCGTGAGAAATGCGAGTGCAGTGCGCGACCTGATCTTCATCGACGATCTGATTGACGCAATCTGTCGCGCCATCGATGTCCCACTCGCCGGCGGCGCACTGCTCAACGTTGCCAGCGGCATTGGACTGACGATGGGCGATGTTGCCACGCGCATCGCGCAGCTCTTTCCCGGACATCAGCCGCCAGAACTCCGCGACGAGGCCAGCGGTCCGAATGAAATTCGCGTGTTGGTAGGTGACACGTCGCTGGCCGCGAGTGCGCTTGGATGGACGGCACGCGTCGACATCGCGGCGGGACTCGAACGAACGCTCAGTGCCTTCCGGAGCGAGTGCGCATGAGGCGATGGATCACCATCGCAATGGAGGATTGGCGCACCACGTGGCGCCGGCGTCTCCTCGCCTGGAAAGTTCGCGCGCAGAATCCTGGCTTGAACGCGGATCCCACCGTGATCTGGGACTATCCGTTCGCCCATCCGGAGTGCATCGAGATTGAAGCGACCGCGCATGTATTGCAACACGTGGAGATCCTGGTCTATCCCACAAGTCCGCGGTCTGACGTGCCTGGAAAGCTTCGATTGCTCGATGGTGCGATCATCAGTCGCGGAGCGGACGTCCGCGCTGCCGGCGGCACCGTGACGATTGGGCGGAACAGCTGCATCGCACAGCACTGCGTCGTGGTGGCGGCCAATCATCTGCCGAGTCGCGACGGCCATCTGATTGCTCGCTGGGACGAGGTCCGGACGGGTGTCGAGCTCGGCGACAACGTGTGGGTTGGGGCCCTGTCGGTGCTGCTCCCTGGTACGCGCATTGGCCATAACGCCATTGTCGCAGCAGGCAGTGTCGTTCGCGGTGAAATTCCTGACGGTGAGCTGTGGGGAGGCGTCCCCGCTCGCTTCATCAGGCGACTCGAGTTGTAGCGCGGCGCCGAAGCAGGCCGAGGAGCTCCGGTAACACGGGGCGCAGCAGCGCCGCCGCCGCTCCCGTGAGTACCGCGAGTACCACGCCACTCAGCGGCGAGTGATCCAACCCGCGCCGAATCGGTTGCGCGACGAACAGCAGCAGCAGTAACGCCGCGGTGAACAGAAACGCCCCGATAAGCTGGACTGGCACGCTTTGCTTCAGCAGGGTTCGCGTAAACCAGAGCAGGATCGCGCCGGTGAACAGCGCACCTCCGAGCAGCGCCAGGGCAACTCCGGTGAGACCGTAGGTCGCGCTCAATGGCCCCGTGATTGAAAGGGTCACGGCGTAACCGGCCACAATGCCGATCGAGCAACGGCGCAGCTGTCCGCACCCAATCAGATATTGCTGCAACACGCCGACTCCCTGCTGCACCAGCTGCCACGCGAGAAACACGGTCAGCGAAGCGGCGCCATGGGCAAACTCCTGCGTGAAGAGCAGTCGCATGGTCAGCGCCGGAAACCACGCTGGCAGAAGCGTGCCGCACAGGAAGAGCGGCAACGCCAGGCGCAGGAATCCCACCATGGCCGACGTCTTGTCTTCGATCGCGATGCGACGGTTCAGGAACGGGGCAAGCGACAGCATGTTGACTGGCGCCAGTACGGCTCCCACGGTCAGCGCTGTTCCGATTTGCGCCTGCAGCAGTCCCGCGTCGACCGCGCCCAATCGCGAAGTCACCAGCAGGCGCAGCAGAAACATCGTTGCCGTGTACGCCACCATGGTGACATAGATGAAGAGCGACGCCGTCAGCCACGGTGCCGGCTCGTGCAATGCAGCGCTGGCGGCGGTCACCGGAGCACGGCGCAGTAGCCCGGCGATCAGCAGCACCACGAGCGGCCATCCCACCAGCAGTGAGCCGGCGAATGCGCCCGTCACGCCGTTGTGCAATGCGCCAACGACCAGTCCGACCGCCGGACCGAATGCAGCGATCAACGTGATAGTTGCCGCCGAAGTGGCCCGCCCGGTCGCCGCGACGGCGTTCGCCACAAACGCGGACAGGACGATGACGGGTGCACCCGCAATCGCCAGCAGCGCGGCAGTTCGATGTGGACGGATCGAAACCGGCAGCAACGTGGGTTGCGATTGCAGCACCAGCAGCGCGACTGCCGTGAAGAGCAACGTGCCGGTCGCCAGCACACGCAAGAACCGTCGAAACGTCTCGGCGTACGCCTGCGGACTCTCGCTGTGCGCGTCTGACATCAGTGTCATCGCGAGAAACGGAATACCGAGCGCCGACGCCTGACCAGCCAGCTGCGCACCCTGGTCCAGCAATCCGAAAATTCCCATGCCCGCGGGCCCGAGCGCTTGCGAGAGCAGCTTCGCGCGCAACAAGGACACTGCCATCACCAGCAACTGAATCAGGCCCACTGAAACGAAATAGCGGGCAAATTGCATACGGGATTTCGCGGGTTGCGTTCGAGGACTGTCGTCAGTCTTTTTGCGTGTCCGTCACAATCTAACTCTCAATGACGACCCGCCCGCCGTGAGCCACGATCGCGTCACTGAGATTCGCCTGCAAATCCTCGCACTGGCCCGAGAGTATCACGAGGCCAGATTCATCGAGGCGCCATTCGTGGGCGGCGAAACGCCCATCCCCGTGTCCGGCAAGGTGCTGGGTGCTGAGGAGCTCGAAGGACTGATCGACGCCTCACTCGACCTCTGGCTGACTACTGGCCGATTCGCCGAGGCATTTGAACGCACGCTCGCGCGCGCGGTCGGAACGCGCCACGCGATCTTCTGCAACAGTGGCTCCTCGGCGAACCTGCTGGCGGTGTCCGCCCTGACATCGCCCAAGCTGGAAGAGCGGCGGCTGAGACCCGGTGATGAAGTCCTGACGGTGGCCGCCGGTTTCCCGACCACCGTGACCCCTATGGTGCAGCACGGGCTCGTGCCGGTGTTTGTCGATGTGGAGATGGAAACGTACGAAGCCAACGTGGAGCGATTGGCCGAGGCGGTGGGTCCACGCACCCGCGCCATCATGATGGCCCACACGTTGGGCAACGCCTTCGATCTCGATGCGGTCCTGGCGATCGCCCGTGCTCACAACCTCTGGCTGATCGAAGACAATTGTGATGCGCTGGGGACTACCTATCGCGGCAGGATGACTGGCACGTTCGGCGATCTCGCCACGCTGAGCTTTTACCCAGCCCATCACATCACAACAGGAGAGGGAGGCGCCGTGCTGACCGGCAGTCCTCGCCTCAAGGTGCTCGTAGAGTCCTTCCGCGATTGGGGGCGAGACTGCTGGTGCGCGCCCGGAGTGTCTGGCACTTGTGGCAAGCGCTACGAATGGTGCCTTGGTTCACTCCCTACGGGGTACGACCACAAATACATCTACTCGCACCTCGGTTACAACCTCAAGGCCACCGACATGCAGGCGGCAGTTGGACTGGCTCAGCTCCCTCGCTTGTCTGGATTCGTAGCGCGTCGCCGCGCCAACTGGCAGCGGTTGCACGACGGACTGAGCGACCTCGCCTCGATGTTCTGGCTGCCCCGCGCCACGAGTGGCAGTGAACCCAGCTGGTTCGGCTTTGCTCTCACCGTTCGCCCCGACGCGCCATTTACACGCACCGAGCTCCTGCAGTATCTGGACGCGCGACGTATTGGCACCCGACTGCTCTTTGGCGGCAATCTGCTACGTCAACCGGCATTCGCCGAAATCCCGCATCGGGTCGTTGGCCCACTGACCAACACCGATCAGATCACCGAAGGGACGTTCTGGCTGGGTGTGTACCCTGGCCTCAGTGACGTCATGCTCGACTACGTGATCGACTCTATCCGGGAGTTCGCAGCCGCTCGGTAGCGTCGCCGACCGGCAAGTTGACAGAAGCACGTGATCAACGCCACGATCACGACGGCCAGCAGCAGCGCGATTGGCCGACGATCGAGCCACTGAAACACCAGCGCGTGCACGACCACCAGCGGGAAGAGCGCGTAGTTCCATCCTTGCCACCGCTTCCAGCGCGACGTTCCCAAGCGCCGCATGCTGTCGTCGGATGACAGGTACCAGAGCCCCAGAATAATCAGAGTCGCGCCAACCCCGATCCAGTTGGTGATGCCGAACGCGTCGACACGAGGACGCGGTCCGGAGGCCGTGACGACCGCGAAGTACTCCCACCAGTGCTTCATGTGCACGCGGATTCCCAGAGCCACGTGCGCCAAGGTGAAGACACCAGCCCAGATGCCCAGATCGCGTCGTACCGCGAAGTGCATCAGCGCTGGATGCCCTCGAAGTACGCGGAAGGGTCCGACAACGAGTGTCGACGCAATCAGCAGCGCGCCGAGCGTGCCGGTTGATCGGCTCCACAGCTCCACCGGCCGGCTAGTCTCGTGCTGGAAGGTCCAGTACAACAGCACCGTGCAGGCAGCCAGCGCGAGCAGCGCCCGGGCATTCCAGAGACGGCGTTTGGTCATTGGGGGAAAGCAAAAAGCGGGGGAGCGCCGAAGCGCTCCCCCGCTTTTTGACTTACTCAAGCTTAGTGCTTGGTCGTGTCGGCGGCCGGGGCGGCCATGGCCGTCGTGTCCTTCTTGGTCGTGTCGGCGGCCGGCGCCGCTTCCGGCGTGGCAGCAGCGGCCGGGGCAGCCGTCGTGTCAGCAGCGGGGGCCTTCTCAGCGGAGCAGGCGGCGAGCACGAGGGCGGCGGCGACAAAAGCGATGCGCTTCATGGGACGGACTCCATACGGTGCGGTGTTTGCGCCGTGCGTCCAGATAAAGCGCACGGCCCCCCCGGCGAAATGCCGACGGGGAACTGAATAGCAGCGGAAATGTATGGACAGGGTCCCTACTGTCAAGCCTGAGCTTAGCCGGTAACGCCGTCCCAAGCGGTTGCCCTGTAAAGGTTTTCGTCGCGATGGTCACGGATATTATAGATGAGTTCGTCATCAATTCTCCACGGGCACCGTTTGCCGTTCGTATGCCTTATACCAGCGACACCCGAAAACTCGTAGCCGAATCTCAGCTCGGCGCTCTGTTCTGACTCCGACCGAAACCGTGTCCCGACTCCCCGACACCCTCGGCGCGCTCCGGCGCTCCGGCTACGCGGCCAATCGCCCGCGGAACGTCAAAGACGAAATCCGTCGCAATCTCATCGCACGGCTCCAGCACGGCGGCCCGCTGTTCCGCGGCGTACTGGGCTACGAAGAGACCGTCATGCCGCAAATCGTCAACGCGTTACTCGCGCGTCACAACTTCATCCTGCTTGGACTGCGCGGTCAGGCGAAGAGCCGCATTCTGCGCGCGCTGGTGTCGTTGCTTGATGAGGCAATGCCGGTTGTTGCCGGTAGCGAAGTCAACGACGATCCGTTCGACCCGATCTCGAAGTACGCGCGTCTGCTCATCGAGGAGCGGCAAGACGACACGCCGATCGACTGGGTGTCGCGCGATTCGCGCTACGTCGAGAAGCTCGCGACTCCTGATGTGACGGTCGCCGACATCATTGGCGATGTCGACCCCATCAAGGCCGCACGCGGTGGCCATCTCCTGAGCGACGAGCTCACGATTCACTACGGTATGCTACCGAGAGCGAACCGCGGCGTTTTCGCTCTCAATGAGCTCCCCGATCTGGCGGGCAAGGTGCAGGTCGGCCTGTTCAACATCATGCAGGAAGGCGACGTCCAGATCAAAGGCTATCCAGTGCGCTTGCCACTCGATGTCCTGCTCTGTTTTACCGCAAACCCTGAGGACTACACCGCGCGCGGCAAGATCATCACGCCCCTCAAAGATCGCATCGGCAGCGAAATCATCACGCACTATCCCGCAACGGTCGAACTGGGCGTGAGCATCACCCGTCAGGAAGCGTGGACGAAGCGTGAGCACGGCGTCGACATTCGCGTCCCCGATCTCATTGAAGAAGTGGTGGAACGCATCGCCTTCGAAGCACGCGAAGACAAGCGCATCGACAAACGCAGTGGCGTGAGTCAACGCATGCCCATCACCGCCATGGAGAACGTTGTGAGCAACGCCGAGCAACGCGCGCTCAGGAATGGCGATCGCGAAGCGGTGCCGCGCATCGCGGATGTGTACTCGGCACTCCCGGCGATCACCGGCAAGATCGAGCTCGAATACGAAGGCGAACTCGTTGGAGGCGCGACGATCGCGCGCGATCTCATCCGACGCGCCTGCGATCAGACGCTGCGCGAGCGCGCCGGCGAGCTCGAATCTGATGAAATCATCATGTGGTTCGACCGGGGAAGCGCGCTGCAGGTCTCCGACGACACCGAGTTGTCGGTCGTCCGCAAGGGCTTCGACCTCGTACCGGGGCTCGTGGACGCGGTGACCGCCTTGGGGTTGGCGCCGCGGGGCGACGACGCACTCATCGTGGTCGCATGCGAACTGGTGCTCGAAGCGCTTGTGGCTCGGCGAAAGATTTCCCGGACCGACGCCGGTGCGTACGGACGCGCGGAGCGCGAGACGCGCCGCAAGCCCGGCCAGGAGTTCTACGGCTAACGAAATCAAATTGCGACGATGCGGTCGGGCGCGTAACGTCGCGGACAAGTGAGGCGTCTTCCAAAGGAGAGCATCGTTCTCGAATTCCGAGTTGCCCGGTTACTGTGAAAACTGCCGATGATTCACGAAGTGGTCGCTGATCTCGAGCCCGGCATCTCAACCGCGCAGCGGCCCCCACTTGGCCGTGGCCTTCGTTTCGCCTTCCTGACCACCTTCTATCCGCCATTCAATTTCGGCGGCGACGGCATCGGGATCGAGCGACTGGCGCATGGCCTCGTTCGTGCCGGTCATCACGTGACCGTGGTGCACGATCTCGATGCGTACGAGGCGCTCACCACGCGGCGACCCACGAGTCCAGGCCGCGCCATGCCGGGCCTCGAAGTCATCGGCTTGCGCAGTGGATGGGGTACGCTCTCGCCGCTGCTGACGCAGCAGACCGGGCGACCGATTGCCAACGGGGCGCGACTGCGACAGCTGCTCGATGCCGGCAACTTCGATGTCATCAACTACCACAACATCAGTCTGATCGGCGGCCCGGCGCTGTTGTCGTACGGGTCAGCCGTCAAGATCTACTTCGCGCATGAGCATTGGCTCGTGTGTCCCACGCACGTGCTCTGGCGTCACGGGCGCGAAGTCTGCGACGCGCGTGAGTGTCTGCGGTGCCAGTTGCACTATCGTCGGCCGCCACAATGGTGGCGCTGGACCGGACTTCTCGAGCGCAACCTCGACCATGTCGACACCTTTGTCGCCATGAGCGAATTCAGTCGGACGAAGCATCGGGAGTTCGGTTTTTCGCGCGACATGGAGGTCTTGCCATATTTTCTGCCGGATGCGCCGTCTGCCCTGGTCGAACCGCAGGACGCGGCGGAAGCGCCGCCTCATCATCGTCCCTACTTTCTCTTCGTGGGACGTTTGGAGGAGATCAAGGGGGTGCAGGACCTGCTCCCGGCGTTCGATGGCGACGGTGATTCCGACCTCGTGATCGTTGGCGATGGCGAGTTTGGCGACACCCTTCGCAAGATGGCCGCCCACCTTCCCCGAGTCCGCTTTATCGGGCGAGTCGAATCGGTCGCGCTGGGACGTTGGTACCGGCATGCACTGGCGTTGCTGGTACCGTCCCGGTGTTTCGAAACGTTCGGCATCATTGTACTCGAGGCGTTTCAGCAGGGAACGCCCGTCATCGCACGACGTCTCGGCCCCCTCCCGGAAATTATTGCGACTGCGCGCGGCGGACTGGTGTTCGAAACGGCGGCGGAGCTCGTCGCGGCCATGCAGCAGATCGAGCGCAATCCGACGGTGCGAAACGAACTCGCCGAGCACGGCGCGGCCGCGCTTCAGCAACACTGGTCGGAAGGCGTGGTCGTTCCGCAGTATCTGGAACTGGTACACCGCGCGACTGCGCGGCATGCGCGCACTGCGCGCGCAACGCAGTCGTCCACCGACATCGCATCGTGAAATATTTCATCACCGGCGGCGCAGGCTTCATCGGATCCACACTTGCGACCCGATTGGTGGCCCTTGGCCACGAGGTGTCGGTCCTCGACGATTTGTCGACGGGCTCGCTGGAGAACCTGGCGCATCTGATCGAGCGTCCCGGGTTTACGATGCACATCGGTTCGGCGCTCAACGAACAACTTGTTGACGATTGCATGAGTGCCTGCGATGTCACCGTGCACCTGGCTGCCGCAGTTGGCGTGAAGCTGATCGTCGAACGTCCCGTGCATACCATCGAGACGAACGTCAAGGCCACCGAGTGCGTGCTCAAAGCCGCCGCCAAACAGAAGAAGCTCGTTCTGATAGCTTCGACATCCGAGGTGTACGGCAAGAGCACGCGGATACCCTTTTCCGAGAGTGACGATCTGCAGTTGGGGCCCACGTCCCACTCGCGATGGGCCTATGCCTGTTCGAAGGCCCTCGACGAATGGCTGGCGTTAGCCTACCATCGCGAGCAGGGCGTGCCCGTGATACTGGTGCGCTTCTTCAATACCGTTGGCCCGCGGCAAACAGGACAGTACGGCATGGTCGTACCCAGCTTCGCGGCGCAAGCCGTGCGTGGCGATCCGATCACCGTCTACGGAAGCGGAGATCAGACACGTTGCTTCGGACACGTTCGGGATGCTGTGGAATCTGTCATACGACTGATGAACACGCCGCAAGCAATCGGCGACGTATTCAATATCGGATCGACCGAAGAAGTTTCGATTCAACGATTGGCTGAACTGATTCGCGATGAGGCGGGCAGCACCTCGCCGATACAGCGGGTCCCCTACTCGGAAGCGTATCCGCCCGGCTTCGAGGACATGCATCGCCGCGTACCCGACTGCAGCAAACTGGAGCGGACCATCGGCTTTCGGCCGCGCACATCGCTCGCCGAGATCATCGGCGATGTCGTTGCCGAGCAACGCCAGCGGCATCAGCTGCGGAAGTAGCCTCCTGTCTGACTGGCGCGCAGCGCCGGCCGTCACCTTTTCTCATCCCCTCGTGTCGCTCAAACAGTCGTATCAGCGTGTACTGGTCACCGGCGGTGCCGGATTTCTGGGTTCGCATCTGTGCGAGCGGTTGCTCGACGCGGGGCACGACGTGCTCTGCGTGGACAATTTTTACAGCAGCTCGCGACGCAATGTGGAGCATTTGCTGGACCGACCGGCCTTCGAGCTGATCCGGCACGACGTCACCTTCCCACTGTTCGTGGAAGTCGATCGCATTTTCAACCTGGCCTGCCCGGCGTCGCCCATTCACTATCAGCACGATCCGGTGCAAACCACGAAAACCAGTGTGCACGGCGCCATCAACATGCTGGGACTCGCGAAGCGGGTTCGCGCGCGCATTCTGCAGGCGTCCACATCCGAGGTGTACGGTGATCCGGACGTGCATCCGCAGACAGAAGCCTACTGGGGCAATGTGAATCCCATTGGCATTCGCTCGTGCTACGACGAAGGCAAGCGATGCGCGGAAACCTTGTTCTTCGACTATCACCGGCAGCATGCGCTCGACATCAAGGTGGTGCGCATTTTCAATACCTACGGACCGCACATGCATCCACAAGATGGACGCGTCGTGTCCAACTTCATCGTGCAGGCGCTGCGCGGCGAACCCCTCACGATCTTCGGCACTGGCGAACAGACGCGGGCCTTCTGCTACGTGAGCGATCTGATCGAAGGGATGCTGCGCATGATGGATACGTCGAGCGAGGTGACGGGCCCAATCAACCTCGGCAATCCCACCGAATTCACCATGCGGGAGCTCGCCGAGCAGGTGCTCGAACTGACGGGATCGGCTTCGTCGCTCGAGTTTCGACCACTACCCGGTGACGACCCTCGGCAACGGCGTCCCGACATCACGCTGGCCCGACAGCATCTCGATTGGGAACCCCGGGTGGCGTTGCGCGAAGGGTTGTCGCAAACGATCGCGTACTTCGAACGTATGCTGACGCAACGCGGGCGTATAGACGGCTAGAGTCCAGCGTCGGTGTGCGAGTCCTCGGCCGCCTTGATCGGGATAGTCCTGAGCGCCTCGCAGGCGTCGGACACTGGACGACGATCGGTCGAGGCCCACCGAAGCAGCAACGTTCGCGGAGGAAAGGCGCGCACCACCTGCAAGTCGTGACAGCGATCGCGGAGTGCGGGGAGCAGGCGCGTTGCGTCGAGGTAGTGAAGTGGTGAAAGCAGCACATACTCCACGCGCCTGGATGTCGCGAAATGCCGGAGATCCGCGCCGTTCAGCTCGCGAAGCAGCTGATATGGCATCGTGGTACGGCTGGTACGATACGACAGCGGCTCAGACTTGGTAGAGATGACTCGAGCGCCGGGTGCAGTGGAATCACCCACAAACCGAACTGCCGCGAAAAAGCTTGCCTGATCGACCGTCACGCAGGCAGGATCGGGAAACTCCCCGCGGACGCAAGCCACGCGCTCGGGAGCAAGGACGCCAAGTTGCTTTGCCGATGTCAGCGCGATTACCCCACACGCGATGGCCATCACGGTCCTTCGGGTGGCCGGTGAGCGAGCCGCGAACGAATGCCACGCTCCCGAAACCAACAGGACATGCAGCAGTGGCAGGATCGGCACCACGAATCGTTCGCTCTGCCACGTCCAGATCGCCAGGAGTGCAAAGGTGAGTGCAACCGATCCCCCGAGCAGCGGAATCGGACGCAGGCTGGCTCGCAATCCCATGACCATGAGTACTGCCATCAGCGACACATCCAGCAGATTGTCGACGATCGTGCCCGGTACGGTGGGCAGTGGCAGGATATACGGAACGCCCTGCGTGAAATAGTAGACCGCATTGGCTCGGAGGCGCAGCAGCAGCGTGAGTACGAAATTGCGCTCTCCGCCGATGGACGCCGCTAAATCGGCGGCGTAAGAAGAACCCACGACGGGATTGGGATCGTGCAGCGTCCACCAGAGCAGTGTGGCCACCACGGGAGCTAACAGCGCGGCCGACGTGGCGGCATACCGCCAGCGACGTTGCGCCGCGAAAAAAAGCACGACTCCCACCGGAAAAACTACGCCCGCCGAGCGCATACACGGCGCAAGGGCCGCCGCCACGATCATGACCAGCAGTTGGCGCCGTCCGTCCAACACCACGCTTGCCCACACGAGCAGTGCGATGCAAAGCATCAACGCGGGCTCCGATGCGACCTGGCCGCTCCATTCGATCAGGCTGGGATTGATGGCGGCCAGCGCGAGACTGCAAATCGCGACCGGACTTGCCAGGCGGCGGCGGGCGCCGTCGAAGAGCAGACCAAGTGCCGCGATCGACAAGGCGATCTGGAGGACAACAAGACTGGTAAACGATTCACCGGCGACCGCCGTCCAGCCAGCGAGAACCGCTGGGTACCCCGGTGGATAGAGGTGATGCATCGGGGTGTCCACCCACCAGAGGTCGCGATAGCTCCCGCGCGCCAAGGCGCGAGCGAGCATCAGGTATCGCGTGTCATCCTGACGAGTCAGAATGCCGGGGGCGCGACAGATCCACGCCAGCACTGCGTGCGTGGCGAGAAGGGCCGCGCCCCACGCCCAATCGGTTCGGACGTTCCTTGCCTGCTCGTCGATCGGTTGACGCGTCATCTACGCGATCATGAGATGGTGGCCGCGAGAGAGCCCTCCTCTCGTTCTGGTTCTTGACTCGCTGTGACTCAATCGGCAACGTGGCCGAGCTCGATCACGGCGAATCCTTCCTTTTTGGACGGCACGATGAACATCGCGATGATTGGCACTGGATATGTGGGGCTCGTATCCGGCGCGTGCTTCGCCGAGTTTGGATCAACGGTCACCTGTGTCGACCTGAACGATGACAAGATACAGCGACTACGCGCGGGCGAAGTTCCGATCTACGAGCCAGGGCTGAACGAGCTCGTCGCGCAGGGGATCAGCGCTGAACGGCTCCGCTTTACCACCGAGCTCGATGCGGCAGTCGCGGAAGCGGACGCCGTCTTTCTCGCGGTCGGGACGCCGAGCCGTCGGGGAGACGGGCACGCCGACTTGCACTTCGTCGAGTCGGCGGCGCGTGATGTCGCGCGAGCCCTTCAGGGGTACACGGTGGTCGTCACCAAGAGCACCGTTCCGGTCGGGACCGGTCGCAAGGTGTCTGAGATCATTCGCACGACCAACCCAGGCGCCAATTTCGACGTGGCCTCTAATCCGGAGTTTCTCCGCGAAGGCTCCGCAATTGGAGACTTCATGCGCCCTGACCGAGTGGTCATCGGCTGTGATGCGCCGCAAGCTCAGGCAGTTCTGCGCGAGCTGTACCGTCCGCTTTTCCTCATGGAAACGCCGATCGTCATGACGTCGCTGGAGACGGCGGAATTGACCAAGTACGCGGCAAATGCGTTTCTCGCCACCAAGATCACCTTCATCAACGAAATAGCCGATCTGTGCGAAAAACTGGGCGCCAATGTGCAGGACGTCGCTCGCGCCATGGGACTTGATGGCCGAATCGGCAAGAAGTTCCTGCACGCGGGTCCCGGTTACGGAGGCTCCTGCTTTCCGAAGGATACGCTGGCGCTCGTGCGGACCGCGCGAGACGCCGGTGCCCCGGTGCGCATCGTTGAGACCGTGATGGAGATCAACGAGCAACGAAAAGCGAGCATGGCCGAGCGCGTCATCGCGGCGTGCGACGGGTCCGTGTATGGAAAGACCATCGGCGTGCTCGGCGTGTCGTTTAAGCCCAACACCGATGACATGCGCGACGCGCCAAGCCTTTCGATTGTGTCGGCGCTGCAGCGCGCTGGGGCTACCGTCAGAGCATACGACCCCGCGGCGATGCCCGAGGCCAAAAGGCTGCTTGCCGATGTTGAATGGTGCGAGGACGCCTACGGCGTGGCCGATGGCGCGTCCGCGGTTGCGCTGTTGACCGAATGGAATGCATTTCGTGCGCTGAACCTGGCTCGGCTCGGCGCCGCGATGACCACGAGAACGTTTGTTGACCTGCGAAACGTCTATAGTCCGGCGACGGTGAGGGCGGCGGGCTTCGCCTATGTCAGCGTCGGACGCCCTTAGCCTGACGCATTTCGTGCTCCGACCTCCTTCGTCTTAACCGCCCATTAAGGGACAAGCCAGCACCTTCCGTTCGTCCCTTAACCCGCCCCCTAGATGACGAAGAGTTCTGCCCTCGTCGCGGCCGCGCTTTGCGTGTCCGCGAACTCCGCGTATGCCCAAGGCGCAGCGCAAGACTCCGCCAAGCGCGACTCGCTGGCTCAGCGCCTCACACCGTTCTCCGTTCGCGCTACGCGCAGCAGCGAGAACATCTTCGCGTCGCCCATGGCGATCACGCGCATCGACAAGTCCAGGTTCGACGCCAAGGCCGGCTTCGGATTGAACGATGCGATGTCCAGTGTGCCGGGCGCGCTTGTGCAGTCGCGCTACGGTACGAGCGACGTGCGTATCACCATCCGCGGCTTCGGTGCACGTGGCGCCGGTGATCGCAGCAATGCCGGTACGTCACGTGGCATTCGCGTGCTGCTTGATGGCATGCCGGAAACCGAGCCCGATGGTCGCACGGCGTTCGACAACGTCGATCTTGCGGCGATCGAAGGCATCGATGTCATTCGCTCGAACTCGAGTGCGCTCTGGGGCAACGCCGCCGGTGGCGTGGTCAGCCTCAGCACCGTGCCGGTAATCGATCGCCCATTCTCCTCAGCGACCGTTCAGAGCGGATCGTTCGGCCTGATGCGCTACATCGCGCAGACGGGCGCGCCGATCGGCAATGGTGGTGTGGCGTACGCGACCTTCGTGAACACCACATTCGACGGCTGGCGTATGAATTCCGACGCGCGCCGAGTGATGGTGAACACCGGCATCGTGGCGCCGATCGGTGACAAAACGAAAGTGCGCGTGCATCTCACGGGATCGAACAACCTGTTCCACATCCCTGGCCCGCTCAACGACACGCAGGTGGCCGCCGATCCGCAGCAGGCCAATGCGACGTACAACACGCGCGACGAACGTCGCTACAATCGCCTCGCACGACTGGGCGCGAGCGTCGAGCAGCAGATCTCGCCGCGCGCGACCGTGTCGGCGATGGCGTACATCAATCCCAAGTACCTGCAGCGCTCGGAGCGCGGTACCTTCCGCGACTTCACGCGCTACCATGGCGGCGGCAACGTGGCGTACAATCGCAACGATACCGTCAACACCACGGTGAAGAACCGCTTCACGATGGGTCTTGATCAGGCGTATCAGGACGGCGCGATTCTCTTCTATAGCCTGAGCGCCACCGCCGGTCGTGGCACGACGCTCTCCGACAACAAGAAGGAAGGCGCGTACAACAACGGCGTGTACGTCGAAGACGAGATGCTCTTCCACGACAAGATCGGCGTGTCGATCGGCGCGCGTGCCGATGGCATTTCGTACTACTACAAGAGCTTCATCCGCCCCAAGACCGACGCGAGCCGCACCTTCTCGCAGGTGACGCCAAAGCTCGGCCTCTCGTATCGCGTAACGCCCACCCATCAGTTCTACGCGAACGTTGGTGGTGGCGTGGAAGCGCCCGCCGGAAACGAAACCGATCCGGCCAGCACGTTCGGCCAGGACACCGTCACCGCGCTCAACCCGCTGCTCGAGCCTATTCGCTCCACGACCTACGAAGTCGGCACGAAGCACTTCGCCGTCGTGAACGCCGGCTTCATCACCGGTGTGAGCTACGATGTCGCCGCGTATCTCACGAACGTGAAGAACGAAATCGTGCCCTATCGCGGCGGTCGCTTCTACTTCACCGCCGGCGAAGCGCGCCGCACCGGTGTTGAAGTCTCGCTCAATGCGCAAGCCAAACACGGCTTCCGCCTCGACAACGCGCTCACGCTGAGCAAGAACACGTACGAGAAGTATCTCGTAGACTCCGTGCACTACGGCAAGGCCGGCGCGTTCGCCGACTACAGCGGCAATCTCATCGTCGGTGTACCGAAGTGGTTCTACAACTCCACGCTGTCGTGGAGCGACTCACGCGCGCCCTTGGGACTCGGCTGGTCCGTTGGACTTCAGGGCTTCGGCGACTACTACGCCGACGACGCGAACACCGTGAAGATTCCGCAGGCGCATCTGCTCAACGCCACGCTCCGCGCCGATCGACTGGTGCAGGCGCGCGATGTGACGCTCAAGGCGTTCGTGACCGTCGAGAACGCAGGCGATCGCGCATTCATTGGGTCGGCGTTCTTGAACCCGGACATCGTTTCGGGGAAACCGTTGGCGTATGAGCCGGGGATGCCGCGCGCGGTGACGTTGAGCTTCTCGGTGGTGCGCCGTTGAGGTGAGCTGCTGATTGCGGAAGTTAGACCGCGGAAGTCTATACCGCGGAAAAATTGAAGGCGGGTACGACGGCGACCGCGGTTGCCGTTGTACCCGTTTTTCATTTTTCCGATGTGTTCACTTCCGCGGTCAACCTTCCGCGTTCAACCAGCCAACATCCAATCGATCGTCGCCGCGATTCCCTGCTCCAACGAAATCGTCGACTCGAACCCCACTACTCGACGCGCCTTGGAAACGTCCATCGCGTATCGCCGATCATGTCCCGCACGATCTGCCACGTGCGCAATAGCCGAAGAACATGGCCGCCCCGACGACGCCGGGCACTCCGGAAACCGCTCGGTGAGACCAGGATCAGTGGCGAAACGCGCGTCCAATTGTGCGCACAACAGTCGCACGAGAGCCACGTTGGTGCACTCTCGCCCCGATCCAATGTTGAACGACTCGCCGGCAACGTCGGCCAGCAGAATGCGTTCAACAGCCGCCGAATGGTCGGTCACGTAGATCCACTCGCGCATCTGCAGCCCACTTCCGTAGATCGGCAGCGTGCGCCCCGCCAGTGCGTTTGCCAGCATCAGCGGAATCAGCTTCTCCGGATACTGATGCGGTCCGTAGTTGTTCGCGCAGTGACTGATCGAAAACGGCAGTCCATGCGTTCGCCCTGCCGCTCGCACGAAGTGATCAGCGGCTGCTTTGCTCGCGGCGTAGGGCGAGCTTGGTCTGTACTGACTCTCTTCGCTGAACGGAGAGTCGTTTTCCCCAAGCTCTCCGTAGACCTCGTCGGTCGAGACTTGATGGAATCGCACGCCCGTGCGCCACTGTCCATTCGCGCACCATGCTTCCCGCGCCGCGTCGAGCAGCACCTGCGTGCCGAGCACATTCGTGCGCACGAACACCTCGGCGGATGCGATACTGCGATCGACATGACTCTCAGCGGCAAAGTGCACGATCGTGTCGATCTCGTGCTCGCGCATCACCGTATGCACCGCCGAGCGGTCGCAAACGTCAGCGTGCACAAACCGAGCGCGATTGGTGCGCTCGAGCGTCGCGATGGATTCTCGATTCCCCGCGTACGTGAGCGCATCGAACACCACGATGCGATCGGCGGGATGACGCGTCGCCCAGTGATGTGCGAAGTGCGAGCCCATGAAGCCCGCGCCGCCGGTGATGAGCAGAGTGCGCATGTGAAGAGGTTACACCAGGCGCCAGAAGTTTGAACGACGAAGCGCGATGAGTGAGGCTCCCATCAAAACAGTCGACGACATCGCGATCGCCGGCCCGGCGCCGACCATCTTGGCGAGCGCGCCGAGCACGAAGGCGCCAACAGCCTGCGACAGGCCGACGAACACCAGGCTGTAGAAGCCCATCAGTCGCCCGCGATAATTCTCGTCTACCAGCAGCTGAAGCACACCGTTGGACATCGCATTGAAAGCAATCATCGCGATGCCGGTCGCGAAGAGCACCGCGTAGGCCAGCTTCACGTTCGTGATAAAGCCGAACGCCATCACGAGCGCGGGAAACGTCACCGCCGCCATCATGATGTACTTCCCCTTTCGCGGTCGGTGCGAGAGAGGGCCGGCGACCATCAAGGCACCGAGCAATCCGCCGGCGCCCAGCACCGCCAGCAGCGCGCCGTATCCATCAGCACCGAGCAGCAGTTGGTCGCGCGCCACGACTGGCATGAGCGTGAGGAACGGTCCGCCAAAGATTGCTCCGATTGTCACCAGCAGAAGCAGGTCCCGAACCGGCCCCGGGCGCGACAAGAACCGCAATCCGTCCAACGCACCTGCAGTACTCCGCGCCAACACCTCCCTGACCGCTCCCCCCTGACTCCTGAATTGCGGTGCCGGAAGGTCGATCAGATAAAGCCCCCATAGAACCGCCAGGTAGCTGATCGCGTTCAGGCCAAAGCACCACGCGATCCCGAACTTGCCGATAACCAAGCCGCCGAGCGCCGGTCCGATCACGCGAGCGAGGTTGAATCCGCTCGAGTTCAGCGCGATCGCCGGCGCCAGGTCTTCTCGCCCCACGAGCTGGATGATCATGCTCTGCCGAGCCGGGACCTCCACGGCGCTGCAGAGTCCTTGGAAGAGGCTCAAGCCGAGCAGAATCGGTACGGAGATGTGCCCCGAAAGGGTCAGCACCCAGAGGGCAGCCGCCTGTATGAGAAAGGCGGTCTGGGTAATCTTGGCAATGCGCAGCTTGTTGCCATGGTCGACCAGGGCACCGGCGTGCATGCTGAGCAGCACCACCGGCAGGGCACCGATGGAGGCGACGAGGCCTACAATGAAGGCGCTGTTCGAGAGCTGGAGTGACAGCCAGCCGACCGCCATCGTCTGCATCCAGGATCCGATCAACGAAGACGTCTGCCCAACCCAGAACAGCCTAAAATTCCGGTGGCGAGCCAGGATCCGGAACGGGTTGTTCGATGGGGTCGGTGCGGTCATTACTGTAGAATAACCATCGTCCGCGACGCAATTTGACCTTCACCGATTTGCGATGAAGCTGCTTCATATAGTTGGCGCCCGTCCGAACTTTCCGAAGCTCGCTCCCGTTCATCGTGCCGCCGCGGCCATCGGACTCGAGCAGGTGATTGTCCACACCGGACAGCACTATGACGAGGCAATGTCGGCGAGTTTCTTCCGGGACCTCGGGATTCCCGAGCCCGATGTCAATCTCGAAGTGGGATCTGGTTCTCACGCGCTTCAGACGTCGAGAATCATTGAGCGTTTCGAGGCAGTGTTGATCGAACAACGCCCGGATTGGCTCGTCGTCTACGGCGACGTGAACTCAACGATGGCGACCGCGATCGTGGCCTCCAAGCTTGGCGTGCGAATCGCTCACGTAGAGGCCGGTCTGCGCAGCAACGATCGATCGATGCCCGAGGAGATCAATCGCCTGATCACGGATCGACTGGCTGACTTGCTGCTGACCCCGTCGACTGATGCCGAAGCGACGCTGCTCGCTGAAGGGGAACCGGCGAACGAAATCGTGTTCGTAGGTAATGTCATGATCGACACGCTGTTCCGATCGCTTCCGAAGGCAACCGAGACCGGCTTCGCAAGAAAGATGGGTGCGGATGGCGGACATATCGTCGTAACGCTGCACCGCCCCTCCAATGTCGACGATCCGGAGCGCCTCACGACCGTGTGCGCCGCGCTCGCTGCGCTTTCGCGCGACCGGCAGGTGTTCTTTCCAGCGCATCCTCGCACGCAGAATCAGCTACGTCAGGCGGGTCTCGACCTCGGCGCGATTCACCTGATGGATCCGATTGCCTACTTTGAGATGCTCGATCTGGTGCAATCGGCGCATGCCGTCGTCACCGATTCTGGCGGGCTTCAGGAGGAGACGACGGCGCTTGGCGTGCCCTGCTTTACGCTGCGCCCGAACACCGAGCGCCCGATCACGGTGGTGGAAGGCACCAACCAGCTGGTGCTCGACCTGTCGACGCTCGAGGAACTCGTCCGCCAGGCGAAGCGCCCCGCAGAACCACGCCGACCGGCGGGATGGGACGGGAAGGCCGGCGATCGCGTCGCGGCGGCGCTGGCGGCTCGTCCCTGATCACAACGCGGGATCACGGGCGGCGTGATGTGCGTATAGCATGAGGAAGTTCCGATCCCGGTTGGCGGCCTGCCGCCGGGAGGCCTCGTGCGAGCGGTGAGCTGATGCGGTTCCATACCTACACAAAATTCAATCCGCAGCTGTCGGACGCGGTGGACCTCCAGTCTCTCCTCGACCAGCTAGCGGATTTTTTGTTGCAATCCGGCTTCGCGGGTGGCGGCGAGCAGAATTTCTGGGGTGATCCTGGCGACGATCCTGATCGCTCAATTGACTCGCTCAAGGAAGCCATCTTGCGAGCGCTGATTGAGAGCGGACAGATCACGCCGGAGATGCTCGAAGCGCTTCGAGGCGATGGCGACGACGTGAGTGAGGCCAAGCTCGCCGAGCTGCTCGACGGTCTGGTGCAACGGTTAGTGCAGGATGGTTTCCTCTCGACCGATCAGCCGGGACAGATGCCCGGAACGCGTCAGCCGGTGACGGGCAAGGGCTCACTCGCGCAAGCCGCCGCAAAGGATGTCCAGTTCAATCTCACCGACAAGGGCATCGACTTTCTCGGCTTCAAGACGCTGCGTCACCTACTCGGCTCGTTCGGCAAATCGAGCATTGGCGCGCACGACACACCGCAGCTCGCCACCGGCGTTGAAAGCGACGCCTGGAGCAAACCCTACGAGTTCGGCGACACACTCAATCTCGACGTGCCAGGGACACTGTCAAACGCACTCGCGCGTAACGGATCACTCGAGGTACCGATTGATCTCGACTACCGCGACTTGATGGTGCGCCAGAGCGAGTTTCGTTCGAGCTGTGCCACGGTGCTCATGCTCGACTGTTCGCACTCGATGATTCTGTATGGCGAGGATCGGTTCACGCCGGCCAAAAAAGTCGCACTCGCGCTAACGCATCTCATCAAGACGCAGTTTCCCGGCGACACGATTCGCGTTGTGCTTTTTCACGACAGCGCCGAAGAGATTCCCATTGCGACGCTCGCCAAGTCGCAAGTGGGCCCGTACCACACCAACACGGCGGAAGGCTTGAAGCTCGCGCGCCGCATTCTGCTCTCGCAGAAGAAGGACATGCGGCAGATCATCATGATCACCGACGGCAAGCCCAGCGCGCTGTCGATGCCCGACGGCCAGATCTACAAGAACTCGATGGGGCTGGATGGTTACGTGATCGCCGAGACGCTTCGTGAGGTCGCGGCATGCCGCAAGAGCGGGATCATGATCAATACGTTCATGCTCGCTCGAGACCGCGCGCTTGTGGAGTTCGTGAAGCGCGTCAGTGAGATCAGCCGAGGGAAAGCGTACTTCACCAATACGATGAGCTTGGGGCAGTTCGTGCTGATGGATTTTCTGCGCAAGAAGACGAAGCGGGTCAGCTGACAGCTGACCCGCCTCATTCCATTGAACTCTCGTCACGCGCGGGGAGTCTTCCGCCGTTCGTACCGTCCGTTGTCCGTGTCGGCGAGTCCTCGCACCCGGGCACGACCGCGATTGAGCTTTGCCGTGACATTGCGCGTGTCGAGAACCAACGCGGCATTGTCGACGACGTACTGATAGTCGATCGACTTGTGATCGGTGACGATCACCACGGCGTCAGCCCATCCGAGCATCTCGACCGAGAGGTCAACACCCTTTCGGGTGTGCCCCTCTTCGCGGAATTGCGCGATGTACGGATCGTGAAACTCCACATGCGCTCCACGTGCTTCCAACAGGCGAATCACGTCCAGCGCCGGGCTCTCACGCACATCATCGATGTCGCGCTTGTACGCTACGCCAAGCACCAGGATGCGTGAACCGTTCACCGCCTTTGCCACATCATTCAGCGAGGCCGAGATGCGCTCAACTACGTACTCTGGCATCGCCGAGTTGATCTCGCTGGCGAGGTCGATGAAGCGAGTCTTGTAGTTGAGGGTCCGCATCTTCCAGGCGAGGTAGTGCGGATCAAGCGGAATACAGTGCCCGCCGATACCAGGACCCGGCGTGAATTTCATGAACCCAAAGGGCTTGGTCGCTGCCGCATCGATCACTTCCCATACGTCCACGCCAAGCTTGTCGCACATGATCGCGATTTCGTTCACGAGACCGATGTTCACGGCGCGGAAGGTGTTCTCGAGCAGCTTGACCAGCTCCGCCGATTCCGGTGAGCCGACGGGGACCACTGTATCAATGCAACTCTGATACAGCGCAGTTGCCACTTCCACGCATGCTGGCGTGATTCCGCCGACCACCTTGGGAGTGTTCTTGGTCTGGTAGGTCGGGTTGCCGGGATCCACGCGTTCCGGGCTGAACGCGACGAACACGTCTTCGCCAACCGTCAGTCCCCGGGCCTCGAGCCGTGGCTGCAGCAGTTCTCGCGTTGTTCCCGGGTAGGTCGTGCTCTCGAGCACGACGCAAAGTCCCGGGTGAGCCTGTCGCGCCACCGCATCTGCGGCGCTCAAGACGTACGTCATGTCAGGGTCGCGCGTCTTCGACAAGGGGGTCGGCACCGCAATCGAGATCGCATCACACTCAGAGAGCCGCGACTCCTCAGCAGTGGCAATGAACTTTCCGGACTCCACCGCGGCCTTTACCTGGCCCGCGGGGATGTCCTGAATGTGCGACGCCCCAGACATCAACAGGTCCACCACCCGCTGACTTACGTCGTAACCGATGACCCGAAAGCCGGCGTGGACGAACTCCATCGCAAGGGGAAGTCCGACGTAGCCGAGTCCGATCACGCCAACAGTGGCCGAGCGATCCCTAATACGGGAAATCAGTTGCGGGGCGGTCTGCGAGGTGCTCATCGGCGAGGTGAAATGGTTGGCATTGGATGGTGGTGCACACGGAAGCTCCAGCCAAGTGCCGGATCTCGCTCACTAGGACGATGTGAGTCGCTTGCCTGTCACGCTGCTGGCAATCGGCTTCGGCGCGTACTATTACCCTCGGTCGTGCGTTAAGCTCCTCCGCACAGCTTGCCTCACCGTATTCCGGCAACGTATGGCGTCATCGGTCAAAAAAATCGCAGCGGCGAACACCTTTGCCTATGGCGTCAGCATTTTTGTTGCCTTTTTGCAGGCGCCGTTCCTCATCCATCTGCTTGGGGATGAAAGATACGGACTGTGGACGCTGATCGGACTCCTGACCGGATACTATGGTCTGCTCGATTTCGGTGTTCGAGGTGGTGTCGGTTACTTCATAGCCCGCGGGCGCGCGGTGGACGACGCGGCGGTGCTACGCGAGACAACCTCATCGGCTCTCGCATTTCTGGCCGCGATCGGCGTGGTCGTTTCGCTGAGTGCCGTCATCGCGATTCCGCTTTTTCTCAAACACTTCGGCGTTTCGGCAAGCGCGCTGGAGGAGAGTCGGTCGGCGCTTTGGATTGCCGTTGGGACGCTTGCTGTTTCGTTGCCGTTGGACGTATACGCTGCCGTGATCAGCGGATCTCGTCGCAATGAAATCATTGCCGTCGCTGAAACTGCGGTACGAGTCAGCGTCATGCTCGCGATCTTTCGCGTGCTGCCGCTCCACCCGCGGCTCGACACGTTGGCATCTATCAATCTGTCAGGTAAGGCTGTGGTATGGATCACGGCGATCGTGTACGCTCGGCGCATCGAACCCCGCGCGACTTTGCGGTTCACCGCTGTGAACGTTGCGCGCATACGCGAGATTCTAGCTTACGGCATTCGATCATTTCTGAGCAACATCGCCGGCACACTTGTCGAAAAGCTTGATACCGTCGTGATTGCTTGGGCATTGGGCCCCGCAAGAGTGACCACCTATGTGGTTGGACAGCAACTCTCCACGTACATCGGCGGACTCGTCAACGCGATCACGCTTGCGTTCACTCCGTTTTTTGCTGACTTGGCAGCGAGGAACGATCAGGGCGAGACGCGCCGGCTGCTTATCGATGGTACTCGAGTTTCATCGGTGGCCGCTTTATTCATCAGCGCAGGACTGTTGGGCTTCGGTTCCATCTTCATTTCATTATGGGTCGGTGATCGATTTGTCACTGGACCCATCGGACTGCGAGCGGACGTGGTGCTGACAGTGCTCGCTATCGCCTACCTTCCACGTTTTGTGTTCAGCGCTGGTCATCAGTTCCTCTTCGGTGTTCGACGTCACGGGTTTCTCGCGAACGCACTGATGGTCGAGGGTATCGTTAACATTTCGCTGTCACTGCTGTTGGTGCAATCGATGGGGCTCGCGGGAGTTGCGGTCGCATCGTTGATCCCATCCGTCATCATTCACGGCATCGTACTACCGCGCTACATCGCTCGCAGCGCCGAGCTCAGCATATCCGAATATTATCGGTCCGGCGTTCTACGATCAGTTCCGCCAGCGCTCGCGGTGTTATTAGTCGGAGTCCTTGCGCAGTACCTTTCAGTGCATCGCTGGCCTTCCTTCTTCGGCGCTGTGTCTGTTGCGAGTTGTGTTGGTGTCGCGATTGCCTGGCAGTACACGCTTTCCCCATCTGAACAGGACCAGATCCGTTTGAGGCTTAAGGCACTGCGCCCGGGTCGTTAGGTCAGTTTTGACGCTGCAGTCGCAGACGGGCGCAACTTGTGTCGAGCGCGTCTCCTTTCACCCTGTTCGATGCGCCACAGTCGATGAACAGTCGCTTCCATCTTCCAAGCTTTCTGCGTCCGGCCTCGTGTCGGGACTTGATTCGCCTCGGTCGCCGGGGGGACGGGGGTTATGTGGTTTCTGCACGGTCCGTCGAGGCCGCGGATTCTGTCTTAAGCCTCGGAGTCAATGACGACTGGTCGTTCGAGGAGGAGTTCGTAGGCCGCCGGCCGGTGTCCCTGACGTGCGTCGACGGCAGCGTCTCCTCGAACAGTTTCGGCACTGAGGCTCGTATCGAATTCGCTCGCGCCGCCTTTTCCATCGTACGCGGCAGATTCAATGCCGCGCGGGCCGCGGTTCGAGCTGCCGATGAGCGTCGAAAACTGCACATTAGGCTCAATGAATTCTTTGACGGAGCGAGCCGCAGGCTGGTCTCGGACTTCGTCGGTCCCAAAGAATGGCAGCGCCTGTCTTGGACCGATCTTCGCCGATGGACTTCGTCGCGATCCTTCGTGAAGATCGACATCGAGGGTGCCGAGTATCGGATCTTAGACGAACTCGCTGCGTCGGCTTCTGATCTGACCGGTCTCGTCGTAGAGTTCCACGATGTAGACCTCATGACAGCTGCGGTCGAACGGCTCGCTGAGAGGTTGAGCCGCGACATGTGCCTGGTTCACGTACACGCGAACAACTGCAGCGCTCCCGTGGGCGGTGCCAACCTGCCGCCGGTGCTTGAAGTCACATGGGCCGACCGTAGACTTTTGGCCGGCGCGGAACTGCAGATCGAGCCATCGGGGTGTCTACCAAGACCTCGAATAGATCAGCAGAACGACTCGCGATTCCCTGACATTGAACTGTACTGGTAAAACAAAGGAGGGGCACTCGAGAAGAGTGCCCCTCCTTTCCTACTTGACTGCGCTTCCTTAGGCCGAGCGGCGGCGGCGAGCAGCGACCGCCAAACCGAGGAGACCAGCGGCCATCAGTGCGACCGACGACGGCTCCGGCACCGCGGTGACACGTAGGATCACGTCGTTGTAGTCGTAGTCCGAGGCTTCCGGAAGCTGGTTGTTCGCGTTCGGGCACTCGGTCGTCGTGATGCAGGCATTGTCTTCCATGCCAACGTAGTACGACTGGCTCGCCGACGTCCAGTTGATCTGGCTGCCGGTGTTCGAGGCACTCGGGCCACCGAAGACCGCGAACTGCGACTTGCCGTTGCCGTTGATCACGTCCGAGCGGTAACTCGCTCCCGTCGGCGCCCAAGCGCTGATCGTGAGGTAAAAGCCGGTCGCCGAGAACACGTTCATGTTCGTGCCGACCGTCGTGAGCGTGCCGAGCGATCCGCCGCCGATGGCGACGATGTCCCACGGACGCACCGGGCGAGCACCAGTGACGGTCGCCAAAAGGCCAATGTTCCACGAGCCAGCGCCGAAGAAGAATGTCGTGGCGTTCGTGGCGTTGCTGAGATAGCTCGAGGGCGCCGCGACGCCGATCGGAAGCGTCGTTCCGCCAACCTGATTCGCGCAGCCAGCGATGCCCGGCTGGTTGGTCAGAATGCCGCCGATGTTGCAGGGCAGCTGGGCGTTGGTCTTATCAGCCGAAGCATTGTTCCAAAAACCGGAACCGGCCGAGTTGTTCGCGATCGCTGGGATGGCAGTCCAAGACTGCGCCGACGCAGTGTTGGCAAAGCCAAGCATCGCAGCGGAGGCGACAACCATGGAAAGCAAAGTGGAGAACTTCTTCATAACGCGGGTGCCTCCGGGCAGCACTAGTGGAGTGGGATCAATGACGCTGTGGTTCGAAGACGTTCTGAGCAATCGGCGTACCAGAACGGACGAGCTGCCTGCTTGCTCGCAAAGTTTATCTAAGTACCTACCAATAATCAACTTAAATCGCTAAGCGACGCCCGATCCAGCGGTCCGCGTTCGACATTTCATGAAAATCTGTGCGTGACAGCCTCCACACCTGTGGCGATACCTCAACACCGAGGCGAGATTCACACGGTTCGATTGCCATACATGAAGGCGGGTTCGTCGAACGTCGATCGCCGCGCATGCTCAGAGTTTTCCCGGTTCACTAGCGTATTCCACAATGGCGAAAACCGCCCGTATCATCTGCTCTGACGTAGGAACCGGACTGTCCCGACATCTCAGGCTGCTCGACGAGATGCTCACATCGTCCGGTTTCGTGGTCGAGCGACGCTCGCCGCAGGAACACCGCCGCGGGGACCGTTTGTTCGTCGAAGCGGCCCGGCGCGGGTTTCGATGGGCAACATGTGACCTCCAGCTATTCACTCAGGACGTCAGCCCACGCGCACTTCCGTTCGCCAAGCGAAATCTGCTGCTCCCAATGCAAGAGTGGTTTGATCCTGATGCGACTGTCATGCTTCAGGCAATCGACACGATTCTGTGTCAAAGCGAGCACGCCGCCGAGATTTTTCGATCGCTGCACCGCGACGTCAGAAGCCTTCAGTTCACCAGTGTAGACCGGTCGATGGCGATTGACGAAGCCGATCGCACCCGAGTGCTTCATATTGCCGGTCGCTCGCCATTCAAGGGCACGGCGCAGCTGCTTCGACTCTGGTCTCGCCGTCCGGACTGGCCGACGCTGACCCTCACCCACGCGCCTGGCGTCGTTCCCGAAGTCGACTTGCCGAATGTCGAACAGCACGTGGGTCATTTGCCGGAGGACCAGATTCTTCGGTTTCAGAACGAGGCATGGTTGCATATCCAGACCTCAGAAGCGGAAGGGTTCGGCCACTGCCTGTTCGAAGCAATGAGCTGCGGCGCGGCCGTACTTACAGTGGACTCGCCACCAATGAACGAGCTTTTCTCGGCGGACCGGGGTGAGGGTTTGGTCGTCGCGAGTAATCGAAGGGAACCCCTGAATCTGGGCTTCCGCTTCTTTGTGGACGACGGTGTGCTCGAAACCGAGCTTTCGCGCCTCTTTTCCCTCGGAAGAGCAGGCACTCGTGCGATCGGCGCAGCCGCGCGCGACCGATTCGTTGCTCTCGATCGTCAAGTACGCGCGGACTATGCGAGCGTGTTCGCAGAGTAGCTCTCGACCGCGCTCGCACCAGCGAACACATCGGGATCGATCCACTCGTTCCGTCGCGATGTCCTCTCAACGGCAACACTTGTACAGACTATGTGCGGCTTTGTAGCCCTCGTGAAGCGCGAAGAAGTACCAGCGGCGATCGCCGAGGCCAGTGTTCGATCGGCGGCCGAGGCCATCGCACATCGCGGTCCTGACGACAACGGAACCGAGACGCGCGCCAATGTCTGCTTCGCGTTTCGGCGTCTTGCGATCTTGGACCTGTCAGCCTCGGGCCATCAGCCGATGGTCTCCCCCGACAATCGATTCACCATGGTGTTCAATGGTGAGATATACAACTACGTCGAGCTGCGAGACGAGTTGCGTCAGTTCGGCTATGAGTTTCGATCGAGCGGCGATTCGGAAGTCCTGCTACGTGCGTTCATTCATTGGGGAACCGCCGCCCTGGCGAAGCTGCGCGGAATGTTCGCGCTCAGCATTCACGACGCGAGGGATAATTCGGTCATTGCGGCGCGAGATCGGTTCGGCATCAAACCGTTGTATCTCTTTCAGAGTGCACACGGTGTTCTACTCGCTTCCGAGTTGAAGTCGATACGTGCCAGTGGCCTCTGGAACGGCTCCGTCGATGAGCAACATTTTTCGACAGTTCTTTCTTACGGACGCATCGACGTTACCCCCGAGTCTGACCGAACCGTCCTCTCGGGCGTGCGTCAGGTGCCCCCCGCGCATTTCGTTCACATCTCGGCCGCGGGTGTGTGCACCACACAGCCGTATTGGGACCCCACGTCGGTTCGCCGGGCTGATCGATCGGATGTCGCACGGTTTCGAGACGTCTTCGACGAGGCAGTACGACTGCACTTGCGCGCTGACGTGCCGGTGGGTGTGATGCTGTCGGGCGGAATGGACTCGACTGCGCTCACATGCACGATGGCAAACATGGTGCGGGAATCGCAACCCGATTTCAAGTTGCATGCGTTCAGCTACCAGTCCGCGAAGTTCGATGAATCACAGCAGATCGCCGACACGCTACACCAAACGGGCGCGATCGAACATCTGCTCGGTGACGCCGACGCGGCAACGGTTTGGCGCGACCTGAAGAGTGTCATCTGGCATCACGATGAATTGGTCCACTCGCCAACGGTGCTCGTCAGTTTTCGACTGTACGAGCTGGCTGCTGATGCCGGTATCCGCGTCGTACTGAACGGACAGGGGGCCGACGAAACGTTGGCCGGCTACCCGTATTTTGCGGAGCACGTGCTATTCGAGCGAAACCACTCGCTTGCAGGTGACATTCGCGATAAAGAGTTCGCGATGGCCGCGAGTATGCTCGGCACGACTGCGGAGTCTCTCGAGCGTCGCGTCGCCAATCTTCGCCGCGCGACCTGGCGGAGTCGCGTGCCACTCATTGCTGGAATCGCGGCTGGACGTCGCATGCGAGAGTCTGGCGCGCAGCGATTTCTCTCGGCAGCATTTTCGAGCCACGCACGAGCGGTCGCAACCCGACACAAAGGCGAAGGATTCACCGCAGCGATCCTCAGAGCCATAACCGAGGGCCCACTTCCACAATATTTGCGGGCAGAAGATCGGAACTCGATGGCTCATAGCATCGAGTCGCGGGTGCCGTTCCTCGATCATGTGTTGGTCGAGCACGCGCTCTCGCTTTCTCCAGAATCGCTGTTCTCGGAAGGATGGAACAAGCGAATTCTCAGAGAAGCCATGCGCGGGCGCATTCCGCTCTCGGTGAGCGATCGTCGTGCCAAACTTGGGTTTCCGACCGCCGCCCGCGACTGGTTCGCCGGGCCGCTCGCTGGGGCCTTGCGAGATCTCGCCGAGGGCTCGAGCGCGCAGCGATCAGGTTGGTTCAACATGGCCGAGATTCGTCGAGCGATTGACGAACACGTGGCGCACCGCGTCGATCACTCGACGGCGCTCTTTGCTTTCGCACAAACAAACGCTTGGCTCGAGCTTCACCAATCCAATTGGAGGCGATAGGCCTCAGCGGCTTCCGATTCTGAACACCATCACGGGGATCGTCATCGCCATGATGCGAAGGTCCTCCCAGAGTGACTGTCGGCGCATGTACTGGATATCGAACGCCACTTTGCGGCGAACATCGTCGATGGACTCGTCGTACGGATTGGAAACCTGCGCGAGTCCAGTAATTCCAGGTTTGACGCGTTGGCGAACGGGATACTCATCGATCTGCTCACGAAGACGAACAAAAATGCTCGGTCGCTCCGGCCGCGGGCCAACGATGTTCATGTCGCCGCGAAGCACGTTGAAGAGCTGCGGCAATTCGTCGATTCTCGTTTTGCGGATGAATTGACCAACCGCCGTGACTCGATCGTCGTTCTTTTTGGCCCAGACTGCCTCGCCGTTGACCTCGGCGTCGACACGCATCGAGCGAAACTTGTAGATCGTGAATGGGATCCCGCCGAGATCCTCACGCCGACGCTCATGAAGTGCCCATGTCCGGTTCCAGCGCCGGTCGATGCCAACACGAACCTGCGTATACAGAATTGGCCCCTTCGACGTCAGCCGAATCACCGCCGCCGTCAATGCCATGATCGGCGCAGCAACCACGAACATCAGCGCCGCAAGCAGCAGATTGAACGCACGGCATGCGAGCTCCGAGCGCGTTCTCGGCTCAAAATCGTCGTCTGGACCGGTGGCCTGTAGCGGGGCGACAGAGTCGTCAGCACCCGCAACGCCCGCGCGATCGCGCGAGTTGACCGCGCGGGCACCGGATGCAAAAGGGATTACTGAAGCGAACGATGATCCAGTCATACTTGCGGTATCAGCCGTCTTTTCTGTTGTAGTACCACATCAGGAACTGAAGAACTGCGAAGAACAAAGAGGATATCACAAAGGCGAGCTGGATGATCGACTGCCAGCTGAACTTTCGCTTCAGCGGAATTTTGACTTCATCACCGCTCTGAATGTCGACCTGTTCAAGCGTCTTGCCTTCCTTCAACAGGCGGTCAGAGTCCTTTGCCTTGATTTGAACCTTTCCGCCTCGGCTGATCTCAAGCTGTTTGAGATTGGCGTCGGGAATCGGCCCCCCAGCAAGCATGACCAGATCGCTAATCGGACGATCCGGCGCCGCCAAAAAAAATCCTGGATTCCTGACCGCGCCAAGCACGGCCACGCGAGTCAGGAGATTCGTACGCACAGACACCCCACGCAAATACCTCGCCACATGCGCACTCATCCGTTCATCAAGCTCCGACCGAAGGACCCCACTGAGAGAGATATCGGGCAGGCTGAAAACGGCAACCTTTAGGCTATCGCGAACCGACGCTGTATCTGTGCTGACCGAATCCCGGCGCATCGTAATCAGGAAACGATCGCCGACATGGAAATCGCCGACTTGCAAACGGTTGCGAATTCCCTGGAGCTCGGCCGAGCGGCGCGATCGTTCTTCCGTTTTCAGCTTCCCATCCGCCAGCTGACGTTCGAGATCGGCCATTCGAGTACTGAGCTCTACGCGGGTTGCCCGCTGCGCACCTGAATTGCTCACGTCCTGCGCCCGAAGGTTCAGCGCACCGGACGCAATGACAACCAGTGCGACGGTCGCCCGAACTGATGCATGTACTCGACAGTTCATCTTCGATTGGCTGTGACTTGCGTCACTCTTTGAGTGAGCGATCACGACTCGCGTCCCCGGGTCAGGGATGGCGTCTTCGCGGACCCTTCCTGAAAGCGATCGGGCTCTTCATCGTGGGCGGCGTAGTCTCGATAGTACGAGTAGTACTCGTAAACACCCGTCAACTCGATGCCGTTCAAAACAGCACCCATGACACGCACCGGCAGCGTGTCCACGATCAACATCTTCGCCTTCGCCATCTTGCGATCCGTGATGCCCGCGCGCATCACGAGCGCCATGTTACCGGTCGCTGTTGCAAGCGCATACGCATCGAATCCCGCTCCAAGCGGCGGTGAATCGACAATGACGACGTCGTACTCGCCAGTCATCTGATTGATCAGCTGATTGAGCCGCGGAGTCGCCAGCAGCTCAGGCGCCCGACGCCGGCGCGCACCGCCGGGCATGATGGTCAGGTTCGGATGTGACGCCGTCGGCTGAAGCACCTCAGCGATGAGCGCCGTGCCGTCCAGGTACTCGACGAGCCCCGGTCGCGATGAACATCCAAACGTCTTCGCGAGCTCGCCTCTTCGAATGTCTCCGTCGATCAGGAGCGTGCGCGCACCGGCCTCAGCGAAACTCAGGGCGAGATTTGCCGAGATCAGTGATTTGCCGTCGTTGGGTCCTGGGCTGGTGATCGTCATACATAGCGGCTTTGACGGGTCGGCCGCATATCGGACGTTCATTCGAATGGTGCGGAATGATTCAACGACCTGTGCGGCCTGATCCGCCTGACGACGCTTCGTGCGAGTGTCAATGACCGGAACAACGCCGAGCACGAACAGTCCGAGGTCATCCGTCGCCTGCTCCGGATAGCGGAATCGCTTGTCGACTTGATCAAGCAGAATCGCCAGCACGACACCCAAAGCCAACGCGGCGGCGATCGCGCCAAGAATGATGACCGGCGCGGTGTTGCGAGTTGGCTTGAGGGGCGGAACGGCCGGACTCAGGATGCTCACGTCGGGAATCGTCGCCGCTTCGGCAAGCTTCGCCTCGGCAGCCTTCAGATTGAGATTTCTATACATCTCCGCGCTGACTTCGACGTTGCGCTTGAGACGCTGTTCCTCGATGGTCCGGCTTGGTATGCCGCGAAGATCGTTGCTGCTCTTGTCGATTTCGGAGTTGAGTGCCTGTTCACGCAAGCTCAGCTGCGCCACGTATCCGCGGAGTGCTGTGGGGACCAGCGTGTTGCGCACGTTGGCGAGAGCGGCCTGCTGGTCTGCCACCTGATGCGCTTCGTCGGTATACGTCTCTCGAAGCTTTCGCAGCGTATTCTCACGCTCCACTTGCTCAGCGAGCACCTTGCGGAGGTTGTCGGCGGCAGGATCTGTCGCCGCAATCGGCACAGACAATACTGCTTCAGCGGAGATCGGTGTCCCCGCGCGCGCTTGATTGAGAATTCGCTCGAGACTCGTGCGATCACGGGTGTACGCGTCGGCCTGGACCTTGTCCTTGAAATAGTTCTCAAAGACCGGGCTGTTGGTCAGCTCGATACCGGGTTGAATGGTCTGACGTTCGCTCGGCTGGGTGACAGTCCTCACGCGAAAGCTCTCGAGCGCGTTCTCGGCCGAGGTCAATGCATCTGCGGCATATTTCTGTTGCCCTTCGAGAATACTGGCTTGATACGTGATGTTCTTCTTCTTTAGAGCTGTCGCGACGGCAACGAACTGCTCAACCCAAGCATTCAGCGTCTCCGCCGATCGCTGGGCATTCTCGCCCGTCATTCGGAGAAACAGGAACGACGACCCATCGTTCAAGGTCATCTTGAGCTTTCTAATCAGAAGCTCGGAGGCTTCGCGTGGAGTACGGACGGTGAACTCGACATCCTTCTTGCCCGCGAACTGTTGAGGCGACGGTTGCCACTGAAAGCCCAAGGGACGCCCAATCGAGTCGCCAAGTACGCCGCGATCAACCTCCTGCCCCGCCAAGCCGGTCAAGATGTAGCGACCACTTGCGACGGCGAGCTTGTAGACACCCGGGCGAAGCCTCTGCTGGTCAGCTCGAAATCCGCGAAACAGCGTGCTGTCCGCAGCGCGCTTCGGCTCAAGGAATAGCCCCAGGTTGGTTACGACGGGGTCGGCGATCGCATAGGATCGCAGAAGATCTTGCCAACCGGACGCCTTCAACAGCTCCTCAGCCTGGATCGGACCGCGATCCGCGCGATTGTCAGCCGTAGTCCCAGTTCCTTGTTCAAGGAGAATCGTGGCGCTGACCTCGAATTCTGGCTCGATGAACTTGGTCGCCCCCCATCCGGCTCCCGCTCCGACTAGAGCGAGCAGCACGATGAGCCACTTAAATCGCGATACGGCTGCGAGGTAGCGTGCGAAGGATGGCCCCTTCTGTTGAGCGTCTCCGCCCCCATCCCATTCCGCCGGTTGGCTGAGATCATGGGACAGCTCGGTGCCAGTGTCACGCGCGCTCAAAGATTGGATCTGCTGACCGGACATTAGTAAATGACGAGATGGGGATCAGGCGTAATGGTCTGACCTATAGGACGGCCTAGGAATGTCGCTGGCAACACGGTGCTGCGTAAGCGCACGGCCCACGCCGCATTGAGGCAACAATCACGTGACGTTTTCAGACCTGTTGCAGTCATGAAACGCAAACTGTTGACCAAAAGCTACGATTGACGCTTGACTGTTGGCGATCGTTAGCATATTTCGACCTGTTCAGGCCAGCCGATCGACGACTGGCTGCACCATTTTTGTGGTGAGATACCATCACCACGACTTTCGTCGCGTTCGTGCATCAGAGATGTAGCGAAATCTCCGCACGGCACGTTCATCGACATGGAGCAGCCCGGCAGGCAGACGTTCTACGCCGATACGCAATGACCGATCCATTCCTGAAAGACAGCACCTCAAACGCCGTTCCTGATAAAGGAACTGGACTTCGCATCCTGGTCGTCGACGACGATCGGACGCTGCGGGAAGGGTGTGCCTCAGTCCTTCAGATGGACGGCCACGCCGTCACTTCGAGTGGCCGCGCCGACGAAGCATTAGAGCTCGTGAGACGCCGCAAGTTCGATCTGGTGCTGGTCGATCTCTTCATGACGCCCGTTTCAGGTATGGAGATCCTGAAGGCAGCCGTGGAGGCGCACAAAGGCGTCATTGTGGTCGTCATGACGGGCAATCCAACGGTGCAGTCCAGCATCGAAGCGCTTCGCGCCGGCGCGTGGGACTATCTCCCGAAGCCATTTTCTGCGAGTCACCTGCAGGTACTGGTTGGACGCGCGGCACATGCGGCAAACGCCACGCGAGACACGCGAGAGATCAAGCCGTCGGCGTTGATGACGCAAAGCGGGTCCGGCGAGGCGATGGCGTTGCTCGGCGTCTCACCCGCGTTCCGCAAGGCAGTGGAGCTGGCGCAAAAGGTCGCTGCCACCGACGCGTCGGTCATGATTTCCGGCGAAAGCGGCACCGGCAAGGAAATGATTGCGCAGTTCATTCATAAGCACAGCCGGCGCACACAGCGCAAGCTCGTGCCGGTGAACTGCGCCGCGCTGCCCGACAACCTGCTCGAATCCGAAATGTTCGGCTATCGCAAGGGCGCGTTTACTGGTGCCGATCGCGACAAGGCTGGACTCCTCGAGGTAGCTCACCAGGGAACGCTGTTCCTCGACGAGCTTACCGAAATGACCATGCCGCTTCAGGCCAAGCTCCTCCGAGTACTGCAGGACGGCGTGGTTCGTCGACTTGGCTCGGAAACGCAGGACGCGGTAGTCGATGTGCGCTTCATCTCGGCGACGAATCGCGATCCGCAAGAGGCCGTGCAGCAGGGAATGCTTCGCGAAGACCTCTTCTATCGTCTTCGGGTCGTACCGATCAAGCTACCGCCGCTTCGAAAGCGCCTCGAAGACATTCCGCTGCTGGCGGAGTTCTTCCTCAAGCGCAGCTGGGAGCGTCATCGCAGCAGTGGAGCGCCGGCGCCCGAGATCGCCAGGGAAACGGTCGAGTTCTTGCAGTCGCGACCGTGGCGCGGAAACGTGCGCGAACTGCAGAACGTGATCGAACACGTCGCTGTCATCGCCGACGCCGATCGCCCGATCATGCCCGACGACATCCCGGTCTATGATGATTCCGGATCGATGCCGTCGAGTGAAGGCGGGTTGCCGAGCGGTATCATGAACGAGGCGTTCCACGTCGCCAAAGACAATCTGATCGCCCACTTCGAGAAGGAATATCTCGGACGTTTGACGGCCCGCGCGGGCGGGAACATGTCGAAAGCGGCGCGACTCGCGGGAATCGACCGGACGACGTTGTATCGCCTCATGGAGAAGCACGGGTTCAAGCGCGATGCGCTGTCAGGTGCCGCCGATTGATGCTCGGCAACGCAGCCACGCCTCAATAGCCCCGCATGCTCTTCAATAGTCTCGAGTTCATCTTCGCGTTCTTGCCGATCGCCTACCTGGTGTTTTGGCTGCTTCCAAACGCGCGATCGCGATATGTCTGGCTGACGATCACCGGCTACGTCTTCTACGGCTGGTGGGATCCGCGATTCTGCCTGCTCATGGCGTTCTCAACGCTCGTGAGCTACTTCGCGGGGTTGGGCATCCTGGAGAGCCCAAAAGGGAGCCGAGCGCGAAAGGCCTACCTGGTAATTCCCATCAGCGTGGATTTGGCGCTGCTCGGATTCTTCAAGTATACGAATTTCGCGCTGGACTCGGTTCGTTCCGTGGCGTCGATCGCCGGAATTGATATCTCGGTTCCGCACCTGAACATCATCCTGCCGATCGGGATTTCGTTCTACACGTTCCACACCATCAGCTACATCGTCGACTCCTATCGCGGCGTGATCACGCCGACGCGAAATCTCTGGGAATTCAGCACCTATGTCTCGCTGTTCTCTCAGTTGGTCGCCGGGCCAATCGTCCGATTCCGCCAGATCGAGGAAGACCTCGAGGCGATCGGTACGAGCAGTCGAACGCGTTGGCTCACTCGCGGCATTTCGTTCTTCTGTGTTGGGCTCGTCGAAAAGGTTCTTGTTGCCGATACGTTGGCGGCGATGGTGGACCCGTCCTTCGCGCATTGGCGGGAACTCAGCACAGGCGGAGCGTGGTTCGCCGTGCTGGGATACACCTTTCAACTCCTTTTCGATTTTTCAGGTTATTCGACCATGGCGGTCGGCCTTGGCTATCTCTTCGGCATTCGAATTCCGCAAAATTTCAATAGCCCGTACAAGTCGCTCAATCCATCCGATTTCTGGGAGCGCTGGCATATTTCTCTGTCGAGCTGCCTGCGCGACTACCTGTACATCCCGCTGGGCGGCAACCGCGATGGTGCGTGGAAGACCTATCGAAATCTGATGTACACGATGCTCTTTGGTGGCCTGTGGCATGGCGCGTCGTGGACGTTTGTGTTCTGGGGATTCTATCACGGCGTGCTGCTGTGCACCTACCGCGTCTTCAAGAAGCAGTGGGATGCACTTCCGACTTTGCTGCAGCAGCTCGGCATGTTTGCTGGTGCGATCGTCGGATGGATCTTCTTTCGCGCGACTTCGTTTGGCGAGGCGATCCACATCCTTCGCATTCTCGTCATACCGACTTCTGGATCGGTCTTCTCTGACATCAATCTCGCGCTGGTAGGCGTGGTGATGGGCATCGCGGCATGGTGGTCACTGATCGGCCCCAATGTCTTTGATATGAAGCATGACTGGACTCGCGGTCGTCAGCTTGCGCTGGCAACTGCGTTTGCCGCTGGGCTCGCCCTGATCGTGACAGCTCGACCGTCACCGTTTCTTTACTTCCAGTTCTGATGCGTTCCGCCACGCGAGCGATGTGGCTCGTCGCGATTCTTATCGCGGTTGGGGTGGTCGCTGAGTTCACCACGCGAGTGGATGACTGGGCGCAGTTCGACGTGCCGCTTGACGCGAAGGCGACGTCTCTCGCCGATCTCTTCGTCGTCGATTCGGTTGGCGCTCATGCTCGACCCGCGGCCCAATTCAAGCAGTTCAGAATCAACCAGCTTGGATTTCGGGGCGCCGACGTAGATGCGGCATCGCTCGCGCATCGCGCCGTTGTGGTGAGTGGCGCTTCGGAGTCTTTCGGGCTCTACGAGACTGAAGGGAAGGACTGGCCGAGCCAGCTGGCTGATTCCCTGCGGAGTGTGTGCGGTACGGCCGTGCCCGTTGTCAACGCTGCCTTTGCTGGTATGTCGCTGCCGACCGTGGCGCAGGATGTTCGACTTCGCATTTCGCGCCTTCAACCGAGGTTCGGCGTGTACTACCCAACGCCGATGCAGTATCTCGAAGGCGAATCGCTACCCGTGGCCACCAAGCCGCCGGCGACGGAGGCTTCAGCAACTACGAGTATCCGGTCCCGATTTCTGCCGCGTTTTCGAGATGCCGTCAAGCGCTCGGTGCCTGAGGCCATTCTGGACGCAGCGCGTCGAATCTCGACCGCGCGTCAGCGTAGGTCTGGGGGATTGGTGGCGAAGACTACGCCGGAGCTCGACCGACTTGCCGCGTTCGAGGAAGATCTACGCAGTTTGGTCGGCACGTATCGGGCGGCCGGAATCACCCCGATTCTCGTAGTTCATCAGAATCGCTTTCGCGAGGTCGAGTCGACCGAAAGCCGGCGGCTCCTGACCGCTTGGGAACGGTTTTATCCACGCTACACCGCCGGCGCCATTCTGGCGTTCGACAGCTTGGGCGCGTTGGCGACGAAGCGGGTCGCGTCGGACAGCGGCGTGGTCGCGGTGGACCCATCAATGGCGCTTCGACGCTCCGACACGAGCAAGGCCTTCGCCGATTTCACCCATTTCACTGACTGGGGAGCGTCCGCAGTCGCGGGCGAGGTTGCCAAGGCCCTTGGCGGCGGCGCGGCCTGCTCAACCGGCAAGTAGGCTCCGGTTCCGGCCGCAGGTACTCTCCTTAGTATTAAGCAAACGATTCGTTCTACCTCCTTTCTCTTCGTTCCATGAGCCAGGCCTCCGCCTCCACTGGTACTCTAGCGTCCGATTCGCTGGAGCTTCGCGATAGCCGCACCGGCGCCACGTACAGCACGCCCATCAAGACCGAGGGGCCTGAGGGCGACACGTACGTCCGCGCCGCCGATTTGCGACAGATCAAGCGCGAGGCCGGTGAGTTCGGCATGCTCAGCTACGATCCGGCGTTCATGAACACGGCGTCGTGCCGCAGCGCGATCACCTTCATCGACGGCGACAAGGGCATTCTGCGTTATCGCGGCTATCCGATCGAACAGCTCGCGGAAAAGGCGACGTTCCTCGAAGTCGCGTACCTGCTGCGCAACGGCGAACTGCCCGACCAATCGCAGTACGACACCTGGGTGCGTGACATCACGTACCACACCTACGTGCACGAGAACATTCGGAAGTTCCTGGAAGGATTCCGGTACGATGCACACCCCATGAGCATGCTGTGCAGCGCGACTGCGGCGATGTCGAGCTTCTATCCGGAAGCGCGCGACATTCATGATCCGCATGGGCGCTACGTCAGCATCATTCGCTTGATCTCCAAGCTCCCAACGATCGCGGCGTTTGCCTATCGCCACGTGAAGGGGCTGCCGATCATCTATCCCGACAATGAACTGAGCTACACGGAGAATTTCCTCTCCATGGTCGCTCGGATGTCAGAGCCGCGATACGAAGGCAACCCGGTCTTCGTGAAGGCGCTCGAGATCCTGTTCATCCTGCACGCTGATCACGAGCAGAATTGCTCGACGAGCGCCGTGCGCGCGGTCGGCTCAAGTGGCGTCGATCCGTTCTCGGCCGTCGCCGCCGGCATCGCGGCGCTCTTTGGTCCGTTGCATGGCGGTGCGAACGAAGCGGTTCTTCGCATGATCACCGAGATCGGCGACAAGAAGAACATTCCGGCATTCATCGAGTCCGTGAAGAGCGGCAAGGGCGAGCACCGCCTGATGGGCTTCGGCCACCGCGTCTACAAGAGCTACGATCCGCGCGCACGTATCGTGAAGAAGCTGGCGGATGACGTGTTCAAGCAGGTCGGCATGGACAAGGACCTTGAAATCGCGCTTGAGCTCGAGCGCATCGCTCTGTCCGACGACTATTTCGTTTCGCGCAAGCTGTATCCGAACGTGGACTTCTACACCGGCCTGATCTATCGGTCGATGGCATTCCCAACGGACTTCTTCACCGTACTGTTCGCCGTCGCCCGTGTCACTGGCTGGCTGGCGCAGTGGGAAGAGATGATTCTGGACAAAGAGCAGAAGATTGCGCGTCCGCGCCAGATCTACACTGGAGCTGGTGAGCGTGCGTATGTCGACGGACTTTCGGAGAAGTTCCCGAAGGCTCGGAAGGACAGCATTCGGAAGTAGCTCGACCGGATGCATATCCTCGCTCTGATAGACGCCATTCACATCTCGGGACCGGGTCGTCAGCTCGTCGCGAGTGCGATCGGACTGAGGCACAGAGGTGTAACTGTCACAATCGGGTTGTTCGAGCGGGCGGGGAGTTCTCCTCGCCCGTTTGCACAGTTCGTTCGTCAGCATGACATCCCGGTGGTGGTGTTCCACGAGCGTCGAGCGCTCGACCTGTCAGTTGTCGATGAGGTAGAGCGCGCCGTTAAACACCTGGATCCTGACGTGATCCAGTCCCACGGCTACAAGCCGAGCGCGGTGTGCTGGACATTGCGTCGAAGAGGCTTACAGCTGCCCTGGGTCGCATTCTTTCATGGTGCAACCACCGAGAATCTCAAGGTGCGCGCCTACCATGCGCTCGATCAGTGGCTGATGAGATGGGCGGACGCGGTCGTACTCATGTCGAAGCTTCACGAACGAAAGTTGGCGGGACGCTTTTCGAACGCTCGCGTGATTCACAACGCCGTGCTGTTTCCACCAAGCCCGGAGTTCTTCGAGCGCATCGATCTTCCGGAGCCTCCACGCATTCTTGTTATTGGGCGTCTCAGTTCGGAGAAGGGCGTAGACGTGCTCTTGCGGGCGAGTGTTCTATTGAACGATCGTGGACGCTCGATCGCACTTACGGTGGTCGGCGACGGCCCCGATCGGAGCACCCTCGAGAGGCTTGCAAAAACGCTGAGGCTGGAGCATGTAGAGTTTATCGGACACGTGTCCGACCCCACCGCGCACTATCAGTCGGCAGATCTTCTCGTCATTCCGTCCAGGAGCGAAGGACTACCGAACGTACTGCTTGAAGCGATCTCCCACGGTCTGCCGGTAGTAGCAACAACGGTCGGCGCTATTCCCGAAGTGATCACCGATCCGCGGCTTGGTCGACTGTGCCCGCCGGAGAATGCGAAGGCGCTCGCTGATGCGATCCAGGCCAGCTTAACCGATGACTTTCGATACGGTGGCGTGTCGGCGCGCGAGCAGATCCTGAGGGAGTTCTCAGTGGATCATCGCGCCGCGCGACTTCACGACCTTTACCAAGACCTCGTTGCGTTGCGTGCGCCTGTGCTGCCGGCCTCCCGCTCCGAGCGGTCTCATTGAAGCGGCCAACGAGCATCGGCCGCTTCGGGTGTCCCGTCGGCTCGCATAGTCGTCTGCGTTTCAACCAGATGCTGTTCCCTTTGCTGCGATTCTCGCCTCGGGAATCCGCACAGACTTCAAACTTTAATTCAGTCTGAGATCGTGGTTCGACTGCGCCGACCGCTGCGGATTGAAATGGTGCTCCCTTCCCTGGTAACCGGGGGTATGGAGGCAATCGTGGCTCGCCTTGGCCGAGCGTTGGTCGCCCGCGGGCAGTCGGTGGCCTTCACGCTCACCGTTGAAAACGGAACGTTCGCTGAGCAGCTGCGCGAGGATGGAATCGATATTCGCTTGGTGCCACAACCCAACCGCTTCGCCAGTCTGAGAATCTCCGACTTGGAGTCGCGATTTCGGGCGACCCGCCCCGACGTGGTGCACGTTCACTCCGGCGTCTGGCTGCGTGCCGCGCGCGCTGCAAAGCGATCTGTGCATTGCGGCGTGGTGCACACGGTTCACGGGCTGCTGAAGCAGGAGCCTGTGCATGGGCCCATGATCAAGCGGCTGGCGATGCGGTACACTGACCAAGTCGTCGCCGTGTCGCCATCTCTCGAAGATTACATGCGTTCGACTGTCGGTGTTTCTGCGTCTCGTGTACAGGTGATCGCCAACGGCGTCGATACCAAGTCATTCTCGCCAATCAGCCGGCGCGGGATGCTTCGAGGGGAGTTCGGGATTAGCAGCAACGCATTTGTTCTCGGAACGGTAGCGCGGCTCGACCCGATCAAGAATCAGTCGCTGATGATCGAGGCGCTTCCTGTGATCGTCGCGCAGGGCATCGATGCGCACATCTTGTTTGTTGGCGACGGTCCCGAGAGGGCGAAACTCAACGAGCTCGCCAAGTCATTGGACGTACAGTCGCGCGTCCACTTTGCCGGCACCCGACAGGTCGAGCGCTCAGTATACGCCGAGCTGGACGTGTTCGCGCTTCCATCGTTACTCGAGGGGACATCCATCAGCCTGCTCGAAGCGATGTCTTGCACCGTGCCCGTTGTCGCGACGTCGGTCGGAGGTACGACCACCGTGCTCGCTGGATACCCGTTTCCGGGGGTGATCCAGTCCGGTTCGGCTGACCAACTTGCGTCGGCGTGCCTATTGTTGGCGACGGACACCGCACGACGTGAAGGCGCCGGGGCTTGGCTGCGTGAGCGAGTCGAGCGCTGCTACTCGGAAGCGGCGATGGTCGATTCGTACCTTGAGATCTACGAGCGAGTCGCGTCCGACTCGCGCCACACCCGATCGTGACATGCGGAGCGTCATCAAAGGGTTCCTCGAGTTTTTGGCCCTACTCCTCGTCGGTCCGCTCTGGCTAGTGCATCGGCTGATCACAAGTGTAGCTCCAACTCGGGCTGATCAGTCCTTTCAGGGCTGTACTCAAGCGCTCGCGGTGCTACCCGGAGTTCCCGGTCAGTTCGTACGCGGTGCCTTTCTTCGACTTACGCTCAATGGAGTCGGGCGAAATACCTCCGTGGGATTCTGTACGACGTTTGCGACCAGCGAGGTGACCCTGGGCGAGCATGTCTACATCGGCGGGTTCTGTCATCTGAGTCACTGCACGATCGGACGCGACACCATGCTCGGAAACAACGTGACCGTGCTCAGCGGGAAACACGCGCACGGATCGTCGAGCGTCGATGTGCCGATGCAGTATCAAGGCTCGTCCTACCAGCCGGTGCAGGTCGGAGAGGACGTATGGATCGGCCACGGAGCGATCATCATGGCTGACATTGGCGCACACGCCATCATCGGCGCCGGTGCAGTGGTGACTCGCCCAGTCGAAGCGTATTCCGTGGTTGCAGGGAATCCGGCGCGACAGCTTCGGACGCGCGGCTCGACTGCTGAGCCTCGTGCCGAATGAGATTCACCGTTCATCGAATTGGACGAACACTCTCGTGAAACGCGCGCTCCTCGTTTCCTATCACTTTCCGCCGAGTCGGGCCGCGGGAGCGGTTCGTTGGGGCTCCTTCGCGTCCGCCGGACCGTCGCGAGACTGGACGTTCGACGTTCTATGTTTTGTATCTGGCGTTTCGGAGTCATCCGAACACGCACCGCATCGAGAAGCGAACGACGGCTCGGTGCGCGTTTTTGCCGTCGAAAATCCGCCCCACTGGGTCCTATCGGCCACGAAGCAGCTCGCGCAACTCGTCCGACGAATCAGACGCAGTCCGGTCTCCCGGCCGAGCGAAGAGGTGGTGACGGCCGACATCTCGCAGCAGGCGTACCGCATCGGCGACTTGCCTCCGCTGTTTAGCGCGGTTGGCTTGCGGCAGGCATTCAACGTGCTGCTGCGGCATCTCATGTTCGTTCCCTGGGCACAACGGTGCGCCGCACTAGGACGAAATCTCGCGCGCACGAACGCTTACGACGTCGTAATTTCTTCGGGGCCACCACATCTCGCCGCAGACGCGGCGCGACGTATCGCCCGCGAGTCCGGAGTTCCGCTGATTCTTGACTTTCGTGACCCGTGGTCGACCATGGATGTGCTCGACGGAAACTCGGCGTCGGCGATCTATCCGTGGCTCGCTCGCCACTACGAGAGGCCTTGCGTCGCCGAGTCCGCGTTGATCTTCGCGAACACCACACGGGCGCGCCAGGCGATCAGTGACATGTATCCCAGCGCTCGCGTGCTAACTCTTCCGAACGGATACGACGGGGCGCGGATCGATTCAAGAGATACCAACCGACGCTTTACCGCCATCTATGCGGGCGCGATCTACTTGGATCGAGACCCTCGTCCCATCTTTCGCGCGTTGAAGCTCGTGCGCGAAGAGCTCGGACTGACTTCGGACAACTTTGTATTTCGCCTTATTGGCGAGTGCGCGGACTACGGTGGTGTTCCGCTTGAACGCATCGCCGACTCCTTCGGTGTTGCTGATCTCATCGAAACGGAGCCTGCGCTTTCTCGCGCGGCACTTTACGACGAGCTCGCTTCTGCTGCCCTCTTGGTCAATTTGCCACAAGGCGCGCGCCTGTGTATTCCGAGCAAGCTTTACGAGTACGCACAGTTTTCTTCTTGGATTCTGGCCATCGAACCAAGAGAGTCGGCGACTCGTGACTTGCTCGATCCGCTCGGCGCGGATGTGGTCAGCGACGACCCAGAAGCCATCGCCGATGTGCTGAGACTCAGGTGGAAGCAGTTCGTCGCCGGCGAGCGTGCCGCGCCCTTGGCAAATCAGCGCGACTTCAGTTTCGGCTCCCTTGCTCGGAACTTGTACGACCAGCTAGACGCCGTAGCGGCGGAGCGATCCTGACTGCGTCGATCGAATTCGATTAGTTGCGCCGAGCGTTCAAACGTAAACTCGCGAAGTTGACGATCGCGATTAGTGAGTACGTAGCCCACGAATATGCGGCACTGAGAAAGAACGCACTGACGAGATATGCGGCGGTCGCGGCCATCAACTCGGGTCGCGGTACGTCGCCCGGTAGTAGCCACTGCGTTCGACTCGCCCGAAACGAGATCTGAATGAGCGTGCCACAGATCATCATGAAAATGGCGAAGCCTGGGAATCCCAACTCGGCAAACGCCTGAACAAACGAGTTGTGCGCCGCCGACCATTTGCCGGTGAGCCCCGTTTCTTTCATGTGCGCTCCATCGGCAGATGCGAAATTGCCGATACCGACACCAGTAAGAGGATTCGAGAGTCCGAACTGGATGCCGCGCTGCCAAATCTGCTGACGACCGCCGTACACCTGTGTGTTGTAGTCCTTCTCGAGCGATGTGAGCGTCTTCATTCGGTCGCGAAAGCCATCGGGTGCTTGTGACCACGCCACGGCCGCTAGTACGCCGAGTACCATCACACGTCGGAGGATAAGCCGCCGAGGCGAGGTGAGAACGAACGCAATCAGTCCCGCACCGACACCGAGTACACCGCCGCGCGAACCAGTGCGAAGGATGGCGAGCACAAGAATGATCGAGACCAGCGAAAACCCTACACGCTGAATGCCCCGTCGCCGTATCGCCGACCCGAGCGAGAACATCAGTGAAATGCTCAAGGCGGCTGCCAAATCGTTTGGATCAAGTGATTCGGTTACGCTGATTCGTCCTTCGGCGACCTCCTGCCCGAGCAGCAGAGCGGCGCTGCCCAGCGCGAAGCCGCAGAACACGTAGTACGAGAGCAAGCGATCCAACATTTGCGCTCTTGGGGGAAGGAGCGCCAACACCAGAACCAACGCAATAAGCGGGAAGGTCGCCTGAACGGTTTTCAACGCTTCGCCGCGTACGAGCGCGAAGGGCACCAGAATCGTTCCCCACAGCACCAATGCCAGCGACAACTGCAGCAGCCTGTCAGTGCTCAATGCCTGTCCGATCCGCCGACGAGACTGAACGGCGATGGTCGCAAGCGCGATCGGACCAATCACCATGACCGGCTTGGTTACGCGCGCGACGCTCGGCACCAGTTCATGAAGGCGAAAACCGAGAATCCCCAATAGCACGATGACGAGAATTTTAGCGATCATCGTTACGTCGGTCGGTGCGCGACGCGGCCGACGCGACGCCGCTGTCATGGCGGCGTGACTATTGATCAGGCTCGGATTGGTCACTCGAAGGGGGTCTCAGAATGCGCAAAGCAGGGACTGACGCGTGGCGCCCCAGTCCCTTCCGCAAAATGTGCGTCGTTGGTTACTGGAATCCAGCCCACGAGATGGAAGGTGCGAAGCCCAAGAAACCCTCGTCGAACTGTTTGCCGTATCCGGACATCCAGAGATTGCGTTGCGTCTGCAGTCCACGGATCGCCGATATGAACTTCGTCATGTACGCCGTCCCATACTTTTTGGACAGCCAAGCGTAGGCCGGCGCCAAGAATCCATTGAGGTCGGGGGCCGGTCCCGGACCCATCAGGTTACCGTTGAAGTTCGCGTCGACGCTCGCGTATTTGAACGAGTTCTCGGCCGAGAGCCATTCGTTCGTCCAAGTGTAGTCAGCGGCAGACTTTACCAGTGCTTCCACGCGAGAGTCTGCCTTAAATACCTCATGGTATCGAATCAGATTCTGCATGAGCAGTCCAGCCATGTAGTTCATTTGTCCGTTGCCGAAGCCAACAGTGCAGAAGCATCCTGATGAGTACTGTGAGACCCTCAGATCATCGAGATATCGATCGATCGTCGATGGGGTGACTACATTCCCCAAACCGAAGTTCGACCCGACGATTTGAGTGCCAGCGCCAACCAAATAGGCATCGGTGACTGCCATGAAGGCCTTGGCCTTGGTTCGTGGATCAACGTCCGGGTAGCTGACACCCTGCTTCCATTCCGCCACATCACGCACTTGGAATGCCAACGCTTCGGCCAGTCGACGTACATGCACGCGGGACAGTGAATCTCCGGTGACCAAGTAATTTATTGCGATACTGGTCGTGAAGCTTTGCCATGGTGGCAGAAAGCTTTGGTTCGGAGCGACGTAATCGTCGATGTAGCTCTTCACGATCTGCGACGCGCGGCGATAGTACTTGGGATCGCCAGTTCGTACCCACGCTTCGTACACCATCAGTGCGCGATCGTAGGAAGACGCCCTCCCGCAACTCCAAAGCGGTCCACAACGTGACCAGTCAATCTCGTGCGCGACGAAGTAGTCGTTGTCGTGATCAATCAGTGTTTGGTCGACTCCTCGGAGCGGAAAAGCGGGAAGCTTACCGGCGACCAAAGTCTGGCGGAGGTAGCTAGGATCTGTCGGGAGCGCAACTGCGGCGGGGCTCATCGATGTCGCGGCGAGCGCGAACGCCTGGCTCGACCGAGCGGCTACTAGCCGCAGCGATGCTGGAACTGTATCACGATCGGCTAGAGTGGCACTGAACTGCACCTGCACGGATCGAAGTGTGCTGTCACTGAACCGACCGTACAACGCACTTACCCGCGCGGGTACTTCCTGGCCGCGAAGATACACCCGAAGGTTCGCCACATCAGCGCTTCGGATCTGTCCGGGAACGAGCGGCACGCCGTTTGAGATCAGCGTTTGACCGGATCCACCGTCAAATCGTACAACGCTCAGCACGGCAACTGAAGATCCGGAATCTGCCGCGGATGGTGTCGTTGGTGTCGTTGGTGTCGTTGGTGTCGTCGGCGGCGGCGCGCTCGCCGCTACCGTCACTTGTGTTGAGCCAGCGACCGGTCCGCACTTCAATGACAACACGCTCGACCCGGGCGCCTGACCTCGGAAGTCGACACCCTCTCTTGCAAGAATTCCATCGTCGCCGCCGCGCACCAGACTAGCATCAAGGGCGATCTCAGTGCGGTCACTCATGATCGCGATCGCTTGCACCTTTACGAGGTCTCCAACTCGCGCGTTCGCAGGTGTCGTGGTCAGCGTTACAGATTTCACCGTGACTGAAAGCGTCCGCGTGCGTTGATTGGTCTCGCACGGGGAGCTTGCAAGCGCAGCAACGATTGTGCTGCCGACTTCGAGCGCTGCCGACGCGGTCGGCAACGCTTGATCAGCGCTGCACGCCGCGAGACCAGCTGACATCGCGAGCGTGGTGATCAGTGACATCGTTGGCGGAACGAACTTTGCACGCAACGCGTGTGTTGTTGTGATGCGATGGCTCTTCGACATTTCCCTGTGGCCAGCTGGCGAGACTGCGGGAGGACCGACCTCGATCCTCAAAGAGGAGACGAGTAAGTCGTCGATCCCTCTATCACAGCTGAGCCTGATAGCCTGTCAGCGTGTGACAGGTTGTACCAGCGATGTGCGTCACATCAGGTGAAATATTTACACGGAATGTCCAAATGTCACGTTCAAGTTGCGCTTGGCGACGAGGGCAGCACGCGGGAAATTTCGGGCACCACTGTGGACATCACTCGTGACGCCAGTTCGTCGGCTTGGGCCTCGCTCATTCCTTCAGCTTTCGAGCTGATCGGAATAACGATTCTCACGAGCGCTTCTTCCGTGCGACCATATCTGGCAGCATCGGCCAACAGGTTCCACTTCACCTTGTACTCGCTGGACTCTATCCGTCCGCGACCCTGATACCAGTAGTACACCAAGGCGCGCACGCCACGATTGGCAAGCAACACGCGATTGACCGTGCCAGCGCTCGCCGCATTGGCCAAACTGCGCCGGTCCGTCGCCATGATCTCCCAACCGGCTCCCGGCAAGCAGTTCTTGGGTGAGTGAATCGACTTGCCCTGAACTTGCTTGTCGTAGTAGCCGACGTAGAGCGTGAACGCCGGAGTGCTGTCGGGACCAAACGCGCGCATGGCGTAGTCGGACATCCCCGCGACTTTGCGCTCCTCGTCCGGGACTACGAGGTCCCGGCCACGGAATCCAACGAGGTCGCTCGGCAATGTCGTGATCGGAGCCCGCGGCGGCATGGAGCGCTGCTCACGAATTCCGCTCAACAGAAGCGAGCCCAACGCGAGAACGGCGGCTGGAACAAAAGCCATCAGTTTCATATCGTCGCCCCATGCGAGAGCGCGACCACTCGGCGTTCGATGATCGATATGGCCCACGCCACCGCCGCCGTGATCACAAAGGCTGCACCAAACATCACCATTCCTTCGCTTGTGTGCATGAAGCCTTGACCCGCTTCGGGGCTAACGAACAATACCAAGAATCCGGTCAGGAAGACGCGAACGCCGTTCACAAGAATCGCGATCGGAATCGCGATCGCGACGAGCAGAACACGCGTCGGCCACTTTTCAAGAAACATCGCCCCGAGCAGCACGCTCAAGCTGATCAACGCCGTCAGCGAGCGAAGTCCGCTGCACGCCTCCGCCACAAACAGCTCCTGCCCCGGAATGCGAATCACGTTGCCATTCATCAACACCGGAATCTGACGCCACTTGAGCAACGCCGCGCCAAGCTTGGAGGCCGTGAACTGCAAGGGCAGCGCAACAGTATTGAGAATCACTTCGGGAATCGGCACCGAAAGCGATACCAGCGTGAACGGCAGCCACCAATGCAGCAGCTGCCGGAAACCGGCGAACCACACGACCAGGCCTGCGAGCGCCATGATCATCGACCCGCGCATCACGAACAGCTCCGCGGCGAGATCGGCGGCATAGCGGAACAGCACCGCGGCAACGAGAATCGCGATACCAAGCGCGCGCTGTGGCTTCGCGTCCTCGCGCACACCGCTCTTGAGTGCAAACCAGAGCGACAGCGGAGCGAGCAACAGGCCATGACCCGAGTTCGGGTCGTTCCACCACGCATCGGCGAGCAGTGCAGCCGGCTTGGCGAAGAGCAGCACGAACATCAGCGCGGTGAGGCCGTGCGCGGCCAATTCGATCGGCGCCTGCGCGCGCAGCCCGGCCACGGCCTTCGCAATCAGCTCACGCGGATCCTTATCCGCGGGGCGACTCGAGGCCAGCGGGGCGCTGGATGGAACGGTTGACGAAGCGGGAATAGTCACCGGATTGGATGGCGTTGGAGACATTACCGAGACGCCCGAGATGACATGCCTGTCACACAACCGGCATCATCTCGGACGTCTATGCAATCTGCTTGGGTCGTTCTTGGCCGGAAGCAGCCCGCCGCCGGCTGGTCCGGGACTGTTACCCCGCAGCCAGCACCGCGGTGAACCGCGGGTCCGATTCGGTCTCACCCCGGCGCGCCGAATAATCGGCCAACTGGTCGGGCAGCAGCTTCCCAACCCCGAAGTACGTCGCCTCCGGCCGCCAGAAGTACCACCCGCTCACGCTGGCCCCGGGGGTCATCGCGAAACTCTCGGTCAGCGCCATCCCCGTCCGGTCGGCTACCTCAGCCACAGCAAAGAGAGTGCCCTTCTCTCGATGGTCAGGGCAGGCCGGGTAACCGGGCGCTGGGCGGATGCCCTGATAGCGCTCCTTGATCAGCCCGTCGTTGTCCAGCGACTCATCGGTGGCGTACCCCCAGAACTCAGTCCGGACACGCTGGTGGAGCCGCTCGGCGAATGCCTCAGCCAGTCGATCAGCCAAGGCCTTCGCCATGATCGAGCTGTAGTCGTCGTGATCGGCCTCGAACTCGGCCAGCAGCGTCTCGAGCCCGTGTCCGGCGGTAACGGCAAAGGCTCCCATATAGTCGAGCACGCCGCTGTCACGTGGCGCGACGAAATCCGCCAGGCAATAGTTCGGGCGGCCGTCGCCCTTCTTGTCGATCTGCTGTCGGAGCATGTGCAGCCGCGCGACTTCCTGACTGCGACTCTCGTCCGCGTAGAGGAGAATGTCATCGCCGTCGCTGTTCGCGGGCCAAAAGCCAAATGACGCGCGGGCCTCGACACTCTTGTCGCGGACCATTCTCGCAAGCAGCTCCTGTGCGTCGGCGTACAGCGTCCGCGCCGACTCGCCGACCACCGGATCCTGAAGTATCGCCGGATAGTGACCCGCGAGCTCCCACGTCTGGAAGAACGGAGTCCAGTCGATGAACGGAACCAGGTCCTCCAGCGGGTACTCCACGAGCGTGCGCGGACCGGTGAACGACGGTGTCGGCACCGGCACTGACAAATCGATCTTCGCCTTGTTGGCGCGCGCCGCCTCGATCGAAACCAATCGCTCCGCGCCGCCCCGAGCTTCCCGGGCTTCGCGAATGCCCGCGTACTCCTTCCGGATATCGGCGACGAAGGCATCGCGACGCTCGTCGCTGAGCAGCGTGCTCGTCACACCAACTGCGCGTGATGCATCAAGCACGTGCACCACCGGCCCGGAATACACCGGTTCAATCTTGAGCGCCGTGTGCGCCTTGCTTGTCGTCGCGCCGCCGATCAACAACGGCACGTGAAAATCCTGTCGCTGCATCTCGCTCGCGACAAAGCTCATCTCTTCGAGACTTGGCGTGATGAGCCCGGACAAGCCGATGACATCGGCGTTCACTTCGCGTGCCTTGTCGAGAATCGCCGCACACGACTGCATCACGCCCATATCAATGACTTCGTAGCCGTTACACTGCAGCACAACGCCCACGATGTTCTTGCCTATATCGTGTACGTCGCCCTTTACGGTTGCCATCAGCACCCGACCGGCCGGCTTGCTGTCGGCACGCTTTTCGGCTTCGATGAACGGAATGAGGTGCGCGACGGCCTTCTTCATCACGCGCGCGCTCTTCACGACCTGTGGCAAGAACATCTTCCCCGCGCCGAACAAGTCACCCACCACGTTCATGCCGCGCATGAGTGGGCCTTCAATGACTTCCAGCGGATGTGACGCTTCGAGACGTGCTTCTTCCGTATCAGCGACTACGAACGCGTCGATGCCATGCACCAGCGCGTGCGAGAGTCGCTCCTGCACTGGCAGTCGTCGCCAGGCGACATCTTCCTCGATCTTGGCACGCCCCTTCACCGAGTCGGCGACTTCCATCAGTCGCTCGGTGGCGTCGTCGCGACGGTTCAGGACCAGGTCTTCGACGCGCTCGCGAAGGTCAGCCGGAATGTCGTCATACGGAATCAGCTGCCCCGCGTTGACGATGCCCATGTCCATGCCGGCCTTCACCGCGTGGTACAGGAACACCGCGTGAATTGCTTCGCGCAGCGGATTGTTGCCGCGGAACGAAAAGCTCACATTGCTCACGCCGCCGCTGATCTTCGCATGCGGCAACGACGTCTTGATTTCACGCGTCGCATCAAAGTACGCCACAGCGTACGCCGCATGCTCTTCGATGCCGGTGCCAATCGCAAAAATGTTCGGATCGAAAATGATGTCCTGCGGCGGGAAGCCGACTTCTTCGGTGAGCAGCTTGTAGGCGCGGGTGCAAATTTCGACTTTGCGAGCCACCGTATCAGCTTGACCCTGCTCGTCGAACGCCATCACGATCACGGCTGCGCCATAGTGACGGACCAGTCGCGCATGGCGCAAGAATTCGGCTTCGCCTTCTTTGAGCGAGATCGAGTTGACGATACCCTTCCCTTGCAGACACTTGAGTCCAGCCTCGATCACACTCCACTTACTCGAGTCGATCATCACCGGCACGCGCGCGATGTCGGGCTCACTCGCCACAAGATTCAGGAATGTGGTCATCGCGTGAACGGCGTCGAGGAGACCCTCGTCCATGTTCACGTCGATGACTTGCGCGCCGCTTTCGACCTGCTGCCGAGCGACGCTGAGCGCCTCGTTGTAATTGCCTTCGAGGATCAGCTTCGCAAAGCGCGCCGAGCCCGTGACGTTCGTGCGCTCGCCGACGTTCACGAAGTTCGTGTTCGACGTGAGGTTGAACGGCTCGAGCCCGGAGAGGCGAAGCACCGGTTCCACGGTCGGCACTTCGCGCGGCTTCACGCCCTCAACCGCCTTTGCCAGCGCGGCGATATGATCTGGCGTGGTGCCGCAGCACCCGCCCACGATATTCACGATCCCGCTTCGCGCCCACTCGGCGATCTGCGCCGCCATCATTTCCGGCGTTTCGTCGTAGCCGCCGAAGGCGTTCGGCAGGCCGGCGTTGGGATGCGCCGACACATAGCAGTCGGCGATCCGGGAAAGCTCGGCCACGTACTGGCGGAGCTGGTCAGCGCCGAGTGCGCAGTTGAAGCCGAAGGAGATTGGCTTGATGTGCGCGAGCGAGGTCCAGAATGCCTCGGCCGTCTGTCCGGAAAGGGTGCGACCGGACGCATCGGTAATTGTGCCCGAAATCATAACCGGCAGTCGGTTGCCGGTCTCCTCGAAGTAGCGCTCGAGGGCGAACAGGGCTGCCTTGGCGTTCAGCGTGTCGAAGATCGTTTCGACGAGGAGGATGTCGGATCCACCGTCGACCAGGCCCCGGGTCGCCTCGAGATAGGCGTCTACCAGGGTGTCAAATGAGACGTTTCTGGCCCCCGGATCTTCCACATACGGGGAAATCGACGCGGTGCGGTTCGTCGGCCCAAGGACGCCGGCCACAAAGCGTGGGCGGCTCGGATCCTGCGCTTCGAACTCATCGGCCACCCGGCGCGCTAGGGCGGCTCCTGCGACGTTCAGCTCATATGAGAGGGCCTCCATGCCATAGTCAGCCATCGAGATGGCGTTGGCATTGAAGGTGTTCGTTTCGAGGATGTCGGCGCCGGCGGCCAGGTACTCGCGATGGACCTGAGCGACGATGTCTGGTTGCGTGAGGACCAGAAGATCGTTGTTGCCCTTGAGGTCGGTCGGCCAGTTGGCGAACCGGTCGGTCTTACCGATGCCGCGGTAGTCCGCCTCCTGGAATCGATGGCGCTGGAGCATGGTGCCCATGGCGCCGTCGATGAGGAGAATGCGTCTCTCGCACAACGCTTCAAGCTGGCCCGCTCTATCTGTCCGCGTAGTCACCGTCACCGACTTGTTAGCTTTTCCGAACTTCGGCTCAAAGTAGGCGCCAACGGGCGCACTTCGTCCACTCAATAATCTATGCAACGCACGGCGCTGATTACTAGTATTACCGGCCAAGACGGCTCCTACCTCGCCGAAGTCCTCCTCGCGAAGGGATATCGAGTCGTCGGAGTCGTACGACGTTCCTCAACGACTCCTTACGAACGCATCGCTCACTTGGTCGACCGTCTCGAGCTGGTGTCAGCCGACCTGCTCGATCAAACGTCGCTCACGGATGTCGTGCACGAGGCGCAGCCGCACGAGATCTACAATCTGGCGGCGCAGAGCTTTGTGCAGACATCGTGGAATCAGCCGGTGCTCACCGGCGAGTTCACGGCGCTCGGTGTGACGCGCATGCTCGAAGCGTTGCGCAAAGCGGCTCCAAAGGCTCGTTTTTATCAGGCCTCGTCGAGCGAACAGTTCGGCAAGGTGGTCGAAACACCGCAGCGCGAGGAAACACCGTTCTATCCGCGTTCGCCATACGGTGTGGCCAAGGTGTACGGCCATTGGATCACCGTGAACTATCGCGAAAGCTTCAACCTGTTCGCGGTCTCGGGCATCCTCTTCAACCACGAGTCGCCGCGACGCGGTCTCGAGTTCGTGACGCGCAAGATTACCGACGGCGTCGCACGCATCAAGTCGGGCCACTCGAAAGAGCTGCGTCTCGGGAATTTGGACGCGCGTCGCGACTGGGGCTTTGCAGGCGACTACGTTGAAGCGATGTGGCGCATGCTGCAACAGGATCAGCCCGACGACTACGTGATCTCGACCGGTGAGACGTACAGCGTGCGACAGTTCTGCGAGACAGCGTTTGGCTACGCAGATCTCGACTACCGCGAGTTTGTGGTGCAGGACGAGCGCTTTTTCCGGCCCGCAGAAGTCGACTTGTTGGTGGGCACGCCGGCGAAGGCTAAAGCGAAACTCGGCTGGGAGCCCCAGGTCACCTTTCGACAGCTCGTCGAAATGATGGTGCAGGCCGACCTCGACCGCTACGCCACGAAGTCCGCGACCAGCGCACGCTGATAGTGGATCGCCAGGAGTCGACCGTGTCCAAGGGGGCACACATCGTTGTCTACGTCGCCAACCGCGTCCCATGGCCATTGGATGACGGCTGGAAGCGACGCACATTCGCGGTGCTCCAGGGATTAGCCCGAGCCGCGGAGGTGCGTTTCGTTGCGCCGGATCCTGGTGCGGACTTTGACCGCTCTGAGTTCCTCGCAGCAGCAGGGCAGGGTGTCACACTGGAGTTGAGCGCGGTCGGTCGGCCGCGCTCCGTGGTTGCCACTGCGCTTCGCAGCGCTTGGAGCTCAGAGTCTCCCCTGTCGGTTCGACACTACACGCCCGAACTGCAGGATCTCGTTGAGCGCACGGTTGAGCAGTCCACGTGCTCGCTCGTCGTGTACGCTGGGTCATTCCTCGCGGAACGACACGCACGATCACGCATTGCGTCCGTACCGTTTGTGGTGGACACGCACAACATCGACTCGCACGCGATGGCCCGACGAGCGCCCTCCGAAGGGCTGCTGGCATCTATGGCCACGCGATTTGTCAGTCGACGCCTACGGGTGGCGGAATCGTCTGTGTTCATGAGCGCCCGTGCGGTGATGGTTTGCTCTGACGATGAGCTTCCGTTGGTACGCGAACGCGCGCAGAGCGCGCGTACATTCGTAGTGCCGAATGGTGTCGACACGACGATGTTCCGATCAGCGCCGCTTCGAGCGCGTGGCCCGCAGCTCGAGCTGCTGTTCTTCGGCAACCTGGATTATCCGCCCAACATCGACGCGCTCCAGTACTTCGCTCGCTCCATTCATCCGCTGCTCAAGTCGCGCGAAGTGCGCTTCACACTCAACGTCGTTGGAGCAGGACAGGCCACGCGTGTGCGCGAGCTATTGGCTGGATTGACCGACGTCCGATTGATCGGCTTGTCGTCCGATATCGTTCAGACGCTTCATGATTCGGATGCGGTAATCGTCCCCCTTCGGTCCGGCGGAGGGACTCGCCTCAAGGTGCTCGAGGCCCTGAGCAGCGGGAGAGTCGTGATAAGTACGCGATTGGGCGCCGAAGGTATCCGTGTCGTCGACCGAGAGCATCTGCTGTTCGCGGAAACCGCGAGTGCCTTTGTGGACGCGGTCGAGACTGTGATCTCGGATCCCCTCCTCGCGGCCGCTGTCGCCGACAATGGATCCAGACTCGCGAGAGCGGATTATTCGTGGGAGGCGATCCAACTGCGGCTGGGTGATATCATTCGAGAGCTCCTCCAGGATACCGCCCATGGTTCTCGAAAATAGTTCGAACGCCTGACCCTCGCACCCGCACTTCGGAAAACCGCGTCCTATGCCAGATCGTTCCCAACTCCTCGCACGTCTCATCGATCCGAATGAGGTAGTCGTCTTCGATGGCGCGATGGGAACGATGCTGTATTCGAAAGGCGTCTTTATCAATCAATGCTACGACGAGTTGGTATTGCGCGCGCCTGAGCTGGTTGGCGCGGTGCACAAGTCGTACGTCGAGGCAGGCGCCGAAGTTCTCGAAACAAACACGTTTGGCGCGAATCGCGCGAAGTTGACGCAGTATGGCTTGGAGAGCCAGGTCGAAGCGATCAATCGACGAGCGGCGCAAATCGCCAGAGAGGCCGCGGGCGAACATCGCTTGGTTGCTGGTGCGATCGGCCCACTCGGCGTTCGTCTGGAGCCCTACGGACCAACCAGTCGGGCTGACGCTCGCGCGTATTTCGGTGAACAGCTTGCGGCGCTCGTTGCTGGTGGCGTGGACTGTTTTCTACTCGAGACTTTCTCCGATATGGAGGAGCTCGAGCAGGCAGTGCTTGCGGCACGAGATGTCGCCAATGAGCTCCCGTTGATTGCGCAGGCCACCGTGGGACCTGAACAACGCACTGCCTTCGGCGCGAGCCCCGAAGACATTGCGAGACAACTCGAGGGCTGGGGCGTCGACGTCATCGGACTGAACTGCTCCGTCGGACCTCAGACTATCCTCGAGGCGATCGAGCGAATGGCGTCGGTCACCGACAGGAAACTTTCAGCGCAGCCGAACGCCGGAATGCCGCGAGATGTTGGCGGTCGAACCATGTACATGGCGAGCCCCGAGTACATGGCCAGCTATGCACGCCACTTGATCCAAGCTGGTGCGAAGATCGTCGGTGGCTGCTGCGGCACCACGCCCGAGCACATCAAAGCCATGGTCGAGGGCGTGCGCCCGCTCGCACCGCGAACCCGTGTAGTGCCTGGAGCTACTCGCGAGTTCGCCGTCGCGACCGGGACGGCGGCCCCGGGCAGGGAGCCTGCGAACCTTGCAAGTCGCTCGAGATTCGGCGCGAAATTGTCTGCAGGAGCGTTCGTGACCAGCGTCGAAATCGTTCCACCGCGCGGAGTCGACACGGCAAAGCTCGAGCAGGACGCGCGCGCCTTGGCGGCCGCTGGCGTCGACGCGATCAATGTACCGGACGGCCCGCGCGCGCAAAGCCGAATGGGCGCGATCGCAACGAGTCTCATCATCGAGCGACAGGGAATTGAGGCCGTTACGCACTACGCCTGCCGAGACAGAAATCTGCTTGGAATGCTCAGCGATTTGCTCGGTGCATCTGCGCTCGGCCTTCGAAACTTGCTGCTGATCACGGGCGATCCGCCGAAAATGGGGCCGTATCCGGACGCGACAGCGGTGTTCGACATCGATGCGATCGGCCTGACGAACCTGGTTCGCAAGCTCAATCGTGGATTGGATCCCGGAAACAATTCGATCGGCGAGCCCACGAAGTTTGTTGTGGGGGTTGGTGTGAATCCGGCTGCAATCGATTCTACACATGAACTCCGCCGGTACCACTACAAGGTCGAGGCCGGCGCCGAGTACGCGATTACGCAGCCGGTCTTCGATCCGTCACAACTCGAAACATTCCTCGACACGATTTCTGGTGCGCGCATTCCGATTGTCGCCGGGATCTGGCCGCTCGTGTCGGCGCGAAATGCGGAGTTCCTTGCGAACGAGGTCCCGGGCGTCACTGTGCCGAGAGAAATCCTCGACCGTATGCGTAAGGCCAGCGAGAAGAGCAAGGAGCACGCGCTCGCAGAAGGTATCGCGATTGCTCGTGAGATGCTGGATCGCGTCGGCGGCGACGTTCAGGGCGTCCAGGTCAGTGCGCCGTTTGGGAAGATCGAATACGCGTTGGAAGTTTTTGGTAGTCGTCCCGCGAATCCAGGATGAGCTGTAGATGTGTGGAATCTTCGGACACATCAATTTTTCGACGGCGATCGACCGGGAATCGCTGATTCGTCAGCGCGACCAGATGGTCCATCGCGGGCCGGATTCCGCCGGTGCGTGGGTTTCTGACGATTCGCGCGTCGGGTTTGGCCATCGAAGGCTGGCGATCGTGGACCTTTCGCCAGCCGGACATCAGCCGATGGTAGATGAAACCAACGGAAATTGTCTCTGCTTCAACGGCGAGATCTACAATTTTCAGAGCGTTCGGTCGACGCTCGAAGGCCTCGGCTTTCAGTTTCGCAGCCATTCCGACACCGAAGTCATACTCGCGGCATATGCGCAGTGGGGCGTGGAATGTGTGGATCGTCTCGATGGAATGTTCGCCTTCGCGTTGTACGACAAACGCTCCCGGCGCGTGTTGCTTGCGCGCGATCGCGCCGGCGAAAAACCACTCTATCTATGGAAGCGAGACGGGGGCATCTCGTTCGCGAGCGAACTCAAGGCGTTGCTTGCCGACCCTGCTCTTCCGCGACGCGCCTCCCGAGCGTCGCTGAACGAGTACCTCACCTACGGCTTTGTCACAGGCACCAACACGATGCTCGATGCCGTGTCGCGCTTGCCAGCAGGACATCTGGCAGTCGTCGATCTCGACCACGGCACGATCACTGAGGATGCGTACTGGCGCCTTCCGGTTCCTCCCCGCGATCAACCGACGGCCAGCGAAGCAGAGCTCGCCAGTGAGCTCGAGGCGCGACTATCCGCGGCGATTGAACGACAGCTGGTAGCCGACGTGCCGGTTGGCGTCCTGTTGAGCGGAGGGCTCGATTCCAGCGTGATCGCAGCGATTGCATCGACTGTCAGCGGACAACGCATTCGAACATTTACGGCCAGGTTTGCTGCGCAGCCGGCGTCGGATGAAGGGCCCTATGCACGTCTCGTGTCCGACTACATCGGTTCTGAACACACCGAACTCGACACTCAGCCAGCGAGCGAGTCTCTTCTTCGCGAACTCGCCGCGCAGTTCGACGATCCCATCGCCGATTCATCGTTGATCCCGACGTTTCTGCTCTCTCGCGAGATTCGGAAGCACGCGACGGTAGCACTGGGTGGCGATGGAGGCGACGAGCTCTTTGGCGGATATCGCCACTACCCCGTGCAGCTTCGCCAGGCCTCGATGCGTGACCGATTGCCGGCGGGCGCCGGACGTGCGATCGCCCATCTCTCGCGAGCGGCGCTTCCCGATGCGATGCCGGGGATTGGACGGCTCACCTCGCTGGGCGACAGCGACGGTGAGATCGTCGCAGGGGGCAGCCGCCTGTTTCGTCCGTCCGCGCGACGTCAGTTGTTGAACATCGAGGACGAAACCGTGCTACTGGAGCCAGAACGACGCAAAGCGAACACTTCTGCCGACCGCACCGGAATGCTTGCAGTGTCGACCGCCACGGACTTTCGCTCCTACATGGTAGACGACGTGCTCGTCAAGGTTGATCGCGCGAGCATGTTGACGTCTCTCGAGGTGCGCGCACCCTTCCTCAGCCGTGATGTCGTGGAATTCGCGTTTGGCCGTCTAACCGACCGCCAGAAGTGCGTCGCGGACGACCGAAAGATCCTTCTACGATCGCTGGGTTCGAAGTTGCTCCCGCCACAGCTCGACTTGAAGCGCAAGCAGGGATTTGATATTCCTCTCGACGCGTGGATCGCCAAGGATTGGGCTCAACTCCTTCGTGAGCTGGCATCGAGACGCTCGGCGCTGCTCGCCGTCAATCCGCTCGACCGACTCTTGGCGCGAGTTGGCTCACGTCCGATTGTTGGGGAGCAAGTGTTCGCGATCGCCATGCTCCTTCTCTGGGAAGAGCGCTACGGAATCAGTCTCTGAGCGATCCCTTTGACAAGTCTCGGCGACGTTCGGCGACGAGTCGTCGCAGCTTCTGCTGCTCTGCATAACTCGGCGATCGATTGGTTGGTCGATTCGCCGCGCCCTGCTCGCGTCCCACGACACCGTTCGAAGCGAGCATGGTGATCACCTCGAGTACGAGTTGAACCCCTCTCGGACGAAGCGTGTGCATCCAGTATTCTTTCACATACTTCATCACGTCGCCTGCGGGCGCCGGGTCCAAAGGCAGTAAATCTTCCGCCAACACCTTCCCGGCGTCGAGGACGGCCGTGACTTCGTGTACTGTTACACCGCACTGGGTTTCGCCGTTCATCAGCTCCCAGAAGGCCGGCGGTGCTCCTCGATAATCGGGCAGCTTTCCGCAGTGCAGGTTCAGGCATCCGAGTCGAGGTTGCGAGAACACGGATTCCTTGAGAATGCCGGTCCCGTCGACGATCCCGACGTCGAAGCGTGACGCCCGAAGAAAGTCGATGCAGTCCGCGTGATGAAAGTTCGCAAATCGGTGCACTTGCGCGATCGTTTCCACTTCGTACGCGGTTGATGCTGGCTCGGTCGCAATCGATCGCGCTGCGCGACTCAGAATTCGCCGAAGCATTCCAAGGAGTCCGTGCGTGCGGAGCGATCGTCTTAGTCGAACGCGCAGCGTCGGAGTGGTGAGCGGTGCGGTAACCAGATGTACCGATTTCACATCCGGATGCGCGCCGACGGCCCTTGCCATGTCATGGCCGAACGGCTGTGATGTCAGCACAACCACGTTCAACTTCATGAGGAAATGGCTCCGAGCACGCGTGCGACTTTGGAAGGCATTCCTGACGCCGTCCATGCGAAACGGTTCAACGGAAGGTGAGGTCCGACGACCAATCGCTTCAGCATATAGAGATTTGCGTGCCCCCGATTTACGCCGCCGATTGTAGTCACTGCCGATGAGATTCCGAGCTCTCGAAGTTGGCTGACGGCCCGCATGTCAAAGTCGATCTCGCGACCATTGGGATAGGCGAACGACCGTGACACCGCCTCTTTGTGACGCTCTCCGAGTTCGCGGGAGATGGCCTTCACCGATCCTTCCAACTCCAGCGCGAGCGACTCGTCGCTCAGGCGCGAGACGATCTCATGGTTAATAGTGTGCCCGCCAAACGAGACGAGACCCGATGCGGCCAAGGAACGAACGCTGCTCCAACTCATGAGCAGGAACTCCTTGTAGTCAGCAGCATGCTTGGCCAGTGAGAGGTCGATCTCACTCAGGATTTGGCGTCTCGTGGATGCTGACTGCAACTTGAGGAACTCAACCAACTCCGTCGCCCGCGCAGCGCGGCTCAGCGATGCAGAGCGATCCAGCGAACGCCCTCCCCACTTCGACAGGTCCATGGAATCGCACGCGCCATTTTGGACGGCCAGCGAGACCTCCGTCGTCCACAACAGACGATTCGTACCGATCAGACCAGTCGCCAGATAGATCGTCGATGGCAATCCGAGGCGTTTCAAGATCGGAAAGGCGACACTCTCGTTGTTTCGATAGCCATCGTCGAAGGTGATACAGGCCGTCGGCTCCGTGATTCGCCGCTCAGCCAGCATACGTACTCCTTCGTCGACCGTGACGACCCGAAACCTTCGAGCCAACAACTCGACCTGTTCGGAAAACTCCGAGGCTGGAATGTGCAACCAATCGCGCACCGACGACCCAGTGTCGGACACGCCATGGTAGCAGACGATCAGCAACCCTGCGCGTCCTGATCTGGCCGCAATCGACGAAAGGCTCACGGGACCAGCCCGAACAATGCGGACGCAGTCATTTGGGGGCGCTCCAAACAGACCAATTTTTTCTCACTCCGTTTATGAGCGCCGTCAGGATCGAGACCTGCATCTGCAGGAGCCAGCGTACCATGGAAATGGATACGCGCCGGACGGCGGGAACCACAATGCAAATCAGCGCGAGCACGGCCGTGAGAACGACCGCTTCTCGAGGACGCGCGAGCGCGAACAACGTCGCGGACACGAGCCACCACGCGACAACGACGACCGAAAGAAATGGTGTAGCGAGACGCGCCAACTTGTGGACAATGAACTGCGCGCGAATGGGGTTTCGCGACCGTAGCACGTCTGGCAAGATCTCGAGCAGCTGCACTATCCCGGTAAGCGTTCGCGCCTTCCGCTTCGATTCCGCCGACGACTCGAAGGTGCGTATGTCCCATGCACGCGCGGCGTACGAGAACCCGACACGGTGTCCTCCCAACACGACCGTCATCGGTACGAAAACGTCGTCGAGCAGTGTTCCTGGAGGAACCGCCGGCCACAGATCGCGACGAATCGCATAGACCGCTCCGGTAACGCCGACACTCGAATGCACCTGTGACTCTGAATTCCGCAGCCACTTTTCCAGTCGCCAGTACCAGTGGACGGGCGACAGCGCACCAGAGCCGCCAAGCTCGAGCGCACCTGAGACTGCCCCAAACCGCAGATCATCCAGAGGAGCTACCAGGGCGGGAATCGTTCGGGCATCGAAGCGCTGAGCGGTGTCGGCGAGCACCAGTACCTCTCCCGATGCGGCACGAGCCGCCGCGTTCAGGGTCGAGGCCTTTCCGCCGGGTGGGTCGCCGACCACCACGGAGACGCGGCGATCAAGGGGAAGAGGTTCGGGCCACTCAGTCGAACTCGTGGCGTCTCGAGCGATGACAACATCGAGCAGGTCGACGGGGTACTCCGTCTCCAGAAGGTTGGCGACACGATCCTCCACCGCCGACCACGGCTCCCGGGTCGCTAAAAGCACCGTGACCCGCGTCTTATTGGGCGAGGCCCCGGGCCGCGGCAAGTCCCCGCGCAGCGCGGCGATCGCTCCCATCAGCATCGGGTAGCCGATCCAGATCAGCAGAAGGAGGACGGCGGCGAAAATGCCTGCTATCGATAGTGCGGTCACAAGGGAAATGTAGTGTTCGCGACGGCCGCATCATGTGGATCTCGTACCTGCTGGCCAACGACCCACACCGCGACTCGTCTGGGGGCAACGCTCCAGCCGTCGGCACAGTATTGCCAACGGGTCGACTGCATCCGACGCGCTACCGACGGAGTTGTCACCGACTTAAATCACAGGGGAATTCTCCCTCGCCTTCAACTCTCCGCCAGTGTCCTCGTTCACGCCCCTGACGCTTCTCTCCGAAGAGGAGTCCCTCTTCCGCACTGCCGTCGCCGAACTGGCCCAAACCGAGGTCCTGCCGCGGGTTCGGTCGATGGAAGAGGCCGGGAAGGTCGACCCTGCGTTAACGGCGCAGTTCTTCGAGCTCGGCCTGATGGGTATCGAGTTGCCGGAGAGTGCCGGCGGTGCCGGCGGCTCGTTGATGATGGTCACGCTCGCGGTCGAGGAACTCAGTAAGGTCGATGCGTCGGCGGCGATTCAAGTCGACGTGCAGAACACGCTCGTGAACTACCCACTGCACCGCTACGGCAATTCCGAGCAGCATGCTCGCGTCTTACCCCGTATGACGACCGACACGGTCGGCGCCTACGCACTTTCGGAGCCCGGATCAGGTTCAGACGCGTTTGGACTGGCGTGTCGAGCCGACCGCGCTGATGGTGGATGGCGCTTGAACGGGGCCAAGGCGTGGATTACCAACGGCGGCGAGGCCAACGTGTTTGTCGTGTTCGCCAACACGAAGCCAGAAGCCGGTTATAAAGGCATCACGGCGTTCATCGTCGAGCGGGGCGCCGACGGTTTTGCGGTGGGGCGGAAGGAAGACAAGCTCGGGATCCGTGCGTCGAGCACCACCTCCCTCCACTTCGAGAACGTCTTCGTGTCCGACGCGAACGTCCTCGGCGAAGTGGGGCACGGCTACAAGATTGCGATCGACACGCTGAACGGCGGGCGCGTGGGTATCGGCGCACAGATGATCGGCGTGGCCCAAGGCGCCCTCAACGCCACAACGGCGTATCTCAAAGAGCGAAAGCAGTTCGGCAAGCCGCTGGCTGACTTTCAGGGTATTCAGTTCCAGATCGCTCAGGCAGCGACTGAGCTCGAAGCCGCGCGATTGATGGTGTACAACGCGGCGCGTTTGCGCGACGCGGGTCAGGACATCGCGAAGGAGGGCGCGATGGCCAAGCTCTACTCCTCGCAGATGTGCGAGCGCGTCACGTCGCTCTGCGTCGAGTTGTTCGGCGGCTATGGCTATACCCGCGAGTATCCGGTCGAGAAATTCTATCGCGATGCCAAGATCGGCACGATCTACGAAGGCACCAGCAACATGCAGTTGCAGACGATTGCGAAGGCGGTCCTGCGTTAACCGGGATGTCGTTTGTTCGAGGCTGGTGGCTGGTTCTGGGGAGCGTGGCGCTGATTGCAGCGGCCACGCTCTTGCCGTTTGGAGCCATTCCCGCGTCGCAAATGCCTCCGCGATGGTGCTTCGACTGCGGTGGGATGTGGTTGGCCGACGCGATCAGCAACGTACTGCTGTTCTTGCCACTGGGACTGGCGCTCGCGTGTCGTGGTCGGGGAATAGCGGTCGTCGCGTGCAGCGGAGTACTGCTGTCTTTCGCAGTCGAGTTCTGTCAGTCGGTTGGCATTCCTCCGAGTCGATCGCCCGCCATCGCAGACATAACTGCGAACGCGTTCGGCGCCATGCTTGGCTGGCTTCTCAGTCGCTACTGGCGCTCTGTGTGCTGCGCCGACGCGCGTCGGTCCGCGATGCTCGCCGTGTCCTGGTGGTTGATCGCCGTTGCCATCTTGGCGCTGACCGCAGCCGCAGCACAGACCGAACGTGTGGGCGAGCCGAAGGCAGTCTCCCTGAGTTCGATCGAGTACGCTCCTGGCTATGGCTGGTACGGCGGAACGCCGATCAGCGCCCAGGTATCGTCAGCGCAAAGTGCGGGGCCCTGGACCATACTACACGCGGGCACTGGTCCAATCGTTGCCCATGCGGATCATGGATCGAACGAATGGCAAGTGATCCTTCAGTCGGTCGGCCGAGACTCTGCGAACGTCCGACGGGCAATCTTCTTTTTGCACGTCGCAGGCGACACGACAGCCGACGTGCTGATCGCGCAGCACAACCACGATGTCGATCTGGTCGTACGGCGTCGCGCTTCGAGTTGGGGCCTCAACTTTCCGGTGATTTCGGTCGCCGGCGTGTTCTCCGGGCAATCGCCGACGGACACGATCCGAGTTCACGTCAACGCGACAAATCGCTTGATGCATCTCGAAGCCACGCGCGGCCTGCGATCTGAACGCGCGCAATTGGCTCTCACTCCAGCGATCGGTTGGTCGATGATTCAGACGCTCGTAGGGGTCCAACACCCGCTGGTGCCAGTCATTCAGTTTCTTTGGCTTGTCACGCTGTTTTTTCCGTTGGCATGGTGGAGCGGGCGAACAAGGCGGGCGGGGTTTCTGGCGCTCTCCGCAGCGGGAACCAGCGTGGCAATCTGCGTCGTCGCGCCGGTACTGGGCGGCGCGCCGTTTTCGCTGCAGGACTTGGTTTCCGTAGCCGGAATCTGGACCGCTGGCGCCGCACTAGGTTGGGCGCTCCTGCTGCGTTACCCGAACTCCACTAGGGGGTAATATTCGGATACTATGGACATCGTCATTCGCACGCTGGACACGCTTCTCGCGCTGATTCGCCCGGTGATTTTCGCGGCCGGTGCAGTTGCCGCAGCAGCTGCTCTTGCCTCATGGGCGGTCAGAACCCGAAAGATTTCACCCTTTTCGGGACTCGCGCGGTTCATTCGCTCAAGCGTCGACCCGTGGCTGGTTTCGCCGATGGAGCGCCGTTTGCTGCGCGCCGGCGGCACCCCGTACTCGGCGCCTTGGTGGGCACTCGCCGCAGTGATACTGGGCGGCCTGTTACTGATCACAGCGGTCGAGTTCATTCGCGACTCGCTCGCTACGTTGTTCTTTGCGTCGCAGTCCGGGATGTCCCTCGCTGCCGTTCTCGTGCAGTGGACCTTCAGCATCCTGCGCATCGCGCTGTTCGCTCGAGTCATCGCGAGCTGGGTCGGCGGCGGGCCGTACTCGAAGTGGTGGCTTTGGTCGTTCGTCCTGACTGAGTGGTTCCTTGCGCCGTTGCGTAACATCATCCCCACGATTGGCATGATCGACATCACCGTGATCGTCGCGTACTTCGGGCTCAATTTGCTGGAGTCGGTGGTGCTTCGAGCGATGGGCGGATAGCTGGGCATGGCCAGTGGTTCCGCATCGTTCAGTCTGACCTGCCGTTGCGGTCAGGTCATTCATACCAGCGATGCACACATCGGTCGGACGATTCGGTGCCGGTGCGGCCACGCACTGAGAATCGAGCGACCCGCGAGCGCAGCTGCAGACAGCGACAAGCTGTTTCGGTCCGCACCCTCATCGTCCCAGCAGTCCAAGCGCACGCATTCCTCGAGAGGAGAACGTTCGCGGAAGCGTCGACCGAATGTTCCACTCGCCGCCGCGCGACAGGCGTTGATCACCGCAACGTCGTCGCTTGTCGGGGATTTCGTGAGTCAGAATCGCGCACGTCGGTTTGCGACGATGGCCAGCGCATTGATTCTCTTGGGATCGATACTGAGCTGGCTGTTGCTGGCCACGATGTCTGAGGAGTTCCTGCCGGCGACGCTCCTCGCATATGGACCTCGGTTCGCACTCCTCCTCCCTATCGCCGTCGGCGTGCCCGTGTCGCTGATTTGGGCGAGACGCAGCATGGTACTCCACCTGCTGAGCGCGATCGTTGTTCTTGTACCCGTGATGGGCGCGCGCCTGAACATCCTCAGGGGAAAGGGTCCGATTCCGTCAGCCGCGAGTACAGGGATTCGCGTTCTCTCGCTCAACGCTGAAGGCGGACAGGTTTCGCAGCGATACCTGCCGGATCTTTTGGCTGAAGTTCGCCCGGACCTCGTCGACGTCCAGGAGTGCGGGAACGAGCTTTCGGCGAGGTTGTCGACGATTCGCGGATATCACTTCGCGCGGCACGCAAACATGTGCGTACTGAGTCGATGGCCGATCGCTCCCGTCGACTCGATGCCGCGAGCGGCCTTCGAACGCGTGAGCACCCTTGGCTATGGTGGTACCGGGCTCGTCGCGCGTTATCGCGTGGCACGTCCACAGCGCTCGCTCGACTTTGTCAGCCTGCACCTTGAGACGCCGCGCAAGGGACTCGAGCGACTCATGGGCTCCGATGGATTCATCCCCGATGGCGGAGGAGTACCACGGAGCGGCGACGTCGGGGGTGAACAGATCAATGCGCGTATTCGCCGCATGGAATCGGAGCGCGCGTCGGTTTGGTCCGCCCGGTTCAGCGATTCGATTCCTGTGATCGTCGCAGGCGATTTCAACATGCCCGTCGAGAGCACGATTTTCCGGGATTTCTGGACTCGATTCGACGACGCGTTCGAGAATGCTGGCCTTGGATTTGGGTATACGAAGTTCGAGAATCGGTACATCAGGGCTCGAATCGATCACATTCTCTTCGCGCCGACTTGGCTGGAGGCTACTGGAGCGTGGGTCGGCCCTGATGTTGGCTCAGATCACCGACCAGTCATCGCTGATTTGCTACTCCGCTAGCTCTGTTAGACACCCGTCCGGGGACCGGGCAGCCCGGTTCGAGGGTAAAATCAGGTGTACGCGAACACGGACCGTTCTGCCGAAGTTGGCGTGCCTACTCGTCTGGAGTGACTCATGCGTAAGCTCGTCCCATTTGCATCCGCCGCAGTCGTTGCTTTTGCTGTCCCGGCTGCCTCGCAAGCTCAGGATAAAGACCTCGTCGAAACCGCCGCGGCCGCCGGTTCTTTCAAGACATTCTCCAAGCTGCTCGGCGACGCCGGCCTGATGGAGATGTTGCGAGGCCCTGGTCCGTTCACAGTCTTTGCGCCGACCGACGAAGCGTTTGCGAAGGTTCCAGCCGGAACGCTTGACGCGCTCGCGAAGGACAAGGCGAAGCTCAAGAACGTCCTGCTCTATCACGTCGTCGCGGGCAAGGTTCCGGCGGCCGAGGCACTCAAGTTGGCCGGCAAGAGTGCCAAGACTTTCGAGGGCTCGGACGCGAAAATTTCGGTGATGGGATCCACACCGATGATCAACAACGCGCACATCGTGAAGACCGACATCATAGCGAAGAACGGCATCATTCACGGTATCGACGCGGTGATCATGCCGCCGTCGAAATAGCAGCACGTTGAAAGAAGAAGGGCCGCCTGCATCGCTGCAGGCGGCCCTTTTCGTTCACGTCCGGTTCCGCCACGTAAACACCGACGTCGTCACGTAGTTGAACACCGTCCCCACAACAACGCCGGCGCCAGCTGCGGCCCACCACGAGTACGCACTCTTGAACAGCACCGCCGAAATGCCCACGTTCGCCAGCGCGCCAATTCCACAGGCGAAGTAGAACGTCAGCAACCCTCGCACCCACTTGAGGCCGCGCAGTCGCTTGTCGCGATACGTCAGCAAGTCATTGAGCGCGAAATTCCACGTCATCGACACCAGCGTGGCAGTAGCCTGTGAGCGCAGGAATCCGAGCCCGGCCCATTTGATCAGCGCGGTCAACACGGCGTAGTGACACGCCACACCGGTGGCACCGACGACGGCAAACAGGATCAACCGCGGCGGGATCGCACCACCGAACATCTTGTCGATGAGCAGCATCCCGTACTCCCAGAGTACGAGGCTATCGAGCTTGCTCTCGCCATGCGCACGCGGGCGAAAGACATACGGCACTTCGCGAATGCGCAGGTCCTTGTCGCTCGAGGCGATGAAGTCGAGCAGGATCTTGAAGCCCTGAATGGACAGCCGCGGTACCACCGACTCGAACAGCTCGCGCCGCACCACGAAGAACCCGCTCATGGGGTCGGTGAGCGTACGGCCCTTGAGCACACTCTGGCTCAGGCTCGTCGCGAATCGACTCATCAAGGCGCGACCTCTGGTCCAGTCGCCAACGCTGCCGCCTTCGGTGTAGCGCGTACCAACAACGACATCCGCTTCGTCACGCTCGATCATCGCCACCATTTGCGGCAGGATCGATTCGTCGTGCTGCATGTCGGCGTCGATCACGCCAACAATGGGTGCGCTCGAGCTCAGAATGCCTTCCACCACGGCGCTTGATAGTCCGCGACGGCCCACGCGCCGAATGCAACGCACTCGCGGATCATGCGACGCAAGCTCGCGCGCGACACGCGTGGTGCCATCGGGCGAGTTGTCGTCGACCACGATCACTTCGAACGACCGACCGGCCAGCGCCTTATCGAGCGCGGCGATCAACAGCGGGACGTTCTGCGACTCGTTGAACGTGGGGATGACGATGGACAGCTGGGCAGTCATGACGGAATGCTAAACCAATGGTGCATCACCCCGCTCACTGCACCCGCATCACCGACAGCTTGAGCGCCCCGCCGTTGGCACCGGCAACCTGGAGGAGCTGCGCCCCGCCCTGCACGCCGCTGAGCGTTAGGTAGGTGGCACCGGCAGCCGGCAACTGCAGGCCACTGAAGGCAAAACTGCCAGCCGAAACCGAACGGCCACGGAGCGGCGCGCTCTGAAACATGCCCGGGAACGTGCCGGCCAAGCCGCTCCACACATCGGCGGCGTTCCACGTCGACCCCTGGCTGCCCACCGCGTTCGACATCGCCCAACCGGTGAGGAGCTGGTCGGCGTTCACACCGGCGAGCTGCGCCAAACCAGCGATACCCGTCGGCGCCGTGCCATTCACCAGCGACTTGAGCATGCCGCTTTCGGTGCTCGCGAACTGGTCAACCGCATAGCGCACCAGGCTCCAGCCGCTGGCGTAGTACGTCACATCGCCGCTTTTGGCGGGGCCGAACGGCGTCAGCGAATCGGCGCCACGCAGATACGCATGCAGCTGCGTGAAGTGCTTCCACATCACGAGCGGGCGATCGTCGCACTGCGTCAGCTCGCAACCAACACTCGCCGCGAATCCGGTGTTCCCCTTCCAACTCGAACCGGCGTCGAACGTGCGCGCATACAACTCCTCGGCAACACGCGCGGTCGCTTCTTCCATCCAGCTCTCTTCACTGGCCTTGCCACGCGACAGGCGCTCGGCGTAGCTCGCGAGGTGCTTGCTCTCGTGCACCACAGTGCTGCGCATCGCACGACGCCAGTCAGCCGGCGTTTCATTCGTGCTCGGCACGCGCGCGTAGAACACCTCGTCTTCATTGCTCGCGGCGAACTGGCTCTTCGCGTAGAAGTTGCACGCGCTCACATAACCCGCGGTTCCCGGCGCTGAGTCGTTCACGAAGCGTGTGAAGAGCATCGTGACGCGGCCATCGCCGTTGAGCTGCGCGTTCATGGCGAGCGGATCGCCAAGATTCTTCGTGAGCAGCGGATACACGGTCGCATCGAACTCGCTGCCGATCGAGCGCAGCGCGTCATCCATCTTCCCGGCGCGCGGGCTCGCGACGTCTTCGAGCACGACGGCCTTGGAACCGGCGTACACGACGCGCGCGCGCACCGCGCGAGCGGAGCTGCAGCTGTTGAGCAGGGCGTTGATCTGCAGAGTATCACCCGCGTTGACCGCGGTTCGCACAGAGTTCAGGCGCGCACTTGCAGGGATACGGGCAACGTTGAGGACCGCGCGGTTGAACGCCACCTGCGAGGCATCGTTGTCGGGGAGAGCGGGGGCTGGATCGCTCTTTAGAAGTGAGGGGGCAGCGGTCAGGGAGGAGATACCGCGGAGTAGTCCCATCACGCTCGCGTCGCTCTGCACCACGCTCGCGACCTGCGCCAGCGAGCCCGTGCCTTGGCCGCGGAGGTCGAAGCGGGCGGTTTCGTTCGTCTGCGCCGCGGTGTTCACCACGGCCACGACGTAGCGCGCCGAGCCTTGGGCGCTGCCGGCGAGTTCAATGCAGGCGGCCTGCGCGGCGCTGAGCGTCACGGCGGCGTCGCCGGCCTTGAGGGTGAGCGGGGCGGCGGTGCGAAGCACCACGCTCTGCTCGATGGTGGTGCTCCCCAGCTCGAGGCGCATGGTCTGTGCGGCCGGCGCGGCGCAGGCAAAGCCGGTGGTCGGGATCAGCGCTTCAATACGGGTAGCCGAAACGGCGCGGACATCGAGGGAAACACCGGCCAGCGTGAGACGGACGGCCGACGGAGTGGTCGGGAGGTTCTGGCCTTCGATCGCGAGCAGCGTGCCGGCGGTCAGCGAGTCGGGCGTGACGCGCGAAACGGTGGCGACGGCGGCGGGCGCGGCCGGGGTCACCGGCGTGACACTGGTCGGCTGCTGTGCTACGGTCGGCGCGGTTGCCGCTGAACCGCTGCACGCTTGCAACACCCCCAAAGCCCATGCCATCGCGCCAGCGGCGGCGAGACGCCGCGCCACAGTCGTCGATGACTGGTAAGTGGTTGATTTGGTAGTGGTTGCGAGCATTGGTGGAATCGGATTGGGATTGCGTTGTCGCTTCTCTTACCCTGACTAAGCGCAAACCCTGTGCCGAACTCTGCCATATGGGTGACCGTCGTGCCGTTGCTGTGACGGCGCTTGGCCTATCCTGCCTCCTTTGTGGGGTTCTTGCAACGCTTGGGCGCGGCTTGGCTTGGCGCGGAGGGCGAGATTCTCGTGGCCGCTGATTCCGCGCGGCGAGTAGTTTGGGCGGCATGCGACATCACCTCACGGCATTCCGCGCTCTCGGCGCCTCATTGGCGCTCGCACCTACTCTCGCTCTGGCTCAGCCGCGCACCGAACCGGCTGACCTCATCGTCACCAACGCCCGCGTCTACACCGTCGACGAAGCGCGCCCGCTTGTTGAGGCGTTCGCCGTACGCGGCGGTCGCGTCGTGTTCACCGGTTCCAAGTCCGAAGCCAATGTGTTCAAGGGCGCTTCGACAAAAATCGTGGATGCGGGTGGTCGCACGGTCATTCCCGGAATGGTGGATGCGCACGGGCACTTCGCGGGGCTCGCGCAGACGCTGCGTGCGGTGGACCTCACCGGAACCAAGAGTCTCGCCGAGGTCGTGCAGCGTGTCGTCGACAAGGCGAAGACGCTACCGAAGGGCTCGTGGGTGATTGGGCGCGGGTGGGATCAGAACGCGTGGGGCGACACGCGCTTCCCCACGCATGAAGCACTCACGGCGGCGGTGCCTGAACATCCGGTGTTGCTCACACGTGTAGACGGGCACGCGAACTTCGCGAATGCGATGGCCATGCAACTCGCCGGCGTCTCGAAGGCCACGCAGGATCCGAGTGGTGGCAAGATTCAGCGTGATGCGTCGGGCAATCCCACCGGCGTGTTCATCGACAACGCACAGGGCATTGTCGGACGCAAAGTGCCGGAGCTCACGACCGCTGAAATGCGCAGCGCGCTCAAGGACGCCATCGGCCTGATGCACTCGCTCGGCCTTGTGGGCGTACACGACGCCGGTGCGACGCGCGCGAACATCGACCTGTTCGAAGACATGGCGCAGAAGGGTGATTTGAATCTTCGCCTCTATGCCATGATTGGCGACAACGCCGAGGCGCTCAAGCATTACTTCGCGATGGGACCTCGCTCGGCGCTCTACAACGGTCAGGTGTGGGTGCGCGCGGTGAAGCTGTATGCCGATGGTGCGATGGGGTCGCGCGGCGCCGCACTGCTCGAACCCTACAGCGACGATCCGAACAACATCGGCCTGCTCGTCAGCGCACCGGCGCACATTCAGGAGGTCGCCGAGCAAGGGTTGGCGGCGGGCTTTCAGATCAATACGCATGCGATTGGTGATCGCGGCAATCGCGTTGTCCTCGACGCGTACGAGAAGGCGCTCGCCAAGACTCCGGCAGCGAATCATCGCTTTCGTGTGGAGCACGCGCAGATCCTGCATTACGACGACATCCCGCGCTTTGCCCAGCTCGGTGTGATTCCGAGCATGCAGGCCAGTCATCAGACGAGCGACATGTACTGGATCGGCAAGCGACTGGGACCGACGCGTCTCTATGGTGCGTACGCGTGGCAGTCACTGCTGCAGACCGGCGTGATCGTTCCGAACGGCAGCGACTTCCCGGTGGAACAGGTCAATCCACTGATCAGCTTTCACTCGGCCATTTCGCGCCAGGATGCGCGAGACTATCCGGCCGCCGGCTGGTTCCCCGAGCAAAAGATGAGTCGCGAAGACGCGCTGCGCAGCATGACCATCTGGCCCGCCTATGCGGGCTTCCAGGAGAAGGAGATGGGTTCGCTCGCCGTGGGGAAGTACGCCGACTTCGTGATTCTCGATCAGGACATCATGCGCGTGCCGTCGGAGCTGGTACTCAACACGAAGGTGATGGCGACGTATGTTGGCGGTAAGTCGGTGTTCGAGGCGAAGCACCCGTAACTCCAACCTCGAACTCACGCACCCCAAACTGGTCCGTCGACTCCTATGCGAATCGTGAGCTTGCTGCCGGCCGCCACCGAGATCGTCGCCTTACTCGGCGCGACTGATCACCTGGTCGGCATCACGCACGAGTGTGACTATCCCGACGTTGTGGGGTCGCGCGCGCGCGTCACCAAGAGCGCGATCCCGCACACGCATGATCCGGCGGCGATCGATGCCGCGGTCAGTCAGGCACACGGTGAGGGGCTCGCGCTCTTCACGCTCGACGAGGCGCGGATTCGCGCGCTGCACCCCGATGTGATTCTCACACAGGCGCTGTGCGATGTCTGTGCGGTGAGTGAAACCGATGTGCGCGCGATGGCGTCACGCCTGTCGCCGGAGCCGCGCGTCGTGACACTGAGTGGCACGAGTGTCGACGGGATCTACGACGATATTCGCGCAGTGGCGAATGCGATCGATGCGAACGACGAAGCCGACGAAGTGCTGGCTGGTCTCAGGAATCGCGTGAAGCACGTGCATGAAACACTGAAAGCCGCGCAGGCACCACGTCCGCGTGTCGCGGTGATCGAATGGACCGATCCGATCTATGTTGCCGGCCACTGGGGTCCCGAACAGGTCAAGCGCGCTGGTGGCATCGACGTGCTCGGTGTTCCGGGCGAGCACTCGGTCGTCGTGTCGATGGACACGCTTCGCGATGTGAACCCTGACGTGCTGATCTTCGCGCCGTGCGGTTACTCGGTTCGTGCAGCGACCGCCGAAGCCGCGCGGTGCCTGTCGCAGCCGGCGTGGAGCTGGGTCGGCGATCGCGCGGTGTGGGCGATGGACGCGAATGGACTCACATCGCGACCCGGGCCGCGAGTGGTCGATGGCATCGAAGCGATGGCGTGCATGTTCAACGCGTCGTGCTTTCCGACTATCGATTCACGTCATGCGGTGAAGGTGCGCTGATCGTTCCTGGTCAGCCGATCCAGAGCTTGACTGCCATGAAGACGAGGAGCACCGCGAAACCTTTCTTCAACATCGTGGCGTCGAGGTGCTGTCCGAACTGCGCGCCGAAGTACGCGCCAATGAACAGGCCAAGCGCGAGCAACAGGGACGCTTTCCACTCGAGCTGACCGGCTTTGTAGTAGCTCCAGGCGCCAAGTGCTCCGACCGGTAGCAACAACGCACCGAGCGACGTGCCGGCCGCCTGCTGGGGCGTCAGCTTGGCGAGATAGAGCAGCGCGGGCACGATGACGATGCCGCCGCCAATCCCGAAGAGGCCGGAGAGAACGCCGGCGCCGAGTCCGATGGCAAGGAACAGGAGAGTCATGCGTCTAGGATAGCATTAGTTTTCGGCTCATGCTCAATGACTCCTCCGTCGCCTTTCTCAAGCGTCTGCTCGACACGCCGGGCCCGTCCGGCTTCGAAGGCGCACCGGCCCGCGTGTGGCGCGCCGAAGCCGCCACCTTCTCAGCGAGTGTCACCGCCGATGTCGTCGGCAACTCGCTCGCCACGGTCAACGGCGACGGCTCTGGTCCTACGATTCTGCTCGCCGGTCATATCGACGAGATCGGCATCATCGTCACGCACATCGACGACAATGGGTACGCCTACTTCGAGCCGATCGGTGGCTGGGATCCACAGGTGCTCGTCGCGCAGCGCATCCGCTTTCTCGGACGCAATGGCCCGGTGCTTGGTGTGATCGGCAAGAAGCCGATTCACCTCATGAAGCCGGAAGAGCGAGAAAAGGCGTCGAAGATCACGGACCTGTGGGTCGATATCGGCGCCAAGAACAAGGCCGAAGCGCTCGAGCATCTCGAAGTCGGTGACGCCGGCGTGATTGATTCTCAGACGGTCGACTTCCCGAACAACCGCATCATCTCGCGTTCGATCGACAATCGCATCGGCGCGTTCGTCGTCCTCGAAGCGCTGCGGCGCTACGCTGCCAATCCCGGCGCTGCCCGCGTAGTGGCCGCAGCGACAGCCCAAGAGGAGATCGGCTACTCCGGCGGCGGCGCGCGAGTCGCGGCGCAGAGCGTCGACGCCATCATGGCGATCGCCGTCGACGTGACCTTCGCGACCGATCACCCCGGCATGAAGAAAGAAGAAATCGGCGAACACACCATCGGCGGCGGCCCGGTGCTCACGCGCGGTTCGGTGATTTCGCCGGTGGTGTATCGACTGCTTTCTGGAACCGCCCGCGAGCTGTCGATTCCGTTCTCGCTGCATGCTGCTGGGCGTTTCACGAGCACGGACGCCGACGCGATGCATCTCGCCCGTACCGGCGTCGCGACGGCGTTGGTGAGCATCCCGAATCGCTACATGCACTCGCCGAACGAGATGGTGTCGCTGGAGGATCTCGATCGAGCGGCGACGTTGATTGCCGAGACGTGCCGGCGGATTACGGCGGCGACGGACTTTACTGACCGCTAGGTCGACTGCAGCGTCATCGTTGCGGTGGCGTCCGCCATCATGGCGGTCGCTCCCAGCACAACATTCTTCGTCGAGCAGCCGAGCACCTCCTGCAATCGCGTACAATCGAAGGTGGTGTCTCGCGGACGTCGAACAGTCGACTTGAAGTCAGCGACCTTGGCGGCGTCGAGCCGGTCGACCTCAAAGCCGAAGGTTGGAAGCACCTGCTTCATCCAGTCAAATCGGCTCAGATGACGATCTGCACCACCGACGTTGAGTTCGCCCGCGAAGCCTTGCGTGACGACTGCCCAGAGCACGTCCGCAACATCGCCAGCGTAGACGGGATTTTCGAATTGATCCGTGACCTGACGAATACGCTCTCCGCGACCGAGCGCTCTCAGGGCGGCGGTCAGCGGGTTCAGTCGCCCGTCGTCCTCGTTCCACCCGTAGCCGACGGTTGGTCGCACGATGGTCGCGCGTCCCCGCGATTCGCGAATGGCGACGTCGGCCGCCGATTTCATCGTTCCGTATTCATGTAACGGACGGTGCGCAGCCCGTTCGTCATACGGTGCCGCGTCGCCATCGTACACCGCATTGCTCGAAAGGTGGATGAAATGGAAACCGCACGTCGCGCTCTCCCGTGCCAGAAATCGGGGCAGCTCAACGTTGATGCGATTCGCCAGATCGACATTGCGGCTCGCCAGTTCGACATCCGCAATCGCGGCGCAGTTCACGACCACCGTTGGCTCGACGCGCTCGAGCAGTGTGGGCCAGTTCTCTGGACCTGCGAGATCCACAACCAACAGGTCATGGGACTCCGAACCTCGTCCGCGCACACTGACGAGCTCCAATCCATCGATCGCGGGCCGTTGCATCCGCACGTATCGACCGTACAAACCGGTTGCGCCAAGCAACAGAACTCTCAATTGGCCACTCAAGTGTAAGTATGTCACAACGCGGGATCGCCACACCTGAGAATATACTATTCAACCGCTCATGTGTAAAATTCCAAAGCCGCGTCAGTGTGGGCTCGTGGGGTCAGACTCCAAGCCGCTCGTTTGGAGTCTGACCCCAAGCGCGCGGATCGCTAGTGCTCGACCCCAAACCCATTACTCGAACCCAGAACTCAGCGACTGATCGGTTTCTGAGTTTGGAGTTCGAGTTTTGGGTCCTGAGTTTTCCTTAGACTCGGTATCGCAGCGCCGTCGCCGCGACGTCTGGCTCTGGGTCGTTGATCAGCGCGTCGATCGTATCGCGCACCGCACTGCCGCGCGCGCGCACGAGACTTTCAATCGCGGCCACTCTCAGCCAGGGCTCGCGGCGGGTCGTGTCGACCTGTCCGTCCGGCAATTGCACCGGCGGCAGCGCAATGCGCAGGAGCCGCTGAATCGCGTCGGCGCTGCTGAGTCGACCGAGGCTCGCGACCATCTCGATCGCGACATCGTCGTCGGGTTCGCGTTCCAGCGCTGTGGCGAGTCGCGCGGCGGGCGGACGCACACCGAGACCGGGTTGGGTGGCGGCGGAGCCGGATAGTCCGTACGCCACTGCGGCGATGCGTCGCACTTCGGCGTGGCTGTCATCGATCGCGGCGTGCAACCCTTGCAGCGATCGCGATGTGCCGAGCCGAATGAGTGCGCGAGCGGTCGCGATACGGATGCGGTCGTCTTTGTGCTCGAGGAGCGGCAGCATCGCTTCATCGGCGGTTTCGACACCCATTTCGCCGAGGATCGCGACGGCGTTGCGCACAACGAACCAGCGCTCGTCGTTGACCAGCGCAAAAAGCTGCGTGGCGCCAAGATCAAGCGAGACGATGCTGTCGAAGTAGGCGCGTCGCGATGGCGAGTCGCCGGCTTCCATGAGATGGTGCACGAGCACGTCCACGGCCGCCTCGCCCGCGCGCGCGAGCAACTCGAGCAGCGGAAGTCGGTCGATCGCGTTCGGCACGGCCTGCGCCAGCAGTTCGAGGGCGCGACGCTTCTGCAGTCGACGCACCACACGCTCGAGCGCGAGTCGCCCCGGTCCGCTCCCTACGGCGTGTACCTGCGCCATCACCGCGCGTCCGATGCCTTCGATCACCGGCGCATCATCGCGATGCTCAGCGTCGGTGATCAACGCGAGCAACTGCTCGGCGGCGCGATTTGCCGAGTCGTCGCTATTGGCCGATGCAAGTCGGGACAGCGCTGAAGCGACCGGCGAACCAGTCGTGCCGTCTTCGCCTGGCGCGGAGACAATCGCGATTCCCTCGGCCGGCGTCGGCACGCGAAGTCGCGACGGAATGTCGGCCGGCGTGACGAGCACACTCCATGACCGTAGCAGTTCACGCGGTGTCCCTTCCGGCGCGATGCTGCTCATCGTTGTCGGCGTTTCGTTCGACAACGGCTGATGCGGCACATCGGCGCGCGGCGGACGCGCGAGCAGCGATGCCAGTGTGAGCAGTTCTCCCGGTGACGCGCCCTGACGAATGGCGATGCTGCCAATGCGCAGCAACATCGTGCGCTGCAGAATCTCGGCGCCGAGCGGATC
>CBHWDN010000017.1:0-101346 GCA_966112585.1 uncultured Gemmatimonadaceae bacterium
GCGAGCGACGTGATCAGACCGATGTTCGGACCTTCCGGCGTTTCGATCGGGCACATGCGGCCGTACTGCGAGTAGTGCACGTCTCGCACTTCGAAGCCGGCGCGCTCACGCGTCAGACCGCCCGGGCCAAGCGCCGACAAACGACGCTTGTGCGTCAGTTCGGCGAGCGGGTTGGTCTGGTCCATGAACTGCGACAGCTGCGACGATCCGAAGAAGGCCTGGATAACCGCGGACACCGTACGGGCGTTCACGAGGTCGTCGAGCGAGATCTTCTCGGGATCGGTGTTGATCGACATGCGCTCCTTGACCAATCGCGCCATGCGCGAGAGACCAACGGAGAACTGATTCGCGATCAGTTCGCCGACCGAGCGGATACGACGGTTGCCGAGCTGGTCGATGTCATCTACATCGCCGCGGCCTTCATGCAGTTCGACGAGCTGACGCATGATTTCCACGAAGTCTTCCTTCGTGAGAACCGTGGTGCTCATCGCCGTGTTGAGGCGCAGGCGCTGGTTGATCTTGTAACGACCAACGCGGCCGAGGTCGTAGCGCTTCGGCGAGAAGAACAGACGCTCGAGCGCCTGCTTCGCTGTTTCGCGGTTCGGTGCGTCGCCCGGACGAAGGAGCGCGTAGATCTGCTTGAGCGCTTCTTCTTCGTGCTTCGTGGGGTCCTTCGCGAGCGTGTTCTTGATCAGCGTGGACTCGGCACGGCCAGACGCCACAAAGACGACGACCTTGGTCTGGTCGGCCTTGCGGATCTTCTTGATGACCGCGTCGGTGAGCGTCGTATCCTTTTCGGCCACGACTTCACCAGTGTCCTGATCAACGACGTCCTTTGCGAGCACGCGGCGCGTTTCGCGCTCGCCGCGATCGATCGCATCCTGCTCGTCGCGCAAGTCGATCTGCGTGTACGAGGCGAACACCTTGCAGGTCGTGACTCCCTGACGGACAAGGCGGTTCAGCGTCTCTTCCGTCAGCTCATCGCCTTCGCGCACGAGGAGCGCCGCTTCGGAGCGCTCGCGCTCCGCTTTGGCCTTCTTGGTCTTGGGCTTCGGCGCGTCGACGGCGGTGATTTCGCCTTCGAGCGTGATGTCTTCGGCGACAATGGCGCCAAGGATTTCACGCTGGTCGTTACGCGTCTCGCGCTTCTTGGTGAGGTCGAGTTCGCGTTCGGCGAAGAACAGGCGCAGAATGTCGCGATTTTCGCCGTAGCCGAAGGCGCGGAGCAGCGCCGTCGCCGGGAACTTCTTCTTCTTGTCGATGTGGACGTAGATCACGTCGTGGATGTCCACGGTGAACTCGACCCACGAACCACGGAACGGGATGATCCGTGACGACAGAAGTCGCTGGCCGTTCGGGTGGGTGCTCTCTTCGAACACGACACCGGGCGAGCGATGCAACTGGGAGACAATGACGCGTTCGGCGCCATTGATGACGAAGGTGCCAAGCTCGGTGAGGAGCGGCAATTCGCCGAGATAGACTTCCTTTTCGATGATATTCCGGGGACGCTTGCCGTCGCCGGTATCCTCGAAGATCACCAACTGAAGGGTGGCCTTGAGTGGGGCCGAGTACGTCATGTCGCGCTCGATGCACTCGGCGACAGAGTACTTGGGCTCACCCAGCGAGTACCGCACGAATTCCAACGAGAAGTTCTCGTGGACGTCCGTGATCGGGAACAGGTCCTTGAAGACGCGCTCGAGGCCGACGTCCTCGCGCTCCTGCTGAGCGGCATCCAGTTGCAGCAGCGACTCAAAGGCGCGCGTCTGGATGTCCAGCAGGTGGGGCATGTCCATGCCCGTCTCGAGCTTCGCGAACGAGATCTGGTTCATCATATCCTTAAGGGGCTCACCCTCTGGCGGAGTGCGCGAATCCCGATCGGCCGTTTCTGGACTGACCGGGGGCGCAAAGCGCTCCGTCCCCGACGGCCAAAGTCACGATCTGGTGACTCTGGCCCCCGGGGAGGAGCGTTCAAACGACGGAACTACAGTGTGTCGACGTAGAGCTGGCCGGTGGCCGGGCTTTACTTGATTTCGACGCCGGCGCCTTCGGCCTCGAGCTTGGCCTTGATCTGCGCGGCTTCGTCCTTCGACACGTTTTCCTTCAGGGTCTTCGGCGCGCCGTCGACGAGGTCCTTGGCTTCCTTGAGGCCCAGGCCGGTGAGCTCGCGCACCACCTTGATGACCTGGATCTTCTTGGCGCCCGCTTCCTTGAGGATGACGGTGAATTCGGTCTGCTCTTCGACCGCTGCCGCCGGGGCAGCACCGCCGCCGCCGCCACCCGCAGCCACGGCCGCGATGGTGACGTTGAACTTCGTCTTGAACTCTTCGATGAGCTCGGACAGCTCGATGACGCTCATCGCGCCAATCGCGTCGAGGATTTCGCTCTTAGTAGCCATGGTGTAAAACTCTCCGTGTGTCTCCCCCAGGGAGCCTGGGGCGTTGTTTATCAGGGTAGCCTTTCGGCCGAACGCCTGGGGATCAGTTGGAGCCTTCGAGCTGCGCCTTACGGGCGTCGAGGGCGAGGGCGAACATCATCGGGATGCTGTTCAGGTAGCCAGCGAACATCGAGAGAGCTTCCTCACGCGTCGGGAGCGAAGCCAACTTCTTGACCATCGCTTCGTCGATCGCGTTGCCCTCGTAAACGCCACCCTTCACGGTGGGCTTCTGGTCGTTCTCCTTCGCGAAGTCGGAGAGAACCTTGGCCGCCGTGATGGCATCCTTCGCCACCACCACCCCCGTGGGGCCCTTCAGGGTCTGGGCTACGATGCCGCTTTCGTTCACGGCCCGGAGCGCCAGCGTGTTCTTGATCACGACGTACTCAACGCCGGCCTTGCGGAAACGGCGACGCAGTTCCGTCATGCGCTTCACGTTCAAGCCCGTGAAGTCGGTGTAGTAGAGCGCCGCGGCATCCTTCATGGACGCCTTGAGCGTGTCCACCAACACCTGCTTGTCGCTCTTCTTCGCCTTTGGCTTTGCTTTCATGGTGACGTCTCCCTCTTACCGGAACGGCGTGGTGTCGATGGTGACGCCAGGACCCATGGAGCTCGAGATCGCGACGTTGCGGATGTACACGCCCTTGGCCGCTGCGGGCTTGGCGCGGACGATGGTATCCATCAGCGCGGAGAAGTTGGTCTCGAGCTGATCGGGCGAGAACGAGATCTTGCCGATGGGGGCGTGCAGATTGCCGCCCTTGTCGACGCGGAATTCGATCTTGCCGCCCTTCGACTCCTTGACCGCCTTCGCCACGTCGAACGTGACGGTGCCGGCCTTCGGATTCGGCATCAGGCCGCGCGGACCAAGGACACGGCCAAGCTGGCCGATCTGTCCCATCTGGTCAGGCGTCGCGATCATGACGTCGAAGTCGAGCCAGCCTTCCTTGATCTTCGCGAGGTACTCGGTGCCGACGAAATCGGCGCCCGCGTCCTGCGCTTCCTGCACCTTGCCACCCGCGGCGATCACGAGCACGCGCATCGTCTTACCCGTACCAGCCGGGAGGACGACGGTGCCACGCACCACCTGATCGGCGTGACGCGGATCGACACCGAGGCGGATCGCCACTTCGACGGTTTCGTCGAACTTCGCAAAGCTCATCTGCTTCACGAGGGCGATTGCCTGCTTGGCCTCATACGGCTTGCCGAGTTGGCGACGCTCACTCGCGGCGCTGTACTTCTTCCCGTGCGTCTTCATGAGGCTCAATCCTTGACCGTGATACCCATGGAGCGAGCGGCACCGGCGATCATCGCCACGGCGCTCTCCATGCTATCACAGTTGAGGTCCGGCATCTTCGCGGTCGCTATCTTTTCGAGCTGCGCACGCGTGATGGTTCCCACCTTGACCTTATTCGGCTGACCCGAGCCCTTCGGCACACCGATCTCCTTCTTGATCAATTCCGCCGCAGGCGGCGTCTTGAGAATGAAGGTGAACGACTTGTCGGCGTAGATCGTGACCTCGACGGGGATGATCATATCCCCGCCCTGCGTGCGAGCGTTGAACTCCTTGCAGAACCCCATGATGTTGATACCCTGGGGTCCGAGGGCCGTACCTACTGGGGGCGCCGGGTTCGCCTTGCCTGCAGGAATCTGCAGCTTGACGAATCCAGTGACCTTCTTGGCCATGCGACTTCCTCATCGCGAGTTACCCACGCGGACAGTCCACGTGGGGGCTTGCTACCACATTGTTTTGCGTCGAGTGGTGGCGACTCCTCTGAGAGATCTCGCGATCTCCCAATCTTCAATTGATCAGTTTGGGGTTTTGGGTGAGGGTTTGAGGTTGGGGGTGACCCACAACCGGAAACTCGAACTCAGAACCCATTCACTGATCGGTTAGTACCCACGCAGCTGCAGGTAATCGAGCTCCACGCTCGTCGGCCGACCAAACAGGCTCACCGACACGCGCACCTTGCCCTTATCAGGCAGCACTTCTTCGACCGTACCGTTGAAGTCGGCGAACGGGCCTTCGGTGATTGCCACCGCCTGACCAACGAGGAAGGGAATCTCCTCGCGCACCGGTGCTTCTTCAGCGTGATCCGACTGACCGAGCAAACGACGGACTTCATCGTCGCGCAGCGGCATCGGATCGCGGTCCTTACCGACAAACTTGATCACGCCCTGGATGGCGCTGATTTCGTGCAGCGTATCCTGGCTCGCGATCATCTCGACGAGCACATAGCCGGGATACTTCTTGCGCTCGACGGTGACCTTCTTGCCGTTCTTGATCTCCACCACCTCCTCCGTCGGCACGATCGCCTGGCGGATGAGTCGGTCCTCGGGCGCCACCGGATCCGCATCGATCTTACGCTGGATCAGGCGCTGCACCTTGTTTTCGTGGCCGGACGTGGTCTGGATCGCGTACCAGCGATGTTCGAGCATCGACAGCGTCATGAGCGCATCAACGGGTCAGGGGGGATCAGCGACCGAGGAGCATGGACGGCAGCCGCACGAGCAGCGCCTGCAACCCCACGTCCACCAGGCCGATCACGGCCCCGAGCAGCAGCACGAAGATGATGATCTGGATCGTCGCCTGCTGAAGCTGCGGGCGATCGGGCCAGGTCACCTTCTTCATCTCGGCGATCACGTCGTTGTAGAACGTGACCATCCGAGTGCCGAGTCCCGGACGGGATACCTCGACTGGAGCAGTCATGACTACTTCGTTTCCTTGTGCGTCTGATGCTTGTTGCAGCGCGGGCAGTACTTCTTCCACTCAACGCGCTCGGGATGCAGACGCTTGTTCTTCATCACGAAGTAATTGCGGTTCTTACACTCGGTGCATCCGAGGATGATCTTCTCGCGCGGCATGATTCCGGCTCCAGCTTGTAGCTGACAAAAGACTGCGTCGACCAGCGAAAATGCAGCGGCAGGAGAATCGCTTTCGCGATCACGATTGCGCTGCGAACATGAGACACCCATAGACACGACCGTCCAGCGTGGCCGGAATGGGTGAGCCTTGCAACGTAGCGGGGCCGGTGGCACCCCGCAAGTCACGGGCCCGTCGTATCCACACGGACGGGGTCAGCGGCGCAAGTTGCGCTCCGATGGGCAGTTAGTCGGCCGGGTGGGACGCCGAACGGGGGCCGAATGTTCCCGCAAGCAGGGACTCGCAGTAACCCGAAACCCGCCACTCAAACTCACTAACCCGGTAACTGATCGGTTGCTGGGTTAATGAGTTTGGGTTTTGCGTTTCGGGTCTCTCGGTACGGCTACGACTCCATCCCCAGCCACCGCTCCAGCGCCTCCCTTCGGGTGCGACTCACGCGAAGCTTTTGGCCGCCCTTGAGCAGCACCTCCCCGTCACCGCCAGCGCCGCGCCGGAGCCCCTCGACCAGATCGAGCCTCACGATCACCGAGCGGTGGATGCGCATGAATCGGTTGGGGTCGAGGCGATCCTCCAGAACCTGCATCGCCTCGCGCACCAGATGGCGGCGGCCCGCCACGACGAGCTCGGCGTACGGACCGCTCGCCAGGATATAGTCGATGTCACCCACCGGGACGGGGCGGATGGTGCCCTGCACTTCTACTGGTATGCGTTCGAGATAGCCGCCACTCGCCGACGTCGCACTCGTCGCATCCAGGGAACTCGCGGCCGGCGGCGCTCCCGGCGCGAGGCCGGGTTCGACGGCACCGAGCAGGTGCAGCAGCTGCGAGCGCATCTGCCCCATCCCTTCGAGGGCAACAGTCTTTCGTGCCCGTTGGAGCGCCTGCGCAAAGCGGTCATCGTCGAAGGGCTTCACCAGATAGTCGAGCGCCGCGAACTGAAACGCTTCGACAGCGTACTGGTCGTACGCGGTGACGAAGATCGTGGTCGGCATCGCATCGGCGCCGATCGCGCGGATGACATCGAGACCGCTCTTGCCGGGCATGCGGACATCGAGGAAAACGAGATCGGGGTGCGTCGCGCGGATCTGCTCGATCGCGTCATCGCCGTCAGCGGCTTCACCGACCACTTCAACATCAGACTCGTTCGCGAGCAGATCGCGAATGCGCAGACGATTGAACTGCTCGTCGTCCACGATCAGCACTTTGAGTGGGGCGGTCATTCGCACCTCACGGGACGTCTCATGCGGCGTCGCCGAGTGGCATCTGCACCCGTGCCTCCGTGCGGTCGCCGATCCGTTCGAGCGCCAACACCGCTTGGTCGCCATACAACTGACGCAGCCGCGCGCGTGTGTTCCCCAAGCCGATGCCTTCGCGGGCGCCAAGCGGCTTACCGGGCACACCGTTGTCCTGAACGCGCAAGACGAGCTGCGTGCCATCGCGCACGGCGCTCACGGTGAGCTCCGCCGCACCACGCAGTGGCTCGAGGCCATGCCGCATCGCGTTCTCCACGAGCGGTTGCAGGAAGAACGTTGGCACCTTCACATCCAGCAGCGACTCGTCGATCTGCAGCGACACGCGCAGTCGATCACCGAAGCGCATCTGCATGATTTCGAGATAAGCGCCCAACAGCGCGAGCTCCTGCCTGAGTGTGATCTCGTGTGTCGCGCCAGTATCGAGGCTCGCCCGCAGCAACTCACTCAACCGCGCGATCATTCGCCGCACGCCCTTTGGGTCACGCTCGACGAGTGAGGAAATGAGGTTCAGCGTGTTGAACAGGAAGTGCGGATCGACCTGCTGACGCAACGTGGCGAGGGTCGCCCGCGCCAATTCGGCTTCCAATCGAATGGCCCGCTGTTCGCGCCACCGTGATTGCTGCGAGTACGCGCGTGCGAGCGCTGCCGCGATCACCGCGCCGTACAGCACGGCGTTGTTGGTGAACGCGAACCAGATCGGTGGGCCGCCGCCATCGCGACGCGGCGGGAAAAAGGCGCTGCGCAGACCCGTGCCGAGTGCGGCCATCGCGCCGGCCACGAGGATGCCGACAAAGAGCAGCATGACGAGATCGGCCGCCGTCGCACCACGCGGAGTTTCTTCACGCACCGTTCGTCGCGCGACGAGGTCGAACAGCACCGGAGTGACAACAGCCCACGCGACCGCTTCGGCGAGTGCGATCAGGAGGATCGTGGCATCCGAGACGCCCTCGGGACCCGCGCGGCCGCCGAAGATGCGATTCGCTACCGTCACCAAACCGTACAGCAACCAGAAGCCGGCGATCAGCAATCGTTCCCGGCGCGACACACCCACCACCAGAACGGAGTGCGTTCCGGTGGCGGAGAGCTCGGTGCGCAGCGGCAAGGGATTCATGGATCCAGCATACCCCGCCCGATCGCCGCCGGCCAGCCGCATGTCACGAGTGTGCGCCGGCGCAGCACGAACCGTTCATGCTGCCGATCCAACCGTTCAATACAGCCGGCGGCGGTTCGTGACTTGGGTGCAAACAGTGGCGATGGCTCACGTCTACCATCGGGCAGGACCACGCATCACCACGCGATGCAGCGCAACCGTGCGCTTTCGCCTTACGGACACGGCCATGACGAAACTGACAACTATTACAACGGCGACCCTCCTCCTCGCGGCAGCGGGCGGTGCCGGATTCTGGAGCTTCAAGAGCCGCGGCGCGGAAACGCCGACGTGGCGTTTCGCGGCGGTCGACTCGGGCTCGATTCGCGCGACCGTATCGGCGACGGGTGCGCTCAGTGCGGTGAAAACGGTGGAAGTGGGCACGCAGGTCTCCGGTCAGATCGCCGAGCTGCATGCCGACTTCAATGATCATGTGAAGAAGGGGCAGCTGCTCGCGCGTATCGATCCCAAGCTGTTGCAGCAGGCGGTGCAGGATGCGGCGGCCGGTGTGGCGCGCGCGGATGCGTCGCTGGCGCAGGCCAAGGAAGAGTATGAGCGGACCAATTCGCTGCACGCGGAAAAGATCGTGACCGAGACCGAGTACAATACGGCTCGCACGACGTACGCGCTGGCGAAGACCAGTCTGACGTCGGCGCAAATCGCCCTCGAACGAGCGCGACAGAACCTGTCGTACACGAACATCTATGCGCCGATCGATGGTGTGGTGATCGAGCGCGACATCGACATGGGCCAGACGGTGGCGGCGAGTCTGTCGGCGCCCAAGCTGTTCGTCATTGCGAACGACCTGTCGCACATGCGCATCCTGGCATCGGTCGATGAAACGGATATCGGCACGATCAGGGAAGGGCAGGACGCGATCTTCTCGGTGCAGTCGTTTGCGAATCGCAATTTCCGCGGCAAGGTCGATCAGGTGCGTCTCGCCAGCACGACGACGAACAACGTCGTGAGCTACACGGTCGTGGTGGATGTCGCGAACCCTGACGGCGCGCTGTTGCCCGGTATGACGGCAACGGTGCAGTTCGTCACCGGTGAAGCGGACAACGCGCTGATCGTTCCGAACACCGCGTTGCGTTTCCGTCCGCCGATGACGGCCGCTGACAGTGCGAAGCGTTTGGCGCAGGGTGGTGCGGCGACTGGTGCACCCGGCGGTGCATCGACTGGAGCGCCCGGTGCAGCGCCCGCTGGTGGTCAGGGCGGTGGCGGCTTTGGCGGTGGTCCTGGCGGTCCTGGCGGTCCTGGCGGATTCGGTGGCGGTCAGCGTCCAGCGGCTGGTGGACAGAGTGGTGCGCGCGGTGGCTTTGCCGTGCTCTACACGCTGCAGGGTGACTCACTCGTACGGCATCGCGTGAAGCTCGGCATCTCCGATGGCAGCCGCACCGCGGTGACGGGTGAAGGGATCGCGAAGGGGATGCAGATCGTGATTGGTCAGGGCACTGGGACGACGGCTGGTGCGGCGGCGAGTGGTACGGCGAGTCCGTTCCAGCAGCAACGCGCGACGACTGGTCGTGGCGGTCCACCCTCACCGTTCTGAGGAACGCCAACGTGAACTACACCAACGAGACGTTCGCGAACACGAACGACGCGAACATGAAGCACAACGCTTCCGTGACGCCGGTTATCGAAGTGCATGACCTGCTCAAGCGCTACCAGATGGGAACGACCGAAGTGCTCGCGTTACGCCATGTCAGCCTCACGGTGATGCCGGGTGAGTTCATTGCGATCATGGGCACCTCCGGATCGGGCAAGTCGACGCTGATGAACGTGCTGGGCTGCCTCGATACGCCAACGAGTGGGTCGTACAAGCTCGATGGCGTGCAGGTGGATGGCATGTCGCGCAACGCGCTCGCCGACCTTCGCAATCACAAGCTCGGCTTCGTCTTTCAGGGCTTCAATCTGCTGTCGCGCACGTCGGCGATGGACAACGTCGAATTGCCCTTGCTGTACGATCGGCTCGGACGCCATCGCGATACGAAAGCGATGGCGGCCGCGGCGCTCACGCGAGTGGGGCTTGGCGAGCGGCTCGATCATCACCCCAGTGAACTGTCGGGTGGTCAGCAGCAGCGCGTGGCGATTGCGCGCGGGCTCGTCACGAATCCCACGCTGCTGCTCGCCGACGAACCCACGGGCAATCTCGATACGCGTACCACGCTCGATGTGATGTCGCTCTTCCAGGCGCTCAACGCGCAGGGAATCACCATCGTGCTGGTGACGCATGAGCCGGAAGTGAGCCAGTACGCGACGCGCATCGTGGAGATGCGCGACGGACGCGTGCGGCGTGATGAACTGGTCGCGAATCGTCGCGACGCGGCCGCGGACCTGGCCGCTTACGATGCTGAGGAGGTGGCTGCATGAAGCCCATTGTCCTGCTCCGGATGGCGTTGCAAGCCATCGTCAAGAACAAGATGCGCACCGTGCTCACGATGCTTGGCATCGTGATCGGTGTCGCGGCGGTGATCGTGATGGTCGCGATTGGCACCGGTGCGCAGGGGATGATCGAATCGCAGATCGCGACCCTCGGCACCAACCTCATCATCGTCACGCCTGGCACCACGCAGGCCGGTGGATCCAATCAGGGTGCGCAGACGTTCAACCGTCTCACGATCGACGACGTCGACAAGATTCGTCGCGAAGCCACGCTGCTGAGCGCGGTGAGTCCAGTGGTGCAGACGCGTACCCAGGTGGTGGCGCAGTCGGGGAACTGGCGCACCGAAGTGAATGGTGTGTCGACCGGCTTCTTTGCGATCCGCAACTGGCCGGTGGAAAGCGGCGCGATCTTCACCGACGACGATGTCCAGGGCAAACGCACTGTGGTGCTGCTTGGCAAGACGATCGCCGATGCGTTGTTCCCGAATGGCGATGCCGTTGGTCAGCGTGTGCGCCTTGGACGGACGCCGTTCACGGTGGTTGGCGTGCTCGCCAAGAAGGGGCAAAGCGCGAACGGCACCGACCAGGACGATATCGTGGCCGTACCGTACACCACGGCGCAGACACGCATCAGCAACTTCTTCTTCATCGGCTCCATTCTCGCGATGACGCAGAACACGAAGGAGATCCCGGCGGCGATGGACGAGCTGCGCAGCATCATGCGCGACAGTCATCGCATCAGTGGCGGCGCCGACGACTTCACGGTACGCGACCAGTCAGCGCTGGCCACGACGGCCACGAGTACAACGTCGGTCATGACTGCGTTGCTTGCCGCGATTGCCTCGATCTCGCTGGTAGTGGGCGGTATCGGCATCATGAACATCATGCTGGTCTCGGTCACCGAGCGGACCCGCGAAATCGGCATTCGCATGGCGATCGGCGCGCGTGGCTCTGACGTGCTGACACAGTTCCTGGTGGAGAGCGTGGTGCTCTGCCTGATGGGTGGCATTGTGGGACTGCTGGTCGGTATCGGCAGCGCGTCCATCGTGGGCCACTTCACCGGATGGCAGACGGCGACCTCGATCTCGTCGATCGTGATCGCCACCGGTTTCTCGGCCGCCGTTGGTGTGTTCTTCGGCTTCTATCCAGCGCGCAAGGCTGCAGCGCTCGATCCCATCCAGGCGCTGCGCTACGAATAAGCGCGCGTTGATGACATACAGAGGACTCTCAGATGACCCGGACCAATCAATTCGCGCGCATCGCCGCCCTGTCGATTGCGGTGCCCTTCACGTCGCTCGCGGCACAAAGCGTGTCGCCGGCGTCGGGATCGAGCATCACCTTTGCTGACGCCGTGCGTCTTGTGCTGTCGCAGAGTGTGGGAGTTCGGCAGGCGCAGAACACCGTGGAGACCAGCACAGCCACCGTGCGTCAGCGTCAGTCGGCATTTCTCCCGTCGTTCTCGCTCAACACGAGCACGTCGGAGGCATATGGCTACAATTTCAACCAGCAGGAAGGCCGCATCACCGACAACACGACGACCGCGTTGAGTGTTGGCGCCAGTTCCGCCGTCACGCTCTTCGATGGCGGTCGCAATCTGGCCACGCTGCGCGAGTCGCGACTGTCGAACAGCGCGAATGGCAGCGACTTATCGCGCGCGCGGCAAACGGCGGTGTTCACGGCCGCGTCCAACTTCCTTACCCTCGTGCAGCGCGAGGAACAGGTGCGTGTACAGCGCGACAACCTGGCGGCCCAGCAGGCGCAGGACAGCGTGATTCAGCGCATGGTGCGAGCGGGCGCGCGACCGATCTCAGATCAGTATCAGCAACAGGCTACGGTGGCGAGCTCGCAGTATTCGCTCGTGTCAGCGCAGCGTGACCTCGAAGTGGCGCGCGTGGCACTGATTCGCACGCTGCAGCTCGATCCGCAGGGGACGTACAACTTTGTGGCGCCGGCCGTCGGTGATTCGGTCAGGACACGCTCGTTCAGCCTCGACAGCCTGCTGAGTCGTGCGTTGGGAAGCCGTCAGGATTTGAAGGCGCTCGATACGCGTCTTGAGGCGACAAGCCAGACGCTCAAGAGTGCCGCGAGCTCGCGATTGCCACAGATTTCCATGAGCCTGGGTTACAACACCGCGTTCAACTCGGCGAGCACCCTGCCCTTCAACACGCAGCTTGATCAGCGTCGCAACGGCTCACTCGGTGTGTCGCTCAGCTTGCCGATCTTCGATCGCAACGTGACGAGCGTGGCGGTGCAACAGGCGCGAGTCACCGCCGACAACGCGCGGTTGGCGCTCCAGGATCGTCGTCAGGCGGTGGCCGCTGAAGTACGCCAGGCGTTCCTCGATCACTCGGCGGCGGTCCAGCAGCTGGCCGCGGCGCAGGCGCAATTCAACGCGGCGCAGCTCGCGGCAACCACGCAGGCGCGTCGCTATGACGTGGGCGCCGGCACGTTGGTGGAAGTGACGACGGCGCGCGCGCAGCTGGTGCAGGCGGCAAGTGCGGTGGTGACGGCCAAGTACACCGTGGCGTTTCAGCAGAGCCTCATGGCGTACTACGTTGGGGATCTGGTCCCGGAAACGGTCACGCTGAACTGAGGGGAGTTCGGAGTTCGAAACTCGGACTCGTCTGAACTCGGAGCCGGCAACCTCCGAATCCCGACTACCAGTCGAATCGCATTCCCAATTGCAGCTGGTAGGGGTCTCCGCCGCGCGGGAGCACTCCCGCGCTTTCGTTGACTGTATAGCGGTATCTCTGGTTCGCCACATCGAATCCCGTCACGCGCAGCAGTGGCAAGCGCGTGACGAGAGGGTTCTGCGTCGAGATGCCGAGAGGCAGCAGGTACTGCGCGCCCCAATGGCGATTGAGCAGATTGGCAGCGTTGAGCACGTCGAGAATGAGCTCGGCTTTGCGCCCGCCCTTGAGGAGCATTGCCCGTGAGATGCGCGCATCATAGCGATGTGTCCACGGAGTTTCGATGGCGTTGCGGCCGGCGATCTGCCCCAAGTGCGACGCGATGTATTTGCCGGCGATGTTACGCGGGTTGGCCATCACGGCGCGCATCGACGCCGCGATATCGGCCGGTGTCGACGGATTGTTCGGGTCGAACAGGAACGCCAGGTCGTTCCCGTTGGCTTCGTCGCCGTTGATATCGCCATCGGTCACGAGCGAGATCGGTCGACCGCTCGCGCCCAGGTAGCGCACGCTGAACGCCATGCCCCATGGCAGCCCGGCGCTCGCGTTGGCGGTGATGCGATGGCGAATATCGAAGTCCGCGCGTCCCCATGCCTGCGACAGATTGCGTGGGTCATCCACGACCGGCGTGAACGTCGTTGCCGTGCGCGCGAGACAGCAGCCATAGGTGGAGTTGTCGCGCGCGTCCGACCAAGTATACGACGCCTGCAGCGAATTGCGTGCGCCAGCGTTCCAGGTGAGTTCGGCAGTCGCGTCGTTCTGCACACCGCGCGCGGCCGATTCAAGCGACACCACCCGTGCATAGCCGGCGACGCGCGATGCGTTGCGAACATCGGTCACACCGGTGGTGGTCACGATCGTCGATGCCGGGACCCAGACGCCTCGATTGCCTTCGGAGGCCAGCCGAAACGCGGGCTGTGCGGCGAGATTGCGATCGAGATACTGATAGCCGTCACGCAGCCGATTGAGTGTCGCCGACAGCGTGCTTGTGAGGCTCCACGGGAACTGGTGCGACCATGCCACCGTGCTCTTGAAAGTCTTTGGGGCACGCACGGTGCCATTGACGTTCACGTACGCCGGTGGCGGAGGGACGAGTGCGCTCGCGCCGGGGATCGCCGTACCGTTGCGATAGCCGCGAAAGTCTGGCGCGGGCACCGCGGCGTTGCGCAGATCGATGTCCGCGACAGACTGGCCGGTGTAGAGCAATGTGTTGTGCTGCGTGTAGTACGGCATCTGCGCCGCGAACACACCGGCACCAACCCGCACGACATCGGTTCCCGCCGCATTGCTTCGCCAGATGAGCTGAAGTCGCGGCTGCCACTGCGCGAGATCGCGGGGCGCGACGCCGGTCTGCACACCGAACGCGTTGTCCACCGCCGGCTGTGACGGCGGATCAGTGAGAAACAGTGTGCCATCCCAGCGCAGACCGGCGGTCACCTGCAGCTGCGATGTGAGTCGACGCTCCAGCTGGGCAAAGGCGCCCATCTCGAGCGCGCGCGCTTCGGTCGTTGGGGCGACACCAGCAATGGGGACGGTTCGAGTGAAACGATTGGGAGTGTTGCTGGCGAGCGCCGCGATCGAGGGAAAGACAAAGAGTCCGGACTGCGCTTCAGCGATGCGCGTCGACATCGATGACAGCGTATGATCCATCCCCACGCTGATCAGTCCGAATCGTGTATCCGCGTCGAGACGATCGCGCAGTTGCCACGTGTGCTCGCGGCTATCATCGGGTGCGAGACGATTGCCGCCAAACTGCACGGTGGTATTGCCGGTCGTACCGTCGGGAAGCAGCGAGCGCACTTGCACGAATCCGCGCGGCACATTGGGACTTTCGGGACTGAGCGTTCGACGCGCGCCGCCCACGGCGAGCTGCGCGCCATGGTGCACCGTCGCACTCAATTGCGATGACCACTCGCCAGTCCACTGCCACTCGTGCGAAGCGAAGCTCGAGCGTGCTTCGCGGAGCGCGATGGCTTGATCGACGCCGCCACTCAGCGGATTGTCCCACGACGACGCGGTCAGTTTCGAGCTCACCCGGTTCCGGTCCGAGAGCTGCCAATCGGCGCGCGCGAAAAGGGTTCGCGACACCGGGCGACGCGCGAGTGCGCCGACCTGACCGGCTGCCGTGTCGGTGCCGTACTGCCGACCCAGAATGTCGATGATGCGATTGAGCGAATCGCGCGCGATCCCCGCCGAGATCTGCGCGGCGCTTGTCGACACGTCGCCCGTGCGCAACGGTTCGCTTGACTGCTGCTGTTCGGCGGCGATGAACCAGTGCGCGCGATCGCGTACGATCGCCCCCGATCCGCTGATGGCGAGCTGACTCACCGTGGCGGCCCGCGACTGACGCGTGCGGTCCTGAAAGTCGGTTGAGGCCGAGAGCTGTTCGTTGCGAAAGTTCGCGGTAATGCGCCCCTGCGTGTCGTTGGTGCCCATGCGCGTCGCCGCGCTGAGCTCACCGCCACCCTGTCTCCCCTTCGCGGCATCGAACACGGTGGTATTCACCTCAAACTCGCGCACCGCGTCGAGCGGAATGCCCGACGGTCCTCCGTACACTTCACCGGCGCGGAGCATGTTGCGCGCCTGGATACCGTCAAGGCGAATGTCAGTACCGGTCCATCGCTGCCCGGAAAGAGACAGCTGCGGCCCACTGCGCGAAGAGAGCGCGGCGAGCGACGTGAAGTTGCGATCGGGGACTGGCAGGGCGTCGATCTGTACGCGAGACACGACCGTGCTTCCACCAAGTCGCGCATCACGCGCCGATTCGCGTCGCGCTGAGACGCGTACCGTGTCAGCCGAGACGACGTCGAGCGTCAGTGCAACATCCTGTCGATCACCGATCGCCAAATCCATGTCACGCGGCGCGGCGAGCGCATAGCCGACGCGTCGAGCGGTGATCCGGTAGCGACCCAGCGGCAGATCGAGCAACGCGAAGCGTCCGGATTCGCCGGTCACCGCACGCACGACGGTTCCCGAACTCTGATGCCGCGCCTCAACGGTCGCGGCCGACAGCGGTCGTCCCTCGCGATCACGCACCACACCGCGCACGCCACCGAGCGATCCACTCCCCTGCGCGATCGCGACGCTCGGCGCGGCGACATGGAGCGCGAGCATCCAGGTGAGCGCTGCGAAAAGGCGCGCCGGCGATAGCTTCGGCCACATGACGCGACTCACCATTCGTCTCCACTTCGGACCGCACCGATTGGGTCCCGGCAAGATCTCGCTGCTTGAAGCGATCGATCGGACCGGCAGCATTTCCCAGGCCGCGCGAGAGCTCGGCATGTCGTATCGACGCGCCTGGGTTCTCGTTGCCGAAACGAACGCGATGTTCACGGAACCGTCGGTGGCAACCGCGCACGGCGGAACTGCGGGCGGCGGCGCATCGCTCACGGACTTTGGCCGAAACGCCGTGGCGTCGTATCGGCGGGTTGAATCGCAGCTTCGCGAGTTGAGCATGACCGATCTGGCATTTCTCGGGGAAGCCGCCCGGACTGACGAGTAGGGGCAGCTAATAAGCGATATATCCGGTTAGATATATCGCCTCGGTGTCAGAATTCGGCACCCCTCAAAGACAACGCCCCACCCGTCGGCTGACGGGTGGGGCGTTGTAGTCGAAGCTTCCTGAGAGCTCACAACCGGGATCGAACCGGTGACCTCATCCTTACCAAGGATGTGCTCTGCCAACTGAGCTATGTGAGCGTCCTGCAAGTTGCCGCGGCGCGTTCCGGAGAACGGGTACCGCAGCCTTTGAACTTAATCAGGGGTCTGGGGGCCGGACAAGACGGAAGCTTCGCTGGGAGCCGTTGCCACCCATGGCGACGGCGCGGTCTCCAGAACATCGGCCCGTGGGGCGGCGACCGCGCTCGAAGCCGGCAGCCAGCAACGAAAGACACTCCCCTTTCGGGGAGTGCTCTCGGCGGCAACCTCGCCACCCATAGCGTGCACCAGCGTTCGAACGATGGTGAGGCCAAGCCCCGCGCCGCCACTGCGACGGGTCAGCGATCCGTCGGCCTGCACGAACGGATCGAATACGTGCGGCAGGTCTTCCGGGGCAATGCCGAGCCCAGTGTCGCGCACCTCGATGCGACAGCGCGCGCCATGTGTATCCGCTCGCACATCCACGGCACCGCCGGCATCGGTGAACCGCCACGCATTGGTCACAAGGTTCACCAGCACCTGCTGCACGCGAACCGCGTCTCCGATCACCACCGAGGTCGTGGGATGCAGGGTCAGCGTGACCCGCTTCCGATCGAATTCGTGCCGCAGGTTCTCTCCCAATGCGTCGAACTGTTCCTTCAGCAGCACTGGTTCGCTGGCCACCGGCAACGGCTTCGAGTCGAGGCGCGCAAAGAAAAGCAGGTCATTCACCAGATGCAGCAGCTGATCCTTGTTGCGCTGAATACGAACCAGCGCGTGATCCTGATCGGGAGTGGTTGGGCCATGCACACCCAGTGCAATGAGCTCGGCGTGACCGGCAATGGCATTCAGTGGCGTGCGCAGCTCATGGCTCATCACTCCGAGGAACCTCGCCTTCGATGCATTGGCCTCGTGCAGCGCGCGATTCTGCGCTTCGAGATCGTGCTGCATGTACCGACTGATCCACCACACGGCGAGGGTGGAAAAGAGCACGAGCACCAACGCAGTCGCCCCGAACTTGAGGCCAAGTGAGCGCGGCCGAGCCATCATCTTCTGCTCGTCCTGCAGCATGACGATACGAAATGGAGTCGAAGCGATATCTGCTGCGACCATGTGCATCGACCGACCGCGTCCGTCCGTGACGAGCTTTGCGGGCCTGTTCACCAACGAGTCCATCATGGGCTGCGCAACCTTCGGATCAACCTGGTGCTGCTGCGCATCGAGCCAGAGGGAACCTGTGCGATCGGTGATGAAGACTTGGGTGGGCGTACCCAGCAAGTTGGAGATCGTGGCCTCCGAGCCGGGGTTTCTTCCTATGCGAAACCACCAGACCATCGCACCGATGTTGTGCCTGTTCTGTCGAATGGGCGCCGCCGCAATGAGGTGCGGCACCGAGTCGCTCATGTACAGTGCGCCGAGCACCGCGCTGTCGCCGCGCATCGCCTGACGGATGAGCGCCGTCGCGTGGACGGAGTCGACGTTCGATGGCTCGCCGTCGCTGACGAGTATTCGACCGTTCGTGTAGATGGCGCGCGCGACGAGGGTGGAGTCGCTCACGCCACGACGCGTGATGCGCTCTTTCAGTATCGCAATCGATGACGGGTCGCCGCGAACAGTCGCGGCCACGACAGTGGTGTCGGAGGCCGTGCGACTCCAACTCGCGAGACGCGCTGACATGCTGCGAGCGCCGCCCTGCCCCGATTCACGCGCGAGACTGGAGAGTCGTTCGATCGCGCTCGAGCGCGTCGCGTTATCCACTTCACGGTAGGCCGTCACACCGAACGTGGTGACGATTGCCGTGACGACGAGGAACAGCAGTAAAGAGAGTCGCTGAGCGAGCGACCAACGACTTGCACGGAATTGTGTGATCACGGTACCATGGGCGGTAATCGGCGCCACTCTACCGATACGTCGGGGGTGATGAGCGAACGATCTAGTATGGCGGTCCTCTCCGGTCATGGCGATATGCCGCCGGCGGGCTGCATCATTCGTCCCTGCCACGCGGCTTCATCATGGTCACTCCAGCCCGCAGTCGCTCCGTGGTCGAGGCGCCACTCCTACTGGTCGCCGAGGATCATGAAGACAACCGAATGATTGCCACAGCAGCACTGCGGCACGTTGGCTTCCGCGTGGTGGAGGCGGTCGACGGCGTGTCGGCGTTGGAGGCTGCTCGCATGGAGCAACCCGACCTCGTGGTGCTCGACGCCGGCATGCCCGGACTCGATGGTTTCAGCGTCGCCCGCTCACTTAAAGCTGATCCGGCAACGCGACGCATTCTGATTCTGATGGTCACAGCGCATGCGCTCCCCGAGGATCGCGTACGCGCGGTCGACGCGGGCGTGGACATGTTCCAGACCAAACCGATTGGCCCCGCTGCGCTGATCGCCGCCGTGCGAAGCCTGCTTCGCAGCACCGGTTCGCCGTAGGCTCAGGGCGGCTTGGGGGCATTGGCCTCCCACTCCTTCTGCCATTTCGCCGCCACGCTTGGCTGCTGCAGGGCCGCGTACGCCTCGGCAAGGTCTTTCCTCGCGGCCTGCAAGAAACTCACGCCGGGCTCGGACTGCTTCGCGACAATCGTGTAGCCGGCTTCGCTTTCCCTGACGCCCTCGGTCCAGCGACGTTGGCGGATCATGGAGCGCCCGAGCTTGATGCGCGCAATCCCGGTATTGAGATGCTCGGCGCCCTGCGCGCGAACGAAGCGCTGGACGACATCGCGATAGATCGCTTCCGCGCGGGAGTACTGCTTTTGCTCGTTGTACACCGTGGCGCGGTTCGACAGCGCGACCGCCACTGTAAAGTGCGCATCGCCGTTCGCCGCCCGATAGACATCGGCCATGCGCGTGAAGTACGCGTCGGCACTGTCAAACGCCTGACGTTTGATGGCCACGTTTCCCAACTCGTTCAGAATGCTCGCCACGCGGGGATGTGCGTCACCAAAGGTTGCACGTTGCACTTTGAGTGCGCGCAGCAACGTTGCCTCGCCTTCGTCGAACTGCTCGAGGCGCACTTGCGCTCGGCCGAGCATCACCAGGTTTGCCGCCGAGCGAAAATGATCGGCGCCATAAAACGCGGAATCGATCGCGAACGCGCGCCGATACCACTGCTCGGCCTTTGCGTAGCGACCGCGTTCGAATTCCGCAGCGCCGAAGTTCACGTAAATCTCGGCCACGGCGGGGTGCGCTTTGCCGCCGCGCGACTCGCGCACGGCGAGTGCGATGCGATTCAGTGAATCGCTTGCGTCGTAGCGACCGGCGTAGAAATGCACATTGGCGAGCTCGCCGAGCAGTGAAGCCCGGGTATCGGGCTGCGGATCGCTCGCGGGGTACGTCGAGAGCGCGCGTTCGAGCACTGTGGTTGCCGAGTCGTAGCGCCCCTGCTCTTCCAGGCGACGTCCAACGGCCCACAGGATCTTCGCACGGAGCAGTTCAGGTACGCTCGGTGGGGTGGAAGCGACTTCGGCAGCGCGCAGGGCGGTGTCCGCTTCGGCATACTCCGCCTGGTCCACACGAAGATCGCCGCGCGTGAGGAGCAGCGTGGCCCGCGCAGTGGGATCGACCGCCGGGCCGGCGCGGGTGTACGCCGCCTCCGCTTCATTGAGCAGCGAGTCGGCGCGCGCGAAACGACCAAGCTTCTGATTCACGCTCGCGAGCGACACCAGCAAGTCGGCCTGTCCGGTCGGATCGCTGCGTAACAAGCGCGCTTCCTGCACACCACGGTCGACCAGCGTGAGCACCCGAAGGCTGTCGGCTGGCCCCGCGTCGTCTCCACCGTCGAAGAGCGCGAGCAAGAATTGCTGCAAACGGGCGCGGCGATCGGCTTCCTGCAGCGCCGCGTCTCGCGCTCGCTGAATACGCACGGTATAGACCGCAAATGCACCGATGGCGAACAGGAGCAACAGGGTGCTGGCGACCACGCCACGCCAGCGTCGGCGCAGAAACTGTTGCACGCGGTACGATGTGGAATCCGGATGCGCGTCGAGCGGCTCCTGTGCTTCGAAGTGCGCAAGATCCCGAAGGAAAGCATCGACCGTGCGATAGCGGCGCGCCGGATCCTTTTGCAACGCGGTTGCGCACAGTAAATCGAGCTCACGCCAGCGGGCTCGCGACAGCAACGCCGAACGTTCGGGCGCGTGCTTCGCGACGACCTCGGACAGCACCGGTGCCGGGTCCGCGAGCAGCATACGCTCAAAATCTGCTGGCGCATGTCCCGTGGGATCGAATGGCGGGCGTTTGGCAAGCAGCTCGAAGAGCAGCACACCAAGGGCGTAGACATCGGTAAAGACGCCCACGCGCTCGCCGCGCAATTGCTCGGGTGCGGCGTAGGCCGGCGTCATCAGGCGCAAGCCAGTGCGCGTCACATCAACGGGTGCGCTTCCGCTTCGCGAGTCAGCGACCAACCGTTTTGCGATACCGAAGTCAAGCAGCTTGACGGTGCCGTCGGGCGTGACCAGGATGTTCGACGGCTTGATGTCGCGATGCACGATCGCCTGATCGTGTGCGTGCTGCACGGCAGTGGCGACGTCACGCACCAACGCAATCAGCGACGTAATCGACTTGGCAGACTGTTCGGCGTAGGTCGTAAGCGGTACGCCTTCGACCAGCTCCATTACGAACCACGGCGTGCCGTCGGCCAAGGTGCCGGCGTCGAAGAGCCGAGCAATGTGTGGATGGTCGAGCTGCGCGAGTGCGCGCTGTTCGGTGATGAAGCGCGCCCGGCGCGCTGGGGAGAGCCAGGCATCCCGCAGCAACTTGATTGCGACCCGACGACCCACGTCCTGCCGCTCGGCGAGGTACACCACGCCCATGCCGCCTTCGCCGATCGGATGCAACAGGCGATATGGTCCAATGTGCAATGGTGCGCCGCCAATCGCGCCCGCTGGCTCGAGCAACGCCGACGCGAGATCGGCACGCGAGCGATCGAGGAGCGGCAATCCCTCATCGTGTCCGGCGAGCAGGGCCTCGACTTCGCGCATCAGTAGCGCGTCGCCCTCGCATACCTCGGCGATTTTCTCGGCGCGCTCGTCCACCGGCAGGTCAACTACGGCATCAAATGCCGCTTGGACGCGAGTCCACGCCGGATCGGCGAATGGATCAGGGGTATGCGACATGGTGCGTGGCTACCGCGGTGCGGCGAGCTCGCGAGACAGCCACGCGCGCGCGAGTCGCCACTCGCGAAGTGCCGTCGATTCGCTCACTCCCAACACTTGCGCGGTCTCCGGCATGCTCAATCCGCCGAAGAAACGCGCCTCCACGAGTTGCGCCTGTCGTGGCGAGAGTGCGGCCAGTCGTTCCATGGCCGCATCGAGTGCAAGCAGCTCGTCGGCATCGCACTGCGCGTTCGCGAGCTCGGCATCGAAGGTGACATGCCACGCCGAGCCATCGCGCTTGCCGGCCATTCGCCGGCGTGCGGCTTCGATCAGCACCTGTCGCATCGCGCGCGCGGCGATGCGTCGGAAGTGCAACGGCGAGGTGTGCGCGACACGTGGATTGCGTGCGAGCTTGAGCCACGCCTCGTTCACCAATGCGGTGGGCGTGATCGATGCGCCTGGATCACTGCGACGCACCGCCGAAGCGAGGCGTCGCAGCTCTTCGTAGGTGACACTGAAGAGATGATCGAGCTCGGCGCGATCGGATGCGTTGATCGCGGCCTGCGTAGACTCATGCATCATCGCGGAGAGCCAGGGGAGTCGTTCAGCCAGCGAATCTCCCTCGAAGTTGTGCTCCGCACGCGCGAGGCGCGAGTCGTGTGCGAACATTACTGCGGAATGTCGAACGACCCGGTGATGTTCTTGCGCGCCATGTTGCTGGCGGTGTTCGAGCTGTTGGCGGCGAGGCTGAGAACGAAGGTGCCGGTCAATCGGGCCGCCGTGATCGACGTAAAGGTGATCGACCCCGATCCCGCGCCGGCGCCGTCGCTCAGCGTGGAGTACCAGAGATTCGGGGCCGACACGTACTGTCCGATGCCGCTGTAGCCACTGCCAGCGGGCTGTCCTTGGCTGGCCGCGCTCAACTGATAGGTGCCAACCGTAAGCGGCGTTGTCCGACCTACGGTGATGAGGATCTGATGCGCGAGCGTCGGCGTGTTATTCAAACAGCCAACGCCGTTGATCTGCAGAATGTTCGATCCGAGCGGCGTGGTGTTTTGAATCAGCGCCGAGGTGGAGAAGTCGGCGGTGAACGCCTCGCCGTTGATTGTAGCGGTCATGGTGCCGCGCGGCGGTGTCACGGCGCATGCGATTGCCGGCCCGGTGGTGCTGTTGCCGCCGCACGCGCCGGCAATCAGCAGTGCACCAACGACGAACGAAAGTGACGCGCGCGAGCGAACGCGGGTGATCAACTGTGCTAAAACTTCCACGTGGCCCCCAATGAGAGCGTGCCGTACCCGAAGCCAGCCTGAGCCTGCGCTGCGAATTTATCCGTAAAGAACCAGCGTGCACCGAACTGTCCGGCGAAGTCCATTCCGCTTGCCGACGCACTGGCCGAGCTCACTCCGGTGACGGTGGAGCTGACGACGGAGTACACAAGCGCGAGTCCGGCGTACGGATCGAGCTTTGGCTGCGACTTCACCTTGAAGTGGTAGTTCGAGAATGCTTGGATAGGCACCACCGAGTACTCGTACTTACCGCCGGGGTACGAGTAGCTCCACGAGTACCAGTCGATGCCGACGCCGCCCGAGATGATGCCGCTTCCGTATTTGCCGGCTTCGGTGAGCCCCTTCTCGGCCTGGACGCCAATGGCGGTCGACCCATTGAGATTGCCGGTCCAGATGCGCGGTCCGGCATAGATCGGCCCCACCGCGAAGCCCTGGGCGGAGAGCGCGGAGGCGAAGATCAGGGATGCAGCCGCGATGGAAAGCGAGTGACGGAGCGACATGGGAGGCGGGGTTTGGGAGAGGGCGAGAGAGCCGACCCTTTCCGTTGCGCAGAAGCGCGCGAAACCCCGTCATTCATTGGCAAAGATTCCGGACGGAAACGCAAAACGGCCCGGCGCGTAGCCGGACCGTTTTGCGTTTTCGAACACAGAGCGGGAGACGGGACTCGAACCCGCGACATCAAGCTTGGAAGGCTAGCGTCGCGGTCCCGTTCCCCCGGGGACTCGGGCCTCGTGCAGCTCGTATTGCGCGCACCGCTGACCCCATGCTGACCCCAGTCTCCGCCCTGACCTGGGGGCAAGGGAGTACGAAGGGTTGGGCAGCGGTGGCCTTGGCCGCCATGCTGCCGCCATGAAAATCGTCCTCCAATCCTATCCTGCCATCGGCGGTCCGACCGACGGTCGAATGCTGACTACACCCTGGTCTCGCGTCTGGGTGCACCTCGAACGCGGCAAACTGGAAGGGCTAGCCTGGTGCGAGAGTCTTCTGGACGACTGGCACGAGGACGATGCCGTGCCGCGCCCGTCGACGCCGCTCCAGCAGTCGACCCTGTACCTGTGCCCCGACTCCGACGTCGGCTACGTTCTGCTCGACTTGGTCGGAAACTCCGGCATCACTCTCGCCGGCGCGATTGGTGACCTTGAGGGTGTGTACGTCTACCATCATGAGACGCTGTCGATGCGCTGGGTCCAGCTCCGGAGCGCCATCCCCGCCGCGCCCATGTCACCGGCGATCCGCTACTTTCTGCTGGCGGAATTTGCCTTTCGCGAGCACGCGCTTGCGGAAAAGGCGTGGTCGCACATCGGTCAGCCCGACGACTCATTGGCATTTCGCGTGCTTCTTGCCCACCCCGATGATCCAGACTTAGCGATTCGCGCGAATGACTTTGATCGCAAAAGGCGAAGCCATTGGGCGCGCCCCAGGCTGCCCCCTTACGATGATGGGTTCCCGGAATCGTGACGCCGAGTTGTAACTGACGTGGCTTAGCCAGCTCAAATCAAAGTGCGGATTCTTTGAGCGGTTATCACGCGAGCGTTTGAGTAGGCAGTTGCGCTCAATTGCTCCCCCCAAGCTCTTGGGAATTCTATGTTTACCACGAGTACGCGATCCCGCCCCTTCTTGCGGACAAAACGTGCCACAGACCCCGGCCGATTTGGACCTTTTTCGTAGTCGAGTGATCGAGACGCAGGTCATCTGATTGCCAATGGCATGACCCGAATCCGTTGAGGAGACACGGCTGGAGTCGAGCGCTGTTGAGTGTTCAGCAGCTCATGCGTTGCCTCACGCGAACGCACAGTCTCCGCAGACTTTGCGAAAAGTCCAGCTCTAGCGAACTAGTGGGGAGACTGGCCAGCATGAGGAAGTCTGCTGATAAACGGACTTGAAACTGCGGATTTGCATCGGGCGTCGGGGCAGAAGTTGGCGGGTGTCCCACGAGCTTGCTGGCATTCCAGAACATGAGAATCATTCGAAATGACGGCTGACTGGCCTTGCATGTCCTGAGTCTCGGCGGCGCGACAGACCGGCGGAATCGATCTTCCACCCGCATGGTTTGTCATGCACACAGGCTGTTTTGCGCCGCGATCTCGGTAGTTCGAGCGGCCCGATGAGGGCTCCGCAGGTCCGAGTCGGTCGGGTCGGAGAGCGGGTTCGGTATCGACTCTCGACGAGGGCTCTTCGGCCTTGATCGCAAGGTGACCCCACTCCATTCCGAGTTCGAAACCGCTCTGGCAGCGTCGCTGTACCGCCTTCGGACCGCCTACAGATCGCCTTGGGACCGCCTGTGTCCCAAGTCCGAAGGTCGTGGGCATAGTCCCGAACGACCTAGGATGCCGGCGGGTGAGGGAACAGAATGCCCGATACACTCGACCGGAAAATCGCTAAATTCCCGTAGGAACACCGGCATCGGAGGCGAGGTGCCCGCTAGTCTCTCAGGTCCCGCGCGACCCTCCACACCGATTCGCGTTGTCAATAGAGCCAATCGACGACCGGAAGCTCGGACTCACGACTCGCCCTCCTAGATTCTTTCTCAGTCATTGGCGCGGCGACGCCGAGATCGTGGGCGCCCTTCAACGCGCATTGCGATTTCGTGGGCTTCATGCGTGGCGTGACGTGGACGACCTTGAGCTTGGCAACAAGTTCAGAGAAGCCCTGCGCATCGCGATCAGCGACGAGGTGTCAGCCTTTATTGCGCTGGTCACTCCAAAGTTCTTGACGCGCGATGTGATCTGGGACGTTGAGGTTCCCGAAGCCCTCGCGCGAGTTCAACGCCAGCCCGACTTTCTGATCATTCCACTATTCTGTGGAGTTAGTCCTTCCGAACTTTCGGCCGAATGCACACGGCGTGGATTGGCTGACCTCAGCGCATTCAACGGGTATGAGCTGCGTCCTGACGCGAGCGTCGTGCCTCCGGCGCAGCTTCGCCTCGTCGCGCAACGGAGTTTGCGCGCAGGACTCCGCCATCGATTCGAGAGATCGCCTGATAGCGTAGCGAGACTGCTGCTTCGGTCTCAGTCATTCGCCTCAACAATGGGAGGCGTGGATCTCGATCTTGATTGGAGCGCGGCATTCGCGTCTGGGTGTCCTAGTCCAGAGCAGTGGAATCAGGAACTCATGCCAGCTCTCTTCGATCTCCGCGACGTTCTTGGCGCGCTGCCTCAAAGACGGCTACACGTTCAAGTGCAGAGTCACCTTTCGGCGCCGCTCGCCTTCGGAGAGGTTTTCTCCGCCACTGCGAAATACCTGTTGACGCTTGAGGGATCGAACGGCTCTTGGTCGACCGATGCTCCTCGCAGCAAGACTCCTGTTCTCAACCGACGAGAGATCGCCGCGCGAGGTAGCTTGGGCTCCTCGGCGGTCGTTGAAGTTTCGATTTCGCGCGACGTCGGCAATGCCGTATCGACGCATGCTGCGAGATTGGAGACTGGATTCAATCGTGCGGTTCGATTTGAGCCTGCGGGAGGGCCTAGCAATGCGGCCGTATCAGATGCTACGTGGGCCATCACCGCAGCGTGGGAAGTCGGCCAGTGTCTTCGTGCGCTACACGACGAGGACGGAATTCGGCACTTCCACTTATATGTTGCGGCACCAGCGGAGTGGTGTGCGCTCTTGGGACACACCCTGAACGCGGTGGGACGGATCACCGTGCATCAGTGGCACCGAGAAAACGCAGAGTACGTCCAAGCGTGCACGCTGGGGGCTGCCGGCGCACCGCAATGATGCCGAGCGCTGGGCGGCGCAGGTCTGTGAATTCAGACGGGTGGGAGCGGAACATCACCAGGGTTTGCGGGAGATCTGTACGGTGCGCACGCTCGTTTTGCAGTGACATGCTCGAATCCCTTTACTGAGACGAATGTATGCCGACGTTGAACAGCCTTTTTGAGACGTTCCTGAGCAACATCGAACCTGATTCCGACACGCGTAATGAAGCCATCAAAGCACACGAGCTCGTACGTGATTGGCTTGCGTCGCACGAAAGCTTTGGGTCGGTGCACGTTGAGACGTTCCTCGCCGGGTCGTATCGCCGAAAAACCTCGATCACGCCTATCAAGGATGTCGATATAGTGGTCGTCTGTTCGATGAGCGAGTACGATCCAGAGAATCCCAAGAAGCTGCTTGACAAGCTCAAGTCGGCGCTGGATGACAACAAGAAATACAAGACGCGCACCAGCCCCAGACGCCGCTCGATTCAGATCGAGCTGTCGAAGATTGACATGGATATCGTGCCGACCGTGGCCCCTGACGGCGTCGACAATCCGCTGCTGATTCCGGATCGCGACGCGACGCAGTGGTTTCGCACGAATCCGAAGGGACACATCGCGTGGACGCAGGCCCTTAACGCAAATACGCTACTCAGCGATTCGGACCGCGGTCGATTCGTTCCGCTTGTAAAGATGGCACGCCAGTGGAAACGAGTGCAGATCAGCGCTCGCCACCCGAAGGGCCACCTACTCGAAATCATCGCCGGTTATCATCACGATCCCGTCGCACGCGACTGGGCGGATGTATTTGTGAGCTGGGCCGAGCGAACGACGACCGCATTTGCGATCTATAGACAAACTGAGAGCATGCCGAGCTTTCCCGATCCAGGTCTCGCAGGTGAGACTATCAAGACGGGCATGGAACAGCGTGACTTCAACCGCTTCTACGACGCGTTGTCCGTGACCCTGACAAAAGCGCGGCGTGCGCGCGATTTAGCCTCCTCGGATCTCAGGTCGAGCGTGGATCTGTGGCGACAGATCTTTGGTGAGGCGTTTCCGCCATTGCCAGAAGAAGGCGGCAATGGCGAAGGCAAGTCGCCTCAAGCTCCGTCAGCGCTAAAACGGCCAGATATCAAGGAAGCTCCGACCTTTGGCTGATTTGCCAGCATCCACGGCCCCCACAGGTCTTGGCGCCCTTCATCCGGAGGCGTATCAGCGATTTGCAGCCGTTCTCGTGGACGCGGGATTCTCGTATCGCTTTCGCGGCGCTTCAGGAACCGAAGCATGGGAAGGAACGCTGGCTGTTGAATGGACCGACGCCGCCGGTGCGACTTGCCGAAAAGATCGGCTGATACGAATCGACATCCGGCCCGGCTTTCCATTTCGTCAGCCGTCAGCGTTTCTGTTGGAGCCGTTGGATTCGGTACCAGAAGGTCGACACCTCGCCCCGATTCAAAACGGTTCGATGTGCCTCTACGCGGAGAGCTATCGCCCCGATAGTCAACGAGGTTGGGCGCAATGGCGAACCGGTGAGGAATTTCTGGATCGAATCCGGGAGCTTTTGCGACGCGTTCACGCGGGTGAGTGGGACGACGAAGACCGACCACCCGACCTTCACACGGCTTTCCCTCAACTTCCGGGAGGGCCGTCGATGACCTACATCGATGAATCGTGGTCGCCACCGATCTCGACGAATTCCGGCAAGTTCGGTGTGTGGCGCAAGAGTGACGCGGTGACTTTTGCTGGAAGCGCTGTCTCCGCCAGCGACGACTTGGCCGCACGATCTCCGAACCGACCTGCTCTAATTGTGCTTGGCATCGGCGACCAGAAGAGAGACACTGTGGGAGTGTGGTTTCGTCTCAACCGCGAACCATCGCCGCGCAAATCGCTGGGCGGAATGCTGGCGGAAATAGATCGAGCATCGGGTAACGCCAGTGGTTGGGCTCTCGCCGAGTGTCGCCGATTGGTCGGAGCTGACTCCGGTGGAAAACGTCCAGTACACTTGGCGCTCGGTTATCCGGATCGGACGCTTACTGGGCAAGTGGCGTGGCTCTTCCTTGAGGCTCATCCAGAGGGGCCATCCACGCCGATCCGCTGGCGAGAACCGCGGACGCTCGACCGCGCGCGCCTGTTCGCTTCTGAGACGGTAGCGGTGGACGCTGACGCGCTGATGAGACGTATTGGACCACTCGCGTCGGCTGTTGCGAATAAGACTGTTGTTGTATTCGGTATTGGAGCGCTCGGCGGCTCTATCGCACTTCTCCTGGCACGATCAGGCGTTCAACGCTTGATACTCGTAGATAGTGATCGAATGCGGCCAGGAAACGCGGTCCGTCACGTCCTAGGGCTTTCTGATGTAGGCAAGAAGAAGACAGAAGCCATGTGGTGGAACATTCTCGTGCACGTTCCCGACGCCCGCGTTGAATTCTTCGACGCTAGTTGGGACCCGGCCAAACTTCGTGAGCACGTCACACGAGCGGACGTCGTGGTGGACGCTACGGCAGATCAGACTTTCAATTTGTTGTTGAACGAGATTTGTGTTCGGGCGGAATGCAATCTTGTGCAGGTCGAAACACTTCGGCGCGCTGCTATTGGGCGCGTACGGATCGTGCGTCCAAGACGTGACGCGTGCCTGCTCTGCTACACGGAGTATCTCAACACATCACGATATCCGACGGTGCCACCCAGCAGCGACGCCGAGTACTTCGACGCGGGTTGTGGGGTGCCTACGGTCGAAGCACCAGCGGTGGACGTTGAAGCGAGTGCCAATTGGGCCGCCCGATTGGTCTTGTGGGTCCTTCAGGATATTCTCGGGCCCCGTAATCACCTTCTGATCGTTAACGAAGAAATTCCCGGGCTAACCGGCGACTTGGCGACAGTTGGCATTCATTGGGGTGTGTTCGCTGCGCTTGCCGGCTGCGACTGCTGTAGCGGTCGGCTAACCACCCCCACAGATGCCCGTGCCGAGGAGATGAGGCAGTGAGTATTCGGCGGTGGCTTCAACGACGGACCGGTCAGGCAATCGCGAGGCAACAGGACGTTCGCGTGATTTTGAATACCGCTGCGGTCGAAGCGATACGAGCGGAGAGTGAGCGCAGATCTCCATTGGAAAGCGGTGGCGTATTGATCGGCCACCTCGACACACTCGGACGAACAAGAATCACATCCGCTACTGGTCCGGGGCCCTTAGCGATGCACAGCTATGATCGCTTTCGGCGCGACGGAGATTTCACTCAAGCTGAGGTCGACCTTCGCCACACCACCTCGCAAGGCCGTGACGACTACATCGGCGAATGGCACTCACATCCTGGCGGCGAAGGTCCAAGCAGAATGGATCTTCAAAGCATGTCTTGGGTGGGAACAAACGCGAAGTACGACCGCAGCCAGCCGCTGCTACTCATTGCGCAGCGAGCCCGGTCAAATTGGCGCTTGCGGGTGTACAGATGGGTTCAGGGCTATCTCGAAGAAGTACGATGGTTAGAAGCACTCGACTAAGCTGCATCGCGCGTGCGTAACCAAGATCTCGAAAGAACAATCGGGCGTTGCCAACCCAATCCGCGAGCGACATGAGACTGCTGCGCAATTCGCAAGGAAGCGATTGACAGGAAGCGATTGGGAAGACTTGGGCGGTTGAACTGACTCAACTGCACCAATCTCAGATGTTGCACGTGCGAGGGAATTGTCGCACGATCATTCGACGGATTGTATCTCAATCACATGTATGTGCTGTATCGCGTTCGGTTTGCAAGGCTGTCCAGACTAGGACGTGACGGCCGCATCGCACGCCTGGAGCATACCTACCGACCGCTCCGAGAAGTGTCGGACAGCACAAGCACCTGAACACTCGCGGCGGCTGCGCACCATGGCCGAGACGAAGAACAGCGACGCGGAAATCAGGGACCCATTGCATGAGACCGTCGTCCGGTCCTCCCCAGCATTCTAGGCTAATGCCATCCTTGAGCAACGGATTCATTTCGTGGTGGCTCTGATGAGTTGCGGGTGTCCCTCGCCAGTGTAAGCGATTGGAAACGCTGACGGCTGCAGGACCACAAGATCGGTTCCGGTCTGCGTTATAGAACGCAGACCGGAACCGATCTTGTGGATCGCGCAGCAGCTTTCCATCCGCGTGATACCACTTCCACCAGTGAAACTGGAGAGCGGCTGTTGATCGGTCGCCTTAGGCTCTGGAGCGTGCCGTATACACGGCGCGCCGGTCAGCCCGACCCTATCGCGCAGCGCTATGCTGGCTATAGCAGCCATACCCATCACGTTCGCTTACTCGTCCCGACTCATGCAGAATTCTCCCGAACTCTCCAGCAACCTCAGGATGCACCATGTTCACCGACTGAGTGTTCCGTCGCGTGTATCCGCGCTGAGAGAGGCGCAAGCTACCGACATGGTCACCGGCCAAAAGTTCGCAATTGACGCTAAGTCATTCGTAGGAGTGCAAGTGATTGGCGAACACGATCAGTTCTACGTGCTGTCTCGTGACGGCCAATTTTTGCTTGTCAATCGGCTCGATGTTGAGTCAGCGGACGAGAGAGAACTATCCTATGAAGAGGCAACAGGCCTCGTTCCGATTGACATTCCGGCTTCGGAATGGGAAGCGCCGGCCCCCGTGAAGCAAACGAGAATCTCGTACAATCGTCGCCTTGATGAATGGTACAATGACCCTGATGCCAGCTCGCTGCAGCCGATGATCATCCCCAAAATTGCGCGTGCAGGAGAAATTACAATGCTTTCGGGGAAGTGGCGCGACGGAAAGAGTTCCCTCATGACCTGGATTGTTTCGGAACTCTCGCGTGGTGGAAGCATTCTAGGCGAATCGGTCGAAGCGACGACCTGTCACTGGGTGTCATTCGAGGAAATTCCTCCTCTTGTGATCTCAAGATTTCGGGCGAGCAATCCTGATCCGACGCGGATTCACTATCTCGACGGCCTGATGATCTCGCCTGAGCGCACACTCACTGAATTCAACGATCTTCTGCGTACCACTGAGGCGAAAGTCGTGATCGTTGACAGTCTCTCGCGCCTGTACATGCGAGGCGGCGAAATCATCTCGGAGAATGACAACGCTGCGTGGGTCCGTGTCTTGGATGAGCTTCAGCGAACCGTTCGTGAGACTGGCGTGGCTCTCGTGTTTCTTCATCACCTCTCCAAACAGGGAGACTCGCGCGGTGGAACCGCGATTCCCGCATCGATGGACTGCGCGGTGACCATGAAGCCTGTAAGTCGAACCCCGCGGGCAAGAAAGCTTGAGATCCGCGGGCGCACGATCATGGACGAGGTCACCATTGAGAAGGCCATCAGCACCAACAGTTTCAGCATCGTGACGGTTGATAGAAAAGAGCCCGCAGAACTCGAACGCAGAATCTGCGAAGCTGTCTCCGCATCTGCGAAGCTATCAGGTTCCAGCGTCATCCACGCTGTGGGTGCTCAGAAGCAGCTCGTCCTGCGGGCAATTAGGGATCTTGTCGCTAGGGAGGTGTTGGTGCGCGTTGGTCGGGGCGCGTCGACCTATCTGGAGGCGGGGCCGAACTTCGCCACGCTGATTCATACGCGTTCGAGCGACGAGAAATGACAGCCGCGCTTAGTAGAGCGCCGTTCTCTACCGCTTCGTGGGCGATTTTGAGGCGTGCCTAGACGCTTCGTTACTGCGACCGGCTGGCGGCGTTGTACGGATGGCGTGCTTCACCGCGGCCGCTTTGGCTTGAGGAACAGCAAGTGGTGGTCGAATGCTGACTAACCTCTCGATGTCAGACGCGAAGTTTAGGGTCGCAAATTCGCCGTACTCCGCTCGGGCCGCCTCATCGCGTGCGCGTGCGGCCGCTTCTGCCGTTTCAAATACTCCGAGGTGGCGCCCGCCCGTTCCAACTCGGGCCTGCCACTTTCCGCTCGCGGTCTCGCGCACTCCCACGAAAGGCTCTCTCGACGTTCGCCTACGACTTCGATTCGCAGCGCTCTCTCGGTGAGAGGCACAGCGCAGATTTTTTCGGCGATTGTCCGTCCGGTCACGATTTCGATGATCCACTACGCAGCCACCCGGCACTGCAAGAAGCATTGAATGCATGAAGACTCGAACACGGCCAAAGGTTGTCTGAGCGTATCCGCTATCGTGAACAGTCCATCGCCACTGGCTGAGAAAGGCATCGGCATCGTCGACGAGAGCGAATCGACCGTCGGTGTTCCAGAGCGGGATCTTTATCATGCGTATGCGTCCGAGATCTCTCGGATTCAAATTGTATCGCAAGCGTGACTTCACTTGCTTCAATTCACGGATACGAGGGTCGCTTTCTCATCGGCAATAGACGGCTAGTGTCGCGACCATCTTGAATTCTTAGCATTGCGGATCGCTCGTCGGTCCCTTGCTCGTGCGTCAGTCGCAGGCCTCAATTCGTTCAAGCCTCGAAGCACATAATATCTATTATCTGCTCTTACTTCCTGTACCGGAACAATTCTCGTGATCCCCTTCCCGTGCGGTGATTCCGTTCAAGTCTCGGCCGGAATGCCCTCGTTCCGGTGCGCGACGCTAACTGCGGCTGAGCCGTCGAGAGATGACACCGCGAATACCAGCGCGCACCGATTCGCGCTGTTCCGCAAGCGCACCAAACCTGTTGTGTCGCGTCGGCCTGCGACGATAGACTAGGGCGCGAATCACGGCAGAGAAGCGGAAGAAGTATGCTTGAGCTGCCACTGCAATTTGGACGTTTACGTATTTTTGAGGATCTGATGATCAATCGATTTCGGGCGACGTGCAGCCGCGCTGCAGCGTGCGGTAGTCTGTTGCTGGCTTCCCTCCTCATTGACGCTTGCGGCGGAGACGGAGGCACTGTCGCGACGCCGGTTACACGGACCCTCGCGATTTCAGTGTCTGGATTGCCCACCGGCGCCGCTGCTGACATTGCCGTCGTGGGTCCGGCTGGCATTTGGCATATCACGCGAGATACCACGTTTCGCGACGTCGCGCCGGGCAGCTATCGACTCACCGCTTCAAATGTTTCCACGAACTCTCTGATCTTTGCCGTGGCATCACCCACGCAGACCGTGGAGGTTACAACCGGCACTCAGAGCATTTCGGTGGTTTATCAATCCTCCGCAAATTTTGGCACTCTCCGCATAGCCTTCACCGGCGTGCCGGCTGGTAGCGGGCGAGTGAACATCAGCGGCCCGCTGAGTAGCGCGATTACCGTAGACACACTTCTGACACTGCTGCCGCCTGGCAGCTATTCACTCGGTGCCCGTCCATACTTCTCCTCACCGACCGTCGGTACGGGAGACCCTCAGCCGCTTCGCGCACTGACGGTGGTGGCTGGAGGACAGTACTCAGAGGTATTCGCCTATACGGCGGGACCGGCAAGGTTCCAAGTTTCAGTGCTTGGCGTGCCGTCGACCCTAACGCCGCCGGTGCGAGTACTGAATAGCGCCGCAGCGGTGCTGTGGACCGCGTCTAAGACTGAGACGTCGACCACGCTCACGGTTCCTGTTGGCCTGAATCGAATCGTCGCGGATTCTGTCGAGGACGCGACAACACGATATCGTGCTGACACAGCCTCCGCATTCGTTGAGGGCCTTCCATCGTACACACGGCCAATTGTCGTGCAGTATCGCCCTCGAACAGCCGTGCTCGCGCCAATCTTCGCGAATGTTCCGCTGGAAGCCGCACTCACAACTCGACTCGAACGCGAGGACGGGTCGCTGGTTGCCACGGCGACCGGCGGCGCTCCGCGATTCTTTAAGATTGAAGCCGGTAGATATGTTTTAAAGCTTGATTCGTCGCTGACGACGCAGTTCCGTCTGGCGCCAACCGTTGGGCGACTGGTCGTTGACCTAAACGCCGGCGCCGTGGCGACACCCGTCGTCAACTACATTGGAACACCGTTGCCGGGCTTCAACTTGGCAATCACCGATGTTGCGGTGGTGCAAGCGATACACGGCGCGACCTCACCCGTCGCGCTGGTAGCAGGGCGCGAGGCGCTTGTACGTGTCACGGCCCGTGCGAGCACAACAAATGGCGTGATTGCGCCGTCGGTGCGTCTCGAACTGTCCGATCTCGGCGGCGTGTTCAAGACCATCACGATTCCGCCGATGGCGAGCGGCGTCCCGGTTGTCGCTGTGGATAGTGTGCTGGGGTCGACGTACAACGTCGTCCTTGCCGCGGCCGACGTGCGTCGCAATCTACGCGTGCGTGCCACCATCGATCCCGATGGGGTAGTACCGGAAGCGTCACGCGCCGACAACGTCTATCCAGCCACCGGAACGTTGGCGGTGAGTGTCGCGGAAGTCCCAGTGATGCGCCTGGTATTGGTCCCGACCCAGCTCGCGGATTCGGCTGCGCCGATCCTCACGAGCGCGGGGGCGGATTCGTTGCTCTCGCTGACGCGGATGCTGTGGCCGTTGCGGCAGATTGATGTTTCGATCCGTGCGCCGTTCACGTCCGTGGCGCGGTCGACGGATGCTGACGTCGGCACAACCCTTGTCGCCGACATGACGGCCTTGCGGCAAACGGATGGGGCGAGTCTCCAGACCTATTACGTGAGTGTCGTCCGGAGTGGTGCCGGTGTGGCCACCTTGGGAACGCGCGTCGCGGCGGTGATCATGAGTCCGGCCGTGATGGCACACGAGGTGGGCCACATGTTTGGACGCATGCATGCCACGACCTGCACAGGTCTGGTGCTTGGCGGCCTCGATCCGGGCTATCCCTATCTCAACGGAAGCATTGGAAGCTGGGGTTGGGATGTGCGCTCGGGGGCGTTGGTCTCGCCGAAAGCGGGTGACATCATGGGCCAGTGCTCGGTCCAGTGGGTCAGCGACTACATGTGGACGGGCGCCCTGCAGTACCGGGCGGCGCGCGACACCGTGGCAAGCGCGCGATCCGTTGTGGAGGCCGCTAGTTCGCGGACCTTCTCGCGGTTGGTGCTCACTGGCAGTTTGGTCGACGGCAAACTGAAGACTCGCGTGCACGAGGCCCTTAATAGCGTGGTGTCCAGCGCTGATGCACACGACGCACGTGTCATAGTTCGCTCCACCAACGGTGCGCTGGTTGCCGATATCGGAATTTCACTCAACGCGCTTGCTGATCATCCAAACACGTTCGTCTTCTCGACTGTTCTCGATCAACCTGCGTCGACTCTTGACGGCGCACACGTTGAGATTCTTCGGGCCGGAGTCGTTGTGGGGCGTGGACGGGTCAACAGACCCTGAGCGTAAAGGGATACATCGTGAGGAGCCCCACTTGGCGAGATCTCAATCGCAGAGCTTCGTCGGTTTGCGGCGACGTAGCGGGCCTCTAGTACCCCAGTATCGCATTCGCTTCGTCGAGCCGTCCCGCTTCCTTTCCGCGGTCGTTCGACGCGCCCGACATCAGGCGCATACTCTCGCCCTTGTTGGCTTCGAATACACGAGACTCAACTTGCCGGAGGACTGAATGACCATCGACCAAGCCCACGCAAACGTGTTCGCTCGCCTCGCAGCTCCGTTTGAGGCTGACGAGATCGAGTGGCGTGTCGCTCGCGCAGGCATCAAGAACGGACGGCCATGGGCGCAAGTGCTTGCTTATATCGACGCTCGCGCTGCGAGAGCCCGCCTCAACTCGGTACTTGGCCCGGCGAATTGGCGCGTCGAATATTCAGAAGGTCCGCGGCCAGGCGGAGTCATTGCGACGCTCTCTCTCCGTGTCGACGGAGAATGGATCGCGAAGGCCGACGGCGCGGACGCGACCGACGTTGAACCGGTGAAAGGAGCGTTGTCGAGCGCTTTCAAGAGGGTGTGCGCCGTGTGGGGGATCGGCGAGCACTTGTATTCGCTTCGCGACATGTGGGCGAACTTCTCCGATACGGGACGCAACAACGTACGTATCGACGGCAAAGCCTATCGATGGGACGCACCCATCGTCGGCGCGCACAAGAGTATCACGGGCCCTGGGAGCGTCACAGAATCCGCTGCGAAACATCGCGCTCCTTTGCGTTCCACAGCAGCGCCCACAATGAAAGCTCATCGAACGATGACGCTCGAAGACGCCGGCGCACAGCACATGCCCTTCGGAAAGCATCGGGGTCGAGATCTGAGGGATGTTCCGCTCGCCGAACTCTTGAGTGCCAGGGAGTGGGCACAACAAAAGCGCCGGTCGTATCCGGGGTTTTTCGAAGCCGTAACCCTTTTGGAAGAATTTCAACGATCAGTCGCTTGAGTTACCCACCGCGGGGCTCCGCACCGCTACGCCCCGCGTCTCGAGCGCGTTAACTAGAGTCGATCATCCTGGCGCAGAGGATCGGGCGTCAATCACATGCTCGCTCAGAATCTAAGAATCGCTGAGGCATGCGAGCAACGTAACAACGGACATTGTCGTCGAATAATTCCGCGGCACTGCATTCTCTCACCTTCGCCATTGGGCGGCATGCACGAGGGCCTCAACGATCTGTGTGTCGTCGGGGCCTGTTACTTGAGCGTTGCGTTGGCGCCGATCCAGCGACAGATCAGCTTCCACGAATCTGCGCCTGATGCCCTACCGTCGTTCGCGAGCATGTACTGTCTGATAAGGTCGTCTTTTGCCTCAAGCTGAAACGCATCGCCACCTTTATGCTTGACTCGGAGTCCGCCCGGGGATGCGCTGATTGAGATCAGAAAATCCGATGGACCGCCGGTGGTCACGGACCATCCCGCCGTGTGTTCGTCCACGAGCTCCTTTACCGCGTTGAGCATTGGCACGTAGTGCTGCACGCGATCTGCGTCGGCCGCCTCCTGCCGCTGAGCTTCGGCCTGCTGCTCTGCCTGCTTTTCGGCCAGTGCCGCGCGCGCAATTTCCAATCCTCGCTCGATATCGTACTTCACTACAATCCTCCTAGCGTTGTGGACCTCGAAAGTTAGCGAGTCTCGCTGGACGAAAAGTGTCGTCGACGCGCCGCGCGACATCGCTGCGCATCCATCCCACCGCCGTTGTGAACGACCGTGTCCACGTGTCGCTCTCGCTCGGCGACACCGGCTGCATCGTCTGGATGCAACCGGGGTCTTTTGCGGACGGAATGAGGAATCGGTCGAGCGTATAAACGAAGTGCGACCAGCGCCCCTCGGAAGGTCCTAGCGACACGGCTAGTATGTCAAACTCTCCGAAGCCATATGGTCGCGTTTTTTTGTCGTCCTTCTTTCCGCTACGTGTCTTCTGTACTTCGACCACCCAGTGGTTCGCCGGCCATACGCTGAGCTGTGCGCTCGCTGGCAAGGGCTGCCCCTTTTCCGAGCGCTGCATCTTCACCTGAAGCAACACCAAGTCGGATCGCTTCAGGTTGTCATCGCTCGTCGGTGCCTGCGTCAGCTTGAAGTCGTACGGTGGATCGCCCAGCGTCGGGATATCACGCCATCCGTCTTTTTGAAGCGCTGGCAGGACTTCCGTTGCCCAAGCGCTCTCGGCGAAGATGCCGCGAATCATGCGTATCGTGAGTTCGCCGGCACGCGACAGCGAGTCAAGAATGCCATCCACGGTCACCATGAGTTTGGTTTCCATGGGGTGCGGCGCCAGCAGTGAACGAAGATGCGCTAGCGCCAGGCGCCGCTCAGATTCGCTCATCCGTTCGAGTAATTGTTTTACTTCGTCAAGATCACTCACCGACGCTCCAAACGTTGGGACGCGCAAAAGTCCCCGGGCAGTTTGGCACTGCCGGATAGCCCGGGTGATATTGCGTCCTTAACTTCCCGCCGACTACGCCATGCCGCAAGGCTCAGCTCGACTCAAGCCCCGTAAAATGGCCACCCAGCAGCCGCTCGATTTCTCCACGCATCAGAATCCCAGCACGTTGGTGCAGGGACTCAAGCCCGACTACACCACGCCTTACGGCGCGGCGTACCTTGGCGACTCGCGCGACATGCTGAAGGCGTTGCCGGATAGCAGCGTCAATCTGGTGTTCACATCGCCGCCGTATGCGTTGCACTTCAAGAAAGAGTACGGCAACGTCTCGAAGAACGAATACGTCGAGTGGTTCTGCACGTTCGCTTGCGAGATCTTCCGCGTTCTGACGGATGACGGGTCGTTCGTGCTCAACATCGGTGGCAGCTATAACAAGGGCATCCCAACGCGTTCGACGTATCACTTCAAGACGCTGCTGGCGCTCACCGACGAACTCAACTTTCATCTTGCGCAAGAATTCTTTTGGTACAACCCCGCAAAGATGCCGATGCCTGCCGAGTGGGTCACGGTGCGCCGCATCCGCGTGAAGGACAGCGTGGAATACGTGTGGTGGTTTTCAAAGACACCACACCCGAAGGCGAACAATCGCCACGTGCTGCGCGAGTACAGCGCGGACATGATCCGCCTCAACAAGCGCGGTGTGCGCGCAACCGTGAGGCCTTCTGGGCACAACATCACGAGCGACTTCGACAAGGTGAACGCGGGCGGCAGCATCCCGCCGAACGTCAGTGAAGACGAGCAGCTCGGCTACGTGCGAGACGAGCTTTTTGACGACGCGATGCTCGCTGCCAGTGACTGGATTCGAGCCGGCAACAACGCCGCCAACGACCAGTACACGCTCCGCTGCAAGGAGGCCGGATTGAAGATCCACCCCGCGCGCTTCCCCGCAGCGCTGCCGGAATTCTTCGTGAAACTCTGCACTGAGCCCGGGGACGTCGTGGTCGACCCGTTTGGTGGATCCAATACGGCGGGCGCAGTGGCAGAGAGGCTGGGTCGGCGCTGGCTGATCGGCGAGACTGTTCCCGAGTACCTGGCCGCGTCGCGTTTCCGGTTCGATAGCATCACGGGGTAAGCGCGGCGGCGTTGGGGCGCGCGAAAAGTTCAGGGTAGAGATCAAGGTTTTCACTTAGCCTGGATCTCTCGTGCGTAAACTCTGGTCTTGCGTGGCCTGCCTGCCGCGACTGCTGCTGACGCTCGTTGTCCTGGCGATCTGCCTCATCGCCTTCGGATACGCGTTCCCGTTCCTGCTCGTCGTGGCGATACTCGGCGCGATTTTCGGAGCGTGCGCGGGGTAGTGGCCGCCTAGAGGCGGCGATGTGGCGCAAAAGCACGGATGCCCTACACTCTCGGCTCCCGCGCCGCCAGGCGCTTCCCCTGTCCCTCAGCGCATGAGTCGATATGCGTCTCTCCACTCTTGGAACCCGAGGGTCTCGGGTCTCCATTCACGTTCGTCGTGATCGCGGTAACCGACTTTATTTTCAGTGGCCTCGTCGAGAGCCGTCCGAGTCCGGGGCGCGCGGCGGCTATAACAAAGTGGCTAGCAGCCTAATTTGGCCGAATAACCGGCGCGACCAGCGGAGCGTCGAAAATGAGGCCGAGGTTCGCGCCGCCATGATCTCGGATGCGCTTCGCGCGGGGCAGCCGACCGCCCGAGTTGAGGCGCTGGCGCTCGGCCTCGATGCAGCGTCCATCGCACGTGAGGAGCCCACGCCTCCTAAGTCGGCGCCGACCACCATCACGCTGCGCGACGTCTTCCTTCACGCCATTGGCCCCTCTCCGCGGGGAATTCCGCCCCGGAAGCGTATTCTCCGGCGCGAGTTCTGGGCCGCGAACCCGCCGTCGCCGCGGGGGATCTATGTGAGCTGGACGCTCCAGGCCCGGACGGCCCGCGCCCTTGCCGACCAGATCGAAGATAGACTTGGCGCCGACCGAGCTTTCCTTGAGATCACGGCCAACGATACCCGGTCCTTGTGGGAGACAGGCGTGGCAGACAACGCCATGAAGCGGGTCAGCGTCTTGCTGCGCGCGTCCCGCTGGGCGGAGCGCGAGTATCGGGTGAGCCACGGTTACCGGGCGCTGGCGCTCGCGCATGGCTGGCAAGGCAAGGTGGCAGCGGCCTGCCGGCCGGTGGCCAAGCGGGTGAGCAGGGAGAAGCGCTACTCCGTTCCGGAGGCGGGCCGCCTGTGGAGGGTGTTCTACGATCCGGCCTCACCGATTCACCCCGTGCTGCGGGATGCCGTGCTCCTAGGTGGGGAACACCGTCTGGGCCAAGTGATCAACACCACGCTCGCCAACACGGTGAATGTGTCGTCGGCTTGGGCATTTAAGCCGCCTGAGCAGGAGCGCAAGCAGACTGCTTGGCTGATCGTCCCCTTTAGACACTTCGAACGCTTCCGGGAGATCCTCGACGCGGCCGCGCGCCGGCAGGACCAGCGCCTGTTCCCACTGTCGCGGGGCCCACTACTCAAGGCCTGGCGCCACGCGGAGGAGCTAGCCGGCGTGCCGCACTTCGGGTGGTACGGCATGCGCCGGGCGATGGTCGACCTCTGCGACTTGGCCCGCACCGAGCTGCTCCGCGACGCGGAGGACCCGCTAGATGTCGTAAGCGAAGTGGTGCTGGACGCCATCTCGGGGCACCGGTCCCGAGACCAGCGAGGGTGGTACCGGGATTCGCCAGTCGGGGTGCGGACCGCTCCGATGCAGCCCTCGGGCATGTGGACGGTCATGGTCTGCGCGATGCGGGTCGCCCAGCGGGCGCGCGAAATGGCATTAGCGCGCGCAGACAGCCCGCTCTAGTCCACGCGGTTGACCCCATGATGACCCCATCAACGAAACGCCGGCCCCATTCAGAGGCCGGCGTTTCGAAGTTTCTCGAATAGAGCGGGAGACGGGACTCGAACCCGCGACATCAAGCTTGGAAGGCTAGCGCTCTACCAACTGAGCTACTCCCGCGTTGTCCGTCGTACCCGATGCAACTGCCATCGGTCCTGCAGTGGTGGGAGAAGGATTCGAACCTTCGAAGGCTTGCGCCGTCAGATTTACAGTCTGATCTCGTTGGCCACTTGAGTATCCCACCCAAGTCTGTCTGCCCGGGGCCAGGTCAAGCTGACGGTCGGGATTGAACCGACGACCTGCTGATTACAAATCAGCTGCTCTACCAACTGAGCTACGTCAGCAGAAGGACCCGAACACCCAGAGTCACCTAGGATAATCGGGGCTCGGCTTCCATGAAAGCCCCGACCATTCCCCAGGTGCAACTCCTTGCGGCGTAAGGCCTTAGAACTCCGCCAGTTACCCCTTACGCCAGCGGGTGCCTTGCGGGCCGTCCTCAATAAGGATGTTTCGTGCCGTCAACGCGTCACGGGCGGCGTCGGCCGCGGCCCAATCCCGACGCTCACGCGCCGACTTTCGGGCCTCCAGCTGCGCCTCCACCCACGCCCCCAACTCTTCGTCGGTATCCTGCTCCGGCACCAGATCCAAGACGCCATCCATCAGTCGAAACGCCGCACGGGCACGCTCGAGCGCGGCGGCGTCCGTCCCACCGGCGTCGAGTTCACGATTGGCCTCGGTGATGAACGTGAACAACGTTGCCATCGCTTCCGGCGCATTGAGGTCATCGTACAACGCCTCGATGAAGGCCTGCTCGGCACGCGTCGCGGCCTCCGCCAACGCGGCCGTGGCACCGGTGGCTTCCGACAACCTGCGCGCGAAGGCACCCACACGATTCACCGCCGTACGCGATGCCTCGAGTGAGTCCTCGCCAAGGTTGAGCTGCTTGCGGTAGTGCGCGCTGAAGACGAAGTGGCGATACGCGGTGCCACTGATACCGGCATCACGCAGTCCGACCACGTTCGACACGTTGCCCACTCGCTTCGCCATCTTCGAGCCGTCGGTGAGCAGGAACTCTCCATGGCACCAGCACCGCGCAAACTGCTTGCCCGTGGCCGCTTCGCTCTGCGCGATCTCGTCTTCGTGATGCGGAAAGATCAGGTCGATACCACCCGCATGCAGGTCGAACGTTTCGCCAAGGTATTTCATGGCCATCGCGGAGCATTCGAGATGCCACCCCGGACGTCCACGGCCCCACGGTGAATCCCACGCGGCGCCAGTTTCTTCGTCTTCGGCCTTCGCGGCTTTCCACAGGGCAAAGTCCTGCGCGTTCTCCTTCGCGTACTCGTCCTGCGCGACACGCGCACCCGCACGCACTTCACGCTTGTCGAGCTGCGACAGCTTGCCGTAGTCGGCAAAGCGATCGATCGCGAAGTACACCGAACCATCCTCGGCGATGTACGCCACGTTGTTCGCGACCAGTCGCTCCACGAGCTCGATCATCTCGGGGATGTGCTCGGTGGCCTTGGGATAACGCTCGGCGTCTTCGATACGGAGATAGTGCCGATCCGTGTGAAACAGATCGGTGTACGGCTCCGTGACCTGCGTGATGCTGATCCCTTCCTTCTGCGCCTTCTTGATGATCTTGTCGTCGACGTCGGTCAGGTTCATGACCTGATCCACCTGCCAACCCACGAGGCGGAACACGCGACGCAGCAAGTCTTCAAACAGGAACGTGCGGAAATTGCCCAGATGCGCCGCGTTGTAGACGGTGGGTCCACACGTGTACATGCGCACCGTATGACCATCGACGGGTGCGAACGGCTCGACGCGACGCGTGAGCGTGTTGTACAGGCGGAACTCGGGCATGGGAATCGGTTGCGCGGATACGATGGAGCGCAGAGACGACGACCACGGGGGCGGTCGCGTCTCACGGCTATTGTGTCGTTCGGAATCTAATCGCCGGCACCAGTCGGCCATGGCGGAGCCGCCAGGCCTGAATGGCGGATTCCGAATCTGCCGAGGAGTCGACCGCCCCACGATAGACCGGCACCGACTCGTGTACGAGCGACTGACGCGCACCCTGCAGCTCCGACGGCAGCTCGAGCTCTTGATCGGTCACTATCACAATGGCTCCGCCGCGCGCACGCTCCGAGCGAGCCCACTGTGTCCATGCGGCATGGTCTTCGGGAGTGCTGACGGCATGGCGCGAGGCGCGCAGCAGGTGCACGGTGGGCGTCACCATCGTGAGGATCTCCCGCGGGCGTCCCGTCTCCCAGGCGCGCATCAGCGTCGCGATCAGATCCACCCGAATACTGGTCCGCCGAATCCGAACACCCGCGCGGGCGATGTGCGTTCCGCGGATCGCACCGCGTGATGCGGGCGCTCGATGTCGAAGGTCACCAGCAAGAGCGGCAAGCAGCACACTCACACTGGCCGGGTCGTTGTGGTGCACGAGAATGCACTCGCTCGGCGCCACGGCAAAGTACACGCGGTCGAGCACGCGCACTGTCGCCGCACAGCGGCTGGACAGACCGACTTGCCACTCGACGCTGGCATCGCGCAGGGCGAGCAGTGGACGCGCACCAGGGCGCGCGGGCGACGAGTGCGATGATGAGTGCGTTGATGAGGACGGCATGGCGACAGCATGCAATTCGCAACGCGCGCATGTGTCATCATTTCGTTGCACGTTGGATCATTCAAACGCAGATACGAACACCGGCCCTTTCAATGACTCTGAGTCATTGAAACCCGCTCCTTTCAATGACTCTGAGTCATTGAAATTCCAATGCAAAACGGCGACCCCGTTCGGAGTCGCCGTTCTGATCGTGCTGCGTGCACTTCAGGAGCGCGGGTTAATACCGCGCAACTGTTCGATCTCGGCGATGAGGTCCACTTCGCTTGTTTTGTGCTCGGGCGTTGACGCCGGAATGGCCGCCACGGCTTCGGGTGCGGCTGCCGGTTCCGCGGCACCCGCGGCCAACTGCTTCGCCGCAGCCGGCGCTCCAGCGGGCAACATGCCCATGCGCTGCTTGAGTGCCATCAGCTGCATGTCTGCCGACGCGCCGCCAGACGCGCGCTCGAGCTGCTTGAACTGACTCGCGAGGTTGTCGCCGCTGAACTCCTCGTCGATTTCCTGCGCCGCCTGAAGCTGACGTTCATTCGTCGTGATCTTTTCTTCCATGCGAGCGAACGCTTCGAACGCCGAGTTCTCCGACATCCCCGACATCGTCTGCGAAATGCGCGCCTGAGCTTCGGCACGACGCTGACGCGCCAGCAGCAGGTTCTTCTTTCGCTTCGCCTCTTCGATCTTGTCGTTGAGATCGCGCAGCGAGTTCTTGAGCTTTTCGGTCTCGAGCTTGTGCGCGTCCCACGTGGTGGCGAGCTGCTGTCCGTGCTCGAGATGCTCCTGCTGACGCACGAGGGCCTGGCGCGCGAGATCTTCGCGTCCTTCCTGCAGCGCCAACATCGCACGCTTCTCCCAGTCGTCAGCGAGCTTGAACTCGGCGTCGGCCTGGTCCTTCAGGCGCTTTTCATCGGCAATCGCGGCGGCCACCTGCTGCTTGGCCTTCGCGAGCTGATTGCGCATGTCGACGATGATCTGATTCAACATCTTCTCGGGGTTTTCCGCCGAGGAGATGAGGTCGTTCAGGTTCGACTTGATGAGAGTGGACAGGCGATCAAAGATGCCCATGGATCAACGAGCCTCGCGGAAAGCGGCCAGTTCACGGAGATGCCCCGTGAGCGAAAGTGTCATGCTTTCGAACGCCGCGAGGAATTCTTCGAAGTCCAGATGCGCGAGTTCGAGCGCTTCAGTGAGTACCACGTCATCGCCGTCGATGCCGTAAGCGCCGTGAAGCAGGTCAGTGGCATTCAACTCGAGCAGCCGACGGCTGAGCGAGGCGGATTCGACGGCTTCGGTGGGGAGCGGCATGACCTTCACGCGCAGCACCACGACCGGCGGATTGTGGGTCACGACAACATCGAAATCGAGTGAGCCACTGGGCTTGACCACCCAGAGACCAGGTTCGACTTCGTGGTGGTTGGCGCCATCGGCACCCAGGCGATCCAGGAAGTCCTGGATGTCTTCACGCGTGACCATGTCTGATTCCCTGTAGGTTCGGATACCGAGCCGTACGGCGAGTCGAAGTGATTCGTTTCGACACGCTGAAACGCCCACCTAAGCTACGCCGCGGAGGACCCGGCGACAGCCTGTTCCCCATCGACCACGGTCACGGACACCGACCGGCGTAGAGTGGCTCGCCCACCCCTTCGCTCAGCAGTAGCACTCGCCTGTCGGGGAGCCAGGTGATCCCCTCGGCGGAGCGTTCATTGACGGGAATGGCGCATCGCTGCACGAGCGCTCCCGGCTTTCCAGAGAGCGCGTCCACTTCGAATACGTACACGGCGCCGTACGTGAGCACGACGAGCCGGCGTTTTCCAGTCGAGTCAGGCGTGCTCAGGCTCGCGTCGGTGACCCAGTCTCGGCCCATCCCGTCCTCGGGCGTGATGGGTAGTGAGTCTTCAATCGCGAGGGGCACTTCGGTGCTCCATTGCGCGCGCATCAGGCGGTGCAGATGGACGGGACGCTTGCTGCCATCCTGTCGACTCGTCGGTCGCTTGGTGATGAACCAGATACTTGTATCCGGCGCAACGTACATCGCTTCGACATCGTGACCACCGTCGGCGAAGCGCACGATGATCGGTGCGGCCGTCGTTACGCTGCCGATGCCAGTCGGCACAACCGGTTCGGCAACGCGATAGATCTGCAGCGACTTGCGATGTCCTTCGTTGTCACCGACGTCACCGGCGTAGAGACACTGCCCCTCCGGACACGGGCCAACGCCAAGTGCTTCCCAGTCGCGATTCTTTGCACCCTGCACGCGCACCACGCCTCGCACATGTCCCTGCGGCGTGAGGGCGAACAGGTCGGGATCATTGCCGCTGTCGTTAAGCGCCCACAGCAAACCCGGGGTACTCGGCGACACGACTACTCCTGAGCCTTCGAGCAGCGCACGACTGTCGAGCGTGCCCGTGCGCTCGACGTCCCGAAGCGGCGTATCGCCGTCGCGCATCCACGGCGTGCGCGAGAAACGCCCTTCGCAGGCGGTAAGCAGGAGCAGTGCCACGCCGACACGCAGAGTGCGATCGAAGGAAGCGTTCACGAGTTGCCGCGCGATTCGAGTGGTGAAATGCAAAGCGCCCGATGCCGAAGCACCGGGCGTTGCAAATGTACCGCATTGTCTCACGACGACGGTCGAAGCGTGCGCGTCCCCGAGTGAATCAGGAGCTGCGACGGCGGCGCGCCGCGAAGCCAAGTCCGGCGAGACCAGCGGCCATGAGCGCGTAGGTCGAGGGCTCCGGCACCGTGGTTTGCGGCGGCAGCTCGAACGTCTGGATCTTCGTTTCAGCGGGTGCCGCGCAGCCCGTGCCCGCGTACGGCGTCGCCACGATGCCGTTGCCGCTTTCACCCGGCGAGCAATCGAGCGCACCGGTCAGCGACATGCGCGACCAACCCGCCGGTGCACTCCAACCCGTGTACGCAGAACGGATCATGTTGTTGTCGACGAACAGTGCGAACGGCTGGCTGCCACCCGATGTGGAGTAGCTCAAGCCCGTTTTCCATGCCGGCGAGAAGTTGAGCGACACCACGCCGTTGTCGACATCCGACATGAGCGTGCCCGTGAGCTGCGCCGAGAATGTGACTGGCGCGCCATTCACGACCGGAGCGACGAAATCGATCCACAGATTGAAGTTCAGCGCCGCGTTGCCGTTGAACGAAATCGTGGGATTCGAAAAGGCGTTCGCGTCCATGAACGTGAACTGTCCGAGGTTGCTCAACGACAGATAGCCGTTCGAGTTCGTCGGGCCAGCGGTCACGTTGTTCACGCCGCTGAACTGAATCGAACCGGTCGACGTGGTATTGAACGTCGACGTCGTCGGGGAAGCACCATTCACAGTGCAGGACGCCACGGCGACGCAGCCGCGGGTGCTGTAGGTGAACGACGTCTGCGCAGACGCCGTGGATGCCGCGAAGAGCATCGCAGCGCCAAGGGATCGACGGAGAATGGACATAGGAGTGCGCTCGACCAAAGGATGAGACCAGCGGGATCGAATGGTTGAGTTCGCAAGAGCCTTGCCACGAGCTCTTCAGTACAAGAGGTTGGATAAAATACTGCCAATAAACAACTTACGACGAACCCAACCATTTCCAATCGAATGGCTGAGTTCGTCGTTTTTATGAATCCCTACACATCTGATGGACGGATGCCACAGTCGAGCTGGTTGTGCCACGGCCGCCACAACGCGGGTGGTTCTACCCTCGCTTGAGCTCGTACAGACGCTCGCGGGCCAGCCGCCGTCCCGTCGGCGTCGCGGCCAGTCCGCCGCCAGCGGTCTCTCGGTAGCGCACATCCATACTGGCGCCGATCTCGCCCATCGTGTCGATGACCTCATCGGCAGGGATGGCGAACTCGATCCCCGCCATCGCCATCTCGATTGCTGCAAGCGCAATGGCGGCACCAGTCGCGTTGCGGAAGACGCAGGGGAGCTCGACCAGGCCGCCGAGCGGGTCGCAGACGAGACCAAGGGTGCCTTGTTGCGCAAGCGCCGTGGCGTGACCCACCTGACGCGGCGAACCGCCCAGCATTTCGACTGCGGCACCAGCCGCCATCCCCGCGGCCGCACCGGTTTCTGCCTGACAACCACCTTCCGCGCCCGACAACGACGCGCGTTCAGCCACCACGGCGCCGATCAAACCGGCCGTCGCCAGCGCATCGACCACCTGCTCTTCGCCGATACCACGGGCTGCCGCGAGCCCGGTGAGCACGGCGGGCAGCACGCCGGCGCCGCCGGCAGTTGGCGCCGCGACAATCACACCCATCGCGGCATTCACTTCCTGCACCGCGAGCGCGCGCGCGATCACATCGCGAAACGGCGTGCCGGCGAGTGGGCCATCCGGACCGGTGCGCAACTTCGCGGCATCACCGCCAACCAAGCCGGACGACGACTTGAGGTCACCGGTCATTCCCCGATCGACAGCTCCCTTCATCACGTGCATCGCACGCCGCAATGCATCGCGAATCTCCGCGACCGGGCGACCCTGATCTTTTGCTTCCGCTTCGAGTGCAACCGCGGAGAGTGTCATACCGCGAGACTCGGCGGCGCGAATGGCATCGGCCAGAGAGCGAAACATCAGCGCGCCTCTTGTTCAACGTCGTGTTCGTGCGTGATCATCAGGCGCTCACCTTGTCGAGGCGGAACGCCCACGTGACCCAGGGCAACTGACGAATGGCGTCGCGAATGGACTCGTTGGGCTCATGATCCACTTCGATGACCATGAAGGCATCGCCGCCGCGTTCCTTACGCGTGAGCTTGAGTGTGGCGATGTTGACGTCGGAATCGGCCAGTAGTGTCGCAATTCGGGCGACCGATCCTTTGACGTCCTGCGCAACCAGCACAATCGTGTGAAGGTTGCCGGTGACTTCCACCGGATAGCCGTCGATTTCCTGAACGACCACACGACCGGCGCCGAGCGACGCTCCCACCATCTGCGATTTGCGATCACCACGCTCAAGCGTGATGCGCACCGTATTGGGATGCGCGTCGTCGTCGAGGGTGGTTTTCTCGAAGCGATACTGCAGCCCCTCGCGCTCCATGATGTCGAGGGCGGTACGCAGCCGCTCGTCATCGGGGCGGAAACCCATGAGACCGCCAACGATGGCTTTGTCTGTGCCGTGTCCTTCGCCGGTTCGGGCGAACGATCCGTGCAGTTCAATGAGTGCTTTTTCGGGCGTGCCGCCAACGAGGCATCGCGCCAGGAGCCCTAAGCGGCAAGCGCCGGCCGTATGGCTCGAACTCGGCCCAACCATCACCGGGCCGATGATATCAAGTAGAGAGACCATCTCCCAATCTAGGGCGCCGCGAGGGAGAACAGAAAGCGGGCGCTCGGCCCGTCGGCCGAACGCCCGCTCAACGTCGTCCCTGCGCAGGTTCGCTTCAATCAGGACCTACAGGAACCTCGTCGTACCTACAGGAACATCTGAACGCACACGTGAATAACGTTCGACTCACGTGTGCATCCACTATACACAACTCGTTCAATCTTTGTTGCCGTTCGGTCCCACAAGACTTTCGTGTGGCTCAGACCGCTCGGCGACGACGCGCCATCGCCAACAATCCCACGAGTCCGCCGGCCATCAACGCGTACGTGCCCGGCTCTGGTACCGTCGAGACCGTGATGAATCCGCTGAGCGGTACGGCATTCACACCGCCAGTGTTCGTCAGGCTGACGTCGTTCACACGCAGCGTGAAGGACCCAGCGCCCGAGGTGAACATCTGCGGCGTGTTGTCGAAGTCGAAGAAGACGCCGCCCTGGTTGCCTTCAACGTTGCCCGAGAGTGTCGCAAGAAAATTCACACTCATCGGGGTGGTGCTTCCCGGCGCGGTGAAGAGCACGTTGAGCGCGAAGCGATTCGTGGTGCCGGTGCCGAAATTGAACAACGGGGAATTCGCAGGCAGCGAAATCGAACCGAGGTTGTTGACGTTCGGTGACGCCGGAACATCGCCGATCGCCGCCACTCCGCCCGACGACAGGACGCTGAACGATGAGTTGGTATACGTCAGCGGCCCAAGCACGTCCGTGCGTGCGCCACTTGTCGTTTCAGGAGCGCACACCGCCGCGGTGTAGAAGCACCCGTTGGTGTATCCCGTGAATGTGATCTGCGCACTCGCCGGACTGGCGAGGGCAACAGCGGCAAGTGTCGCAGCGGACACTCGGGCGAATACGTTCATGCAAACTCCTGACTGGCGTGGACCCTGCTCCGCAATTGCGGTTGCGCCTTCGCGCGAGCCAGCTCCAGAGCAATGCGTATGCCGTATCTACCCAAGCATTGGTTTGAGATAGTGACCGGTATGACTTTCTTTCACGCGCGCCACTTGCTCCGGTGTGCCTTGCGCGACGATGGTGCCGCCACGCACGCCGCCTTCCGGTCCGAGATCGACGATCCAGTCTGCGGTCTTGATCACATCGAGATTGTGCTCAATGACCAAAACCGTGTTGCCGCGATCAACCAGCTTGTGCAGCACGCCGAGCAACACGCGCACATCTTCGAAGTGGAGACCGGTTGTGGGCTCATCGAGGATGTAGAGGGTGCGACCCGTATCGCGCTTTGCCAGCTCGGTCGCCAGCTTGACACGCTGCGCCTCGCCTCCGGACAGTGTCGTCGCGCTTTGCCCCAGATGGATATATCCGAGCCCAACGTCCCGCAGGGTTTCGAGCTTGGGCAGAATGCGTGGTTGATTCTCGAAGACACCACACGCGTCTTCCACCGTGAGATCAAGCACTTCTGCGATGCTCAAGCCGCGGAATCGCACCTCGAGTGTCTCGCGATTGAAGCGCTTTCCCTTGCACACGTCGCACGGCACGAAGACGTCGGGGAGGAAGTGCATTTCGATCTTCACCAACCCATCGCCCTGACAGGACTCGCAGCGCCCGCCCTTCACATTGAAGGAGAAACGTCCCGGCCCATAGCCGCGAATCTTCGACTCGGGCAGATCGGCGAACAGCTCGCGCACCGGCGTGAACACGCCCGTGTAAGTCGCCGGATTCGAGCGTGGCGTACGACCAATCGGGCTCTGGTCGATGTCGATGATTTTGTCGAGATGCTCGAGACCGGTGATGCGATTGTGCGTGCCAGGAATCACACGCGCGCGATAGAAATGTCGCGACAGTGATTTCTGCAGAATGTCTGTGACGAGCGTACTCTTGCCCGACCCGGAGACACCGGTGACGGCGACAAACAACCCAAGCGGGAAGTCAGCCGTCACATCTTTCAGGTTATGTTCGCGCGCACCTGCAACCGTGATCATGCGCGACGCATCCACCGGGCGGCGCTTGGCCGGCACCTCAATGGAGCGCTTGCCTTTGAGATACTGACCAGTGATCGATGCGGCGGTGTTCGTGACTTGCTTCACCGTGCCGGCGGCAATGATCTCACCGCCGTGCTTCCCAGCGCCCGGGCCCAAGTCGATCAGGTGATCCGCTTCGCGAATGGTTTCTTCGTCGTGCTCGACAACGATGACCGTGTTGCCCAGATCGCGGAGTTGCTTGAGTGTGGAGAGCAGCCGCCCATTGTCGCGCTGATGCAGGCCGATGCTCGGCTCATCGAGGATGTACAACACCCCGACCAGTCGCGAACCGATCTGTGTGGCGAGTCGAATGCGCTGCGCTTCGCCGCCGGAGAGTGATTCGGCGCTGCGATTGAGCGTGAGATAGTCGAGCCCCACATCCACCAGGAAACGCAACCGTTCGCGCACCTCCTTGAGAATCGGCGCCGCGATGCCCGGATCGAGACCGGGGTGACCGGCCTTTCGCACCGGCACCTCTTCGAAGAACGCGAGCGCATCGACCACGCTCTGCTCGACCACTTCGCCGATGTTGCGATTGTGAATCGTGACCGCGAGCGACTCGGCGCGAAGTCGCCGCCCATCGCAGGTGGGACACGGCGCCGCGACCATGTACTGCTCGAGTTCCATCCGCACACCGTCGGAGCTCGATTCGTCGTAGCGACGCTGCACCTGCGTGACGATTCCTTCCCAGGTGCTTTCGGCCTTGGCGGCGGTCTTCGCCGTCCTGGAACTCCTGGCGGCTTTCTTGACACCGCTGCGTGGCGGCGGAGGCGCATCACTCACGCCGTAGAGCAGCTGCTGCCGAACCTTGCCGCCGATCTTTCCCCACGGCGTGTTGAGGTCGAACCCCAATTGCCTGGCGAGACCAGGAAGAATGACTTTGCGGAGATACCCGTCGGGCTCACCCCACGGCAACACCACGCCTTCAAGAATGGAGATCGTGGGATCGCCAAGAATGAGCTCTTCGCTCACACTGCGTGTCGTGCCGAGACCACTGCACGTTTCGCAGGCGCCGAAAGGCGAATTGAAGGAGAAGTGCCGCGGCTCGAGCTCAGGCATCGAGATGCCGCAGTTCGGGCAGCCGTATCGCTCCGAGAAAAGCTCCGTTGTTGGCGATGCTCCATCGTGGCGCACGATTTCAGCGAGCCCTTCGGCCAGTCGCAGCGCTGTTTCGATGGAATCGGTGATACGACCGCGATCTTCAGTGCGCACGACGAGTCGGTCGACAATCACTGAGATGGAGTGATTGGCGCGACGATTGAGCTTCGGCGGATTCGCAAGCTCGATGAGTTCGCCGTCCACGATGGCGCGCACAAAGCCCTGCTTGCGAGCGCCTTCGAACAGCTCGCGAAACTCCCCCTTTCGCTCCTGCACGAGCGGCGAGCGGATCTCGATGCGCGTGCCATCGGGCCACGCCAACACCTGCTCGGCGATCTGCACTGGGCTCTGCCGCTGCACCGGTCGTCCGCAATTCGGACAATGCGGCGTGCCCGAGCGCGCATAGAGCAGACGCAGATAGTCGTAGATCTCCGTGACCGTGCCGACCGTGGAGCGCGGGTTGTGTCCGGCCGACTTCTGCTCGATCGAAATCGCCGGCGAGAGTCCCTCGATAGCGTCGACATCGGGCTTTTCCATGAGCCCGAGGAACTGACGTGCATACGCGGAAAGCGACTCGACGTAGCGTCGCTGCCCTTCGGCGTAGATCGTGTCGAATGCGAGCGACGACTTACCCGACCCCGAAAGGCCGGTGATCACCGTCAGCTTGTCGCGCGGAATGGTGACACTGACGTTTCGCAGGTTGTGCTCGCGGGCACCACGCACCACGAGCGCATCGGACGGCTTCACGGATTCGGCCATAGCCAGAAAAACTGAAGGAAACCCGAAGGGGATACAACCCCCGGGGGTGGGAAAGTGACACTCGGGGCGGGGTCGGGTTCCCGGGGGCGGTCGTCGGTCGTCAGCTGGGCATGATCGAAATCGCGTCACTGACCAAGCGATACGGCAGCTTCACGGCCGTTCGCTCGCTCGACCTCGTCGTGCCCGCCGGTGAGCTCTTTGGCTTCCTCGGCCCCAATGGAGCTGGGAAGACGACCACCATGCGCATGATCGCCGGCATCCTCCAGCCAACGGCCGGCTCGATTCGCATTGCGGGGCATGACCTGATCGCCGATCCGCAGAAGGCGAAGCAGGCGCTTGGCTTCATCCCCGACCGCCCGTTCATCTATGAAAAGTTGACGGGGATCGAGTTCCTGCGCTTCAGCGCGGGGCTGTATGGCGAAACCGGCGACGATGTCGAGCGCCGCAGCACCGAGTTGCTCGCGCTCTTCGATCTCGATCCGTGGCGTGACGAGTTGGTGGAGAGCTACAGCCACGGCATGCGACAGAAGTTGATCATCGCCAGTGCATTTGTGCATCGCCCGGCGGTGATCGTGGTGGACGAACCGATGGTGGGGCTCGATCCGAAATCGGCCAGGATTCTGAAGGATCTGTTCCGCGAGTACACCCGCCGCGGACACACCGTGATGATGTCCACGCACACGCTCGAAATCGCCGAAGGGATGTGCGATCGGATTGGCATCATGCAGCGCGGGGAGCTGGTGGCCTGCGGCACGATGGACGAAATCCGTGCGAGCACGGGCAGCGACGAAGATCTCGAGCAGATCTTCCTGCGACTCACGGGCGATCAGGTGGCGCGCGAATTGGTGGACGTGCTGGATGCCTGAGGTGGAGCGCGAGTATTCGGCCGGTGGGGCGCTGCATCTATTGCGCCCCAAGTGGCGGATGGCGCGCAATCGCACCCGTCGCGCGCCGATGGCCGACAGGCGTCGCGCGGTGGTGCTGGTGATTGTGGGCGCGGCATTCTGGAGCGGTATCTTCGTACTGGCGCTTCGACTGCTGCGCTATTTCAAGAGCGCCGAAGACATTGGTGCGCTGCTCGCGGCCAAACTGCTGGCCATGATCCTGCTGTCCTTTGGTTCGATTCTGCTGCTGTCGAACACAATCGCCGCGTTGTCCAATTTCTTTCTGGCGCGCGACCTCGATCAGTTGGCCGCATCACCCGTTCGTCCGTCAGCGCTCTATCGCGCACGATTGCTCGAAACCCTGATGCATTCGAGCTGGATGGTGGCGCTGCTGCTGGTGCCTCTGGTTGCCGCCTATGGCGTGGCCTATCGCGGCGGCTGGGGCTTTCTGCCCTTCGCACTCGGCGTGTTCTTTCCGTTCCTGCTCATTCCCGCAGCGATCGGCGCATCCGTCACGCTTCTGCTCGTGAACGTCTTTCCCGCACGACGCACCCGCGATTTGCTCAGCGTGATCAGCGCGCTTGCGATCGCGGGGCTGGTGTTGCTCTTCCGCGCCGCGCGCCCCGAACAGCTCGCGCGCCCGGAAGGGTTCGCGAACTTCATGCAGTTCGTCTCGGCGCTCGATACGCCGTCGTCGCCATGGTTACCCAGTGAGTGGGTCGGCCAGGCGATCATGCACTATCTGAGCGGCAAGGCGGCATGGCAGCCGTTGCTGCAGCTGTGGGGCGTGGCGCTTGGGTTGAGTGCGATTGGACAGCAGCTCTATGTGCGCGGCTGGCGGCGCGCCTATAGCATGGCACAGGAAGGCGCGAGTCAGCGCGGTAGCGCGCGAGCGGGCCGGCCATGGTTGGACAGGCAATTGGCGTTCCTCGGGCCCTTGCGACGCGAACTGGTGCTCAAGGAGATGCGTGTCTTCGTACGCGACAGCACGCAGTGGTCGCAGCTCGTGCTGCTGATGGTGTTGCTGGTGGTGTACGTCGCCAACGTGCGCTATCTGCCGCTCAACGGCGACGGCATGACCACACTGCTCCGCAATCTCATTCCGTTTCTCAATCTCGCGTTGGCGGGATTTGTGCTCGCCTCCATCTCAGCGCGCTTTGTCTTTCCGAGTGTGAGCCTCGAAGGACGTGCGCTGTGGCTTCTCAAGTCGAGCCCCCTGCCCGTTCGCGAACTGTTGTGGGCCAAGTTCTGGGTTGGCGCAGTACCGTTGCTCATTCTCGCGCTCATTCTGGTGGGGTGCACGAACCTCATGCTTGGCGTTCAACCGTTTGTGCATGTCGTGTCGCTTGCCGCGATCGTGGGATTGGTTTTCCCGCTGGCCGCAATCGCGCTGGGCTTTGGCACCTTCTATCCGCGGTTCGATACGGAGAACGCTGCGCAAATTCCAACGTCGTTTGGCGGACTGCTGTTCATGATGACCGCGATCACCCTGATTGGCGCGGTGGCGTTCCTCACCGGCCGGCCGGCCGCGCGGTTTGTGGTGGCCGAGCATTTCGGTCGCGATCACTCGGCGTCGACGCTCTTTCTGCCGTTCGCGGTCGCGCTCAGCCTGTGCATTGCCGGTACGGTGGTGCCGCTCGTGATGGCGAAGCGAAAGCTCGAGGCGCTCGAGCGGGCGTAGCCTCGGGGCGCATGAGTGCTGCCGCGGGTTGCGGGTGTGCGCTAGCTTCCGCCGCGATCATGCCGCCACGCTCGAAGTCCACGCTCCCCACGCTCGACCCCACGCAGGCTGCTGCCTTTCGGCGCAAACTGCACGCCTGGTATCGCCGCCACTCACGCGATCTGCCGTGGCGTCAGACCCGCGATCCGTATCGGATCCTGATTTCGGAGCTGATGCTTCAGCAGACGCAGGTCTCGCGGGTGCTGGATTTTTATCGGCGCTTTCTCGATCGCTTCCCGGATATCGACACGCTCGCCAAGTCACGTCCGAAACGCGTGATGGAAGCCTGGGAAGGACTTGGCTACTACGCGCGCGCCCGCAACCTGCACGCTCTCGCGCGACATGTGACAACGACGCGCGATGGTGTGATCCCAAGCGAGCCGGAACAGCTTCGGGAGTTGCCCGGCATTGGCGCCTACACCGCGGGCGCGGTGGCCAGCTTTGCGTACGAGAAGCGCGCGGCCCTGGTCGACACCAATGTCGCGCGCGTCTTGCATCGCGTGTTTGCGCCCAAGATTGCTCCGAAGAGCGGACCGGGTCAGAAAGTGCTGTGGAGCTTGGCCGAGCAGCTGCTGCCGCGCACTCCGCGTGAGGCTTGATCCTTGACGAACTAGCGCGACATGGAAGCGATAGCCCGTTCGATCAGCGAACGCACCGGCGCCGCCTGTGCTTCGGTGAGCGAGCCACTCCGCACCATTGCGTCGAGTTCGTTGAGCGCGGCCTGCGCCTGATTGATCGCTGGCGTTGCATTGCCCTTGTCGAACGACTTGGCGGCGTTGTCGAGCTTTGCGCGGAGCGAGTTGGCGTTGCCGCGGTTCACGCGACCGACACCAGCGAGCGCTTCAGCGGCGGCGCTGGCCGCATTGAGCGCCTGCACCTCGGAGAGGACCGTGACGGTTGCCGTTCGCGTGTTCGTTCCGGTGTCGTCGTCGGTGACAACCACAGTCACCGTGTACGTACCGGCCGCACTGTAGAGATGCGAGAGCGCGAAGGTCTTATCGGCGTTGAGCGAAAGCGCTGACACGCCTGAGCCGTCGCCGTAGTTCACGGTGGCCGTCCACGTGTCGCTTCCCGGATCGGTGAAGCTGCCGTTGCTCGCGTACGTTTCGCCCGCGACCAGCGATGCCCCGCTGAAAGCAAGGACGCTCGGCGCGACGTTGTTCACCATCGCTGTGGCGGTCGTGGTGTCGGCGAGACCGAGCGGGTCGGTCACGACGAGACGCACCGTGTAGCTGCCGTTATCGGCGTAGGTGTGCGTGGTGCTCACACCCGCGCCGGTGCTGCCGTCGCCGAAACTCCACGCGTACGTGAGCGTCTGACCGGCATCCGGATCGCTCGAGCCGGCGCCACTGATCGACACGCTGCTGCCTTCGTTGCTGGTGAAGGGGCCGTTGATGGCAGCCTTGGGCGGCTTGGTGCCGCTTTCGAGCGCGGTTTCAAGATCGTCGCGCAACAACGAGAGCACGTCGTAGCCACTCAGCATCTCCACGGCATCGACCGTCGTCAGATACGTCGGCCACGGCGTGTTACGGATGCCGTTCACGTTGGGCATGATCACCGCCATCACCGTCACGCCGCTCAACGACGTGATGTCGGCGAGGCGCGCATTGCGCGGGGCGATGAGGGCCACCTTCCACATCGCGCTCGGGATTGTGATGTTGCCTTCGTCCTTGAGCGTGCCGAGGCTACCCGACGCGCCGGCAATGATATACACCTCGCGCGATGCCGCGGAGTCGCCAAGGGCGTTTTCGAACTGCGCCCACGGGCCCTGATTGTTGTCAGCGAACTGCGGAACGATGTTGGCGAAATAGAAGGTGCGCGCGTTGTCGAGCGTGCCCTGCGTACGATCGGCCGAACGCACGAGGTGACCGCGATCGATGCCCGAGCTGTTCGAAGGCAACCCCTGCTTTGCATTCCACCAGGCACCAGAACCGGTGTAGTCGGCGGTGTTGTACGCCGTCATTCCCTGCGCGATCAGCTCGGGATCGAACGTGAAGCAATCGCAGCGATCGAGTGAACCACGCTGCGAACCGTCGAGGTTGTAGCTCGCCCAGTTCGGGATGTGGCGAGTCTTGCTGAACGACGTGGTGTACTCGGCGCGACGAAGGATGATCTCGTCGTTCGTATTGCCGTCGTTCGGGTCACCGAACTCGGTGTTGCCGGCATACGTCGGCGACGCCCACGCCGTGGCGACTGTGGTCGGCAGCGAGTACGTGTTCTCAGTCAGGCCGTCGGACGTCTTCGCGCGGAACGTCGCGGTGCCCGCGCCGAGTGACGTGATGACGCCGCGGCTGTCGATCGACGCGAGCAATGGCGTGTCCGAGCTCCACACGACCGACTCGGTAGTCGTCGCGCCGTTGCGGCGCACAGTCGCAAAGATCTGCGACTGGAAACCCACGGGCAGTGCGATGTCGGCTGGTGCACGACCACTGAACGTGATGGACGGCAGCGAGACGCCGGCCGTGCGGCCATTGCAGCCGCCAAAGTTGTCCGGCGCCGCGGCCCAGGTGTCAGCCAGCGAACGCTGCAGCGTCGTGCCGATATCGGGGGCCGGTTCTTCCTTCGCTACGATATCGCGCGACACCATGTCCTTCGCCGGCCCATCGACGGCTGTCATCGATCCTTCGTATGACAGGAACTCAACCACCACGCCGCTGTTGTTCACCAGCGCGAAGCCATCCGGCTGCGGAGCGGCAGCCGTGCCGCCGTTCTGGAGGCCATTGGTGATATACTGCGCGACGAGCACACCACGCCCGGTGCACTGATTCGAGATGATGCCGGACAGGATGCGGGTATCGTACACCGCGTTGTTGCTCCCGTTGTACAACACGATCGACCAACCAGTGAGATCGGTGCCGGCGGGCCCTTCGATTTCGATCGCTTCACCGACATCGGTGCCACTGTTGTCATAGTGGATTTCGCTGAAGCGAACGTTCGGAAGCGTTGGTGCTTCGACCACATTGAGCGTCGCAATGGCGCTCACCGTCGGATCGGCAACCGATGTGGCTACGATGTTCGTGGAGCCCGGTGCAGCCGCCGTCGCCTTGCCCGTGGCGTCAACCGTTGCGGCCGCCGTGTTGCTCGATTGCCAGGTGAACGTCGCTCCCGCAATCGTGGCGCCGTTGGCGTCCTTTCCGGTGGCGGTGAACTGCTGCGTGGCGCCAACGATCTGCGAGGCTGAGGTGGGCGACAGCGTGATGGACTTGATCGGGCCAATGGGAACGATGCCGGCGCAGATCACCGCGGTCGTTGCGGAGTTGCGCGGCGATGGCGCGGCCACGGTGAAGTCGGTGCCGGCAACACCGGTCCACGCGCAACCGTTGTCATTGCGAATGGCACCGGTGGCGTTCGCGGTGATCCCGGCGGGAGCCCCCCACTGCGCCGCCGCGTCACCGCAGTTCGAGGTACCGTAGGCGACCGCGTCCACAATCTGTGAACCGACGGGACAGGCGGTGGCTTGCAACGTGGTGGTGTTGACGAGAATGACCTTTCCACCAGCCGCTCCCATCGCGATGCTACCGGTCACACTCGGCGACGTCAGATCGACCGTTCCGCCGGCACCCGCGGCTTCCTGAATCAAGAAGTAACCGCCGGCGGGAATCGATCCCGTGAGCGGGGTCGAACTTGTGAACGACGCTCCGCTGGCTGACGTGTATTGAACGCTCCACCCCGCGACACTCACAGCCGACGAGCCAGGATTGTGCAGCTCAATGAAGTCGTTCTTGATGGTGGCGCCCGAGTTTCCGCCGCCGCCGTACACCTGGCTGATCAACACTGTCGGACGATTGGGAAACTGCGACTGAATCAGTCGCGGCCCCGCCGTCACCGGCGAACTGCTCGTGGGGGCATCGGCACACGCCGCGAGCGCGAAGGCCGCCGTGGCAGCCAGGAACGTCTTGAATCGCATGGAAAGAGCGCAAAAGCCGCGTCGTCCACATCGGCGTGATGTGGCAGGACGGCCATATGGTATCCACGCGACAGTCGTTCCAGAAGATCAAATTTTCAACGGTGACGAGCGCGTGACCATTCGCCCGTCAACAGCGTGTCAAATCACTATGAATTAACGACTTACCCGGATCGACCCTGTCGTGAAATGTCGATCATTCAGCGATTTATGTGACGGCGCCCGCAGTGACTATTCCAAATGCGCGACGACCTCATCCGGCGAGGGAAGCCGCTCTGTCGGCCAAGCCGCAGCGAGTGCGCCAAGCACGGTCAGGAGGGCGCCGAGCCAGAGCAGTTGCACCAGTGGCACAAAGCTGATTCGCACCGCGGCACTGGTGCGATTGATGGGACCGAGAAATCCCAACGTCACCGTTTCATGCAGCAGCGACTGTGAACCGACGCGTGTCACCGGCTCAAAGAGCTCGTTGTCGTGCGCGTCGAAGTACTGGCGACGCTGACTATTGAGCAAACCGACACGTCGACCGTCCTGCGTGGCATTGAGTGCCACCGCCATCACCGTGTACGCCGGCTCCTGATACGACGACAGTCCCTGACTCGTAAAGCGCCACGTCGCGCCGAACGGATCACGCAGATCGGTCGCCTGACCGATATCAAATCCGCCGGTGGTGTTCGTGCGCCAGTAAGATGCCACTAACGACAGACTCGTGGCGATCACACCCACCAACACCAGCATACCGCCAATACCGGCGCGCGCCTTCGCGCTGGTCGCGGTGCCTTTGCGCGATGCGCTCCAGCCCATGGCTGCCAGCAGCGATAGTCCAAGCCCCACCATCACCGCAAGAAAAACGGACGGCGCGGCGTCGACCGCACGAACGCTGGCGGCAATGCCGCTGCGCGCGCGAATCACCGCCGACACGGATAGCAGGAACGTGAACGCGACAAATGCGGCGAGCCACGTTGGATCGCTCGATCGATCGACTCCACTCACGAGTACGAACAGCAGCGCCGACAGCGCCAACCAGGTCAGTACCGGCGCACTGGCGTACGGCTCCCACGTGAAGAAGTAGCCGAACCACCCAAGCTGTTGTTGCGCCCACCAGCACCCCACCACTAGCGCCACCGAGCTCACGCACCACGCGACAATCACCCAGCGTTGCACGACGCCACGCCACTCGGCGTTTGCACCGTCTCCCGCGTTCGTTCGAAACCATCGCGCGACGGTAAACGCGAACGGCACGGTCACCATCGCGAGCCCCAACCACATGAGTGGTGGTTGCCACAACATGCCCTGATGCAACAGCTGGGGATCGAGCCCGCGACCTTCATCCGGCGGCGCGAGTAAACGCGCAAATGGTGCGAGCGACGCAATCACCACCCCGAGGCCGATCGCGACGACGCCCGACGTGGTGGCGGTGGCCAACCACGTGCTCGCTCGACGCGCATGAATCATCGCCGCCGCGAGCCCCGTCAGCGCGACCATCGCGATGCACCAGAGCAGCGATCCCGCCGATGCCGCCCAGAGCGCGGTCACCGCGGGCTGCGTGTCGAGCATCGCGCTGGAGTTGAGCGCGACGTAACGCAGCGAGAAATCGTGCTGCACCAGCGCGCGCACCAACGTCCCAACGCCAGCGCAGACGCCGAGCGTCGCCGCACCATACAGCACCCACGCAGCGCGATGACGTCGGACACACACCACCGCCGACGCCACCATCATCAACAATGCGAACCAGAGCGCCGTTGCGCCGATTGAACTCATGGGGGTGTGCTCAATACCACGGGAAGATCACGCCGTGTCGGTGTCACGCGCCCACGAGAGCGCGGCACGGACGGCGCGACGCCATCCGGCGTAGCTCGCCGTTGCACTCGCGGCGCCATCGGAGGAGGGAGTAAAGCGCGCGAATTTACGGCTGGCCTGAAACTCGGCGCCGCTCGTCCACACGCCCACGGCAAGTCCGGCCAAACCGGCCGCGCCGAGTGCCGTGGTTTCCACGAGATCGGGGCGTTCGACCGGCACGCCCAGCACGTCGCTCTGGAACTGCATCAGCCAATCGTTCGACGAGGCGCCGCCATCGACGCGCAGGCGATCGAAGGCGACGCCGCCATGCGCCTGCATGTCACCCAATACATCGCGCGTGGCGTACGCCATCGCTTCGAGCGCCGCACGTGCGAGATGCGCGCGCGTGGTGCCACGGGTGAGCCCCACAATGGTACCGCGGGCATTCGGCTCCCAATCGGGCGCGCCAAGTCCAACCAGCGCCGGCACGAAGTAGACGCCATCGTTTGATGCCACCGATCGCGCGAGCGCTTCCGTTTCACCGCTCGCCTGAATCACACCCAGTCCATCGCGAAGCCATTGCACCGCCGCACCGGCAATGAAGATCGATGCTTCGAGCGCAAACACCGGCGCGCCCGTCTCGTCGCAGGCGATCGTGGTGAGCAATCCGCCACCCGCCCTGGGGCGCTGCGCACCGGTGTTGAGCAGCAGGAACGCGCCGGTGCCGTATGTGTTCTTGCCAGCTCCTGGCGACCATCCGCCTTGCCCAAAGAGCGCGGACTGCTGATCACCAGCGAGACCCGTGATGGGAATCGTCGCGCCAAGCGTTGCGACCGTGGTGCGCGCGCACTCACCGCTCGATGGCACGATCTGCGGGAGCAACGCGGCCGGCACGCCGAAGAGTGCGCACAATTCCGGCGACCAGGCGCGCGCATCGAGATCGTACAGCATCGTGCGCGAGGCATTCGTGTGATCGGTGACGTGCGACTGGCCGCCCGAGAGATGCCAGATCAACCAGCTGTCGATCGTTCCCGCGGCCAACTCGCCGCGCTCGGCGCGCGCCCGATTGTCACCCTGCCTGAGCAACCACTCCAACTTGGTCGCGCTGAAGTACGGATCCGTCACCAGTCCCGTACGCGCCGCGATCATCGGCGCCTGTGGTGCGAGCTCCGCGCAGCGCGCCGCGGTGCGCCGGTCTTGCCACACGATCGCGTGATGTACCGCGCGACCGGTCGCGCGCTCCCAGAGCACGATCGTTTCGCGTTGGTTCGTGATACCAATCGCCGCCGGCATTTCGCCGCCGTGCTGCTTCGCGTGCGCCATCGCTTCGCGCGCGGCGTCCAGGGTGCGCTCGAGAATCTCGTGCGCATTGTGCTCGACCCAACCCGGCTGCGGATAGTGCTGCGTGATTTCCCGATACGCGCGTCCAATCACGGCACCGTCGCGGGCAATCACGAGGCAAGTCGTTCCGGTCGTTCCCTGATCGATGGCGAGTACGCACGTCATAAGAGGTTCCGCAAGAAGGTCCGTGATGAACTACGGCGCCGCAGTGAACGGCGGAGCGACAAAGCCGCGATCGGTCAGATAGCCGGCAATCAAATGGCGTGGCGTGACATCGAAGGCAGGGTTCCACACCCCCGCACCGGCGGGCAACTCTCCCAATTCTTCGCTACTGCGATGCTCGATGACGATCTCGTTGCCCGTCGCCGTGGCGGTGTCGATCGTGCTCCACGGCGCGGCCACGTAGAAGGGCACGCCGTGCGCATGCGACGCGAGCGCCACGCCGTAGGTGCCGACCTTGTTCGCCACATCACCGTTCGCGGCGATACGATCGGCGCCAACGATCACCAGATCAACTGCGCCCGAGGCGAGCAGTGATGCAGCGGCGCCGTCAGGTAACACCTGTACGGGAATACCGACACGCGCGAGCTCCCATGCCGTCAGGCGCGCGCCCTGGCGGAGCGGGCGCGTTTCATCAGCGTACACGCGAATGGAGCGCCCCGCATCCTTCGCGGCGTAGAGTGGCGCGAGCGCCGTACCGATGCCGGCAGTGGCGAGTGCACCGGCGTTGCAATGCGTCAACACGCGCGCGCCATCGGGAATGATCGCGAGGCCGTGCTCGCCGATCGCCGCGCACATCGCCACATCTTGAGCGCGAATACGCTCGGCCTCCTCCGCGAGTCCGCGCACCAGCGCGTCGTCGGCAAGCGTGGCGGCATGCGCCACCATGCGATTCACCGCCCACGCGAGATTGACTGCAGTTGGACGTGCGTCGATCAGGCGCGGCGCGTACTTGGACAGCAGCGTGCGGGCACGCGCACCGCTTCCCTCGCTATCGGTCGCCAGTGCGACGGCAAGTCCAATGGCCGCGCCCACCCCAATTGCCGGCGCGCCACGGATGGCGAGCGTCACGATCGCGTCGATCGTGTCGTCCACCGCCACGAGATCACGCACCACCTCCGACGACGGCAGGCGGCGCTGATCAAGAATGCGCAAGGCGCGCTGGTCGGGGGACCATCCAACGGCAGGTACCGGTAGCACGCGCGAAAGCTAGCGCCCGTTCAGCAATCGGGGACCGTTATCCGGGACGGTGGTGGTGTAGGTAGATTTCCCGCTCCCCATTCGCCGCCTGGATCCGAGCCATGTCCTACCAGTTTCTCCTCTTTGAAGTTGCCGACCGTATCGCCACGATCACGGTCAATCGTCCGGACAAGCTCAACGCGCTGAACGACGCGACGATCGCCGAGTTGGGGCGCGCGATCGATGAGGCGAACTCACGCGAGGATGTCGCGGGGGTGCTGCTGACCGGCGCCGGGCGCGCATTTGTCGCCGGCGCCGATATCTCGGAGCTCGAGTCGCAATCGCCGCTCGAGGCGCAGCGTCGTTCCCGCGCGGGCCAGAACATCTTCCGTCGCTTCGAAACGAGCCCCAAGCCCACCGTGGCGGCGCTCAACGGCTTCACGCTGGGCGGCGGCTGCGAACTGGCGATGGCGTGTCATGTGCGCATCGCAAGCGAAAAGGCAAAGCTTGGTCAGCCGGAAGTGAAGCTGGGTATCGTGCCAGGATACGGCGGCACACAGCGGTTGCCGCGCCTGGTGGGACGTGGCGCCGCGCTGCGCCTGTTGCTCACTGGCGAAATGATCGAGGCCAGCGAAGCCTTTCGTTTGGGGCTCGTGGATCAGGTCACGACTCCCGAAGCGCTGCTCGACACGGCGCGGGCGCTGCTTACCGCCATGGTGGCGAATGCACCGCTTGCACTCGCCGGTTGCATCGAAGCGCTCGATCGCGGACTCGATGTGGATCTCGAGGAAGGGTGCACGATCGAATCCGACTTCTTCGGCCTGCTGTCATCGACGGCCGACATGAAGGAAGGAATGCGCGCGTTTCTCGAGAAGCGCGCTCCGACGTTCAGCGGTCGCTGAGTTCTTTCGCATCGCCGTGCTTGTTCGTTTGATCGCCCGCGAGTTCCGGAATTTCGCCGCGCTCGATCTCGCGGTACCGGCGAACGGGCTGGTGATCATCGGCGAGAACGGGCACGGCAAGACCAATCTGCTGGAAGCCGTCGCGTATCTCGCGTTGCTGCGTTCGTTTCGCGGCGCGCGTGATGCCGATGTGGTGCGCTTTGGTGCGCCCGCGTTTCACGTGCGCGCGACGCTTGCGGCGCCATCGGCGTATTCCACGGTGAGCATCGGTTACGAACGCAGCACGCGCCGAAAGCGGGCGGTGCTCGATGGTGTGGAGCAGCCACGCCTGACGAATGCGCTTGGCGCCCTGCCCAGTGTGGCATTCTCGCCGGCCGATGTGGCGCTCGTGTCGGGCGGACCCGGCGAACGTCGACGCTATCTGGATGTACTGCTCGCGTTGTCGCAGCCGGCGTACCTGCAGGCGCTCCAGCAATACCGCGCGGCGCTGCTCCGACGCAATTCTGCGCTACGTCTGGCACAGCGCGAAGGTGGCCGCGGTGATCACGCCGCCCGGGTGAGTGTCTGGGAGCCGGCGCTCGCCGAGAACGGCGGCTTTCTGGTCGCCGCGCGTCAGGCGTTCGTGTACGCCCAACGCGACCGATACGTGCAGCTGTGTACTGCCATTGGAGAGCGCGACGCGGCGGTGTTGCGGTATCAGACGCCGAGCGGTGAGAGCAACGAGCCGCTCGCCACCAGCGCGACCGCACAGGGCGAGGCGCTCACCCGCTCCTTTGCTCAGCAGCGCGTGACTGAAATGCGTCGTGGCACCACGCTGGTTGGTCCGCATCGCGATGAACTGTTGCTTCAGCTTGGCGGGCGTGATTTGCGCACGTTCGGATCGGCCGGTCAGCAGCGAAGCGCCGCGATTGCACTTCGTTTGCTCGAGCTGGCCACGCTGCGCGACACGCTCGGCTACGCGCCGCTGCTGTTACTCGATGATCCGTTCGCTGAGCTCGACCTTGGCCGCGCGGCGCGCGTGCTGCACCTGCTTGGCGATGCCGGCGCGAGTCAGGTGCTGTTGGCTGTGCCTCGTCTTGATGACATCCCCGATGCCTTCACGCAGCTCGCACGGTGTACCATGCGTGATGGGACGATCGCGGAGGTCGTATGACGCGCATGGGTGACGAGAAGAAGAATCCACCGGCAAAGCTCGGCGATGTCGTTGCCAGTGTGTTGCAGCGTGCCGGGCTCACGGATCGCGTCGCGCAGGCGGCGGTGATTCCGGAGTGGCCGACGCTGGTTGGACCACAGATCGCGAAGGTGACCGATCCGGTGTTGCTGCAACAGGATGGCACGTTGTGCGTGGCGGTCACGACGCATGCGTGGATGCAGGAACTGACGCTGATGGAGCCGCAGCTGCTGGCGACATTGAATCGCGATCCCGCGCGCCCGCCGATCACGAAGTTGCGCTGGATGCTGCGGCGCTGAGTCAAGGGGGCGGCGGCAGTCTCGTAAGTTGTTTATTTTCAATGCGTTACAAGATGGTCATCAAGTTGCATTGACGCCCGGCTTTGGGTATATTTCGGGGTTGTGTTTCCGGGCCAGTTTGAGGCCCCCAGAACCCTCCGCGGCACCCCACCTCATGGCGAACAGCAGCAACGAGCCCAAGAAAGAGTACGGCGCAGAAAGCATCACCGTGCTCAAGGGCCTCGAAGCCGTCCGTAAGCGTCCGGGCATGTACATCGGCTCGACGTCAGCGCGCGGTCTCCACCACCTCGTATACGAAGTCGTCGACAACTCGATCGACGAAGCGCTCGCCGGCTATGCGAAGCGTGTGCATGTCACGATTCACGCCGACAATTCGATCACCGTTGAGGACGACGGCCGCGGTATTCCCGTGGACGTCCATCCGGTGGAGAAGCTGCCGGGCGTCGAAATCGCCATGACGGTGCTGCACGCCGGCGGCAAGTTCGAGAAGGACGCGTACGCGGTCTCAGGCGGCTTGCACGGCGTCGGTGTGTCGGTCGTGAACGCGCTCTCCGATGAGCTCAAGGTGTGGGTCAAGCGTGACGGAAAGGAGCACTACATGGACTTCGGTCGTGGTATCACCACGACGAAGCTCAAGACGCTCAGGAATGTCCCCGCGAAAGAGACCGGCACCAAGGTGTGGTTCAAGCCCGACGGCACGATTTTCACGGAGACGTTGCGATACGAATGGACGACCCTCGCGAACCGTCTGCGTGAACTGTCGTACCTCAACAAGGGCATTCAGATCACCCTGCGCGATGAGCGCGCCGAGGAATTGCGCGACGGGCAGCCGCGCGAGGAGATCTTCTGGGCGACGGGTGGTCTCAAGGACATGGTGTCGTTCCTGAATGGCTCCAAGAAGCCGCTGCATCAGGATGTCATCTACCTCGATACGACGCGCGACGGGATCGTCATTGAAATGGCGATGCAGTACAACGACAGCTACGCCGACACCGTCTTCTCGTTCGTCAACAACATCAACACCCATGAAGGCGGTACGCACCTTACCGGCTTCAAGAGCGCGCTCACCTCGGTCATCAACAAGTACATCGGGGAATCGAGCAATCTGAACAAGAAGGACAAGGAAATCCGCTTGTCCGGCGACGATGTGCGCGAAGGACTCACGGCCGTGCTGTCGGTCAAAGTCCGCGAGCCGCAGTTCGAAGGGCAGACCAAGACCAAGCTTGGCAATTCGGAAGCGGAAGGTGCGGTGCGCAGCGTGGTGAACGAATTGCTCGCGCAGTACCTCGTCGAGCATCCGCGCACCGCGAACGCCGTTATCGAAAAGGCGATTTCCGCTGCACGTGCACGCGAAGCCGCCCGCAAGGCGCGCGACCTGACGCGCAAAAAGAACGCGCTCGATGTCGCCGCGCTCCCCGGCAAGCTGGCCGACTGCTCGCTCTCCGATCCGGCGCTGTGCGAGATCTACCTGGTCGAGGGTGACTCGGCCGGTGGCTCCGCCAAGCAAGGACGCAAGCGCGACTTCCAGGCCATCCTGCCCCTTCGCGGCAAGATCATCAACGTCGAGAAGGCCCGCTTCGACAAGGTGCTGTCGAACGAAGAAATCCGCACGATCATCACGGCGATCGGTACGGGCATCAAGGACGAGTTCGACCTCGCCAAGACGCGCTACCACAAGATCATCATCATGACCGACGCCGACGTCGACGGTGCGCATATCCGCACGCTGCTGCTGACGTTCTTCTTCCGTCAGATGCCGGAGTTGATCGATGCGGGCTACATGTACATTGCGCAGCCGCCCCTCTATCGCGTCGCGAAGGGCAAGGAAGAGTTCTACGCCTACTCCGAGAAGGAGCGCGATGGGTACGCCGAACGACTCGGTGGCCCGGACGGTCGCGGCAACATCATGATTCAGCGCTACAAGGGTCTCGGCGAGATGAACCCGGAACAGCTCTGGAAGACCACGATGGATCCGGAAACGCGCACGATGCTGCGTGTGACCATGGAAGACGCGGTGCTCGCCGACCAGACGTTCCAGACGCTCATGGGTGACGAAGTCGAACCGCGTCGCGTGTTCATCGAAACCAATGCCCGCTTCGTGAGCAACCTCGACATCTGATCCAGCCGCGTTACCCGCTTCACCATCACGAGCCCGTTCCCGCATCGATCATCGCGGGAACGGGCTCGCGAATTTCGGATGGGTAATGAACGTGGAATCGCTGAACGTGCGGAGGAATGCGACGATCGCATTGCGCTCCTGCAGCGACAGATTGAGTCGCAGCGGCAAGTTGTTTGGCCCGCGAAGTCGCGCGTCCAGTCCAGGATTGTTCTGCACGCCGGCGTTGTAGAAGTCCACAACCTCTTCGAGCGATCGAAAACGACCGTCGTGCATGTAGGGCGCGCGCACCGCGATATTGCGAAGCGATGGCGCCTTGAATCGACCATTCCCTGCTCCAGCATCGGTGATCGATGCATCGAGCCCGGTGTTCCGCGCCTGGTCGGTCACATGGGCGGCCGTGCCGTGGCATCGTGCACACCCGGCGCGACCGGCGTACAGCGTTTGCCCCAGCTGTTCCTCGGCGGTGAGCACGCCGAAGTCGGGACCTCCACCGCGCCCGCCGAAGGTGTTGTCGAAGCGAGAATTGCCCGTCACCATCGAGCGCACAAACTGCGCGAGCGCGCGCGAGATCTTCTCACTCGTAACCTCGTTCGAGCCGAAGGCCTGTGTGAAGAGCGCGGGGTAAAACGAAGTCGCTTCGACTTTCGCCACGAGCTGGTCGAGCGTGAGCCCCATCTCGGTACCGTCCTGAATGGGGCGCAGCACCTGATCCTCGAGCGAACTGGCACGCTCATCCCAGAAGAAACGCGCGGGCTGATACCACCGCGCATTGCCAAGCGCCATGCTGTGACGACCGGTGAGGCCACCGGCAAAGCCGCGACTCAGTCGCGCTGTGTCGCCGAAGGCGAACGCCTGCTGGTGACAAGAGGCGCAGGCCACACGATCGTTGATCGACAGCCGCCGATCGTAGAAGAGCACTCGCCCGAGCGAGGCGCCGGCATCCGTGGTGATATTGCCGGTCGGCATGTTGTCGGCGGCGCGTGTCGGCGCATCGTTGACGTAGTGCAGAGGCAACGGGGCACTGGCGTCGCTGTACGCGTAGCTCGTTGACGGCAGTGTTGGTGCTTGCACATCCGCGCTGAACACGGCGATGCGAAACGTCTGCGATGCAGTGCGTCCGGTGGTGTCGCGCGCGGTGACGGTCGCAGTGACGACACCGGGTGATGTCGGCGTGCCGCCAATATCGCAGCCAAGCGACGTAAGACCGCTCGTGCCGCTCAGCGCCACCGAATATGTGAGGCCCGTGCGGCGCGGATCGGTGAAGACCGTGTTGCCGCGACTCGCGTCATAGCGAAATGGCTGTCCGACTACCGCGGCTTGCGTGGGGTTCGCCAGCGCTACGCTGAGCGGATCGGTGTTCACGACCGGCGTCACCGGCGTGACCGGATCCGGATCCGGAGTACTGTTCGAGGTAACGCGATCGCCGCCGCAGGCAGTAAGCGCGGCCATGACGATCAGCGAAGCAAACGAAAGTCGGGACATGGTGGGGTACACGATTCAATCCTCCTCGATTCCGGAGTCGCCGCTCGGATTTCCCAGAAGGACACGGCTCGGGCCGTTCACCCCAGCTCAGCCACAAAAAAACGCACCGCGAATTGATCGCGGTGCGTTTGGGAGCTCTCCGAGCGCGTACTCAGGGCGTTTCGAACTGCCCCTTCGCCTGGCGGCTCAGCTGACGCGAGAAGTTGAGCGCGATGATGATCATCGAGCCAATGAGCACCGTGAACGCGACATAGCAGATCGTCGCCACAGTGGGCTCCATGCCACCCGTCGCCGACGGCATCGCCATCTTGATGACGAGAGCGTACAGGGCCAGCAGCGGCAGCACGGCGGCAGCGGCAACGAGGCTCAGGAAGCGGTTGGCAGCAGGAGAAAGCATCGCGTACGAAATCGGGGCGACGGCGCGCCGTGAAGTCCGGACCGCCCTTTGGCGGCCTCGGAAGCAAAGTTATGCGGGCTACGCCTCCTCGTACAGCTCCGTTCCGGCCTCGGTGACCCGGTGGGAGATCAACGGCAGCGGCGGATCCCCTTCGTCCGCAATCCGGATCGACTCGGCCAGCGCAGCGCGACCGGCCATCACACCGGCCGCATCGCGGGCAAAGATGGTGGCCAGCGGTTCGCCGGCCCTCACGATATCTCCGGGTTGCGCCGTGATCACAAAGCCGACGGAAGGATCGACCCGGTCTTCAACGCGCGTGCGCCCGCCGCCGAGTGCGGTGATGCCACGCCCGATCGCGCGCGGCTCGACTTGCGCTACCACACCGTCGCGCGGCGCGGCGTAGATCTCGCACTCGGCGGCCTGTGGCAAGAGCGAGGGGTCATCGACCACCGCCGGATTGCCACCTTGCGCTTCAATGATCTCCTGAAAGCGCACGGCCGCCTTGCCGCTCGAGATGGCAACCTCCATGCGCCGCCGTGCATCATCACGATTGGTGGCCACGCCGGCGAGCAGCAGCATCTCGGCGCCCAACGCGTAGGTGACCTTCATGAGATCCGGCGGCCCCTCTCCGCGGAGCGCCATGATCGACTCTTCGACTTCGATCGCATTGCCACAGGCGCGTCCGAGCGGGCGGTCCATGGCCGTCAGCAGCGCGACTACCGGGCAGCCATGATCGGCACCCAACGCGATCATCGTTTCGGCAAGCGCGAGTCCGCGATCGAGCTCGGGAAGGAAGGCCCCCGATCCACGCTTCACATCGAGCACGAGGCCGGTGAGTGACTCGGCGAGCTTTTTCGACATGATGCTGGCCGAAATGAGCGGAATGCTCTCCACGGTCGCAGTCGCATCGCGCAGCGCGTACAGCTTGCGATCGGCGGGAGCAATCTCGCGCGTCTGCCCGATGAGTGCGCAGCCGAGTTTCTCGAGCTGCACCGTGGCTTTGGCGAGGGAGATATCGGTGCGAAAGCCGGGGATCGCTTCGAGTTTGTCGAGCGTTCCGCCGGTGTGTCCCAGGCCGCGTCCGGACATCATGGGCACCGCGGCACCACAGACGGCCACCAGCGGTGCCAGCACGAGCGAGACCTTGTCGCCTACGCCGCCCGTGGAGTGCTTGTCCACGCGCCCGACCCGCATGTGCGTGAGATCGAGCGTAGAGCCACTGTGCAACATGGCTTCGGTGAGGGCCACGATCTCGTCGCGATCGAGTCCGACAAAAAAGATGGCCATGGCGAGTGCGGACATCTGATAGTCCGGGACATCGCCAGCGGCGTACGCCTGCATGAGCGCACGCCATTCTGACGACGTGATGCGACCGCCGTTTCGCTTTCGTTCGATGAGCGCACGAGCTTCCATTGGTCAGGAAACTACGTGTCGCCGAGCGTTTGTGTAACGGCGCTCAGCCGCGCATGCGCTTAACCGCGCATGCGCTCCATCGCCTTGCGCCCCTGCTTGATGCCACGGCGCGCATACTGACGTGCGGAACGATCGGTATCCTCCCACCAATCGGACACGGCGGAGCCGCCGCGATTCGCCAGGCGACGCGCACTGCGCCGCAGCTTCTTTCGCGTCACCTGACCGGTTTGCGGAGCCATGAGCAGCGCGGTGCCCGCGCCGATAACGGCGCCAAGCAAGAGGCCAATACCGAGCGCACGCAGTCCGTGACGGTCGCGGGTTTCCGTACGCGCCGTCTCATCGGGCGACGAATCGTTGTCCTCGTGCGAGTCGGTGTGCTCGTAGTCGCGCATCGTTTCGTACATGACGCCGTTCCTCCGGTGATGCCGGGCCTCCATCGACCCAGCGTGGTAAATTGTGCCGCATGTCCACGCCTACTGCCGCTGAGTCGCGGCGCGCCGCCGAACTGCGCGAACAGCTGTCGCGCGCGCAACACGAATACTACGTCCTTGATCAGCCCACGATTCCCGATCAGGAATACGACGGGCTCTTCCGTGAACTTCAGCGGCTCGAAGAGCAGTACCCCGCGCTCCGCACAGAAGATTCACCGACGCTGCGTGTAGGAGCGCCGGTGCAATCGGCGTTCCAGTCCCATCGGCATTTGGTGCGCATGCTCTCGCTCGACAACGCCTTTGACCAAGCGGAACTCGAGGGCTTCGAGCAATCGATCGAGCGCGTCGTTGGTGATGCAGTGCACAAGAGCGGCTATACCGTCGAGCTCAAGATCGACGGCGCGGCGGTCGCGCTGAGCTATCGCGACGGCGTGCTCGTGACGGCGGCGACGCGTGGTGACGGCACTGAAGGCGAGGACATCACGGCGAATGTACGGACCATCAAAGGCGTGCCACTGCGATTGCTCGGCGGCGATCATCCGCCATTCATGGAGATTCGCGGCGAAGTGTATCTCCCCTTCGCTGGCTTTGAAAAGATGAATGAGGCTCGCGTGGCAGCCGGCGAGCCGGTGTATGTGAATCCGCGCAACGCGGCGGCTGGCTCGATGCGCCAGCTCGACGCCTCGATCACGGCCCAGCGCCCCATTCGCTTCTTCGGTTACGCGGCTGTGCTGCCTGACGGCACCGCGCCGGCGAAAACACAGTGGGCGTTACTGGAGCAGCTGGCGGCGTGGGGCATTCCAGTGGCGCCGCATCGCCAACGCTGCCACACGATCGCTGAAGTGGGCGCGTGGGCGCATACGATCGAACATGAAACGCGCGCCGTGCTCGGTTTCGCGATCGATGGCGGCGTGGTGAAGGTGAACGACCTCGCGCTCCAGGATGAACTCGGCGTGCGCAACGATCGCACACCGCGGTGGGCTATTGCGAGAAAGTTTGCGCCCGACATGGCCGTCACGAAGCTCAACAGGATCGACGTGAACGTGGGGCGCACGGGGGTGCTTACGCCGTTTGCCGTACTCGAGCCGGTGGAGGTCGGGGGAGCGACGGTCACCTTTGCGAGCTTGCACAACGCCGATCAGATCGCGGCGAAGGACCTGCGCGAAGGTGATGACGTTCAGGTCGTGCGAGCGGGCGACGTCATTCCGTATGTGCTCGGTCCACTCCCAGAGAAGCGCAGCGGAACGGAACAACCGTGGACCATGCCCGCACACTGTCCGCGTTGCGACACTCCGGTCGTTCGCTACGGCGACGACGTCGCGATCTATTGTCCGAACGTGGCGTGTCCGGGGCGTCAGCTCGAAGGACTGGTGCACTTCGCGAGCAAAGACGCGCTCGATATCGACGGCTTGAGCTATGCGCGCATTCAGCAGCTGCTCGACGCGGGATACGTGCACGATTTCGCCGATCTCTTCGATGTGACCGTGCCACAGCTCGTGGCACTCGAACGGTTCGGACAGAAGAGCGCCGAAGGACTCGTCGCGGCAATCGCGGCCACCAAGGCGCAGCCGCTGTCACGGTTGCTCTTCGCTCTCGGCATCCGTCACGTGGGCGCGCAGGCGGCGCAGCTTCTCGCGCGCCATTTCGGATCACTCGATGCGCTGGCATCGGCATCAACGCAGCAGCTCGGTGATGTGCGCGGCATCGGCGATATCATCGCACAAAGCGTGGCGAGCTACTTCGCCGACGACACGGCGCGTGCACTGGTCGAACGACTGCGTGAACGCGGGGTCAATTTCACCGAACCCAACGCCGTGCAGTCGGACGGCCCACTCACCGGGTCGACGATTGTCCTGACCGGCTCGCTGCCCACGCTGTCCCGCGGCGATGCCACCTCGCTGATTGAAAAGGCCGGCGGGCGCGTCACCAGCAGCGTTTCCAAGAAGACCACCTTTGTCGTGGCGGGAGAGGAGGCCGGGAGCAAGCTCGACAAGGCCAGAGAGCTGGGGGTCGAGGTGATCGACGAGGCCGAGCTGATTCGGCGAACGGGCGGATGATCGCCACGATCTCCGCTCCGGCACCGATCGTTACAGCGGTGGCGCCTTGACGTGACCGCCCTCTCTGGCGAGCGTCACAGGGACATGAGCCTGACTGAGACCTTTCCGACCGCGGCCCCGGCCGTGAGCACGACCGCTCCGCGCGCCGTGAGCATGCCGATCGAGTTTCTCGCATCGCTTCGGCAGAGCGTTCTGACCGCGAACGCCGGATCGGCAGGCATCTCGGTCGACGCCGTGCGCGACGCGGGTTATCAGGCCGGTCAGGCGCTTTTCGATCAGTTCGCGAGCTGGCTCGAGGCTCAGGGTGAGCAGAGCCCGACCGAACTCGCCGACAGTCGTTTCCCGATGTTGTGCGAGGCGTTTTTCCACGCGCACGGTTGGGGGCGTGTCGAAGTGACCGCCATCAGCGATGCCGTGGTGATGCTCGATGCCTTCGATTGGGGCGAGGCCTCGGACGCTGACGGCGGATGCCTGGTCTCCACCGGTCTCTTCGCCGGATTCCTCGGACGAATGGCCGGCGCACCACTCAGCGTGCTCGAAGTTGATCCCGGGGCCACAGCGGCGGGCCGCTGCCGCTTTCTGGTGGGCTCGGTCGACGTGCTGGGATACATCTGGGAAGCGATGCAACGCGGCATCCCGTACGAACGGGCCGCGCACTCCGCCTGAACGACTCCACGGCCTGCCTAGAGCAGGCCGTTGTATTTCGGGTTGGGCTGCAGCTCGCCGTCGATCATCACGTCGCGATCCCAGGGCAATACGATCATCGCCTCAGTCGCCAGCGCGTAGAAGTCTGGCGCAAAGGTGCCCGTGCGAAAGCTCACCGCGGTGCGCACTTCGCGCGCACCGGCATTCACGACCGCGCCCACGGCCAGTCGCAATGTCTGCCCCGAGTCGCACGTTTCGTCGACGATGAGCACACGCTTGTTGCGCACATCACTCGGCGCCGCGCCGAACACGGCCGGCGTTTCACGCACCTGCTCCGCACTGTAGCGACGGGAGATCAGGATCGAGTGAAACGGGATGTCGAGAATTGCCGCGACCGCTGCGCCAGGCACGACACCGGCGGTGGCGACCCCGACCACGAGGTCGGGCATCCATTCGCGCGCGACACGAACCGCCAGCGCCCGCGCGAGCTCACCGAAGAGTGGCCAATCGACGATCATGATGCCCTTAGCTGGATCAGGGGCATACGGCTGCGCGGCAGGCATGCGGGACTCCGGTAAGGGGCTTTGCGGAGTGTAGCCCCAGTGGGGTGCTGCTCGCAACGCGCTGCGCCACGTGTCCTCGCGCACGCGCCTTGTAGTGAACCGGACCCACCGATAGGTTTGCTTACTTGCCCGAGTTTCTTCTCGTCTCCGCTTCTCACGCACTGGTCGCGGTGATTCGTATTCCCACTCGACATCCTGCGCACGCATGAACTGGTTGCGGCGCCTCGTGGGTGGCTCTTCCGGTCGTGACTCGCGTCAACCGGATTTCCTGACCGAGGCTCTCGATCTCGAAGCACGTGGTGACTACTCGAACGCGCTGACGTCGTATCGTCTCGCGTTGCGGGAGCACCCCGATGATCTGCGCGTCCTGCAGAACATCGCCATCGCCTTTTCGAAGACCGGTCAGCCGGAAGAAGCGATTCGCACGTATCGTCGCGCATTGCAGCTCGATCCGGAGCTTGGCGGCGCGCACTACGGGCTTGCGTTTCTGCTGCTCAAGCGGGGCGATTCGGCGCACGCGGCGATGCACCTCGAAGGCTTCCTTCGCGTGACGTCGGCGGCCGATGCCGGATCGGCGAAGTTCCGGGCGCATGCGGAGCGAACACTCGCGAATCTCAAGGAAGCGGGAGATGACGTGGGCGTCGCGCCAGGCGATGGCGATGCGACGCGTTTCGCGCCGCCGGGCGACGAGGAAGCGCCGGGTTTCGACACTCACGACGGCGAGGACTGACGTGGGTCGCGTGCTGTCGGTGGTGAGTCAGAAAGGTGGTGTCGGAAAGACCACAACGGCCGTCAATCTGGCCGTGGCGTTTGCGCGTCGCGGGCTCAAGACGTTGCTCGTCGACACCGATCCGCAGGGCGCCGTGCGCTATGGCGTTGGCCTGCGTCGCGGACATCCATCGGCGGGATTCGATGACTATCTGCGCGGCGAAAAGTCTTTGCGCGATGTCATTCTGCCCACCGCGCTGCCGTGGTTACGGGTGATCCTTGCCGGTAGCGTCAGTGACTCGTCCGATCATGCGGCGTTTCAGCAGGCGGTGGGTTCGTCGACGACGCTCGCTGATCTGCTCGCGGTGGCCAAGGAGCGCTGTCACGTGGTGGTGGTCGATACGCCGCCTGGGCTTGGCGCGATCACGCGCCGGGTGCTCGAAGCCAGTCAGCATGTCGTGGTCCCGCTCCAGTGCGAGCCGCTGGCGCTTCAGACCACTCCGCAGATTTTGCGCGCGATTCAGGATGTGATCGCCGCCAATGACGAGCTGACGCTCGAAGGCGTACTGTTGACGATGCACGAAGCGGGGAACCCGGCGACCGAGCGCGTCGTACACTATGTCCGGGAGCATCTCCCGCAGCATCTGGTGTTCGACACGCCGATTCCGCGCACGCCGGCCACTTCCGACGCATTCGCCGCCGGACAACCGGTGGTACTGCGCGCGCCGGCCGACGCCGCGAGTCAGGCCTACATCAACATCGCCACGCAGCTCGCCGAACGGTTTGCGTAGCGGTGGCCGAGGGAAACGCAGCATGACGCAGGGCGGGACGGGAACGGGTGTCGGGAAGACCGGTCGGCGAGTTGCGCTGATCACCAGCGTCGCGGCCGCACTCGTAGCCGCGGCGTGCGCCGATGTGAGCGCCGGCCCGGAAACTCCCGCCTCAATCGAACTGTCCGATCTGCCGTACCCGAGCGTGGTGGTTGGTGACACGCTGCGTGACGCGAACGGCGTGGTGGCACGGGTGCGCGCGATCGTGCGCAACAATCGGGGCGATTCGATCGGCTCGACCGGCACCCGGTATCTGTACGCCGACTACAATCGCGACTCGGCACTGTTCGTGGACTCCACGAGCGGACTCGTCGTAGCTCGCAAAGCCGCCACGGCTACGGCACGTATCGCGGCGCGCGTCAGCACCTCGCTGCAGGTCTTGCACGACCTGTTCGTAACGGTTCGCCCAGACAGCATGCAGGTCGTGCGAAACACGGCGGTGCTCACGACGGTTTTCCCTGACACTGGTCGCGCACGGGCGACGTCCAATACCACCGAGAACCTATCGGTGAAGGTGCTGAATTATCAGGCCACGACGGTGGCCGGTGTAAATGGCTGGTTGGTGCGCTTTCAGTTGATTCGGCCCGCAAATCCCACCAACGACACCACATTGTCGGCGTGGCTGGTGAACGACAACGGATCGGCGAGTGTGATCGACACGACCGACGCCGCCGGCCTCGCAGGCCGGAAGGTGCGAATTCGCGCGAATCTGTTTCCGGCGGCCGGGCAGGACTCGGTGGTGGTCCGAGCCTTCGTGACGTACAAGGGCCAGCCGATTGCCCTCTCAGGCGGCGATATCGTTTCCACGGTGAAACGCGGCACGCCCTAGGGACCACTCCCGCGCCCCGTGTTCGGGCGCGAAGTTTCGGGAGTCGGGTACTCACCCCCGGTTCTGCGCGCCCTCCTGCCTGGCGTCGCGTCCGGACGTTTCCAGCACTGCCGGAGAAGGCGATGACATCCCCCTATGCCCGTGGTGCAGCGCGACCCGCGCCGGGCACGATCAATGCGCTCTTTTTCGACGCGGTCGAGCGTCATGATCGCAAAGACGCGCTGCTGCACAAAGTGAATGGCGTGTGGGAGCCGATCTCCCACCGCACGATTCTCGAGCGCGTTCGACGCACGGCGCTGGGCCTGGCGAAGCTCGGAATCGCGGCTCAGGATCGCGTGTCGATTCTGTCGGAGAATCGCCCCGAGTGGTTGATCGCCGACTACGCCTGTCTGTGCAGCTCGATCACCGATGTGCCGATCTATCCCACGTTGCCGGCGGAGCAGATTCCGTATCTGTTGAACGATTCCGGTGCGCGCGCGATCTTCGTGAGCACGCCGGATCAGGCCAGGAAGATCGCCTCGATTCGCGCGCAGCTGCCAAAGCTCGAATGTGTCATTGGCTTTTCCGCCACCAGGGAAGACGGCTGCGATTACACGCTGGCCGAAATCGAAGCGATGGGCGCGCAGGACGATTCGAGCGATCGCGCGACGTCATTCAAACAGGCGGCGCTCGCGGTCGCGCCAGATCAGCTCATCACGCTGATCTACACATCGGGCACGACGGGCAATCCGAAAGGCGTGATGCTCTCGCAGGACAACGTCTACTCGAATTGCATTGCCGTGCGTGACGCACTGCAGGTCAGTTCGAGCGACCTGGCGCTGAGCTTCCTGCCGCTGAGTCACATCTTCGAGCGTACCGGTGACTACTTCCTGTTCTCGATGGGTGTGCGCATCGCGTACGCCGAATCGATCGACACGGTGCCGGTGAACATGTCGGAGGTGAAGCCGAGCTTCATGATGTCGGTGCCGCGCCTCTATGAAAAGATCTATGCGCGCGTGCTCGAGAACGCCGTGGCGGGTGGTGGCCTCAAGAAGCAGATCTTTTTCTGGGCCAAGCGTGTTGGTGAGCGATGGGCCAATGAACGGTTGGCCGGTCGCACACCGGGCGGTGTGCTCGGGATGCAGTACGGCATCGCGCGGAAGCTCGTCTTTTCAAAGCTGCACGAGCGCACGGGCGGCAATCTCAAGTTCTTCGTGTCGGGTGGTGCGCCGCTGTCGCCCGAAATTGCGAAGTTCTTTTTCTCGGCGGGTCTCACGATTCTCGAAGGCTACGGCCTTACCGAGACGTCGCCGGTGATTTCGTGCAATACCGAGAAAGAGATCCGTATCGGCAGCGTAGGCAAGCCGATCGCCGGCGTCGAAGTGATGATCGCTGACGATGGTGAGATTCTGTCGCGCGGCCCGCATATCATGCAGGGGTACTTCAACAACCCGGCGGCAACAGCTGAAGCGATCGACGCCGAAGGGTGGTTTCACACCGGCGATATCGGTGTGCTTGAAGACGGCTACCTGCGGATCACCGATCGCAAGAAGGACATCATCGTTACCGCGGGCGGCAAGAACATCGCGCCACAGCCAATCGAGAACCTGCTCAAGACGAACAAGTACGTGTCGCAGGCGGTGATGATCGGCGACAAACGCAAGTTCCCGGTGGTACTGATCGTGCCAAACTGGGACAGCCTGGAGAAGTGGGCGGCGTCGCAGAACATCGTGTGGACATCGCGAGCGGAGCTGCTGCAGATGCCCACGATCAACGCCAAGATGGAGAAGGAGATCAAGGCACAGATGGCCGGCCTGGCGCACTTTGAGACGCCCAAGAAGATCGCGTTGCTCGAGCACGACTTCAGCATCGAGCGTGGTGAGCTGACGCCCAAGCTCAGCGTGAAGCGCAAGGTCGTGACGGAACGCTACAAGTCGATCATCGACGGGTTGTACGCGGGCACCGACTAGCGGCGTAACAACTATTCCGCGCGTCGGCGGAGCTCTACGAGCCCGCTGGCGCGCTTGGTTGTTTCGGCGACCCACTCTTCGCTGTCGCGCGCGATTTCACGCAGGTCGCCGGGACGCTCGACGACGGTCGAGGTGAGGACGCGTCCGCCCACGCGCAGTGCGCGGATGATGCTCGTGAGCATCTGGGAGCCGCCGTGCACCGGATCGACCGCGGCGGCGGAGATCGTTTCGATACCGAGCGGCAATCGATCGGCTCTGTAAAGTCGCGAGAGCATTGGCACGTTCGCGTCAGCATCAGCCGGCGCGTCAAGCCACAGCTGCGGGACATCCACCAACTCGGCAATCGCTGCGCCGGCGCGCGCGTAGTGTCCGGTAAGCAGCAGCGGCGATTGACCTGAAGCGGCGCCGAGCAGCGCCGCAACACGCGTTGCCGCCGACTGGCCTTCGCTCGCGACTCGCTCCGCACCACCGAACGTTGCACGAGATTCGCGCACAGTGAACTCGGCCCCGCACATGGGACAGGCGAGATCGGCGTCGACAAGCGTGACGCCAGTGGAACGTGCCACCATCGCCACCAGCCACGATTCTTCGTGATCACGCGGGCAGCGCAGCGCGTCGAGCAGGTCACGGTGCATTGGAAAACCTGGCGACCAGCGTTCAGGAACGACTGAGGCGCAGCTCGTCGATGTTCACATGCGCGGGACGCGTGACCGCCCACAGCACCGCATCGGCGACATCGTCCGCACGCAGCATCGCCGCGCGAGGCGGAAAGCCAGGCGTGTTGTCAGGATCGACGGGATCCCAGATCGGTGTGTCGGTCGCTGCGGGCGACACGAGTGTGCAGCGAATGCCCGATCCGGCGAGCTCGTCGCGAAGCACTTCATGCATCGCGCGCGCGCCGAACTTGCTGGCCGAGTACGCGCTGTTGCCGCTGAAGATGCGCCGATCGGCGATCGAGCCAATACTCACGATATGTCCGCCTCTCGCCGTTCGCATGGTGGCGAGTACGGCATGCAGCACGCGATACGGCGCCACCAGATTCGACTGCATGGTGCGCTCGAACTCCGCCGGCGTTGTCGCCTCGAGCGGCGCCATCGGAAACACACCGGCGTTGTTGACCAGCACGTCGACCCGGCCCCCGAGCGAAGCGATGGCCGCCGGGAGTATGGCAGCGACCTGTCCGGCATCCGACAGGTCGACCACGTGGACCGACGCGGCGTCGCCCAATTCCCGGGCAAGCGATTCGAGATCACCGCGATTGCGCGCGCAGAGCGCGACGCGCGCGCCGGCCTGCGCCAAACGAGTCGCCACCGCGCGACCAATGCCGCGTGATGCGCCGGTGACGATCGCGGTGCGCCCGGAGAGACTCACGATGGCCGAGCTCAGAGTCGGGTGGGCGAATGCGCCAGCCGCAGGAACTCGCTCCGCGTCTTGCTGTCGGTGCGAAAGAGACCGCGCAACGATGAGGTGATCGTGGACGAATTTTGCTTCTCCACGCCGCGCATCATCATGCACAGGTGCATCGCCTCGATCACCACGCCCACCCCCTTGGGCTGGAGTACATCCTCGATCGCATCAGCGATCTGCTCGCCCAATCGCTCCTGCACCTGCAGGCGGCGTGCGAACACTTCCACCACGCGCGGAAGCTTCGAAAGGCCCACGATCTTGCCATTCGGGATATAGGCCACGTGCACCTTCCCGAAAAATGGCAGCATGTGATGCTCGCAGAGCGAATACATCTCGATGTCGCGCACCATCACCATGTTCTCGTGCTCTTCTTCGAACAGGGCGTCGCCGATGATCTTGCGCGGATCGAGATCGTAGCCGCGCGTCAGCCAGGCCATCGCCTTGGCCACACGACTGGGCGTTTTCAGCAGCCCGCCCCGCTCCGGGTCTTCACCAAGCAGCGAAAGCTGCTTCCGCACCATCTCCTCATATTCGGTCAGTCGCTCATTCACGACACCGACCTCTTCCGGGTCCATCGACTGGCCGTTGTTTGGCGCCTGAGTGGAACGCATCAGCTCACTGCCCCTCGTAGTCGACATAGTTGTTTTCGGTCTCCCAAAGGCGCAAACGGACGAGTTGCGCGGGAGCGATCGCCGGCGCCAGCACGCGCCACATCTGCACCACGATATTCTCCGTGGTGGGATTGACCCCCTGCATGTAGGGCACGTCGATATTGAAGTTGCGATGATCGGTCACATCGATGACGTCGCGTTCGACGAGATCGCGTAACTGCCCCAGGTCGATCACATAGCCGGTGACGTCATCGATCGGTCCCTTGACCGACACGTCCAGATGGTAGTTGTGCCCGTGCCAATTGGGATTGTTGCACTTGCCGAAGAGCCGGGTATTGTCGGCGTCGGAGAGCGCCGGATTATGCACGCGATGGGCGGCGTTGAAGCGCAGCCGACGTGTCACCGTAACGATGGGCATGCCAGATCAACTCAGTCGAAGGGGGAGCAGTTCCCTCCCGTTCGCAATTTAACGCCGGAAACAGCAAAGGCCCCGTCGCGATGACGGAGCCTTTGCAAAAATACGGGAACGAAGAGGTGGTCTTGAAGCCCAAAGAAAAATAATGAGACTCTCACCGTGCTACCGCCTTCCCCGCACTGGGGCATGACGTTCACCCGTTTGTCGAGCCCTCTCTGAGGACTTATCGGCTCAAGAAGTAAAGCTCTCCGTACCCGCGTTCTTCACTACGACGCCCAAGCTAGAGAGGCGTCACAGCGCGCGCAATACAAGATCCTGCTAGATTGCGGTATGGACCTGATGCTCATCGGCGGAATTGTGATGTTGGTCGCGTGGGCCGCGCTCACGATCATGACCGAAGCCCCCGGCTTCGTACACCTGCTCCTCACGGCAGGTGTCTTTCTCGTGATCTGGCGCATCGTCGTGCGCGACACACCAGACGGACCGAACTCAAAATCGAAGTAACGCCACGGCGAGTTCCGAACGAACGCGAGGCGACACGCGCGCGAACGCGCGCGACCGTGCGTTTCAGATTTCCCAGTTCGAAAGAATCATGCCGTCGGCTGGGGGAACTTCGGTCCACCCGTGCACGCTCATGCGCAGGTCCGTCCAGCGGACGCGCGCCCCGAGCGCCATCAGCGTGCGATAGGCCTCCGGGTAGTCGCCCTGCAATCGGATCGCGACGCGACGGGTGCCGCTACGTCTCGCCATATCCGTGAGCGCACCAAGCAGACGTGGAAGCTCCGAGCGACGCGAGACGACCAGCTTGAGCACACGCAGTTCGTCGCGGACACGCCCCTCAACCAGCGGTGCGGTGTGACAGAGCGCAAATCCTGTGGGAGCGGCAGCGTCGCCCAACAGCACCGTGTCGCCCAACTGCAGCTGCTCGGTGAGCTCGAGCTCGCGCGTGAAGTCGTACCCCGGCATCACCTGCGACGTGAGCAGACGGCAGGCCGCGATCGTGTCCACCTGCTCCTGACTTGACCGCTGCGACAACAACGGCGCCGGGCGCTCGCCCAACTGCGCATCGAGCGTCAGCGTCACCGTCAGGTAACCGGGGACGAAACCAAGGTTCGAGTAGAAGCCGATGTTGTCCATCGTGCGCGGCATCGTTTCGAGGCCAATCACTTTGACCTTCTGGCCGCGAAGCCAGCGCATGCCACTCTGCACGATGATCTTGCCAAGCCCGGCACCCTGATGATCAGGGCGCACGCACAGCGGCCCCATCCACCCTTCGGTGCCGGAGTGATGCGCCATGTTGAACGCCGCAATGCGACCGCGTTCATCGCGCCAGCACAACGCGCCGTCGCCAGCGTCGGCAATCGCGTAGCGCCAGATCGAGGGATTGAGTGGCGGCACGCGAACACCGGTCATGCCGTCTTTCCGGTAGCGCTCAGTGAACGACTCGGCGAACACCTCGTTCAGCTGTGGAATGTCCTCGGCAGTGGCAACGAAGGGTCCTTCCACGGGACGTGTTGAGCGATAGGGGCGTGAGGTGACGGCCACGCGACTAGGCTCCGGCCAGGATTGAATCGCCGTCGAGCGATTCGGTGAAGACATCGTCGGCGGGGACCCGGCCGGAGACCGTCGACACGACGCTCGCGCCGCGCGCTTCGTCGAAACGCACCTGGACCAGACGATCGAGTCCTTCGCGCACCTGCTCGATGTGCGTAATCACGATGACTTGTTCGAAGCGATCATTGAGCCTCCGCAGCAGCTCCACCACGTTCGCGCGACGGGTCTCATCGAGCGAGCCGAATACTTCATCGAGAATCAGCAACGAGAAGGCCTGGCCTGCACGCTCGGCGATCATCTGCGAAATCGCCAACCGCAGCACGAGATTGCACAGGTCCTCTTCGCCACCGGAGATCACCGGCTTTGGGACACCGCTTTCGATGACCAGCAACCGGTATTCTTCATCGAACTGCAACGAATTGTATCGTCCATCGGTGAGGTCGGCGAGAAAGCCACTCGCGATTTCCGCCAGCTCCGGACGCAATTGGAAGTTGAGGTCCGTTCGCAGGTCGGTCAGCGCGCGATCGAGCTCGTCGTGCAAGCGCTTCTCTCGCTCGAGTGTATCGAGAGCGCCCTGAAGTCGGGCCAGTTCCCGGCGGCCATGCTCAGCCGCATCCAGAGCCATCCGCGCCCGGTCCGCTTCGGCGCCAGCCGCCACCGCTTCCAGCTCGGCGCGTCGCGCTTCCGCTGAGGCGAGCTCGAACGCTTCGCGCACGCGCGCGTACGCCGGCTCATCGAGCGAAACGGCTCCGCGCTGCGACTCGAGACGGAGCACCGTGGCCCGCGCCGCTTCTCGTGACGCCATTGACCGCGCATGCTCGCTGCGTGTGACCTCCTCGCGCTCGACCTGCGCCCCCAGACGCGCTGTTCGAGTCTCGAGCGCTTGCAGCTTGCTCATCGTCGAGCGCAACTCAGCGTGACGCGCCGAATCGTATCCCACCGGCAAGGCAGCCAGCTGCTTCGTCGCCTCGGCCGTGCGTTCGGCCACACGGCTGCGCTGCTCGGCGATGGTCGCTGCTTCCTGCACGCCGGCCTGGATGCGAGCGAATCGACGCTCGGTCGACGCGAGCTCTTCCTGATGCGCTCGACGCTGCGTATCGAGTGCTTCAATCGGTGAAGGGAGCGCCGTCAGTTGTTCGACGCGCTGTCGGTAGTAGTTGCCGTCGATGCGCACCGTTTCCAGCTGTTCACGCACCAACTCCAACACGCCATGATAGCTCGCTCCCAGCGGGCGACCGCAGGTTGGACACGGGCTTTCCTCGCCGAGTCCTTCGAGCGTATCGCGCTGGGTGGAGAGATCGGTGTATTGCGTGCGCAGCGCGTCAAGTCGCGTTTCGGCTTCCTGACGATCCCGCGCCCACGCGGTGCGTTCCTCATCGAGCTGTCGCTCGACTTCGGCCAGTGTGTTGCGCAGGGCGAGCAGCTGCTGCTGCGCTTCGCGCTCGAGGGTGGGCGCTGATTCAAGGCGCGCCGCGCGATCGGCCAGCTTGGCCTCTTCCTCAGCAAGCACCTTCACACGCTCGAGCAGCGCTACACGGCCTGACTCAGCGGCGGCCAACTCCTCCTGTTGCGCGAGCGCCTCGCGAACCGGACCCATCGCCACGAGTTCCGTTCGCAGCGGCAGCAGCTCCGCGTGCGCGGCCGCGACGGCAGCAAGGTCGCGTTCGAGTCGATCGATCTCGCGCGTTGCGTTGGCCTCTTCATTCTCCGCGACGCGCAGCTCAGCGAGCAGTTGTTGCACCTGTTCGCGTTGCAACTGTGCGTCGCGCCACTGCGGCGTTATCGAAGAAAGCGATGCCGCGGTAACGGCCTGCGACTCCGCGGCTTCAGCCGCGCGCATCTTTCCGGCCGCGACCCGCGCTTCGGCGTCGGCCATTGCGCGCCAAATGGCGTCGGGATCCGGCATGCCCTGACGCACGCCGTTGATCTCGGCCACGATGGCGCGACGCCGTTCACGCGCGAGCTCCTGCGCACCACTCAGGCGATCGTAGCCGAGTACCCGTGACAGGAAGCGCGCGCGCTCGGCGGGGCCGAGCAGCTTCATGACATCGAGTTCCTTCTGTTCCGTGAAGTACGTATGAAAGAACTCAGCGCGCGTCATTCCCAGCCGACGCTGCAACAGCTCCGTGACACCGGTGATCGTATTCGCGATCGGTGTTTCGGCGCCGTCGAGGAAACACTCGGCGTTCGTGAGCCCGCGGAGCACGCGATAGCGATGACCCGCGAGCTCAAAAATCAGTTCAACGCGAACCGCTGCACGCGGCGGCGCACCCGAGAAGCGAATGCTGTCGCGCGTTCCGCGCGCTGCCGGATTGCCGTACAGTGCCCACGCGATCGCTTCGAGAATCGTGCTCTTGCCCGATCCATTGGGGCCAATGATGCCCGTCAGCCCCTTCTCGAACGTCAGCGTCGTGTCCGCGTGCTGACGGAAGTTCTGCAGGCGAAGTGAATGCAGTCGCATGCTAGCCGTCCAACACGGGCAGTGCGGCCATGGCCGCTTCTTCGGCCTGCTGCAGGTACTGCATGCCGAGTGCGACCAGTGCCTCGCGCTCGACGTTCTCTGGAAGCACCCGATCGCGCAGGCGTTCGGCAAGCACCTCGTGCAACGTCTGACGGCGGCCCGCTCCACCATCGCCGCTCTTGCGACGCGACAGCGGTTCCGGACGACGCGCATCGAGATGAAAGTGCATCGCGCGTTTGCGATACTCGCGAAGCGCCGCATGATCGAGCTCGCGCACGATGTGGCGCGGCACATTGCGAATGGTCACGCGCACCACGCGGTCGTCGATGCCTCCTGACGCGGTGTCGACGCGGGACAGAATCGCCTTGTCGAGATCGGCGGCGCTCATGCCGCTGGCATCGATCGGTTCGAGATCAAGGAGCGGACGGGCGGGCGCAACCGGGTGAAAGCGATGGGCGCCGGATACGAGATCATGCTCGATGAACCCCTTGCCCGGCACCTTGTTGTCGCGCTCCTCACGCAGCTCACCCCACGGATTGCTGCTCGTGTAGTCGAGCGATCCGCTGTAGAACGCGCCCGGGGCCACTTCGCGATAGACATGGTAGTGTCCCAGCGCGACGTAGCCCCAGCGATCGGCATGCAGCTCTTCCGGTGCGATTTCAATCGCCGCGCGATCGGCGGGCGCCGCATGCGCGGGCAGAATGCCGGCCACTTCGCCGTGCATCAACAACACGGTGTGATCAAAACCATCCGGCGGCAGCAGGGGCGGCCGATCGATCCCGGGCACATCGGGCACGGCGAGCACCGCGAGCGACTGCGACGCGAAGGTGAACAGTTCGGCCTTTGCATCCGCGACATGCACTCCGATTTCACGAAAGAGCCGCAGAATACAGCCCGTCTCCGCGGTGCGCGGCGCGTCGTGATTGCCGGCGACCATCACGATCGGCGTATCTGGCAGCGCCTCGCGCAGCAGATTGAAAACGCGATACGCGTGCAAAATGGCCGGATTCGACGGACGCACTGAGTGAAACACATCGCCGCCCACTACGATCAGCTCAGGCGCCAGCGCGACAATTTGTTGCGCCGCGCGCTGCACTGTCTGCGCGACGTCCGCCTCTCGCTGATTGATACCGGTCGGCGTAAGCCGCTGGTACTGGCGAAAGCCAAGGTGCAAGTCGGCGAGGTGAACAAGGCGCATTCGCTAAAGATAGCGAATAAGCCTCTCTGGATGTGTCGTTGTCACACGCCCGCTAGCGAACTCGAATGCGTTGTTCGATGCGGATGTCGAGCAGCATCGGCGCGGAGCTGACCGCGGGTCCCGGCACAACTTCCGAGACGACGTCCATCCATGTGCCCGCGTCCATGATCCACGCCCGTACACGATCCACGCGCATACTGCCGCGAATCGTTCCGGCAGTAATCACCCGGGTACCCGGCGGCAGTTCGCGTGCCGCTCCATCGCGCCGAAGCTTGCCGGTGATGGAGATCCAGGCCTCACGCCCATTGCGCGTGAGCGAGTCGAGGCGGAGCTCGGCCTGTACGACCCCGTCGGCGTGATATCCGGTGAGGGGCAGCGACGGGAGTGGCAGTTCGCGCTTCCACACGGCGCCAACGCGAACCGCTCCGTCCGGAAGCAATCCGGGAAGACTGCCCAGCGTCGCACCAACTTCGCGCGCTCCCGCAGGCGGATCCGCGATGCGCATGGCGCCGTCCGGGGTGACCTGCACGCGCATACGACGCACATCGGCCGCGAGTGGGACCCGCTGCCAGACCGGCGTAACCGACGGATCGCCGGCCCACATGGCCAACGAGTCGGTGGTGGCGATGAGCGACGTGCGTTGCAGGTCACTTGATTCAACCAGCGAGTGCGCGAACAGCTGCACACGCGTCATCTGCGCGCGTTCCGCCCGAGGGCCGTACTCGGGCACGCTGCGGCTCTGTCGTTCGCCGCCGGTGCTCCCCATCGACGATGCTGGCGCACTGTTCGCGTCGCCGCGGCGCGCGCGCATCGTGACCGACTGCTCCACCTGCAGAAAGAGCGTATCGCCGACGCGCGGTCGCACCACCAGCATGACCGGCGCCGATTGCGCCGACAGCGGTTCCACGACGTCACCTTTGAGTGCCGCCGCGGCCGTCAGTACGCTGCACGTGGCTATACTGGCGCGCCGCCTCAGGCGCACCGTTCGCTTACCCACCGTATTCATCGCTTCCAAAGGACCGCAGGGGTCGCGGACGGGCGCTGACCGCCTCGGCTTCCGTCGCCGAAGGCTGCGCGCGTCGTGCGAGTTCGCGGGTAAAGGCTCGCTTCACATCATCGGGGCGCTGGCGCAATACCGCATTGCGCGCCGCCAGGGCGACGGGCTCGTCGTACAGCAACAGACTTTGCTGGACCCATCCCAGTTCGATGCTGGAGTCGAGACGACGCAAATCACGGGTGACCGCCTGCGCAGCCGATGGTTCCGGCGCCTGCGGAAAACGCTCCACTCCCTCGCGACCGGACATCACTGCCGGTCGCGGAAACCGCACGAACACGGGCTGGGTGAAATGCGGATGTCGCACCATCAGCTGTCCCTTGTCGAGCGTGGCGAGACGTGCTTTCACCGCCGGACTCAACACCTGATACCCCGGGTGCGCGAGTTCGTCGGCGTCCATGCGTCCGTACATCGTGGTCGCGGCGTTGCCGGTCACGCGACGATGCACCTGCGAGCGGAATTGCTCCGCACCAAAGAGCACGAGCCCCAGATAGCGGCCGCGCTCGGCGATGTCGAGCAGCATCTTGCGCACATACGTATCGGGGCCGTCGTGCGGCGCATATTTGTTGAGCTCATCCACGAAGACGATGACATGTTCGACGCCGAGGTCACGGCGCTCGAGATGTTCGCGCAAACGGGATACGACACGCGCAAAGACCAGATCCTGCGCGTCCTCCTCCACATTCGCGACATCCACCACGTACACCGTTCGATCCTCGAAGCTCCCGAACGGAAGGTCCGACGCCAGACCGTCATCCGTCACGAGGCCCGCGCACCGCGTGGAAAGATTCGACAGGCGGTTACGGACTTTTCGAATCGTTGCCGCATGGTGCGTACGCCACGTGTCACCATTGGACTCCTCGAGCACACGCAGGACGTCCCGGAACCAGGCATCGAGATCGGCGAAGCTCTGGACGCGGTGCGAGCGTGTGAATCGCGGATCTTCGAAAACGCGCCCCACCACACGTTCCCGAATGAAATCAATCAGCGCGTCGGCCTTCGCGTCGACATCGTCCTTGTTCAGCAGCACTTCCGCGAACTGCAGGACTTCGGTGAGTCCCCACGTGAGGGGCGTCACCGATTCGGCGAGGTCCGGATGCGAGCGCAATGTGTTGAGCGCATGCCCGCGCGCCGTGTACGGGGCGAAGTACTGCACGTTCGCGAAGGGCGTCGCCGGAACATCCAGCAGTTCGTACAACTCGCGATCGGTATCTTCGAGTCGTCCCGGCTGATCAAGAAAACAGAGATCTGGCCCCTTCACATTGAAGCACACCGCGGCCACCCGGCCACGATGGGCGGGAAAGTGCGCGAACGTGGACTGCAGCAGCCACTCCACGGCGCTCGTTTTGGTGGCGAGACCGGAGACACCGGAGATGTTGAGGTGCGCCGCCTCAGGACCAACCAGAAAATCGGCGTCCACAAAGATCGGTGACTTGATGCCACCGGCGCGATACACACCAATCGGGATTCCGGTTGGTGCAGCTCCGCCGATGTACGCGTCCATGCGCAACGCGACCGCGACATCATCGTTGTTCGCGAGATACACCGCGCCGAGTGGCACCGGCTGCAGCGGCTCCTCGGGTACGTGCCGCAGCACATGCGCCGTGTACAGCCGAATCTCGGTGCGCATCGTGGGCACCGGTGGCGAATCGGCTGGCTGCCCATCGTGCCCCAGCACATCGTGCAACGGCGATTGAAGATCGGCATAGCTCACGCCTTCCACCACCACACCGTAGACACGCGGAATGCTGGCGTCGACGGGAATCGTTCCCTCGACGCGCACGATAGTGCCGATGCCGATTGGCGCATCGAGCGCGGTCCAGAAGTGAAACTCGTGCGGTGTATTTGGCTTGCGCTCGGTCGCCACCACTCGACCGAGTGGTCGTGCGGTGGCCGCAGCGGCGGTCGTTTCTCTCATGTCGATCAGGAACCCAGCACAGCGTGGAGGTACGATTCGACCGCGTGCACACCATACGCCAGGGTGTCCCAGCGGGAGTCGGGAGGCGAAACCGGTGATCGTTCCAACAGGATACCCGCCGAGAGTCGATCGACGCGCGCCACGAAGTTGGTGAGATCATCAGTTGCCGGCGGGGCGATTTCAACGCGAACAAGTCCAAAGAGCGGATCGGCGTTCGTCGCGTCGCGCAGCCGAAGATACCAACTTGCGACAGCGCGATCCGCGGCGCGGCCAACCAGAAAGACGGGCGATCGCTCGCCCGCGCGCAGCGACAACGTCGCCGACACGGCACCGCCATCACCGTAGAGCGTGTTGTGCGACTTGATCACACCAAAGGCGCGTGCGGATTCGTCGACGGCGAGGTTGCCGGCGATGCCGCCGTCGATCCACAGCCAACCGTCGGTCGTGTGCTGCTGCTCCACCCACGCGGCCGCAAGCTGTCGTTCGAGACGCTCGCGCGCCTGCGCCACCAACTCGAGTGCCCGACTGCGCAGCGCATGCGGATGGACCACCGACAGCGCGGCGGACGCACTCGTGTGCTCGGCGGTGCTATCGATCAGGAGCAGGCCGCTCGATTCCAACTGCGCCCACGCGTCCTCGCCGATTCGCGCGCGAGGCACCAGCAGTTGATGCTCGACGCGCGGCGCCTGCCAGGTGCGCAATTGCCGGTTGACCCTCTCGCGCACCGCTGCGGCGACACTGGCGAATACAACCGGGGCGAGGCCAATGTGTCCCAACAAGCGGCTGCGTTGGACGCCATCGAGAAAGGCAACGACCAATGGCTCCGACGCCATTGCCATCGCGCGCGTGGCCGGTGGCTCGAGCGGCGTGCAGGCCGCTACGACCGGCACATCAGCAAAGGCGAGTCCCGCCCGCTCGAGCGACGGCCCGTCCGGCGCAGGTGAGCCGTGACGCAGCAAGGGCCTGAGGGCGCGCAGGGCGTCGGTCAGGGACGCCGGTGACGAAGGGGATGACACGACAGTCACGACGGGGAGGCTATCGCGCCCTGTCCCGCGACACAACGGCATTCCGTTATCGGCCGCCGATGGACTTCCGGCCCTGGCTCCACGAAACTGACTCTGTGATGATTTCCATGACCGCTTGCCTTCGCGCGCATCGCCCGTCGCGCCAACGACTACTCGCACTGCTCGCGCTGCCTTTGCTGGCCGCCTGCGACAGTATCAAACAGCGACTCAATCCTCCCACCGGTGATCCCGTGTGGCAGGGAGATAGCGCGCTGGTCGTTGGTCATCCGGACGTGCTGTATCGCGTGCTGCGCGACAAGGCGGGCACGAAGATCATCCCCATCGCGACCGGCGGCTCGACCGGTTTCGAGCCGATGCTGATGAGCGATCGCGGGTGGCGCCTTCTCGATCTCGAGTACATGAGCAGCAGCAAGTCCGTGGTTCCGATTCGTGGCGGCACATTGCTCCCCGCGGTCTCGATCACACGCGGTATGTGGGAGGGCGCGCCGCTCGACACGATTCAGGGATGCGCGGTGATGCCGCCGGCGGCGCTGGTGAACATCCCCGCCGACGTGCAGCTCGTGGCGAGCGGCGACAAGCTGCGCGCGCCCGACGTCACGCCGCTCGATGCGTCGGCCCGCGAAACGGCGATCTCGAGCATCGCCACGCTCATCGCCCCGTCGGCGGGAATTGCACCGTCGATCATCGGCAGGTACACCCGCAACGTGTACGTCGTCCCCACCGGCGCGTCGCGCACCGAAACGATCGTGGTGACGTACGACGATCCGGAGTCACTTGCCGATAGTATTCCGCCGATCGCGCAGCGGCCGCGTCAGCTCATCGTCGTGCTCGACAAGGGCGTCTATGGCTTCAAGCCGACCTATGTCTTCAAGACCGTCGGCAACGCCAAGGATCAGCCGCGTCGTCGTTTTCTTGGTGCGTTCGATGCCGATCGCGATGGAAAGGCCGAGCTCTTCTTCGGGCTACAGGACCCGAAGTACCTGCTGATCACCTACGCGATCAAGTGGGAGATCGACGCTTGGCACGAGGGCTTCAAGTACGAACGCTTCCGCTGTCACGCGGGACAGTAACTGGCGGGCGGCTATTCGACGCCGATATCCCACGCCTGCTCGAGATCCTTCTTGCTGTACGCGCGAAACGCCGTGAGCGTCTGCGTGCGAATGATCCCCGGCACTTCGGCGAATTCCTGAGTGACGACCTGTGCGATCTGATCGAGATCGGGGACGCGGACAATCGCCACGAGATCCCACGCGCCAGAGACGGAGTAGACCTCACTCACCCCACCGATTCCGGCGAGTTTGACTGCGCAGGCGGTGATATGCTTGGGGTCGGCCTGAATGAGAACGATGGTCGTGATCATGCCGCGTACTCCGGTCAGGCGGTGAGACAGCGAGCCATGCGCGTCACTCCATCAACGGCAATCGACTCGGTGGTAGCATAGCTGGCGCGTACCCAGTTCGGCGTCAGGAAGGCGCTCCCTGGAACACACGCGACCTGATGTTCATCGAGCACCGCCGCTGCGAACGCAGCACCAGGATCAGCGGCGCCACGGAAGCCTTCGACGTTGACGTATACATAGAATGCGCCGGCCGGATAGACGTACTTCACATCCGGGAAGGCGTTGAGCGCACCCACCACAGCATCACGGCGCTGACGGAACGACGCTACCATTTCGTTCACGGCCGCGTCGGCTTCCGCCACGCGTGACATCGCCGCGAGCGTCGCGTACTGCGAAATGGTGCACGCGTTCGAGGTGGTGTGGCCCTGGAACGATGTCATCGCCTTGCTCACGGACACCGGCGCAATGGTCCAACCGATGCGCCAACCGGTCATCGCGTACGCCTTCGCGACACCGTTTACGACAATGAGATTCTCGCGTGTCGGCGCGAGCTCGAGCGACGATCTCGCGCCGTGCTCGTACGCGATGCGGAGATAGATCTCATCGGCGATCATCCACCACCCGCGTTCCGCCGCCAGCGTGAGAATCGCTCGCAGCTCCCCTGCTCTATACACCGCGCCCGTGGGATTGCTCGGCGAGCACAACATCACTCCCTTCGTACGCGGCGTGGCGGCCGCCGCGAGCATGTCGGCGGTGACCTTGAGCGAATTCGCCGAATCACCGAACACCGGTACCGCAGTGGCGCGTGCGAGCTCGATCATTTCGTAGTAGCTCATCCACGCCGGTGTCGGCACGAGCACTTCGTCACCGGGACCGAAGCAGCAGACGCACGCATTGAAGAGCGACTGCTTCGACCCGTTCGAAACCACGATCTCGTTCGCCGTGACCGGCACACCCTGCGCCTGCAACCGATTCGCATCCGCCGCGATCGCCTCGCGCAGCGGCAAGATCCCTTCGGTGGAGGTGTAGTGGGTGTGTCCCGCCTTGATCGCCTCTTCCGCCGCTTCGCGAATGAAGGCCGGCGTGTCGAAGTCGGGCTCACCGGCGCCCAGGTCGATCACCGGTTTGCCGGCCGCTCGCAGTGCGCGCGCCTTGGCCGCGACCGCGAGGGTGGCAGACTCCTTCAGACTCGCGATGTTGGCAGACGGCGTGAACAGCAGCGACATGACGACGGCGTCATAAAGGATGATTTTCCGGCACGGAGCGGCTAGCTTGTCCGGACGGCCGGCGGGCAGGTTGCCCAGTCCGGTCGATAGTCAGCCGCAATTAAGCGCACCCCGCAGGGGTGCGCCACGCAACGGAACGCGTGGCGGTTGAGAGGCGTCATGGGACGCGGAGACCCGGACCGCTGGGCGGTCGGGCATTACTGACAATTGACGGGAGCAGGCCGTGAGCGAGCAGGAACGGGAAGAGACGTCGCCAGGGGCGACGCGTAGCCAGCACGTGGTGCTGATGGGACCCGCCGATGTGCGGATGATGACGGCGGCCATGCGGCCGGGCGTCGAACGTAGCCGTGAGGGGGGCGCTGAAGCCGCTCCTACCTGCCTGGTGATCACGCCAACTCCCGATCAGGCGCTTACCGCGGCCGATCAGGCCCGTCGCCTTCTGGCTGATGAGAGCGCCCGCGTGGTACCCGTTTCTGGCGTGACGCGTGCCCGCCGAGTGCTCGGCGCTGCCCCAGTTGCTGTCGCGACCGGCACCGCTGGTGATCTGTTGGCATTGCGTAAGGATGCGTCGCTCGATCTGCAGCAGCTCCAGACGGTCGTCATCATCGGCCTCGATGATATCATCGCCAATCATGGCATCGACACACTGCAGGCACTGCTTGGTGATGCGCCGGATGATGTGAGCCGTGTCGCGACGATCGAGGTGGAGTCGCCGGAAACGGACGCATTCCTCGAAGCGCAGATGCACCGCGCCCGTCGTATCGCGCCGCCGCTCGTTGGTGATTCGCCGCTCGCGGTGACGCCGCGTTTCGTGATCACGTCGGCCGCCGGCCGCGCCGAGGCACTGCGCGCAGTGCTCGACGAAAGCGATCCGCCATCGATCGCCATTGTTGCGAACAGCGACCTTGGCATCCAGCAAGCCACGGATGCGCTTACGCGCCTTGGTCTCGCCGTCGATGGCCTGCTGGTGCAGGTGGTGCGTCAACCCACCGCGCAGCACGTCGCGATGACGGTGTTGTGGGAAGCGCCCACGACCTTTGAATCATTGCTCGAAGCACTCGCGCTGCGTCCAGTGGACGCTGTCGCGCTGTTGTTGCCCGATGAACTTCCGGCGTTCCGTCGCATGACGCACGGCCTCGCCGAAGCGTGGACGCCGGCGCCGCGCAAGGCGAGCGCGGAAGACCGCGTGCAGCAGCTGCGCACGGCAGTGCGCTCGACCTTGCTCAACGGTGGTGCCACGGCGAGCGAACTCGCACTGCTCACGCCGCTGCTCGACGCGCACGATGCGCTCGAGATCGCCTGCGCCGCGCTTCGTTTGTATGAAGGCGCCAAGCGCGATGTTGCGGCGACCAAGGCGCGTGCCGCTGCAGCGGGGGCCAAGCCCACCGCCACGCGCGACCAGCGCACCGACAGCGCGTCACCCTCCGCCGGCAAGAAGCGTGTGTTCTTGGCCGCGGGTAAGCGTGACAACGTGCGCGTTGGCGATATCGTGGGCGCCATTGCCAACGAAGCGGGCGTGCCGGGTGACCGCATCGGACAGGTCGAACTGTTCGAATCGCACGCCACCGTCGAACTGTCCGATGAGGATGCGGCGACGGTAGTGTCGGCGCTTGGCAGCGCCACGCTGCGTGGCCGTCGCTTGAGCGCACGTATCGACGAACGCAGCGGTGGTGATCGTGGCGATCGCGGTGGTGACCGTGGTGGTCGTTCGTTCGGTGGCCCGCGTGGTGATCGTGGTGGCGATCGTGGTGGCGATCGTGGTGGCGATCGTGGTGGCGATCGCGGCGAGCGTCCCCGCTTCGGCGGCGGCGATCGTCCGCGCTTCGGCGGCGGGAGTGGCGGTGACCGGCCGCGCTCCGGTGGCGGCGGTGGCGACCGCCCGCGGTTTGGCGGCGGTGACCGTTCGGGCTCGCGCGGCGAGCGTCCGGCGCGCAGCTTCGACCGCGGTGATGATCGTGGAGAGCGTGGCGGTGACCGCGGTGGAGATCGCGGCGGTCGTGGCTTCGGCGGTCCGCGCGGCGGCGGCGGTGGTCGTCCGGTGCGTGCCGACGAAGAGCGTCGCGCCTTCGGTGATCGCCCCATTCGTGAGCGTACTGAGAATCGTGCTGAGTGGTCGGAGCGCGCGGATCGCCTGAAGCATGCGAAGCGTCGTCCGTTCGGCCAGGACAACCAGGAGTAACTCGTGCAGGGCAGTTTCCAGGCGTCGGGCGGCTGGATCGAGGTGGTGGCGGGCGTGATGTTCAGCGGGAAGTCGGAAGAACTCCTGCGTCGCATCCGTCGCGCCATCATCGCGAGAAAGCGTGTGCAGGTCTTCAAGTCGCACCTGGATGATCGGTACGCCGGTCTCTGGGCCGTCTCGAGTCACGACAAGCGCTCATTCGAGGCAACGCCGGTGGATTCGTCGTCGCAGATCATGCTGCGTCTCGATCCGATGGCGCAGGTGATTGCCATCGACGAGGCGCAGTTCCTCGACGCTGGAGTTGTGCAGGTGGCGACGTTGCTCGCAGAACGCGGGCGACGTGTCATCTGCGCCGGAACGGACACCGATTTCCGCGGCGAGCCGTTCGGCGCCATGCCGCAATTGATGGCGGTCGCCGAAGTGGTGGACAAGCTTCACGCGATCTGCGTGCTCTGTGGTTCACCGGCGAGTCGCAATCAGCGACTCATTGAAGGAAAGCCGGCGCCGTACGAATCGCCCACGATCATGGTGGGCGCGGCCGATTCGTACGAAGCGCGCTGCCGCGCATGTCACATCGTTCCGCGACGCGACGAAGCGCAGCAACAGCTGTTGTAGTTCAGCCGCGCGCGTTGGCGACCAGCCGTGCCAGATCGGGCACGGCAAATGGCTTGGGGAGAAATGGCACACCGCGCGAGTCCAATCGCGCGCGCGCGTCGGGGTCGACGACGTAGCCACTGATCGCCGCGACGGGGAGCGCCGCATAGCGCTCCTTCACCGCGTCGATCAGGTCGAGCCCGGACATACCGGGCATCGTGAGGTCGGTGATCAGCAACGAGACGTCCGACGCGCGCGCTGACAGGAACTCGAGCGCCTCGTTGCCAGACGCGGCGACATACACCACCTCGCCCAGCTTCTCGAGCATGCGTCGGCCGAGATCGCGGAGCATGTGATCGTCGTCGACAAGCAGAATGCCGCCCGTGCGCGCGTCCGCCGAATCGGTCGCGATCGTCGGTGCGCCGACCGGCGGCGTACCGGCCGCTGGCAGGTAGAGACGAATCGCGGTGCCTTCGCCGGGCGCCGAATCGCATTCAATGAAACCGCGAATCTGATGCACCATGCCGTGCACCGATGCGAGTCCCATTCCGCGATTGCTGCCAAACGGCTGCGTGGAGAAGAACGGTTCGAACAATCGTGCCCGAATCTCCTCGCGCATGCCCTCGCCCGTATCGACCATCGAAAGCACGGCGAACGAGCGCGGGCGACGGCCCTCCTTCGCATCGTGCGGATGCACGACGTTCTCGAGGCGGGTGCTCACGGTGAGCGTGCCGCCGTTCGGCATTGCGGACCGTGCGTTGTCGAGCAACGCGCGCATTGCATCGAGCAGTCGGGTACGATCGACCGACGCGATGACCGGTGTGGGACTGAGTTCCAGCTTGAGCGCGATCGTGAGTGGCAACTCCTGTCGCATGATCGGCGCCTGCTCGCGAATCATCGCTCCCAATTCGACGGGCTCGCTTCGGAGCAGTTGCCGGCGACCGACCGCGAGCAATCGACGGGTCAGCTCCTCGGCTCTCGTCGTGGCGCGCTCGATGGCCGCGACATCTTCCAGCTGCGTCGCGTCGTGGCTCAATCCATCGCGCAGAAACATCGTCGCGCCACGAATGACCGTCAGCAAGTTGTTGAAGTCGTGCGCAATGCCGCCGGCGAGTTGCGCTACCGCTTCCAGCTTTTGCGCCTGACGCAGCCGATCTTCCGACGCGCGTTCATCGGTGACATCGGTGAACATCGCCACCGATGCGTATGGACGCTTTTCGCCGGGGCGCGTGAGGGGATCAGCCGTGATACTGAGCCAGGCGAATACATCGTCGCCACGGCGCAGACCCATGACCTGTCGCGGCTGACTCACGCCAGAGCGCAGCGCGACCATCGCCGGATGATCCTGCGGCGCCCACAGGGTCCCGTCTTCGTGAATCGCCTGCCAATCGCGATCGATGGGCTTCTGCCCCATCAACTGCGGCGTTGTGAGGCCGAGGATACGTTCGGCACTCGGGTTGGCGACGCGAATCGCACCGGATTCGTCGTGCAGCACCACGCCTTCGCGCATGCCGGCGATCACGGCGCGGAAGCGCGCTTCCGATTCTCGCAGTTGCCGCTCGGCGAGCATGCGCGCCGAGATGTCGTGAATGATGAAGTGCAGCACGCGGCGCTGGCCGACGTACGCCACGTCGATGAACGCTTCAACTTGACGCGTCTCGCCGCTCGCGATGCGGTGTTCGCGCTGTACATGCAGCCCCCTGCCGACGGGGACGCTGGCCGTCAGCGCTTGCCAGTGCTCGATCGCGATGGCTTCGAGATCGGTGACGAACATCGTGGTCAGAATGGCGCACGGCCACCCATAGAATGATTCGGCGGCAGGGTTCGCGTCGACGATCGCCGCCGTGTCAACATCGGCAACCAGCTGAATCGCGCCATTGTTCTCGAACAGTTGACGATGACGCGCCTCACTCGCCTCCAGCGCAAGTCGCTCGAGATGGCGCTCGGTGACATCGCGCGAACTGATGGCCACACAGTCGGCATCGAGTGGTACGATCTGTCGCTGCAGCCAGCGCGGTGGCTCATCAGGAGTGGGCGCGAGCTGCGTGGCCTCGAGTGGCTCGCGGGTGATCACGACGCGGCTACACAGCTCCCAGAGCCCCCATTCGCGACTGCGCGGGAACGCCTCGAAGAGCGACGCGCCGATCAGCGCATCACGGGAGGTGCTGGCCAACTCCGCGGCGCGGCGATTCGCATCGAGGATCCGAAAGTCTTCAATGCGACCATCTTCGGCACGGATGGCTTTGACGATGGCGAAGGCGTCGAAGCCCGACTCCAGCACGCCTCGCAGTCGTGCATCGGACGTTGCACACGCTTCAGTCGCCTGCTGTTGCGCGCGGCTGGCCCAAACCGTCACATCACTGGCACGCCACAACCACCCACTGCCATCGGGGGTCCGAAAGAACGCGCCGGCCAAGACACGCGCGTCTGCACCTTCGCCTATTCGCACTTCATCGCTGCTCGCTGACGTCAGGGCACCGTCAAAAGGCGGGCGCAGGGCATTCGGTAGCGTGGCGATCTCACCAAACAGCGCACGCGCGCTGCGATTGCGTTCGAGCACCGTTCCCGATGCATCGACCACCATGAGCGGTTCACCGAGCGCATCGTGCGCAGAGAGGAGATCGGCGAGCCGACTATTCACGGGGATTTGGCGGAACGGGGAAGGTGGGTGGCCGACTCCGAATTGTAATGCTGACACGGACTTGCGGCACCGTCGGTGCACCGCGTGGCAAAGCGTTCGGGACCCGGGCTGTGACGCCAGCGCCAGCCACCTCGTCAAGGGTGTGATGTCTGTGGCTCTATTCCTCATTCCCCTTGAACGGATCGTCGCATGGGCGTAATCGCGACGCTACTCGCGCACGAATCTCGGTTGGCCCGCCTTCGCTCGGCGGCGCGTGACCGGTATCGTTTTGTGCCGTGTGAAGACTGGACGTCGTTGACGCGCGCCTGCGAGCGCGGCCCGATCAATGTCGTGGTCTTCGACCTTTATGTGGACGGTCGCGCCGATTTCGAGCGCGTTCGTCAGCTCCGCGTTCGCGTGCCGCGTGCCGCGCTCGTGGCGTACGTGGACGTGTCGCGCGAGCGTGCGAAGGACATGTTCGACGCGGGCCGCTGCGGCATCGACGTGCTCGTCGTGGCCGATGAAACGGACACGCCGCAGATCCTCGCGGCGCTGCTCGATCAGGCCGAAGCGCGAAGTGTGTCGAGCTTGCTCAAGCCGCATTTGGCCGGACTGCGCAGTGTCGTTCGCGACGCCGTGATGCTCTCGGTGACGCGCGCGCATGAGCGTCTCACGCCGGACAGCCTGGCGCGTCTCATTGCGGTTTCGCGTCGACTGCTGTCGAAGCGTCTCGAAGGCGCGCAGTTGCCGCCGCCGCATCAGCTGCTCACGTGGGGTCGCTTGATCGTCGCGGCAAGCATGCTGGAAGACGGCTCACGCAGCGCCGACGGCGTCGCGAGCGCGCTCGACTTCCCGTCGGGCTCCGCATTCCGTAACACCTGCCAGCGCTACCTCGGCTGCACGCCGCACCAGATCCGACTGCGTGGCGGTGCCCAGTGGGTGATTCAGGAGCTGCTCGTGAACCGCGAAAAGCGGAGACAAGTCTCCGATCACGAGGATGACGTAGCAGACTCGCAGGCCGCTTAACGCGGCCGCGACGCTAACTGAACTACGCCAACCGGCACGACGCGAACTCGCGTACGCCGACTGGACTGCGGAAAAGGCGGGCGCCTTCTGGGATATCTCCCGGAAGGCGCCCTGCTAGTTTTGGGGCATGCTGAACCTGGCCCTCACCGGCAACATCGCCTCGGGCAAAAGCTCCGTGTCGCGGCAGTTGGCGCGACATGGGGCGCTGATCATCGATTCCGATGTGCTGTCGCGTATGGCGGTGGCGCCGGGGTCGACTGGGCTCGCAGCGGTGGTAACGCGTTTCGGTGAGAAGGTGCTCGGCGCCGATGGTTCGCTCGATCGCGCGGCGGTGCGCGAGATCGTCTTCCACGACACCGAGGCACGCGCGGCGCTGAATGCGATCGTGCATCCGGAAGTGCGACGGCTTCGTGATGAAGAGCTCGTGCGAGCACGGGCGCGCGGTGAGCGCATCGTCATCTCCGACATTCCCCTGCTCTTCGAGATCGGGCTTGAGAAGGCCTTTGACGGCGTGATCCTTGTGGACGCGCCGGAGCACGAACGCGAGGCGCGGTTGGTGCGCGATCGCGGACTGTCGGCCGAGGACGCGCGCGCGATGATCGCGGCTCAGCTCCCGTCCAGCCGCAAGCGGGCGGGTGCGCGATGGATCGTGGAAAACGACGGCTCGCGCGAGCAGCTCGAGCAGCGGGTGGAAGCGCTTTGGCGTACGCTCTCGTCGCTTGCCCCGCTTCCGCAATCGGGGCCCGCGGCGGATACTTCGGCCTGAGTTTTCTTCCAACCTCTGGAGCCCCTGTGTCGAACATTCCCGGCGACCTGCGCTATACCAAGGAACACGAGTACGTCCGCACCACGGCAGAAGCGGGCGTCGTCTATATCGGCATCACCGACTACGCCCAGGGCGAGTTGGGTGACATCGTCTACGTCGAGCTCCCCAAGACGGGTGCGAAGTATGGCTCGCATGATGTCTTCGGCACGGTCGAAGCGGTGAAGGCCGTCTCCGAGCTGTTCATGCCGGTCGCCGGCGAGATCCTCGAAGTGAACGGTCGCCTGGATGGCGAACCGGCGCTGATCAACACCGACCCGTACGGCGACGGCTGGATGATCAAAGTCCGCATCAGCGGCGGCGAGGAAGGACTCATGTCGGCGGATGCTTACAAGGCGCAGCTAGGCGAGTGAACCAGAGCCGTCACTAACGGTCGCGCGTACGCTGGTGCGTGCAGATCGACTGACACTGCACTTTAGCAGTCAGGGGGCAGCGGTCAGGACGGAGTTAAATGAATTGGGGCGGCGTGGCTGTCACCCCCCCCCAATACATAAAACGCACCCCGCAATCGGTCCCCAGCCACCAAAAAAAAA
>CBHWDN010000018.1:0-99526 GCA_966112585.1 uncultured Gemmatimonadaceae bacterium
CCGCCGCCACCACCGCCGCGGCCACCAAATCCACCAGCCGGTGCCGCACCAGGCGCAGCGCCCGGACGGAGATTCACCGTGGCACCCGGCAACGTGGAGGTGAAGGTGAAGCGCACATCGGTGTAGCTGCAGCCAGCGAGCTTGCCTTCAGCGAGCACGATGTCGGCCATTCCCTTGAAGCGCGTCTCGAGGACTTTGCCCTTCGGGGAATCGGCGAGCATCTGACCGAACATGTCACGCGAGTACAGCGTGATCGCGGCGCCAGCGCCGAACTTCTTTAGAAAATCACGACGTGAATTCATGGGCGGGATCCGGTCAGACGGCGGGAGAGACGGACGTCATATAGAACTCTTCGATGCGTACCGGCGGCACGAGGGCAACACCAGCACCATCGAAACCTTCGCCCGTGAACATCGGCACCGGCTTGCCGACGAGCGTCAGATTGTTGTAGCCAACGAGCGGACTCATGTTCCAGCGGAAGTTCTGCACCGGTCCAACGATCTCACCGTTCTCGATGAGGAAGAGACCGTCGCGCGTCATGCCCGTGTTGAGCAGCGGCTGCTGCTGCGACGGCACACCGCGGATGTACCAGAACGACGTGACCAACAGACCGCGCTTCGTCTGCTTGATCATCTCTTCCACGGAGAGATTCGAGCCTTCCTGCACGAGGCTCTGATTCGTGCTCGCGGGCGCCGTCGCCGCGAGGCTACGAAGCACACCGTTCTCGACCCACGTCACCGGACCAGCCGGCTTGAGGTCGGGTCCGATTGGCGACTGACGCAACGTCTGATTGCCGATGTCGCTCTTGAGCGTGAACAGATCGCTGAAGAGTTTGTCGCCCGGCTTCTTGCCGTTCATGAAACCGCCAGCGCCGGCGCCGCCCGGCGGTCCGCCAGCGGGCGCGCCGCCACCGCCGCCTCCACCACCTCCGCCACCGCCACCGCCACCGCCACCAAAGCCACCGCCGAATCCACCGCGGTTGCCGAAGATGCCGGTCATGAGCGACAGGAAGCGCGCGCTCGCACGCGACTCGAGAATCACCGTGTGACGTCCCGGTTCGAGCGCCTTCGCCTTGCGGCTCATCAGCGCCTTGTTCGCCGCACTGTCGGTGAGCGCCTTTACATCGAGCTGCGAGAAATCCTTGATGCCGCCACGTGCCGCGAAGCCCGAGCCGCTGCCGTCGGCCATGCGGCACGTCAGCACGAAGCCCAGATCAGCGGAGCGATAGTAGGCAAAGAGCCCCTTCGAATTCGCGGTGCAGGTCGCGATGTCGTTGCGCGGCATGTAGCCCGCGCCCACCACACCCTTCGCACTCGCGATGTCGATGCTTTCCTTGACGAGGCGACCCATGTCGACTGGCCCAAGCTTCGTCATGTTCGGCAACGCCGAATCGACTTCGATGTACTGCTGCGCGCCAAGCCACTCGGGAAGATTCGGGCTGTCGTTCGCGGCTTTCGCTTCCGCGAGCGCTTCGTCGACAGCCGTCTTGAGGCCCTTGTCGGTGATATCGCGCGTGCTCGATGTGCCAACCTTCTGGCCGACGCGAACAGTGATGTTCACGTTGAGATCGAACTGCACGAGGTTGGTGGTGACGGACGAATTCGCCCATCGCGTGCCGGAGCGCTCACCGCCGGTGAACTGCACCTCGGTGTCCGTGCCGGCCATGTTGATCACCTTGTCGGTGATAGCCTTGACTTGGTCTCTTGTGTACATGCGCGAAAATACGTCGTTGTACGCGGAAATGCTGCGGGGAGGGAGAGCGGTTGACTGGCGCTCGTGTTGCTGCGATGTGGTGCCTGTCAGGGGGACAGAAGTTTAGGGGTCAGGGGGGAGCAGTCAGGGAGGAGTGGAATCGGCAAAGCAGCACTCCACCCTATACGCTGCCGCCTGACTCCTTTAGTTGCCGAGACAGTGACCGGCACCCAGTGGCCGCGGCCAAACAGCCGGTCGCCCGCTCTCACCGCCTCAGGCTTTCCCGGTCCGCCTCCTCATCCACCACTCCCCGGCCAGCGCAAGGGTGAACGGCAGGATCCACCACCCGGAACGCATGGGATGCCACGGCAACGGCTCCGGACGGGCTTGTCCGGCCTGCTGAATCGCATCAACAAGGCTGTCGAGTGTGCCTACCAGCTGACCGCCCTGCGCGTTGGCCCAGGCACGCGACACCTCGTCGGGATCGCCCAGATCGGCGCCCGACTGAGCGCTCGACACCAACGGCAACAGCAATGAGTCGGCTCCCGCATTCACCTGCACCGCGCCGCGTGCTTCGACACCGAGCACCGGAGTCGTCGCCATCCAGATCGATGCATTGCTCGTAGGCGCGACGAGCAGCGCGCGTGAACCGCTATCAGAGTGCCAACGCACAGTCGGACGCTGCGCGCTTTCGATTCGCAGCGCACGACGTTCATCTGGGCGTAAGGCGAGGGCCATCGGGTCTGCCGCAATGCGCGAGGATCGACGCGAGGCCTGTGAGGCGATCAGATCGCGCCAGAAGTCATCGTACGACGACTGCGCGGAATCGCGGAAGCGCCAGGCGTCGAACGCGCCGCTGACCACGACGTCACCACTACCGAGGCTTTCACGCCAAACCACGGCCGCAAGGTTAAGCGAAAGCAGCGTCTCGCTACCGTCCGGCAGTGCTGAAGGCGTGCCGACAATGAGTGCCTGTAGCGCGGGAGGCGCGGTTGAATCGGCAGCGCGCGCCGAAGCGCGAATCGCCACCGGATCACGCCGTGTGGAACTCCGCCAGACACCGGTGCCGAGCCAATTTGCGAGCGCGGGCGACGCGTCGTCCGGCAGCAACACCGCCGACACACCGTCGACCGACACAAGCCGCTTGAGCGCCGCAAGATCACCGGCCGGCAACGCCTCCGGTGCGCCAACAACAATCGCATCCACCGATCGTGCATCGAGCGACGATAGCGACGCCGGCGCGCGCGACGAACTCCGCGCCACCAACCCCTGCGGCGCACGCGATGTCACCACGCGGCTCCGCACATCAAAGCGCCCGTCGCGCTCGAGCACGCGACGAATGAACGTTGCATTCCATGAGGGGCGCGCATCGTACGCGAGCACACGCCAACGGGTCGAGTCCACCAGTACAGCGCGCGAAACCCGCTGCGTATCAACGGCTGGCGCGCCGCTCGTTGACGCTCGCACCGTGAGCAATCGTGTCCCAATCGAAGACGGTGCCCAATCCAGCACGACGGGTGCGACGGATTGGCGCGTGAAGTCGCGTGTGGTGCGCGCCACGACGCGATCGTCGTCGAGCAGTTCAACCAACGCCCTTGCCGCACGCTTCACGGCAAGCGACACGACAACGGGCACCCGCGACGTCAGGCGAACGGTAGTCGGCAGGTCAACGGCAGTGATTGCGATGGAGTTCGGCGCGTAGACAAACACGGGCGCGCCTGAATCAGCAGGCGGTCGTGCGCTGCCTACCAGCACGCGCGCTGCGTCATCTGCCGCGCGCGCCGCGGTCACTCGAACGCCCAGCGCCTCGAGGCGCGACGCGACTTCCGCCGCGCGCAGCGAATCGGTACGAGACCCCGAATGACTGATCGACACCGCATTGCCAGACACTCGCGAACGCGTCACCGCTGGATCGATCACGCCAAGCACGGCAATCGCGACAGCGATCGATCGACAGGCCAAACACAAGGTCAGGCGCGGCTCGCTCATCGCCGGGCTCTCCGAATCGCACCGAGGGCCGGAGGCAGCGCGCCCCCTTCATTGCGCTGCCCTTCACCAATCCACCGCGTCAACGCCGTGGCGGCCGAGTCGCGCATCGCGCGCGACACGGCCGGCTTCGCTGCTGCCGCCGTCAACCACTGGGCGATGCGCTGAGCGTCCGGTCGGCTCGCACTCACCTGCAGCACCCGCATGGCGAGTTCGGTGTTCTGTTCGCTCGATGTGGCGCCCGGGGCGACAAGTGACGCCAGCACAGCGCGCAGCGCGTCGCGTTGCGCATCGCGATCGGCGACGGGGATACTCACCGGTGCATGTGCGAGACTGTCAAAGGCACCGCTATGGCGCCGCGCCGGATCGAGCGCTTCATGCTGGGTGAGCGCACGCATGAGAAACCGCTGACGCGCAAACGCCTCCTGCAAGTTGGTGAGCGCGACCTTCTCGTAGCGCAGCGCATCTGGCAATCGCTGTTCGGTGAGCGCCAGCGATGCGCGACTCATCGCGCGGATCGCCGTCAGCAGCGCCTGTCTCCCCTTGTTCACCATGCGACCGGCGGCGAGATCCTGCTCGGCGTCAGCTTCCGCCGATTCATCGAGTTCTGTGCCCCCTTCTTCGCCTTCCACCACACCGGCCTCGAACTCGCCGCCGGTCATGAAGACGAACTCGGCGCGAACCCGTCGTTGCTCCACCGCAATCTGCGACGCACGCTCCTTCACCGTGTCGAGAGCGAGTGCGCGCTGCGCAGCGATCAGTCGTTCGGTCCGCTGGATCACCATCTGTTGACTCACCGCGTAGCGATCCTCGTCGGGATCCATCGCAAAGCCGAAACCAGCCACACCGCTCGCTTCGGCGAGTTGCGCGATGTACGCGTCGCTCTCGATCGGCGCGCGTCCCGGTCGCGCATCGGTGGCCCGGGCGCGATACACCACCAGATCGCCCGGCTCGACGAGCAACGGCTTGAGCGCGAGCGCTGCGCGCGCCGTCCAGTGTGTCCGCTGATCGCGCGCCACCTGCACCGGAATCGTGCCCTCGGTGAACTCGAAACGTTCGCCGGAGCCGCTGACCTTCGTGTAGTGCAGCTGCAACGTGTTCAAGCCCACATCGTCGTTCGCATCGATGCGCACATCGAGCGTGCGATCGGCATCAGGAACGATCAGGTCTTTCCCCGGCGCGCTGATGCGCACGACCGGCGCCCCATCGCGCTGCATGGTGAGCGCGACAATACGACGCGTGCCCGGCTTTGCGGTGAACGGCGTGAGCGCGACGAAACCGTCGTCGCTGATCGTATCCACCCACGTGAAATCGCCCGACGTCGGGCGCGCAAGCGTGCGTGCGCCACCTGCCGACTCCACGCGTAGCGAATCGGCACTCGCGGCGACACGGAACGTAAGGCGACTTCCCTCGAGCGCATCGACGCGCTGCGGATCGCGAACGGCCGACGCTTCCTGCCGCGTGTACGCAGGCGGTGCGATGGCGACATCGATGCGGCTGATACTCGCCGAGTTCGTTGCAACCGCGACCGCTCGACGCGCGGAGCGAGCAACGCTTCCTGAACCAGCGACCAGCGTCAGCACGACGCAAACGGCCCAGACGCCCGCGGCGATGCCAACGCGCTTCTGGGCGACGGTCGACGGAACGATCGACTCGCCGTTGATGCTCGATGCGAGTGCGTCGGACCGAGCGCGCACAATGACGGCGACGTTTTCACTGGTGCGAGGCGCATCGACACCGTCCAGCTCGATCGCCGTGCGTAGCAAATTGCGTGACGCGGGAACACCCGCCTCGATCGTCTGCGCGACCGACTCCGGCGACTGCGTCACGCGCCGCCTGGCCCACCACGCACCGACCAGCGCGCTCACGACCGCGCCCATCACCGCGATCGCGCCTTCGACGAACAGATGTCGTCCGGTCGAAGGTGCCGTTGGCGACAGCGCGACATACACGAGATGCCGAAGCGCGATCACCGCTGCGATCGCGAGACCGACCGCCGCGCCGCGCAGCGCGCCGAGACGCACCAGGCGGTTCTCCACCACCTGCACCAGCTGCGCCGTGGCCGACGCGCGACGTGTGATCGGCGACGCGCTCATACTACACCGTCGCTGCGTCGCACGCGACGCATCTGCCATTCGACCGCCAGCAAGACGAGCACAACCAGCCATACCCAGCGCGCATCGGTCGCCACGCGATGCAGATCGGACTGCACGAGGCCCTCACCAATCGCCTCACCGCGCGGCAGCTTGGACCAACGCGCGAGCGTCGCGCTGTCACGCGCGTCTCCGCTGGGCACTGGAACGGCGACGCCGCCAGCCGCCAGGAGCAGCGCGATCGACGCGTCCGCCGAACTCAGCGTCAACTGAAGCGTGAGCGAATCTCCCTCGGCGCGCGCCACGATCCGCGGCGCGCCACTCGCATCGCGTATCAGGCTGATGGCGCTGTCGAGCAGCGGTCCTTCACTCGCGGCCGGCGCGCTCGCAGCGAGCACCCGCAGTGCCTCATCGAGGGACACGCGATGCAGTACGTCCGCGCGCCACGCGCGACCAATCTCACCACCTCTACTGAGTCGCACAATCGAAGGCGCGGCAACTGCCGTCAGCACACGCACCGGCGCGCCCGAAAGCGCTGCAACCGCGCGTGTCACCTCGGCACGCTGCGACTCATTCATGGAGGTCTGCCACACCACTGTATCGCGTGTTGCGGACGCCGACCGACTTGCGGCCATGGTGAGTGCCAGTGACACATCTCGCGGCACTGCGCTGAACATCGACGAGTCCACGACGCCATCCGTGAAGGTCGATACTACCTCCAGCGTTCGCGGCGCCGGGAGCGCGCGCAGACGTGCGACCGCCGTACGCAGTCCGTCTGCCAATTGCGCCGTCGCGACCGACTCGGTCGAGTCAGCGCGCAACGACGCCACGTCACTCGTGAGCGTATCAACTAAACGAATTCGTGACCCGTCTCCGTTGCCGGCGTTGACCGCGGCCCGTCGTGTGGGTTGAGCGAGTGCTGCAACGGCGGCAAGCAGAATAGCCAGACGCACCAGGAGGAGCGGCCAATCACTGATCCGCGTGCGCCGCGTCGGACGCAATGGCGACTGCGCCAGGAAGCGCAGCGACGGGAACGCTTGGGTGCGCGCCGGGCGCTTGCTCAGCAGATGCACCAGTACCGGCACGACCAGCGCGCCGAGTCCGAGCCATGCCCACGGTTGCAGCCAGCTCATGCTCAGTCGTGCACCGCGGGATGCGCGCGCGTCGTGCGGCGAATGAGATAGTCGCGAAGCGTCCGTTCAGGCGGTTCGTCGGTGAACAACAGGCCGTAGTCCATTCCTTCGTGCACCGCCAGATCGCGCGTACGCGTGAGAAAGTCGGTCATGGCCGCGTTGTATTGCGCTGCAATGGCCGCTGGCTCCACCAATTGCCGGGTGCCCGTCTCCAACTCCTCGACTTCCACCTGTTCGCGGAAGCTCAGTCGGCGTTCTCCGGCCGCAATGATCTGGAGCATCGCCACGTCGTGACCGCGCTGCACGGTGTGACGCAGCTCGCGCTGCGTGCCCGCTTCGTCGTCGTAGAAGTCCGACAGGACCATCAACAGCCCGCGACGTGCGAGCAGCTCCGCCGCTCGCCCGACGACGCGTGCTGGATGCCATTCGCCGCCGGACTTGAGCTGATCGAGAGTGGCGAGAAGCGCACGCAGATGCACCCGTCCGCTGCGCGCCGGCAGATAGACCATGTCGCCGTTCGTTTCGGTCATCAGACCAACCGCGTTCCCCTGCTCGCTCGCGAGATACGCCAACGCCGCGGCCATGATCACGCCGTAGCGAAACTTGGACACCGCGTCGGGCGCGGTGGGATACGCCATCGACGCGCTCGTGTCGAGCACCAGCATCACGGCGACGTTCGTGGTTTCGCGAAACTGGCGCGTGTACAGCCTGTTGCTGCGTGCGAAGACTTTCCAGTCGAGATACTTGAGATCATCACCAGCGCGATAGGGCCGATGCTGATGAAACTCTGCACCATAGCCGTGAAACGGACTGCGATGTCCGCCGACACGCAGCCCTTCCACGAGCACGCGTGCCGCAAGCTCGAGATCATCAATGGCGGTGACAACCGCCGGCGACAACGCCGACATGGCGCGCCCTACGGACGCACCGCGTCCAGCAGCATCCCGATCACGCGATCGGGGCTCACGCCTTCAGCTTCAGCGCGGAAGTTGACGAGCATGCGATGCCGAAGGACGGGCAGTGCGACTGCGGCAACGTCCGCCGGTGACGGGACCGTGCGGCCGTCGAGCAACGCGACCGCCTTGGCGCCGAGCAGCAAGGCCTGACCGGCGCGCGGTCCTGCGCCCCAGCGCACCCATTGCTTCACCGTTGCCGGGCAGCTCGCGTCGTCGGGACGCGTCGCACGAATGAGACGCAGCGCGAAGTCCACGACATTCTGCGCCGCCGGCAATGCACGCACGAGATGACGCGCGCGCTCCAGCTCTTCACCCGTCGCCACCGCGTTCACCGTTGCGCTGGCGCCACTCGTGGTGTCGGCCAGAATACGACGCTCATCGTCCACATCGGGATAGTCGATCACGACGTTCAGCATGAACCGGTCGAGCTGTGCTTCCGGAAGCGGATGCGTGCCTTCCTGCTCGATCGGATTCTCGGTGGCCAGCACAAACAACGGCCGCTCGAGTGGATAACGCACTCCACCAACCGTGACCTGATACTCCTGCATCGCTTCGAGCAGCGCGCTCTGCGTGCGCGGCGGTGTGCGATTGATTTCGTCGGCCAGAATAATGTTTGCGAACACCGGCCCCGGGATGAATCGCACCTGACGCTTGCCCGTGCCCACATCTTCCTCGATCACTTCCGTGCCGAGGATGTCCGAAGGCATGAGGTCGGGCGTGAACTGAATGCGGTTGAACTTGAGATGCACCGCATCAGCCAGCGTCTTGATGAGCAACGTCTTCGCGAGACCGGGCACTCCCTTGAGAAGGCAATGGCCGCCAGCAAGCAAACACACCAGCACTTCGCGTCGCACCTGACGCTGACCGATGATGACGCGACCGATTTCCGCGTCGAGTCGCGTGGCCAGCGACGCCGCGGCCTCGAACTCGGCGGCCGCATTCGTGATCACCGGCGCGCTCATCGCATCACTCCGATCGCATCGGCCAAGCGCGCCTGCCACTCGGGCGTCGCCACAAAGAGACCTTCCGGATAACGCTTGAAGCGGAAGATCTCGTCAGCGATGGACGTGTTGGTGTACGAGTTGAGTCCAAGCGCGGCGAGGTACTGCAAGCGCAGCGTGCGATCGGTGTTGAGCTCGGCACCCTTGAGATACGGCGCCAAATCCTTTGCGCTGCCGGCGTACGTCGCGAATACATCAAGAGTGGAGTTGAAGTTCGACTCCATCAGCGACTGCGCGACCTTTTCATATCCCGGTGCCGCGCCACGCGCTTCAAGCGCCGCGATATCGATCTTCTGCGGCTCGTTCGTGCCGAGCAACACCAGATCGTAGCCACCACCCGAGATGTTGTTTGCCCACACCGTGCCGTTGGGGAACACTTCAAAGAAGGTCGCGAGCTCGCTCTTGACCGCTTCCGGCGTGCTTTCGTAGAGCGGTACCCACTGCGTCACGACACCGCCGGGCTTGAGCAGCTTCTTGACCGCTTCGAAGTACTCCTTGGTGTAGAGCGTCGCCGCGCCCTTGACCCACGGATTGATCGGATCGGAGGTGATGACGTCGAACTGTTCGTCAGCCGTCAGCACAAAGCTGCGCGCATCATCGAAGTAGATTTGCGTGCGCGGATCGTTGACGACGTTGTTGTTCTCCTTCACGAACCATGTCGATACGACCTTCGGCACGAGTGGTTCGAGCTCGCAGATCACCAGGCGCTTCACCGTGGGATAGGGCAGGAAAGAACCCGCCGTCACACCGGCACCAAAGCCCACCACGAGCACCGATTGCGGATTCGGATGCACCAGCGCCGGGATGTGCGCGAGCATCTTCTGCAGACGCATGTCCTGCATGAGGCTCGACGCTTCCACCTTGCCCGCGACATGGAACTGAATGGCGTCGTTGCTGAGCAGCTTGGTGACCGCGACCGAGCTGTTCATCCCCTCACCGGCATAAAGGATGTCGGTCTTCCCAATCCAGGTGACCGCCCAGCGACCGTGCGCGACGAGACCGCCGGGAAGTTCAGGCGTCGTCGCAATGCACAAACCTGCGAGCAACGGCGCCGCGATCACACCGAGCGGTCTCATAACTCGAGCGCCGTTGGAGTTAGCGTCCTTGGCGTTAGCGTTTTTGTCGTTAGCGTGGTTGTCGTTAGCGTTGTTCTGAGCTCGCGAAGCGAGCGAAAGGTACGCAAGCACAGAGCCAAGCGCGGCGAGCGCCATCAAGAGCCGCTGCGAGTTCCGCGTGCCCAAATCGGGCACCAGAATCAAACTGCAAATCGTCGCACCCAGAATCGCGCCCACGGTATTCGCCGAGTACACCCGTCCCACCAAGCGCGACGTGTCCTCTCCCGGCACCGCAACCGCCGCCAGCGCCAGCGGAAAGCTCGCCCCCCACAACACCGCGCTCGGCAGCACCGCAATCGCGGCGCGGAACAGGTCGAACTGCAAGTTGAACCACGCGTTCGGCGCGAGGCTCGGATTCACCGGCCAGTTTGGCAACGCGATGTAGATGACGGCGGCGGCCCACGCGATGGTGAGCACCAGCAGCAGTTGCGCACGCGCGAGAGCGCGTGCCGCATTGCCACTGCGCGCCAACGCAGCGCCACTCGCTGACCCGATACCCAGGCCCAGCAGAATCACCGCAAGGATCATCGAGAACGTGTAGGTGCTCGCGCCAAAGGTGAGCGACAGCAGTCGCGTCCACACCACTTCGGCCGCCAGCGCGCACGCCCCGCTGATCGCGATCGTCGCATAGATGAAGCGCGATCCCGATTGCTGCACGACGGCGGCGGTTGACGGCTTCGCCGCAGTTCCCGCATCACCGGCCGGCGTGCGACCCGCGATCACAAAAGCGAGCGCGGCGACCACCAGATTGAGCAGCGCCGCGACGCAGGTCGCGACCGACGAATCGTACAAACGCAGCAGATAGAAGCCGGCCAGCACCGCGCCAACCACGGCGCCAAAGGTGTTGCCACCATAGAAGAAGCCAAGCCACGCGATGCCACGCGGCGAGCTCTCCACCCAGCGCGCAATCGCCGGAAGCGTCGCGCCCATGAGGATCGTGGGCGGTAACAGACACAGTCCCGCCACGATCGCGCGCAAGGCCAGCGCCAATGCGCCGTGACCAACTGCCGGTGAATACAGCTTCCCGATGACCGGGATCAGGAACAGTTCGAGTACCCCGACCAGGCCAATCGCCGCCTCGAGCGTTGCATAGCTGCGAAGCGGATGCCCCGCCGCGAGCCTGCCAGCCACGCGCGGATAGCCAAGGCTGCCGATGCACATGCCGCCCATGAACGTCGCGAGGAGCACCCCGAGCGACACCGCCGACGAACCGATCACCAGCTCGAGCAGCTGGAACCAGACCACTTCGTAGATCAGCGCGCTGGCGCCGCTGCCGATGAACAGGACCAGCAAAAACGGCAGCGCCGGGCGGATCCGGCGGTCGAAATCAGTTGCAGCAGTGGACATCGGGGGCGGAACGGGGGAACGGACGTCGGCAGACCACCGACAACTCTTGGCCTACGGCCGAGCCCCGTGGGACGTTTGGGGGACTGCGAGCACGCGGGCCAGCGGGGCGGGAAAGCCGGCACCAAGGCGCCGGCCCAGCCCATGAATTTCCCGATCGCGCGGAGCGGCGGCTACTCCCCCCGCGTTACTTGAGCCCCAACACAAATGCGCGAAACGCCGCCCGCTGCGCCTCCGCCGCAGCAATCGGCCCGTAGCACTGCACGAACAGCGATCCCTTCGGCGTTTCGGCGATCGCCGCCATCAACAGGTGATTCGGGAGGGCATTCGCGGCACTCGACCCCGCACCCATGCCGCGCGCGTAGGTGCCGCGATACTCAACGAAGGTGATTGGGAACGTGGTCTTCTCGTGCGTGACCACTTCCTTGACCGGCGAGCCATCGGGATTGCTGAACTGGCTGTGCCACCGCTCCATGTTCGCGGCGGGATCACCACCCTGCCCCGGTCCGAAGAAGTAGACCACCACCTCAACCGGTGTGCTGCCGGCGGCGCCGGGAATGGCGTACTGCGCGAGCCGCATGCTGGAGCTTGGCGTCGCGCTATTCCAGCCTTTCGGCACGGCGGTGCTGTAGCCTAGAAAAGTGGCGGCCTGAGCCTTTCCAATGCTGGGCACAGCGAGAAGCGAGGCCGCGAGCGCGGCGCGAAGAATCGAACGCATCCCTGATTCTTCACCACCGGCGCCGCTCACGCCATCCGGTCCTTGAAGGACTTTGCCGGTCGAGTACGCGTGTAGGGGATCGACGCCCCCCGCCCCCGATTCACGGGATCGGCTCCGTCCAACCCACCCCGCGATGCGCTCACTCCGTTGGATCCTTGTCCTCCTGCTCACCGCCTGCGGCGGGGGTGAGAGCACCGCACCCATCACGACCAACCCGCCGCCGGCGGCGGTTGCCTCGGTGAGCGTTTCGCCCGACAGCGGTGATGTGGTGGTGCGCGGTACCTCACAACTCATCGCCACCACGCGCGATGCCTCGGGAGCGACGCTCTCCGGCCGCACCATCAGCTGGGCAAGTTCGAGCGACGCCATTGCCAGCATCAACAGCAGCGGTGTGGTGACCGCGGTGGCAACGGGCACGGTCACCATTACGGCAACCAGTGAAGGCAAGAGCGCCAGCACACGCGTGCGCGTCGTGCAGTTCAGTCTCAACGCCATCGTCGACTCCATTCGCCAGGCGTACAACCTCCCCGCACTCGGCGCCGCCGTCATCTCGCGAACGAATGGGGTCTACGCGATCGGCGTCGCCGGCACTCGTCGCTACGGCCAGACGCTGCCGGTAACCATCGCCGACAAATGGCACATCGGATCGAATAGCAAGGCGTTCACGGCATTGCTCGCCGCGACAGCGGTCAAAGCAGGGCGCATGAGTTGGACCGATCTGTTGCTCACACGCTATCCCGAGCTTTCAACGCCATCTCGTACAGAATTCCGCGCCACCACGCTGCGCGACCTGGCCACGATGCGATCAGGTATCATCGGCAATCCCAACTTCACGCCGACGGGCACCGATGCGCAGATGCGCACCGCCGTGGATAGTTGGGCGATTCAGCAAGCGCCCGCCGCCACGCCGGGCAGCTACTACTACAGCAATATCGCGTATCAGATGTTGGGCGAAGTCGCGGCGCGGGCGTGGAGTCAGCCCTTCATGCAGGCCGTTCAGGATCGGGTGCTCGCACCCATGAACATCACGACCGCCGGTTTTGGCCCGACCACGACGGTCGGCGGCACTGATCAACCGTCAGGACACACGCCGAACGGCAATGCGTGGACGGTGTGCGAAGCGTGCGACAATCAGTGGGCGTTGGGCTCAGGTAAGCTCCACATGTCGCTCGGCGACTTCGCCCGATTCGCGCTCGAAGAGCTGCGCCTCGATGCCGGACAGTCCGCACTGTTATCGCAAGGCGAAGCGCGCGTCCTCACAACCGGCGTCACCACCGAAGACGCATCGCGCGCCTATGCGTTCGGATGGGAAGTGTTCACCAACGCCGCGGCACGCGTCGTCACGCACGATGGATCGAACACGCGCAATCTTTCGAGAGCGCTGATCTATCTCGACGCCGGTGTTGCCTATGTCTTTGTCACCAACGCGGCCGACGCGAACTCAGCCACGGGCGGCGCACCCGCGCAGGCATTCAATGTACTGACCACTCGCTTGCAATCATTCAATCAGAACAATCGCTAGCGTTTCGTCTCAGCCAGCCGGATCGCGCGGCACCAGCGCGCGCAGTTCGGCTGGCAACGATTCCATCTGCTGCGCGCGTGTACGTCCCCAACTGCGCAGCGAAAAATAGTTCGCAATGTGCGCGCCCAATCCCACGACGCCGGGAATGAGCATCGAGAGCCACGGCGCACCCGCCGGCGGTGGTGCACCAACGCTGGCATTGACCACCAGTGTCGCCACTGCCGCGATGCCAGTGGCGGCAAGTCCCAGATTGCCGAGCATCCGGATGCTCTGTGCGTTGCCCTTGCGCGTGCTGAGTCGCAGGCGATGACCACTGTCGGTGGGTTCGAGCACCGCGCGGAGGTTGCCATTGCTCCACTCGCGAAACGCGCCTTCGGTACGGAGGCGGCCACGCGCTGAAAAGGTCTCCTGCAGCTGGACGACCATGCGCGCCCAGGTCCGGTCGTCGATATCGCGGCCGAACTCGATGGTTTTGGACACGGCCACCGGCGCGCCGTTCTCCACGCGAACCGCCGCGGGCACCAGGTCTCCGCGATTGATCGCCAGGGCGACCCGCTCCACGGCGGTGACATCGATCCCCACCTCCGCCGCGATCGCTTGCACGTCCTTGAGTGACAGGCCGCGCGCCTGTTCGAGCGCGCGCCCGGGATCACTTGGCGCCGGGGTTTCCTGCCCGGCGCGTTCGAGAATCAGGGCGACTTCTTCATCGGTGTAGCGACGGTCGGACATAGATTGGGCTCAGATGTGCCAGGTCGGACTCGTCCGACGGGATGAATATTCTACGGGGCGTCAGTTCGGCAGTTCCAGTCACCTCGGCTCCCACCGTAGCTTACGGGCAATGCGTCGGTCCTCCCCTTCCCTGTTCTTGCGCGGCGTGATCGCGGCCCTTGTTGGGCTCACGCTGACTGTCACTCATACAATGGTCGCCCAAAGCGCGCCGTCGGCTGGTGCGCGCGCGGGTCGCTTGCGTGGGCTGGTGATCGACAGTCTCTCGGGGAAGATGCTCCCCGGCGCGTTCGTCCAGGTGGTTGGCGACGCCGGTTCGACGTTCGTTGGCACCGCGACCTCCGATGCCTTTGGCGAGTACACGCTCACCAATGTGCCAGCCGGTCGCTACACGATTGGCTTTCAGCACCCGCTGCTCGACTCGCTGGGAATCGAAGCGCCCGCACGTGCGGTCGCCGTGCGTGATACCGAAGAAGTGCGCGTCGATCTCGCAGTCCCGTCACCGGCGCGCTTGCGTCGCTCGATCTGCGGCGCGGTACAGGGCGCACTGATCATGGGCTTCGTGCGCGACGTACAAGGCAACAAGGCGGTGGACAGCGCGAGCGTTGCCGGCGAGTGGCTCGAGTACTCGATCGGACGTACCGGGCTGTCGGCGTCCAAACCGAGACGCGTGTCGACGTCGTTTGCGACCGGGTTTTACGCGCTCTGTCAGATGCCGTCTCCCGGCACGATCGTGCTGCGGGCGTCAAAGGCCGCCGATAGCACGGGCCGCGTGGAAGTCGCGGTGGGCGAGTCGGGCTTTGCGCGTCAGGACCTGGTTATCGGTGCCGGCCTCGCGTCGGCGCGAGGGCGCCTGTCGGGTGCCGTGCGCAATCGCGAAGGATCTCCGGTGATTGGCGCACAGATTTCGCTGCTGGATGGTCCCACGGCCCGCACGAATGAAAAGGGCGAGTGGTCGATTGCCGGCGCACCAACGGGGACGCGATTGCTCGACGTGCGCGCCGTTGGATTTTATCCGGAGAAGCGCCTGCTCACGGTGAGCGACGCCACACCGCGTATCGATTCGCGTCTCGAGACACTGAAGGCGGTGCTCGACACCATGAAGACGGTCGCGCATCTGGGACCAAATATCGTGGCCGAGTTCAGCGAGCGTCGCCGTACACTCCCAGGTCGCTTTCTCGCGCCGGAGGACATCGCGCGTCGCGGTCCAACACAGGTCTCCGACATCTTCAAGTCGGTACCGGGCGTCTACGTCGAGGTGCTGCTGGCGTCGGACACCGTCAATCAGTTCAACGGCGCGTCAGTCGCCGACGTGGGCGGCGATTCCCAGCTGCGCATCGTCATGCGCGGAGGCTTCAGCGCAAAGTGCTTGCCCACCGTGTGGGTGAACGGGCTGCAGTTGCAGGAGCCCACGGCGGCCGATGTCGATGGCCTGATGAATCCGGGCGACATCGTCGGCATCGAGGTCTATCAGGCGACGCAGGTACCCGCGCAATTCCGTACGACGCTCAACGGCTGTGGAGCGATCGTGATCTGGCGAAGACGCTAGCTCAACGGAAGCGGGTCGTTATCGAGCATGTCCCGTACGGCACTCAAGAGTGTCGACTGCGAAAACGGCTTGGCGAGGAACGCAACGTGGTGCTGCGCGATCTCATTCGCCACAAGATCGTCGTCGGGATAGCCGCTCATGAGCACCACGCGCAGCGACGGATAGCGCTGCCGCACGACTTGCGCGAGCGCTGCGCCGGACATGCCCGGCATCACCACATCGGACAACAACAAGTCGAACGATTGAACGGCGAGCGTGTCGAGCGCCGATTCCGCATCGCGCATCACCGTCACGTCGTAGCCGGCGCGCTTGAGAAGACGACGCGCCACCTCGGCAACGCTCGCGTCATCCTCCACCAGTAGCAGCCGCTCGGAGCCACCCGCCGGAACCGCCGACGGCGCAACCGACGGCGTGACGACCGACGCAGTCGCTTCCGCCGCGCCCTGTTCGGGCAGGTAGAAGTGAAACGTCGCGCCGCTCGTTGTTGTCTGATCGACTTCGATCGCGCCACGCGCCGACTGCATGATACCGTAGCTGATCGACAAACCCAGTCCGGTACCATGCTCGCGCGCCTTCGTGGTGAAGAACGGCTCGAAGAGTCGGGCGCGCACTTCGACCGGTACGCCCGGCCCGGTGTCGCTCACGGAAAAGCGGATGTACGACGAGGCGCCGAGCGACAGGCGCTCACGATCGTTCGCCGACGCCCGGGTCACCGTGATCGTCACCGCGCCACCAGCCGGCATCGCGTCACGCGCATTCGCCGCCAGGTTCATGAGCACCTGCTCGAGTTGACCCGGATCGATGAACACCGGACCGAGTCCCTCATCGACTTTCACGCGCAGTGCAATGCGCTCACCCAGCAAGCGCTCGAGCAGACGCGCGACTTCGTGAATCGCCGGGGCGACTTCAACGAGTCGCGCCATCACCACCTGTCGTCGACTGAAGACCAACACCTGTCGCGTGAGATCGGCTGCCCGCTTCGCCGATGTCAGCAAGCCGCCAAGCTCCGCGCGCACCACGACATCATCGTGCGCTTGTGCGATCGCCAGCTCGGAATGCCCGATGATCGACGACAGATAGTTGTTGAACTCGTGCGCAATGCCACCCGCAAATCCACCAAGCGCCTCGAGCTTTTGCGATTGGCGTAACTGCTCCTGTGATGTCTCGAGCGCGCTCGTGCGTTCCACGATGGCGTCGGCCATCTGGTTGAAGGTGCGCGCCAGCGTACCCACTTCATCATCGCCTTCCACCAGCGAGCGACGCGTCATGTCACCGTCGGAAATCGCACGCGCATCGGTCGTGAGTGATTCAATCGGACCCACGATGCGTGCCGACGTCCAGTAGCCGAGCAGCAGCACCACAAGGCACACCACCGCCGCCATGATGATGTCGCTGACGAACTGTCGCGTCGACGGGCCGAACGCTTCCTCCACCGGGATGCCGATATACACACGCCAGCCGGTTTCGATGGCCGAGGTCGAACCGAACAGGCGGTTACGTCGATCGATTTCGCTGTTCACCACCGTGTCGGAGCCGAGCGGTGCCAACGCCTTGTCGCGGAGCGGGAAATCGGGGAAGAGCCGACCGATCCAGCCGTTCGCTTCGAGCGTGCGCAGCATGACGATGCCGCTCGAGTCGAGCATCGTAAGCACCGAGCCTGGCGGCAGTCGGCGAGCGAGACGCACTGGCTCGAGCGAGTCGATCGCGATCGATGCCGCAACAAACTGATCAGGCGTCGAAGCGGTGACCGCCGGCTGCACGAACACCAGCATCCAGGGTTCGGCGCTGTTGCGATCGCGCTTGTACGGCGGGCATACCGTGAACGCGTTGCGCGCAGCGGCTTTGTCGATGCAGCCCGGCGGTACGATGGCCGTGGCGGAATCGCGCGTGGCCGCGAGTACCGCCCCGTGACGATCCACGGTGTAGAGCGCCGAGAAGGGCAGCTCGGTACTCTGGCCAAGTGCCTTGAAAATCGGGCTGCGCGTACGGTCATTCATGCGCGACGAACCAAACGCCAGCACTGAGAGCAGTGTGCGCGCGTCGCGCACGGTGGCGTCGAAGGCCTGGCCGGCGTAGTTGGCGTTGTCCTGCGCGCGCGCTCCAAGACGCGCCTGCTCGGCGCTCAGTCTGTCCTTCGCGCGAATGAGTGCCAGGGCAAGAAATGCCACCGCAACCACGGCGGTGATGATCTGCAGGCGCGTGCGCAGGCCGCGGCCACGGGGTGACCACCACGTTCCGCGGCGGTCGGCTCGGGTAGGGAGCGCGTCCGTGGTCATGTCGCGGAGTGTACCGGGCCGCCGCCGGAAATGCTACGCGGGCCCGAGCGGTTCGCCGACGTCAAGGATCGAGTAGGAACCTCGGGGGCGCGTCCGAGTGCGCCATTCCGACGCGAGGATACCGCAAACCACGAGGTCATGTCGCTCGTTCCACTTCACGACGTGCTGGCGCAGCACGGCCTCGCGCTGCATCCCCAGCTTCGCCATCACTCCGCCAGACGCCGTATTGGTCGCGAGGTAACGCGCTTCAATGCGGTGTAGTCCGAGTGTTGTGAAGCCGTAATCACAAAGTGCCTCCGAGGCCTCGGTCGCAAAGCCTTTTCCCCAAGCAGGAACCGAAATCCAATAACCCAGTTCGGCGCGAGCATGCTCCGCCTCAAAGACAAGGCCAACACCGCCGACGTACTCGCCTTGGCGAGTTTCGATCGCACAGTTGATGCGGCTCCCGCTCGACCAATTCTCATCGTGCGGCGCAATCCACGCTTCGGCGGCGCCATCCGGATAGGGGTGCGGAATCGTCGCGGTGGTCGCGGCGACCCGGCGATCACCGGCAAGTCGTTGCAGTTGGGACGCGTCGTCGAGCCGATACGGGCGCAATCGCAGGCGAGCCGTCTCGAAAATCGGACGCGGCCGTGCGATACAGGTGGCAAAGCGCGCGCGAAAATCCTCGAGGGCCGCTTCGTCCTTCGCGGGATGCTCGTTCATGCAGACGGCTGCAGCAGGCGGCGATAGTCGCGGAACATGCGCGCACGCCAGTGCACGATCATGCCGAAGGCGAGCAAGTAGAAGATCGCGGCCGTCTGGAGGGGTGAAATGAGATGACCGATCTCCTCGTGCAGGAGCAAACGCAGCGCGAGCAGTCCAAGCAGAATTGCGAGAAAGGCGCGCGAGCGCTGCATGTACACGACGCCCTGTCGGAGTTCGAGTCTGGACGAACGCACCAAGGGCCAGGCAAGTACCAGGAGGCCGGTGAGAAAGGCGCCCACCGCCCACCACCAGGGCACACGCGCCATCGGCGCGAAGAACATGCCGAAGCCGGTGCTCATCGCGAACGGCGGAATCAGAATCGAACGTTCGGTCACCGGCACGCGTGTTTCGCGCACCCGCCACGCCAGCAAGATGGCGCCGCCGACGATCGGGCCGATGCGCAGCGCGGGGCGCAAGATCGGCTCGTACGAGAGGTAGAGGTCCTGAAGGTTCACTCGTGGAGCATGGGGAGTCGATGCCGCAGGTTCAAGGGAGAAACCCCTTACTTGCCACTTCGTCGCTCCCGGCACACACCACTACGCGGCGTACATCACCGTGCCGCCCACGACCGTCTGCACAATCGTGATGTCCTTGATCTTGCTCGCGTCGACCGTATGCGGATCGTCGGCCAGCACCACAAAGTCAGCAAGCTTGCCAACGGCGATCGACCCTTTGTCCCGTTCCTCGTGCGCTGCGTAGGCTCCGTGGAGCGTGTTCACGCGGATCGCTTCGGCCACGGAGATGCGCTGATTCGCACCCCATGTCGTGCCGTCCCACCCCGTGCGCGTCACCATGCCCTGAATGCCCATCAGCGCAGCGAACGGTCCGGGACTGAAGTCGCTGCCGGCCGCGGCCTTGATACCGGCGTCGAGCATGGAGCGAAACGCCATGCACCGTTTCATCAGCGCTTCGCCGTAGAAGGGAAACTTGTCGGTGTTGTAGTAGGCGTAGGTTGTGAACATCGCCGGCACGGCATCCACCGCCTTCATGCGTGCAAGCAACGCGTCGGTAATCAGTGTGCCGTGCGTGATCTTGGGACGCGAATCGGCGCGCGGGAACTTCTGCTGCGCCCGTTCGAAGGCGGTGAGATACATGTCGATCGCGACATCGCCATTCGCATGACAGTTCACCTGAATGCCGGCACGATGCACCTTCTCGACCCACGCATCGAGCGTCGCCTGTGTTTCGGTGACATTGCCCGTATACGTCGAGCCGGGATATGGCTGACTCAGCGCCATCGTGCGCTCGGAGAACGAACCGTCCACGGTGTGCTCACTCGTCGCACCGATGCGAATCCACTCATCGCCAAAGCCCGAGCGAATTCCGTTCGCTATGAAGCTGTCGACCATGCGATCCTGCGGTTCGTAGCTCACCCGATGCTTGAGTTCCCCGCGGGCCCGCACATCCTGAATGGCCGCGAGATCTCCGCCTTCGTGATGCACCGTGGTCAGTCCGTAGCGTACGAACTGCTTCGAGATATGCGCTATGCCATCGCGCTCCCGCTTGTCACGCTCGGCAGCACTGAACGTGTCGCGACCGCCTACGGCATTGAGCAGGCCCATCGCACGGTCGGTCACGCGACCGGAGAGTTCGCCGTTCGCACTCTTGTCAAACGTGCCGCCCGCTGGCGCAGGTGTGTTCGCGGTGACGTTCGCCATCGCGAACGCCTTGCTGTTGTAGAAGGCAGTATGTCCACCACGATGCTGTACGACCACGGGATGATCGGTGCTCACCTGATCGAGATCCGCGCGCGTGAGCTGACGCTTGTCGGTGAGCTTGGTGTCGTCGTGGAAGTAGCCTCGCACCCAATTGCCGGCGGGTGTGGTCCGTGCTCGCGCCTTGAGTTTGTCGATGATGCTTTGTATCGACACGAATTCCACTTCGAACGGATTCCCCACGAGTACTTCATAGAGCAGCGTGGTACCGCCGGCATGGTTGTGCGTGTCGATGAAACCGGGGAGCACGGTCATCCCCTTCGCGTCGTAGAGGCGCGTCTTGGGGCCAGCCAAGGCACGCATTTCCGCGTTCGTACCAATCGCCACAAATCGCGACTGATGCACCGCAAACGCCTGCGCGCGCGGGGCAGTGGTCTCCATGGTGTACACTTTCGCGTTGTACACCACCAGATCGGGCGGCACGGCGAGCGTTCGACTTGGAGCGGCGCGCATCCACGTCGGCACGAGTGTCGCGGCGGCGCCGGCGACGGTCCATCCCATGAACTCACGACGTGACCGCATGTGGGCGCTCCGTTTGAGGAATTCGATTGCCAATCGCTCAGCAATTCTGCGCCGCCTTGGATCGCCCCGCGAGGGGACGGGTAGTTTCTCCGAGAGGCCGTGACACGTGCTGCGGTCCGCAGGTATGGCTCACCGACATCTCACTCGAGCCCACAACCCATGATGTCTCGCCTTTCTTCTCGTCTCCGTGCGGCGGTGCTGCTCGCGCTACTGCTGTCGGCGTGCCAAGCCAGCGCCGGCACCGAACCCGCTAAGTCGGGCGTATCGCAGCCATTTCAGGTCGGTCAGTCGTACAAGCCGTATCCCGACGGTGCATTGGTGGTGTCGTTCCAATCGGTCGACAACGATTCGCGCTGCCCGACTTCCGTGACCTGCGTGTGGGCAGGCTCCGCGCAAATCACCCTCGGCGTGCAAATGGGCACCGGCCCCACCGTGCCCACCAAGCTCACGTGGGGCACAAACAATCGTGCCAACACCACGGTGGCCGGTGGCGTCAAAGTCACCTTCGACTCGCTGACGCCGTGGCCCACCTCGCCTGGCACTTCGATTGCGCAATCGGCGTACACGGCGTGGCTGACCTTCGATCGCGCCTTGCCGGATTGATTTGTCGCGGTGACAGCCTTGTTGTGCTTTGGGATCGTCAACTGATTGGGCGCTCGCTGCGCGATCGCGAAAAGTGCAGGACTGCCTGCAAGAAAAATGCAGGAAAGCAACGTGCCTTCCGTGTGCGATGAACGTCTCAGCGAGCACGGAGGGCTCGAATGTTTTCTGGATTGGCTGTTGCTTTTCTCCTGCAGTCTTCCTGCAGGCAGTCCTGCTTTTCTCATGCGAGCGAAGCGAGCATCCATAGGCAGTTAGCGATCTATCGGCCGAGCAACCGCCAGACTATTTAGGCTGCGCGCCGCCGCTCCGCCTCACGAGAGCGCTTCAAAAGCCGATGCACCGTATCACCCGTGATCAGTCGCACGCCTCGCTGCCGCGTGATGTACGCCCAAATCCAGCTCACAAATACGCTGAGTCGATTCCTCGCACCGGCCAGATACAGGATGTGCACGAACAGCCACGTGAGCCACGCAAACGTGCCGCTCAGTTGGCGACCCGCGAGCACTGCGACGGCGCGATGTCGGCCGATCGTCGCGAGTTCGCCCTTGTTGAAATAGCGGAACGGCTCGCGCACTTCGCCGGCGACGGCGTGGCGAATGTTCTTGCCTGCGATGTGTCCCATCTGATTGGCGGCCGGCGCGACCGCCGGCACCGGCTTGCCATCCGCGGTGAATGTGGCCGCCGCGTCGCCCACTACGAACACGTTGGGATGGTCAGGAAGACTCAAGTCCGCTGAGACCAGCGCACGACCCGCGCGATCCATCGGTGCGTTGAGCATCCGCACAAGCGGCGACGCCTGATTGCCGGCGCCCCAGAACACCGTGTGCGCGGGGATGCGCACGCCGTTCGCCACGACACCGTTTTCGTCGACATCGGTGACGATCGTGTTCGTCATGACCGTCACGCCCAGCTGTTCAAGATCGCGCTGCGCCTTCGCCGACAAGGCGTCTGGAAACGTCGGCAGCACACGCGGTCCGCCTTCGAGCAACAGCACATGCGCCTTCGACGGATCGATGCGACGGAACTCGCCCTGAATCGAGCGCGTGACTTCCGGAACCATTCCCGCGAGCTCAACGCCGGTCGGACCCGCACCAACGATCACAAACGTCAACAGCGCCTCGCGCTCACCCGCCGCGCTCGCCCGTTCTGCGGCTTCGAACGAGAGCAGGAAGCGACGACGCATCTCGAGCGCGTCTTCAAGACTCTTGAGACCCGGCGCGTGCTGCTCCCATTCGTTGTGCCCGAAGTACGCGTGGCGCGCACCCGCCGCGACCACGAGATAGTCGAACGTCAGTGTGGTGGTGCCGCCGTCGAGCGATAGCGTTTGCGCACTCACATCGATGCCATCGACCTCCGCCATCACCACCGTGACATTCGGCTGATGCCGCAACTTCCAGCGAATCGGCACCGCGATATCCGCCGGGTGCAGCACCGCCGTGGCCACCTGGTAGAGCAGCGGCTGAAAGACGTGGTGATTCGTGCGATCGATCAGCGTGATGCGGACCGGCGCCTTCGCCAGTTCGGCGGCCGCGGACAGCCCCCCGAACCCTCCGCCAATGATGATCACGTGCGGACGCGGGTCTGCCGTGAAGCTGCCAGTAACGGTCAGGCGCCGGGGGGCCGCCACCGCGTCAATGTCGAGTTCGCCATCGGCCATAATCACTCCGGGAAAGGGCTACTCTCAGTACTGCTGAAGCTTGTGAAAAGTTTCACAAGCCCGCAACCCCCGGAGTGCCCGCTGTTTCCCGAAGTCCATTTTACCGCCGTGCCCGCTTCCGCTTTCAAGCTTCCGCTCCTACCGCAGTCGAAGCCGCCAAACCCCAGGATCTTCAAGTCCCAGCAGCCACACCGAGTACCCCCGCAATCCATACGTCCGCGCCAACCCCATCTTCAAACCAAAGGCGCGCGCGTCTTCGATCCACGCATGCTCGAACACCCCATCGCGCTCCCACATCGCAAACCCCGCCTTCTGCACCGGATCCCACTGCACGCGCGCGCCGGCAGCTTTCATGATCCCCGCCAATCGCGTGTACGCGATGTCTTCGCCCCGTGGTCGTGAGTCGCCCGTCTTGGCGGTGTAGCCTGGGTACCAGTAGTCCGAGTAGCCGGCCACCCCCAGCGACAGCTTGGACGGCGGTACCCCCTGCGCCAACACGTACTTGAGCCCCGCCAGCATCCACGGGTACCCCGCCACCGGACCTGGCGTCGACCCACCCGTGTGCTGCGCGTAGGTCATGTACGACAGAAAGTCGAGCACACTCGCCAGCGCCTTGTAGTCGTACGCTGCGCGCCAATACTCGTGAATCCACTGGTGATAGGGCAATGCGCCCGGCGTATCACTGGTGCGCGGCACCACGGCTGCGGACAGCGTGCACTTGGCCGCATGCACCGAGTCCGCCGCTTCGCGCGCAAACGCCGTGAACGCGTCGCGATCGCTCACATGCAGATTCTCGAAGTCGAGCTGAATCCCCCACACCTGCGTCTCTCGGCAGAGCTGCGCCAAGCCATGAGCCGACGCCGTTCGCGCCACCGGATCCGTGACGATCCGATGGAGAATCGCCAGGTCGAACCCGGGGTTCATCACCAACGGCATCAGCTTCACGTTGTTTGCGCGCGCGATCTCCACCATCCGCGGCGCCATCCCACCGCGAATCGCGCCAAGACTGTCGATCGAATAGACCTGCGGCGCAATGACATCGATCTGCTTGGCGTGCGCGGCAAAATCGCTGATCGCGGCCGTGTCATTGCGGATGTACCAGATCGACTCCATCGATCTGGGCGGCGTACCGGGTACGCGCGTCGAACCCGAGATGGCAGCAATCGTCGAGGCAGCGAGGAACACCAGATGGGTAAGCATCCGCCAACTTACGGCGGAAACTGCGCCCGGGCCCTATCGTATGCGCAGTCCAGCACCATTCCCTCTGCACCTCTCGCATGCGCACGCTCTTCCTTGGCATTTCCGCCACCGCCTTTGCCCTTGTTGCCGGCATCGCGACCGTGTGGCCTCCGGTGATGTGGGCATTGCTGGTGATCTTCCCGCTCTTCGCGCTTGGCATGTCCGACATGCTGCAGGTGCGACATGCCGTGCGGCGAAACTTCCCGGTGGTCGGACACATGCGCTATCTGCTCGAGCGCATTCGACCTGAGATCAATCAGTACTTCATCGAATCGAACAGCGATGGACGACCGTTCAGCCGCAACGATCGCTCGGTGATCTATCAGCGCGCCAAGGGCGAGATGGACACATTGCCCTTCGGCACGCAGCGTGACGTGTACGCCGTGGGCTATGAGTGGATCAATCATTCGCTCGTGCCGGTGCACCCGGATGCCGACAAGCAGCGCGTGATTGTTGGCGGCCCCGATTGCAAACAACCGTACTCGGCGTCGATGCTGAATGTGTCCGGTATGAGCTACGGCAGCTTGAGCAAGAACGCCGTACTCGCACTCAACACCGGCGCCAGGATCGGCAACTTTGCGCACAACACCGGCGAGGGCGGACTCAGTCCGTATCATCTGGAGCCTGGTGGCGACGTGATCTGGCAGATCGGTACCGGCTACTTCAGTGCGCGTGACCGCGCCGGCAACTTCAGCGAGGACGAATTCGCCAAGCGTGCCGTGCTACCGAATGTGAAGATGATCGAGGTCAAGTTGTCGCAGGGTGCAAAGCCCGGACACGGCGGCATTCTCCCCGCGTCGAAGCTTACGCCTGAGATCATTGAGATTCGCGGTGTCGAGCCAGGAAAGGACGTGGTATCGCCGCCCGCGCACACGGCGTTTCGCACGCCGCTCGAAATGGTGCACTTCCTCAAGCGCCTGCGTGACGCAAGTGGCGGCAAGCCGGTGGGGTTCAAGCTGTGCGTCGGCAAGCGCCACGAGTTCCTGGGGATCGTGAAAGCGATGCTGCAGACCGGCATCACCCCCGACTTCATCACGGTGGATGGCGGTGAGGGCGGCACCGGTGCCGCACCGCTCGAGTTCAGCGACAGCGTGGGCACTCCGCTCAACGAAGGGTTGAGCTTCGTGCACAACGCGCTGGTGGCGACCGAGCTGCGTGATCGCATTCGCCTCATTGCGAGTGGCAAGGTGACCACCGGCTTCACGATGGCCACCAAGGTCGCGTTGGGCGCCGACATGTGTAACGCGGCGCGGGCGATGATGTTTGCCGTGGGGTGCATTCAGGCCCTGCGCTGCAACAGCAATCACTGCCCCACCGGTGTGGCGACGCAGAATCCGGGGCTGGTCAACGGCCTTCACGTGGGCGACAAGTCGCAACGCGTCGCACGCTATCAGCGCGAAACGGTGCACAGCTTTTTTGATGTCCTTGGCGCGGCCGGCCTGCAATCGCCGGCCGATCTCAAACCGTGGTTCATCATGCGTCGCACGAGCCCGACCGACATTCGGAGCTACGCCGACATCTATCCGCATCTCGCGCCAGGGCAGCTGCTGCGGAGCGCCGAGGGGACGGGTATGTCGCGCGCCTGGGAGCTCGCGAGCGCTACGGCGTTCTAGTCGCTACGGCACGCGCAACAACAGGCTGCAGCAGGTCACCGCGCCTTCCGCTTTCGCCAATTCATCGGCTGGCGCGGTGACCACGGTATAGCCGCGCTGGCGCAGCATCGCGTTCGTGCGCGTGAAGGCCTCTGCCGCCAAGAGCGTTGCACCGACGCGCACCACGTTCGCCGCATTGGGCTCGTCGTCAGCAACAAGCATGGTGCCCTTGGGGGCGAACACCGCGGGATCCACCCATGCCGGATTGCACAGCACGGTATCATCGTCGAGCGCGGTCGCCGCGCTTTTGAGATGCAGGCAGTCGTGGATCTCAACCGCGACGACTTGATAGCCGTGCGGTGCGACCGCGGCGCGCATCTGCACAATACCTTCGTCGTTCGTACGCAGTGTGCGCCCCACGTAGATCGTGCTGCCCGCCACCAGCACGTCGCCGCCGTCAATGGTGGCCGGCTCCGTTATTCGAACCAGCGGCCGATGCGCGGCCAATGCGTCGGCAACTGGCTCGACCTCCGATCGCCGGCTCGCTGCGCCCGGTCGAGTCATCACGGCCAACTCGTCCAGCACGACCGCGGTATCCTCGATGAACACGGCGTCAGGGTTGTCCGGTGCCGCTGCAACGCGCTCCACCGTGCAGCCAAGGGCTTGTAGCACCTCCTCGTACGCGGCGTGCTGCACCTCGGCGCGCGCCACGTCGATCGGCGTGCGATCCAGATGGGTCAATTCACAATCGGCCAGCGAGGGGCTGACGGCGCGAGTCAGGGCGAGCCAAGGCATCGCCGAATCTGGCAGCGGCGCTATTGACGCGCCATGGCGTCGGACGGCTATTTGGAACTGTGTCGATGACCGTCCCGACGTCACCTGCGTTGCCTCGGACTCCGGTGTGGGCGTACTACGCCGCCACCTTTGTCCTGTACGCCGGGGCGCAGCTGCTGTCCATGCAGTCGGCCGAATGGTTCCGCGACAACACGGGCCTCTGGCCCGCTGCGGCGATCGGGTTGGTGATGATCCTCGGCGCACCCGAGGGAGCGCGCACCAATGTCGCGTTGCTCACAGCGCTGGCCAATTTCGTCGCGCACGCGCTCATCGACACGCGCCCGATGCTCTTCCAGTTCGTTGCGGTCGTGACGCGATTGGTCGCCGATTGGGGCGGCGCACTGCTTACGCTCCGCGTGCTGGGCGATCGGCCGTCGTTCGAGCGCACCGGTTGGCTTGCACGATTCGCGTTGCTCGTTGCGCTCGTGATTACGCCGCTCGCATCGATTCTTGGGGCATCGCTCTATGTCGGCGAGATCCGCGCCGAGCTCGCCGGGCGTGTGGTGATGTGGTACATCCCGGAAGTGATCATGGTCCTCACCCTGGGCCCAGCGATTTGGATCCTGCGTGATGTAAACGAACGATGGAGTCGTACGTCGACGCTGCAACGACTGCACGGCTTCGCCATGTTGTGCTTGCTGGCCAGTGCCACGCTCACCGTTATGAAGTATCCGGTGATCGCCGGCATCAGCGTGCCGCCCGGCCTGGCCATCGTTCCTATTCTGATCTACATCGCCTATTGGTTTGGCACCGGTGTCACCGCGTGGGCGGGCGTCTTGGTCATGGCCATTCTGGTATCGGCCACGGCGATTTCGGTTGGCCCATTTGCCGATCCTTCTGCAACCGGGATGGCGCGATTCGTTCCGGTCGAATTGTACGCGGCCGCATTCGTGTTGCCAGCCATTGTACTTGCCACGGTGTTCAACGAGTTTCGCGCCTCGTCGGAACGGCTGCAGCGATTCCTCGACACGTCCACCGAAGCCGTTGTGGCGGTCGATATGCTGCGTCATGTCGTCGGCTTCAGCCGTGCGGCCGACAACATGTTTCGCATGGGCACTGGCGAGGGTCTCCGGATGGGAATGGATCCGCTCGAGCCGTTTCAGGGTTCGGCGGACGTCATGCGCAGACGTGCTCAAGGCTGGACCCGCGCGCTGGCCGGCGAAGTGGATCTCGCGATTCTCACGCCGGATGACGGACGAAGAATCGAGATGCGCTATGAACCCATGCGCAACGATCAGGGCGTCGTGGTGGGCGCGGTCGCAACCGCCGTCGATCTGATCCAGCGTGAGCGCGATGCGGAAGAAACCACGCGCATCAATCGGCATGAGGCGATCGGTCGCGTCGCCGGCGGCATCGTGCACGATGTCAACAATCTCATGACGGTCATTCTGGGGCAGGTGTACACGCTGCGCACCACGATCCCCGCACCCGATGGCGTGTCCGCGCTCGATGAAATCGAACTGACGGTGGAGCGCACCAAGCGGCTGTCAGCGCAGCTGCTTGCGTTCTCACGCTCGCGCCCCATCGAACCGGTCACGACCGAGCTGCATCAGGAAGTGTTCCGCACGCTCGATATGCTCCGTCGCGTACTGGAAGAGAATGCGGTGCTTGAAACGCACTTTGCCGATCACGACTGGCACATCGCCGTCGATCGGAGCCAGCTCGAGCAGCTGCTGCTCAACCTCGTGACCAATGCGCGCGACGCGATGCCGCATGGTGGCCGCGTACAGCTGTCCACGTCGGGTGTCACGTTGGGAACCGCCGAGGCGGAACGCCTCAACGTGCCGCCGGGCGACTACGTGAAGCTCGATGTCACCGATTCCGGCGCCGGTATCCCGGCCGACGCGATCACGCGCATTTTTGATCCATTCTATTCGTCGAAGGGAACGCGCGGACACGGATTGGGGCTCGCCACCGTGAGCGCCATCATGCTCAAAGCCGGTGGCACCGTCACCGTGGAGAGTGTCGTCGGGCAAGGCAGCGCCTTTCATCTCTACTTTCCCCGTACACTGGCGCCGCTCGCGCCGTCGCCGGTCGGGGAGAGCACACCAGCAGCTACACTCACGAAGCTGTCGGGGCGTGTGGTGGTCTGCGAAGACGAGCCGGCGATCCGCCGTGTAGTCGCCCGCACGCTTAGCGGCGCCGGGTGCACCGTCGAGGAGTGTGCAACACCACTCGATGTCCTCGAGCTACTGTCGAACAATGCGACACCCGTGGACTTGCTCATCACCGATGTCGTGATGCCGGAGATGAGCGGCATCGAACTCATGCAACGCGTTCGCCGCTCGTCGCCGGCGCTGCGCGTCCTGCTCATGACTGGCTATTCGGAGGAAGTCGTGGATCACTTGCAGCCGCACGAACGCCCCGACGTCGTGCTGTCGAAACCGTTTCGTGGCGAAGACCTCATTGCCGCTGTTCGCGGACTGCTCACATGACCGCTCCCGCGTCCACCGCGACGCATAAGTTCGGGCCATGGACGGCAACCGCGCTGGTCGTCGGCAACATCATCGGCGTCGGCGTCTTTATGCTGCCGGTGTCTCTCGCACCGTACGGCTGGGGGACCGTGCTCGGATGGATGCTGACGCTGTCGGGCGCGATCTGTCTCGCCTGGGGTTTTGCCATGCTGGCGCGCCATCTGCCGAACGAAGGCGGCGCGATGGGCATCGTGCGCGTCGCCTTTGGCGGCAACGCTGGCTTTTTGAATGCGTGGGGCTACTGGGTGTCGGTATGGGTCGGCAACGCGATCATCGTGATCGGCGCCGTGAGCTACATGAGCAAGCTCATTCCGGCGCTCGAGCAGTCTCGCGCGCTGTCGACGCTCACGGGCATCGGCATTCTGTGGCTCTTTGCGATGATCAACTGGCGAGGGCTGCGCGCGGCCGGACGCGTGCAGCTCATCACATCGATCCTCAAGCTCTGGCCGTTCATTGCCGCGTTCACAGTTGTCGGTCTGATCATCGCCCGAAGCGGCTTCACGACGCTGCCGCCCGTCGATCGCACTCAACTCACGGTTGGTGCAGCAACCACCACCCTGACGCTCACCCTGTACACGATGCTCGGCATCGAATGCGCGGCGCTGCCGGGTGACGCGATCGATGATGCCGCGCGCGTCGTGCCGCGGGCCACGGTGTACGGCACCCTGTTTTCGGGGGTCGTGAACATGTTGCTCTGCCTGTCGATCGTGCTCTTCGTTCCCGCGGCCACCGTTGCCAAATCGGCCGCACCGCTCGTCGAATTCGTATCGCTGGGCCTCGGCAATACCTCGGCGTTGATCGTATCACTCGCGGTGGTGATCAGCGCACTCGGTTGCCTGAACGGATGGGTCTTTCTGGCCGGCGAGATTCCGGCGGCAATGGCCGAAGCAGGCGAGCTGCCTGCCTGGTGGGGTGTGCGCAATCCCAACGGCGCGTCAACGAATGCGGCGTGGGTCAGTCATCTGTTCACCACCGGGCTCGTGATCTTCAACGGCATCGGGAGCATGGCGAGCGTGTTCACCTTCATCGTGCAACTCGCGACCGCCACCGCACTGCTGCTCTACATTCTCGCGCCGCTCGCCGCCCTCCGCTTCATGAACTCCGGACGCATTCCACGCTCGCGCGCACTGATGGTCGCCTCAGTCGGTGCGATCATTTTCGGCGGGCTCGCAGTCATTGGTTCCGGCGCCCCCGCCGTGGGCTGGGGCACGCTGCTGATCGCGGCCGGATGGCCGCTCTATCGCATGGTGAAGAGTCGCGTGATCGTGGCGCCGGTGCGCGGATAGCGATTGTGGAGTGGTCATCCCCACAACTTGCGCAATATGGACCTACCAGACTTCGCCCGGGCGCCAGTCGCAGGCGATTGGCGCCGCGGCGTCCAGTGATTCCGGGGTGCGCGGCAAACGCAGAATCATGATCTGCTCTTCGGGCGTGGGCGTTTCCTTGCCCAGATGACGTACGGACGTCGGGCCATCCCAGAAGTGCCAACCGAACTGCTCATAGAAGCCCTGCTGCGCACTCGACAGCGCGGCGAGCTCGAACGAATCGACAAAGGCTGGGACCGCGCGCATCAGTGCGCTCGCATGTCCCCGTCCTTGTTCCGCCGGAAGCGTGGCGACCGCCTCGATATAGGCCGTGAGCAGCGTGCCGTGTCCTTCCACATGCAATGCGCGCGGCACGCACAGGAGATGCGACAGGAGCACGCCATTGACGGTGGCCATCAGGTGCAAGCCGGGACCGACGTCTTCGAGATAGGATGCAAACGGCTCCTCGAACGCCGCACTGCACAACGCGACGATCTCGTCATGGCGCGACGGCGCAAGCTTCGCGGTGTAGACCGCCTCGATCTGACGCGTCGCCATGACCTTATGCATGACGCCGCGCCGCGCGTCGCGCCTCGTGTCTCTCATCATGTCGCGTAGCGCGTTCCGCACTGAGTTTCGCATCATGCGGTGTATTGAATGCGCTTGCCGAGTGGGGCAAGGCTCACACTGGCCAAACGGAAATGCGCGAGACCGAACGGAATGCCAATGATCGTGAGGCAGCAGGCAATGCCGCACATCACGTGGGCGATGAACAGCCACACACCGGCAAAGACGAACCAGAGCACGTTGGCGATGCCCGTGCCGGGGATGATCTGCTCGCCGGCGGTACGCGCGTCTACCAGCACCTTGCCGAACGGAAAAGCCGCAAAGCGCGCGATGCGAAACGCGGCGTACGACCACGGCAGCCCGACCACGGTGATGGCCAGCAACACGCCGCCCAGCATCCACGCGAGCCACGAGAAAAAGCCGCCGAACACGAACCAGAGGAGATTGCCAAGGAAGATCATGGCATTCTCTACGGGTCGTGTCCGGCGGCGGTTTCGAATTCCGGGCCGCGTGACTCAGTTCGCGTAGTTCAGTTCACGTAGTCCAGTTCACGTAGTTTACTTGAGCGCTGCTTCGACCTTGACGAGCGCAGCCTTCGCTGCGGCCAGCTGCTGCAAGTGCGTCCCCGGCGGCCCCTTCATGGTCGACTGACGCACGCCACTCCCGTAGTACCCGCTGATCACGCCCTGCAGCCCCGCGCCCGGACCGCCGCGTCCACCACGGCCGCCACGACCACCCGCTGCCGGCGTCAGGCCAAGCTGCTGCGCGACCGCCTGCAACCGCGTCTGCTCGGCGCCCGTCGCGTTCTGAAGCTTCGTGCGGAACGCGTTCGTCGCCGCGGTGAGCTTGGCCGACACCTCCGTCGCTTCAATCAGGAACGCTTCGCGCGCCTTGTGCTCGGCGAGCGTGATATCGCTCGCCGGATCGGCACGCACGCTGAACGTTTGCTTCACCGTGTCCTTGCCGGCGATCATCGCGACCGTAAAGGTGCCCGGTGCGACATGGAAGCCACGCGCACCAATGTCATGCGCCGGAATGGGCAGCGCCGGGCGACGGCCAGCACCACCGGCCGCGCGCGTCATGCCACCCGCACCTGCCGGCGGCGCCGGCGGGCCACCGGCCTCTTCACCACCGCCGCCGCCAAAGCCGCCGAAACCACCAGTCGGCGCCGGCCAACGCAGATCCCAGTTCACGCGCTGGATTACACCGGCCTTGGAAGGCGCCGTGAACGTGCGCACCACCTTGCCGAGCGCATTGGTCACCGTGAAGCGCACCGTATCCATCGCGCTCGGCGTCGAGTACGTGAACGTCGCACCTTCGGCCGGATTCTCAGACGCGTAGAACGCATGCGCTGCCGTGGAGACATCGGCACGATAGAGAATCAGCGTGGCCTGGCGCACGGGATAGAGCGTGGCCTTTGATGTGGACGCCGCCTGCGCCGCCGCATACGCGACGAGTGGCGAAGCGTCATCGAGCACCCAGATCGAACGGCCATGCGTGGCCAGCACGATGTCCTTCGTGCGCGGATGAATCACGATGTCGTCATAGCGCGTCGGCGGCAGATTCGACTTGAGCTGCGTCCACTGCTGACCCGCGTTGAGCGAGTAGTAGACGAATCGCTCGGTACCGGCGAGCACGACGTTTGGCGCACCAGGGAATTCGGCAATCGAGCGCACCGGCAATCCCGCCGGCAACCCGTTCGTCATCTTCGTCCACGTTGCACCGTAGTTCGTGGTCTTGAAGATGTACGGCGTGAAATCACCGATGCGGTGATTCTCGATCGTCACATACGCGGTGCCTGGCGACGACGCGCTGGCGACGATGCGATCGACAAAGCTCAGCGCTGGCACACCGGTGATGTTCTTGCCGACTTCAGTGAAGCTCTTTCCGCCATCCTTGCTGACCTGCACGTTGCCATCGTCGGTGCCAACCCAGAGCACCGTCGGCAGCGTCGGGCTTTCGGCAATGGTCGTGATTTCGCTGAAGTTCGTTTCGCCGTCGTTGCGTGAGAGACGGATGTCGCTGTTCTTGACGCCTGCCATGGTGAGCGTGTCGCGATTCACCGCCTTGGTGAGATCACCGGACGCAGTCCAGGTGCCGCCAAAGTCGCGCGAGGTGAGCAGCTTGTTCGCGCCAAGGTACACCGTGCCCGCCTTGTGCTTCGACGCGAGTACTGGTGCGGTCCAGTCAAAGCGATAGCTCTCACCACTGGGCGCCACGGGCTGAATATCCCAGCGATCGCCCGTAATCACATCGACGCGCGTGATGTTGCCGCCGCTCGACGTGCTGTAGACATAGCGATGGCCCTTTTGGTCCACCGCCTGACCGGTGCCATCGGAGAAGCCGATCTGCACCCAGTCCTGATTCAGAATGCCAAGCCAGTGGCTCGTGGCACTCGGCCCCATCCACGAGTGCGCGTCCTGCATGCCGCCGTAAATCCAGTACGGATCGCGATCATCAACGGCGATGCGATAGAACTGACCCACCGCAAAGTTGTTGAGACGCGCGTACGTATAGCCCAGGTCCCAGCTTTCGTGTAATCCGCCGTCGCCACCAAGGAGCACGTGACGAGAATCCTTCGGATCGATCCACAACGCATGGTGGTCGTCTTTGAGACCCAGGTCGTACGTCGGAGAATTCGGCATCGGCTCGAACGTCGTCCCGCCATTCTCACTCTTGCTCGGCTGCACGCCCATCATCCACACACGCTGATCGTTGTTCGGATCAATGGTGGGATGTGAGAAGTACATCGGGCGCGGATTCGTTCCGCTCATGCGCTTCCACGTCGCGCCCGCGTCTTCGGTGCGATAGGTGCCGCTTTGCGTTGCGTGCTCCACCGTCGCGATAAGCACATCGGGCTTCGACATCGCGAGCGACAAGCCAATGCGGCCCTTGTCACCGGTCGGGATGCCGTTCTCGATCTTGTTCCACGTCACACCGCCATCGGTGCTTTTGAAGATGCCGCTGCCCGCGCCGCCGCCGTTGAAACCAAAGCTCGAGCGCAATCGCGAATAGAGACTCGCATACAACACCTGCGGATTGCGCGGATCGATGATGATCTCATTCGCGCCGGTCACCGAATCGGCGCTGAGCACCTTGGTCCACGTCGCGCCGGCATCGGTGGTCTTGTAAACACCGCGCTCACTCGTGGGCTTCCACAGATTTCCCGCCGCGGCAACCCACGCGATGTTCGGATCGGTCGGATGCAGCACAACACGCGCAATCGCTGCCGTTTCGCGAAGACCAACGAACTTCCATGTCGCACCAGCATCTGTGGAGCGATAGACACCGCCGCCCCACGTGCTCGACTGACGATTGTTCTGCTCACCCGTGCCGGCCCAAATGATCTTGGAGTCGCCGGCGAAGATCGCGAGATCGCCGAACGAATTCTCGCCAACCTCATCAAAGATCGGCGTCCACAGAATGCCGTGATTCGTCGTCTTCCATACACCGCCGCCAGCAGCCGCGACGTAAATGGTGGACGGGTCACGAGGATCGACTTCCACATCGTGAAGTCGTCCGCCCATTACGGCGGGACCGATCGAGCGGAAGGTGAGCCCGTCGAACGGGGACTGAGCACCGGCACGATCCGCAGCAACGGTCGCCGAAACGAGGGCGAGCGTAGCGAGGATGTGACCGGACAGTGCGCGGAAAGGACGCATGGAGAAAGCAGGTCGGAGTACGGAGGCGCCCGAAGGAAACTCGACGGGCGATTAATTCTACTTGCCGGCTCCGAGATTTGGCCGGAGCTTTACGGGTTGTCACGCCTCAGTGCCCCCTCACCCCCGGGCCCATGCACGAAAACCGCACCCGTCGCGAGTTCCTGTCTACAACCGGCGCCAGCGCATTCGCCGCCGTCTGTATCTCACTCGGTTGGGACACGCTCGCCGGCGTGCATCGCACGCTCGCGGCCACCCCGAATCTCGCCGGTGCGTTCAACCCCGATCAGCTGCGCACCATAAGCGCCGTCGCGGATCGACTGATTCCGTCGGTCGATGGACGCGCCGGTGCGGCGCGCACCAATGTCGCGCGCTTTCTCGATCGTGTGCTCACAGGGCCGCTGGCGGAGTTCAAACCGCCAATGGTTGGCGCGGTTGCCGCGATCGATGGCGCAACGAAAGCCAAGCATGGCGCAACGGCATTTGCGGCACTCACCGCCACGCAGCAGGACGCGGTGCTCACGTCGCTGCAAAAGGAGCCGTGGTTTGACTTGCTCAGCATGGCGGCCAAGTGGGGTTACGTCTCCGATCCCACCTATGGTGGCAACGCCAACGCGGAAGGATGGAAAGCAATCGGGCATGAGCACGCGCCAACATGGAAGCCGCCCTACGGCTTTTACGACAAGGAAGCGAATGCAAAGCCGGCGACCGACGGGCCGCGCACGACACCGCTCACCATCGCGCCCAGCAAAGCCGGCACGCCGTCCCGGACTTTCAAGCCAAGCGATGAAGTCGACGTCGTGGTGATCGGCTCGGGAGCGGCCGGCGGATCGGTTGCGTGGGAGCTCGCACTCGCTGGTGTGAATGTACTCGTGCTCGAGGCTGGCCCGTATCGCACGGAAAAGGACGTCACGCACGATGACATGCGCATCTTCGTGCAGAACGAACTGTTCAACGATGTGAAGAAGTATCCGCAGAGCTATCGGCCGACCGCCAAGGACAAGGCAACGCCAGTCACCGGTGGTATCGAAAGCGGGTTGATGTACGCACGCACTGTTGGCGGCTCGTCGTACCACTGGACCGCGAACTTCTGGCGCCTGCGGCCCACGGATTTCAACGAGCGCACCACCTTCGGCAACATCCCGGGGTCGGGCTTTGCGGATTGGCCGATTACCTATGACGATCTCGAACCGTGGTACACACGCGCGGAGCGGGTACTCGGCGTGTCGGGGGATCACACGAAGAATCCGTTCGAGCCGCGCCGGTCGGCGCCGTTCCCGCTTCCACCGTTGCCAGTGAAAAGCTCCGGTGTGCTCTTCGAGCGCGGTGCGAAGAAAATCGGATTGCATCCCTTCCCATCGCCGATGGCGATTCTGAGTCGCCCTTATGGCGATCGCGTACCCTGCCAAAGCTGCGGTTCCTGCCTGGGCTTTGGTTGCGAGTATGGCGCCAAAGGCGGCTCGATGACCGTCACGCTCCGACAGGCCGTCGCGAGTGGCCGTTGCGAAGTGCGCGCCAACAGCAACGTGCGCAAGATCGAGGTGAACGCCACCGGTCGCGCGACGGGTGTGGTGTATATCGACGCAAATGGCAAGGAAGTCATGCAGCGCGCCAAGTGCGTGGTGCTGTCAGCGAATGGCGCGGAGACGCCGCGACTGCTGCTCAACAGCAAGTCGAACCGTTTCCCCAACGGCCTCGCCAACTCGAGTGGCATGGTGGGCAAGCATCTCATGTTCAACACCTACGCCACCGTGAGTGGGGTGTTCGACGAGCTGCTCAACGAATTCAAGGGGCCGATGGTCACGCGCGCGTTGTGGGACTACTACGACGCCGATGCGAAGCGCGGCTTCTACGGCGGCGGCGGGCTCGACGCACGATGGGGTAGCGTATCGCCAATGATCGCCGCGCTTGAATCGGTGAATCCCAACACGCCACAGTGGGGCGCGGCGTGGACGCGAGCATTTCAGCACAACTATCCGCGCTACATGGTGGTGAGTTCGCACGGCACATCGGTGCCAATGCCCACGAACACTGTGGATATCGATCCGTCGCTCAAGGACATTCACGGCGTGCCGTCGCTGCGCATCACCTATACCGATCACCCCGACGATCGGAAGTTCGCCGAGTTCCAGCTCAAAGCCGGTCAGCAGATTCTGCAGGCCGCCGGTGCGCGCGACACCTGGAAGGCACCAGTCGGAGTCCAGAAGGGCAACGTGCATCTCCTCGGCACGGCGCGCATGGGCAATGATCCTCGCACCTCGGTGGTGGACAGGAACAATCGCTCGCACGACGTGAAGAATCTGTTCATTGTGGACGGCAGCTCTCTCGTTACGTCAACGCGTGGACAGCCAACGGGCACGATCTTCGCCCTTGGCTTCCGTGCTGGCAGCTACGTGGCGCAGGCGGCGAAGAAGGGCGAGATCTGAGTCCAACAATCAGGGCGTAAATCCCGCGGAACCGATCGCGTACGGCGCGCAGAGTGGGTCGCCGATGATCAGGTCCTTCCACAAGATCATCGGCGACGCGGCGTAGAACGCCTCGGCGAGCGTCGCGCCGCGCAGATAGCGATCAAACAGAATCTCCGGCTTTGCGAGCGCATAGGTATACGGTTCACTCACGTATCCCTTGACGCCGGTGACGCCCTGCGCAATCAGGTCGACGATGCGACTCTGCCCTTCCTTTACGGGGCCAAAAGTACGCGCGCTGGTCGACACAAACGTTTCAGCCAATGCGCCGGGAAGAAAGCGCACCGCATGGTACGCCGTGCTGTCAAAGCGCCCGTCGTTGCTCCCCCAGCTCACGTAACCCATTACCGGTTCACTGGGCGCCACGAACTGCTGGCTCGAATCGATCTGCGATACATAGCCAAGCAGGCGCACCTGAAAGGCCGCCGAGTAAAGCCGCTGATTCATCTCGGCGTATCCGTCATTGCCTTTGCGCAGCGGCATCGCATCGAAAAAGAACGGCCCGCCCACCGAACGTGCCGCGGTGGCGCGGTCCACGAGGGCGATGCAATTCGCGATGACATCGCAATCCAACCGCGTCACCAGAAACATTCCGTACGCATCGCTGTTGAATGGCGCGCGCGAGTTGAAGTACGGATTGCGATAGCGCCTGAGCCAGGCAGTATCGAGTCCCACCATGGGCGGCACCGGGAGATTCATCCCCGACAGCAATGCATCCACACTGTAGCCGTTCTTTCGCGCGACACGGATCGGCACGTCTTTCGTGAGCACGATGAAGTCCACACGGTGCGTCGCCGCTTCGATCGCGTTGCGCACTGGGGTTACGATTCCCGAGCGAAATTCGAGCTCGTTGACCTCGTCGCCAATCGGTACGTCGACCAGCACGACATTGCCCGCCGGAATATGCCGCTGCGCGATATAGTAGCGCCCCACTGAGTCACTCAGCGCACTGCGACGGTTGATCACCACCATCGTACGCTCAGCGCCGCTGCGAGGGGCCGGCTTGCCGGTTTTGTGAGGCGCTTCGCACGCGGCGGTCAGCGTGACCGCCGCGAAGAACGCCCACCACCGCGCGCGCATCACTGCGGCACGAGTTCAGGCAGTAGCGGCAACGTCCGCGCGTTTCGCGCCGGCATCGCCACGAACGGCCGCGCGGAGCATCGTAATCGCCGCGTACACCACCACGGCAATCACCAACCAGCGCAGGATGTCGAGCGGCAATGACGTCACCAGCAGAGCGGCCACCAACACACCGGGGATACCGCCAATCGCCAACCCGATCGCCGGCTGATTGACCTGATTGCGGCGCTTCACGAACTCGAGGCAACCGAGCAGCGCCGCGAAGGCTCCACTTCCCATCATGATGGGGAAGGCAGCGCGCGGATCCATACCGAGTGCGCTCAACAACACGAACGTTGGTCCGTAGTTGCCGATGCCCAGCATGATGAGCGCGCCCAGCACGAAGTTGACGCCAAGCGCGAGCCAGAGAGCGCTACCACTGAGCGAGAGCGCTGTGCCGCCCACCGGCATGCGATTGAGTTGACTTACTGCCATGAATAACGCAGCCAGAAAGAGTGCGACGCCCATGCCGACCTGGATGGGGCGGCGAGGCAAACGCGACACGATGCCGGCGCCGAGCCAACCACCAAGAAGCGCGGTGGCGATCATCATGAGGAGCAGCGTGCTGTCGATCTTGATCGCCGAAATGAAGATCAGCGCCTGCACCACCACAGGTAGCGTGAGACCAACGATCATCGTGCCCGGCAATCGTTCGTCCGGCACCATCCGCAGCGCCTTGAACGTGGTCGTGGTCGTCGCGAGCGATCCGATCCCCAGCGTATCGAAGAAGTTCACGAAGAAGCCGATCACGAGCTGCACCGCCGTGGGGCGCAGCGGATCGCCGCTGATCCGATCGATCGACTGCCACCACCGCCATACGAACAACGCGGCCAGGGCAAGAATGCCGGCCAGCAGAGCCAAGCGAATGTCGGGCATGCCCCAACCTACCGCTCAATCCGGCGATGCAGGAGGGTGCGTGTTTGAACCACGAACGGCACGCCAGTAGTACCACTCGCGCGTAGGGGTCCACCCCCGCTCGACCGCGACGTCGTCACCGCGGATGCACTGCGCCACCGCGTCGGTGGCGTCGCGATACATCCCGTCCAGCTCGAGCAGCATTTCACGTGTCTCCGACGTGAGCGGCCGTTCGCGGATGCGCGTGGCCAACTCGTGTCGTACATCGGCGTCGGCGAGTGGATCGTGCGCCGGGTCGTCACGGCGCGCGCCGTCGGTGATGCCAGCGCTGCGTTCCACATCGTCGACGATACGCGCCCACTGCGCGAGCAGCGCGGGGATTGTGAGCTTGGTGAGGGTCACGCCTTCAACTTAAGCACCGCCCTATCGACTGCGCTTCCCGCCCAGCGTGATCGACTCCGCATGCGCCGGCGCCATTTGCATGGGTTGTGCGACATGACGAACAAACGGCACCGGTGGGCGATCGAGCCTCTCGGGAGCCTGCCCCTGTACCACCCGGTAGGCGGCATCCACCGCGAGACCCACATGCGTTGTGGTCGTGCCCGCCGCGTCTGGCCAGATCACCCGCATCGAGTCGATGCGCGCGGCCCTGTCGAGCCCGACGTGCAACTGCAGCGATCCATTGCCGAACGAGCTGCCGCTTCCCACGGTGCGATAGAAAACGCGACTCCCGTTGTTGGCCGCACCATTTCCGTGCGTGAAAATCGCGACGCGCGCACCGATGGCTGATCGATTGGCCGTGGTGCCGGCAAAGTCGAACGTCGCCCAGTGTCGACCGGGCCACCCCGGATTCTCGAAGAGCACATTCTGATACACGTCGCCTTCGTACGCGCCGCCCATGACCATGTAGATGTCTTCGTCGCCATCGCGATCGAAGTCGGCAAACGTCGCCGCATGCCCTTTCTGGATGTGCGCAAAGCCACCGGCGAGTGACACCTCTTCGAACGACTTGCCGTTCACATTGCGAAACATGCGATTGGGAATCACCGACCGAAGATCGGGATTGCCCGTGCCAATGTACATGTCGAGCCAGCCGTCGTTGTCGAGATCACCGTACGCGGTGCCCATGGCAAAGATCACCTTGTCAGCCAACCCGGCGGCGCGTGTCACGTCGGTGAACGTGCCATCGTGATTGTTGCGATAAAGCCGCGACGATTCGACGGGCATCGGCAACGAGTCTCCCGGCATCGCCGGACGCCCGGCACGCTGCAGGTACTCACGCGCGACACCATCGACAAGATTGCGCCCGTTGCCGATGTCATAGCTCATCACCATCAGATCTTCCCAGCCGTCCTGATCGTAGTCCCAGAACCAGGTCGAGAAGCTGTGCACCGGACGCGACACACCCGCCGACTCCGCATGTTCTTCGAACGTCCAGTTGCCCGGCGAACTGCCGCCCTTGTTGATGTAGAGCTTGTTCGGCTCATCGAGGATCGAGACATACAAGTCGGGCAGGCCATCGTTGTTGATGTCGCCCCACGCCGCACCTTTCACATACGCATCGAGCTTGATCCCCATCTGCGATGCGACTTCCGTGAAGGTGCCGTTCTTGTTGTTGAGCCACAACTCGCTCGGATGCGATGTGCCGCCCTTCAGTCGATCGGACTCATGCCCGACAAATAAATCCACCCAGCCGTCGCGATTGAAATCTCCCCACACCGCCGTGGGCGTCGGCGCAACACGGTAGATGCCGGCACGCACCGTCACATCGGCGAACGTCCCCGGCCCGGTCGCATGCAACAGGGAACTTGGCTGCGTCGAGGCATCGGCCAACCACGCGCCGCGCATGATATAGACGTCGGTGCGCCCGTCGTTGTCGTAGTCCGCCTGCGATACGTTCAGTCCACCAGTGATGGTGTTGATACCACTCATCGCCGTGCGATCGCCATAGCTGCCGCGTCCGTCGCTCAACAGAATCTGCAGCGGATCGCGCATGCCCCATGCGGTCGTGAACAAGTCGAGCACGCCGTCGCCATTGAAGTCGGCAACCGCGAGCCCGCCCGACAATCCGTTCTCAGTGATACCAAGCGTTCCGGCAATGTTCGGATACACCGGAAATGCCGCACGCTGCGCCGCCGACGGTGTCAGCCCGGGAATGCGAAGCGCGGGGGCAATGCTGTCGGGATAGCCACCGAGCGCCATCCACGAAATGTTGAGCAGCCAGCGATCACCAAGATCGTCTGGATACGTCTTGGCCAACGCGGTGTAGAGTGCGACCGCCTTGCGAGCGCCGTCGGTCTTCTTGTGTCGCGCGCCGCCATCAAGGGGCAGTATGCACGCATTTGCGGCCGTACCATCGATGCAATTCTCCTGCTCACCCAACCGCAAGTTGGCAATCGCGAGCAGTTCGATCAGCTGGCGATTCTGCGCGTTGATGTTGTGCACGTTTGCCCCAACCTGCGCCGCCAACAGCTCGAGCAGCGAAATCGCTTCGGCCGACTGACCGCCCAGCGCATACTCCTGCGCCAGCATGTAGCGACCTTCGAGATCGGTGGCGCTGTTGCCACTCTGCTGGAGCAGCATCGCCATCTTCGCCGCGCGCGCGCGATTGAGAAACGGATTGCGTTCCGGCGCAGCGAGTGCCGCGTTCGCGAGTCGTGTCAGGCTGTCGGCCATGGCCGTCGTGCCCGACGCCTCGTCCTTCGCCGGCAGGGTCTCATCCGCACTTGCCGAGGTGCAGCCCATCCAGAACCAGGCCGCCGCTGCGCAGACCAAGGCTTGAGCAACTCGATAGACAACAGTCGAACCGTGGCGGCGAAGGGTCATGAGGCGCCAATCTGCGCCTCAATCGCGAGACCGTGAGGGGGTCACACGTTAAGAAAACAGCATCAGCCGCTGCGTATTCATCCCCAGTGACGAACTGTCGCGGTACTGGCTACTTGTTTCCCGGTCGCCGCGGGTTCACCGCCACCGCCAGGTTGAGACGCGTGTCGTGCGTGTTGTAGCTGATCTGAAGATCGAAGCCGTTGGGCGTGGTGGTGTGGTAGCTCTTGTACATCGCCGCATGGATCTCCATACCGTCGCTCGTATCGATGCGACTCGGCAGTCCACGTGTCGTGAGCGCGTCCTTCACGCCATCGGTGTCCCACGGCGAGATCCCGAACGAGATGTGATCGATGGCGCCACCACGTCGCGCTGCCCCTTTCCCGAACTCCGGATCGAGCGGATTGCCGCCGCGCACGATGATGTCACCTACATCGCCGATCATCAGCTCGTTCTGACTGCCCTCGTCGTACGTGGGCCCCCAGCCAAGCAGGTTCACGAAGAAGCTCACGCTCTTCTTGTAGTTCGTTGCCCCAAAGCTCAGGTGATCGAGCCAAACCGTACGCCAACCGGTTGCAGCGAACGGCAGCGGCGACTTCGGTGTGCCCTTTGCCGGCGACGCCACGCGCTGTGCAGTGTAGCGTTTGCCGTTGCCGATCGTGACCGAGAATCCGTCGGGCTCTGCAATGCGAAACGCTTCGTAGGCGCCTTCCTTCACCGCAACGGGCGACAGTCCGCGCGCACGCAGCGCCGCTTCAACGGCCTTGCTGTTCCACGGCTCGATATCGAAGCCAAGTCCATCCACGATGGCGCGCACAGGCGCGCGGTTACCGCGCCCGGCCGCCGCGAAGGAATCGGCCGGCGTACGCACAAAGACGGCGCTTCCCCAGTCACCCATGTCCATCACCACCTGCTCGGCGGTCTCGCTGCGCACACGCCAACCCATCAGCGCCGTGTAGAACGCGGCCTCAGTCGATGGATCGGCGACTTTGAAGTGGATATGGTCCAGCGATGTGGTACGCCATCCAGTCTTCGCAAAGAGTGCCGGAATGGAATCGGTGTTACAGGCGGGCGTACCGAATGCGCGTATGCAGCGACCCTGCGCATCAGCTGCGTCTGTGACCGAGAGGCCCGACGCCAACATCATCGCCATCAACACGCGCGTGCGCATCGCTATCCCCGACGTTGAAGTCCTGCGAGTAGTGGACCGAGTGTCATTGGATCAAGCGCGTGTTCGCCGTGAAAGGTGACCTCGCGCGCCTGTGACTGAATTGAACGCAGCGCCGCCATGGCCGTTGGACGCGTGTCTTCGGTCAGGAACGGATCGTGATCGCCAGCAATGAACGTTACGTCCACATTTTTCAGTCGGTCACGGAGTGCCTGCTGTGGCACATCGGTGGCCAATCCGCCGGCCCACACCACAAACGCACTCGGCCGCACCTTCCCGTGCGCGATCCAACGCGTCGCCGTGGCAACGCCCTGCGAGAAGCCGAGCACACCAACCGCTTCATACTCGCGACCGCCAAGTGCCGAGTCGTAAACGGTATTCAGCCAGTGCAGCGTATCGGCGATGTCATCTTCGCGCGCTTCACGAGTCATCCAGTTTGCGCCGACCTTTTGCAGATGGCTGCCATCGGCCTTCGGCGAGTCGCGATAGAAGCGATTCAGTCCTTCCGGGGCGATGACGCAGGTATCCGCTGGTACGAGCCCATCGAACGGTCGGAGAAAGCGATCGGCCAGCTGCCCGTATCCGTGGAAGACAAACCAGACTCGGCGTGCCTCGGTGGGCTCAGCGCCAATGAGCGCATAGCGCCCCGTGCGGGTCGTCGGCTGCGTCGCCGTGCGAATGGATTGAGTCATCAAGTGGGAATATGACCCGGGGTGGCGACGGCGTCACGGATGAAGCTGGTGGCCTGCGTTGACATCAGACGTATAAAGCGCAAATTTGGTAAATGAACAAACCAAAGTCAGTTCGAGAACCAATCCAGGTGTATCTCGATGACGTGGAGCGTTCCTGGCTCGACCAGATCGCCGCCCGGGAGGGTGTGTCGCGTTCCGAAGCGCTGCGACGCAGTGTCCGGCAGTATCACGCGGCGCTGGAAGCGTCGTCGTCGCCAATGCTCCAACTCCTCGACGACGCGCTCAACGAGCCGGGATTGACCAGCGGTGCAGCCGACGTCGCTCGTCGTCATGATGACGAGCTGGCGGATCTGTACGACCTGACGGCGAAGCCACCGCAGCGTCGCCGAAAGAAGTAGGCGCGTCGTCATGAGCGCACTCTTTCTGGACTCGTCCGCGTGGTATGCCGCGCTCTCCGAGCGGCAGAGCGAACACCTGGCGTGCCGCGAGCGCTACCGCGCGGCTATCCAGCGTGGTACTCGATTAGTGACCACATCGCTTGTCGTGGCAGAGATGCACGCGCTCCTGCTCAAGCGCACGAGCCCCGCGTTCGCCCAGCGGTTCCTCGTCGTTCTGAGCGACGCCCAACACGAAGTCGTGCACCCCGACGCCGACCTGATGGAGCAGGCCACCGCCCGCTGGATTCGTGGCTACGCCGATCAACCATTCTCGCTCTGCGATGCGTGCAGCTTTGAGGTCATGCGAACACGGCGACTGAAAACCGCGTTCACGTTGGATCATCGCTTTGCGGTAGCCGGTTTTCAGACAGTGCCGTAGCGCGCCACGAGGTTGGTGTTGTTCCCGTCAACTCACGAAACACCCGGTTGAAGCTCGCCTTGCTGGAAAAGCCTGCGTCGAGCGCGATTGGAAGGACATCCGCACGCTCTGCAGGATCCGCGAGTCGCACCATGACTGCGCGCACCCGCGCCGCGTTGACGAATTGGTGAAAGGATTGCCCGAGCCCCTCGCTCAGCACACGCGACGCGGTACGCTCCGAAACCCCAACGCGACGCGCGAGCAACGCAAGCGTAAGCCCGTCGTCTCGAAACCACCCTTCCGTCTCAAGTCTCCCCGCCCACTCCGCCGCGAGCGAAGCGTAGCGGCTGTCTGAAGTCTGATCATCCGATGTCTCGAGAAGCGTAGGCCCAGTTAGCGTAGGCTCAGTTAGCGTAGTGGCAGTTAGCGCAGTTAAATGTGTCTCCGCGTGCTTCCAGCCCAGCGCCGCCAGCACGTCGGCCAGCAGCCCCACCGCCACTATGAGCGGAAACCGCGCGAAGTAGTCGAGCGGCGACACCAACAGGTGATACAGCGCGAACACCGCCGCCATCGCCAGCAGCGCCCATGTCGCGCTCAGCATGTGGTACAACCAGCCGAGCCGCACTGGCTCGATGTCACTGAGCTGTGAGCGCAGCCACGCATCGTATTGAGTCAACTGACGGCGGGTGGCCACCAGATACGCCGCCACGGACAGCATCGACGCCGCGAGCCCAACCGGTTCAATGACGTTGAGGTGCACGCCCGTGTACCACGCCCACTTCGCATCGAGCGGCAGGGCGAACGCCACCAGCGAGTAGGCCAGCTGGACAGCCAGGGGCACAAAGTGCCGCCAGAAGCGAGCAGGCGGACGCGCCGTAGTGAGCGTGATGACATAGCCGTAGATCAGCGGCCCAATCGCCAGCGTCCAATCGAACGGTGCAAACGTCAGCCACTGGTACCGATCGTACGCGCCACTGAAGCCCAGCACGTACGGCAGCGTGCGAAGGGCGACCACCACCAACAGCGCCGCCAACCAGCGGTTCGCCGAACGATTGATCGAACGGCGCCAGAGCACCCCCGCGCCAAGCACGGCGTGAGCGACGAACGGCAGTAACGCGATCGTAAAGCGGCTGAGCGTCATGTCAGTCATTCGACATCCGAATGTATCGCAACGGCTCGAATCGAGGCCCGCCACCCTCGCCTGTGGGCGTCGGCGCGTCTCATCGAACGCCAATCCGCCACCTTGGCGCAGCGTGAGGCGCCAACGTGACAGCGTGCGCGCAATGTCGGAGCGTTACCACGCCTCCTCACCCCGCCATTGTCCATGCGACTCGCTTCGTATCACTTCCCGCTTCGGCCGATCGTCGCCGTTCTCGTTTTCCTGTTCGCGACATCAGCACCGGTGTCCGCGCAACCGATCGGTCGCGCTTCGCTTTCCGTGAAGCTCGACTCGGTGCTCACGGCCCGAATCCCCACCGGTGCCCCCGGATGTGTGGCCGGCGTTGAGCGGGCCGGCGAACGCGTGGTCTTTGCGCGCGGGCTCGCCGATCTCGAGACCGGACGTGCGCTCGACACCCTGTCGGTCCTGGAAGCTGGCAGCGTTTCCAAGCAGTTCACTGCCGGCGTGCTCGTGAGGCTCGCACAGCGCGGAGCCCTCTCGCTCGACCAGCCCGCTCGACGATGGATCACCGAGCTTTCACCATCATTGCCGGCGTTCACCGTTCGTCAGTTGCTCACGCATGAAGCCGGTCTGCGTGAGTGGGCCGACCTGGTGGCCGTGCAGGGATGGCCACGCGGAACCGCCGATCACCGGCAGGCCACGGTGGTCTCACTGATTGCACGGCAGCGCACCACGAATTTTCGGCCCGGCGCCGAGTACCTCTACAGCAACAGCAACTTCGTGCTCGCGGCGGAAGTCGCGGCTCGTGCAGGCAGCGCTTCCTTCGACACCGTATCGCGACGGGAACTCTTCGGACCACTCGGCCTCACGCACACCAGTTGGCGCAGCGACTTTCGCACGCCGGTACCAAATCGCGCACGGGCATTCACCACGAATGACTCAGGTGCATGGCTGCTCGACATGGCGAACGAGGGCGTGGTGGGTCATGGCGGCTTGCTGACCACGGTTCCAGACATGCTGCACTGGCTCCGCGCGTTGGACAGACCGCAATCGCTCAGCGCTGATTTTACACAGCAGATGGAGCGCGCCGGCGTACTGACCACCGGTCGCGTCACCGCTTATGCACTGGGTCTCGAGCTCGACACGATCGGCGGCGCGCGCGTCGTCTCGCATGCCGGTGCGACCGCCGGCTATCGGGCCTATGCCGGACGCGTACCCTCGCGAGACACACGGCTGGCGCTGCTTTGCAACAACGGAGATCTGAATACCGAGGAGCTCGGCCCATTGCTGCTCGCGATGGCCGCCCAGCTGCCGCTGCCTGTCTACTATCCCCAACCGCCGCAACTCGGCGACTCGGTGTTCTCTGGCGCGCGCGGTCGCATGGCCGGTCGCTTCCGTAACGAGCGCACACGAGCGGTGGTCACGGTGCGAGCGTTCGAGCGCGGATTGGCGCTCAACACGTGGGTCGCCTATCGCAGCGGCGGCGACGCAAACACTTTCCTGGCCGACGATCAGCAACGCGCGCTGCACATGAGCGCCGACGCGCAATCGTTCTTCATTGCCTGGGCCGGCGACACCGTACGCTACACGCGTGTACAATCGTGGGCGCCGAATTCAGCAGAACTCGATCAACTCACCGGGACGTATCACGACGAGTCCACCAACACGACATGGCGCGTCACGCGTGAAGCAGCTGGACTCCGTGCGGTACCACGACTCGGTGCGACGCTCACGTTGTCGCCGCTTTATAAGGATGCGTTCCGCAATCCCGAGGAAGGATTCACCGTCACCGTGGAGCGCTCGAGCGCCGGGCAGGTTGCGGGGCTGATGGTGTGGTCGGGGCGGTCGCGCGCGCTCGCCATTCGTCGGATCAGCGCGCCGTAAGCTCACACCGCAGTCTCCGCAGTCGAGTTAGCGTATCTGTCGTTAGCGCAGTTCCAGTTAGCGCAGTTCCAGTTAGCGCTTCTCCTCGCGCGCATAGCGCGCGAGGAACGCCGCCCTCCCCCGCTGCGCGTATCGCTGACAGCCAGTCACATCCAACAGCGAATCCGCACTCGCCGCGCTGCCCTGCGCCACCCGCTCCCACAGCCGCGAAGCCCCCGGATGCGGCGTGATCAGCAACCGGCACGGCAGCGCCTCGAGCGCCTTCTGCCCAGCCTCGACCTGCTCCGCCAATCCGCGCTGCGAGGTGAACAGAAAGTTGTCCGCACTCACCGGCGTCTGGCTGTCGGCGTAGACCACGTCCACGCACACGCGCTTGTCGTCGCAGCTTCTCCAGCTCCAGGTCGTGCTCCCCGGCGTATGCCCCGGCGTCGACAGGGCCCGCAGTGTCAGCGACCCCACGCGGATAGTCTCCCCCGATTGCACGACCTGCACCGGACGAACTGGCGCAATGTCGAAGGCAATGCCGTACTGCGGATCATCGCGGCTCGCGGTGCCGCGCTCGATCACTTTTGCACTCCATGGCAGCGCGGCGACCTTGGCGCCAGTCGCCTTCACCAGCGCACCCACGCCCCCCGCATGATCGTAGTGTACATGACTCGTGAGCACGTATTTGATGTCGCGCGGATTCACGCCAGCGGCGCGAATATTGGCAAGCAACTGCGGCACCGTTTCTTCGAGACCCGGATCGATCAGCACGTGACCGGCGGAGCCAACGATCAGCACCGAGCTCAGCTCGTTCGTGCCGACATACCAGGTGTTCCCGTACAGTCGCACCGCCGCGTGCGGCACACTCCACTCGCCGCACGATGCACAGGTGGCGGGCACGCCATTCAACGTGTATCGCGCAGTCGATGGCGCGGCGGCCGGCGACTGCGCGATCAAGTCACGAAACGATCCAGCAACCAAGGCGCTGCCAAGCAGCGCACACAACACACGAAATCGGGGCATCCCCCAATTTAGCCGCGATCCTTCTTGGCGGCGGCGTCGAAGACCGCCATCTGTGACGCCTTGCCACGCAACAGCGATTGGGCCGTGTTGAGCTGCGTGTCGTAGCGCAATTGGTGACGCAGCACCGTCGAGTCACCGAACACGAGTCGCGCCGCCCGCTCCTCGAGCGCTCGGTCGATCTCTGCAGCGCCGTCGCGCACCAGTGCCGGCTCGAGACGCACCGAGTCGCGCGCTAACCGCGCCACGACCGATTCGCGCCACGACGACGGGACCGTGAAGTCGGCCGCCAGTCCAGTACGATGCTCTTCCGCGACCGCTGTCAGCGCCGCGAAGTACTGCGCGGCATATGGCGACAGCGCGCGACGCACACGCTGCTCCGCCGTGGTGATGGTATCCGATGGCAGAATCATGTCCGGCGTGATGGCACCGCCACCATACAGTGTGCGCCCGCCACTGCTCGTGTACTTCGGGCGCGCCCTACGCACCGCGTCCGTCTCCAGAGAGTCGGGAAGCACTTCGACATAGCGACCGTTCGTGTCGAACTTGCGCGGCTTCTGTATGCTCCGGCCGCTCGGCGTGAACCACCGTCCGGTCGTGATCTTGAGCGCGTAGCCACCATCGAGTTCGTACACCGATTGCACCAGTCCCTTGCCATACGATGTAGTACCCAGCACCAGCGCACGGTCGTAATCCTGCAACGCGCCGGCGACGATCTCCGACGCCGATGCCGATCCACCATCAACCAGCACCACCATCGGCAGCCCTGGCGCCAACGGCGCGCGCTCGGCGCGCAGCACTTCCTCGCCATCGCGCTCCTTCACGGTGAGCAAGGTCTTGCCCTGCGGCAGGAAGATGTTCGCGAGCGAAAACGCTTCGCCCACGATCCCGCCCGGATTGCCGCGCAAGTCCAGCACAAGGCTGCGCGCTCCCTGCTTCTCGAGCTGCTGCAACGCTCGCGCGACATCGGCCGCGGTCTGTTCGCCAAACTGCGTCACCGGTACATAGCCGACCTGCTCATCGAGCATCAGCTGAAACGGTACCGACGACACATGAATCTCGGCGCGGTTGAACCTGTGCGTGATCGGCTGCGCCGCACCCGCGCGCTGATACTGCACCTCAACCGGCGTGCCCGTCACGCCGAGCAACTTGGCTTGCACGCGATCGACGCCCCAATCACGTACCGATGTGCCATCAATCGCGGTGATGCGGTCACCCTGCCGCACGTCACGCGAAGCGGCCGGTGTATTCGGGAACACTTTGTCCACCATCACGTACCCGTCGACCGGCGGCGTGAGCAACATGCCGACGCCTGAGTAGTGACCACTGGTGTTGCGCAAAAACGCCGCGCGATCGGCGGGTGTGAGCAATTCGGTGTACGGATCGCCGAGTTCTTTGACCAGTCCGCGCGCGGCTGCTTCATAGAGCGAGTCGGCCGCGATGGGATCCACGTGGCGCAGCGCAACCAGCGACAGCACCTGGTCGAGCAGCTGCGCGCCGCCGCGGGTACGCGCGGCGACACGCGCGAAACCCATAGTGACGAGAGAGACCGTCACGACGGCGGCGATCAGGGCGGTAGAGCGGCGAATTCGGGGCATACCGGGCATTCAGGAGGAGAGTCTCGCAGTTCCGAATGAGACTCCCGTGAGAGGCAAAGGGTTGCTCAGCGGGCAACAGCTGTCACAAGGAACGCGCGATCGGCTGGGACGAGACGCACCACCGTGAAGTGTGCGGCGCGTCACGTCGAAGCCTCAATCCAGAACTGACAATCCCAATAGCAACGGGGAGTCGATGCCGGCTCGGTCAGCCCCGCTTTCGTACGCATTGAATGTCGTCTTCAGCTACTGGTCCTATCCCCAAGAGCGCGCTCGCGCTCCTGGCGCTCGTTGGTGCAGCACTCGCCGTCATTGCCGCCTCACGTGCTGCGCTGATCACACCGTCTCCCCAACGTTCGACCGCATCCGCGTCTGCCCCGGCAGGCTCGATCTCGACCGCTTCGACGGCGCCGGCTTCGGTTTCGGCCGCATCAATCCCAGCGACGGCGCCGGCGAGCGCCCAGCCTGTGGCGTCGACATCGGTGCGCGAGCTCCGGTCCAACGCGCCGGCGGCGACCGCTTCGCTCAGCGCCCAGCCGAGCAGCGAGCTGACAGGTGACATCGCCGTGGCGACGCCGACCGCATCGGCTCGACCGGCCTCCGCTCGACTCGCCTCGACGCTCGCCTCGGCACTCGCCACGGTGCCGGCGCCGCAGGCAATCCCCAGTGGTGGTGTATGGCCGCCAGCGGGTGGAACTGTCGGAGGCGCTCCGGGCGTCGCACTCTCGCAGATTCATCTGCCTGGACTGTCATTGGCATTGACGGACATCACCGACGCGTCACACGGTAGCGGCGGCATGCGCGCGGCGCAGGGCGTGCGCACACACACGATTGTGGACGCGACGCTTGACCTCGAGCAGTTCGTGGGCTGGCAGGGGGCGACGCTCTTCGCGCAGCACAAGATGAAGCGTGGCGTCAACGGCTCGGGCGCGGCCGGGTTGATGCAGGCGCACTCGAACATTGATGCCGATGACTTTCGTGCGGCCGGTGAAATCTGGCTGCAACAGAAACTCTTCGACGAAGCCGTGCGCATCAAAGCCGGTCGATTGGACTTCAACAGTGAGTTCGCGGGCACGGAGAACGGTGCGAGCTTCCTCAACGCATCGATGGGATTCTCCCCCGCGATCGCGGCCGCGCCCACGTTCCCGCTCCCGATCTCGGCGCTCAACCTGATCGTGTCGCCGCGCGCCGGCGGTCACGTCAGCCTCGGTGCGTTCGACGGAAGCGATGGGGCGCCGGCCGTCCCGGGCGTGTCGAGCCGCTTCTATATCGGCCAATTGAGTCAGTCCTGGTCGCGCGATGGACATGCGTTCGACGGTCGCGTGTCGCTCGGCAGCTGGCACCACACGGGTTTGTTCAGCGCAGTCGATGACGAGGACGATGATGCGGACGTGCATGGCGCGAGCGGTTGGTACGGCACCATGGACCTGACGCTCTGGCGCGCGGCGCGTGCCGACAGCGTGTCCGATGACGACGCGCCATCCGCCGCCATGTTCGTGCAGGTTGGTCGCGGCAATCCGCGACTGCAAGCGGTGAACATTCATCAGGGCATTGGCTTCGTCACGCACGGTCTGGTGCCGCATCGTCGCAGCGATGCCATCGGCGTGGGTGTCACGCATGCCGGATGGAGTGGCGGACGCGAAACGATTGGCGAAGCGTTCTATCACGCGCCGCTGGGTTCGCATCTGACACTGGTCGCGGATCTTCAGCACGTCGGGCACCTCGACGCCCTGGGTCGTCGCTCCGGCTTCATTCCGAACTTGCGTACGATTGTGACGTTCTGATTCGAAGTGGCGCCCGATTCGTCGGGCCACGAACGCGCTAGCAGCTCCCCGGCCGCAGCGCCAGCGGGGCATGTCAGTACTTTACTGACATGCCCCGCGTCTACGTCCGGCCGTTTCGAGTGGTGTCGCGAGTGTCTGCGATTCTGTGTGCACTGCCGTTGATCGCCAGCGGATGTCGATGGATCAGCGCAGGCAATCCCGATGCGCTCCACCCGGCGAACGCGGGCACGCGTCGTGAGATCTCGCTGTGTGCGTCGAATTGCCGAGATTCAGTGGACATCGTGGCGATGGGTGTCGACGGCTATCTGGTGGTGCCGTTTGCCGACACCACGCACCTCGTGATGACACCACCGGCTTACAGCAATCCCACGCTCTGGCATCTCGCCCTGCGAGACTGGTGGTGGGGCACGCGCCCCAATCGCGGGCGCATCTCTCGCGGACTCAATGCGGTTCCCGATGCCTCACCAGCGCGGCTCGCACATGTTCGCGCTGTGCTTGTGGGACACGGACACTACGATCACGCGATGGACTTGCCACCCATGCTACCGCTGCTGTCGTCGGCAACGATCTACGGCAGCGCGACCGTCGCGCATCTGCTCAAACCGGCGATTGCTCGCGGGGTCACGGCGCGGCTCGCGGATGTGACCGATTCCGTTGGATCGAGCACGACGAAGCACGGAGGCGATATCACCGTGGGCCCACGCGTACGCGTGCGACCAATCGCCTGGGCTCACGCACCGAACCTCGGCAGTTGGACGATTGCCGCGGGACAGTACACATCCGATCGCAAGCGCATGCCGCACACGGTGCACGGCTGGCGTATGGGCCAACCGCTCGCCTGGACGATCGACATTCTCGACGAGCGCGGAACCGTCGCGTTGCGAGTCTTCCACCACGACGCCGCCGCCAAACTCGACGTCGTACGCAGCGCCCTCGATGTCTTGCGCGCAATGCCCAAAGCCGAGCGTACCGTCGTCATCATGACCGCCGCCAACTGGGATCAACCCAGTGCGTATCCGGGTGCGTTGCTCGCCACGCTCGAACCCGACCGGGTCATCTTTGGTCACTGGGAAGATTTCTTCAGGTCTCCGGCCTTGAAGCCGAAAGTCGTACGCGGAATCAGCGCCGATGAACTCGTGCACGAGGTCAACCGCTTTGTCGGTGAGCGTTGGAGCGTGCTGGCACCAGGCGCCACGCTGCGAATCCGCATTCCGTAGCAGAAGACCGTTGCTTGACACCCGACACGCCAATGCGTTGCGTCAGGCATGAACCACCTCGCCGCGTTCGAAGAGAAAGCTGCCGCGTTGCTTGACGCCTACACGCTTGGAACACCCGAAGCGCTGGAACGGCATTACGCACTGACCTGGCATCGACGCGCCTGGAAGGCGATGCGGGAGTATGTGCAGCTCGACCTGGGCAAACGCCCAGCGACGCCTGGTGACGATGTGCCGCTCACGATCGACGATGCACGACTGCACGTCGCGCTCGATCACGGATTCGCAACGTGGCACAATCTGGTAGCGGAAGTTGGCGCCTGGCCCTCACAAGCCGTCATGGCTCACTCGCCGGTCCGTGTGCGTGAGAGCAGCAGCGACGATGCCCCGTTGATCATCGAGACGCGGAACTGGAACGACGCGCTCGCCGCACTCGCTGATCATCCTGGTGCCGTGCTCGATGGCGGAGGTCAAGTCTCCGATCGCGTACTCGAACAGATTGCCGAGTTCGAATCGCTCGAGCAGCTGCATCTGGGAAATTGCAAGGCGCTCACCGATGACGGGATCGCGCATCTCGCGCGCCTGCCACGTCTCCGCGTGCTCGACCTGTCGCAGACCGGTGTGACCGATCGCGGACTCGCCGTGCTGCGCGAACTCACGCAACTCGAGCGGCTTCAGCTGGTCTTCACGCGCGTGACCGATGCTGGCCTGGACAACCTCAGGCACTGCGATTCGCTCGAGCGTCTCGACCTGCTCTGGACGAACACCGGTGACGGTGCTATCCGCGCGCTCGCCGACAAGCCGAAATTTCGTGAGTTCATTTCCGGCAATCTCGTCGGCGATGAGGGACTCGCCGCTCTTCGGGATATTCCCGCCTTTCGCGACGGTCTGGTGAATGACGGCGCGCGCATTGCCGGCGACCGTGCGCCCAACGAACTCGTGCTCCGCGGCGGTTTCACCGATGACGGCCTCGCGCATTTCCGTCAGCTCAACGGACTCGCACAACTCGGCTTGCACGACTGCAGCATCTCTGAACGCGGCATCGCGCATCTCGCCGCGATGCCCAGCTTGCTCAAGCTGTCCTGCGACGCCACCGATGCGTGGATGCCGATCATCGCCGCCATGCCGGCATTGCGCGCGCTCGACTCGCAGGACACGAGCGCCGGCGATGAAGGCTTCACGGCGCTCGCCGCATCACGCACCATTGAAAAACTCTGGTTACGTCGGTGCCACAACCTGCGCGACCGCGGTTTCCGTGCGATCGCCGCCATGCCCGCGCTGCATACGTTCAGCGGCAGCTGCCTCAATGTGAGCGACAACGCGATCGCGCTGTTGCCGGAATTCCCCGTACTGCGCGACCTGATGCCCATGGACGTCCCCGACGCCGGCTATCGTCACATCGGCCGCTGCACCGCGCTGGACGTGCTGACGCTGATGTACTGTCGAAACACCACCGACGCCGCGACCGAGCAGCTCACGAATCTCACGCTGCGCAACTACTTCAACAGCTACACCACGATCACGGATCGCACGCCGGAAATCCTGTCCCACATGGATTCGCTGGAGAAGCTCACATTCTCCGCGTGTAACGAGCTCACGAACGCCGGGATCGCCGCGCTTACGCGCCTACCGAATCTCAAACGGCTCGACGCCAGCGGCCTGCAACTCACGCCGGATGTCGCCAGCAAGTTCGCGCCGCGAGTCAGAGTACGCGTCACCAGCTAGCGCAGCAGCAGTCAGCGTTTTTTCAGTTCCACCCCAATCGCTCCAACCCTCCCCACCACCGGCACAATCCCAATCGTGGGCAGCAGCAACACTGGCGCCAGAAACGGCACCATCCGCCGGTTCGCTGGGCTCATCAGCAGAAACACCAACAGGGCCATCGCCACCAGATCGAGTCCGAGTATCACGAACATGACGGTGCGGAGCTTGTTCTGCATGCGCACCAGTGTTTCGGTTGGGATCTGGGTCAGGTCGGTCATGAAATGAGGGTCGAGTGAGCTCAAAATCTACCGCGCCGTGCGTGAGGCGGTATCGTACGGGCATGCCCACTCTCTCCCGCTCCTTCCGCGTCGCGCTATTCGCGATGCTGGCCGCTCCCGCGCTGAGCGCTCAACCGAGTGTCTTCAACGGCTTCACGCTGATCGACGGCACCGGTCGCGCGCCAGTCGCCAACGCTCGCATGGTCGTCGAGAACGGTCGCATCACGGCCATTGGTCCGAGCGACCGCGTCACCATCCCCATGAACGCGGTGCAGCAATCGCTGGCCGGGCGGGTCGTCATGCCCGGTCTCATCAATGCGCACGGACACGTCTCGAGTCTCGCGAACCTGGGCACCTACGCCGCGTACGGAATCACCACCGTCTTCTCACTCGGCGACGAACCCACCGAAGTCTTCGCCGCTCGCGAGGCGCAGAAAAGGGCCGCTCCTCCGTACGCGCGCGTGTATCTCGCGGGTCCCGTTCTGGCGCCAACCAGCCCGGAAAACGCTCGCGAGCTCGTGGCCAAAGACGCCGAACTCAAGGTCGACATCGTCAAGATTCGCGTCGACGACAACCTCAGCACCGCGAAGAAGATGCCGCCGGAGGTGTGGAAAGCCGTGATCGATGAGGCGCACAAGCGCGGCATGCGCGTCGCCGTCCATTTGTACTATCTCGACGACGCGAAGGCACTCCTCGCCGCGGGCGCGGACTACATCGCGCACAGCGTGCGTGATCAGGCCGTTGATGCGTCGTTCGTGCGCGATCTCAAAGCGAAGGGGATCTGCTACACACCCACGCTGATGCGTGAGGTCTCGACCTTTGTGTACAGCAGCGTTCCGCCGTTCTTCAGCGATTCGCTCTTCCTCGCGCACGCGAACAAGGAGTGGATCGCCGCGGTGTCACAGCCGGCGCGCATGGAAGCGACGAAGAACAGCGCTACTGCGCAGCAGTATCAAGCGCAGCTACCCGTGGCCACGAAAAACCTCAAGACGCTCTTTGACGCCGGCGTTCCAATCGCCATGGGCACCGACACCGGGCCGCAAGGGCGCTTTCAAGGTTACTTCGAACTGATGGAACTCGAGATGATGGTGAACGCCGGTCTCACGCCTATGCAGGCCCTGCAAAGCGCCACGCAAACTGCGGCAAGGTGTATGAAGATCGACCGCGATCTCGGTACACTCGAAACGGGGAAGTGGGCGGACTTCGTGGTGCTCGGCGCGTCACCGCTCGACAATATCAGCAACATCCGCAAGCAGCACGGCGTGTACGTCGGGGGAACGCGCATCGACGCTCGATAGCGCGTCGTCGTTCACCGCGTCGTCGTTCACCGCTACGTCGCGCCGCTCACGCACGCCCATAGCGCGCGCGAATTGCGAGGCGCAAGACGTTCCATCGCATACGCCGTCAGAAAGGTCTTGGCCGCAATCTCACCACGAAATCGCGGCGTGATATCGGGATTGGCCTTGATCCGATCGACGCGCTCCTTGCCGAGATAAAGAAACGCGAGCCCCGCCAGCTCGTCGGGGTTCGCGCGACCGGCCAGCTGCGTCGTATCGAGCGCGCCAAGGTAGAACGCATCCATCAGAATGCGCGTCCACTCGGCGCGCATCGGATCGTGGTGGCGAATCGCGCGCAGCTCGCGAGTGATCGGGGCGCCGTGCGCATCCGCATGCTCGCGACCGAGTCGGATGGCCGTCATCAACTCCGGCTCGAGCGAGGTTTCGCCGTCTCCGCTACTGGCAGACATCGGTGACTCCGCGATCACCAGTTCCGCGATCTGCCCCATCAACGAGGCGCTTCGGTGCAGCACGTCGCTCTCGCGCAGTGACGGCACCTCGCGGCTGCTCCAGCGAATCCATGCGCGGTCATCGAGCGACGCGATGCGATCGCTGACCTCATTCAGCGCATCAATCACCGCCGGGTCGCGCATCGCGAGGCCGGCCGCACGCGGACGAATGTCGTCAGACGCCAGCGTGAGCGACGCGTACAACCGGCCGTCCTCGTGGCGCACCCACTGTCGCTCGACGTCGGCCGCAATCACGTTGAGCTGCAACACGCCGCCGGCGAATGTCTCGAGGATCGAGTGCGTCGCGATGGTTCCGTCGCGCGCCGTCAGCGCATCGAGGGCGGCGTACTCATGAAGCGCCCACGCATGCTCGGCCACCCGCTCGCCGGCCAATGCTCGTTCCTGAAAATCGTTGAACGATGCAGGAGCTGCCGACGGCGGCCCCAAGACGATGGTGAGTTCAGCTCCGGGTAACGCAGGCGATGTCATGGAGTGAATCTACGACAAGCGCGCGACAGTCTCCTCAGGGCACTACCAGCGACACCATCGTCACGGGCCGCGCCTTCTCGTCCGGGCTCACCACAATCGACAGCGTCTTCTCCGCCTGAACCGCGCCAGTGTAGGGCGTCAGTACGCGGCAGACGTAGCTCGGTCCGGTGAGCGGCGCAAAGATCGACGGTGCGTTGAGCTTCGCCTCGTAGACACCCGCCGAATTCGCTTCCGCCGTGAAACCGAACGGTTCGTTCGACGCACCGGAGCAGGAAAAGCCAACACCGGCGTTGGCAACCGCTGTACCGTTGGCGCGCGTGACCGTACCCGAAATCGTCGCGTAGTGATAACCGCCCGAGTCGAGACCGGTATTCGTCAGGCACGACGTGAGCAGGAGTGCGCCGACCACGGCGCTCAAGGTCTGAATGAAGCGGGTCATGCCTTGAACTCTCGCTTGGCGATAACCAGCGGCGCAACCCACATCGCCAACGCGATCAGCAGCGCTGCCAAGCTCACCAGTTTGCCGGTCGCATACGCCGGCGAATCGAAGACAAGGGTGACCGCCGACGCACCCGCCGGCAATTCGACACCGAGCAAGGCGTGATCAACGCGGGTGATCGGCACGTCCTTGCCGTTAACCGTCGCGTGCCAATCGGGATACCAGTTCTCCGATACCAGCAGCATGCCCGGCGCACTCAGTGCCGGCGACACGGCCACCTTCATCGCACCAGCGCTCCAATCGCTCACCGTCGCTACCGACGGCGACGGCGCAAATGGGGCCTGTGCAGATGGGAGTGTGGTGCTCAGCGAGTCCGACAACAGCACGGCGCCGCTCACCGGGAATCGCTCGTCGGTTACCGTGACAGGGATCTGTGCTTCGGGCGCCTTCGCCGCCGCGGGCACCACCCGCGCCCAGGGCGTCGGTGCTTCGCGCTCGTACAGCACCGCGGTCGTTCCGAGCGACGTTTGCGTTGGCGGCACCACACGTTTGAAACCGGGAACGTTCTGCTCGCCGCCAAGAATCAGGTAGCGAATCGCGTACAGATCGAGCAGCGCCGGCGACAGCCCCTGCTGCGCACCCAGCAGGTCGTTGAATCGCTTGAGCTGAAAGCCGTGATAACCGGTGAGCTGCGGAATGTCATAGCCCATCAGGATCGACTTGTCGTAGCTCCCCTGTGCATCCAGCACGCGATACGGCTTCGGCGCCTTCTCCAGGTACGTCGTCACCGCGTCATCAGCGAACAGCTGCGTCGCACGCGGCGACCAGTTGAAGAACAGTCGATCGATGCTCCAGAGCTCGAGGCTCGTCGCGGCAACCAGTGCGAGCGTCGCGATCCGCGCGGGCATCTTGCGCGTCACCGTAGCCCACAGAAGCAGTGTCGCGATCACCGCAAACGCCAGCAAACGCACCGCGCCCGACTTGAGCGCACCCGCGTTCGCGAACACCGCTTCGGCGCGCTCAGGTATCGCAAGTCCTTCGGCCAACGGCTGCAGTCCACCCACCGCACCAAGCGCCGCGAACGCGATCACGGCACCACCCAGCATGAGCACCGTGCGCGACTTCACGCGCTGCGCGAACAGCGCATCGGCGCCTATCGCCGCCATCACGCTCAGGCTGAACGCGGTGAGATAGAACACCATCCCCATCGCGCGAATCTTCTTGAGCCCCGGCAGCAGCTCAAAGAACGGGCGATAGAATGGCGTGTGTCCGGCGAACGAGAGGAGCAGGAAGAACACCGCCGCAACGGTGAACGCCAGCACCAATCGGCGACGCGTCCGATCGCCCCACGCCAGCGCGGCGAGCAAGAGCGGCAGCGCGCCCACGAACTCGGTGTGGAACTTGATCGGATTGCTGCCCCAGTACTGATCGAGGATGCCGTTGAACTCAGGCATCAGCAGCGTGAAGATCTCGGCCGGCGGAAATGCGTAGCTCGTCGCGAATTCCCAGCCCGTGTCCGATCCGCCCGCCGCGCGCGGCGAGTACGGGATGTACGACAGGAACGGCATGACTTGCAGCGCCGTGATGCCAACGCCAACTGCCACCGCCGCGGCGCTCCAGGCAAGTGGCTGCCACGCCGGGCGATCCGTTGCGCGTTCGGCATCCCACAGTGCGAGATACAACGCCCACAGTCCGAGCGCGAGCAACAGGAAATACGCCATGTGGTAGTGGCCAAGAATGATCAACGCCACTTCCACGGCAAACGCACCAAACGCCCAATTGCGCCGCCCACGTATTGCGACCAGCAGCGTCCAGAACGCGAGTGGTGCGAGGGCCGACACAAACAGCTTGCCGTCGTGCCCCGGGCTCATTTGCGATGCGACAATGCCCGTAAGCTCATAGGCCACACCACCAATCACTGCGGCACCGAACGACAGCCCCAGCGCGCGAGCAAACCGATACAACAACCATCCGGCCATCACGAAGTGGATCACCATGCCCCACGTGATCGCAACATCGACCGGGAGCACCCAGCGCAGCCACGCGGTCGGATAGAAAATGTCGCCGTGCATGGCGCCGATATACGGCAGTCCGCCGAACAGATACGGATTCCACTGCGGAATGTGCCCGGTATTCAGGAACGTTTCCGCGCCGAACTTTCTGAACGCGTAGCCGGCGATGAACATGTCGGAGCGTCCGCCGCCAAAGAGCATCTTGCCCTGCAGCAGGGGCCACAGCAGCAGCAGCGAGACCGCCGCGCAAATGGCGAAGGCGATCGCATGATCGCGACGATTTTCAGACGGCGACGGGGTCATCAATACCGAGGCAAGGGGAGACCGTGAAGACTAGCGTGCGGCAGCACCCGCCGCACCCCGAACTGCCTCCGACGCCGTAGCTTTCTCCCATCGCAGCCCCCACCTCTTGTCCCCCGCCCCGCCCGACATGGAACAGAAGACTGCTCACGATTTCGACCAGGACCTGCTCATCCTGTTCGACGCCTACGTGCACGGCGGCATCGATCGCCGCACGTTTCTCGACAAGGCCGCCAAGTACGCCGTCGGCGGTGTCACGGCCGCGATGCTGCTCGAACAGCTGAGCCCCAAGTTCCTTGGCGCACAGGAAGTGTCCAACGACGACACCCGCATCGAGCAGCAGTACGTCGAGTATCCATCGCCGCTTGGCTATGGCACCATGCGCGGCTATCTCGCCAGGCCTTCGGGTAACGCCAAGGCGCCCGGTGTGCTCGTCATCCACGAAAATCGCGGACTCAACCCGCATATCGAAGACATCGCGCGTCGCATGGCGGTTGACGGCTTCCTCGCGTTCGCGCCCGATGCACTCTTCCCGCTCGGCGGGTATCCGGGCGACGAGGACAAGGCACGCGAAGTCTTCCCCAAACTTGACCAGGCAAAGACGCGACAGGATTTCATCGCCGCCGCGAAATTTCTCAAGGCGCGCCCCGACTGCACCGGTCACATCGGCGCTGTTGGCTTCTGCTACGGCGGCGGCATGGTGAACTATCTCGCCACGCAGCTCGGCGCTGACCTGTCAGCGGGTGTCGCGTTCTACGGATCAGCGCCCGATCTCGCCGACGTCCCGAAGATCAAGGCACCGCTCATGATCCAGAGCGCGGAGAACGATCAGCGCATCAACGACAGCTGGCCCGGCTTCGAAGCAGCACTCAAGGCGGCCGGTGTGAAGCACGAGCGTTTCCTGTACGCGGGAACGCAGCACGGCTTCAACAACAACACGACGCCACGATACGATGCTACCGCGGCGAAGCTCGCGTGGGATCGTACGGTGGCGTTCTTCCGCGCGAATGTGAAGTAGCCGCCGCGATTGAACGACCGGGAGCGGAACAACATGTCGCCTCAACGCACCGAGTTCAGCGCCACGTTGTTCCGCTATCCTGGCAAGGGTGGATGGACTTTTGCGCCCGTACCGCCGGAACTCGCGCCATCCAAGTCGGGACCATGGGGACGAATGCCCGTCATCGCTTTCATGGACGGCGCGCGATGGGAAACAAGCGTTTGGCGCGAGAAGTCTGGGCGCGTTCTACTCCCCATCCCCAAGGCAGTCCGTGGCCGCTACTCCGAGGGCGACGTGGTGACTGTCGCGCTCGAGTTCAACGACTGATCGACTGGCGGCTGCGCCCAACCCTCTGCCGCGGCGTGCTGTCTGACAAACATGTCCAAAGCTCGGCGTTTGATCACCGCACGCGGCATCGTCGCATCGGTTGTTGTCACTATCGCGCTGTCGCTCGGTGCAACAACACCGTCAGACCGCCCCGTCGTCGACGTGCATTTCCATCACCTCGGCGATAGCGCCACGGCGGCCAACCTCATCGCCATGGACTCGATCGGTGTGCGCACCGTCGTCGTCATGGGCACACCGGCGCAGCTGCGCGCGATTCGCGCACCGGCGTCCATGCAGATCGTCCGCGGACTCACGCTCCCCTGCCCTGGTGGACGCATGCCGAATGCAGGGACCCCCTGCTTCGCGAACGACGCCGAATGGCCGTCGGTAGACAGTGTACGCAGATGGGTGCGTGACGGAATCGTGAACATGCTCGGCGAGATCAACACGCAGTACGCCGGGATTGCATCGGATGATGCGCGGCTCGAACCGTATCTCGCGCTCGCCGAGGAGCTCAATATTCCAGTCGCGCTCCACTTGGGTGTCGGACCACCGGGCGTCGCGTACGCGGAGTCGCGCTTTCCGCCACGCAAGTCGCCGAATTACAGTGGTGCGGCGGGCGATCCAATGCGCCTCGAGTCCGTGCTCACGAAACATCCCAAGCTCAGGCTCTACGTATCGCACGCCGCGTGGCCGATGCGCGACGCCATGCTGTACATGCTCTATATGCATCCGCAGCTCTATGTCGATCTGTCAGTCTTGCAGTACGCGATACCGCGACCTGCCTACAGCGCGTTTCTCAAGGACCTGGTGGACGCAGGATTTTCGTCGCGGTTGATGTTTGGTTCCGACGGGAACGCGCGTCGGGTTCGAGAAGGCATCGCAGCGATCGACAGCTTGCCGTTTCTGTCGGACACGCAGCGCGCTGCCATTCTCGGAGGCAACGCCAGCGCGTTCCTGAAGCGCTGACGCACGGCGAGTGTGCGGGTGTACGCGCCGGCCTTGCGCGGCATGCCAGCGGTGCCGAGTTAGAATTGAGGAGACCTGCTCTCCATCTCCCTCGGTTCCGCCATGCCAAATCGCTCCGTTCTCTCCGTCACCGCGAGTGTGCTGCTCGCGACTGCATCAGCCGGTGCTCAGACGAAAGCTGCCGCCAAGCCGGCGGCCGGTGCACCCAACACCGCGGCACTGCTCACCAGTCTCGAAGGCAAGACCGCGCACTACGCGGATGTCGCCAAACAGATCTGGGGCTTCGCCGAAGTCGGCTACATGGAAGTGAAGAGCACGGCGCTGCTGCAATCTGAGCTCAAGAGCGCCGGCTTCACCGTGAAAGCCGGAGTGGCTGGCGAACCCACCGCCTTTATCGCGGAGTACGGGAGTGGGAAGCCGGTGATCGCGATTCTCGGCGAATTCGATGCGTTGCCGGGCCTCTCACAGGACGCGAATCCGCTTCGCAAGGCGCTCGTGAATGGCGGCCCGGGTCATGGCTGTGGCCATCATCTGTTCGGTACCGCGAGCACGGCGGCAGCAATCGCGCTCAAAGAGTGGATGCAGGCGAACAACGTGAAAGGCACGTTGCGTATGGTGGGCACCCCGGCCGAAGAAGGTGGCAGCGGCAAGGTGTACATGGTGCGCGACGGCGTGTTCAACGATGTCGACGCGGTGATCGCGTGGCATCCGGGTGATGTGAACGCCGTGACCTATGGCCTGTCGATGGCCAACGTATCCGGCAAGTTCGCCTTTCATGGCATCAGTGCACACGCCGCCGCGGCGCCAGAGCGTGGTCGCTCTGCGCTGGATGGTGTCGAAGTCATGAATGTCATGACGAACTACCTGCGCGAACACATCCCCGATGGCAGCCGCATTCACTACGTCATCACCAACGGTGGTCGCGCGCCGAACGTCGTGCCCGACGAAGCCGAGGTGTACTACTACGTGCGCCACGTCGACATGAACGTCGTGAAGGATGTATGGGAGCGCGTCGTGAACGCCGCGAAGGGCGCCGCGATCGGTACGGGTACGACGTACGACCTCACGCTCACCGGCTCGGTATACGCCCTGCTTCCCAACAAAACGCTCGCCGATATCCAGCAGCGCGCGCTCGAGAAGGTGGGCGGATACACGCTCAATCCCGAAGAGCGGACCTTCGCCGAGCAGATCCAGAAGTCACCCAACTTCCTCGCCAAGCCGCTCGATATGACGTCGCAGGTGCAGAAGCTCCGGCGCAGCGACGGAGACGGTGGCTCAACTGATGTTGGTGATGTGAGCTGGGTAGTCCCCACCGTGCAGCTCAACACCGCGACGTGGGTACCCGGCACCGCCGCGCATTCCTGGCAAGCCGTCGCCGCCGGCGGCATGAGTATCGGCACGAAGGGCATGATGGTCGCCGCAAAGACCATGGCGCTCACCGCCACCGAGCTGTTCACGCAGCCCGCCACCCTCGCCGCCGCCAAGGCCGAATTCGACGCCGCCCGCGGCGCCAACTTCCGCTACACCACGATACTCGGCAATCAGAAGCCCGCGCTCGACTACCGCAAAGGCAGCGTGCCCTGACCGCGCCCCAACTTTTTCAATGACTCAGAGTCATTGCTTTCAAGGGGTCAGAGTCGTTGAAACCGTGCGTGTTTTCGTTTCAAGGGGTCAGAGTCGTTGAAACCGTGCGTGTTTTCATGGGGTCAGTTTCAAGGGGTCGGAGTCGTTGAAACTGCCCGGGTTGCCGCACCTTTGGATCGCCGATATCAGGCCGTACGAAAGCTGCGGCTTCGGCGATCTCCGCCGTGCTCGTGCCTGACGGGCGTCGTTCCCAGTCTGGCGGTAAGCAGTCCCTGAAACGCTTCACCGCCCAGGACTTCGCCGCGCTGAACGGCGCGACGAATTTCGTCGAGCGTTGGATTCACCGTGCTCACGGCGCATAGCTCCCGATACTGTTGTTGTCGCGACGCTGGCGTCTCGCCGAGCCGCTCGTACTCGGGGTGTTCAGAGACGAGCGAGTCTTCCTGGCCGAGTCCGAGACGCGCGTAGCTCGACCACGAGTACTGCGAAGGCAATGCCACCAGTCCGGCCCGGACAGGATTGAGATCGATGTAGCGACTGCATGCGATGAAGTAGCGAGCGGAATCGATGACGCTCGATCGGAATCGCCCCTCCCACAGCGTCCCTGTTCTCCCGTGGCGGCGATTGAATCGACCAACGTACTGGCGCCCCATCCATTGTGTGAATCGAGCGACAGAATCAACACGCGGTGGAGTAAGCAATAAGTGAACGTGATTGCTCATTAGCACGTACGCGTGCACCGAGCATCCGAATCGTTGGCTCCCCTCGATCAACAGAGACCGATAGAGCGTTCGATCTCGATCATCTGCGAAGATCGAGCGACGGTCGTTTCCTCTCAGGATATGATGGACGGGAATGCCGTCTAGGATGATGCGACGCGGACGAGGCATTGGTCGGCGGAGGCGGAAGTGTGGAATTTCCTCCGAATCTGTGGTGTCCGAACCGACGCTCTATCATCAAATCGTCGCGCGACAGAGCAATTCTACGTATCGATCTACCGACAATTTCAACGACTCTGACCCGTTGAAACCAGCTGAAGCCCGCTGAAACCCGTTCAGACCAGCTGGATAGGGCGACGTTTCAACGACTCTGACCCCTTGAAAGCTGACCCCTTGAAAGCTGACCCCTTGATACGCCGTGAAGAATCTTCGCGCGACGGCGCAACACTTGGAACGACCACCCTCAACGACGCTGCCCCCGTGAAACGCGCACGCGTTTCACGGGGGCAGCGTCATTGCCAGCCAACAAGTGGTTACGCCGCCACCGTCATCTCCCGCACCACCTCATCGAGCTTGTCGAACGATCCCGTCCACCCCTTCGTCATGCCGCCGCGCTCGGCGATGAACGCCGCCATCTCCTCCGGCGTCGCCTTGCCTTCGACTTCCCAGCGGACGCTCGCGCGCGTGGTGGTCGGCCCTTCCGGCGTGAACTGCACCGTCGTGCGCATCAACTCCGGCCACGTCGGCGCACCGGGGTGACGCGAGATGTTCTCGTCCTTGTCCGTGAAGCACTGCGTGTACTCGATGCGATTCGGCTTGTCGATCGCGATGTAGTTGATGCGGCCGTACATCGTGAACGCACCGTTCCCCATCGAGTAGAAGCCGTCGCCACCAGCGCGAATATCGATGCGATGGAACTGCATCGTCATCCCCGTGGGCGGGAGCCACTTCGCGAAGTGCTCCGGCTTTGTCCACAGATCGAACATGAGGTCGATCGGCGCGTCAAAGCTGCGATTGATGATGAAGATGTCGTTGTCGGTCGATTTCTTCTCGAGGTATTCACCGAGGCGATCCCACGTCGAGTTGCCACCCGCCGCCTTGATGAAAGCGCGTGTCTGCTGCGCGGCGCCAACGGTCTCCAGCATCATGCTCATGTCGAGCTGCGTCTTGCCGCCGACATCGGTGAACGTCGCCGTGACGCGGAACAGCGGACGCGCATCTTCAGCCGTCGCGCCATGATCGTACACGAGCTTCTGATGCGTCACGACCTCGTGGTACTTCGTGTAGTTCGGATAGTCAGTGCCATCCGGCCCGTGCATCGTGTACACCCACGTGCCGCCTGGACGGAGATCCTTGCTGTGCGTGGTGATCGTGAAGCCACGCGGTCCCCACCACTTCCCAACCTGCTGATCGTCAGTCCACGCGTTCCACACCATGGCCACAGGCGCGTCGTACACACGCGTCAGGCGAATCTCGCGAGGATCAGCGGCAGGCGAAGTGGCGTTCTGGTTAGCGAGTGCGGTCGTCATCAGTCGGTTCCGGTGTGGTGGTGGTCAGGGTCTTCAGGTATTCGCCAAGGCGATCGAGGCTGGCTTCCATGTGCCCGCGGTACTCATCCATCCAGGCATCGACATCGAGGAGCGGCGCGGGGTTGAGCGTGCAGGGGCGCCACTGCGCATCGCGCCCCTTCGTGATGAGTCCCGCCTTCTCCAGCACCTTGAGGTGCTTGGTCACCGCCGGGAGCGTCATCTGCCCGAGAAACGGCTCGGCGAGCTGTCCGACGCTGGCCTCTCCCTGCCGAAGTCGAGCCAGAATCGCCCGTCGGGTGGGATCAGCGAGTGCCGAGAAAGTTTGGCTGAGGGTGTCGGACATGTTTTACTGTTTGGTTAATTAGCCTGCTGGTATAATACGAATCCCAAGAAATCGCGCAAGCCCCCTCCGCCAAATCAACCCAGGGCAATACGCACCAGCTCGCCAAAAGCCTCGATCGCTTCCCGCGGCGGCAGCGGCGGCGACTTCGAATAGACGCGAAGCATCTCGTCGCCCTCAAAGCGCGGGTGCACATGAAAGTGCCAATGCGGCACTTCCTGATGCGCCCCTTTTCCCGCCGAGTGCCACACCGAAATTCCGTCGTTCATAAACGCGACGCTGACCGCACGCGACACCCGCGCCACCATCCGCAACACCGCCGCAGCCTGCGCATCCGTCGCATCGCGAATGTCATTGATGTGCGCCCGCGTCACGACCAGCACATGGCCAGCGTTCCACTGACGCACATCCATAAACGCCACCACCTCGTCATCACTCGCTACAATCGTCGCCGGTACTCGGCCGGCCATGATCTCGCAAAACACGCAGGCATCGGTCATGGCCAACGTTAGCACTCGAGCGCCTCGCGCGAAGCGGCTATAGGTGCTGCCCGCCCGACACTTCGATGCGCTCGCCATTGATCCACCGCCCACCGGGCCCAACAAGCGCCGCGACCGCCGCGCCAACATCATCCGCTTCACCAACGCGTCCCAACGCGATGATGCTCGCCACGTGCTTGTTCACCTCAGGATTGTCGCGCACCATCCCACCGCCGAAATCGGTCGCGATCGCTCCCGGCGCGACGACAATGCATCGAATGCCACGCGGTCCCAACTCCACCGCGAGATAACGCGTCAATACCTCCACCGCGCCTTTCGCTGATGCGTAGGCGGCGCGCCCTGTGAACGCAAATCGCGTGAGCCCACTCGAGAGATTGATCACCTGCCCGCGATCAGTAATGAGCGGCATCAATCGCTGCGTGATGAAGAACGGCCCCTTCACATGCACCGCCATCATCTTGTCGAATTGCGCCTCGGTCGTTTGCGCGACCGAGCCGTACTCCGCTTCACCCGCGTTGTTGATCAGGACATCAAACGAGTCGCGCTCAAAGTGATCGCGAACGACACCCCGCACCTGTTCGGCAAACGCTTCGAACGTGCTGGCATCAGCGACGTCGAGTTGCAGCATGACCGCGCGACCACCGCGCGCCTTCACCGCATCCACCACAGCCGACGCTTCATCGGCGTTGCGGCGATACGTACCAATTACATCCACGCCCGTTTCCGCCAGATGCAGCGCCATGCTGCGACCCAGTCCGCGATTCGCGCCGGTAATCAAGGCAAGGCGACGGGGCGACGTCTGCTCAGTGCTATTCGACATGGTTTCTCCCTATAGGCTCAAGGCCGCGCGGTTGATCTCGCGCAAGCAGAATGGCTCCATTACTTTCTTTTTGAAAGAAAGCACCCAGAAGTGCTATACTTACCAACAAGAGAGTGTCAAATGCCCGTAACCGTTCGTCCGCCGCATCCTCACGAGCATGACGGCGACCCTCAAGTCGACGCCCTTGTCCGCGACCTCATCGGCAAGGTGGCCGACAAGTGGACCATGATTCTGCTCGAGTTGCTCGCCGAACACGGCACGCTGCGCTTTGGCCAACTCGCGACCTACTGCGAGGGAATCAGCCAGAAAATGCTGACGCAAACACTGCGTCAAATGGAGCGCGATGGACTCCTCACGCGCACGGTCTATCCAGTGGTCCCGCCCAAAGTCGAGTACCACCGCACTGAACTCGGCGTGACACTCGGCGGCGCCTTCTGCGCGGTGTGGGAATGGGCCGAAGCCAATCGCACGCGCGTTGAATCGGCCCGTGACGCCTTCGATGCGCGAAACACGGCGGGAGCGCGCGCGTAAGCGAGAGGCAGGTCATTCTCCTCTGCCCTCGCGCATGTACGTCATCAATCGAAACTCCGCGCTCGCTCGTGCAGCGCTCTTCGTACTCGGGTATTTCGTCGTACTCGTCGCGTGCTCTGTGCTCAAGGGCATGGCGCCGAAGCCGTACGCCGATTTGGTCTGGGGATGTGCGTCGTCACTCGGACTCCTCGCCATGACGTGGAGATTCCTTCGATTCGATCGACGCACCTTTGCCGATGTCGGCATGCGTCACAACGCGAGCTCCATACTGCGATTACTCGCGGGGCTTGCACTGGGCGCCGCGGTCTACATCGTGGCGCTGATCATCATTTCGACGACGCTCGGTCCGCTCCAACTCTCCGCCCCGACCTGGCCAAGCGCCTGGCGATGGATGCTCGCCATCGCGAGTTTCCTCTCGTTGTCATGCATGGAGGAACTGGGCTTTCGCGGCTACGTGCTGCGCACGCTGATGCCGGCGGTTGGCGTGTGGCCCGCGCAAGTGCTCATCGCCATCGCCTTCGGCTTTACGCACATCGCCTACGGGTGGCCGCTGACTACGGTGCTCATCGGCGTGATTCCAAGTGCCCTGCTCTTTGGCGCGGTGGCGTGGCGCTCCGGCGGACTGGCGATGCCCATCGGCGTTCACGCCGCGATGAACATCGCGCAGTGGATGGTAGGCGAAAAGGAGGCCGCCGGTGTGTGGACGCTGTCGTCTGATCCCGCGCTCGCATCACGTCTGGCGAGCGGCGCGCCAATCATCGCGACCTCCACGACGCTCGCCGCTGCTATTGCGGTCATGTGCTGGCCTAGCCCGCGCGAGACGCACTAGACCAGAGCATCTGGGCGACGCGGCTATTTCGCGGGATGGTCTGGCCCGAAGGCATCGCGCGCCACGCGCCACACGCCGTCAGCTTCACGATGATAGATCACGAGCCCCCAGCCCGTGTCGACCGTGGGCTTTCCACCAGCAATGGGCGTGTCGGTCGACGTGTAGCTGTACCGCTCGATTGCATAGTCCCCGGCAACGGTGAACTCTTGCACGGGCTTGTCCCAATTCGTCTTGAACGCCTTGTAGTACTCGTCAGCCCAGGCTCGCACCGCCGCTTTGCCGACGATCGGCTTGGCGCTCGCCGCAAGAAAAACCACGTCTTCGGTGAACATCGATGCGAGCGAATCGATGTTGTTCGAGTTGATGACGCGAACGTAGTTCGCATGCGCGGCATGCGCCGCTGAATCTCGAGCCACTGAGTCAGCCGTTCGCGAAACCGACGCGGGCTTCTCGTTTTTCGACTCGGCCGGCGCGCAGGCAGCAACGACAATGGCGGCGGTGATCAGCAGGGTGGGTACGTGGCGGTTCATCGTATGGGGGGGTTGGAGGGTGCGCGAATCTATCTCTCACTGCCGCTCATCGCAGCCCGGCAAACCAAGCCTCGCAATGCGTGTTAATCTGTCCGCATGACCTCTCCACTCCCCGCGCCACCCAAACGCCTCGTCATCGCCAGCGAGGCTCATGCGAAATGGGTCCCGCAGCTCGCCGCGCGCCGCCCCGACCTCGAGTTGCGCGGCACACGAATGGTAGAGGTCACGCCCGAGTTGCTCGAGTGGGCCGAGGCCTACGTCGGCTTCAAGCGTCCGCCGACAGCAACCATGGGCAATGTCCGTTGGGTGCACTGCACCGGCGCCGGCGTCGATGGTTGGATGACTCCAGGCGCGCTCTCAACTGACATCTACCTGACGCGCACCACCGAATCGTTCGGTCCACCCATCGCGGAATGGGCACTCTCTCGTGCACTTGCGTTCGCTCAGCGCCTGCGCGAACTCGAACGCGCGCAGCGCGAGCAGCGGTGGGTGCGGGAGTGTGAACCGTCCATGCTCGCCGGTCAGTCGGTACTCGTGGTCGGCACGGGTGATGTGGGCACCCACGTGGCACGCGCCTTCGCAGCAATCGGTTGTGCGGTGGTTGGTGTGAGTCGCACCGGACGTCCCCGCGCCGAACACGGCGCACCGAGCGTGTTCACGCGCTTGGCCCCATTCACGCAACTGAGCGACGAAATCGCCAACGCACGCGTGGTCGTGCTCACCGCGCCACTCACGCCCGACACTCGCGGACTCGTGAGTCGCGACATCCTGTCTCGCGCCCGTCAGGCGGTGCTGCTCAACGCCGGCCGCGGCGCGCTGATCGACGAGTTGGCGATTCTGCCCGCACTCGACGCCGGGAATCTGAGCGCCTGTGCGCTCGATGTATTCGAAACCGAGCCGCTCTCGGCCGACTCACCTCTGTGGCGAGATGAACGCGTGTGGGTTTCGCCGCATGTGTCCGGTCCGAGCACAGCGCATGGCACGATTGATGGACTCGTGGAAACGCTCGAAGCGCTGGAACGTGGAGAACGTCCGCGCACCACGGTCGATCGCACGCGAGGCTACTGAACGCGAGCGTCTATCGAACGCGCTCGCCCACCGCGTTGCACAGCAGCACCGTCAGGAAGATCGCCACACCGGGAAAGATCGCCAGCCACGGTTCAGTCGCCATCGCCGACTGCGCCTGCCAGAGCATGTTCCCCCAACTAGGCGTGGGCGGTTGCACGCCTACTCCGAAGAACGAAATCGCGCTCTCCAGCAGGATCGCGCGACCTACTGCGAGCGTTGTGGCGACGCTCACTACCGAGACAAGCCCTGGCACCACATGACGCGCCAACACGCGCACCGGATGTATACCCATGGCGCGGGCGGCCACGACAAAGTCTTCGCCCGTGAGCGCGCGCACCACTGGACGAACCGCCCGCGCGCACTCCATCCAACTCACAGCACTCACCAGCGCAACAAGCAGCATCACTGACGGCCGTACGAACGCCGCCACCAGCATCAGCAACGGCAGCCGCGGAATGGCGAGCATCGCATCCGTCAGACGCATCAGCACATCGTCAATCCAGCGCTTCGACGCGCCGGCCACCGTGCCAATCACCGTGCCGAACGATGCGGCCAACAGCGCCGAGCCCAAGCCGATCGCGAGCGAGATGCGCGAGCCGTGCAGCACCCGCGTAAAGAGATCGCGACCCAGCTCATCGGTACCGAACCAGTGCGTCCCACTCGGCGACGCGCGTCGATGCGCGAGATCGAGCGATTCGAATCCATACGGCGCGAGTACGGGCGCCAGCATCGCCACGATCAGCAACAGCGCCAACATCAGCAGCGCGCGCTGCAATTCCCGATGACGACCGTCCCGAACCGTCGCGATCGTCGCGCTCACGCGTCACCGCCGGCGTTGCGACGCGTGCGTGGATCAAGCGTGGACACGAGTACGTCTGCCAGGAGGTTGAACAGCACGACCGAGACCGACCCGATCATCATGATCGCCATGAGCACGGCGTAATCCCGTTTCGCCAGCGATTCGATGAACAGCTGACCAAGTCCCGGCCACGCGAACACGCCCTCGGTCACCACGGCGCCGGAGACGAGCAACGACACGTCGACCAGTACGACGGTGATAAAAGGCGGCAGCGCCACCGGAACGGCGTGGCGCCAAAGGACACGGGCGGCGGAGACGCCGCGAGCACTCGCCACCGACGTGAACGGCATGTGCATCGCCTCGCGAACCAGTCGACGGAGATAGCGTGACCACGCGGCGCCAAGCGCGACGGCCAGCACGGTTGACGGCAGCACCAGATGCTGCACTCGATCTGCAAACGATCCGCCACTCACCGACGCGCGTCCTCCGCTCGGGAGCCATCCCAGCCAGACGGCGAAGATCAACTGCAATACGAGTGCGCCCCAGAACAGCGGCAACGAAATGCCGGCGATCGCCAACCACGTGGTCGCGCGATCCACACCGCGCTTGACCGCGGCGTACACGCCGGCTGGTACGGCCGCTATCAATGCGAGCAACACCGCCGCTGCGACGAGCTCGATTGTTGCCGGCACTCGTTCGATGATACGCGCGAGCACCGGTCGACCATCGGCGTACGAGTAGCCCCAATCACCACGCACGAACGCCGAGAGCCATCGCACATACTGTTCGGGCGCAGAGCGGTCGAGCCCCAACGCCTTCTCCAATCGCGCGATGTCCTCCGGCCGCACGTTGGGGTTCTCCAGATACGTGGCCAACGGGCCACCCGGGGCCAATTGCAGCACACCGAAAAGCAGCGCCGACAACACTAACAGCAGCGGTACTGCTTGCAGTAACCGTCGACCCACCATCGAAAGCATCGTCACTGCAACGCGCCGATCATCGAATACGCCACGCCCACACGTTCCAGAATGGGCCCGCGTTGGTAGGATTGCCCGTGTGCCCCTCGAGCGCCGCCGGCACGGCGTCAATTTTGGCGGTGTTGTACAACGGAATCTCCGGCGCCAGCTCGGCGACCCGCTGCTGCACCTGCTTGAGCAGCGCCTCACGCTTGGCCGCGTCGATTTCGCGATCACTCGCGTAGAGTAGCGCGGTGAGCGCACTATCCGCGATCTGGTTGATGTTGCGCCCTCGCGGCGGAATGCGATCTGACGCGAAGAAGAGCGTGAGCTCGGGATCGGCTCCCATCTGCCACCAGTGCAGCATCGCGTCGAACTTGCCGGTGAACCACAGTGAGCTGATTGCCGTGCCGTCCACCAGCTGCACCTGCACATCCGCACCAACCGTCTTCCACTGCTGCTGCAACACCTGAGCGACATTCTCACGAATGGCGAAACCCGATTGCGCAATCAATGTGAAGGCGAGACGCTGACCACCGCGCACGCGAATACCATCCGCGCCGACTTTCCAACCGGCCGCGTCAAGCAGCGTGCGCGCCGCCAGCGTGTCGTAGCCGTAGGCCTTCACGTTCGGTTCGTACGCCGACGACATCGGCTGTACGGGCCCATTCACTTCGGTCACGAGATCATCGAGCAGGCTCTTGATGAGCAGCGGACGATCTACGGCGTGCGCCAACGCCTGACGTACGCGCACGTCACGAAACGCCGTCAGTCGCCCTTCATTGAGCGACACATGCTCGTAGCCGTTGCCGATTACCCGCGCGAGCCGCAGTCCGGGAACAGCCTTGAGCTCCCGGACCTTGTCCCATGGCACGAGTGCCACCATGTGCACTTCGCCCGTCTTGAGCTGATTGATGCGGGTGTTCGTGTTCGCAACGAACCGGAATACGAGTCGCTTGATGTGCGGGAGCGAATCGCCACGCCAGTAGTGCGGCACCCGATCCAACGTGATCGACTCGCCGGTCTTCCACTCGCTCACCGCATACGGGCCTGTACCGAGCGGTGCGCGATTGTATTCGGTCGCGGCATCGATCGACTTTCCCTCGAGCACGTGCTTGGGAAGCGTCCCACGCACAAACTGCCAGACATACGGCGCGTACGCTTCCTTGTAGTGCAGAACAGCCGTTAGCGAGTCCGGCGTCTCCACACTGGAGATGCGGTCAAAGCCATCGACACTTTCGGGCTTCCAATCGCCCTTGTTGATGGCGTCCACGGTGAACTTCACATCAGCCGACGTATGCGCCCTTCCGTCGTGCCACTGCACACCGGGGCGCAGCTTCCACGTCACATCCATGCCACCATCGGCACGACGCACCACACCACCGTTCGCAAGCGTCGGGATCTCTGCGGCGAGAACCGGCACGGCGCGCATCGAGTCGTCGGGAACGACCAGACCTTCCACCACACACGACTCGATATCCTCGAGGATATGCGTCGCATAGCGATTCATGGTGTCGGGTTCGCGATCATACCCAATCACCAAAAGGTCGTTGGACGGCCCGCGCCCCGTTGGCGCCGCACGATTCGCCGAGCTGTTCGAGGAGCCCTCGCCGCCGCAGCCGCTCGCCAGGAGCGCAGCGCTCAATGCCAGGAGATACCCACCGCGCGCGCGGGGCATACGATCGCGATTCATTCGCCCTCAACTCCGTTCGTTGTCAGCAGCAAGCGGCAAATCAGTGGTACCGGCAATGATCCCCGCGAAAGCAGCGCATCGTGAAACGCACGCAGTGAAAACCCCGCACCAAGCCGCTCGCGCAGTCGTGCGCGTGTCTCGACAATCGTGCGAGTTCCCAGCCAATACATCAGTGCGGTTCCCGGAAACATGCTGGCCTTCGCCACTTCACCAGCCGCTTGTCCGTCATCCATCCCCACCACCTCGCGAAGGAACTGAGCGCACTGCGACGGAGTCCAGTCGCCGAGGTGAAGCCGCAGGTCCAGAATTGCGCGACCCAGGAAGCGAACGGCCGAGTGTACTTCAGACAGCTGTTCCAACGGTGTGAGCAGCTTCAACTCACCCGCCAATTGCGTCGCGTAGCACGCCCACCCTTCGGCCATCGACCCGCCTTGAAACATCGCGATTCGAGACGCGGCGTCTACTGCAGCCACTCGCCCGATGCGCGACGTGCCGTGTACGGCCGCGAAGTTCTGTACATGATGCCCGATGCCGCCGTGATGCAGCACATGATTGGTGCCGATGACGCTGCGATTCCATGCGCGAAGCTGCGCATCCGCCTGCGCAGCCGGCGTGTGCTCGTCGATCGGCGCAACGAGGTAGTCGTGCGTCGTGTACTTGTCGAATGGCGCTGGCGATCGATAGAACAGGAAGTACAGCGTCGGTTGAACGGCTCGTGCCCACATGGGCATCGGTGCGTATCGCAGCGGCCACGCATCCGGCCACGTCACCACGTCGGCGGCCACCACCGCCGATCGCACGGTCTCCCATCGTGCGCCGAACGCAGGCAGGAACTCGGCCGGCGTGGGATGATCCTGCGCCATCGCCTCGCGTGCCGCAGCGAGTGATCCGCCGTACGGCGCGAGCGCAGCGTCCATCGCGGAGCGGGCGGCGTTCAGTTCGGCGTCCGCGCGTGCCAACAACTCGCGCGGTTCGACATCCGCGTGGTGCCCTTCGCGAAGCAGCAGGGCAAGCAGCGCTTCTCCGCAGGCCACCACGTCGGTCGTACGCTGCTCGGCAAGCCAAACGTCGGTATCACGAAGCGCGCGCGTGGCACGGTCGATCGAGGGAGTCAACGGCGCTATTGGGACGCCATGCTCCGCACACCAGCGCGCGATCCCGTCGGTGAACAACGACACGCCAGCCTCGCACTCCCGTCGTGCACGCGCCACCCAGCTCTCGGGGATTGGACCGACGAGTGTTTGACGCATTGCGTGCAGAAATGGAGCAATCGCGTCGAGCCGATCGCCGATCGATGCGGCGCGCGTGGATGCAGGCGCGAAGTCACGCAGCATCAGGCTCACCACACCGAAGATCGCTTCACCGGTCCACAGCGCCGGATTGCGTTTAGTGAAGTGATTGCTCTCGAGCTCGGCGAGGCGCACGGCCGCGACCGATCGCGCGACGTAGCGATCGAGCAGTTCCGAATCGTCAGCAAGGTCGGACCACGAGGGTACGTCATCGTTGTGGCTGTCCAAGCGAGAGCGCCACGAGCGCCACGCCGACTCTTCGCTCCCCAATCCCTCCGGACTCCAATCCGGAAGCTTGGCGTCGTGCGCATGCACGCCAGCAAACGTCGCCGTGACAGGGTTCTGCGCCCAGAACTCCGTCAGGAATTCATCGATCAGGTCACCACCGCTCACCGGACGACCGCGTCCGCCGGCAAGGGAATGTCCACCCAGCGACGCTCGCGCACCGACACCGTGACCGCGTTGATCAGCTCCTGCACATGCGCGCCATCGTCGAAATCGCCCTCACAAGGGAGCGACGGATCGACAATTTCATTCACGAACGAGTGAATGAGATTGGCATAGAAGAGCGTCCGCCAACTCTCGCGACGCGTGCCACCCGGCGGATAGAAGTGTGCAGGCACTTCAATCTCGCGAAACTCCACCTGATCGGCGGTAGCGCCTTTCAGTACTTCACAGATGCCCTCTTCTTCAACGAGACGGCAAATGAGCGCTCCCTTGCTGCCGTACACACGCGCTTCAATGCCGGGATAGTTGCCGACGGTGACGAAGCTCGTTTGAATTGAGCCGAAGGCACCCGACGCGAAGTCGCCAATGAAAATGTCGCCGTCGTCGATGTTCATACGCATCATCGTGCCCGTCGCGCGAACCATCCGTTCGGGGATGAAATTGCGCATCGTACCGACCACACTTGCAAAGCGACTCTGCATCATGTGATGCCCGATATCCATAATCGGCGCGCCGTAGCCTTCGAGGCTCGACACGTGGAGGGTCGACTGATCGGCCGCATGATCCACTTGGCGCAGCGGATTCATCGGATCGAGGAACTGTGAGTTTTGCTCGTATCCGTTGAAAATGAACGGCGTGCCCACGTATCCCTGATCGATCAGCGCCTTCATGTACCGCATCGCTGGCGCGTACCGAAAGGTGAAGCCGAGCTTCGTGCGCACGCCTTTCTCGCGAGCGAGCGCGGCCGCGCGACGCGTCTCGCGATAGTCGTACGCCACCGGCTTTTCGCACAACACATGCTTCCCGGCCTCGAGCGCGCGCATGGTGAGCTCGAAATGCGTGTGATTCGGCGTGCACACATCGATCACATCGATGTCGGGGCGCGAGAGAATCGCGTCGGCATCGGCATACCAGTCCGGTATACCGCGCGCGGCGGCAAGCGCCTGCGCCCGTTCGCTAACCGTGTCCGCAATGGCCACGACATCGCAGCGACCATCACGCTGCCATCCAGGAACGTGGGCAAACTCGGCCCACGCGCCGGCACCCAGAACGCCAACGCGAATTCGCGCGCTATTACTCATGATCGAAAAGAGCGGAAAGGATAGAAATGATCAGCGAATCGACGCTCGCGTATCGCCCGGCAAGAGCAGCTGTCGATGCACGGCAACCGGTGCGATGCCGTTAGTCAGCACCCGTTCATGAAATTTCTTGAGCGAAAAGCTCGCACCTTCGCGCGCCTGAACATCCGCACGCAACGTGAGCATACCGAGCTTTCCCAGGAAATAGCCACCGTAGGTGGGGTCATAGACCGCGCGTTCAGCCTCACGACGCGCCGCCGGCGCCGCTAGAAACGCCTTGTCGGCAAAACAGGCTTGCGCCTGCTCCAACGTCCACTCGCGGCGATGCACATGGATGCCACTCAACAACCGACAGACACGCACCAACGCATCGGAGAGTTGCGCCATCGCATAGCGCGGATCGCCGCCCGCGTATCCCTGCTCCACCACCAGCTGCTCGGCGTAGTGCGCCCATCCATCCTGCCCCGAACTCGGCTGCGGAAACGGATTGAGACCAATCCAGATGCGACGAATTTTCCCCTTCGTCTGCCGCATGTGCAGCGCGTGCACCCAATGCCCGGGCATCGCTTCGTGCGCGCTGGTGTTGGTGAGCGAGGCGTGATTGAAGCGTTCCAGCCATGCGTCCTGCTCGGCGCGCGGCTGGTCGCTTCGTGCGTCGGTGATGTAGAAGATGCTGGAGAGCGGCACGCGCTCGAGCGGCGGTGATGCGTGCATGCTGGCGAAGCCCAGATCGAACGGCTGCGCCGGTTCCACCACTACATGTTCGTTGGTTGGCACACTCACCAGATCGCGACGACGAACAAAGGCAGTCAGTGAGTCCACAACTACACGAGCATCGGCAACAACAGCACCCTGACGCGGATGATCCTGTCGTACCTTGGCCCAGGCGTCCGCTGGCGCGAGCGTGGGCGCAAAACGCTTGGCGGCGGAATCGAACTGCGCGTGATAGCGCACCAGATAGCGCTCGCCTAAGGCGACTAGCGTATCGAGTGGCAACTCGACCAGCTCTTCGGAACGATATCGGCGCGCAACCGCCTCGCCACCAATCGCATTGTCGCCGTTCGCCCGCGGCAGGAGTTCGCGCGTGGCCCACTCATTGAACTGGTCGATCTGAACCTTGGCCGCGGTCGCAGCACTGGTGAGCGAATCGAACAGTCGCGTCCCCTTCTGCGACGCGAACGCCAGCGATAGATCGGTGCTGAGTAATCCGGAGGCGCCGCGCAGCATGGTGATACCACGATCCGTCAGCAGCCGCGGCGGGTTCGACAGATTGGTGCGCGCCGCCGTCAGCAACGCGGGCACTCCCTTGAGCTTGCTGATGATGCGCCGCATCCGCACATCGGCCGGTGCGTATGCCTGCACCATGAGGTTGTGTACGCCGTCGGCAATCGGAACCGCGTACAGCATCGGATTGCGCTTCCAGTTGGCAAGCGCTTCCTGTTCGAGCAGCCAACCGTCAATCACCCCGAGGAGAATGCGACGGTCTGCGCGTGCATCAGCGCTCAGCGTGGACTCGCCGATCGCTTGCAGCTCGGCACGTTCACGCTTGAGCGCTGCCACCTCCGCGGCAATCGCGCTCGCCGACATATCCTCGAGCGTGCCGTCGTATTGATGAAGGCCGTTGCCGGCAGCAATCGACGGATGGCGACGGGCGAGCGCATCGAGCCAGCGATCCACCGTCGCCTGAAAGCGCACGTCATTCGCTTGCACCACCCGCTTGGGGTCAGACTCCAAGGGACCAAGCGCGGCGTTTGTGTCCTTGGAGTCTGACCCCAAGGGATGGAAGGCGGCCGCCGTAGCGAGAGCGCTGGCGATAAGGAACGATGCGAGTCGAAGCATGCGCAGAAGGTGCGGCCTGATTCGCAGGCCGGCAACACACGTGCAACAACCCGCCGCTCGTCCTATCGCATTGACCTACTCGCGTTATCCATATCGGAAAAAATCAGCCACGGCCCGTTCTTCACCCGTTTGAGCGTCAGGGTGAACTTTCCCATGTCGGCGGCGTTGTCGCCGTAGGCATAGGCACCCACGATATAGCCGATCGAATCCGACACCGACGCCGCGAGCGCCCGTAACTTGAGCACGCCGCCGCTCGAGCCGGTGTAGGCCTGTTGAATGGCCGCCCGTCCGCGCACGGGTGCACGACCGCTTTGCATCACGAAGCCGTCTTCGGCGAACAGCTTTGAAAGCGCCGCCGCATCGCTTCGGCTCCACGCCGTCTCGTAATCACGCAAGACGCGATCAAGCTCCTTCGGGAGCACAATGGAAGGAAGCGGCGGGGCAGCGGGCTGAGCCGCAGTCGGCGACTGGGCCGGCAGCACCAGCGGACTCGCGCAGAGCGCGACCGCGAGTGCAAGAACGATTGAACGCATGAGCCGAGGGACGGGAGAGAGATCTGCTGCTACACCATGACCGAACGCGAGCGAAGCAACGGGTCAACGAGCGCGTTCGATCCGTGCAGCTCGAATGTCGTTCGTGCCTGCTCGATGGGTAATGCATTGAAGAAGAGCCGCCACAGCTGATCGGCAGCGCCACGTACACGCGCGTCCGGACTGGCAACCACGCCGCGATAGACCATCCACAACTCCCGCTCGCGCCGCAGCGTCCACGCCAAGTCCAAATCCGTGCACGACAGTTCGACCGCAACGCCTTCGCCAGGGTTTACTCCCGCATACGCGTGCGGCAACACTCGGAGCGACGTCTCGACTAACGGCACGAAGAGATCGCGCGCCAGGAGCACGCCGGCTTCACCGCGCTCCCCAACGGCATCACGAATCTGCATCTGATGATGCCAGTGCTCGGTGAACTCACGGGCCGTGTCGAAGCGATTTGTACTCTGCATTTCACCGGCCCACGCGACGCCGTGCAGCGCCATCGCCTCCGGATCGAGCGTCGCCACGAATTCACTCACCCAGCGCCCGGACACTTCGAGCAGATCGATGAGCACTCGTGGACTGAATCGCGCACCAAAGGACACACCGCCGGCGTTCAATCGCTGAATCAGCGCGATGATATCGGCGTAGCTCGTGATCGGCGATTCGAGCGGCGCCGAATGTCCATCGCGATGTCCGGAGACTTTGCGCAGCGAAACATCAAGCAGATGCGAGGCGACATCGCGCACGCGCCAGGAGCCCGCGACGGTGGGACGATTCCAGTCGGCGGGCTCCAGTGAACGCAACAACGAGATGAGCGAGCGACTCAGCTCCGGGAAGAGCGGCGCGGTGTCGAGCGGCGGGAGTGGAGTGAGGGTGGGCACTCCGAACTATATCACTCGCTGTCGCCTCATCGGCATCACCGCAACAATTAGCGCCAGCAAATTCGCCCCCCAGATCGCAATCGAGGGCGTGACCATTCGTTGATCAGCAAGCGACTCGCCTCCCATGAATACGGCGTAGTACACGCCGATCACTGCGATCGTGCCAACGGCAGTCCCGATCACGCCCGCGTGCGGAAAACGCCAACCGAGTACAAGTCCGACCAGTCCAAGCGCGATCACTGCCGCCGAGATCGCGAACTTCTTGTGATACTCGAGGTCAAACCTCGCTACGCGTTCCTCCAAGTCACGCGCTTCAATGCCAGTCGCATTCGCCAACGATGCTCGAGCCGTGTTCGACGCCAACCGCAGCTCGCTAAGGCTCATCGAACGATCACCCGGCGGCACCGCGTGACCCGCGAGCACTGTCTGCAATCGTGCGTTCGCGCGCGGCAGGACCCCCGTAGCCAGCACGAACGCGAACGCGCTCACGACGGCCGACATCACCAGCACCGGCCGCACCACCGACCAGCCAAGCGCAGGCGTTGCCGACTCCAGTCGAAAACGCCGACTCACCCAGAACAGCGCGACGAACATCGAAATCGGAATCGTCATCGCCGCGGTGAACGGAATGGAGAGCAGGATCAGTTCTACGATCGAAGCGGAGGTCCCGCGCCTAAACGCAAAGTTCGCCACGAGCGGATCCGTCGTCACGAGGAGCACCGCCATGAACGGCACGAACACACGCCTCGCCACGGACATCGTCGACATCGAAGTCATCGGAGCCTCTTCCCTCCCGGAGTTCGCAACGATTCCCACCGGCCGCACCAACTCATACGCCGCACGCCCCACCAAGTCCGCCACCCCGCGCACCGCGACACCACACGTCGCGCGCGTACCATCCGCGCTCTCCACCTCCGCCGCGAACATCTCCGTCATCGCGTCGCCATGCTTGCGTCGCAACTCGCCAGGTAAACACCACAACGCCGCGCGATACACCGCGGTCCATACCGTCGCGCCGTTCATGCGAGCGCCCCCTTGAGCGTCAGCCGCGCCCGCGCCACCCGCGCCAATCCTTCCAATCGCGCGATTTCCTGCTCGAGCGCGCCGCGCCCGAACTTCGTGATCCGGTAGTACCGCTCACGCCCCGCGATCCCTTCCGGGCGTTCGTCTTCGGCGACCTCCTCGAGCCATCGTCGCTCCACCAACTCCTCGAGCGATCCATACAACGTCGCCGGCCACAGCTTCACCGCGCCGTCGCTCAACGCGCGGACGTCCTCCTGAATGGCCGTCCCGTACAACGGCTTCTGCGCCAGCGACAGCAGAATGAAGAACCAGTTGGGTTTCATATCTCCGACCAGGTGTGGAACACCCCTACCCCCTCCCCCCTGACGTCCTGTAACCTGACGTCTATCATGTGCAAACTATGAGTACATAGTATGCATTGATATATTGCTCCACAACCCCCTAATAGTTCCCGCCCACGGTTTGCTCCGTCGACGTTCCCCCGCCAACATATAGATGTGCGCCCGCGTTCCCCTCCGGACCCGTGCGCAGCTCCGGCGTCCGCACACGCGTCCGTCGCCCCCTCCCCCTCTACTCCACCAACGGCCGTCGTCCGACCGTTTCCCGGGAGCCCCTTCGTGAGAGCGTTTCGTTTCCTCCTCGGCATCGCGGCCCTCGCCGCGACTTCGCTCGAGGCCCAGCAGTCCTCCCGCACTGAGCCGATTGCTGGCATCCGTGACAACGGCACGGGCTTTCATGCCCTCGTCGGTGCACGCGTTGTCACGGCGCCTGGCCAAGTGCTCAACAACGCCACGGTCGTCATCCGCAACGGATTGATTCAGGCCGTCGGCGCGGGCATGGCGCCACCAGCCGGTGCGCGCGTGTGGGACCTCAAGGGACTCACCGTCTATCCTGGCTTCATCGACGCGTCGGCCGACCTTGGTGGCGATGCACCGCCAACCGGTGGCGACGTTGGGCCCACGCACTGGAATCCGCAGGTGCGTGCCTGGTTCAGCACCACGTCGAATGCGAAGGATGATTCAACGCGTCGCACCGCGCTTCGCTCGCTCGGCTTCGGCGCCGCACTCGCGGTTCCGCGTCAGGGCATCTTCCGCGGCACCGGCTCGGTCATGAGCCTCAGCGACGCCGGTCTTCGCGATCGCGTGCTGCGCCCCGACCTCACACAGTCGATCGGCTTCAACCGTTCGTTCGCGCTCGGCGGTCAGTATCCCAATTCGTCGATGGGCACCATCGCACTCATGAAGCAGACGTTCATGGATGCCGAGTGGTACATCCGCGCATGGGGCGCCTACGAAACAAGCGGTCGCGCGATTCTTCCGCCCGAAACGAGCGAAGCACTCGCCGCGCTCGGCAAGGCCGTGAAGGGCACGCAGCCGGTAATGTTCGAAACCACGAGCGAAGAAGATTATCTGCGCGGCTATAAGCTGTCGCAGGAGTACAAGCTCACGCCGTGGTTCCGCGGCAGTGGCGAAGAGTATCGTTTGATCGATGTGCTCAAGACGCGCACGCAGCCGCTCATCGTACCGCTTGCCTTCCCCGACGCGCCGAACGTGTCGAGCCCGGAAGCCGCGGCGAACGTCACGCTGGCTGACTTGCGTCACTGGTATCTCGCGCCGACCAATCCGGCGCAGCTCGCCGCCGCGAATGTGTCGTTCGCGATCACGGCCGACGGACTTCCGTCGTTGCAGCAGTTCCTGCCGAATCTCCGTACCGCCGTGGCGCGTGGCCTGACGCCCGACAAGGCGCTTGCCGCACTCACCACGGTGCCGGCTGGTTACCTCGGCATCGAGAAGACGCACGGCACGATTGCCGTGGGTAAGGTTGCGAATCTCGTTGTCGCCGACGGCGATCTCTTCACCGAAGAATCGAGCGTGCGCGACGTGTGGGTGCAGGGCAAGGCGTACGGCATCACACGCGCCGTGCAGGTGGATCCGCGTGGTACGTGGGCCATCACGTCGGACGACGCGGGCACGTTCAAGAACGCCACGCTTCGTCTCGAAGGACCGCTCAATCGCATTCGTGGCACGATCGAAATGGGTGGCCGTCGTCCGGTGAATCTCACGAACGTGCGTGTGATCTCCGAAACCGGTCGTCTCGAAGCGTCGTTCCCGGGTGAGCCGTTGGGTCAGGAAGGCGGTATGCTCCTCGCCGGCTCGGTGACCGACTCGGCGTTCTTCGGTTGGCTCTCACTGCCGAACGGAACGGATGCGCGTTATCGCGGCAATCGCACCGAAGTGTTCGCTGGTGCAGCGCGTGGTGCGATCGCGTCGAAGGTGCCGAAGATCGAACTGCCGTTCCTGCGTCCGAGCATGGAGTTCGGCCGTACCAGCGCGCCCACGCAGCCCGCTGCCGTGCTCGTAAAGAACGCGACGGTGTGGACATCGGGTCCGCAGGGTCGTCTGGAAGGCGCCGACCTGCTCGTGCAGGCTGGTAAGGTGACGCGCGTTGGCAAGGGCCTCACGGCGCCGGCTGGTGCGATCACAATCGACGCGACTGGAAAGCACGTGACGGCTGGCCTCATCGATCCGCACACGCACTCCGGTGTGAGCTCGGTGAACGAGTCGGGCTTCGCGATCGTGCCGGAAGTGGTGATGGGCGATGTCATCACGCACAACAACATCTGGTTCTATCGTCAGCTCGCCGGTGGTTTGACCTCCACGATGATTCTCCACGGTTCGGCGAACCCGATCGGTGGTGAGAACGTCTATGTGAAGACGCGTTGGGGCGGTCTCCCGGATGACTACAAGATCCTGGGCGCGCCGCGCACGGTGAAGTTCGCGCTGGGCGAAAATCCGAAGCGCAACCCGAACCGCTATCCGAACACGCGCGAAGGCGTGAACGAAATCATCCGCGACCATTTCAGCGCCGCGCGTGATTACGAGAAAGAGTGGAAGGCATGGGAGAAGACGAAGACCGGCATTCCGCCGCGTAAGGATCTGCGCATGGAAGCCATCCTCGACATTCTCAACCAGAAGCTGCTCGTCACGTCGCACGGCTATCGCGCCGACGAGTTCCTCGCGCTGGTTCGCCTCGCTGAAGAATTCGGCTTCCGCATTCAGGCGCTGCAGCACGGCGTCGAAGCGTACAAGATCGCGAGTGAGCTCAAGAAGTCGAACGTCGCCGCCATTGTGTGGAGCGACTGGGGTGCGTTCAAGCTCGAGGCGTACGACGCCACGTCGTACAACGCGCGCATCCTCATGGAAGCGGGCGTGGTGACATCGCTGCACTCCGACGACGCCGAAATCTCGACGCGCATGAACTGGGAAGCGGGCAAGCTGCTCCGTTCCGGCGTGAACGAAATCGACGCGCTCAACACGGTCACGATCAACGCCGCCAAGGCGATTGCGATCGACAACCGCATCGGCTCACTCGAAGCCGGCAAGGATGCCGACTTCGTGATCTGGAGCGGCAACCCGCTCTCGCAGTTCACGAAGGCCGAGCAAACGTGGGTCGATGGTCGCAAGTACTTCTCGCTCGACGAAGACAAGGCGAACCGCGACGAGATTGCGAAGGAACGTGCGCAGCTCATTCAGGCCGTCATCGCGGCGGGACCGGCTGAAAACGCTGCACCGGCCGGCGGTCGTGGTGGCCGCGGTGGCCCGGGAGGTGGCAAGTGAATCGCGTTCTTCTTCCGACACAGGACACGATGCGACAGATGAAGACAGTGGCGATGGCCGCGTTGCTTGGAGCGCTCGTCGCGCCGAGCGCGCTGCAGGCGCAGGTGACGATCCCGGTCGCGGCGCAGGAGAATCCGGTGGTGCTCAAGGGCGCCACCATTCACACGGTGACCAAGGGAACGATCACCAACGGCACGATCGTGCTCGAGAAGGGCAAGATCACCGCGATCGGTGGGCCGGAAGTCGCGGCGCCGCGTGCGGCGAAGATCGTTGATCTCACGGGCAAGCACATCTATCCGGGACTCATCGACGCGTACAGCACGGTGGGTCTCACCGAAATCGGCGCGGTTGATGTTTCGAACGACATCGCCGAGCGTGGTGATTTCAATCCGAACATCCGCGCCGAAATCGCGGTGAACGCGGAAAGCCGTCACATCGGCACGACGCGTTCGGCCGGTGTGCTCGTCGCATTCAGCACGCCAGAAGGCGGCGTGATCTCTGGTCTCTCCTCGGCGATGTCGCTCGAAGGCTGGACCTGGGAAGAGATGTCGATGAAGGGCGCCGCTGCGCTCAACGTGAAGTGGCCCGATCCGAACGCCCGTCCGGGAGGACGTTTCGGTGGCGGCGGTGGTGGTGGGCGTGGCGGCCCGCCGGGCCCGCCGCCCAAGACCTACGCCGAGCAGGTGCAGCAGATCAAGGATTGGTTTGCAGAAGCGCGGGCGTATCGCGATGCCGTGAAGACCGGTCAGAACGCGCGTACGGACATTCGCTATGCGGCGATGATTCCGGCGATCGACAAGAAGATCCCGGTGGTTGTGGCAGCGGAAGGCGCGGCGCAGATCAACGACGCGATCACGTGGGCCAAGTCGGAGAACGTCCGCCTGGTGATTCGTGGTGGACGCGATGCGCTCTTCGTGGCCGATCGCCTCAAGGCCGAGAACGTGCCGGTGATTTTGACGAGCACCATGTCGGCGCCCGATCGTGAGTACGAAGGCTACGATCAGGCGTACGCGACGCCCACCAAGCTGTACAACGCGGGCGTCAAGTTCGCGATCGCCGGCGGCGCCGGCGGCTTGTACAGCTATCGTCTACCGTGGGAAGCCGGTGTTGCCGTGGCGTTCGGCCTGCCAGAAGAAGAAGCGCTCAAGGCCGTGACGATCAACGCCGCGCAGTTCATGGGGATCGACGACAAGGTGGGCTCACTCGAAGTCGGCAAGGAAGCGACGCTGATCATTTCGACCGGCACGCCACTGGATATGACAACGAACATCATCCAGAACTACATCCAGGGTCGTGAGATCAACATGATGGACATTCACAAGTTCTTCTTCGAGAAGTACATGGAGAAGATCAAGCAGCAGGCGCCGAAGAAGATCACGCCGTAACGGCTCTGCGTGGTGAATGGAAACGCGGCCGCATCCAAGTGGATGCGGCCGCGTTTTTTGAATCAGGATCTCACCACAGCAGCTCCACCTCGGCGGCGTCTGTGATCTCGGGATCCCGCGTAATAAGCGGCGCATCGAGCGCGATCGCAGTCGCCGCAATCAATCGGTCACCACGCTCCGGAATGGCGTAGAGGTTGTGCGCAATGCGCACCATCTCCTCGGTGAGTGGTACGAACACATAGCCGGGCGAAGCGGTGAGCTGCGAAAGCCAGCGGTCGAAGCTGTGCGGCAACTGAATAGCACCCGCGTGCACGAGCTCACTGATCTCCGCGAGCACCATGCTCGAGAGATACACGGTCGCCTTGCCTTCGTCGGCGCGCCGGAAGTGCGACAGCGCGTGGCGACCCAGTTTGTTGCGTCGACGCGCGTCGGCGTACCACACAAGGCTGTGCGTGTCAGTCACCGCAAGCATCGACGCCATCAGAGCGACCGGAACTTCGCTTTACGAGCGGTCGCACCTCTCGAGCGCAGCTTGCCGATCGTCGCATCAAGATCGTCGAGAGCCGCGGCGGACAACGTCATGGACCCGGCCAGCGGCATGGTCTGCTCCGGTACCGCGCCAATGAGGTCGCGCAGCGCCTGCTCGAGCCGCCGCACATACTCTCGATAGCCCTCGCCAACCAACATTCCGCGGCCGTCGAGATCCTTGTGCTCGACGTAGACGACGCGCGTAGGATCGCTCACCACCGACTCCAGCAGCGGAAAGAACTGGTCTCGGGCGCGCGTGGCCTTCACACTGGTTTCGTTTTCCTGATGCGTCGCGAGTAGCATGCGAGCCGTCACCGCCGCGAGAGCCGACGATCCGCCCATCTGTGTCTCCTGTACAGGTGTACGTACAACTGTACAGGTAACCTGCTCCGTGAGCAAGCCTCGTCGGCAGGCCGGCGCAACCGTAACCAGGCTACGTGCTATAGCTCGCGACTGCGAGTCTGCTGCGCCTGCGCGGTCGATCGGATGATTGTGGTGTCCAGCAGTGCGCCGAGAAACGACTCGAGATCGCGCTTCTCATCATCCGACAGATGCAGTGGCGTCGCGCTGAGCGTTTGATTCGGCACGCGAGCGCCGGCACCCTGACCACCACCACGATCGTAGAAGTCGATCACCTCCCGCAGCGAGGCGTACGCACCGTGATGAAAGTACGGTCCGGCCAGTGTAGCGTTCCGCACCGTTGGCGTCTTGAAGGCGCGGTCGTGCAGCGGGAGCTTGTCGACGTCTCCTCGACCGTGATCGGCGTCGAGCACTCGCGGCGACTTTGGTGAGGCCGGCACGCCAATGACTTCGACATCTGCATTGCGATAGAGCGGCGGTGTGGTGCCATTGAAAAGCGGCGCAAAGTGACAGCTGCCACAGCCGGCTTTGCCCATGAACACATCGAAGCCGTGCTGCTCCTCGCGAGTCATCTGCGTGAGATCTCCGCGCACCGCCCGGTCGAATCGCGAGTTGAGCGCGACGAGCGAACGAACGTAGGCCGCAATCGCCTGCCTGACCTGCAGCGGCGTGACTTGCGCATCGATCGAATGATCGAACGACTGAGCAAACTCCGCGCGGTACGATGCACTCGCATTCACCACCGCAGTTGCGCGGTCAATCGAGCTCGCCATCTCAGACGGGCTTTCAAGAACGCGCACCACCTGTTCTTCGAGCGACGGCGCGCGCTCGTCGGCGAAGTACGCCGGTGAGAGCGCCGCGTTGAGCAGCGTTGGCGAATGGCGCTTCACAAAGCCTGCACCCCTGATGTCGCGCTGTCGGCCAACGCCGTCGGTGAACGCGTGCGACGGCACGTGGCAGGTAGCGCATGAGCGAGTGCCGGTGCCACTCAGCGATGGGTCATGAAATAGCCGTTCGCCGAGTGCTCGTACGCTAGCGGACGTCGGCGCGTGACCGGAGGCGGCGTACACCAGCGGATCGAATGCGTCGGCGTCGTACGGAGAGGCAGCCGTTGCGCGCCAGAAGCGTTGAATGGCGACCGATCGCACGCCGCTCGCTGCGCGAAGTGCGTCGACGGCGTGCGCAGCCGGAATTGCCCGTTGCACAAGAAATGGCAGCCGTTCGAACGACTCGAGCGATCCAGCGCGCAGTGCTGTGGACATCGCTGCGAGTGAACGGTCGGCTGCCCGCAGCTGAAGCGACGCGTCGCTCCAGATTGACGGATCGGCCTTGAGTAGTGAGCGAATCCCATCAACGGCTGCGGCACTTTCGGTGAGCCAGGCACCCGTTACGGGCGTATCGAACCCCGCGATGCTCAAGATCGAAAGGCGCGCGAGCTCTTGTCGCGCGACCTCGATCAATTGAGCCGCCGTGGGGACTACCGCGTCCGCCACCTGATGCACGCGTTCGCCGGTCGCGCGCATGTCATCGACGATTGCCACGGCCTCGCGAGCGTTCACCGAGGTGACCGTGGGCCATAACAACGCCTCGAGCGCCGGGAACCCCGACGCTGGGAGCATTGACGGCGGCGGCGCGTCATCATCGTCCACTTCCTGTCGACGGGAGTTGAGCGCAGCGGCAACCGCCGGTGCGTAGAACTCCACCACGCCTTCGAGATGCTTGTACGCGACACGCGTTTCGACAAATGCTCGCCGCACGCGGAGCGAATCGAGCGGTTCACTCGCCAGCGCAACACGCAACCCGTCGAGCGCGTCACGTAGCGAATCCGCTTGCGACTGCAGCAAGTGGCGCACAACGGCCGGATCTCGCTGTTCACGAGACCCGGCCGAGGTGCACGCTGTTCCAAGCAGAACCGCACCAGCGATCAGCACACGCGCGATGAGCGCGCGTGCGCCTACTTCCACGTGATATCCACCGAGTCACGCATCGTCGCGGGGACCGTCGGCGCCGTGTACGGCGTCGGAACCGGGCGACCATAGCTCTTCATGATCACCTTCCCCGAGTTGAGCACCTGCACGAGCGTGTAACCGAAATAGCTCCCCGTGCCAGGAATGCTCGTATCAACGGTCGCATCGAGCGCCGTGCCACCATTGCCGGCGATCACCTGCCACGTCTTGTTGGTCGGCTGGCCGCGCCAGAACACGTGGTTGTGTGCCGAGAACATCGCTTCGACGCTGTTCGTCGTGAGCGCATTCCAGAAGAGGTCGCGTGACGGCGTGTCGAACGCGAGTCCGTCGGTCGGCACACCCGGATACGCATACGCCGGCTTGTGGCCAAACACGAAGATGTGCTTCGCGCCCTTCGCTTTGGCTGCTGCGAGGTCGTTTGACACCCACGTGGTCGGCACGTGCCAATCCTTGCCCACGCCATCGGTGCTCAGCGTGACAAAGTGCGCATCTTTGAAGTCGAACGAATACGTGAGTCGGCTCTGGTCGGTCACATAGCCGTCCACTCCGGCCGCGGGTCCATTGCCCCCGCGCGAGACATAGCTCGACATGTCGCGCATCCACGTGCGCTCGAGAAACGCCTGTGCGACCTTGGCCGTGTTTTCGGTTTCGTGGTTGCCGGGAATCGCGACCATCTCGATGCCGGCCGCCTTCGCCGCCGACGCTTCCCACAGCTGCCCCCACGCCTTGAGCTCCTTCGACAGGTTGGTGCTGTCGTTGGTGTAGCCCAGCACCTCATCGCCAGTAAAGAAGACGAAGTTCGGCTTGGGGCTCAGCTGCGCGATGTCGGTGAACGTCTGCTGCAACTGCGCGACGTTCGCGGTGCTGACGTTGCCGATCGTATCGGCAGCGGCGACGCGATTGCAGCCCAGTGTGACGAACGAGTACGCGACCCCATTGGGATCGATCTGAGCCGGCGACGCCGAGTCATCAGAGGAACAGGCAACAGCCGTGGTGACCACCGCCGCGGCAACGAAGCCGACGAGCGCAATGCGACGCTTGGACATGGAGAGGGAAGGCGTGGGTCCAAGGGGCGGGTCTCCAATCATCCCTTTGCTGCGTCACGAGCTAGCGGGTTTTGCGTAACAGTGTGGCTACTGCTTTTCAGCCGGCGAGCCTGTGGGATCGGTCCGGGGCGCGGGACTGTGCGCCGAGCCGATATCGCAAACGTGCTAAGGAAATCGAGAGGCCAACACGCGGCGCATCTCCGCCTGAAATGCCGCGCGCTGCGTCTCGTCATACCAGTAGATGCGCGAACTGAAATCCAGCGCGCTCTGGACCGCGCGCTTGGCGTTGTCCTTGTCGCCTGCAAGCTCGTACGCGTCGGCAAGCAGCGTGTACGACACGATTTCCTCGGGATAACGCGCCACGAATTCCTTGGCCGCGGCCAGTGCACGAACAGGATCTCGCCGCGAGAGCCATGCCTGCACCACCGCGTTTTGTAGTCGCGCCGAGGCCGGCACCGAAAACCCCAGGCGCGCTGAGAGCACCGATAAACCCGCCGCGAGCACGCGCTCCGGATCGCCCTGCTCGAGCGACAGACTGTCGCGAAACGGCTGCGGCAAATCCCACGCGTCGCCGTCGAAAATGAAACGCAACCCCATCGGAATCCCGACCAGCGGCGCGCCAGTATGCTCGAGTCCTGTCCCGCCTACCTGATGTACACGCCAGTTCGCCGGCAACCGCTCGCGCAACACCGCAAGCAGTCGATTCGTCGACGCCAGCGCGCGCGGCTCGAGTGAACCCGCCGACAACACCAGGTGTCGCTGCACCCGCGCCGTGCTATCCGCCGCGACACACGTCGTCACCTCATTGAACAGCGTGTCCGACAGCGACGGACTGATCGCAATGATTGCCGGAAACCACTTCGCCTCGCGGCACATCGCCCGCAGCGCAAACGCACCACCACGCGAGTGCCCAATCAGCGTACGAAACGGCAGCGTTCGATACTCGCGATCGATCTTGGGAAGCAGCTCGGACGTAAGGAAGCGAAGAAACGCCTCCGCGTTGTTACCAAGATCCGCCGCGCGACTGCCATGCTCCACCGCCACAACGATCTGCCGCGGCATCTCCACCGGATGCAGCTCGCCGGTGAGATCGTAGTCCGCACCCGCCACCGTGATGTCGAAGAACGGCCGCACCTGACCGTCGAGCAGCACGACCACCGGATAGCGCTGCTTGGCAATCGCGTAGTCACGCGGCAACTGCACGTGCACCACTTTGGTCTCGCCGAGCACCTGCGAGGGGACGCGCACGATGCGCCCCTGGGCCGGCAGCACAGCGGTCCAGAACACGGCAACCAGCGCAAGAGAGCCGAAACGAAATCGCATCCCAAATAGCGTCCGCGATCGCGTCACAAATCGCAAGTCTCAGGAGTGAATGCGAGGATCCCGAAAGGCGCGGGGCTGAGCGGCGAATTTCAAGAGTGAGTATCCCGGCTTCGGAACGCCGCAGGCGTTTCCGAACCCGGGATACCCTCTTGAAATTCGGCGCTCAGTCCCGCGCTACGCGCGACGTCCGAGCCCCCGCTTGAAATTCGGCGTCCAGTCCCGCGCCTCGCGCCAATCCCAAATGAGCGACCAGCATGACGGGGTTCCCCGCATTTCTGCGCAATGCATACGACCCCCCTCCCGCCCAGGCTCTACCCGTCCCCGAGGCTCGTCTCATGCGGTCCCAGCTCAGCGCACTCATCCTGTTGTTGCTCGCGGCCTGCGGTGGCAGCGGCGGCTCCGATAACACGACCCAGCCGCCCGGCAACACCAGCGGCACCCTGACCATGGTCGCCACCCCGACCACCGTCGCGCTCGGCGGCACCGGGACCGCACCGATCGCCGTCACGATCGCGCGCGGCGGCAGTTTCACCGGCAGCGTGTCGCTCGCCGTGAGTGGCCTACCGGCTGGTGTGACTGCGGCATTCGCACCAAGCAGCATCGACGCTGGCGCCACCTCGTCGACGCTGACACTCACGGCGAACGGCGCGAGTGCAGGTACATCGACCGTGACCATCACCGCATCGGGCAGCGGCGTGACGTCGGCCACCAGCACCGTGCAACTCACCATCAGCGCCGGCTCGTTCACGGTAGCCGCGTCGCCAATGGTGCTGTCGATTGCCGCGGGCGGCAGTGGCGTCACGACGCTTACGATCACGCGCACCAACTACACGAGCACCGTCAATCTGTCGGCAACATCGCCGCCGACCGGTATCACCGTCGCATTTGCGCCGGCCGCTGTCGCCGCCAACACATCCTCAATCACGATCACCGTAGCCAGCACCGTCGCGCCGGGCAGCTACACCGTGAATCTGCTCGCGCAGGGAAGCGGCGCGACCGACCGCACCATCCCGATTGCGCTCACCGTGACCGCCGCGGTGCCCGTCGGCTTCTCGCTCGCCGTTGATCCCGTCGAGTTCGAACTGCCGGCCGGCAAGGGCTGGTCCGGCAATGGCATCGTCACGATCGCACGTCAGAACGGCTTCACGGGGTCAGTGACGTTCACCGTGTCAGCGTTCACCGGCGCGACAGCCGCCTTTGCGAACACGTCGCCGCAAACACTCACCGCGGGCAACACGCAAACCAATCTCCTCGCACTCACGCTGGACGGCGCGCCGGCCGGCGTCTACAGCGCCACGATCAAGGCGTCGGCCGCCGGCTTCGCCGATCAGGTCGTGCCGGTACGCGTGCGCATCTCCGCACCATCGACCGGCGCCATTCGCTGGCGCTTCTGCAACGCGAGCCGCGTGCCGAAGTATTTCGCCGTGCGCGACGGCAACACCGGCACATGGCAACACATCATCCCCGACGGTCCAGCGGCCGCGACGGCCGCCGCTCCAACCGATTTCAACTTCACCCTCACGCAGAACGTCGCCGCCGTGGCGATGATCAATCTCGGCGAGAAGACCAGCGGCTCGCCGCTCATCGAGGGACATGACTGGAAGGTCTACTATATGACGAAGGACGAGATCACCGATCTCGCCAACTCGGAGTGCACCAGGTACCCCGACACCAACAATCGCGGCGCCACGTTGCCCGTGACCGGATACGGCAGCTTCGACCTCGTACTCGGTGGGGTCAGCGCGAACAACTTCCAGTACAGCGCAGCGACATCGCAAGCCACAACCAACTTCGCACTCACCAATCTCCAGCCGGGTCCGTTCGATGTGATGATGTCGAAATCCAGCAGCGGCATCCCCACCGCAGTCATGACCGCGTTCTCGCTGCAACGCGCACTCAATCCGGCGAGCGGCACAACCATGTCGACGATCAATCTCGCCACGGCGACCGCACCCACCGTGTCGAGCTACACCGTCGGCAACACCAACAGCGAAACCTTCTTCAGCATTCAAACCTTCATGACCGCCGCGGGTCTCAACGCGATCATGAGTACCTCCGGCGCATTCTCCAACACGACGCGCAGCTGGTGGGGTGTACCAGTCGGACAAACCATCGCTGGAGACTTGCACCAACTTGTGGTGACGACCGCGACTGGTGCACCGCGTCGCTCCGTGATCAGCTACGCACGCACACCATCGTCACGCACCATCGACTTTGGACCAGCGCTCACCGCGCCGACGGTCACGGCCGGTGCGAGCGGCGCCCCCGCATGGATTGTGCGCGCAACCGGAACATTGTCCGCCGACTATACGAGTCGCGCATCGATGTACTTGCGAGAACAGTTCGTCGATCCGCGCACGATGACCATCTATGCAACACGTGGCTATCTCGGCGCGGGCAATGCCTACGACATCGCGGTGCCCGATCTGTCAGCGGCCACGGGCTTCACATTCTTCTGGAATTTCCATCGCAACACGCCCGTCGCGTACACCGTGACCGGCGGCGACGGCGATCCCGGCGGGTCGATGGAATCGAACTGCATTCTCGCAGGCATCTGCTTCGTGAAGGCCGTCGACGGTGCGACCTACAAGTCAGCGCAATCCATCGGCACGGTGGGCGTGCCCTGAAACGGGCGTGTAAAGTTGGTTGAAACCTGAGGCGGGGCCGCCGACGTACAGGGCAAAACGCGGTTCGGGAGACTCGAAAACGCTCTTTCGAACCGCGTTCAAACCCTCCATCGGTGTGGGCTGTCAGAGTGTACACCGGGATTCCCGGCCTCTCTCCCCTCGGCCCGCGCTCAGGTTACTCGCATGGACCACATTCGGCTCGCGCTGCGTATGCTGCGCAAGACGCCCTTTGTTACTGCGGTCGCGATCGCTTCGCTCGCTCTCGGTATCGGAGCCAACGCGGCCATCTATTCGCTCTTTGACCAATTCCTCATTCGGCAGCTGCCTGTTCGCGCGCCGGGTGAGCTGGTGAATCTGTCGGCGCCCGGGCCAAAACCCGGAAGCACGAATTGCAATCAGGCCGGAGACTGCGAAGACGTCTTCACGTATCCGATGTTCCGCGACCTCGAGAAGCAGCAGACGGCGCTCGCCGGTGTTGCTGGTCATGTGAACTTCGGCGCGAATCTTTCCGTTCGAAATGAAGCGTTCACCGGCCGCGGCATGTTCATCAGCGGCGGTTACTTCGGAGTGCTCGGCGTCACGCCGTCAATAGGTCGTTTGATCCAACCGGCGGATGATGCCGTGATTGGCGCGAACTTCGTCACCGTGCTGTCGCACGAATTCTGGATGGAGCGATACGGCGGCGATCCAAAGGCCGTCGGCCAGACGATCATCGTGAACGGCAAGACGCTGTCGATCATTGGAGTCGCACCACAGGGATTTCGTGGCACCACGTTGGGCGCCGAACCAATGATCTATGTGCCCGTAGGTATGCGCGCCGCCGTAAGCACCTGGCGCAATCAATTCGAAAATCGCCGGAGCTACTGGGTCTACGTATTCGGTCGTCTCAAGCCCGGCGCAAGCCTGCAGCAGTCGCAGACGCAGATCAATCAGCTGTACTCGAACATCCTGGTGAATGTCGAAGCGCCGCTGCAGGAAGGGATGAGCGATGTGACCATGAAGCGCTTCAAGGCGCGTCAGATCACCATGACGCCCGGCGCACGTGGGCAGAGCAGCATCCACAAAGAAGCGAAAACGCCGCTGCTGATGCTCTTCGCCATCACCGGCACGGTGTTGCTCATTGCCTGCGCCAACATCGCCAACCTGCTCCTTGCGCGCGGCGCCAGTCGCGCGACCGAAATGGGTGTGCGCCTGGCCCTTGGTGCCACGCGTGCGCAGCTGCTTCGTCAGCTGCTCACCGAGTCACTGGTCCTTGCACTGTTCGGTGGTGCGGCGAGTCTCATCGTAGCCATCTGGACACTGCAAGGCGTCGCGTCCTTCATGCCACCCGAAGCGCTGTCCACGATGGACATCTCGCTTCGCCCGCAGATGATTCTTTTCGCCGGCCTGCTCGCGGTGAGCACGGGCGTGATCTTCGGCCTCTTCCCGGCCCTTCACAGTACGCGATCCGACCTCATCTCGGTCATCCGTGCGGGCGCCGGTCAGATCACCGGTGGTGGTCGTGCCGCGTCGCGCTTCCGCACCGGACTGGTCACGGTGCAGATCGCACTGTCGGTCGCGCTGCTCATCTCTGCGGGGCTCTTCCTCAAGAGTCTCGTCAACGTGAGCAAGACCGACCTGGGGCTCCACGTCGATCAAGTCGCGACCTTCGCCATCGCACCCATGCGCAGTGGCTATGACAGCACACGCGCGAAGGTGCTCTACGATCGACTCGAGCAGGAGCTCAAGGCACTACCCGGCGTCACAACCGTAAGCAGCGCGCGTGTGCCCGTGCTGTCGGGCGACAACTGGGGCAACGACGTTCGCGTGCAAGGATTCACCTGCCTTCCCGACACCGACTGCAATGCGCGCTACAACGCGACCGGCGCTGACTTCGTCAAGACGCTCGGCATGACGCTCCTCTCAGGCCGAGAGTTCACCGAGTCGGATCGGGTCGAGGGGGCGAAGGTCGCAATGGTGAACGAGGCGTTTGCAAAGAAGTTCAACCTCGGCACGAACCCCGTCGGCAAGTTCATGTCGCGCGATCCGAAGGACTCGCTGAACATCCAGATCGTGGGCTTCGTGAAGGATGCGAAGTACAGTCAGGTGAAAGACTCCGTTCCGCCGGTGTTCTACACGCCGTGGCGCCAGGATGGCAGCGTCAGCTCGCTCTACTTCTACGTGCAGACGTCGTTGCCGCCCGCCGAGATCCTTCGCGGAATTACCAGCACGATGCGAAAGCTCGATGCGACCGTTCCGGTCGAAGACCTCAAGACCATGCCACAACAGGTCAAGGAGAATGTCTTCCTCGATCGCATGATCAGCACATTGGCGGCCTCATTCGCGGTGCTCGCCACACTGCTGGCGGCCGTTGGCCTCTACGGTATGCTCGCGTACTCGGTCACGCAGCGCACTCGCGAGATCGGTGTCCGCATGGCACTCGGCGCCGACGCGGCGAAGGTCCGTGCGCTGGTGATGCGACAGGTGGGCAGCATGACCGCGATCGGTACAACGGTGGGCATTGTTGCCGCGCTCGGGCTTGGTCGCGCCGCGCGTTCGCAGCTGTATCAACTCGAAGGGCATGACCCGGTGGTGTTCACGCTCTCGGTCATTCTCCTAGTGGCGGTGGCCCTCGCCGCCGGCTTCCTTCCCGCGCGGAAGGCCGCGCAGGTCGATCCCATGCAGGCCCTCCGATACGACTGATGGATATCGTTCGCACTCCCCAGAAATCCCGCAAGAAGCCGCTGATGATCGCCGGTGGTATCGCGGTGCTGGTATTGGGCACCGTCGCACTGATGCGTCTCGATCCGGCGGTGCCGTCTATCGAAAAGGCCGCAGTGCTCGTGGACTCCGTCGTGCAAGGCGATGTTGTTCGCGAGGTGCGTGGTCCGGGCACTCTCGTTCCCGAACACATTCGCTGGATCACCGCGCAGGCGTCGGCGCGTGTGGAACGTCTGAATACCGAAAGCGGCCGCGAGGTGAACGGTGGCGATGTCCTGCTCGAGCTGTCGAATCCCGACCTGCAGATTCAGACGATGCAGGCCGAGCAGCAGGTACGTCAGGCGGAGATTGACCTGATCAATCTGCGCACGAACCTGCGTGCTGCGATTCTCACGCAGGAAGGCACCGTCGCCAGCACGCGTACGCAGTGGGTGAGCACCTCGCAGGAAGCAAAGGCGTCCGACTCTCTCGTGCGACTTGGACTCGTGCCACCGTTCGAAGCAACGAACCGCAAGGCGGCCGCGGAAGAGTTCACCACGCGCTATCGCGTCGAGCAGGAAAGGTTGGCGCTCATGCGCTCATCGATCGATTCACAGATCTCGGTGCAGGCATCGCGTGTGCAGCAGCTTCGAGCGATTGCGAACAATCAGCAGGCGCGCCTGCAATCGCTCACTGTGCGCGCCCCCGACAAGGGTGTGCTGCAGGAGCTCACGCTGCAACTCGGTCAGTGGGTTCCTGAAGGCACCACGCTCGCCAAGGTGGTGCAGCCGGGCAAACTCAAGGCCGTGCTTCGCATACCGGAGTCACAGGCGAAAGACGTGCAGCTCGGACAGAAGGCGTCGATCGATACGCGCAACGGACTCGTTGAAGGCCACGTGGTGCGCAAGGATCCTTCGGCGCAGCAGGGCACCGTCACGGTTGATGTGGCACTCGACGGCAAGTTGCCGGAAGGCGCGGTCCCTGATCTCTCCATCGACGGCACCGTCGTGATCGATCGCCTCACGAACGTACTGCACAGCGGCCGCCCAGCGTCGAGTGCATCGACCGGACCCACCACGGTGTTCCGCGTCGAAAGCGACGGCGTCACCGCCGTGCGAGTCCCGGTCGTACTGGGCCGCAGTTCGGTGAACACCATCGAAATTCTCTCGGGCCTCCAAGTCGGCGATCGCATCATCATCTCCGACTTGAGCAGCTTCGCCAACGCAGAAAAAGTCCGAATCAAATAACTCCCGCCTGTCTTCTCCCCCCTGACTCCTAAAATACGATGTCAGCTCCCGCTCTCATCAACATGCGTGGTATCAAGAAGGTCTTCCTCACCGACGAGGTAGAGACGCACGCTCTCCAGAACATCGACTTCAGCATTCAACAGGGCGAGTACGTCGCCATCGCCGGCCCATCCGGTTGCGGCAAGACGACGCTCCTGTCGATTCTCGGATTGCTCGATGCACCCAGCGATGGCGAGTACACAATTGCTGGTCAGTCCGTCGCGCGTCTTGCCGCCGCCGATCGCGCCCGCGTGCGCAATCGCGAGATCGGCTTCGTCTTCCAGGCGTTCAACCTCATCGGCGATCTTACGGTGGCCGAGAATGTCGAACTGCCGCTCACCTATCGCGGCGACATGAACGCGCCGGAGCGCAAGGAACGCGTTGCCCGTGCACTCGAGCGCGTGGGAATGAGTCATCGTGCGAAGCACTATCCGCCGCAGCTCTCCGGTGGTCAGCAGCAGCGTGTAGCCGTGGCACGTGCGGTGGCCGGCGACCCCAAGATTCTTCTCGCCGACGAGCCGACGGGCAATCTTGACTCACGCAACGGCGAAGCGGTCATGGACCTACTGCGAGAACTGCACGCCGGTGGCGCCACGATCTGCATGGTCACGCACGACGCGCGCTACGCGCAGCATGCGCAGCGCAGTGTGCACCTGTTCGACGGTCGCGTGGTGGACGATGCCGTAGCCGCCGAGGCCATGGCCGTCGCCTAACCCCGGCTTGGGGGGGGGCAACAAACCCGGGAAAGGGGGGGGGGTGTCCCCCCACCCCCCCCCTCCGGACCGGGCGCGCACGCTCGACCGGGCCGGCTCCGGGGGGACGGCCGGCGGCTCGGCCGCCGACGCCACGCGCCACGAACCGGCCACCGGGTG
>CBHWDN010000019.1:0-96355 GCA_966112585.1 uncultured Gemmatimonadaceae bacterium
GTATAAAATTACAACGACTCTGACCCCTTGAAACCCTGACCCCTTGAAACCTTGAAAACTGACCCCTTGAAACGGGCGCTAGGCGCGGTCGAGGTCGTCCTTGCCGATCACCGGATGCCACGGCCAGATCTCGTACTGGGCCAGGCTCTTCTTGGTGAACGGATCGTTGTCGCGGATGGCATCGAGCGCGGCCTGCGAGCCTTCATCGGGCACGCGGAGCAGGACGCCGCCGCCAAAGCGCGGCTCGAAGGGTCCCGAGGCGACGAGTGTGCCGGCGGCCTTGAGCTCACGCAGATAGGCGCGATGCTCGTCGACATGGGGCGCCACCTCTTCGAACGGGCGGCGATAGCGAATGATGGCGAGTGCGTACATGCTACGAATCCAATGGGGCCGCGCGGGCGGCGTCAACTGGGCTAGCGGCGGGTCCAGAGCAGGATCGCGCCGCAGGCGTTGGTGCCGAGTCGGTTATAGCGCGCGGGGAGCTGCGCAATCGTGTAGTACTCGGCGGCGACAATTGGCGGGCCGCCCCATGTGGTGGCGTCAAAAGGCTCGTCGTTGTCGCCCATGATCTGATCGTCGATGAAGACGCGCAGGTAGCAGTCGGTGTTCGCCGCACGCCATGAGTTGATTCCGCGTCGTTGCGCGAACGCAAGCGACGGTCGACCAGTCCGGCCGAACTTGGTCAGTCGAACACCGGGCATCTGCTCGACCGCGCGTTGATACCACTGTGAAGCGTCTCCATGTCGCCACAACGTGGTCGAGTCGAGGAAACGGCCGATCCCCATCTTCCGCCGCGACTCGAAGTTCTCGAGATATCGAGGCACCGCCTTCGAAGTCACGTCGACCTTCTCGAGCGTCGTGACCGCCGGCGTGAGCCCCACTTCCACGCTATCGAGTCCGGTCGACGGTATGGTGAGCATCGCTTCAACCGCCGCAAAGCCGACAGCTTTCACCGACAAGCGTTGTGTTCCCGCCGGAACCTTGGCGAACGTGAACCCACCCAGCGAGTCAGTACGCGCCGACAAGCCAGCCGGAGCCAGTCGCACTTCGGCGTTGGCGATTGGGGTGTTGAGCGAATCATGCAGCACCGCACCACGCACAATGCCCTTACCAGGTCCTATCTGCGCGCCGGCAATCGACGCAGCCGCCACCATCAGCCCAATCACCCCAACAATCCGCATCGACCCTCCACACCAGTGGAAACGTGCGCCCGCTACAACAATGCCTCCCGCAACCCATTCCACGCCATCTTTGCGCATCCGTGTCGTCCCACAAACGGCGCGACGCCGCGCAACGGGTCGAGCAGGGCAGGAAGCTCCACCTCCACATCGCCGGCCAGCATCGCGTCCAGCGCATCAGCGAGACGCACCGCCTCACGAGGCGACAGGCCGACGACGGCTTCGGACATCAGGCTGGCCGAGGCGGTCGTGATGGAGCAGGACTGGCCCGTGTAGGTGAGCTCCACGATGCGCGTGCCATCCAGGCGAACCATCACCTTGAGCTCATCACCGCAGACGGGGTTCTTCTGCACCGCGCTCGTGGTCGCACCCGGCATCTCGCGTTTGTTCTTCGGCGTGCGATGATGCGCGAGCAGCGCCTCCTGATACATCGCGCTCAGCGAAGCGCTGCCCGACTTTTCCCCTGCCGACATCGAGCGATCTACTCGGCCACCGCGAAGAGCGACTGCGCTGCCGTCAGCGCACCGACCAGCGCATTCACATCGGCTTCATCGCTGTAGACGTAGAAGCTCGCGCGCGCCGTGGCGCTGACACCCAGTCGACGCATGAGCGGCTGCGCGCAATGGTGGCCGGCGCGAATGCAGACGCCGTGCTGATCGAGAATCGTCGCCAGGTCGTGCGGGTGCACATCCGCCACCGAGAAGCTCACGACACCGCTACGCTGCCCCGGCGGCGGTCCATACAGCGTCACGCCGGAAATGGCACGGATCTTTGCGTCGGCCAGCTCGAGCAGCGCGAGCTCATGCGCACGCACGGCGGCCATGTCGAGCCCTTCGAGATAGCGCACCGCGGCGGCGAGTCCTACCGCATCGGCCGCGTTCGGCGTGCCTGCCTCGAACTTGTGTGGCAGCACATTCCACGTGCTGTCGAAATCGCGCACCCATTCGATCATGTCGCCACCAAACTGATACGGCGGCATCTGCTCGAGCAGCGCGCGGCGTCCGATCAGGCACCCAATGCCCATCGGCCCGAGCAGTTTATGTCCGCTGAACGCGTAGAAGTCGACTCCGAGCTCATCGAAAGCCACCGGCAGATGTGGCACTGCCTGCGCACCATCGGCGACGATGACGGCGCGCGAGCGGGCGCGCACCATCTTCACAATCTCGCGGAGGGGGGAGATCGCACCCACCGCGTTCGACACATGGGTGACAGCGACCAGGCGCGTACGCGTGTTCACCGCATCGCGCAGCTGATCGAGATCGATCGTCTGCTGCGCCGTGAGCTCGACAATGCGAAGCGTCGCGCCAGTGGCGAGCGCGAGCTGCTGCCAGGGGATGAAGTTGGCGTGGTGCTCGAGTGCGGTAACCACGATTTCATCGCCAGCCTGGACGTTGGCGCGCCCCCAGCTCGACGCGACCAGATTCATCGCTTCGGTGGTCCCGCGCGTGAAGATCACGCAGTCGCTGTCGGCGCAGCCCACGAACTTCGCGATGGTCGCACGCGCGTCGTGGTACATGTCCGTCGCACGAGCCGACAACGCGTAGGCGCCGCGATGGGGATTCGCATTCGCCGTTTCGTAGAAGTCGCGCAGTGCATCGAGCACCACACGCGGCTTCTGCGACGTCGCCGCCGAATCGAGGTAGTGCAACGCCGGATTCGCGGCGAGCAACGGGAAGTCAGCGCGTGGGGCCAGGCTCTGCAGCATGTCGCTTATTGCTCTCTCGAAAAACGTCAGGTAAGACGCGGACCTACGAACACCTCACCATTCTCCACTTTGACCGCATGCGTTCCGATCGGATCGGTCGCCGGTCCCTGCAGCACCTCGCCGGTCCGCACGTCGAAGTGTGCGCCATGCCAAGGGCACTCGAGCACACAGGGGCCCACCACATCACCGCCCGACAGCGCGAAGTCCCGATGCGGACAGCGATCGTCCACCGCATACACCGCATCGTTGTCCCGCACGAGACAGACGCGGCGTCCATCCTCCAATTGCACACCCAACGGAAACTCGGCTTCGATATCGACCAGTCGTGCGACCCGCTCGAACCCCGTCGTTCCACGAACTCCCGTCACTCCGTGCTCACCGAAGCGACTTCACTCTCGCTCTCCAGTGCAGCCTTGAGCGTATGCCACGACAGCGACGCGCATTTCACGCGCACCGGGAATCGCGACACGCCGCTGAAGACCACGAGCTGGCCAAGATCCTTGCCACCATTCTCGTCCTGGCCAAGCACCAGCTTGTGAAAACGCTCAAACAGCGATTCCGCGTCCGCGCGCGACTTGCCCTTCACCGCCGCCGTCATGAGCGACGCCGACGCTTTCGAAATCGCGCAGCCGTGACCGGTGAACTTCACATCCTTGATCACGTCGTTCTCCACCACCAGCGCGACATGCACTTCGTCGCCGCACAGCGGATTACGACCATCCGCCTCGCGATTCGCGCCGTCGAGCGGTCCGAAGTTGCGCGGCTTGCGGTTGTGGTCGAGGATGACGCTTTGGTAGAGCTCTTGTAGGTCGGACATCGTGCCTCGGGATCGTTCAACTGATCAGTTGGTGGGTTTGGAGTTCGAGTAGTGGGTCAGGAGTACTCGAAACTCCGAACCCGAACTCAGGAACCCACCGACTGATCGGTTCAGTAGTCGTTCAGTGGCTCGTCGACCCTGTAAACCGCGCCATCGTCAGCCTCTCCAGCGCCTCAACGATCACGGGGTTCTCGATCGTCTCAAGCACGTCCGCCGCGAACGCGTACATCAGCAGCTGGCGCGCCAGGTCGCGGCTCACGCCGCGGCTCTTGAGGTAGAACAACGCGTTCTCGTCGATGCGTCCGACCGTGGCGCCGTGGGTGCACTTCACGTCGTCGGCGAAGATCTCGAGCTGCGGCTTGGTGTCGATCTGCGCGTGCTCCGACAACAGCAGCGTCTGATTCGTCTGCTTGCCGTCAGTCTTCTGCGCTTCGGGGTGCACGTACACCTTGCCGTTGAAGACGCCGTGTGAGCGCTCGTCCAACAGCCCCTTGTACACTTCGCGGCTGAAGCAGTTTTCCTTGACGTGCTCAACCCGCGTCTGGTGGTCGCCGTGCTGCTGACCGTCCAGCATGTAGAGACCGTTCAAGGTGCATCCGCTCCCTTCGCCGTCGAGCACCGTGTAGACGTTGCTGCGCGACAGTCCCGCGCCCGTCTGGAAGGTGAAGGTGACGAAGTGGCTGTCACGCCCCTGACGCGCTTCCACCGTGCTGATGTGCTGCGCCTGACGCGATTCGCGCTGGATGCGCACCACCTGCAGCGTCGCGCCATTGTCCACGAACGCCTCGACCACGGCATTCGTGAAGTACGGCACCTCCGCGAGCGACACATAGCTCTCGACCACGCTCGCCTTGGCATGACGCTCGGCGATCATGATGTGACGCGGATGGCTCATCACGTTCGCGCCGTTGGCATCAACGACATGCAGCAGATGCACCGGCGTGTCGCTCACCATTTCCTTGGCGATGTGGATCAACGTGCCCTCGGCCGCGAACGCGGCGTTGAGCGCGGTGAAGCCATCGCGGTTGGCCGGCGCGGCGGTGCCGAGGTATTTGCCAAGCAGCTCCGGTTCCTTCGCGGCAGCGTCAGCAAGCGTCAGCACGCGCACCCCGTCCGGCAGTGCCGACAGGTTCGACAGCTGCGGCGCGTAGCGACCGTTCAGGAACACGATGAGCGGCCAGCGCGCATCGAGCAGGAACGGTTCGAGAGCGGCGGCATCCGTTGCGGCGTTTGACGCCGCGCGATCCACCACCGACTCGAACTGTGCCGACGCAATCGCCGAGACGTTCGTGTAGTGCCAGTCTTCGTTACGCGTAGTGGGGAAGCCGAGCGTCTTGAACGCATCGGCGCCGGCAACGCGAAGTGCCTTGAGTGAACCGGGGGCCTCGGACGCGGACGCCGCGATGGCCTGTTCGGCGAATCGCAGTCCAGTCGTCACGCCACCGTCTCCAGCACCCAATCGTAGCCACGATTCTCGAGCTCGAGCGCGAGCGACTTGTCGCCGCTCTTGATGATGCGGCCACCAGCCAGCACATGGACGAAATCAGGCACGATGTAGTTGAGGAGACGCTGATAGTGCGTCACCACGATCGCCGCGTTGTCCGGGCGCTTGAGGGCGTTCACACCCTGCGCCACGATGCGCAGCGCGTCGATGTCGAGACCAGAGTCCGTTTCATCGAGAATGCTGAGCGTCGGCTGCAACACCGCCATCTGCAGAATCTCGTTGCGCTTCTTTTCACCACCCGAGAAGCCCGCGTTCACCGAACGATTGAGCATGGTCGGATCCATGTCGACCAGCTTGAGCTTCTCTTCCACCAGGTCGAGGAACTCCATCGGATCGACTTCCTCTTCACCCTTCGCCTTGCGGATTTCGTTGTACGCTGCGCGCAGGAAGTACGCGTTCGTCACACCGGGAATTTCCACGGGATACTGGAAGGCGAGGAACACACCGCTCTGCGCACGCACTTCGGCGTCCATCTCGAGCAGGTTCTCGCCCTTGTAAATCACTTCACCGCTGGTGACCTCGTACGCCGGATGACCGGCCAACACCTGCGCGAGCGTGCTCTTGCCCGAACCGTTCGGACCCATGACGGCATGCACTTCACCGGCGTTCACGGTGAGCGTGATGCCTTTCAGAATGGGCTTGCCGTCGATCTGCGCGTGGAGGTCTTTGATCTGCAACATATGAAATCCCGTGGAGGGCGAGCGTCGTAAAAGAACTGATTAGTCTCTGGGTTCTGGGTTCGGGTTTCCGGTTCGGGGTACCCACAACCCCGAACCCGAACTCCAAACCCACCAACTGATCTTCTGAGGCCAGGTGGGCGTCAGCCCACCGACCCTTCAAGCGTGATGCCCAGGAGCTGCTGCGCTTCCAGCGCAAACTCCATCGGTAGCTCCTTGAATACTTCCTTGCAGAAGCCGCTCACGATCATCGACACGGCCTGCTCGGCGTCGAGACCGCGCGCCTTGAGATAGAAGATCTGGTCTTCACCGATCTTCGATGTCGACGCTTCGTGTTCGAGCGTGGCGCTGTTGTTGCCGACTTCGACGTACGGGAACGTGTGCGCGCCGCACGCGTTACCGACGAGCATGGAGTCGCACTGTGTGTAGTTGCGTGCGCCTTCTGCCTTGGGAAGGATCTGCACTTTCCCGCGGTAGCTGTTCTGCCCCTGCATCGCCGAGATGCCCTTCGACACGATGGTGGACTTCGTGTTGCGACCGATGTGGATCATCTTCGTGCCCGTATCGGCCTGCTGCTTCTTGCTGGCCACGGCGACCGAGTAGAACTCACCCACCGCGTTGTCGCCCTGCAGGATCACGCTCGGGTACTTCCACGTGATCGCGGAACCGGTTTCCACCTGCGTCCACGAGATCTTGGCGTTCTTCATCGCCTTGCCGCGCTTGGTGACGAAGTTGAAGATGCCGCCCACGCCGTTTTCGTCGCCCGCATACCAGTTCTGCACGGTGCTGTACTTCACCGTCGCGTTATCGAGCGCGACGATTTCCACAACGGCCGCGTGCAGCTGATTCGTATCCCGCTTGGGCGCCGTGCAGCCTTCGAGGTAGCTCACATACGAGCCTTCGTCGGCCACAATCAACGTGCGCTCGAACTGACCGGTGTCGGCCGAGTTGATGCGGAAGTACGTCGACAGCTCCATCGGGCAACGCACACCCTTCGGGATGTAGCAGAACGAACCGTCGGAAAAGACCGCGCTGTTGAGCGCCGAGAAGAAGTTGTCGCTGTATGGCACGACCGATCCCAGGTACTTCTGCACGAGATCGGGGTGCTCGCGCACCGCCTCGCCGAAGGACATGAAGATGATGCCGTGCTTCGCCAACTCTTCCTTGTAGGTCGTGCCAACCGACACCGAGTCGAACACCGCGTCCACCGCGACGCCGCTCAAACGCTTTTGCTCCGTGAGCGAGATACCCAGCTTGTTGTAGGTCTCGAGCAGCGCGGGATCGACCTCGTCGAGCGAGCCAAGCGGCTTCACCGACTTGGGCGCGCTCCAATACGACGCGGCCTGATAGTCGATCGGCGGATAGTGCAAGTTCGCCCAATGCGGTTCCGTCATCGTCTGCCAGCGACGGAACGCCTTGAGGCGCCATTCGAGCAGCCACTCAGGTTCCTGCTTCTTGGCCGAGATGAAGCGAACCGTGTCTTCGGTCAGCCCCGGCGGAAGCGTTTCGGCTTCGATATCGGTCGAAAAGCCGTACTGGTACTCGCGATTGACCAGTTGCTCGATGGTCGAACTCATGCCTGCTCCTGTCTCACCAACGAAAGGTGACTTGAAACGCCGTATTCACAGTGACCGCAGCCGTCCTTGCGATGCGCACTGCGCACCATCGGGACACCCAGCAGTCGTTCCACATACTTCGCTTCCACCGAACACGCTTCGGGAAAGCGCTCCACAATCTCACGCACTGCGCAGTTGTGAATGCGCAAATTGAGCGAGGCGTCCACCACGGTCATATAGCCTTTCGCCGTCAACAACTCGGCGACCAACGGTACGCGCTCTTCGAGCGGCAACGCCTCCAACACCGGTGCTGCTTCATCGGCGAGTCGCTTCCACTCCGATTCGAGCACCGCTTCAACGGCCGCATCACCCGTTTGCGCACGAATCGCATCGAGCGCGGCCGACAACACCGACACATAACTGCGAGGAAAAAGCGCTTCGCCGGCTGCCGTCAGCGAATAGGCGAACACGGGCGCACCGACGCCCCGCACTTCGCGCTGATAGCGCACCAATCCGTCGTCTTCGAGCGCCTTGAGGTGGCGCCGCAGGGCATTCGCGGTGAGCCCAAACTGGTCACCCAGTTCGTGCGCCGAGAGCGGCTGGGCCTTCTTCAAGGCCACCAGCAGCTCGGCGCGCACGCCACGAAAGCCCCCAAGGGCGCCGACCACATCCTCCATGCCGAGAATTTACATCGGCTTTCATGGATACGTCAACGAAAGTGTAAACGAATTCCACGATTTGGTGTGCCGGCCTCAACCAAAGGGATTAGGCGTTTCGCAACCGGCACCGCGAGTGTACTCTATCGGAGTCCATCCCCCAGCGAATTCGAGAGTTCGCGTCCTTCCGCCCGAGGTCTCTCGCAGCAGTGAAACTGACTGTCATAGTGGCCATTGCCGTTCTGGTGGTGGGGCTCATTGCGCTCTTCCGTGCTCAGCGGATCAATCAGGCATCCATTGAACGCGACGGACTTTCGCGTTTCCGGGATAGCTTCCACGGCCGCTATCCCGAAGTGTTGCTCGCGCAGGTGTACACGTATCTGGCCGAGCGACATGGTGCGATGGAACCGCACTATATCGTGAACCCTGGTGATGATCTCGAGCGCGTATACGCACTCGCCGACCTCGATCTCGAAGACGCGGTGCTGGTGATTGCCGATCGCGCTGGTGCACGTTTGCCGCGCGCGAACGAACTCGATGCACTCAAGTCGCGGGTGCGGAGTGTTGACGATCTGCTGCGCTATCTCGAGCCATTCTTCCGTCCGGAAGTGGTGAAGGGCTGAGTTGCTGCGCACCGTCACGTTCGCGGCCGTTTGCGGCCTCGCACTGCTGACGACCGCCTGTTCACGGGGCCTCACGCCCATCGTGTCGCCATCGCCAGTCGAAACACCGATCGAGTCGCCCCCACCCCGACCGTCACCGGGAGCGACCCCTGCACACGCTGGTCCCCTCAGTAGCGCCGTTACACCGGCGGACTTGGACGCCTTGTGGGCGCGACAGCTGATGATCCCCGTGGAAGGCATTACGCGCGCTGCGCTGCGCGACTCGTACACGGCCAAGCGCGACAAGGGCATTCATGGCGCGCTCGATATTCTGGCGCCGCGTTCGTCACCAGTCGTTGCGGCAGCGGACTGTGTGATCGGTCGGCTCTTCGAAGGGCCGGTGGGCGGGATCGTGATCTACGCCTACGACGACGAGCAGCAATTCGTCTACTACTACGCGCATCTCGAGCGGTACCGACGAGGGCTCGCGGTTGGCGATCGAGTCGCGAAGGGGTCGGTGATTGGCTACGTTGGAACGACGGGGAACGCACCGCCCGATACGCCGCACCTGCATTTTCAGGTGATGAAGCGTGGAGCCGGGCGCGCCTGGTGGGATGGCCCACCAATCAATCCGTTTTCGTACTTTGCTGTCGAGGCGCCGCGTGCGGCCGCCGGACGCGATTCACAGGGCGACGCACCCGCGTGGTGAAAACCATGGTGGTGACGTCGCATTCGCAGCGAGGCATTTCATGAGCATGACCGGCAAAGGGCGCGCGGAGCTACGCGCCGAAGCACACCATCTGGACGTGCAGGTGCACATTGGCCACTCCGGCGTCACGCCGGCGTTGCTCAAAAGCCTCGACGATGTGCTGCGCACCCATGAACTGGTGAAGGTGCAGGTGGCCAAGGCCGGCGAGCTCTCGGCGAAGGAAGCGGTCAATCAGGTCGCCACCGCGCTCAAGGCTGAAGTCATTCAGGTGATCGGCCGAACCTTCACGATCTATCGCCACAACCCCGAGCTCAAAAAGAGCGACACCCCCGCTTGGCGGCGCTGACAACCCTTCACGCTTGTCGCGCGTTTCTGCTGAGCTATCTTTGCACGACCGGGCCTCTCTCCCGAGAGGTGTCTGCCGGTCGCGTCCGACCCGAGACCCTGCTCATGCCTTACGTCATTACCGAAGCCTGCATCTCCGTGAAGGACAAGTCGTGCGTGGACGTCTGCCCCGTCGACTGCATTTACGAAGCCGAAGACCAGCTCTACATCCACCCAGACGAGTGCATCGACTGCGGCGCCTGTGAGCCCGAGTGCCCGGTGACCGCGATCTTCCCCGAGGAAGACGTGCCGGTCCAGCTCAAGAGCTTCATCGGGAAGAACAAGGACGTGTTCAACGGGCCGAACCCGCCGGGGCGGCCGACGCGGTAAGCTGACGCGATCAGCAACTCAAGACTCACAAACTCGAACCCCGAACCCAGAAACTGATCAGTTTTGGGTTCGGGGTTTGAGTTTGTGGGTTTCGGGTGCGGCTAGATGCTCCAGCCTCTCGCTTTGAGCCAGAACAATCCCCCCAGCACGATGTACTGCCCGATCGTCGACCGCTCGCTCCAAATCGCTTCCTTCCAATCGTGCTGCCCCTGCGTGCTGCCAGCGGGCGGACGTCCCAACCAGCGCGGCGTGCGGGCCTTGTAATCGAGGTACTCCTGCCCGAAGATCGATTCGAGCACACCCTCTTCGTAACGCACGATCAGCGTGTACTCGATCGCGAAGAGCAGGGTGGCGACGGGGAGGAACCAGAAGACGCCGCTCACCACCGTGAAGCCCATCCACGCGAGGTAGTTGCCGACATACAGCGGATTGCGGCACCACGCGAAGGCCCCGTAGGTCACGAGACGCTGCACATCGCGTGAGCGACGACGTGTGACCGTGCCGGCTGCCGCGACACCGGCGGTGCGAATGAGCTCGCCGAGGAGCACGATCGCGAGACCAGCAATCCATGTCGTGCGCGATTGCGTGCCCGGCACGAGCAACGGCACCGCGAGAAACGGCACCGGGAGCCAACCACGATTCTTGAAAAGCACCTGCCCGATGCGCGCGGCTGGTGACCGTTCGGCTTCGGAGATGGTGGGAGAGGGAGCGGTCATCAGAGAATTGAGCTAAGCGGGCGGTCCGGCGATCGACGGGTCGAGCGTGGACAGAAAATCCGAGAGTGCATGTGTGGTGGCCGAAGGGCGCTCGAGGCAGGGCACATGCCCCGCACCGGCAATGATTTCGAGTCGCACACGCGCCTGCGAAGGCAGCGATTCCGCGATCGTGCGCGCCTCCTTGATCGGAGTCAGCACATCGTCTTCACCCACCAGCACCAGCGAGGGAACGCTAATCGTCCGGAGCGTCTCGCGTGAGTCCGGGCGGTCCCGAAGGGCGTGCAGCGCCCCAATGATACCGGCGGCCGGCTGCCGGCTCATCATCGCCCGGAGCGTGTTCATGATTTCGGGGCGTCGTTCGCGGGTGGATGGCCCCACCATGCCGGTCAACTGCGGTTCCGCAATAGCGCGCGCGCCGTCGCGCTTGACCAGTGCGATCATCTCATCGCGACGCGACTTCGCTTCATCGCTATCGGCTCCGGCTCGCGTATCGCAGAAAACGAATGCCCGGACGCGCTCGGGATGGCGGCGCCACATCGCCATCGCGATGTAACCTCCCATCGACAGTCCGCAGATCACCGCGCGTTCGATCGCGAGACCATCGAGCAATTGCACGACATCGTCGGCGTATTGGTCCATCGAAAACGGACCATGTGTCGACGAATGGCCAAAGCCTCGCAGGTCGGGCACGATGCATCGCACGCGTGGCGCCAACGACAACCGTTGCGCCGACCAGAGCGTGCGGTCGTGCGGAAAGCCGTGCAGGAACACGACAGGCAAGCCATCGCCGCTGTCGTCGTAACCCATCTGGAATCCGGGGAGCTGCGCGATCATTTGGATCTCCTCACGTGCGTGCCCTCTCGGGGCATCCCCTGCAACCGGACCCGCGGCTCAAGGCGGCGGGGGTCCGTCGGGTGCAGGGGACATGGTCTGGAGCTTCTGCTGCTTCACGAGCGTCTTTTCGCGTGCGTTCTCGCGCTCCGCGATCATCCGCAACGGCACGAGGAGTGCCGCCGTCAGCGGCACGGCCACCATCAGCCCAATGAATCCGAACACCAGCGTCATGAGTGTCTGCGCCACCAGCGTGATCGCCGGCGGCAGATCCATCTCACCGCGCATGAGATACGGAATGAGCAGGTTGTTTTCGACGAACTGAATGCCCCAGTACACCACCAGCACCGCGAGTGCCTTCTCGGGCGAATCGACAAAGCCCATGAGAATCGCCGGCACGGCGCTCAGGATAGGTCCGACGGTCGGAATGAACTCGAGCAATCCGGCAATGAAGCCGAGCGCGAAGGCGGCCTTCACGCCGAGCAGCAACAACGCCACCATACTCATCACGCCGATCACCACCATCGCGATGAGCTGCGTCACCAACCATTTGCGAAGCACCGTCGCCATCTCACCCAACACAATGCGCACCTGCGCGCGCGACGTCGCTGGCACCGCGGCGAGCAACCAGCCTCGATATACCTCAGGCTCGGCGCCGATGTAAATCGCAAGAAAGATCAGCAGCACCAGCGACGCGAATATCGCGACGGTATTGCTGACGAATGAGAAGAGGTACTTGGCGGCGCCCTGCATCGCCGTCTGAATTTTGAGCCGGATCGCCTCGCTGGGCTGGACCACGGTCGTGTCTGGTGGTGCCGTGCTGCTGGTCCCAGAAGCCGCGCCACGGCCGACGGCGGAGGGCGCGGCCACCCCAGCGGGGCCGGCGGGCGTGGCCGCTCCAAGCGCTCGACTTGGCGCCCCGGCCGCGGTCGCGCCTCCGACCGGCGGAGCGCTGTCAACGACCTTGACCCCGGTGCCGGCAGCGCTGTTGATCAACGTCCCGACGAGGCCGCCGCGCTTGCTGTCCACCCACGTCTGCATCTTGTGCAACGCGTCCGGGACCTGCCGCTGGAGCTCCTTCCCCTGTTCGATCAGGGTCGGGGCCGTCCACGTCAGAACGCCGACGATCGCACCAAGGGTGCCGAAGACGATCAGTGCCGCGCCGATTCCTCGCCGGACCTTGAACCGCTCGAGGTAGTCGGCCCCGCGCCCTACCGCCAAGCCAAAGAGCGTGGCCAGGAAGACCAGGAACACCAGTGAACTGACTGACCATAAGAGCTGCAGGCCGAACCACACCGACAGCACCGCCACGGCGGCGCGGGCAAGGTCACCGGTCCGCCAGCCACGCCGTTCCGGCGGAAGCTCCTCAGGAAGTAGCGATTCGTCGATCGTGGTCATGTGCTCGAAACTAGCTCCCGGATATACTTTTCAGGCACCCATGCCTGCTTCTGCACCACTCTATCTCGATACGACTGACGCAGTCGACCGCTTCCTCTCCGGACTCAACGGCGTCCGAGCCATCGCGCTCGACACCGAGGGGGCGAGTTTTCATCGGTTTGTCGATCGCATCTATCTGCTGCAGCTCTCCACCGCGCATCACGAAGCGGTGATTGATCCGCTGCCGATTGGCACCCCGGCCAAGCTCGGCGCACTACTCGAAGATCCGGCGATCGAAGTTGTGCTGCACGACGCCGACTACGACCTGCGTTTGTTGCATCAGGATTACGGTTGGCGCGTGACGCATCTCTTCGACACGCGCGTCGCCGCCCAGCTGCTCGGCATTCGCGCGTTTGGACTCGCGGCATTGCTGGAGCAATTCTTCGGCCTCAAGCTCGACAAGAAACATCAGCGCGCTGACTGGAGCATGCGTCCGCTCACCGCGGACATGCTCGACTACGCTGCGCACGACACGCGCCATCTGCTTGGTCTGCGTGATCGCCTCTATCACGAGCTCGAGAAGAAGGGCCGATTGCACTGGGCGCGTGAAGAGTTCACGCGCGCCGAGGGAACGCGCTGGGATCCCGATGCGTCGGATCAGGCGTTTTTGCGAATGAAAGGAGCGCGTGATCTCACGCGCCGCGAACTGGCGCGCCTGCGTGAACTCGTCGCGTGGCGCGATACGATCGCCGCTGAACTGGATCGCGCAACGTTCCGCGTGGCCGGGAACGAAGTGCTGCTCGATCTCGCGCGCCTGGCTCCAACCTCGCGCGATGCCCTCTTCGCGGTGAAGGGATTTCCGCGCGGCATGTCGGAGTCGCGTGCCAACGAGGCGCTGCATGCACTCGCGCGCGGCACGGCAGTGCCTGACGCGGAGCTGCCGAAGTTTCCGAAATCGGCGCGTTGGGACAAGGACCCCGATTTCGATGATCGGGTGGCGAAGCTCAAGTCGGTGCGCGATGTGATTGCCGCCAAACTCGATCTGGATCCGGGCGTGCTCTGCTCGCGCGACCGGATGGAAGCGGTCGCGCGCAAGAAGCCCAAGTCGCTCGAAGAGCTCGACACGGTTACCGAGCTTCGTAAGTGGCAGGCCGAGGTGCTTGGCGCCGCGTTCGTGAAGGCCCTCGGCGGTACCGCGGCGGCTTCAGACTCGCCCTACTCGGACGCCTAGTCGCCCCGCGGCTGCCAGTGCGGAGCCGCTTGGGGTCAGACTCCAAGCCGCCCTTTGCCGCTTTGCGCGCTCTTGGGGTCAGACTCCAAGCCGCGCTTTGCCGCTTTGGGTGGCGCTTGGAGTCTGACCCCAAGCGCTTGCTAGGAGCGTCATGGCGAGCTCGTCAATAAAGCGTCAAATGCTGGACTGGGACGAAGTGTTGCATGCGAGCAACCCTGTTTCAGGAACGCTGCAGGTGTGGCTTGTGAGCGATGCTTCAGGTCGTCTGTAAGTAATTGATTTGCAAGCAGTTGAAATACATGGCGTGCGCATCATTTCGCTGAGGGTCGCGGCACAGACAGTGCTCTGGTGATCGGTGTCCGAGATTGTCACTCTCGTCGCTCCTTCCCTACCCGCCGCATGCGAAACGAGTACTTCGCCGCCCGCGTCTCCCGGATCTTTGGTGATGCCCTGCAGCGCCGATTCTATCTGGTCGCGGTGAGTGCCATGCTGGTCGATCTCCTGACCAAGGCCATCGCTGTTCGCATTCTGGGTGAAGACGGCATGATCCCCGTCTTTGACCGCCTCACGTTCCTGCTCGTCTGGAATACCGGTGCTGCCGGCGGCGTGTCGATGGGGCCATTCACCGCCCAGTTGAACGTGGTGATGACGTCGATGGCGGTATTGCTCGTCGTCTCGGTGGTGCGTGCGATCGCCAGCATTGATCCGCGCGCGGTGCTCTCGCTCGGTCTCGTCACCGGCGGCGCGATGGGCAACCTCGCGAGCATCGTAGGCGGACACGAAGGCGTCGCGGATTTTATCGGCATCCGCCTTCGTGGCGACACGATGATCGTCGCCAACGTCGCGGATCTCATGCTCTGGAGCGGCGCGCTGATGCTCGCGCCAATCGCGGCGACGCTGATCAGCCGCGTACGAAGCGAACGGAGAGCGACGACGGTGGCGCCGACGGTGTAGCTAGTCGGCGAAGCACCCGATACCCCAAACTCGAACCCCGAACGCCAAACTGATCAGTTTGATGTTCGGGGTTCGAGTTTTGAGTTCGGGGCTGCTCAGAAGCCCATGTACGCCCGCACCCGCGGCTCAATCCGTTCCGGCGTCCAAGGCGGCGACCAGATCAGGTTCATCTGCACGTCGCTCACGCCAGGCAGGCCACGAAGCTGTTGCTCTGCTTCGCCCATGATCTCGGGGCCAGAGGGGCAGCCAGGCGAAGTGAGGCTCATGTCGACCTTCACCACCGCGCCTTCGACCTGGACGTCATAGACGAGTCCCAGGTCGACGATGTTCAGGTTGAGCTCCGGATCCTTCACCTTGCGGAGCGCGAGGCGCGCCTGATCGACGGAAATCGCCTGCTCGGCGTCCGTCGCCGCTCCCGTCTCGGTGGTCGCGCTATCGGGAGTGTGTTCCTCGGACATCCCGAAACATAACCACTACCGCTTCTTTTTGGCGGGCGGCTTCTTCGCGGGCGTCTTCTTCGCCGTGGACTTGGCTGAAGACGCCTTCGACGTCGCTTTCTTGCCCGTCGACTTGGCGCTCGAGCTCTTGGATGACGACTTCTTGAGGACCGCCTTCTTGGCCGCGGCCTTCTTCGCGGCCGCCGCCCGCCGCCGCGCTGCCGCACTCGTCGCACGACGCGAGCGTAGCGGACGGTTCCAGTCTTCGGCCACATCGGCGCGGAATGCGGCCGGCATCGCGCGGACACCCGTCGGGTCGTCCATCACCGCAAGCACCGCGGCATCGGCCAGGTCGTTGCGCACATCGGCGATGACCTTGGACGGGCGACGCGCACGCGCCGCATGCACGCGATTCGTGAGCAGAATGACGAACATCTGGCGATCAGGATCGATCCAGAGCGACGTGCCGGTAAAGCCGGTGTGCCCGAAGGCGCGCTCCGACATGTACTGACCGCAGCCGGCCCCACCGTCGCAAGTGTCCCAACCGAGTGCACGATGACCAGCCGCGCGCTTCGTGAACAGCTGCACCGTGGAATCGGCGATGACGCGCACGCCATTGTAGACGCCACCGTCGAGCAGCATCTGCGCGAACACCGACAAATCCGATGCACTGCTGAACAACCCGGCGTGACCAGCAACGCCACCAAGCGCGTAGGCATTTTCGTCGTGTACTTCACCGCGCAACGGATAGCCACGCGGCGGCGCGATTTCGGTGGGCGCGGTGCGCGCCACGTCGCTGCCATCCACGCGGAAGTGCGTGTCGTTCATGCCAAGCTTGCGATAGACGCGCTGCTGAAGCAGCGTGTCGAGCGATTCGCCGCTCACCGATTCGGCAACGAAGCCGAGGAGGTCAGCACCCAGATCAGAGTATTCGTAGCACGCGCCCGGCGTGCACTGCACGGGCGAGGTGAGCACCGCAGCGCGCGCTTCTGCCGGCGTGCTGGCAATGCGCCACAGCTCGCGGCCGGCGGGCAAGCCACCGCGATGCGTGAGCAGGTGACGCACCGTCACCTGGTCGCGCAGTCCACCGGTGAAGCCGGGGACGTAGCGATTGACTGGCGCATCAAGGTCGATCTTGCCGTCGTCGTACAACACCATGATGGCCGTCGTCGTGGCGATGACCTTCGTGAGCGAGGCGAGATCGTAGAGGCTTTCCTGCGCGCTGACGCGATTGCGGCCGGTCCAGTCGAGTGCACCGATGCCGCGCGACCACACCGAGTATCCCTTGCGGCCCACCACGAGGGCGGCGCCGGGGAAGCCGCCGGCATCGACGCCGCGCTGTACCACGCGGTCGATCGTTCCCAGGCGCTCGGCCGACATACCCACCGCCGACGGCGCACGCTCGGGCAGACCAGCCCCAAACGGCGTATCGACGCGAGTGACGTCAGCAGCAGCGAAAACCAACGCGGCGAGCAGGAACACCAGGAAGAACCGTCCGTAGGGAAGGCGAAGCGGTAAGGCCAGCGTCGGCGATAAAAGGGGATACGTCCGGTCGAGATCGAACGTTCCGTTACATCGCCAGCGTATGCCCTGGCCGAAGCCCAAGTGCATACGTCACAGGCACATCCAGAGGCATTTACGACGGACGGCAGCGCCCGTCAAGCGGTTGAGCCTCGTTCATTTCACTACGATTGGCGCCGTACGATGGCAACACCCAGTGATATACGACCAAACCGGAGCGATTCGGCTTCTGAACATGGGTCGTCGAGGGAAACCCTCGAGAGGTTCAGGGTGACAGATTCAGCAATCCCCATGGAGACCGACGCCGCCATTGTTCGACGGGCGATCGACGGAGATGAACGCGCCATGCGGCTGCTGTGGAATCAGCATGCCCCGCACGTGGAAGCGGTCGTCCGTCGCCTCGCCGGAGATCCCGACCTTGCCGAGGACATCGCGCAGGAGGTCTGGATCCAGATCTTCCGTGCCCTCCCGTCATGGCGGGGGGATGCGAAGTTCAGCACGTGGATTCATCGCGTCGCGATCAATCGCACGCTGAATGCCTTGCGTCGGGCAAAGCGTCTGGCGGCGGCTGAGACGTCGATCGAGGAGGACTCGGCGTTTGTGGAGCAGGAGGCCGAGCGCAGCATGTTGGCGCGCACGATCGACGAAGCGGCTCGCAAGTTGTCGCCGGGCGCGCGTACGGTGTTCCTGCTACACGATGTCGAAGGCTATACCCACGAGGAGATCGCCGCGGAACTGGGGATCACCCCTGGTGGTTCCAAGTCGCAGCTGTTCAAAGCGAGGGCGAAGTTGCGCCGATTGCTTGCCCCGCTTGCCGATACGTTTTCTTCCGGCCTGGATCGCAGCTATGCAGCACCTTGAATCCACGCGGCTTGCCGCGTTTGACGACGAACCGTTCACCGTTGACGAGCTCGCGCATCTCGCGTCGTGCACGTCCTGTCGCGCGGAACGTGATGCGATGATGCAGGTCGTGTCGCGCTCGGCGGCGGTGGTGAAAGAAGATCTCACGACCGACGCACCGCGCCTGATTGCGTGGGAGCAGCTGGCGCGAGGACTTCGCGACGAAGGCTTGCTCACCACGGGCGAACATGCGTTGCCTGACCAGCCGGCGGTCGTACATTCGATCCACGGCGCGGCGGTACGCACGGTCGCGGAAGTACCGGTGTCGAGTCAGCGCTGGTTCCAGCGCGTTCGGCAAGTTGCCGCGGCACTTGCGCTGGTGGCGGGTGGTGCGGCAATGGGTCGCATGAGCAGCACCGAGTTTGGAAGCGCCGCGCCGCTCGCACAGGCTGGTGCGATGGCGCGCACGGTCGGCTACGGCGACAGCGATTTCGCCTCGGTGGAACAGGCAACCGATGTGCTCAATCGCGCGCAGCACGATTACGAACGCGCGTCAGTGTGGCTTGCGTCGAACGATCCGACGCAGCGCGATTCTGATGTCTATCGTGCGCGTCTGGCGGCGCTCGATCAGATGATGGCGGCTTCTCGCGCGGCGCTGCGCGAGGCCCCGCAGGACCCGGTGCTCAATCACTACTATCTCTCGGCCTACTCGGCGCGTGAGGCGACGCTGCAAGCACTCAGCGGCGCGTTGCCCGTCGACAAGGTTATCGAACGGTACTAATGTCTTTCCGTCCTTCTTTCGTTCCCGCGCGACGCACCACGCAGGCGGTGTTGCTCGCAATCTCCTCGGGGGTCGTGTCGTCGTCGCTCGCGGCGCAGACGCCGCCGCCGTCGGGGCAGGTTCGTATTTCGTTGCGTGCGCGGCCGGCGGCAATGGTGGCCAACGCGTGCGAAGAGCTGTCCTCATCGCCCACCGCACTCGCGCAGGCACCGGAAGGGCTCGCGCTGCTGCGGTTGCGTCGTGAGCTTGAAGGGGCGATGCAGGCGCTGTCTCATGACCAGCAGTTGCAGCATGAGCAGCTGCGGCAGATGTCGCAGGTGCAGCGTGGTGTGGATTCGGCGATGAAAATCGTGGTTCGCTACTTCGACAAAAATGGTGCGCCCGAAGAAGAGATCACGCTTCGACGCAGCGATTCGGTACGCGTAACGGCGTCTGGCCGCACCATCGACGGGCGGAATCTGTTCATCTCGATGGATTCGACCATGAGTCGCGTCGCGCCGGTGCTCGCGCGCACTATGCCCCCCGTCATCGATGGACTGGTGCGCTCATTGCAGCCGCAGGTCGCGGCGCTGACGGGCGTCGCTGAGGCGCGCCTCGCATCGGCCGCGCCGAACGGTTACGTGGGTGTGTCGCTCTCAGGCGCCCAGGTGCGTCTTGTCTCGCCCGAAGGTGTGTTCACGAGCCACTGCGAGTATCCGCTTGTCGAAGCCGTCGATGCCGGCTCGCCGGCAGAGAAGGCCGGGTTGGTGGCCGGCGATACGCTGCTGGCGTACAACGGTCGCGATCTCGTGCAGCAGGCGATCAACTATCCCGAGCTGATGGTGCCGGGCAGCACGGTCCGGTTCCGCATTCGAAAGAGCGGTCGTCAGCGCGAAGTGCCGGTGACGATCGTGCCGCGCAAGGACGAAGCACGCACAATGGTGATGGTGCGTGCGCCCTCGGCGCCGCGTCTCACGCGCGATGGTGAGTTCATTGTGCGCGAGATGTCGCCGAGCCGTGCGCCGGTGCCGCCGATGCCACCGGCGATGGCGAGCAGCGGCGTGTCGTTCCTTGCCGGCGCGCAGTTCTCGACCATCGATGAAGACTTCGCATCGACGCTCGACCTCGAACCCGGCGTGCTCGTGTTGAAGGTCGCACCTGGATCGCCCGCCGCCGACGCTGGTCTGAAACCCGCAGAAGTCGTGACGCGGATCAATGGTCAGCGTGCACGCGACGTCGCGATGCTGCGAAAAGCGGTGATTGCGGGCGGCGAGATCAAGCTTACGGTGCGCTCGAAATCGGGTGAGCGCACGGTGGTGCTGAAAGGGCGCTGAGTCGGTTCAACTGCCAGTCAAGAGTGCAGAGAAAACAGTGAGGCGTGTAGAGCATTAGTGCTCTACACGCCTCACTGTATTCTCTACACTCTGTACTGGCAGTTAACGCAAGCTGCCCGCCGGCATCGAGTAAAGCAGTCGCACCGTGGCCTTGTCCGCCTCCGAAAGCTCTCTCACGCGAACTCTCGCCGCCATGATGTTCTCGCTGTCGCTGGCATGATCGAGGCCGAGCAGGTGACCCACTTCGTGCAGCGCGATGGCGCGCATCTGTGGCGGCGTCACGGTACCGCCGGCCGGGTGGAGAATCGCCAGCTGAATGTCGCTCGAGACCAACCAGAAGTTCGCATCGCGGCTCCACACCGTCTTGCCGCTGATGCCGTTCGTGAAGCGATCGAGGAAGCGGACATGGATATCCGCGAGCGCGGAGTCGGCTGTGAACGTGAAGCGGACGGGAATGCCCGCCTGGGTCCACGTGTCGAACGCGTCGCGAACCGCTGGCAGATAGTCCGCGTTCCATCCATCAAGACGTTCGGCTTCGCGCACAAAAACGCGGAGCGGGCGTCCGACGCGATCGGGCCAACGCGCCATGACCGAGTCGCGCGCAATCAGCAACTCATTGACGTAAGTCCCTTCGAGCCCTGACTGCACTCGGCGGCGCATCTCGCTGGGATCGAGCGACGGCCGTTCGCCACCGTTCGCGAGTAGCGTGGAGGGGACGACGATCTCCTCGCCATGTACGGGCGCGTGCGCGCGCAGCGTGGGGCGGGGGATGCGTTCGCCGATAGCACCGGCGGCTTCGCTGTGAACATTCCGCGTCGCCATGGTTTGCCCGCCAATGAAGCAGGCGAGGCCCACGACACAACAAGCCAGCAGCGTTTCAGCGGACTTCATCAGCGATCGTCAGGAGGTGGGCCGGCCCTCCGTAAGGAAGGTCTGCACCGCGGCGAAGAACGCGTCGGGGGCTTCCCAGAACGGGTTGTGGCCTGCGTCAGCGATTGGCATCACGCGCGCGGAGCATCCTGCCTCCACGAGGTGGGCCGCCGTGCGAGCCGCCTCCGACAGCGGCAGAACATCTGCCGCACCATGCAGGACGAGCGTTGGGCATCGGAGGTCACGCAGCCGGTCCGACCAGTCATATCCGTCGCGCCGAAGTCGCGCGGCTACGGCGGCGCCGGTGACACTCGTACCGAGCGGCGGGGCCACCTGGCGCGCGAAGTGCTGATCGGCAAACGACGCTGGGAAAAACGCTTGCGCGTACGCGGCGTGCGCGGTGAGATCGGGTTCCGTGAGTGTGCGGACATCACACTTGGCGAGCGCGTCGTGTGCGTCGCCGGTCAGGCGCGCGAGCGCTGCCCCGTGTAGTGGCGGTAACCACGCGCTGGTGATGCCGACGGCGTTCACGAGGACCAGGCGTGTCGTCGCTTCTGGATCAATCGTTGCGGCCAGCATGGCGATGCCGCCGCCCCAGGAGTGACCCAGTACGTCCCACTCGTCGAGCTGCAGTGCCTCGCGAAGCGCGGCGACGTCGCTCGCGTCGAACTCGATGCGCGAGGCGAGATGTCCGGGCGGAACGGTGGTTCGCCCACGCCCGCGCTGATCGTAAAAGATCAGCTGACGCTTGGCCGCGAGTGGCGCGAGCGCTGGCCATAAGAGCGAGTGGTCGAAGAGCAGCCCGCCGTTGATGCAGAGGAGCGGCGGCGATTGGCCAACGGCCGGCGTGCGATAGACGGCGAAATCGAGTCCGCGTGCGCGTACCACCAGCTGCTCGAGAGGCGGCCGTGGGCCAAGTGTGCGGCGAAAGGCGAGATAACGATCGAGGGCGGACATCATCCCCACGGTTGGCAGGCATCGGCGACGCGCCCGGTCTCAATGAGCTCGTGCAACGCGTCCCCCAGTTCGTTGGTGCGCGCAGAGACGGCTTCCCATCGCTGCATGCGCTGGTCGTCGGTCAACGTATAAAAGTCCTGACGATCAGGAAGTTTGGCGCCTGGCAGTGATTGTACGAACTCGCGACTGGGCGCGATGAGCAGCGTGCGTGAAAAGTTCGCCGAACCCGCGCGACGCCAGGCAAGCGACTTGTCGAACCAGCCGGGCACGATGTGATCGTAGAAGTGCGGAAAGAGTACGAGCCCGTCACCGTTGCCGAAGTCGAGATCGAGATGGTAGTCGGTGACGCCGCCATCCCAATGCACGCCGGGTGCGTTGTCGATGCGAACGCCTTCGAGGAGCAGTGGAATCGATCCGGAGGCCAGCAGCACGGCGCGCGCATTGTGGATCGTGAGTTCGCGGTGCTCGGTCGGCAAGTCGCACAGATGCAAAAACGGCGAATCGCTGCCGCTGGCGTGGAAGATGGTGCGTGTGAGCTGCCACCCGAGTGTGCGTCGCGACAGCACATTGGCTGCGGCGGCGATCGCGAGAGCGGCTGCGAGCCACGGGCGATTGCTGCTTGCCGCCGCACCGCGCGCGGCGGCCGTGATCACATGCACGCGCAGTGTGGGGTGCCCGAGAATTTCTGCGACACCGAGGTCGCCGAGCAGATGGTCGAGACAGCGCGTGAGCACGTCGGTGACTTCGCGCGGCGACGGATTCCGGCTGTAGCGCTGATGCCGGATGTATGCCTCGTGCCCGCGAGCAAGTGCTGCAATCGGATCGCGCTGACCGAGACAGGCGAGACGCCACGATCCAATGGAGCTACCGATGCCGTGGAGCGCGCGCGTTCTGGGCTTGTGTAGAAAGGTGCCGAACAGGTAGCGATCGAGCCCCGCGATCCCGATCCACTTCGCGCCGCCCGACGCCCCGGGAAGGATGTCGACGTCCTCGGCGCGTAGCCCGCGCTCGCGGAGCAGCGCGAGCGCCCGAGGACCAGCGCGGAGGGTGAGCGGAGAGGTTGGCATCTCCTGAAACATGCGCACCCGATCAACGACTCTGAGTCATTGAAATCCGGCCACGACTCTGACCCCGTGAAACGCGCCGGGAGAGGCGCGGCGTTTCACGGGGTCAGAGTCAAATGGCGATTTCAACGACTCCGAGTCATTGAAAAATGGAAGAAAGCCGATTGACGAACTCGGGATTAGCGTCTAAGCTCCGTGGACGCTTCATGAGAATCGTTCTCATCAAACCCCGCCCCAATGCGTGCCATTCGCTCGATCCTCTTCTGGATGCATCTCGCTGCCGGTGTCGTTGCCGGCGCGATCGTTCTCATCATGTCGGCGACGGGGGTGGCACTCACCTATCAGCGCCAGATGCAGCATTGGGCCGACGTGCGCGATCTCAGCGTGTCTGCGCGACCGGGGGCGATTCCGCTCGCCGCCGATTCGCTGCTGCAGCTGGTGGTCACGCGCGAAGGGAAATCGCCGAGTGCGGTGCTCTGGCGCGTGGATCCTTCAGCGCCGGTTGAAGTCAACTTTGGTCGCGAGGGTCGCCAGTACGTCGATCCGTATACCGGCGCGGTGCTGGGAACCGGCAGCGCGTCGATGCGAAAGTTCTTCAGCATCATGACCGACTGGCATCGCTGGCTGGCGCGTCAGGGCGAGCAACGCGCGAGTGGCCGCAAGCTGACGGGGGCATCGAACCTCGCGTTCCTGTTCATCGTGCTATCGGGGATGTGGCTTTGGTGGCCGCGCAATCTCACCTGGAAGTCGGTGCGTCAGGTGACGTGGTTTCGCGGCGGATTGTCGGCGAAGGCGCGCGATTTCAACTGGCACAACGTCATTGGATTCTGGAGTGCATTGCCGCTGGCCGTCGTGGTCGCTTCAGGCGTGGTGATTTCGTATCCGTGGGCCTCGGCACTTGTGTATCGGGCGGTGGGAGAGGCACCGCCGGCGCCGGCGGCGCCGGTCGGGAATGCGGAAGGCAGAACTGCGGAAGTGAGAAGGGCGGAAAATTCGACTGCGGGTAATGCGGCAACTCCGGAAGCCCGCACGCTGGAAGCCCGTACTACGGGAGCTGGAACTTCGGGTAATACGGTAGTGGCCGGCGACGTTGTGTCGATTGCTTCCGCTCGCGTCCCCGAATGGACATCGGTATCGCTCGCGTGGCCACGTAACGCGAAGGCGCCGCTCGTGTACACGATCGACGCGGGAACCGGCGGCGAACCGCAGAAGCGCGGGACACTCACTGTGTCACGCACCTCCGATAGCACGACGTGGGCCCCATTTGCATCGCAGACACCGGGGCGTCGACTCCGCTCCTGGCTGCGATTTCTCCACACCGGTGAGGCACTGGGGCTCACCGGACAGACGATTGCCGGACTCGTGTCGCTTGGCGCGCTGGTGCTGGTGTACACGGGAATTGCGCTCAGCATTCGTCGACTTTTCGCATTCGTCGGTCGCAGGACACGCGCATCGTAGCGTCGAGGAGCAAATGAACGCCAGGCAATGATCGGCTCTCAGTCGATCGCCAACTGCGACCGGTGGTGCGGCTCAGCTTGCCTAGGGCTCTGCGGAGTACCATCGTGGCGACATGTGCCCCTCGACGAATGCCAATGGGCCGACCGATCGCCCGCGGGACGATGAGTTGGATCTGTACGGAATAACGCACGCCGGGCGCGTGCGCCCGACGAATCAGGATCAGTTCCTCCTGTGCACCGTGCATCCACAGGTCGTGGTGCACGGCACCAGCCTCGAAGTGTCGGCGATTCCGCTGCGCGGCGAGCGCATGGCCACCATCATGTTGGTGGCGGACGGCGTCGGCGGAAGCGCCGATGGCAGTGAAGCCAGTCGACTCGCCACGATCTCGGTGTCGGAGTATTTCGCGTCCACGATGCGCTGCTGGCACACCGCGGGCGCCAACAGCGACGAAGAGTTCAAGACGGCGCTGCGAACGGCCGCGCTCGAAGCGCACCGCTGCGTGAAAGAGAAGGCGTCAGCGCAATTCGAAGGACGCAACATGGCGACCACACTCAGCGTTGGCGTGATCGTGTGGCCGTGGCTCTACTGCGTGCAGGTCGGCGACAGCCGCTGCTATCACTATGACAACGGTGTTCTTCGGCAGCTCACGCGCGACCAGACACTCGCGCAGGAAATGATCGATCGCGGCGCGCTCTCACCGGAGCGCGCCCACGCTTCGCCGCTGCAGCATGTGCTGGCGAGCGCGATCGGTGCCGACGAAGCAATGCCGGAAATCACGCGGCTTGCACTCGGCAAGAAAGGCAACATCACGCTCGTGTGCAGCGACGGACTCACGAAGCACGTGACCGACGCCGAAATCGCCGAGCAGTGCCGCCACATGACCAGCTCGAAACAGCTGTGCGATTCGCTGCTCAACATGGCGCTCGAGCGTGGCGGCACCGACAACGTGACGATCGTGGCGGGGCGCGCGAGGCCTACGTAATGACCGTTGGCGCCGTCCGCCCCGTCGTCGCCTCCAGTTGAGACAACTGCAACGCGGCAGACACGAGCTCGCGCAGCGCATCGGCCGTCTCCATGCCCAACCTGTCCGCCTCACTTTCGCACGACTCGATGTAGACGCGAATGGTCGCGCCTTCGGTGCCAGTGCCTGAGAGTCGGAAGATGATGCGCGCGCCGTCGTCGAACAGGATGCGAATGCCCTGATTCTTGCTGACCGACCCGTCGATCGGATCGGTGTACGCGAAATCATCGGCGGTTCGTACCGCTCGTGCGCCAACGATCTGACCCGGCAGCGTGGAAAACTGCGCCCGCAGCGTCGACATCACCGTGTTCGCGGCGTCCGTCGGCACGCCCTCATAGTCGTATCGCGTGTAGTAGTTGCGACCGAACCGGCTCCAATGTTCGCGCACGATCTGCTCAACGCTTTCACCGCGCGCCGCGACGATGTTGAGCCAGAAGAGCACCGCCCACAGGCCGTCCTTCTCACGCACGTGATTCGAGCCGGTGCCAAAGCTTTCCTCGCCGCACAGCGTAATGCGGCCGGCGTCAAGCAGGTTGCCGAAGAACTTCCAACCGGTCGGCGTTTCAAAGCAGGGGATTCCCAGCGCTTCGGCGACGGCATCAACCGCCGCACTCGTTGGCATCGAACGCGCGACGCCAGCGATTCCCTTGGCGTAGCCGGGCACCAGGGTCGCATTCGCCGCGAGTACGGCAAGTGAATCGCTCGGCGTGACAAAGAAGCGGCGACCGAGAATCATATTGCGATCGCCGTCGCCATCTGATGCCGCACCCATGTCGGGCGCGTTGGCGCCGAAGCACTCTTCCACGAGATCGTGCGCGTAGGTGAGATTCGGGTCCGGGTGACCGCCGCCGAAATCTGGAAGCGGAACGGCGTTGATCACGGTGCCCTTCGGAGCGCCCAGGCGATGCTCCAGAATCTCCACGGCGTACGGACCGGTGATCGCGTGCATGGCGTCGAAACGCATTCGGAAGCCACTCGCGAACAGTGTGCGTATCGCCGCGAAGTCGAACAGCGAGGCCATGAGTGACGCGTAGGCTTCAACCGGATCGACGATGGTGAGATCGATCGTGCCGATGGTGTGATCGCCCACCGCATCGAGATCGATTTCAGGCAACACGGCGGTGCGATACTGCGTCATCGCGGCCGCACGCGCGGCGACAGCGTTCGTGAACGACTCGGGCGCTGGTCCTCCGTTCGCACTGTTGTACTTGATGCCGAAGTCGCCGTCAGGTCCACCAGGGTTGTGACTTGCCGACAGAATGATTCCGCCGGCTGCTCCCTGACGAATGAGATGCGATGCCGCCGGCGTGGAAAGCAACCCGCCGCGCCCAGTCATGATTTCGGTGACGCCATTCGCCGCGGCAATCGCGATGATGCGCTGGATTGCCTCGCGATTGAAGTAGCGGCCGTCGCCGCCTATCACGAGCACGCCGTCGAGCGGAAGTTTCGCTTCGTCCAACAGCGCCTGCACGAAATTCTCGAGATAGTGCGGTTGTTCAAACACCGCCGTGCGCTTCCGTAAACCGGACGTCCCCGGTCGCTGATCAGCGAACGGGGACGTTGGGATGGTCTCTACAAGCATCGTGCGAGCATCGGGTGTGTCGAGTGAGTGAAGCGGGCCTGGAACAACATCAGGCCCACTTGAGATCCACCTTGGTGAGTGGAATCTGGCGCACGCGCTTGCCCGTGGCCATGTGAATGGCACCCATCAACGCGGGAATGAACGGCGGCATAGCCGGCTCGCCGATGCCGGTCGGCGGAAACGCCGTCTTCTTCCAGTGCACTTCCACCGACGGCGGCGCCTGTCGCATCCGGAGCAGGGGGAAGTTGTTGAAGTTCGTCTGGTCCGCCTTGCCAGCCGTAAAGGTGATCTCCTGGCCGAGCGCCTGCGCCAGCGCGTCGAGTGCCGCGCCCTGCGACTGCGATTCGGCGTGGTTTGGATTGATGATATCGCTGCCGACATCACCCACGCACCACACCTTGTCGACCTTGAGCTCGCCGGCCTTGCTCACCGTGGCCTGCACGACTTCGGCGAAGTATCCGCGATGCGAGAAGTAGAACGCGGCGCCCATGCCCGTGCCCTTGGGGAGCGACTTCCGCTTCTCCCATCCGGACACATCGCGCACCATCTCGAGCACCCCAATCACGCGGCTGGCATCCATCTGACCAGCCTGCTGCTGCGGTGTGAGCGGCGTGGCAGGCGGGACCTCGTTCTTCAGCATGTCGATCCTGTACTGAATCGGATCCTGGCCGGCGGCTTCGGCCACTTCATCGATGAAGCCCTGGAATGCAAACGACAGCGCGTTCGAGCGCGGCGCGCGCAGCGCACCGGTGGGAACGCCCAATGGCATCACGGACGCGTCGATAGAGCAGTTCGGAACGAAGCGTGCCGGATACTCACCCGGGCCGATGTCGGCGCTGGGCGCGAAGCGCTCGCCTTCGCCAAAGGTGACACAGTGATTGCGGAAGGCGATCAGCTTGCCGCTGGCGTCGATGCCGGCGGTGAACTGGTGGAAACCACCCGGGCGATAGAAGTCGTGCTGAATGTCGTCTTCGCGCGTCCACAGCAGCTTGACCGGCACCTTCGCTTCACGCGCGATCCACGCCGCTTCGACCATGTAGTCGTTGTTCAATCGACGGCCGAAACCGCCACCCGCGCGCGTCATGTGAATCGTGATCTGATCTTCCTTGACGCCGAGCGTGCTCGCGCAGAGCGTGCGTCCCGACTGTGGTGTCTGCGAGTTCGACCAGATCTCGAGCTTGTCGCCGACCATTTGCGCGGTGCAGTTCTGCGGCTCGAGCGGCGCGTGGGCGATGAACGGGTAGGTGTATTCCGCCTTGATGGTCTTCGCGGCGCCCTTGAGCGCGGTCGCGAAGTCACCGTCCTTGCGAATGCTGCGATGCGCGGGCTGCGTGAACAGCTCCGCAGCCTTGGCCGCGAAGCCTGCGCTCGACTGCTGTGATGTGGGATGATCAGCCCACTCCACCACGAGCTTCTTTCGCGCTTGCTGCACCATCCACCAATTCTTGCCGACGATCGCGACACCCGGCATGAGCCCAGTGAGCTGCGTGCCGCCTTCAACGACGAAGGCATGTGTCACACCGGGCTGCGCCTTCACGAAATCGAGATTCGCGCTCTTGACCTTTGCGGCATAAACGGGCGACTTCACGAACGTGCCGTAGTGCATGTTGGGCACGACGACATCGATGCCGAAGATCGGCTTGCCGGTGAGGATGTTCTTGAGATCGTACGTCTTCTGACGCGTGCCGATGATGCGGAAATTCTTCGCGTCCTTGAGCGGCACCGTATTGAGATCGGGCGGTGTGATCGACGCAGCGGCCGCTGCGAGCGAACCATACGACGCGCGCTTCTTGCTGGCAGCGTGCACCACAAAGCCCGGTTCCGTGGTCAGCTCAGCTGCTGGCACATTCCACTGCTGCGCGGCGGCGCCGATCAGCATCGCACGTCCAGCGGCACCGGCGCGACGCATCGGCAGCCAGTTCGTCGGCGTGGCCGTTGAACCGCCGGCGATCTGCGCCTGATACTTGGTCGGATCGAAGTCCGCCTGCTCGATGCGCACGTTCTTCCAGTCAACATCGAGCTCTTCGGCGATGAGCATCGGGAGCATCGTCTTGATGCCCTGGCCGATTTCCGGATTCTTCGCCGTGATCGTGATGATGTTGTCGGGCGTGATGCGGATGTACGCGCTCAACATCGGATCGGCGACACGCGTTCCGAGTCGTTCGATCGCTTCGAGTGGTTCGGCGTAGCTCGCGAGCAGGATGCCACCGCCCGCCAACGCAGTGACCTTGAGGAAGTCGCGGCGATTCACGCCCGTGGCGAGTTCGTTCTTTGTCGTCATGGCGTCAATCCTCCTTGCCCGACTTGCCCGCCGCCGGTACGGCGACGCCACCTGCCTTGATCTCGGCGGCACGATGCACGGCGGCGCGAATGCGCAGGTACGTCGTGCAACGGCAAAGATTCGTGTTGAGCGCTTCGTCGATCTGCGCGTCGGTGGGGTTCGGCGTCTTCGAAATCAAGCTCGCAGTGGCCATCATCTGACCGGCCTGGCAGTAACCGCACTGCGGCACATCGAGTTCTTCCCACGCCTGCTGCACCGCATGCGTGCCTTCGGGGGACAACCCCTCGATGGTCGTGACTTCGGTGCCGGCGGCGCGCGACACAGGCATCGTGCAGGTACGCTGCGCGACACCGTTCACATGCACAGTGCAGGCGCCGCAACGCGAGACACCACAGCCGAACTTGGTGCCTTTGAGATCGAGTTCGTCGCGCAGCACCCACAGGAGGGGCATGTCGGCCGGAACGTCAACCGAGCGGGACTTGCCGTTGACCTTGAATGAGATCGGCATCGGGGGGATGGAAAGGAGGGACCCGGGAACGCAATTTCCCGAATGAAAGCTGCGCACACCCTAGCCCTTTCGCCAGCATGACACGCGCTCTGCCATACGTGTTGTTCGCTGCGGCCGGTTGCATCAGCTGCGGCTCATCGGCGTCACCGCACATCGACCCTGCGCCTCCCGGCCAGGTGCTCGGCGATCGGTCTCCTACACCGGCCAACAATCCGGGTGTCGTGATCGCTGAAACCGTTGCGACCGGCCTCGTGAATCCGTGGGCGATTGCATTCCTTCCCGACGGTCGCGCACTCGTGACGGAACGGCCAGGTCGCTTGCGAGTCATCTCTCAGTCAGGGCAGCTCTCTCCGCCGCTCAGCGGCGTGCCGGCGGTGTACGCCTCGGGGCAGGGCGGCTTGCTCGATGTTGCGCTTGATCCTCAGTTCGCGACGAATCAGCGGATCTACTTGTCGTACGCTGAGCAGGGCGCGGGAGGCGCAGGTACCGCAGTGGCCAGAGCGCGATTCACCGATACCGGATTGCAGGAGGTCTCGGTGATTTATCGGCAGGAGCCCAAGGTGAGCGGAGGAAATCATTTTGGGTCGCGCCTCGTATTCGCCAACGACGGCAAGCTGTTCATCACGCAGGGAGAGCGGTTCAGCTATCGCGAGCGTGCACAGGACCTGACCGCAGGACTCGGCAAGGTCATGCGCATCAACGGCGATGGGACGGTGCCGGCAGACAATCCCTTCGTCAGCACCAGCGGTGCGCGACCGGAGATCTGGTCGCTCGGACATCGCAATGTGCAGGCGGCGGCGCTCGATCCAGCGACGGGTCAGCTGTGGACGGTCGAGCATGGCGCACGCGGTGGCGATGAGCTCAATCACCCCGAGCGCGGCAAGAACTATGGCTGGCCCGTCATCACGTACGGCGTGGACTACTCGGGCGCTACGATCGGTGAAGGCACCGCGAAGGCAGGGCTGGAGCAACCGGTCTACTTCTGGGATCCGGTGATCGCGCCATCAGGGATGGCGTTCTACACCGCCGATGCGATTCCCGGGTGGAAAGGCAGCGTGCTGATCGGCTCAATGACGCCTGGCGCGTTGGTGCGACTCGAACTCTCCAACGGTCGTGTCACGAAAGAGGAGCGGTATCTCCACCAACTCGGCGAGCGCATTCGCGACGTCGCGGTTGGTCCGGATGGTCTGGTCTACGTCGTGACCGACAACAGTAACGGGCGCGTGCTTCGAGTGAAGCCCGCGCCCTGAGAGCGATGCACTACGGTGTTTTCTTTCCGCTGAAGAGCAGCACGTCCGAGTCGTCGCGACACTCAAACGTCAGGACGCCCTTCACAACTGAAAAAGTGAACATCATGTCGGGCTTCAGGACTTCGTAGATCTCACCACCGGCGTACACCTCGGCCGCTTCGTACAGGCCGATGGTAAAGATGTTCTTGCCCGTCTTCATCAGGGCAAAGTTCTTGAAGTAATTGTCTGCCGGATCGAAGCGCGCTTTCAGGCCACCATTGGTGTACGTGACGATCATCGAGCCGGTGGACTTTCCGGCTGAATCGAGTGCGTAGGTGCCAACGAATGGTCGAGCCTCTGCCTCCGGCAGCTTTTCGGAAAGGCTTGGCGTGACTTGAAAGGGCATCGTGACGCGCATGCGAGCCCACTGCATCGCAATCGTTCCGCCGCGCGAGGTCACGCTGGGAAACGAGAAGGTCAGCGCTTCCTCGCTCGTCGATGCACGAGCGTCGGCCGAGATCGGCACGTGTATCTGCGTGGCGTTCGGCTTGGGATGATCCATATGGAACTGCCGCCAGTTCGGGTCGAGCAGCATCGTCCACGACGAGTCCTTCGACACCACCAGCCACATGCCGTACTTGCCTTTCGGAACGGCAACGCCGCTCATGCTGATGTCGCGATCCACTTCAAGCAGCGTGGCCCAGTTCGCACCCGGCGTCCACACTTCTCCCCATTGCACGGCGCGCGTCCCGAATACTTCGGTGCGGCCACGCAGTCGCGGGCGCGAGTAGGTCACGCGCAGTGTGGTTCCGTCAACCGTTTGCGCAATGCTTTGCAGTTCGCTCGCGCGAATCTGCGCGCGGAGCGGCGCTGCGCTGGCGACGAGTGCAACCGTCACTGCGCTCAGAATGGCACGAGAATGGATCATCCGAATTGCGCGTCGATGGCGTCGCGAATTTCCCCGAGCGACTTGCCGGCCCTGGCCATGCGAACGGCGACGCGACCTTCGCCCTGACAGATGGGGCAGATCTTCGCCATCGCGTTCTCGTTTTCATAACAGCTGAGCAACGAGTAGTGTGTTTCGACCAGCAGCGCGCAGCCGCAATGACAGCCCAGGCCGTCAATGATTTGCGGGTACTCGCGGATCCCGTCAAAGAGCGCGACGAGTCCGGGATACTTTGCGAGATCGGCAGCCGTCAGCACCTTGGCTGCCGTGATGCCCTTGCGCGGCGTTGGATGGAACGGCACGCCGCAGAGCGCGCCTGCAGCGCGCATCGGAAGGATTGCGGCGACCGCGCTCGCGACGAGCGCCAGCGCGTGTCTTCGGTCTACGGGAACTTTATGCATCGTCACGCTCCGGCTGCGGGTGACCTGCACAAAAATGTCCCTTCGTCACGCCGTTGTCGCAAGTTGGCGCGCGCTTCTGAGCTGGTTGTCGATCAGCTGCGCTGGAGATACCAGGCGACTGCAGCGACGATGGCAAGACCGGCAACAATGAGCACAGCGGCCGTCATTCCCGAGCGCGCCGATGAATGCACGGGCGTGTTGGCAGGAGGCGCCGACTGCCTTGGTGCTGCGGATGCCGGCACGGACACCGGCGCGCCCGTAGTGACGGCTGGTGACGGCACGGGACGAGCCGCCGTGAACGTGCCGCTGATGTGCGCGGACTGCGTGAGCTCGTCGAGCGTCTTCACAATGGTCGCCGCAGACTCGAGTCGCTTGTTCGGATCCTTCTCGAGGCAGCGCATGATCACATCGGCCAAGGCTGGCGCGAGCTCCGGACGTCGCTCGAGAATTGGTACAGGCGCCTCGGACACTTGAGCGGCCAGGGTCGCACGCAGTGATTCGCGTGCGAGCGGTGGCGCACCGGTAAACAGTTCGTACGCCACCGATCCGAATGCGTATAAATCGGCACGATGATCGACCACCGTCGCCGACACGATCTGTTCTGGCGCCATGTACGCAGGCGTGCCGAGGACGGTGTTCGTGCTCGTCACGCGCTTGCCGTCAGGGCCGATCGCGGCGGCGTTGTCGAGCGCCTTGGCGACGCCAAAGTCGGCGATCATCGACACGCCTTCGCTCAGGAGCATGTTCTCGGGTTTGATATCCCGATGCATGATGCCTTTACCGTGTGCGTACGCGAGCGCCGATGCGAGTTCGCGCAGCAGTCGCGTCACATCGCTCATCGACAGCGCTTCTCGCTGCAGCAACTCGCGCAGGGACTGCCCCTCAACGAACGGCATGCTGAACCACCGCAGACCACCGCCGTTGTCGAGCGTGACCGTGCCGGCGTTCAGCAGCGGGACAAGATGCGGATGCTGCAGCTTCGCCACGAAGAGGATTTCACGACGAAACCGTTCGGCGTCGACACCACGTGAGACATCGGGCGGGAGCACCTTGAGCACAACGCGACGTTCCAACGCCAGCTCGGTGGCGAGGAAGACGCGCGCACTACCGCCGCCACGGAGCTCGCGGTCGACCGCGAAGGTTGACCCGAGGTGACGCTGGAGCTGCTCACGCAAATCGAAAGTCGTCAACGGGGCGGTCATCAAGGGAAATAGTAGCACACGGCCGGGACTGCCTCCATGGCGACAACGCAGAAGGGGTGCCGTAGAACCGGCACCCCTTCGCGACTCGGTGATGTCGATCACGTCACGCGATCAAGGATCACGTCATCCGACGACGACGCATGACGAGCAGTGCGCCGAGTCCCGTTGCCAGAAGCAGGTATGTCGACGGTTCTGGAACGACACTGGTGCCACCCGGACCGCTTTCAGTGCCAATGCTGATCGTCTCGAGTCCACCCGAGGCGTCCGAAATGCTCGCACCCACACCGAACGAACCGCCCGGGTTGGCGGTGAGCGCCGCCTGCAGCGCCGCGGCATCCGGACCACTCAGGCCGAAGATGAAGCCAAAGTTGCCAATGCCGCTGAGCGTGTTCGTCAGCGTCATCGGAGCGGCAAAGTTGGCACTCGTGAACACCTGCGCTCCCGCGGCGCTATAGAGGCGCACCACGAGATTGTTCACGGTGATGGTGTTGTCGTTTCCCGGCTCTGCAGCGTTCAGGAATAAACGGAAGTTGCTCCCTGTGAGACCCGGGAATGCGCTGGCCATGCGAATGCTGGTCTGACTGACACCAGTTTGCACGTTCGAGTTCGCAAAGCCGCAGGTCGTCAGCCCGTCGGGAGCGACACACCCGGTTTCATTGGTGCTGTTCCCGGGACTCGACAACGTGAGCACAGTCGCGACGCTCCCCAATCCGCCGCCTGATGCGTTGGATTGACCGAGCATCGTCAACTGTGCTTCCGCCTGGAGCGGGAGAAGCACGAGTGCCGCGAGAGCGGCGAGCGGTTTCGCGCGAATTGGCATGGTTCACTCCGGCTACGAGAAAGAGTCGCGGGCGCGCACGCCCGAACGTCAGGTGTGTTATGCCTTTGCAAGCGATGCACCCGCGACTCTTGTGATCTCGTGCCTGATGTCACCGAAGTCGGTGACATTGCATTCATGAACCGATGACTCAGAAGTTTCGTGCGAGCACAGCAAAGAGAATTCGCAGCGCCGCAAAAATCTGGTCGTGATTCATGTCGTGACTCATCTCATGATTCATCGACATGGACGTCGACCCCGACGTTGCCGTCGTATCCGACTTCGCCGGCAGAGCGGTGGGCGCGGCCATCTGATGATGCGCGTGCGCATCGGCCGAGGCTCCCACCGCACCGCCGAACGCAAAACCAATCATCGCACCACTCGCGTCGTGTTGCATGACAGCGCCCGGCGTCACTGTCGGCGTCGGCAGCGCCGGCATGAACCCAACCGACGGGCCGCCCATGTTTTCGGCGCCCATGTGCTCGGACATGATACGCCACGCCCCGATACTCATCACCTCGGTGCTGTCGTCACGATACGCGCGCGCCGCTTTGAGAATTTCGGTGCGCTTCTGGTCGCGCGGTACGCTCGGGTTTGCGAGGATATCCGAAACGACGTCGTGCATTGAATGCAGGTTGTCGAAAATGATCGACGCCTCCGGGTACCGTGCGGCAAACTTTGGCGCGATCGCCACGGTCATCGGCATCTGATGCGGGAGCGTGTTCGGCGCATCGCTCAGCATCTGCCAGAAGCGAGCGACGGTGCCGCGAACCATCGACTGTTTCTCGGCGACCGACTTCCCTTCCAGCAATGGTTCGTAGAGCCCCATCTGCAACCAGTGATACGCCCAGATCAGCCCATTGAACTTGGGATAGGTCTTTCGGAACGCGAGCGAGTAGGGTTGCTCCTGCATCAGCCGCATCGACTTTGGCTTGCTGCTGAACGCGAGATCAGGACGCGATTTGTAGTAGCGAACCAACCGGGCGATCTCGGCATCACGCGACGGCCAGTCCAGTCGCTCGTCGGCCAGCACATCATACAGCTGACGATGAAGCAAGTGTGCCCAGTCGAACATCACCTTCGCTTCTGGGGCGAGGCGCGCATACCGTGGTTCGATCGCGGCTTCCTCCAGCGGAAGGCGCGGTGGGTTCACCAGAATGCGCTTCGTCAACTGATCGTAACGCTGCTCCTCGAGTTCGCGCGGGGATGCGTTCGGCTTCGTCCACAGCGTCTCATACAGAATCGCGTGACCGAAGTCGAACGCGTTGAACATGCGGTCGGCCGTCGCGTAGCTGTTGCGGAAGGTCCAGTTGTGCGGCGCTTGCAGATAGAACTGCTCGTAGGTAGTGGACCACTGCGCCTCGGCCTTTTGCGCCATCATGACCGTGGCGACGAGCACGGCCGACTTCAATGTGAATCGCATCTCAGCGTCCTCCCCATTGCGGAAGTCCCACCGCGACGGCGGCACCGCTGGTGACGAACCAGCCCTGATCGCCACCGCGGAGTCGATAGCCTCCGCCCGCATCGAACGCGATGCGAGGACTCAGCTGGTAGCGCACTCCACCGGCAGCGTCCCATCGCTGCGCCTCGGTGCGATCGAGCGGAGCGCTCGCGACGAGCTCGGTGGTGAACAGCACAGAACGCAGGGGGAAGGTGTGATCGATCGCGAGCCCGGCCATCCAACGCGTGAACTCAGCGTTGGCCGGCGTGTGGCTATTGGCGACAACCGGCGACACATCCTTCGCGTCAGCGAAAGTGACCTGGCCATTCAGGTGGACGCGTCCCCACCCGTGCGTGCGCGTGAGAATGGCTTTGAGGCTCGGAATGGCGCGCGCCGGTGCGAGACCGCCAGCCGGCAGCACGACTTCGCCCGCAATGGCAAATGCCGGCCACTGCGTTTCGGCGTTCAGATTGTAGAGCGCGCTGATGTCGACGCCGCCAAGCGCGGTCATTCGTGTACCGGTGCGCGACTCCGCGTGGACGAGTGGCAGACCGATCTCGATTTGCGTTCGCGGCAGGAGACCGATCGCGACTTCAGGCTCGAGTCCCCAGCGATAGGCACCGGCACGCGGACGTTCCAGGCGCAACGGCGCGACCTGTAGCTCCAGCGCACGACGCTCGATCGCGTACGCGTCCTCGACGCGAATGGGTCGACCGGCGTCGGTATTGTAGTAGTCGGTTTGCGCGCCGAGCAATGCAGGGCGCGAGACGAGCAACGGAATGCTGAGCGCGACGGCGCGCAGCATTAGCGGTATATGAATTGTCATGAGTCCACCGCCGGGCTGTGCACGGCGAGTATCAGATGCGAAAGAGAAGCCGACGCGGTGCGTCGACACGGACACCGATTGGTGTCAGGCTCTCGGCGGTGGAGTATCGGGAGCGACGCGCGCCGTGCGTGGTGAGCGCGCAATGTGATCCGGGACCGAAGTAGCGACGGCGACCATTCGCGTCGTGACGGTCGGTACGACAGCGGTCATCGCGCTTTGCGTGCACGACATCGCCATGGGGCAAATGACGGATGCGCCGTCATGGTGCGGTGCGGGCGCGGACGGTGCAGACGAGTGATGATCGGCCGGTGCGTGTTCGTGCGCGTGCGCCGGCGCGGCCGCAGCACGCTTCTCGGAGACGTTGCTCATCTCACACGCCGAGACAGACGCCACCCACGACGTGTGCATGAGGAGCACACCAAGCAGGATGGCGCCGAGGCGACGCAACGGATGCAGACGAACACGCATGTGGAGCAAGGTAATCGAAGATGCTAGCGCTTGGTCGTGACTTTAATAACACCATTGGCGCCGCGCAGGCCGTACGTCGAGGTCGACACCGCATCCTTCAGGACTTCGATGCGCGCGACATCACGTGGGTTGATGGCGAGCAGGCCACCGGTGCCGCTGGCGAGTGGAGTACCGTCTACAACAAACAGCGGCTCGCTCTCACTATACAGGGTCGTCTGACCCCGGATGCGCACCTGGATCCCGCCCGGGGCGTTGAACACTTCGACGCCGGGGAAGCGACCCGCGAACAGTTCCTCAACGCGAGTGACGCGCTGATTGCCGAAGTCCTTCTCGGTAAGCGACTGCGTGGCGCCGGCGGTCTTGGCCGGCTCCGGATCGGGATCGAAGGGCACATGGCCGCACCCCGCGGTGCCGGCGAGGAGCAGCACTGCGAAGCACACGGACGACGATCGATACGGCATCGGACCTCCGGGTCAGCGAGTTTTCAACGACTCTGAGTCATTGAAAGCACAGCGAGTTTTCAACGACTCTGAGTATTTTAAATACAACGACTCTGAGTCATTGAAATTCAACGGGTCAGAGTCGTTGAAATGTTGGCGGGTTCTGGCCGCCCATTGAAGAATTGGGAAGAAACGGCAAGAGTCAAGAAAATTAGCTTGACAATAATTGTTATACCAAATACATTCATTTCATGTCAGTCTCCAAATCCGACATGTTCGGCAGCGCCGACTCGGCGCAGCCAGCGCTTCCCGGCACGTACGGTGAAGCGCCCCCGGGCTATCGCTTGCCCGCCGGGCTGGCTCTCGGACCAGTCCATCTGCAGGTCTCGAATCTCGATCGTTCGCTCGAGTGGTACTCAACGGTCCTCGGACTTCGCGAAATCGAGCGCACCGGCGATGTGCGTACGCTGGCCGCGGCGGACGGGACACCGCTCGTGATTCTTGAAGCCCGTCCGGGCACAAAGGCTATTCGTCCGGGCTCGCGACTTGGTCTCTACCATTTCGCGATCCTGATGCCATCGAGGCCAGAACTCGGGAAGTTCGTGCAGCATCTCGCCGACATCGGCGCGCGTGCCGGTGCGAGCGATCACCTGGTCAGTGAGGCGCTCTACCTGCAGGATCCAGACGGCTTGGGGATCGAGGTGTATCGCGATCGCCCGCGCTCGGAGTGGCAGCGTCTTGGCTCGGAGCTGATGATGGCCACCGACCCGATCGACTTTCCAGCGGTCGTCGCGAGTGCGAACGGCGAGAAGTGGAGCGGCATGCCCGCGGGGACGGTGATGGGCCATCTCCATCTCCATGTGGGCGATCTCGATCAGGGCGGCGACTTCTACAGCCGCGCCTTTGGCTTCGACAAGATCGTGTGGCGATACCCGGGCGCGCTGTTCATGTCAGCGGGTGGATACCATCACCACCTGGGGACGAACACGTGGGCGCGCGGCGCTTCGTCGCCGTCGGAGTCGGATGCTCGATTGGAGCATTGGACAGTGGTGCTACCGACGGCCGCGGATGTTGCGGCGGCTCTGGAAAGTGTGGAGGAAGGAGGGTTCCGCGTAGCGGATGGGGTGGCGAGGGATCCGTGGGGGACGGGGATGCTGGTGACGGCGGCGTGAACTGCGGGTGAAGCGGAAGCTGGGACTGCGGAAGCAGGAACGGCGGAAAAATTGACCCCGGGGAAACGCGGTGACCGCGGTTTCCCGCTTTCCATTTTACCGCCGTACCCGCTTCCGATTTCCAGCTTCCGTCCCGTTGACTATAGGGGGTAGGGGTATATTATTAACTGCAAGCATAGCCCTCCCCCCTATCTGGAGCCCCACATGCAGCAGCTCACTTTGTCCCTCCGCGGCATGTCCTGCGGCCACTGCGTAACCGCCGTCCAGAACGCGCTCGCGGCGACCGACGGTGTGGTCGTGGAGAACGTGTCCGTCGGCAGCGCGACGTTGCAGTACGATCCCGCCAAGACCGATGTCGCGAAGATCAGTGCGGCGGTTGAAGAAGAGGGCTATCCGGTCCTTTCGGCTTCAGCGTCGACGAGTCGCGTGATCGCCTGAGCGAGCGAGCTGTTTATGGAAACGCTTCGCTTGCCGGTTACGGGGATGACGTGTGCCGCGTGTTCGTCGCGCGTGCAGCGTGTCCTGCAGAAGCAGCCGGGAGTGACCGATGCGTCGGTCAACCTGATGATGAAGAGCGCGACGGTAAGCTTTGATCCGTCGGCGGTGTCACCCGATGCCCTGGTGCGTGCGATTGAAGGCGCGGGGTATGGCGCTTCGATTGCAAATCCGGATCAGACGGCATTTGAGGAACAGGAGGCGCGCGATCGCGCGAATGTGGCCGAGTACCGCGAACTGCGAACCAAGGCCATCGTGAGTGGCATCATCGGCGTGCTCGCCATGCTGGTGAGCATGCCGCTCATGTCGCAGTTGGCCGGTGAGCATTCGCATGGCGTCGTCGCCGATCCGTTCATGCGCTGGAGCATGACGGCGCTCGATCCGGCGCTGCGCGCGGCGATGCCGTCGTTGTACACGCTTCCGGCGCGCGAGCTGACTTATGTGCTCCTTGCGGCGACGCTGGCAGTGATGGGTTGGGCCGGCCGCCACTTCTACACGCGCGCCTGGTCGGCCCTGCGGCACGGCGCCGCAGACATGAACACGCTCGTAAGCGTGGGAACGCTCGCCGCGTTCGCGTACTCGCTGGTGGCCACCCTCACGCCGTCGTTCTTCACGAGTCGTGGTGTCGCACCGGATGTGTACTACGAAGCGGTGATCATCATCATCGCGCTCATTCTGACCGGCAACATGTTCGAGGCGCGTGCCAAGCAGCGCACCTCGCTGGCACTGCGTGCGCTCGTGGATCTGCAACCCAAGACGGCGCGAGTTGAACGGTTCGGTGAAGAAGTGGACGCCCCCATCGATACCGTCGAGGCGGGCGAAATCATTCTGGTGCGCCCGGGCGAACGCGTGCCGGTCGATGGTGAGATCGTGCACGGCGAAAGCGCGATCGACGAAAGCATGCTGACGGGCGAGTCATTGCCGGTGACCAAGCAAGTCGGTGATCGCGTCATTGGCGGCACCATCAATCGCACGGGTGCCTTTCGCTATCGTGCGACGACCCTTGGTGCCGACAGCGTGCTCGCGCAGATCGTCAAGCTGATGCGCGACGCGCAGGGGTCGCGCGCGCCCATTCAGGCGCTGGCCGACAAAATCAGCGGCATCTTTGTGCCCGTCGTGATCGGCTTGTCGCTGCTCACCTTTGCGGTGTGGTATCTCGCCGCGACTGAAGCGCCGTTGGTGCGCGCGTTCGCGAGCGCCGTCGCCGTGCTGATCATCGCCTGTCCGTGTGCGATGGGGCTTGCGGTTCCCACCGCCGTGATGGTCGCGAGCGGCAAGGGCGCTGAACTTGGTGTGCTGATCAAGGGTGGCGAAGCGCTGCAGCGCGCCGGTGAGATCACCACGGTGGTGCTCGACAAAACAGGCACCGTTACAGAAGGCAAGCCGGCGGTGACGGACATCGTCCTGGCGCCAGGCGCATCGGTCGACCGAAACCGCCTGCTCACGCTCACCGCATCGCTCGAGACATCGAGTGAGCATCCGCTCGCCGAAGCCATTGTGCGCGCGGCGCGCGACGAAGGCCTCACGCTCTCCCCGGTCGAAAGCTTTCAGTCCGTGACCGGGCGCGGCGCCCAGGGCGTCGTGAACGATTCGGCGCTCGCGGTTGGGAACGCGGCCTTTCTCGCCGACTGGAGTGTTTCGTCCGCGCCGCTGGCTGTCGACGCTGAACGATTGGCGGCTGAAGGCAAGACAGCGATGTTCGTGTCGATCGACGGCGAGTTGGCTGGTGTGATCGCCGTGGCTGATCCTCTGCGTGACACGTCATCGGAGGCGGTGCGTCGACTGCATTCCATGGGGCTCACGGTTGTGATGCTCACGGGCGATCACGAACGCACGGCCAATGCGATCGGTGCGCGCGCGGGAATCGATCGTGTCGTTGCCGGTGTGTTGCCCGACGGCAAGGTCGCCGAGGTGCGTCGCCTGCAAGCCGCCGGCGAAGTCGTGGCGATGGTCGGCGACGGCATCAACGATGCGCCTGCCCTCGCGCAGGCCGATGTCGGCATGGCGATCGGCAGTGGTACCGATGTCGCGATGGAAGCGGGTGACCTCGTGCTGATGCGCGGCGACATCATGGGCGTCGTGCGCGCGATCGAACTCGCGCGTCGCACGATGCGTACGATGAAGCAGAATCTCTTCTGGGCGTTCGTCTACAACGTCATCGGCATTCCGATCGCCGCCGGTGCGCTCTATCCCGCTTTCGGACTGCAGCTCAGTCCCATTCTCGCCAGTGCCGCGATGGCGTTCAGCAGTGTGAGCGTCGTCAGCAACTCGCTGCGACTTCGTCAAACCAAAATCGCCTAGAACCATGCCTCACGATCAGGTGCACAACGCGGAACTCGCCGTCGCCTCCTGCGGCTGCGCCACTCCCGCCGATGGCGAGCGAAAGGCGAGTGGCGTTGACCCGGATATCAAAGTCCGCAACACCCAACGGCTGCGCCGCATCGAAGGACAGGTGCGCGGTTTGCAACGCATGGTGGAGGAAGACCGCTACTGCGCGGATATCCTCACGCAGATCGCCAGTGTACACGAAGCGCTGCGCAGCGTGGGGAAGGAGCTCATGCGCAATCACCTGAAACACTGCGCCACCGATGCCATTCGGAAAGGCCCAGAGGAGGCCGCGCAGATGTACGACGAACTCGTGGACATGATCTACCGTACGCAGCGATGAATCGCTGGATCGGCGTGCTGGTCGCGCTTGGGTTGAGCGCGGCAGCGCGCACGGCCGGCGCACAGGCGGTCAGCACGCGCGATAGCGCTCTTGTCATCACGCGCGATAGCGCTTTTGTCAGCACGCGCGCTGCTGGCGCCCGTGCGTCGCTGATGCACACGCCTTTTGTTGCCCCGCGCGAGCGGCTCGCGCTGTCGATGTTCGGTGCGGCGAGTCTGGCGCTGCTGCCGTTCGACTCGCGACTTTCGCATCGGCTGGCCATGAATCCGGCCGACCCCCGCACCGGTGGCGCGCTCGCCCAGCGTATCGCCAGCGTGGGAGATCCAGGTAGCGTGGTGATCGCCGGCGCCGCGCTCCTCACGGGCTACGCGCTGCACAAGCCCACGCTGGCCGATGTGGGTCGACATCTCAGCGAGGGGCTGATCGTGTCGGGCGCACTCACCGCGGCGAGCAAGGCGTTGATCGGTCGCGCACGTCCGCGTGTGGCTGGTCTCGACGAGCCGTTCGTTTTCACGCCGCTTCGCCCGGGCAACGGTCACGTGTCGTATCCCTCTGGACACACCAGCGCGGCCTTTACACTCGCTGCCGTGCTCGATCGGGAACTCGCACGCTCGCCGTTCGCCGCCCGTCACCGCGCGTGGACCCTCGCGACGACGACTGCGTTGTACGCCACCGCGTCTGCCGTTGGAACAGCGAGAGTCGTGCAACGGGCGCATTGGACGAGCGATGTGGTAGCCGGCGCCGGGTTGGGCATCGCAAGCGGATGGTGGGCGGTACGACGTCATCATCCGTCGCCCATGTCGCGCTGACGTCGCGACGACTTCGCTACTCCTTTGCCGCAAACAGATCGATCTGGGGCGGCTGCGTTGGCAAGCCCAGTTGACGCAGCGCCGCAACGGTCCAACCGTCGCGATCGGCGGGATCGAGATGGTGCACGGCCACGCCGAACTCGGCGACCAGCTCGTCAATGATCTGGTCGATTTCCTGCTGAAAGGTCGGGCTCACCGCGCGCTTGCCGTCGAACGTGGGCGCGCCGAGCACCGGAACTTTGAACAACGCCTGGTAGCCACGCAGCCAATCGCGCACGAGTGGCTCGAGCTCCGCGCGTCGCCCGACCTTGGCGACGAGATACGCGTAGTTGTCGAGCACCGAGCGGTCACACACGACTACTTCGTAGAGTGCCTGCGCCTCAATTTCTTCAGCGATCTGCGTGTGAAGAATCCATGCTTGCGCGTCGAGCGTCGTGTCTTCGTTGATCGGCAGCGGGCAGCGCCGTGCGACCTCCTTCACGATGTCCACGCCCAAGTCGAGTCGCTTGAGCTGCGCGGCGAGGTCAAAGCAGAGCGTCGTCTTCCCAACGCCGTGCGTGCCAACAAAGGCCAGCTTGAGCCGGCGTCGGCCAAGCGCATCGATCGGAAGGAGCAGTGAGGCGGTCACCGGCAAAATATGAGAGGTCGCCCATGCTGCGGGCGACCTCTCGTATTGTCACGGGACATCAGTTACAGAGCGCGTGTCAGCGCCGCGAATCGTTGTCGTCCTTGTCGTCCAGCAGGTCGGCAGCTTCCTCGCGCACCTTGCCGATGGCGTTCTTCATCTTGCCGCGGAGCTCCTCGCCCTTCCCGCGCAGTTGCTCATCGGTCTCGCCAGTCAAGCCGGCGACAGCCTGACGGGCGCGCCCCTTCACCTGATCCACCAACCCATCCAGACGCTGACGCGTGCCGTCGTCGCGCATCTCATCTCGCTTTCCATGGTCGGACATGACTTCCTCCGCTCGTGGTATGACGTGACCCCCGGCATACGTGGATCGGCGCGGGGGGCGGAGCCGTGGTGACTCCGTCATCATGAAGGCTGGGCAGGATTCGGGCCGAGAATCGCAGCAAATGCGGCGGTCATCGCAAATTCGCGCACACCGTCCGGACCGCAGCAGGCGCCGCTCGGGACGGTCCGCCAGATTGGTGTGATGAAGGCCGCCATTCTCCGCACCATGGGGCTACCGCGCCCCTACGCCGATTCCAAGCCGCTCTCTGTGGAGTCGGTCACCTTGTCCGCGGTAGGCCCGAACGATGTGCGCGTTCGCATCGCTGCGGCGGGACTCTGTCATTCCGATCTGAGTGTGATCGAAGGCACCCGTCCGCGACCGATGCCTATGGTGCTGGGTCACGAAGCGGCGGGCGAGGTGGTGGAAGTCGGACGAGATGTCTCTGACCTGCGTGTGGGCGACCATGTTGTGTTCGCCTTCGTGCCGCAGTGTGGTCACTGTCTCCCCTGCATGACCGGTCGACCCGCGCTTTGCGAGCCGGGCGCGGCGGCAAACGCCGCCGGTGTGCTGCTCGACGGTTCCACGCGACTCTCCGATGGCCATGACGAGCCACTGCATCATCACCTTGGCGTTTCAGGGTTCGCCGAGTATGTCGTTGCCTCGCGTCGGTCACTCGTGCGCATCGATCGATCGGTGCCATTTCCGATTGCGGCGCTATTCGGCTGCGCGGTGCTTACCGGCGTCGGCGCCATCGCGAATACCGCGCAGGTGCGGCTTGGCGAGCGCGTGCTGATTACCGGTCTCGGCGGTATTGGATTTGCAGCGCTGCTCGGTGCGCTCGCGTCCGGCGCGAGCCAGGTGATTGTCGCCGACGTACACGAGGAGAAGCTGGCGCAGGCGAGGGCACTCGGCGCGCATCTCCTCGTGAACACCTCGCAGTCAAATGCCGCCGAGCAGGTGCGCGACCTCACGCAAGGCGGCGCCGATGTGGCGCTCGAGTGCGCCGGTGTCGTGGAAGCGCTCGCCTTCACCTACGCGGCCACGCGACGAGGCGGACGCACTGTCACGGTGGGACTTCCGCATCCGTCCAAACGCCTCGATATCGCTCCCGTTCAGCTTGTCGCCGAAGAGCGATCCTTGCACGGTTCGTATCTGGGCGGCTGCGTGCCGATGCGCGATATCCCGGCATATCTCGCCTTGTATCAAACGGGACGGTTGCCGGTCGACCGACTGCTGACGCACACACTGACGCTCGACGAGATCAATCTCGGATTCGATCGCATGTCGCGCGGTGAAGCAATTCGTCAGGTTGTCATTCCCTGACCTCGCTCGCTGCGACGCCCGACAATTCTTTGGAGCATCCGATGGACTTCATTTCCGATCGCAGCAGCGTCGGTGGCCAGTGGATCGCCGCCGACGATCAGGCCACATTCGCCGTGCACAACCCGGCAACAGGTGAGCTTCTCGCGAACGTTCCCGATATGGGCGAGAGCGAAACCAGGCGCGCGATCGCCGCGGCGCACGCGGCGTGGCCAGCCTGGCGCGACCAAACGGCCAAAGAGCGCGCCGCGATCATGCGGAAGTGGTTCACGCTCATCATGGAGCATCGCGACGCGATTGCCACGCTGATGTCGCGTGAGTCGGGGAAGGTGATCAGCGAAAGCCTCGGCGAAGTGACGTACGGCGCGAGTTTCGTGGAGTGGTTCGCAGAGGAAGCCAAACGGATGTACGGCGATGTGATTCCGCCGCACACGCGTGATCGCCGTTTGGTGGTGATCCGGCAGTCGGTTGGTGTCGCGGCGGCGATCACGCCGTGGAATTTTCCATTGGCGATGATCACGCGAAAGATCGCACCCGCACTTGCCGCCGGGTGTACCGTGCTCGTCAAGCCGCCTTCAGAAACGCCGCTCACAGCGTTGGCGCTCGCGCAGCTCGCCGAGCAAGCGGGTTTTCCGTCGGGTGTGATCAATACGATCACCACCAGCAAATCGAGCGAAGTGGGCAAGCTGCTCTGCACTGATGCACGCGTGCGAAAGCTCTCCTTTACCGGATCCACCGCCGTCGGCAAGACACTCATGGCGCAATGCGCGCCCACGCTGACCAAACTGTCGCTCGAGTTGGGTGGCAACGCGCCGTTCATTGTGTTTGATGACGCGGATATCGATGCGGCCGTACGGGGGGCACTGGTATCGAAGTACCGACACAACGGGCAGACATGTGTGTGCGTGAATCGCGTGCTCGTGCAGGACAGCGTGTACGAGGCGTTTCTCGAGAAGTTCACGCGCGCCGTTGAGTCGCTCCGTTCGGGCGATGTGCTCGATCCGAATGTGCAGGTCGGTCCGCTGATCACCGACAAGGCGGTCGAGAAGGTGGAGTCGATCGTGGCCGACGCCGTGCAGCATGGTGCGCGCGTCGCGACCGGCGGAAAGCGTCTCGCTGGGCGGTTCTACGCGCCAACCGTGCTTGCGAATGCGACCCCCGAGATGCGTCTCGCGCAGGAAGAGATCTTTGGTCCGGTGGCGCCAGTCTTTCGCTTTTCGACGGAGCAGGAGGCGATCACGCTGGCCAATGCGACCGTGTTCGGACTCGCTGCGTACTTCTACAGCCGCGATGTCGGTCGTTGCTGGCGAGTCGCCGAGGCGCTCGAATACGGCATGGTGGGGATCAACGAAGGGTTGATCTCAACCGAAGTGGCGCCGTTCGGTGGGGTGAAGGAGTCGGGGATGGGGCGCGAAGGGTCCAGGTACGGACTCGAGGCCTACACCGAGATCAAGTACCTCTGCTACGGCGGCATCTGAGCGGGAATGGTGGCATTTTCCTGAGCTCGGGTCCATGGTGTCATGTGCCCGAGTCTGCTCTGACCCCGCCACCCGTCTTTCGCATGTCATCGATTCGCCACCGAATCGCGTTCGCCGCGCTGTGCACCGCCGCGAGCGCCGTAACGCTGAACGCGCAGGATCGTTCGCAGTCACGATCGATGGTGCAGTCCACGCTTGGTATTGTCGCCAGCGAAAGCGTGTTGGCCAGCCAGGTTGGCGCACGTGTCCTCGAGATGGGCGGGAACGCGATTGATGCGGCCATCGCGACGAATGCGATGATGGGGCTCGTCGCTCCGATGAACGACGGCATCGGTGGTGACCTCTTCGCGATCGTCTATGAAGCGAAGACTGGCAAGTTGTATGGCCTCAATGCATCGGGCTGGGCACCCAAGGGACTCACCGCCGACTACCTGCGCAGTAAGGGGCTCAAGGAGATGCCCGCGCGCGGTATCAACACCGTGACGGTGCCCGGCGCGGTGAAGGGGTGGGACGCGCTGCGCACGAAGTTCGGCAAGCTGACCATGTCGCAGATCCTGTCGCCGGTCATTCAGCACGCCGAGCAGGGTTTCCCCGTTGGCGAGGTCGTGAGTGTGTACTGGAAGGACAGTGAGCGCATTCTCAGGGAGGATGCACTCACCGCAAAAACATTCCTTCCGGAAGGTCGTGCTCCGCACATTGGTGAGATCTTCAGGAATCCTGAGCTCGCGTGGAGCTATCGGCAGATCGCAGCGCAGGGCGCCAGGGCGTTTTACACGGGCCCCATCGCGCAGAAGTTGCTTGCGAGCGCCAAGCGCTACGGCGGCACGATGAACGCGGCGGACCTCGCTGAATACGATGTGGAGTGGGTGGAGCCCATCAGCACGACGTATCGCGGATGGACGGTGTACGAGTTGCCGCCGAATGGTCAGGGGATCGCGGCGCTCGAAATGCTGAACATCATGGAGTCGTTTCCGATGAACACCCTCGGACACAACTCGGTGGCGAGCTTGCACCGCATGATCGAGGCGAAGAAGCTCGCGTACGCGGACATGCAGCGGTACGACGCCGATCCGCGTTTCGCGAAGGTGCCGGTGGACGCGATGCGCTCCAAGAGCTATGCGGCGTCGCGCGCGAAACTGATGTCGTTGGACAAGGCCACCTGTACGGTTCCGGCGGGGACACCGAGTGGTACGGACAACGGCACGACGTATTTGAGCGTGGTGGACAAGGAGGGTAACATCATCTCCTTCATTCAGAGCAACTACAGCACCGTAGGTTTTGGCGCCGGACTTGTGGCCGATGGCGCCGGCTTTGTGTGGCACAATCGCGGTGGTGGCTTTACGCTCGACGCGTCGAGCCCGAACGTGCTGGCCGGGCGAAAGCGCCCGCTGCACACGATCATTCCGGCGTTCATGGAAAAGGGTGAGATCAAAATTGCCTTTGGCATCATGGGTGGCTGGAACCAGGCGCAGGCGCATGCGCAGTTCGTGTCGAATGTCGTCGATCACGGGATGAACATTCAGGGCGCGCTCGATGCACCGCGGTTCTCCAAGGAGACGTTCCCGGGGTGCGACGTGAATTTTGAGTCACGAGTTCCCAAGGCAGTCCGCGACTCGCTCACGGCGATGGGGCATGACATCGTGATGCGCGGCGACTTCTCGAGCACCCGTATGGGGTCGGGGCAAGCAGTCATGCGCAACCTGACCACTAAGCTGAACGCCGGTGCGTCGGACCCCCGAAAGGACGGGGCGGCGATCGCGGAACTCCCCTCGGCGCCGGCTGGGGCGGGAGCTGGTGGTGGAACGGCCCAACGGTCTAAGAACCGGGGCGGTAGATGAAAGGCGAGCCCGTTTGCCGCGTGTCGGGCCCGTGCAGAGCAGATTTGTGAGGAGGCGGATGGTTACGGTCGCGGGGCGCCCCGATCAGGGTGCCAGTCGCGCTTGAGTGAGCCCGTGGGTGGGATCACGCAAGACGATGAGCTTGCGCGGCGTCGGGAAGCGGCGCTCGTAGCTCGTGCGGCCGGTGGCGAGATGGAGGCGTTCGACGCCCTCATCACGCCGCTGTTGCCGCGCGCCGCCTCGCTCGCTCGGCGACTGATGGATCACGCGGAAGATGCCGAAGATCTTGTGCAGGAAGCTTGTCTGCGCGCGCTCGAACGCATCGATCAGCACGATCAGCAACGCGCCTTTGCGCCATGGTTCTTTCGGATACTCGTGAACCTCGGGCTCAATGCGCAGCGGGTGCGGAAAGTGCGCCGAACCGAAGAACTCACGGACTTCGAGGCGGCCGATGGCGCAACGCCCGACCTGGAGGTGGAGCAGCGCGAGACACGTCAGCGCTTCTCTGCGGCCGTCGCCGGGTTGCCGCCGCGGCAGCGACAGATCGTGATGTGGCACGAAGTGGATGGATGGACAGCACCGCAGATTGCTGAAGCGCTTTCGCTTTCTCAGGCGACGGTACGGTGGCATCTGCACGAAGCACGACACACGCTGCGAAAGGCATTGGGTGTTTTGCGGGATTCAGCATCAGACGCGGCCAAGGAGGCTCGCGCGACATGACCGAGCACAACGACAACGACTTTACTCCTGATCCACGCCTGCGCGATGCGCTGCAGGCGTCGGATCGCGCGCCGACGATCGACGTCGCCGCGTTGCGATTGCGCATCCTCGCCGCGGCGGCGCCGCAGCTGGCCGCGCGACGACAGGGTCCGTCCTGGTGGGATGTCACAAGCAAAGCCGGGCGCTTCCTGATTCCGATGGGGCTCGCGGCCGCTGCAGTGGCGTTGTTGCTGCTGCGCGTGCCGCCGGTGGCCGGCGGTCCCGCCGCTGTGATGGCCGCGATCGAAACAGCGAACTCCCTGGCCATCGAAACGCCCGATGACATTGAAGCGGTGAATGCGCTTTCGGCCGAGCCGCTCGTGCCGACGGATGCGGAAAGCTGGCTACTGGGCGAGCAGGGCCGATGATCGGGCAGTCGCAGCGCACGGCCCTGCTGGTGATCGGGACCGCATTGGTGGCTGGATTGGTTGGCGGCGCGACCCTGGATCGCTACGTACTCCTGCCGCGGAGGATCGAAGCGTTCCGCCAACAGCGCAACTCGCGACCCTCTCCTCAGGAGATGCAGAAGCGGTTCCTCGATCGGATGACAAAGGATCTGGGGCTGTCCGAGGCGCAGCGAAGCGGCATGTCCGCCATCTACTCGCGGCAGGGCGCCTCGATGGATTCGCTGCAGCGACTCGTGAAGCCCGTCTACGATTCGATCTACCGCGCTGGTCGCACCGAGGTGGATTCACTCCTCACCCCGGCGCAGCGCGCGACGCTGGTCGAGTTACGCAAGCAACGGCGCAGCCGCGGTGGCCCGGGAGGACCGGGCGGCCCCGGTGGATCGGGTGGCGAACGCGGTGGAGATTCGGCGCGGCGCTAGTTTAGGGCGCATGCCCACCATTCGTGCCGCAGTCGTGCAGGATGCGCCGGTCGCCTTCGACCTGGCCGCCACTCTCGAAAAAGTTCGTACGCTGACCGCCGAGGCAGCGTCACAGGGCGCACAGATCGTCTTGTTCCCCGAAGCATTCGTGTCGGCGTATCCCAAGGGGATCACGTTCGGCGCGCATGTCGGCAGTCGCACCGCCGAAGGACGCGAGTGGTATCGCCGCTACTGGGCGAGCAGCCTCGCCTTGGACAGTGCGGAATTCGCGTCGCTCAGCGCGATCGCTCGCGATCACGCGATCGAGCTGGTGATCGGCGTGATCGAACGCGACGGCGGCACGTTGTATTGCACGGTCCTCTTTTTCGCACCCGATGGAACGCTTCGCGGCAAGCATCGCAAGCTGATGCCCACGGCGATGGAACGCCTGGTTTGGGGCTACGGCGACGGCTCGACGTTGCCGGTATTCGATACTGCCGTGGGCCGCGTGGGCGCGGTGATCTGCTGGGAGAACTACATGCCGCTCATGCGCACGGCGATGTACGGCCAGCAGGTGCAGCTCTACTGTGCACCCACGGTTGATGATCGCGACGTCTGGCACGCGACGATGCGACACATCGCGGTGGAAGGGCGCTGCTTTGTGCTCAACGCCTGTCAGTACGCGGTGCGCGGCGACTATCCAGCAGACTACGTACCAATGCAGGGCGACACCGCTGACACGGTGCTGATTCGCGGCGGGAGCTGCATTGTCTCGCCCTACGGCGAAGTGCTCGCCGGTCCGCTGTACGGCGCGCGAGGAGTGCTCTATGCGGATATCGACCTGGACGAGATCGTGCGCGGTAAGTACGACTTGGACGTCGTGGGGCATTACGCGCGGCCGGATGTGTTTCGGTTGACGGTGAATACGGCGGCAACGCCAGCGGTTCGATTCGACGATTCCGGAGGCCACTAAATAGATCCGGGATGCCTAGGAGGCCTCGGATGCCCGGTGACTTTCGTTTGCGATCTCGCGAGTCAACCAGTGCCGGTTTAGCGGCGAGTTGGGCAAACAACAGTCACCAGGCATCCCAGGCGTCCTAGGCATCCCGGTTTTTTTTGGGGAGCTACGCTGCCTTGGTCGAGTGTCGCTGCGCGAGCTCCAATGCGAATGCGAGATCCGCGACGAGATCTTCCGTTGCTTCAATACCCACCGAGAGTCGTAGCAAGCCATCCGTGATGCCGGCCACGGCGCGCGCTTCTGCATCCATCGATGCGTGCGTCATCGTGGCGGGATGCGCGACGAGACTTTCGACACCGCCGAGTGATTCGGCGAGGCTGAAGCAGCGGAGCGATTCGGCGACGATGCGTGCGGCGTTCAACCCGCCGCGGAGTTCGAAGCTGAGCATCGCACCAAACCCGTCTTGCTGTGAGGCCGCGATGGCGTGGCCGGGATGCGTCGCGAGCCCGGGCCAGTGCACGGCGGAGACCGCGTCATTCGCGGCGAGTACGGTGGCGATCGCGCGTGCGTTCTGCTCGTGCAGCTGCAACCGCGGATACAGTGTGCGCACGCCGCGCAGTGTGAGATAGCTATCGAATGGCGCGCCGGTCAGTCCCAGGCAGTTGGCCCAGGAATCCAACTCGGCGTGCAGGGCATGATCCGCGGCGATGACGGCGCCGCCTACGACATCGCTGTGGCCATTCAGGTACTTGGTGGTGGAGTGCACCACGACATCGGCGCCGAAGGCAATCGGTCGTTGCAGTGCAGGCGAGAGAAAGGTGTTATCCACCACGGCCAGTGCGCCGATTGCATGTGCGGCGTCGACGACGGCGCGCAGGTCGGTGACGCGCAGCAAGGGATTGCTTGGCGTTTCGATCCATACCAGTCGCGCGCGCTTACATCGCAGGGCCCCGATGCCTTCGGCTTTGGTGAGATCGAGCAGCTCGAGCTCGAAGGCACCACGCGCGGCGAGCGTGCGGAGCAAGCGCCACGTGCCACCGTAACAGTCGTGAGCGCAAATCACCTTCTCGCCCGGGCGCACGAGTTGCAGCACGAGCGTGATGGCGGCCATGCCGCTCGCGGTGATCACGCCGCCCGAGCCTCCTTCGAGTTCGGCGAGTGCATCGCCCAGCTGCGCGCGGGTCGGATTGCCGCTCCGACTGTAGTCGAATGGCCGCTTCCTGCCGAACCCCTCGAACGTGAAGGTCGACGAGAGATGCAGCGGTGGCACCACCGCGCCGTGTTGGCGATCAGAATCGATGCCGGCGCGCACACTGGCGGTGCGGCGGTTGCGAGCGGGTGACACAGACATGAGCACTCTCCAGACAGGTGGACATGAGGGTGCTCAAAACAAAAAAGCCCGGGGATAGCCGCCGGGCGATCGCGTTTTAGCACCTTGTTTAGCGTGGCGGCAAGAAGCGGCAAATCACCACGTACAGCACTGCGGGCGTTTCGGTTGTCTTCTCAGACTACTTAGCTACTGAGAAGTCGTCAAGCACCACGCTACAGCAACAAACAGAAATTCGGGATGCCCGGGATGCCTCGGATGCCTGGTGACTGTTGTTTACGATCGCGCAACACAACGACTCGTTGTTGAGACAGAACGTACACTACAGTCACCAGGCATCCCGGGCATCCCGGGCATCCCGGATGTCTTAACTGGGCTTACTGCGCATCTCGTGCACGACTAACAGCACAAGTCCGATGGCGATCAGCACCCCGCTCGTGACCATCAACATGAGTCGCGGTGTCCCCTGCACGAGGAGACCAACCGCAAGCGGAAGAAATGACGACGCGAGTACGACAAGCCACCGTTCGCGTACATGCCACGGCGCTGTCTCTTCCTCCATGGGATGCAGGGCCGACATCGCTTCCGCGAGGGTGGGCGCGTTGGAACGGACAGCAGCGGGAACGGCCGAAGGCGCGGCCGCCGATGAGAATGGTGCGGTCATGAGAACTCCAGAGCATGTGTGAACATGCCGCGGCGCCGAATGCGCACGCGGTGAAATCGCCAACGGCGATGCGTTCAGCTCTGGATGGGTGGTGCGGTCGCGAAATGCGGCGCGACGGCGCCGAGTGCGGCAACGCGATGCGGATGCGCGACGGTGCGCTGCGCGCTCGATGATTGGAGCGCTGCGGGGACGATCTGCGTCCACGCACTCGCCGGTGGCGTGGACGCATGACCAGTCGAACGCTGCACACCCGCGATCGAAACCAGTGGCGCCGGCGACTGCGATTCCACCTGCCCAGCGATCTGTGGACCGATCGCGCGGAGAATCGGCGACGCGTCACGCGCCTTGATCGCTCCGAGTGAGCTCGGCGACGAATGCAGCGGCCCCTCTGCACCCGAGACCGGGAGCACAGTGGTGAGCGCGGAAAACCACGCCAGGCAGAGGGCAACGAAAAGCCGCATGTGGCAATCTACCACATGCGGCTCTTCGGGTTCCTCTCGAACAGAAAATGCTTCGCGTTACATCGATCTCCATCGACCGAAATCGATGAAACGCGATTTATATCGCCGGCGCGCGCAGGTCCTGCAGCGCCTTCTTGAGCATATCGGCCTTCTTGCTGTCGCAACCCTTCGCCGCATCCGCGGCGGCGATCGCCGCATCGAGCGCGGTGTTGCGCGCCGCACCACTCGCCTTCTCAGCGGCCGCGATCTGCGTGCGCAGCGTCGACACCGAGCATGACTTGCGTTCGAGCTGATCGGTGAACGCCTTCGCCAACGGGAAGCTCGGCGGCCACACGATCTTCGGCTGACCCTGCGCGTTGAGCTGATCCCACTTCACCGTCTTCGCCGCGTCGATCTCATTCTGCGTCAGATACTGGCTCGGCGTGAGCTCGACGACGTCCATGCCTCGCGCAATCTCCGAGCTGATGATCTGGCCGTTGTACCAATACACCGACCACGATCCACCCATCTGGAAGTGCGCGCCATCGACCGGGCCGCGGTCGAAGCTCGCGATCTCGAACGGCTTCGCAGCGTCGGTCCAGTCGAACACCGTGATACCACCCTGATAGAACGCCTGCACCATCACGTCGCGACCAGGAATCGGAATCAGCGAGCCGTTGTGCGCCACGCAGTTTTCCTTGTCCGTCTGGTACGTCGGGATCTTGTAGTAGCTGTGGAACTTGAGCTTGCGATTCTCGATCGAGAAAATCGCGTCTGCACCCCAGTTCATCTGATCGGTCGAACGGCACTTCGGTGCGCCGCCACCGCCCCATTCATCGCTGAAGAGGATCTTGGTGCCATCGTTGTTGAACGTGGCCGAGTGCCAGTAGGCGAAGTTCGAGTCGGCAGCAGCGTCAAGACGCGTCGGCGCGATCGGGTTGCTGATATCGAGCAGAATGCCGTGCCCTTCGCACGCGCCACCGGCAAGACCGAGCGCCGGATAGACGGTGATGTCGTGACACTGCGAGCCTTCACTGATCGCGTTGCTCGTGGGCGCCGTAAGCCCTTGGGCGGCGAGCAGCTTCGCGACGTTCGCATTGATGATCGGACGAGCCGCGGCGGAGTCGGCTGCAGTCTGTGTGGTCGCGCTGCGCGCCTTCATCACGCTGTCGAGCACCGGCTTCACGAGCTGGTCGGGGAGGATGATCTCCTCATTCATCACCGGGATGAAGTAGGTGAACGCACCCGCCTTCTTCTTTGCGTCGAGTTCGGCCTTTTCCGCCGCGGTCATGCCATGCGCCTTCGGGTTCGTCAGGCCCGCGAAAATGTTCGCGCGACCAACGACCGACGCCGAGGCCGGATTCGCGAGCGGCACCTTGATGATTTCGATGCGCAGACGCGACGAGTTGGCGTCGCCCGACTCCGCACCGGAGCAGACGTCCAGCTCACCCTTCGGGCGAATACCTGACGAACCGGAGACGTAGATGTAGATGTTCTCCTTGTCCTTCGGATCTTCGAGCACCGTGTGCGTGTGCGAACCGCGGCACGTCTGCACATTGGCGATGAGCTTGGGCTCTTTGATATTCGAGATATCGAATATGCGCACGCCACGCATGCGGTCCTTGCTCACCGCCTCCTTCACACCGCCGGGCTTGCAGTCGATGCGACCATTCGTGGCCTCAGCCGACATGAACATCAGGTTTTTGTAGACCGACACGTCGTTCTGCGACGCGGGGCACTCGTACGCGACGACCAACTGCGGGTTCGACGGATTCGAGATGTCCCACACCACTGGGCCGTTGTAGTTGCCCTGGATGACGTACTTGCCGGTGAAGGCCATGTCGGAGTTGGTCTGACCGAGGAAGCCATTGGGCGACTTCGCTTCGGCGAGCACCTTCATGTTCGAAACAGCCTTTTCGGCGTCGAACAAACCGGCCTTGAGGTTGTTACGCGGGTCGGTTGCCGGATTCATCGCCGGCGTCGGCGTGGTGTTTGGCGCCTGCTTGGGCGCACACGCGGCCAGTGCGGCCACTGCGCTGGTCAGGACTGCCGCACGAAAAGCGGAAGAGGTCATGAGGGAGGGACGTTGAAGAGTCGATCCGCACGTTCGACGGCGCTGCGCCACTGACGGCGGAAACCGGTGCGCCGACCATGAAGGCTCGGCGCCCCGGCCATCCTACGCCCGGAACGATAGCGCGTTTCACGCGCGTGATCGACCGCACGTTCTCAGAGACGCTCAGTGGCCGCGCTTTTTGAAGAGTGCTTTGGCGAGCTCATCCTTTGGCGGCCCTTCTTGATGTGCTGGTATTCGCGTTCTTCTTTCGACGTCCACTTGTTGGGCCTGATGCCTCCGATGTGTAGAGGCGCATCAGTGCTGCACAGAGTGCGCCGCGCTGGTGTGCCAAACACGAGCCGGAGGCATCGGGAATCGGGCGGTGATAGCGTCCGCAGCGATGGTTAGCCGTACGGACTGCGCCTCGAGCAACGCCGCCGCCAGCATCAACAACAGGGAGGGCGTGTGTACGTCACGGAAACCCGGCTCGATGCGCAGGGCGATCTCGCCAGGAAATTCCCCCGAAGTGACTCGCACGTCCGCACCACTCGAGAGCGTCTCGATCAAGGCGGTGAAGATCAGGCTCATCGCCTCCTGTGCGGATACACGTTCAACGAAAGCGGGGGCAAGATTCCGGTCGCTGATGACCGAGAGGGAAATGCCGCGTTCCTGCGCCCTCGCACCCGCAATCGCGAGGGATGGCTCCAACAGCAATGGCAGTGGGATGGATTCGCGCGTCGCATCGCGTTGCGCCGACGACAGCGACATCAATCGCTTGAATCGCCGTAAGTCGCGATCGGCATCCTCGGATGCCTGTCGCGCCGCGCTCACCAATTCTTCCTGGTTTTCGTTCAGCTCGCCGAACGGGCTCGTTTGCAAGATGTGCAGCGCCAACCGCGCGTCCTCGAGCTGCGACGATATCGTCGTGGCGATTGACTCCAACAGGACGTCATGCGTCTTGCGGTCCGATTCGGCCTTGCGAACAATTGCTGCCGAGCGTTCGCGATCCATCTGGCGCTCCTCCGCCAGAACGCGCACGGAATCGCGTACGCGCACGAGTTCTTCGAACTCATCGCCAGAGGTCTCGGGTGGCAGGGCAAGCCCGATGGCGCGGAACTCGGAAGCCAGCTCACCCACACGCCGCGATACGAAACGTGTGGAGCGCCACGACAACAAGGCGGAGCCGAGTGTGGCGAGCAAAGCGAGTCCGACGATGAGTTCAGGCGCCTGTCGGCCGCGCACACCCCAGTACGCCAGCGCCGCGACCACCGCGAGACCCACGATCGCCGGCAAGATTGCCAGGTTCAGTCGCGTGGCAACCTTCATTGAGGCGACTCCATCACGGTTCGGTCGCTCGCGCCCGACGGCTTCATCGAGTCGGTCACGACCAGGACGTCCAGCCCCGCCGCATTGCGCATGAGCGCATCCACAACGGAACGACGCCGCACCCGCTGCCACCACGAGCGACCGCTCTGGCCGACGAGCAGCAGTGCGACGCCGCGCACGCTGGCAAACTCCAAGAGCGTGGCGGCGATGTTATCGCCCGTGAGCTTCACATATTCCGCGCCCATGCGCTCGGCGAGCTGAATGTTGTCGACGAGATGACGCTGTCGTGCGGCGTCAATTCGATCGGCTCGTTCCGCCGACGTTTGCACGTACACGCAATACCAATCGGTGTTGAGCCGGCCCGCGATGCGACTCGCCTTCCGCAACAAGGCGGCGGTTTTGGTTGGGTGGCTGGCCATCGCAACCATGATCCGGTCCGCGGAGCGCGTCGCTCTCGAGGCACGTCCCGAATCCCGGCGAACAATCTCCTCGCGCTCTCGATCGACCGAGCTTGCCACCTCGCGCAGCGCCAGCTCGCGCAGCGTCGTCAGGTTCTCTTCGGTGAAGAAGTGTTCGAGCGCGCTGGTCACCTTCTCTGGTGGGTAGATCTTTCCGTCCACCAGCCGTTGGCGCAGTTCGTCGGCCGGAAGGTCGATGCTGACGACCTGGTCGGCGCGTGCCAGCATCCAATCGGGTACCGTCTCGCGCACGGAGACTCCGAGCGCCCGCTCAACCACCGGATTCAGCGACTCGATGTGCTGCACATTCATCGCGCTGATCACGCTGATGCCGGCGTCGAGCAGCGCGAGGACATCCTCCCATCGCTTGGTGTTGCGTACACTGGGAACATTGGAGTGCGCCAGCTCGTCCACGAGCGCGATCTGTGGCCGCCGTGCGATGACGGCATCGAGATCGAGCTCGTGCAACCTCACACCGCGGTACTCAATCGCCCGAAGCGGCACCGCCTCGAGGTCTCCGAGCTGCGCCTCGGTGTCGCGGCGTCGATGCGTTTCGATCACGGCTATAACGACGTCAACGCCGCGGCGCCGCAAGTCATGCGCCTCCTGCAGCATGCGATAGGTTTTACCCACGCCCGCCGCTGAGCCGATGTAAACCTTGAGCCGCCCGCGCGCCGGGCGCGGTACCAGCGTCTGCAACTCACGTTCGGTGCCTGCGTCGGCGTTTGCGTCCACAGTATCCTCGGTCCGGCGTGACTCGCGAGCGCGTCGCCGCTCTAGAAGGTGAGCGCAATACTGCTGATCAGCGCGCGATTGTCCCGTACGAGCGCAGTGGTGGCGCCGGGAAAGACGGCGTCTCGCGCGCCGAGCAGCCGAACCTCGCTTCGCCAGATCGCCCGCGGGTGCAAACGCACATCGATATTGACCGAACCGCCGGTCGCTCGCAGTCCGCGTGTGGCGCCTGTTGAAACGATGACCTGATCAGGATCCGAGTAGCCTTCGACGCGTGCTCCAAGACCCACCGTCTCCGTCACCTCTCGGCGCAGCAGTACGGCGAATCCGCGCCACGCCGAGCGCCCGGCGCCGTCCGTGCGCGCCTGCGTTCCATAGTCGAACGACGACGTGAGTGACGTGCGGTCATCGAGCTTCACGCGAGCGATGGCTTCGTGAAAGTGGCGGCCCCGCGCGGGCACAGAGTCGGGTTGCTCATTGCCGAAGAAGCCGTCGTAACTGAGCGTGAGGTGAGCGTTGGGTGTCCAATCTGCCCGGAACGCCAGCGCCTTGCTCTCATTCGTTTCACTGACGTTCTGCCAGCCGTTGATGACGTGCGCCTGCAGCGCCAGCGAAGGACGCGCCTGCCACGAGAGCCGAACGCCACTTTCGTAGTACGGCGAGTTGTCGGCAATGAGCGAGCGCGTGTACACGGGATTGTCACGACTGATCCAGTTCTCGGCGCCGAACGGGGCAAAGAAGACACCGGCGTCGATCCACAGGGTGGGCTTCACCTGATAGCCCACATAGGCCTCCTGGATGTAGCGACTGACGTCGGGGCCACTGTTGTTTCCCACACGCGGCTCGGCCGCGTAGTTGGCCTGTACCGACGTTCCGAACTGCGCGGCGAAGCGTCCGCGCAGGCGAGGGCCGCTGAGCGTCGCATCGACAAACGCGAGGTTGATGTTGAATTCGCTGTGGCGCGCCGCGGTCGTGGTGTACGCGCGATCGAGCGATGGTGGGCGATGCGTGTCCCACGCGAAGTAGCCATCCACGAAGGCGCCGAACTTCACGGTGACGCTGGTATCCGACGGCGCGGCGACGGCGCGCGTCGTATCGCGACGCGCCATTCGTGTGCTGTCGGTTGAACCGCCAAGCGCCAGCAGCAGGAGGAGTGTCGCGCTCACTTGTTGATCCCTCGATTCGGGAAGGCGCTGTCCAAGGCGAGGTTGAGTCGCAATACGTTCACGCGCGGCTCTCCGAGTACGCCGAACTGTCGCGTCGTGATGTGCGTGTTCACGAGCGCGCGTACCTGTTCAGGTGCCACCCCACGAGTGGCCGCGACTCGCGTGGCCTGCCATTCGGCATTCGCGGGCGAAATATCTGGATCGAGCCCGGACGCGGAAGCGGTGACGAGATCCGCGGGGATCTGTCCTTTCGAGGCGCCGGCCGCGATAGCGCTATCGACACGCGCCACAATTTGCGCCTGTAGCGTGCTATCCGTCGGACCTTTGTTCGATCCGGCCGATGCGTTGGCGTCGTACCCGGCACCGGCGGCCGATGGCCGTCCGTGAAAATAGTGAGCGCTCGTGAACTGTTGCCCGATCAGCGCGCTCCCGACGACGCGCCCGCGCTGTGTGATAAGTGAACCTGAAGCTTCCGACGGAAAGAGCGATTGTGCAACGACGGTGACGACGCCGGGATACAGCAAGCCAGTCAGCAACGTGAAGGCAATCGTGAGCACGAGCGCGGGTCTCAGTGACGCGAGAATGGCGGTACGCATGGTAGTGTCAGACGAGGTGTAAGGCGACGAGTCCGAGATCGAGCAGCTTGATGCCAGCGAATGGCACGAGCAGACCACCGACCCCATAGAGGAGCAGGTTGCGACGCAACACTGTACCAGCAGCGGCCGGACGGTACGTCACGCCACGCAGCGCGAGTGGAATCAGTGCCACGATCACGAGCGCGTTGAAGATGACGCTGGAAAGAATCGCGCTCTCCGGCGAATGCAGGCGCATGATGTTGAGCGCGGCGAGCGCCGGGAACGCGGCGAGGAACATCGCCGGGATGATCGCGAAGTACTTGGCCACGTCGTTCGCAATCGAGAAGGTCGTGAGAGCGCCGCGCGTCATGAGCAGCTGCTTTCCGATCTCCACGATTTCGATGAGCTTCGTGGGATTCGAGTCGAGGTCGATCATGTTGCCCGCTTCCTTCGCGGCTTGCGTGCCGGAATTCATCGCGACGCCGACATCCGCCTGCGCAAGCGCCGGCGCGTCGTTGGTGCCGTCGCCGGTCATGGCCACCAGCCGTCCGCCGCTCTGCTCGCGACGAATGAGTGCCATCTTGTCTTCGGGACGCGCTTCGGCGAGAAAATCGTCGACGCCCGCTTCGGCCGCGATCGCGGCCGCTGTCAGCGGATTGTCGCCCGTGATCATCACGGTGCGGATCCCCATGGCACGCAATCGATCGAAGCGTTCGCGCATGCCGCCCTTCACGACGTCTTTCAGATAGACGACGCCGAGCGCCCGCGCACGACTCTCGACGATCTCTCCGACCACGAGCGGCGTGCCGCCCTCGCGGGCGACCGTCTGCACAAGCTGCTCGAGCTCGGCGGGAACGGTCGCGCCATGCTCGCTGAGCCACCGCGCTACCGCATCGCCGGCGCCTTTGCGCAGCACAACCCCTTCGGAGTTCACGCCGCTCATTCGCGTCGCCGCCGAGAACGGCACAAACTCGGACGTGGCAACGGGCTGGCCGCGAATGCCGAATCGCTCCTTCGCCAGCACGACGATGCTCCGGCCTTCCGGCGTTTCGTCGGCCAGCGAGGCCAGTTGCGCTCGGTCGGCAAGCTCCTGCTCCGATACCGACTGCACCGGGAGAAACTTCCAGGCTTGCCGGTTGCCGAGCGTGATCGTACCGGTCTTGTCCAGCAGCAGCGTGTTGACGTCGCCCGCCGCTTCAACCGCGCGGCCGCTCATCGCGATCACGTTCTGTTGAATGAGCCTGTCCATTCCTGCGATGCCAATCGCTGAGAGCAGCCCGCCGATGGTGGTGGGGATCAAGCACACCAACAGGGCAATCAGCACGGGAATCGTCAGCCGTGTGCCACTGTACAGTGCGAACGGCTGCAGCGTGATGACCGCCAGCACGAACACGATGGTCAACCCAGCGAGCAGGATTGTCAGCGCGATCTCGTTTGGCGTCTTCTGTCGCGACGCGCCTTCCACCAGCGCGATCATGCGATCGATGAACGTCTCGCCAGGATCCGCGCCAATGCGAATCACCAGGAAGTCTGACAGCACCTTGGTGCCGCCGGTGACGGCCGACCGATCACCGCCACTCTCACGAATCACCGGGGCGCTTTCACCGGTGATCGCCGACTCGTCGACGGAGGCGACACCTTCGATCACCTCGCCATCGCTGGGGATCACATCGCCGGGGAAGCACACCACGAGATCACGCTTGCGAAGCTCCTGCGCGCCGACCAACTCGAATTCGCGGATGTTATAGCGACCACTCGACCCATCGAGCTTCCTAGCGTGCGCCTCCGCACGCGAACTCCGGAGCGCATCGGCTTGCGCCTTGCCGCGGCCTTCCGCCATGGCCTCCGCAAAGTTGGCGAACAGTACGGTGAACCAGAGCCACGCCGTCAGTTGCGCGGTGAACAGCAGCTGACCGCTGCCTTGCACCACATCGGCCACGAGAATCACACTCGTCAGCACGCTGCCGAGCAGCACCACGGACATGACCGGATTGCGAACCAGGTGACGCGGATCGAGCTTGCGCACGGCTTCGGACAGTGCGCGTCGCACGATCGGGCCATCGAAGAGTGCATGCGATGTCGCGCTCATGCGAACACCCTCCCGCTAGCCGCGAGCAGCTGTTCAACAATCGGTCCGAGTGCGAGCGCCGGGAAAAAGGTGAGCGCACCGACGATGACAATCACGCCGAGCAGCAGCACGACGAAAATTGGACCAGTTACCGGAAAGGTCCCGGCGGTCGCTGGCGCCGGCGACTGCTCGGCGAAGAATCCAGCGAGCGCGAGCACCGGCACAATGAGTGCGAAGCGGCCGAGGAGCATGGCGATGCCAAACAGAGTGTTGAAGTAGCTGGTGGAGCCCGTCAGACCGGCGAATGCGCTGCCGTTGTTGGCCGCCGTCGACGTGAACGCGTACAGTATTTCCGTAAGCCCGTGCGGTCCGCGGTTGTTCAAGCCGGCAAGGCCATCGGGATGCACGGCGGACAGCGCCGCGAGCGGCAACACCACGGCGGGAAAGGCCAGGATGTACAGCATGGCCATCTTGATCTCGCGGGCCCGAATGCGTTTGCCGAGGTATTCGGGAGTGCGCCCGACCATGAGCCCGGCAACAAAGACGGTGAGCACGGCCATGATCAGCATGCCGTAAAGTCCCGCGCCAACTCCACCGAAGATCAATTCACCGAGTTGCATGTTGACGAGCGGAACCAGGCCGCCGAGTGCGGTGAACGAGTCGTGCATGGAATTCACCGCGCCGCATGATGCATCGGTCGTGACAATGGCATAGAGCGCCGAGTTGGCGATGCCGAATCGCACCTCTTTTCCTTCCATGTTGCCGCCAGCGTGTCCCGCTGTTGCACCAGCGACGTCGACGCCGAGTGCCGCGTGCGCTGGATTGCCGCGCGCCTCGGCCCAGTACGCGACCGATACGCCGCCCAGGAACAGCACGAACATGGCGCTCCAGAGTGCCCAACCATGGCGCCGGCTCTGGACCATCTCGCCAAACATCCACACCGTGCCCGCGGGAATGAGGAAGATGGCGAACATCGACAGCCAGTTCGTCCACGGTGATGGATTCTCGAATGGATGTGCCGCATTGGCATTGAAGAAGCCGCCGCCATTGGTGCCGAGTTGCTTGATCGCTTCCTGACTCGCGACCGGACCGATGGCCACCGTTTGCGACGCGCCTTCGAGCGTCGTCACGACTGGCGCCTGGCGAAATGTTTGAGGAACACCCTGCTGTACAAACAGCAGGGCCAGGACGAGTGACAACGGTAGCAACAGGTACAGTGTGCCTCGCGTCATGTCGACCCAGACGTTGCCAACGCGTCCCTTGCCTTGCCCGCGCTGCGCAATGCCACGCGTGAAGACGACGGCCACCGCGAGGCCCACTGCGGCCGAGACGAAGTTTTGCACGGTGAGCCACACCATCTGCGAGAAATTCGAAAGCGTCGATTCGCCGGCGTAGCTCTGCCAGTTCGTATTCGTCACGAACGACAGCGCGGTTTCGAAGGCCTGTCGCGCCGAAACCGCCGGCAGTGCGGCCGGATTGAGCGGGAGCCCAGCCTGTGCGCGCAATCCGATGTAGGTCACGGCAACGGCAATCAGCGAAAATACGAGCAGGTTGGTCGCATACCGCGTCCAGTGCTGCGATTCATCCTCACGGACACCCGCGAGCCGATAGAGCCAGCGTTCCACCGGGCCCAGGAAGTTCACACGCCCGCTGAACACCGCCACGAGATACAGTCCCATGGGCTTCGTGATCAGCAGGATCGCTCCGGCAAAGAGCGCGATCTGGATCCATCCGTTGAGGCTCATCAGAAGCGCTCCGGCCGAAGCAGCGCATACGTGAGGTACGCGAGCACCGCGGCGGCGCAGGCGAGCCCCAGCCAATCAGCGATCGTCATGGGCGTTCGCCCTCTGACGCAGACTCGCTCAGCGCAGCACAGCCGCGCACATAGGCGAGCAGGAGAGCAAATAACGCTGCACAGAGCAGCGAGTAAAACAGGTCCGGCACACGATCCTCACGGTTGCGTTGACACCGCGTAGGTTGGCCGTCACCTCATAAAGGACGCACAAAGGTGCGCCGGACAGTCCACAAAGAAACCGTAAAGAGCTACGTAAAGAGCTACGTAAAGCGCTACTCGACAGGCAGCTCGGCGGCCGGCACGGCAAAGCGAAAGACACTGCCGCCACCGTCACGAGCGTGCGCGGTCAGTGATCCGTGCTGGGCCACCGCCAGGCCCTTCGCAATGGCGAGTCCAAGTCCGGTGCCAGAGACGTCAGTCGGAGTACCGGGAGCGCGATGGAATGGCTCGAAGATCCGATCGCGCTCCTCCAGTGGCACACCAGGGCCACGGTCGGCGACCTCGAACTCCAGCCAGTCACCGTTGCGTCGAACGGTGAAGTCGATCGCGGTATCGGTCGGCGCGTACTTGAGGGCGTTCTCGAGCAGGTTGCCAAGCACTCGCAACGACTGCCCCAGATCGAATCGCCCTACGAGTAGCGGATCGGACGGGTCGATACTCGCGCGAATCTCGTGCGAGGCCGCGTGTCCACCGACGCGCTGCAGCGCGGCACCCATCAAGTCGTCGGCAGTGTTGAGGGCGATATCGAAGGGCATGCCCCCCGCCGCAACGCGGGACAGGTCGAGCAAGTCGGCCACGAGCGCATTGAGACGGATCGCCTCTTCCTCGATGGTCGCGCCGCGATCGTCGCCGTCGCGCACAATGTCGTGCGCGATTCCGCGAATGGTCGTGAGCGGCGTTCGCAGGTCGTGGGACACGGCGGCCAACAGCGCATCCTTGACGCGGTCGGCTTCCCGGAGCGCGGCGGCGTGCTCCGCTTCGATGGCGAGGCGAAATCGTTCGACGCCCAGCGCCGCGTAGTGCGAGAGCGCATCGAGATAGCGCTGGCGGGTTGGATCGAGCGACACGCCATTGGTGTCGGCGAGTTGGAGGACGCCAACCACGACATCGCGAACCCGCAGTGGATAGAGCGCTTCGCGTACGCGCGGCGCGCTGGATTCATGCGACAGTGGTGGTGCGTCGCCGCCATGGCGCGCGGTGCGCGTGGTGCCGTCGTCGAGGATCCACGCGGCACGATTCTCGTGCGCCACCCACTGAATCAGGCTTTGGGCCGACTCGCCCGACGGAATCGCACGATGCGGCGTGGACGACAACGGCAGTGGATAGACATCACAACGATCCACATGCACGGTCTCAGCGATAACTCGCGCGATGGCAACCAGCGCATCTTCCGCTCGTGGTGCGCTCAGCGTATCGGCGCCAAGCGAGGCCAGACGATCGACCTCGGCGGCGCGTTGCTGCGCGCGATCCGTCTCACGCTGTGCGCGTGCAAGCAGTTGCGCGGCAACAACGCCGGTGGCGAGAAACGCAATCAGTACGAGCCAGTCGAGCGGATCGGCGACGACGAGTGTGTTGTACGGCGGCAGGAAGAGCAGATCGAACAACACAAAGCTGGCGAGGGCGAGGAAGACACCGACCGATCTTCCACCGAGGGCGCTGCCACCCAGCACGACCAGCAGATACACCAGGGCCACGTGCGCCTTGTCGAGCGAATCGCGACCGAGCAGCAACAGCGCCGATGCCGCTGCGAGCACCAGCACCCCAATCCACCACGCGCGCGCGGTACGCACCTCAGTCGACGCCGACGAAACGATAGCCGACGCCGCCTTCGGTCAGGATCAGCGCCGGTCGAAGCGGGTCCGGCTCCAGCTTCCGTCGCAAATGGCCGATGTACACGCGGAGATATTGCTGCGCATCGCCGTAGCCACGACCCCACACGGCGTCGAAGAGCTGCTGATGTGTCACCGGGCGTCCAGCGTGCTGCACCAGCACCCTGAGAATCGCCCATTCGGTTTTGGTGAGGTGCAGCGACTCGCTCGCGCGTCGCACGGTGCGGCTTGCGAGATCGATCGTGAGCTCGCCAATCGAGAGTGGCGCGTCGCCGGCAACCACCGGTCCCATGCGGGCGCGCCGCAACAGGGCGCGAATGCGCGCCTGGAGCTCGATCGTGGAGAACGGCTTGGTGAGGTAGTCATCGGCGCCCGCATCGAGAAGCGCGGCCTTCTCGCCCTCGAGGTGGCGTGCCGAGAGGACCAGGATCGGCGCCGACGACCATTCGCGAACGGCACGGCACACCGCCAGCCCATCCTGATCGGGGAGGCCGAGGTCGAGCACGATCAACGCCGGTCGCTCACGTTTTGCCAGCTCGAGCCCCGAGCGCGCGTTGGCGGCTTCGAACACCTCGCCACCGTCCGCTTCAACCGCCGCTCGAACGATCGAGCGGATCGCGGTTTCGTCATCGATGACCAGGATCGGCGTGCCGGGCATCTGTGTACAATACGTCCTGCGCTCGCCTCAGGGTGCCGATACGTCCATCGCTGTGCGAACTCTTTGTGCATTCTTTACGAGCGTGCTCACCACAGCACTGATGTCCACGGCTGTGGCGGGGCAGGCCGCGCCCCCGAACGAGCCGCCGCTCTGCCTGCGATTCCGATTCGGTGCTTGGGCGCCGCTCCTCGATTGGAGCGCGGCCGGACACCCGGGCACCATCGAAAACTTTCGCGTCGATCGTGCGGCCCAGGGACAGGCGTGGGCCGCGGCCGTCGCGCCAACCTCCAGGACAGCCGCCGGCGACACGGTGCTGGTGCTCTATCCGAGCTTCTGGCCGGTGGGCGTCATGGTCACCTTCAATCCGCGCGCCTTTGCTGGTGCCGACACGGTGAAGGGCACGGCGCAGGCGTTCGTGGCCGATGGACGGAAGGCATCACCGACCAGTGTGGCGACGCTGTTCAGGGTACCGTGCGGTTAGCGATGCGCTAGTCGAAGTCGAAGGGTGATTCGTCCTCGTCGTCCTCGTCGTCCTCCTCGTACGACGGAGATGGCGGACTTGGCACGTCAGAGGCGTTCTCGAGCGCCACGAACAGTAGAAATCGTTCATCCTGCTGCCGAAGTCGCTCCTCGACCTCGCGAACAGCGCTTGAGAAGGGGTCGGAGTCGTCGTGCGAATCGCCACGCCACGCTGCCTCGTCACGCGCGTCGTGTCTGCCCTTCTCCCATTCGTCCGCATCGGCCTCGATGGTCGCGATGAAGTCTGCTTTGTGCTCGTCACTCATTCCGTCCGGCCAGACAATGTCGTTCCACCATGGTTTGGGTGGATACATCAGGTCCCATAGGGCAATGGCGTCATCGTGCATTCGTCGGAGTTCGGGCGACTGCAGGTCGTCTGCGTCCATGAGTCGGATGAGGATGCGCTTGGTGGGAACCACCAGCCCGCTTTCGTCGCGCAACGAGAGACTCGTTGGAGCCGTGCGGGCGCTCACGAGCTGCTCCAAGGCATCGAAATAGCCCGTGTCCGCTAGCGCCGGATGCACGACGGGTTCACCCGAGTCCAAGTGGCGATCGCGATGCATCAAGCCAAAGAGGGCTGGCTCCGGAAGCGCCACGCGAATCAGTTCGATTTCCGCACCGCCGCTGGGCGCGACGTACCCCATCACGATATCGTCTACCAAGCGACCGTCGCCCAATGTCACATGACCAAGGCATCGATCGAAGTTCCATAGTGAATGCAGCATCCCAATCTCCGGTCGCTGAAGTTGGGCAACGTTACTCGCTGCCGTCACCGCAGCGTCATCCGCGGCGTTTGATTTCACCCATGCAGCTCGACCTGACTCTTCCCCAACTCGACGCGGTGCTCGGCGTTCTCAACTACGCCGGTATCGCGGTGTTCGCGGTATCAGGAGCGCTGAGCGCGGCGCGCCAGCGGCTGGATATCGTGGCCGCCTGCTTCTTCGCAATCGTCACGGCGGCCGGCGGCGGCACCACGCGCGATCTATTGATTGGCGCGCCGGTCTTCTGGATGCGCGAGCCGAGCACCTTGGCCATCTGTCTGGTCATGGCCGTCGCAGTCTGGCTAGTGCCACTCAAATGGTGGCCGTCGCGCGCGCTCGATTGGTTCGACGCGGCTGGACTCGCGGCGTATGCCGTCTACGGCGCCGGCAAAGCTCTGAGTCTGGGCATCTCGCCGCTGTCCGCGGCGGCGATGGGTGTGGTAACCGCGTGCATGGGCGGCATCATCCGCGATGTGGTCGCGGGAGTGCCATCGATCATGCTGCGCAACGAGCTCTACGTGACGGCGGCATCGCTCGCCGCCATCTTGTTCGTGGTGCTCACCGCACTGGGATTACCCGCGCCGGTGTGCTCCATCTCCGCGACAGCGGCCGGCTTCGCATTGCGCGCGGCAGCGATTCACTTCGGACTCGCTTTGCCACGCCATCCCGGCTGACCGGCCTGTGCGTTACGAGATGAGTTGAGCGATGCCGAACGCCGCGCCAGCGGCCAGTCCGCCGATCAACATGGTCTGTAGCGCGCTGCGCACCGCTGGCGCGCCGGTGAATCGCCCCTTCACATAGCCGAACACACCCAGTGCGACCAGCGTGACACCCACCGATGGCATCAGCGCGTCGCGCGCGGTGGTCACGAGCATATAGGGGGCGAGTGGAACGAGGCCTCCCACGATGTAGGCGAGCGCAATCGTGAGCGCGCTCGTTCGCGCGCGCGACGGATTCGGCGCTTCCAGTCCCAGCTCGAAGCGCATCATGAAGTCGACCCAGGCTTCCGGGCGTTTGCTCAGCGACTCGGCGAGCCGAGCACTATCCTCGCTCGCCAGTCCGTACGTCTCGAAAATCTCACGGACCTCAGCGATTTCGTCGTTGGGACGTTCGCGCACCTCGCGTTCTTCGCGCCGTAACTCACTCACGTAGTGCTCGGCTTCACTGCGCGCGGCCAGATATCCGCCAAGTCCCATGGCGATGGAGCCGGCCACGATCTCGGCCAGCCCCGCCGTAACCACAAGCGAAGAGGCGCCCACCGCGCCGGTGAGCCCGGCCGCCAGTGCGAAGGGAACGGTCAACCCGTCGGACATGCCGATCACTGCATCGCGAACGAGTTCTGACGCCGATGAGTGCTCTTCAATGTGCGTGGACATGGTGGCGAGGTGTCGAGAGAGAGAATTCGCGCAGAACGCTGTTCGAGTCTGCACCCTGATCGCCGACGGAGCAACCAGCGCTGCAACGATTCACGCCATGCAGGTGATAAATCATTTCTCGCGCGGCAAAGTCTCTCAACTAGTCAAAAAGTGTGCGCGCAACGTGAGAGAATCCGTGTCACGAGTTCTCTAGTGTTCCGTCCATGGCATGAACGTCACGACGTCGATGCATTGCTCGCCACGTGACACCTCAGCGAATCCTCTCCAGAGACCACACGACATGTTCGGATCACGCATGACCTCCCTCAAGGCGCGCCTCTCGGCGCGGATGGCTCGCTCGTTAATGGTGGTTGGCATCGCCGGTGCTGCGCTGGCGTCGACCGCGTGCTCCAATGATTCGCTCACGGCTCCGGAGATGTCGGCGGCGCCGGCGCTTCGCGGAGATCTGGTGAGCACCATCAATGCCGTCAGCTCCACGTTGATCAGCAAGACGGCCCTTCTGCGCTCCAAGCCGATCGCTTCGCCCATCACGCGTTCACTCACCGTGAGCAATACCGGTGGCGTGATTTCGATTCCGGAGGCCGGTGTCACGCTCACCATTCCGAAGGGCGCGATCGGCGCCACGCCGATCACGATCAGCGTGACCGCTCTACCCGGCAGCGCGGTGGCGTACCACTTCGAGCCGCACGGCACGAAGTTCCTGAGCAAGATCACGCTCACACAGGATCTTTCGGGCACCGCGTGGTTCAGCAACAACAAGCTCAAGCTCGGCGGCGGATACTTTGCGGACGACAGCCAAATCAACCTGCTCACGGGCAAGTCGCTGCTGAACGAACTGCTCCCGGTGTCGACGTCGGGCGCCAAGCTGAACCTCGATATCAGCCACTTCTCGGGTTACATGGTCTCGATGGATTGACCATGACCAACTTCATGCGACGCAGCGTGAGGATGCCTGGCGGATACACTGTAATAGCGAGCTAAGGTGCGTGTGCGCGGCGACAGAGTCGCGCACCGACGAATCGGTTCCGTGGGGGTGCCGATTCCGCCCAACATTCGCGCAGCGAATTCCACCGGTCTTCATCGGCCGATGTCCGCGACTCTCCTCGAGTCGAGGCATCGGCCGCTGTGCTTTGTCACGGCTTCCACCATGCCGCAAGCGTTCAAACAGGTAGACGATCGATGGTCGCGGTTCTTTTACGGACAGCCGGGGCTGCATTTCGGTGTGAACTTCTAGCGCCGCAACTTGTCGATGGCCCATTCCGCGTGCTCTCGCACCAGCGGATGCTCGTGCGACAGCATCGCGTGGAGCGGCGGCAGATCGGCATCGGTACCAATGTTCCCCAGTACAACGCACGCATTGCGCTGAAGCATCCACAGCTTCGCGCGTTTCATTGCTGAGCCCTTGAAAGCCGCGGCGTAGTCGGTCGGCGACATCGCGAGGAGCGCGTGCGCCAGCGTACGCGCTCCGCTCCGGTCGTTCGACTCAACGAACAACGCGCGCGGTGAAAATGCCGGTGCCATTGCATCGCGTGCGAACTTCACATTCCACGGACACACATCGTTGCAGATGTCGCACCCGTAGAGCAGGTCGCCCAGCCCCTCCCGCAGTTCGAGCGGAATGGATCCGCGATGCTCGATGGTCAGATAGCTGATGCAGCGCGATGCATCGAGCACGCGAGGCGCGGGCAGTGCGCCGGTGGGACAGGCGTCGAGGCACCGCGTACACGAGCCGCACCGATCGGCCTCGAACGGTGCGCTGGGCTCGAGCGCGATGGGTACGACCAGCGACGCGAGAAAAAGATGCGAGCCGGCGTTGGGGGTGATGAGCATTGTATTCTTGCCGAACCAGCCCAGCCCAGCGCGCTGCGCGAGATCGCGCTCGAGCAGTGGGCCGCTGTCCACATACGGGCGGGCGTCGATGGTGGCACCGAGTTCGCGCTCCAGCCAACGCTGCAACTCGCGCAATCGCTCGCGCAGCACGATGTGGTAGTCATCGCCACGCGCGTAGCGCGCCACGGGTCCGCTCGGCGCGCGACCGCCGTACGACGCCGCGACCACAATCGCATGCGTGGCGCCGGGGTGTGGTCGCCGCGTGTCGGCGCGCAGCGTCGCGCCGTCGCCTTCGAGCCATGACATGCTCGCCTGGTGCCCATTGGCCAGCCAGGACTTGAACTCGGGCAGGGTGTGCGGCTCGCCGAGTGCGGCGATGCCTACCGCATCAAATCCCAAGCCGTACGCGGCGGCGACGACGCGCTGCGATAACAGCGCGGGGGTTGGCGCGACACCCACGATCAGGGCTGCTGCCCGATCCAGCGTGCGAAATGAATCAGATCGTCGGCCGGCGGCACCGCATCCTCACTGCCATAGGCGGTGTACATGCGCCAGCGCAGGTAGCTCACTGCGGGCAGTGGCAGGAACGGGAACCGCCGATACCAGTGCCGGTGACGAAAGCGCCAGGCGACCCGCAGCAGATCCACTGCGAGGGACGGATTGAGGAGTGCGCGGGACGTCACAGTCAGCGTTAAGAAGAGCCACGGCATGACGAAATGTACACAGGGTGGGTGGCTCGCGGCTCATGACCCCCGTTTTCCAGCCGATACTGAAAGGGCGGACGCCGATGCAGGTGCCGAAGTATGCCCTGTGCTCTGGTTCCGTGTCCGACAATTCCCGCGCCACTGCTTCATTGTCCGAACGCGATCGAACGCGCCGTCGACTGCGGTCGTGGTGGTTCGACACCCTCGGGCTGACGGGTGCCCTGATCCTGGCATCGCTCGCCCTCTTCGAGGCGGTTTCGAGCGTGCCGGGATTCAGCAGTACGGTGCGCGCGTGGCTGGATGCGATCGGCGTCGCACTCATTGTGGGGCCGCTTTTCGCCTTCACGCTGTATCGACGTCATATCGATACCAAGGTGCGCCGGGACAGCATTCAGCGGCGCACGCGGGTGGCGGGAAGTCCGCATCGCAAAGTGCGACTGACCATCATGAGCGCGCTGGCGATCATCTCGCTCATCACGATTCTCGACACCGCCGTTGAGCAGCATGCCGTCACCGGCATGTTCAATATCGGCGACGCGCTCAATCTGGCGGGCCGACAACGCTCGCATGGTCAGCGTATTCAGCGGTTGGTCTGGAGCGCGCGGCAGTCGCCGGTTGACTCGATCGAGTTCGAGTCGGTCGGCCATCGCATGACCCGGGAGGCCGATTCGCTCGACGCGATGGTCGCCCAGATGCTTTCCTTCGACGACCTCGAGGCGCGCAGTGCGGAAGCCTCCCGTCATGAGTCGGCGCAGGCACGGCGCGTGTTGCTCGAAACCATTGCCGACTTTCACAACGGCGCCGCGACGGCTGCGCAGGTAGCGCATCGGGCCGACGGGTTGGTTCTGGCACAGGAACAGTTCGTCGCTCGGCTCGCCGCACTCGCCTCGATGAACATTCGGCGCATTCAGCGCGCCGTCTGGACTTTCGGCATCCTGCTGATCGTAATCCTGTTGGGTGTGGCCGGGTTGGTCGTCGAACCCATCGTACGGCTGCTGCGTCATCAGCATGAGGCGGTCACGTCGCGCAGCGAAGCGCTGTCCCGCACGACCGCGCTGCTCGAAGAGGCGCAAACGGTGGCGCGCATGGGGACCTGGACCCGGGATCTGTCGAGCGACACCGTCGACTGGTCCAGGAGCACCTACAGTCTGTTCGGACGACCGCTCAGCGCGGGAGCGCCGCGACTCGCTGACGCGGCGGAGCGATACGCGCCGGAATCGCTACCGCCAATGATGGCCGCACTGGAGCGCACGCGCTCGACGGGAGAGTCATTCTCACTCCTGCTGCGAACCGCGGGACACAATCCGGCGGTCCGTTGGATTCGCGCCGATGGACGAGCGCGCGTCGACGACGTCGGTGCCGTGACCGGCCTCTATGGCATTCTGGTGGACGTCACCGAGAGCGTCGAGCGGGAAGACGCCTTGCGTGACGCACAGGCGCGCGCGGAAGCGGCGAATCGCAGCAAGAGCGAATTCCTCGCAAACATGAGCCACGAGATTCGCACGCCGCTCACCGCGATCATCGGGTATGCCGATTGGCTGCAAGAAGAGAAGGCGCCGGCCGCTTCGCTGGAACATCATCACGCGCTGCAGACCATTCATCGGGCGAGCACGCATCTCCTGGCAGTCATCAACGACATTCTGGACCTGTCGAAGATCGAAGCCGGACAGCTGCACACCGAAGTCGTGGAGACCGTTCTTCCGGCGGTATTGCTCGATGTCGAGAGCATCGCGCGGGCCCGCGCGGCCGGGAAAGGCGTGACGCTCGAAACGCGACTGCTTTCGCCGATCCCTGAACGTGTGCTCACCGATCCAACGCGCTTGCGTCAGATCCTCATGAATCTGGTGGGCAATGCCGTCAAGTTCACGGAGCGCGGACGTGTGCGCGTGGATGTCCGTGTCGACGACACGTTGGGGCACGAATCGCTGTGCCTCACCATCGAAGACACCGGCGTGGGCATGACACCGGACCAGGTCCGCGACCTGTTCCAACCGTTCCAGCAGGGAGATGCATCCGTCACGCGCCGATTCGGCGGAACGGGGCTCGGTCTGTCCATCTCGCGGCGTTTGGCAACGCTGCTCGGCGGCAATGTCACCGTGGTGTCTTCCACACCCGGCATAGGCTCATGCTTCGCCATCGAGATTCCGCTGCACAGGGTGCCAGATACGCCGACAATCGAGCGCCTCGTGTCGACCGCGCCGGGGCTGAGCGAGACACCGCGTCCAAACGCCCTGGCGGGCGTGCGGCTCCTGCTCGCAGAAGATGGCGAAGACAATCAACGCCTGCTGCGCGTGTTGCTCGAAGCCGCCGGTGCACGAGTCACGGTGGTGTCGAACGGAAAGCAGGCGCTGGAGGCGCTCGAGTGGTGCTCCGAGGCGGGCGCGAACTTCGACGTGCTGCTGACCGACATGCAAATGCCGGAGATGGACGGCTACACTCTCGCGACAACGTTGCGCGCACGAGGTGCAACCTTGCCGATCATTGCGCTCACGGCGCACGCCATGGCGGATGATCGCGTGCGATGCCTCGACGCCGGCTGCAGCGACTACGCGGTAAAGCCCGTGAATCGGCCGGCGTTGATTGCGCTGCTCGCGCGTTGGACGCGCCCCCAAGCGCTGTGCGAGGCCGCGCTGGCCAACGCGTCAAGCAGCGCAGAGGCAGACAGTTGGCGTGATCTTCCAGTGAGTCTGCCGAGCGATCTGGTCGACGATCCGGATCTGGGGCCGCTGGCGGACGCGTTTGCACAGGTGCTCCCCGATCGAATCGACGCCATTGGCAGCGAGTACCGACGCGCCGACCGCAGTGCCGCTCGCCGATTGGTGCACCAGCTCAAAGGCGCTGCGGGAAGCTACGGCTATCCGCTGATCAGCCATGTGGCGAGCGAACTTGAATCGGTGTGGGAGCGCGAGGAGCAGGCCGATGTCGTGCTGGAACGGCTGCGTGCGTTGGCAGACCGTGCGTTGGCGTCGCTGCCCACGCGGAGCGCATCGTGATCCTCGACCGTCGCGCAAGCGATCGCCCACCGCTGCCGAACCACCAGGAGCACGTCCTGCTTATCGACGATGATGCGGACTTGCATCCACTGGTCGGCGGATTGCTCCGTACGCTCGGTGTCGAGACGTGCAGCGCTATCGACGGCGCGACGGGACTTGCCACGGCGCGTGCGATCGTCCCTTCGCTCATTCTGCTCGATTACGACCTGCCCGATGTCAGCGGGCTCGAGGTGCTCGCGCAGGTGCGCGCCGATGTGCGGCTGTCGTCGGTTCCTGTGGTTATGGTGACGGGCACTGATCAGCGCGATGTGCTGAGCGCTTGCTTCAACGGCGGCGCAGCCGACTATCTCCGAAAGCCGTTTCATGGCGCGGAACTGCGCGCACGCGTGCGTTCGGTACTGGAACGGCAGCGATTGCTCGCCGAACTGGGTCGCGCGGCGCACGTCGACGCGTTGACCGGATTGCCCAATCGTTCGCTGCTCAACGCCCGGCTCACGAATCGTCTCGCTGCGCTCCGTGACGGATCGGCCAAACCGTTCGCGCTGATGTTCCTCGACTTCGATCGCTTCAAGCTGATCAACGACAGCCTGGGGCACGATGTGGGGGACGAATTCCTCCGCACGATCGCGCAGCGCCTGCAGGCGAACCTGCGCGCGGATGACACCGTGTCGCGTGACGTCGCCGGGGCAACGGTTGCGCGTTTGGGTGGCGATGAATTCGTGGTGCTGCTCAGCGAGTCCGACGAGAAAGGTGCCGCGATCGTCGCCGAGCGTTTGCGTGAGGTCCTGGAGGCGCCGTATCAGTTGGGCGATCATCAGGTGCGTTCCAGCGCGAGCATTGGCATCGTGTTTGCCACCGGCGAGTATGAAAGCGCCGAGGCCTTGCTGCGCGACGCTGATATCGCGATGTACGAGGCCAAGGAAAGGGGCCGCAACTGTCTCGTGGCCTTCAATCCATCGATGCGCGATGCGGTCAGTGCGCGTGTGAATCTCGAGAACGCGCTGCGTGATGCGGTCGGCACGGACCAGTTCCATCTCGTCTATCAGCCGATCGTTTCGCTGGACACGAAACGCGCCACGAGCATGGAAGCGCTGGTCCGCTGGCGTCATCCGCTGCTCGGCGATGTCTCACCCAATACGTTCATCCCCGTCGCTGAAGAGACGCGACTGATTGTGCGTCTTTCGGAGCAGATTCTCCGGGAGGCGTGCCGACAGTTTGCGGCGTGGCGACGCGAGGTGCCGGACTTCACGCCCGACTATGTGAGCGTCAATCTCTCGCGCGTCGAGTTGACCGACGAGGGGTTGGTCGACCGCGTGCTTTCGATCCTCGGGGAACACGAGCTGCCGCCGGACGCGTTGCAGCTCGAGGTGACCGAGTCGCAGCTCATGACGCATCACGCGGCGGCCAGCAAGCACTTCGACCGTCTCAAGGCGGCCGGTGTGAGACTGGCCATGGATGACTTCGGGACGGGCTACTCCTCGCTCTCCTGTTTGCAGGAGTTTCCGTTCGATGTGCTCAAGCTCGATCGCGCGCTCACGGACAACGTGAGTCGCGGTCGCGGCTATGCGGCACTCCTTCAGGCCGTCGCCACCCTTGGCGAAAATCTCGGCCTGGAAGTCGTCGCCGAGGGCATTGAAAGCGCGGAACAGTTGGCGCTGCTGCAAGCCCTCGGCTGTCCATACGGACAGGGCTACCTGATCTGCCGACCACTCAGCCCCACCGATCTCGCTTCGTGGTTTGCTGAGACCGCGATGAACCAGGAGATCAGCGCATGACCACCTCGCTCATTCGCTCGGCGATCTCACAGCTCAAGGGACTGGGCACGATTCCGGCCGCGGCGATGCGCATTCTGGCGATCGCCGAGGATCCGGGGCTGACCGAGGCGCAGATGTACGACGCGCTGGCCCTCGATCCGTCGTTGGCGTCGCGAGTGCTCAAGGTCGTGAATTCGGCGTACTATCGCCGGCAGCGCGAGGTCGCCTCATGCCGTGACGCCATTCGCTTGCTCGGTATTGCCGCCGTACGCAACATCGCGATTGCGTCGAGTCTGCATCGATTGTTTCGGGCGAAACGCCAACTCGACGGATTCGATCCTAGCGAGCTATGGACGCACGCGATCGCCGTGGGAGCCGTGTCGCGCGAACTGGCGTCGCGCAGTGGCAAGGCGGAGCCGGAGGCAGCGCTCCTTGCGGGCCTCTTACACGATTTCGGCATTATCGCGGAGGCACAAGTGTGGCCGGCCGAGTTCGCGCGCGTGGTGGAACACAACCGCGAGGCGTCGGCCGCGACCTTTCGCGACGCGGAACGTTCCGAGATCGGAATGTCGCACGATGAAGTCGGCGCACTGTTGTGCGGCGTCTGGAACCTGCCGGCGATCTTCGCGGACGTCTGTCGATATCATCACGACATCGACCAGGCGATCATCACCGGACGAGTGCTTCCCCAACTGGTGCACGTCGCCGATGTGCTGGCGGCACGCGCGTCGTTCGGTTTCTCGCTCACGGTGGAGCAGGAGTCACCTCATCCGGGCGCACTCGCAACCCTGGGGTTGACCGACGATCAACTCGCGGAGAGCGTGGAGGCCGCCCGCGCAAGCCTGAGCGGTCTGTCAGCGATGCTTGCCGGATAGCCCACGCGAACGGTGAGGCGTGAGTGATGGTATAGTTCTCCGCATGAACTTCGCCGAATATCAGGACCTCGCCGCGCGTACGCTCGGACGCGATCGCACGCATGAACAACAGCTCGCGAACGCGGCACTCGGTCTCACGGGAGAAGCCGGAGAGACCGCTGAGATCATCAAGAAGCATCTCTTTCACGCTACGCCGCTCGATCACGATGCGCTGGTGAAGGAGCTGGGCGATTGCCTCTGGTACATCGCCGCGTTCGCAACCAATCTCGATCTGTCGCTCGACGACATTGCCCAGCGCAACATCGAAAAGCTGCGTAAGCGTTATCCCGAAGGCTTTGACACCGAGCGCAGCCGGAACCGCACCGAGTAGCTAGTGCGTGCCCATCGCCGCAGGCAGCTCAATACTCACTTGAGTGCCGGCGCCCGGGGTGCTGGCGAGCTTTGTACTCCCCCCCAACGCGTTGATCGCGCCGTACACCATCGAAAGCCCGAGACCGCTGCCCCGACCCACGCCTTTGGTGGTGAAGAACGGGTCGAACGCCCGAGCGAGCGCCTCTTGTGACATTCCGCAGCCTGTATCGGTGATGACGAGACGCACACCGGGGCGTGCGTCCGGTGCGATGCGGGTCGCCGACGTCGATACGGAGATCAGCCCTGGTGATCCGGTTTCCCGAATGGCGTCGCGCGCGTTCAGTACGACTTCGGCCAATACATGCTGCAGCTGGTCTCGCGCCGCGAATACCAGTGGAATGCTCGGGCAGAGCCGTTGCTGCCAGGTGATATCGCGACCGAGCGCGGGCAACAGGAGTTCCGCCGATTGCGCGATCGCAGCGTTGAGATCGAGCGCCTGACGATCGACAATCTGCCGTCCAGTGAACGCCAAGAGCTGACTCACCATCGCGATGGCGCGATCGGTTGCGACCAGCGCTTGCGACAAGTCGTGACCGATACGTTCGCCGAGCGCCTGTGACTGCTCCGCGCCATGCTGGGCAAAGACCACGTTGCCGCGAACGATGGCCAGCAGGTTGTTGAACTCGTGGGCGATACCAGCCGCCATTTGTCCAACCGCCTGCATCTTGTGCGCGTGGGCGGACGCCGCAACGGCGGTGAGTGCATCTTCGGCTTGCTGTTGCGCGGCGCGGAGCTGATTTTCGTACTGCTCGCGTTCACGGACCTTGAGAAAGGCCACGTCGATCGTCGATCGCCCGGCGCGTTGCACCGCGTTCATCACCACGGGCACAGTCGATCCATCCGCGTGCCGGAGCGTCAGGAACGCCCCATCGATGTTTCGTCCGAGCGCCAGTACCGGGCGCAGCTGGGTTTCGAAATGCAGCAGGCTCGGAGGCGTGAGCACATCGGGCAGTGCCGCCGGCGAGTCGGCGGCATCCAATCCCAGCCAATCGTGCAACGTGCTATTGGCGGAGACGATCTGTCCGTTGATGGAGCAGGTCAGCAGTGCACAGGGTGCATGCTGCCATCCCACGTCGTGCGGCGTGACCGCGCGCGGGGCGTTGGGGCGCAAAAGTATCGACATCGACCACAGCGACTTGGCTTTCGGGATGGCAACCCCGGGCCGACGTCGGTCCGAATGCCGCGGCGCGTCGTGTGCGCGTGCGCGAATGATCGCGACTGCTCAGCGCAAGAACGAACGGCCGTCAAAGGGAATATCGGCGGTCACACCTAAAAGCTGCATGACACTCGGAACGACATCGGTCGTTCGTTGTGGTAGTTGTGCCGGTGGTGTATCGGTCAGCAGCGGCACGAGCATCTGATCACGCAGTAACGCACCATGTGTGGACACATGATCGACCGGTTCAAATCGTGCACGGAGATCCCATCCGTCCGCCGCCGACACGATGCAATCGCCCGAGCGCGACGACACGGCAAGCCACGAGAGTTGTACCAACGCATCGGGGTAGGGAGAATCCGCAGTCACGCGCCAGGCATCGTCGATGCTCAGTGCGGCGTGTGCTCCGCCAAGTTGCAGCGGATCGCCCGTTTCCGGTACATAGCTCCAACGCGCCGCCGCACCGCGTTCGTCGACGCGAACGACAGCGCGACCTCGTGTTGCGTGACGCACTTCCACCTCGCTCTCTGAGCGCGCGAGCATCAGCAAGTCGATCGATTCACGTTCGAGCAATCGGTCGACGATGGTGGACCAGCGCGGTGCAAGCGCTGGCCACCAGACACGCCGCCGCTCGTGCGGCGCAAAATACAGATGCGCCATGGCGTTGCCGCCAACCATCAGTGCGACATCCGCGCGTCGAGTGCCCAGTTGCGGATGCGCGAGTACGCGCAGTCCTTCACGCTCCAGCCATCCGTGCAGATCATCGTGATGCGACACCGGCGCGTGACCGTGGTCGCCTACGACCCACACATGCAGATCGTCCAGCCAGCCATCGCGCTGCGCGATGTCTCGCGCACGCGCCGCAACACGATCGAGATCGCCTATGGCGGCCCGCACCTCGGGCGAGTCGGCGCCGAACTTGTGCGCGAACTTGTCGGGACTGGTGAGCGCCAAGACGGAAAACCGCGGCCGGACCCGCGCAAAGCGCGTGAGGAATTGCGCGCTCGCTTCCTGTTCGACGCGTCGCCATCCGAGCAAGTCGCCGCGAAAGTGCGCCGGTGCCGCTCGGACCATCCAGTACACCGATCGCCCGATGCGTCCATGCGAGGCGCCGCGCGCCAGCATCGACATGCCCGCGAGCGAGGGCGCGGCAAGCTCCAGCAGTGTGGGTGAATCGCGATCGATATCACGATCCATATGCCAGATATCGATGCCGGCATAGCTGCGCGATTGCTGTCGCGACCACGCCAACGTGCGTGCCCGGTCGTACCAGCGGAGCCCGGGAAGTCCCACGCGCGCCGGATGCCGTCCCATGAGAAACGGCACGTAGGCCGGCCCCGTCACCGACGGAAAGGACGACGTGACCGCGTGGAACCCACCACGATCACGCAGCGCGCTCAGCGTCGGGGCGCGTCCCCCGTCCATCTCGTCGCGCATGACATCCGGACGAACACCGTCACTCACCAGCAGCAGCAGCCGACGGCGCGTCGTGGTATCATGCGTTGCATCAGGGTACATCCTGTCTCCTACCGCGCGCTCTCATGGCGAAGTCCCGTCGCACTCCTCGCACTCCCCGTACTGCTACTGGTAAGCAGGCCTCACCCGTCACGCGGGCCGAAGCGGAACATCAATCACTCGAAGGACTGATTGAACGTACCCAGGAAGGCCATCGAAAGGCGGGACGTGAACCCGCCAGCTCGAAGGGCCTCGTGTCCAGCGGCGCCCGCGCGGTACGAAAGATGGATCCGCGCAAGCTGGATCAGGCGATCCGTGACATGCCGATGCTCACGGAGGACGAAAAGCTGCTGCAGGCGCCGCTCGGCGAATCGTCGGCGTTTACACGCAGCGATCCGTGGCGTGTCATGCGCATTACGTCCGAGTTCGTCGAAGGGTTCGACGCCCTCGCGGATATTCAGAAGGGTGTGACCATCTTCGGCTCGGCGCGCACCGGCCCGGACGATCCGCAGTACCATGCGGCGCGCGAAGTCGCACGGCTACTCGGCGAACACGGCTTTTCGATCATCACGGGCGCCGGGCCTGGGATCATGGAAGCGGCGAATCGTGGTGCCAAGGAGGGTGGTGGGCACTCGGTGGGATGCAACATCGAATTGCCCTTCGAGCAGGGTGCCAACCCGTACGTGGATACGTTGGTGAACTTCCGCTACTTCTTCGTGCGGAAAACGATGTTCATCAAGTATTCAAATGCGTTCATCATCTTTCCCGGCGGCTTCGGCACGCTTGATGAACTCTTCGAAGCGCTGACACTCATTCAGACGGGCAAGATTTATCAGTTTCCCGTCATCCTGTTCGGTCGGCACTACTGGGCCGGACTCGTACGGTGGATCAGTTCGCGACTGCTCGCCGAGGGGAAGATTTCGCCGGGCGATCTCGATCTGTTGCTGATGACCGATGATCCCGCCGAGGCCGCGCAAGCGGTGATCGATGCGCACGCGGCGCAAACAGCTGCCCAAACAGCACGCGGCGACGGCTAACGCGAGCGGCCGTGCGCGTGGTTTACGCGCGCATGGCGTGATCGAGCAGTTCACTGACTTCGCGCAGCAGTTCGAGTCGCGTAAACGGCTTGCCCAAGAATCGCGTCGGTCCGGCGAGATCGTGGTCCGTGAGTCCACCTTCGACGTAGCCGCTGACAAACAGCGCCGGCAGCGTGGCCGATTCGGCGCGCAGCAGTTCGATCATTCGTCGTCCGCCCAACTCGGGCATCACGACGTCGGTGATCACCAGATCGATCGTGCGTGACGCCGAAATGCATTCGTGCCAACGGGAAATCCCTTCCTGGCCGTTGGTGGCGACGAGCACCTCGTAGCCGGCATCGCGAAGAATGCGGTGCGTGATCTGCCGGACCCCTTCCTCGTCTTCGACCAGCAGCACCGTGCCGTTCCCCATCGGCGGAGGTTGGTCGGCCTCCGATGTGTTACCGCCGGCACTCCCGACCGCCAGAGGCAATGCGATCATCACCGACGTCCCGGCACCAACGACGCTCTCTATCCACACACAACCACCGTTCGCGGCAATGATGTCGCTCACGGTCGCGAGTCCAATGCCGGTGCCTTTGCCTTCGGCCTTCGTCGTGAAGAACGGCTCGAATGCACGGGCAAGCGTTTCGGCATCCATGCCGGAGCCGGTATCCTGTACCACGATTCGCGCGTGAAGCCCTGGATTCGGATAGGCCACGCGGGCCGACGCGGGAATTGCTTCCTGTGAAAGCTCCGAACGAATCGACAGGCGACCGCCGTCGGGCATCGCATCGCGAGCGTTCACTGACAGATTGACCAGGACCTGTTCGAGCTGCCCGCCGTCGATCTCTACGGTGCTCGACGCCAGTCCCAGCTGCACATCGAGTTCGATCTGCTCGCCAATCACGCGACGCAGCAACTGCTGCACACCGCGCACGATCTGGTCAGGTTCAACGAGGTGACGTTGCAACACTTCGCGACGGCTGAAGTGCAGGAGCTGACGCGTGAGATCGGAGGCGCGCTGTACCGCGTCGCGCACCTCGGACGCATCGGCGTGCGCTTGCGTCGAAGGTGAGAGCTCGGCGAGCAGCATCTCGGTGTTGCCACCGATCACGGTGAGCAAGTTGTTGAAGTCGTGCGCGACGCCACCGGCGAGCCGCCCCATGGCTTCCATCTTCTGCGACTGCTGCAACTGACTCAGCAAGGTGGCGAGGCGCGCGCGCTCGCGCTCGAGCTGTCGCACCAATCGAAGTTGCTCGGCTTCTGCGGCCTGCAGCGCGGTTACGTCGTGAAACGACCAGAGTCGACCACGATGACGCGGCGAGCGCACCGGTCGCGTGTTGACGAGCAGCGTGCGATGCATCGGATGAAGAACGTCCCACACCCAATTGAGCCTGACGCCGTCGGCGCTGGCAAAGAGATGCTGCGCCTCGACCTCGACGTCCCGCGCGTTGCCCATTCGTTGATGCAGCGCGCGCATGGCGTTGGCGATGGTCGCGGCCGGCACGAGGCCGCTTTCGATGCCCAGCAAGTGGCCAGCCGCTTCGTTCACCAGCGCGGTGCCGTGCTCTTCGTCGGTGAGCACGATGCCTTCGGGCAGCGAGGCGAGGAGCACGTCGAGCCGGATGCGCGCGTGGCGATTGTCGCTCGCGGCTTCCACAAAATCGAGTTGCTCGCGCAGTGCGGCGGCAACGCTGCCGGGATCGTTCAGGATGTGGGCCGGCGCCTGCCGCGGTTCTTGCCAGAGCACGAAGAGCGCGAGTGAGCCATCGGCATGACTGGCGGGTGCACTGACGCCGAGCACGCTGCCGCGGGCGCCGGCGAGCACCCATCCAACGGGTGAGCGCTGGATGCGATCCGGATCGATCAACAACACTGGGTCGCGCTCTGGCCAGAGCGTGGGATCGTCGATGGTGAACGGCTGCGACGGGAGTTGCGGCGGGTCCGCCAGTGCGAGCGACTGCTCGGCGCGACCGTCTTCACGCACAAACAGCAGGACGTGATCGGCGGCGAGTAGCGTGCGCAGGTTGCGCAGTGGCCACGAGCCGGCGCGGGCAAACCGCGGAGGCATCAGCTAAGCCCTTCGACGGGCGGATTCGACATGCACACGGGACCAGCGCGGATTGGAGAACGCGAACAGCGCTCATCGTCGGGCGCCCAATCGGGAGTCGACGATGGCCAGCCTTTGATGGTGCAGAGGACGCACCGATGCTGCCAACACCGCTTTTCCCTGAATTGAGAATCTTAATGAGATCCTCGCTCCGGGAATAACCGGACAGGGGTGTAGGGAAAAATACCGATTGATACATTCGGGATTGGTTTTTATGATCGATCACGTTACTTGAGAATCCTTCTCAAACCTCGTGATCACTATGCTCATCGCTCTGGTACCAGCACTCTTCGCAGCCGTAATGGCGCAGCAAGACAGCAGTAAAGCGCCACAAGACTCGTTGACACGTCAACGTAACGCCCAGTCGCTTGGCGCGGTCAACGTCAAGGCCGACGGGGCGAAGGCCACCACGTATCGGAGCTCGCTTTCGCGCTCGTCCACCAAGACGCCGACGCCGATACGTGAGATTCCCCAGTCGATCACCAGCTTTTCAGCGCCACTGCTTCGTGATCTCAACCTCACGTCCATGCAGAAAGCCGTCGAATACGTGCCAGGCGTCGTGATGGGGCAGGGCGAAGGGCATCGCGATGCGCCGACGATTCGCGGACAGAGTACCACGGCCGACTTCTTCGTCGACGGGGTTCGCGATGATGCCCAGTACTACCGCGACACGTACAACGTCGCGCAGCTGGACGCACTCAAGGGGTCGAACGCGGCGATCTTCGGTCGCGGCGGTGGGGGCGGAGTGCTCAACCGGGTGATGAAGCAGGCACAGTTTTCGAAGGTGGCGAATGGCCGCGTTGAATCGGGGAGCTGGAACATGCGCCGGCTCACGCTCGATGTCGGACAACCGATAGCGCCGCACCTCGCGGCCCGCGTCAACCTGTTGCACGAGGCGGGCGACAACTTCCGCCGGGCCAATGGATTCGAGCGAAGCGCGATCAATCCAACGCTCGCGGTTGTCACCGGTCCGGTGATGTGGCAGGCCGGCGCGGAGCACTTCACTGATCTGCGTGTTGTGGATCGCGGCATGCCGTCATGGAACGGAAAGCCAGCCAATATCGACGCCCGTGCCTTCGTGGGCGACCCGCGCTACAACACCTCGAAGATGTCGGTCAACAGCGGATATCTGATGAGCAGTTGGACCGCGCGCCCGGGGCTCGAGATTCGCAACCATGCGCGCGCCTACCACTACGACAAGTTCTATCAGAACACCTTTGCCAACAGCGCTGTGAATACCGCCGGCACACAGTTCACACTCGGCGGCTACAACAACAGCGTGAATCGCCACAGTCTCTTCAATCAGACCGACGTGATCTGGCACGCCGCGACCGGCGCGGTCAGGCACACGTTTCTCGTTGGCAGTGAGCTGAGTGCGCAGAATACGCACAACTATCGCGAAACGGCCTACTTCAATAACACCGCCACCTCGTTCGCCACGTCACCGACATCACCAACGGTGACCGTACCGGTCACGTTCCGGCAGAGTGCGACCGACGCGAACAATATCGCCAACACGCATGTCGCTGCCGTGTACGTCCAGGAGCAACTCAAGCTCGGTCGCTACGTGAGTCTGCTCGGCGGTGTGCGTCACGATCGCTTCACCATGCAGCTCAACGATCAGCGAAGCACGAATCGCTTTGAGCGTACGGACAACTTACTCGCGCCCCGTGGTGCCGTGATCCTCACGCCGGATACGTCGATCTCGCTCTACGGCTCGTGGTCGATGTCGTATCTGCCGAGCAGCGGCGATCAGTTCGGTTCACTGACCGCGAGCACCGAAACGATCAAGCCGGAAGCATTCCGCAATCGCGAAGCCGGGCTCAAGTGGGCGGCCGGTCACGGCGTTGATGTCACTGCCGCCTGGTTCGTGCTCGATCGCTCGAACACCACGGCCCCAGATCCGAACGACGCCACACGCGTGGTGCAGACCGGTCGACAGCAGACACACGGCGCTGAGTTCGGACTGCAGGGCGCCGTGACATCGCGCTGGGACATCATGGGCGGTATCGCGTTGCAGCGCGCACGCATCGTGAGTCGCACCGCGGCCGCGCGTGAAGGCGCGTCGGTTCCGCTCGTGCCCCACACGACGGCATCAGTGTGGAACAAGGTTCGCCTCGCTGGTCGGACCTCGGTGTCGCTTGGCGTCGTGCATCAAGGCGATCGCTACGCGGCGATCGACAATACCGTTCGCCTGCCACACTTCACGCGTCTCGATGGCGGTCTCTTCTTCGGATTGCCGCTTGGCCTCACGACTCAGTTGCAGGTCGAGAACCTCCTCGACACGCGCTACATCGCGACATCGCAGGGCAATAACAACATCATGCCCGGCAATGGCCGTGCACTGCGTATTGCGCTGAGCTATTGAGGCACGTCGGTCACCGGTTGCTGTTCCGAGACATCGGGGCCACATTACAAGAGTCCGTGCGCCCGGCCACCCGGCCGGGCGCTCGTATTTTTTTCAGGCGGGTAAAACGCATGTTTCAGGATCTCATCGCGCAGATGGCGCGGGAAGTGGAAAAGCTGCAGTTCGAGCTCAACGTCACGCTGCCGGCGGAAATCCGGAAAGCGGTTGAACTCGGCGATCTCAAGGAGAACAGCGAGTACAAGGCGGCGCTCGAACGTCAGCAGTTCGTACAGGCGCGTCTTGGACAGCTCACGCAGCGCGTGACCAAGCTCGCGAATATCGACGTGACGCAGATCCCTGCGGACAAGGTCGGCTTGGGCTCAAAGGTCGTGGTGCAGGACGAAGGCTCGAACGCGCGTGAATCGTACGAGCTCGTGTTTGGCGACGCTGGTGAACTCGTGGACGGACACGTCACCATGGGGTCGCCCATCGGTCGCGCGCTGCAAGGCAAGGCCGTTGGTGATCAGGCAATTCTGAAGTTGCCGACCAAGGTGCGCCGCCTGCAGATCGTCGAGCTGCAGACAATTCACGATCGCAACGCCGACGACGTCGTTTAGCGCCAGCTTGAACCAACGCAGTCGTGATTCATGGTTCGGGCGAGGTCACTGACCTCGCCCGACGCACATCAGCGAGGCTTGTATGCAGCGCGCGGAGTATGCTGAACGAGGACCAGTTCCGCAGGATGTGATTTCATGCGTCGAGCGCCCGACACCGTCGCCGTCGGCCGGCGAAGTGTTGCTCGAAATGCTCGCGGCCCCGATCAATCCGTCCGACGTGCTCACGCTGACGGGGCAGTACGGCGCGTTGCCACCACTCCCGGCTGTTGGAGGCAACGAAGGCGTCGCACGAGTCGCCGCGATTGGCGACGGCGTGACGGGGGTGGCGCTCGGTGCGCTCGCGCTCATGCCAGTGGGCACCGGTACGTGGACGAGTCATGCGCTCACACCGGCGGCGAGTCTGATGCAATTGCCGGCGGGCGGCAATCCGCTGCAGCTCGCGATGCTCACGGTGAATCCACCGACCGCATCGCTGTTGCTGTCGGAGTTTGTACTGCTCGCGCCGGGCGATTGGGTCATCCAGAATGCAGCCAACAGCGGTGTGGGCGAGTACGTGGTGCAGCTCGCCAAGCGTCGTGGTCTTCGCACTGTGAACGTGGTGCGACGTGCCGACGCGATCGCGCCGCTGCAGGCGCTCGGTGCGGATGTCGTACTGGTCGATGGTCCCGATCTCGCGCAACGCGTCGCGGAGGCGACGGCCAAGGCAAAGATTCGTCTCGGACTCGATGCGGTGGCGGGCAGTGCGACCGATCGCATCGCGCAGAGCGTCGCGATTGGCGGGACGGTGGTGAACTACGGCTCGATGAGTCGCGAAGCCTGCAAGATTGCGGCGCCCTCGTTTGTCTTTCGCGACATCACGCTCAAGGGCTTCTGGCTCGCCTTCTGGTTCCGTCACGCGGCGCCCGCGACGCAGCAACAGCTGTTCGCCGAGCTCGCCGGACTGATCACGCGGGGGGAGCTGAGTACCCGCGTGCACCGGACGTATGCGCTCGCGGACATCAAGGCGGCGGTGGCGGCCGCCGCGTCGGGCGGGAGAGACGGCAAAATTCTCGTGGTGCCCTGACAAGCGACCGCGTAGTCAGGTCACGTCGGATCGATCGAAAAGAGGCGCGTCACGTCGGCGTGGTACGTCGCGACCTGTCGGTCACGCTCACCGTCGCTCCAGCCGAGCGCCGCTTGCAGCAGCGGCGCAATCTGCTCCGCCGCGCGTCGACCATGGTCGCGCGTTTCGAAGGCGACATGCGTACGTCGCACGAGTACGTCACTGAGTGTGCAGGCCAGCTCCCGATCGGCGGCGTACACCACCTCGGCCAGCAGATAGGGCAGTTGGTCGGACAGACGTGCGCCGAGTGACGGCTCGCGCTGCACGTAGCTCCAGACGCTGCGCCAATGACTGCCGTGCGCGTGCGCGAGGCGCTCCGCAACGGCCGTGTCATGCACTGTCTCGCGGATTTCTCGTATGGTGTCTTCCAGCGAAACAAGATCGCCGCCCGGGAGCGGCGTGGCGTTGCTGGGTTCCGGATCGTGCACCGGCACCGCACGGGTTCCGAGTGCCTGCTGCGCCACGCGAAAGACATCGGCGGCCATCGCGCGATAGGTCGTGAGCTTCCCGCCAGTCACCGAAATGAGCCCGTCGGCGCGATGCGCGATGGCGTGCTCACGCGAGGCCGCGTTCGCGCTGTGTTCACCCGCTCGAGCCGCGGCGAGTGGGCGAATGCCGCACCACGCGCTGATGACGTCGTCGGGTGTGAGTCCAGCGTGCGGAAAGAGTCGATTGACCGACTGCAACAGATACGTGACGTCCGCTTCGGTGGCGCGAATCTCGTCGGGGCCATGATGTGCCGGTCGCTCAGTGGTGCCTATGATCGCATGCGGACCGGCCGGGATCACGAACATCACGCGACCGTCGAGGGGACTCACGAGCGTGACCGCATCACGATTGCCAATGCGATTGCGCGGCACGGCCAGATGCGCGCCGGCCGATCCCATCACTTGCGGTGCGCGAGAGCCAGACGCCTCGTCGGCCGGCAAGTCTCCAGTAAGCGTGGCGGTCGCATCGCTCCACGGACCCGTGGCGTTGACGACCACCTGTGCACGCACCGTGAGCCGGTCGCCCGTCAGTCGATCAGAGACATGCACACCGCACAACTGCCCGCCTTCGTGCACGGCGTCCACCACCGCGCAGTGATTCACCACGATGGCGCCCTCGTCGCGCGCGGCGAGGGCGGTGGCGAGAGTCAGTCGCGTGTCGTCCGTGGCGGCGTCCCAGTAACGCGCGCCGCCCTCGAGGCCTTCGTGCGCGAGCGCGGGTTCGTATTGCAGCACGCCGTCGACATCGAGCCCTTCATGACGATGCACATTGCGAAAGAGCGCGAGCGCATCGTACAGCAGCAGCCCCGCGCGAACCTTCCATTGCGGTACCCGCGCACCGGCGTAGACCGGCCATGTGAACGCGAGCGGACGCACCAGATGCGGAGCGAGTTGCAAAAGCAGTCGGCGTTCTCGACTCGATTCGAACACGAGGCCGACATGTCCATGTTCGAGATAGCGCACGCCGCCGTGCACCAATCTCGATGAACGACTGGACGTTCCGCTCGCAAAATCGTCGCGCTCAATCAGCGCCGTGCGAAGCCCCGCGAGTGCGGCTTCCCGCGCGATACCGGCGCCGGTGATGCCGCCGCCAATGACGAGCACGTCAAACTGCTCGCGACTGAGCGAGAGCAGGGCGTCGTGGCGGGCGGCTTGCGATGGGCGCATTAGAGGCAGGATGCTGGGCGGGCGCCGGATTGGCTAGCGCTTCAACGGATCAGTTTTGGGTGTCGGGTTGTTGGTGCTGGGTTTCGTGTTCACTGCGCTGGAGTTTCGTGGTGAACCCATAACCCACCTCCTAAAACCCGAAACCCAAAACCGATCGGTTGCCTCGCACGAATCGGTTACCCAGAATCGATCGGTTACCCGGAACACACTCCGCCCTATCCCGCCATTGTCCGGCCGTTACCTTCGACGCATGCCCTCATTCGGTAATGGGCGGCGCGTGGCCATCGTGGCCGGCGTCCGCACGCCGTTTGCCCGCTCGGGCACGGCGCTCAAGGACTATACGGCCATCGACCTCGGCAAACTCGCCGTCGCCGAGCTGGTGCAGCGCACGAGTCTCGACGGGGCCAGCGTGGACATGCTGGTCTTTGGAACCGTGGTGCAATCGGTGCTTGCGCCGAATATCGCGCGCGAAGTGGCGCTCTTGCCGCATTTCCCGAAGACGCTGCAGGCGTATACGGTGGGCCGCGCGTGCGCGTCGGCCAATCAGGCGATCACGGATGCGGCGGACCAGATCGCACTCGGGCATGCCGACGTGGCGATCGCCGGTGGGAGCGAATCGCTGACGCAGGTGCCGATCCTGCATTCACGTAGCATGAGCGACATCCTGATTGCGGCGTCTCGTGCCAAGAGTGTGTCGCAGCGATTGGCGACCCTGGCACGGATTCGCCCCCGTGATCTGGTGCCGATCACCCCAGCGATTGCGGAGCCGAGCACTGGTGAAACGATGGGGCAAAGTGCCGACAAGATGGCGAAGATCAACGGTATCGCGCGTGAGGCGCAGGATCGCTTCGCGTTACGCTCGCATCAGCGCGCGGCCGCCGGATTGAGCGATGGCCGGTTGACCGCCGAAATCGTGCCCGTGACCATTCCGCCGTCGCACGCCGACGTCCTCGGCATCGACAACGGTGTTCGAAAGGACTCCACGTACGAGCAGCTGGCGGCATTGAAGCCCGTGTTCGACAGGCAATACGGTACCGTAACCGCTGGCAACGCGAGTCCACTGACCGATGGCGCGAGTGCGGTGCTGCTCATGAGTGAGGAGCGCGCGAAGGCGATGGGCTATGCGCCGCTCGCATTCATTCGCAGCTACGCGTACGCCGCAATTGATCCGGCGGAGCAGTTGCTGCAGGCGCCCGTCTTGGCGGCGCCGGTCGCACTCCGGCGCGCGGGCCTGTCGCTTGCCGATATCGATCTGGTGGACATGCACGAAGCGTTTGCGGCGCAGGTGCTCAGCAACCTGCAGGGGCTGGCGTCCAAGGCTTGGGCCGAACGCGCGGGGTTCAGTGAGCCGGTTGGCGAGGTCGATCCCGACAAGCTCAATGTGATGGGCGGATCACTGTCGATCGGTCATCCGTTTGGCGCAACGGGTGCGCGTATCGTGACCACGCTGTGCAATGAGCTCGCACGACGCGGCGGGCAGTTTGGCATGCTCACCGTGTGCGCGGCCGGCGGGCTGGGGCATGCGATGATCGTGGAGCGCGCATGAGCGACGTATTCGGAGCGGTTCTGCTTGAAGACAGCACCACCGGGCTGTCGCTTTCGGCGCTCGATGGGGTGGCCGTGTTGCGCTATGATCAGCCAGCATCGCCGGTCAACACGCTCAACACGCGTGTCGCGCCGGTATTCGAGCAGGTGTTTGCGCGAGTGATGGGCGACAGCAATCTGCTCGGACTGGTGCTGGTGAGCGGCAAGGCTGATACGTGGATTGCGGGCGCGGACATCGACGAATTGCAGAAAGTCACCGTCGCCGCGCAGGGTGAAGCGTTGTCGCGTGGCGGTCAGCTGGTGCTCGATCGCCTGGCCGCTCTGGGGAAGCCGGTGGTCGCCGCGATTCATGGCGCGGCACTGGGTGGCGGTCTCGAAGTCGCGCTGGCCTGTCGCTATCGCATCGCCACCGATCATACAAAGACCGTGTTGGCGCTACCTGAGGTGCAACTCGGATTGATTCCCGGCGCTGGCGGAACGCAGCGCTTGCCGCGCCTGATTGGACTGCAGGCAGCGCTCGACATGATTCTGACCGGCAAGAACATTCGCGCCAGGAAGGCGTGGCAGATGGGATTGGTGCATGAACTCGTGCACCCCGCCATTCTGCTCGACGTCGCCGTGCGCCGTGTGCGCGAGCTCGCGCGCGGTGCGGCACCGGCGGTACGCGAGCGCAAACGTGGAATGGCCGATCTGCTGCTTGAAGACAACAGCGTTGGTCGTCGCGTCGTCTTCCGCAAAGCGCGTGAATCGGTGATGGAGAAAACGAAGGGGCACTATCCCGCGCCCTTGGCGGCGATCGAGGTGGTGGAGCGTGGCTACACCGAAGGGATGGAGGCCGGACTTCGCGCTGAAGCCGTGCAGTTCGGTGCGTTGGCCGTGTCGCCGCAGTGCAAGCAGCTTGCGTATCTCTTCTTTGCGACCACCGCGCTCAAGAAGGACACTGGCGTCGCGTTCGATGTGAAGGCCGCGCCTCAGGCGGTGAAGAAGATCGGCATCCTGGGCGCCGGCTTCATGGGCGCCGGCATCGCGAGCGTCGCCGTGCAGGCGGGAACGCTCGTTCGGCTCAAGGACTCGTCGCTCGAGCGCGTGGCTGCCGGATACCGAGCGGTTCGCGACGTGGTGCGTGAACAGCTGACCAGGAAGCGCATCAGCAAGCTGCAGTTCGACGACACCATGTCGTTGGTGGGTGGTACGACCGACTATCGCGGCTTCGCCAACACCGACCTGGTCATTGAAGCGGTGTTTGAAGATCTCGCCGTGAAGCATACAGTGCTGCGTGAAGTGCAGGCGGAAGCACCGCAGGCGATCTTTGCGTCGAACACCAGCACGATTCCGATTCGCGAGATCGCACGCGCGGCGTCGAGCCCGGACAAAGTCATCGGCATGCACTTCTTCTCGCCGGTGCACAAAATGCCGCTGCTCGAAGTGATCGTGACGCCGGAAACGAGCGCGGACACCGTGACAACCGCGGTCGCCTACGGCAAGCAGCTCGGTAAAACGGTCATCGTCGTGCAGGACGGCGCCGGTTTTTACGTGAACCGCATTCTGTCGCCGTATCTCAACGAAGCGGGTCGACTGCTCGATCAGGGCGCGTCGATTCCGGCGATCGATGAGGCGCTTGTGCAGTTCGGGTTCCCCGTTGGTCCGCTGACGCTGCTCGACGAAGTCGGACTCGATATCGCCGGAAAGAGTGGGCCGATCATGGCGGCCGCCTTCGGTGATCGCATGCAAGCGCCCGCTGCACTGCGCAACGTGATTGAAAGTGGTCGCGTTGGTCGCAAGTCGCGCAAAGGCTTCTACCGCTACGACGAGCGCGGCAAGCGCATCGGAGTGGACGACGGGATCTACGCACTTACCGCGGCAGGATCCACGCGACTCACGGCGAGTGTCGAAGACATTCAGCGACGTTGCGTGCTGCCCATGCTGAACGAAGCCGTTCGCTGCCTCGAGGATGGCATCATTCGCTCGCCACGGGACGGCGACATCGGAGCCGTGTTCGGGATCGGTTTTCCCCCGTTTCTTGGCGGCCCGTTCCGCTACATCGATACGCTCGGCGCCGATGTGGTGGTCCGTCAGCTCGAAGAGATCGAGGCCCGTCACCCCGGGCGTTTCAAGCCGGCCCGACTGCTGGTCAATCACGCCGACAGCGGGCGGCCGTTTCATCCGTAGTTTGTAGCACGGCTGGTTTCCCCTCCTTCCTGCAATGCGAACTGCCATGGACACGCTTCACCCGCGCATCTCCGAAGTCATCGCCGAACTGGAAGCATCGCAGAGGGAAATGACGGCGATGCTGGCGACGATTCCTGCCGATCGCTTCGATGTACGACCGACCGATGGTGGATGGACGATCACCGAAGTCGTCGAGCATCTCATGCTCATCGAGACGGGGGCCGGTCGATTGATTGGCGGAATGCTGAAGCAGTTGGAGGGCACCACGGACACTGAAACCGATCCAATCGGACCCACGATGGCGAAGTACCGGGTCGCCGACCCAGTCATGAAGCTGGCAGCACCGGACTCAGTGAAACCAGCGGGTGTTCCCTTGGCCGAGGCGCTTGAAAAGCAGGCCGTGTCACGTGAGCGGCTCATTTCTGCGCTCAAGGCGGGCTCGGGCCGAGCACTGCAGACGATGACCTGGCAGCATCCATTCATGGGTGCACTCAACGGTTATCAGTGGGCGCTCCTCGCCGCACAGCATCAGCGTCGCCATCTGGTACAGATCGCTGGAACCATGGGCTAAGAGGCGCCTATCGCCCGCCTCATCCGTTAGTTTTCGCCCATGCTTCGATCCACCCTGCTGTTCCTGTCGCGCCAGCAGCGCATCTTCAGCCTCATTCGCAACGTCGGTTTCGCGCGCAAGATGGCGTCGCGATTTGTGGCCGGCGAAACCATCGCCACCGCGCTCGACGCCGTGGCGCAGCTCAATGCCAAGGGTATCACGGCCTCACTCGATCTTTTGGGCGAAAGCGTCCACAGTGAGGCCGAAGCGCGCGAAACAGGGCGTCACTATCTCGAGTTGCTCGATCGCATCCACGATCGAAAGCTCGATGCGAATGTTTCGGTCAAGCTCACCGCACTCGGCCAGGATATTTCCGACGACCTGGGCGTCGAGGTCGTCCGTGAAGTGATCGCCCGGGCGAAGCAGTACGACAGCTTCGTCCGACTCGACATGGAATCGAGCGCGTACACCGACCGCACACTCGATACCTTCGAGCAGAAGCTCTTCCCCGGCCACGAGAACAATGTGGGCGTGGTGTTGCAAAGCTCGCTGCGTCGCACTCTCGATGATGTGGAGCGCGCGAACCGGCTACAGTGTCGGGTGCGCATCTGCAAGGGCGCGTATCTCGAGCCGGCCACGGTCGCATTTCCGGACAAGTCGGACGTCGACAAGAATTACGTCGCCGCGCTGCACAAGCTCATGGAGCACGGCCGCTATCCCGGCATCGCGACGCACGACGAAAAGATCATCGCCGAGGCAAAGCGGTTTGCGAAGGAGAAGGGAATTGCTCCGGATCGTTTCGAATTTCAGATGCTGTATGGTGTGCGTCGCGACTTGCAGGAACAGATTGTGCGCGAAGGCTATCGCATGCGTGTCTACGTGCCGTTCGGCAGCCAGTGGTACCCCTACCTGATGCGCCGCCTCGCGGAGCGTCCGGCGAACATTGCGTTCATGGCCGGCAACATCGTGAAAGAGAGCTTCCGTCGCTGACGTCTCGGTTGAGGTATCTCTGAGCGGTCACGCCGGTCATCACATCCCGCCTGATCACTCGGCGGGAGACGAACGCACGCTGGGCGGCTATATGGCCGTCCATAAGCGGCCCGCGGCATTCGAGGGCGCCGATGGCGCATCGTATTCGGCGGATATCCTCACCGATACGACCGGCGATCGTGCGGCGCCGTGGGGGGCATATCTGCTCTTTGTGCGATGGGGCGCTGGTGAGCCTGAGGTGCGTGGTCACCTCGAAACGGGATTTCTGGTATCGGGTGCAAGCGAAGCGGTCGTGCGGCACCAGCTTGGTGCGATGCGCCTCGAAGTCGTAAAGGCGACGCTCGATGGACTCATCCGCGGCACAAGCGGGGAGTCGCACGCGTGACGGACGTGACGTTTCCGATGCCGGCGGGCGAGATCGTGGTGGAAGGCGTCGTCATCCAGGGCACGGGTGGCATCTGGGAGGTGCGCACGGACTCGGGCGCCCAGGTGTTCGCGTCAATGCGCGGCCGCCTCAAACGAGAAGACGAAGGGATCCTCAAGCTTGCCGTGGGCGATCGCGTCACGATGACGGTCGATCCGAATCCCACCGTTGGCTGCACGATCACGCAGATTCACACGCGTCACGGCAAGCTGGCCCGTCGCGCGCCGGGCGGAGCGCGCGGTGAGCGCGTCGTGGTGGCGAATCTCGATCAGGTGCTCGTGGTCTTCGCAGCGGCGCGTCCTGATCCGCATCCGCGAATGCTCGATCGCTTTCTGGTGATTGCGGAAGCGAACGACTTGGCGGCCCGCATTGTCGTGAACAAATGCGACCTGCTCACGGAGTCGGCGTCGCATGCCTGGTTCCGCGATCACGCCGCGGCTGGCTATCCGGTGCACTATACGAGCGTGCGCACGGGTGAAGGGCTCCATGAGCTGCGCGCCGAAGTGCAGGGGCGCTGTAGCGCGCTGAGTGGCCCGTCAGGTGTGGGCAAGAGCTCACTCATGAATGCGCTCTTCCCCACGCTCGATCTGCGTACGGGCGAAGTCAGCGAGAGTGTGAACAAGGGTCGCCACACGACAGTGGGCGCGGTCCTGCATCCCCTGCCCGGTGGCGGATTCGTGGCCGACACACCGGGACTTCGTGAAGTGGGACTCTGGGGCATTCACGCCGATGATGTGGCGTATTGCTTCCCCGAGTTCCGCCCATTCTACAATACGTGTCGCTTTGCCGACTGCACGCACCGCGTGGAGCCTGGGTGTGCGGTGCGTGATGCGGTTGAATCCGGCAGTGTTTCTCAGGCGCGCTACGAGAGCTACATCAAGCTGCGGGAAGAACTGGACGCCTGACTACCAGCGCTTCACGTCGCCCCACGTGCTCCAACGCAGGGCGTTGGATTCGAAGAGGCCAGCGAGCTTCTTCACCTGTGGTGCCTTCGCGCCGAGCGCGGATTCTTCTTCGGGGGTGAACTTCGCCCCCTTGGCGAGCGACGGGTTCGACTGCGACATCGCCCAGAGCGCCATGCGCTCGCGCACCATCCCGAACTCCTGCTGCGACATTTCCTTCTTCGCGGCAGGCGTCGGATCAAGCGAACCCGAATCGTCGCTATCGTCGCCGCTGCGCGCGCCGTGAGTCTTTTCGGCGCTGGCCTGCGCCTCGATCATCGCGGCAGGCAGATACGGATAGCTGCAGTTTGCGCCGATGGTCGCGTTGGCCTGCGCCATCATCAGCACCATCGTCGTGTCCCGCAGTGCGATGGCGTTCTTGAAGTCATCGCGCTTCATCGCGGCTTCTGAACGCTTGGTGACACCTTCGAGCTGCTTCGTGATGCCTTCCATCCGCGCGGTGCGCTGCGGATCATTGGTCGTCATCGTCATCGGGTTGAACATCTTCTGCGCGCGTTCCATGCACGCATCGGCCGTCTTTCGCTTCGCGTTGTAGTCGCCTTCAACGGCCTTCGCCGCGGCGGCACGCTCGGCATCCGCCACCAACGGCTGCAAGCTTGCGAGCACGAGATCGATACGATCGGCGGTGATTGTATAGTTTGCCTTTTTCCCCGACGACTCGGCGGTTTTGGCGGCTTCGGGTTCTTTGATGCCCGCCTCTTTCTTGATGGCGTCGGCGCCCATCTTCTTGAGACGGCCAAGTTGCGCCTGCGCGGGTGACGCGGCCGCAAGCAACGTCACGCTGCCAAGCAGCGATGCAGTGAATAGTCGTGAATGGCGCATTTGGGACTCCGAAATGGGGCGGACGGTCGGTGAATCGGTAGTAATCAATCGATTCTAAGGTTAGCTGCAAGCATTCTGGTCTGGACGGGTCGAATGACCCTCATGCTCTTTTGTTGCGCCTTCAGTGCGGCGCTTTCTGTGCGGGGGCGCTGGGGGGGCCCGCCCCCCAACCGAAAGGGGTCCCGGGGTGGGACACGCGGCGCGGTGCGCAGCCCCGGGGCCCCTTCCCGGTTGTG
>CBHWDN010000020.1:0-91137 GCA_966112585.1 uncultured Gemmatimonadaceae bacterium
CGCGCTTTTTTCCCCTTTTGTTGTCGCCCGCCGGGGGGGGGGGGGCCCCCCCCCCCCCCCCCCCGTTCGCTTTTGTGGACATCACCAACATTGTCACGTTCAATTGACAGTCGCGTGCGCAAACCGCAAAATAAGTCACGAGAACTTGACGGTTCTGCTTGACGGCACCGTGACCGCATGCCTGATTCTCTCCTTATGAGCCCACGTCGTCCCTCGCTCCAGATCGCATGATCGCACTCGCGGATGGAACGGCCCCCGGAGGTGATGCGGCGGTCTGTGCCGAAATCACCACGGCTCATGCGCGCACCTTTGCGTTGGCCAGCAAACTGCTCCCGGCAGTAAAGCGCCGCGCGGCCTACGCACTCTACGCCTTCTGTCGTGTCGCCGATGACCTCGTTGATCAGGCCGATCCCGAGCATCTCGAAAGCGTTCGCACGCAGCTCCTCGAGTACCGCGCGCAGTTGGAAGCGGCGCTTGAAGGACGGCCGAGTGGCCCGATTTTTCGCGAGATGGCGTGGGTGAGCCGTTCGTACGGCGTCTCCCCCGCCCCGCTGTTTGAGTTGCTCGACGGCGTGGCTCGCGACCTCGAAGGGCATCGTTACGAGAACTGGGCCGCACTCGAGCAGTACTGCGAAGGCGTCGCCAGCTCCGTTGGTGAGATGTGCACGTATGTGTTTGGCGTCCCGGCCGGCCCCTCCATGATGCCGCAGGCCATTCGCTATGCGCGCACCTTGGGAACGGCCATGCAGCTCACCAACATCCTGCGTGATGTCGGTGAAGATGCGAGTCACGGGCGTTGCTATCTCCCCGCCGAGGACATGGCGATGTTCGACCTGTCACCGCATGACGTGCTGACGCGTGGTGCGGAACTCGTGCACGAGCCGGCGTGGACGCACCTGATGGCCTTTGAAGTGAGTCGCGCGCGCGCACTGTATGCGGCCGCTCTGCCCGGTATCGCGCTGTTGTCGCCCGATGCACAGCGGTGCGCGGCCGCCTGCGCGAACGGCTACGCCGGCATTCTCACGGCCATCGAAGCGCAGGGTTACGACACGATCTCTTCGCGTGCCCGTCTTGGCCGCGTGGCGCGACTGGGTATCCTGTGGAACGCGTGGCGCTACCGTGCGCCCGCGCCTGATCTCTCAGCGCTTCGCTCAGGCCCGCGTATCGTATGGGATCCGCAGCGCGCCTGATGGCGCGATGAGGTGTTGCCGATGGACCTTTCGTTGACATCCACATCGCCGCGAAGTCTTGCCGCGGCCACGAACTCCGACGCGCTCCTTCGCGTTGCGGGGCTGGCGCTCATTGGGCATGCGATGTTCTCGCTGTTCTCGGCGTTCGCCTTCGCCACATTTCTGCATCCGCCGTATCCGGGCTGGTTGCAGAGCCCCGAGAACCAGGAAGTCATGGCGCTGGGCTTCACGTACGGTGGTGCGACCACGGTCACGTTGGGAGCGATTGCCGGACTCGCGTTTCTTGGCTGGGCCGTGGGCATGCGCAAGGCGCTGCTGGTGTTCGCCGTCGCGTTTCTGATGGCGTTCACCTCGGAGTATCTCGGCACCGTGACCGACTATCCGTTCGGTGCCTACGAGTACACGAGTCAGCTCGGTTACAAGATTGCCGGTCGGGTGCCGTTCAATATTCCGACGAGTTGGTTCTACATGCTGGTCGCGTCGCTCGCGATTTGCGGACGCTTTTTGCCCGCCAGGGACGATGCCAGATCGCGGTGGTGGTGGGCGTTGGTTGGCGGCGTGGTGCTGACCCTGTGGGATGTGTCGATGGACCCCGCGATGGTGAAAACCAATCACTGGTTCTGGCAGATCGGCGACTTGTCGCACTTGCCGGCGTGGCAGCAGTTCATTGGCAAGCCGATCTTCTTCGGCATGCCGCTCACGAATTGGATGGGGTGGTTGTTGACGGGTATCCTCGTGGCGCGAGTGATGCTCTCCATCATCCCGCCATCGGTGTGGGCGACGCAGGTGTCGCCCCACCGACTCCCGATGGTGCTCTATGCGCTCAACGGCGTGCTCCCCATCGTGATCTGCGCACGATGGGAGATGCTGCCGGCGGCCGTGTTGGGCACGATCGCGATGGCGCTTCCCCTCTGGCTGGCGCTGCGACGTGAGCCCCGCCCGGTTACGACCGCGGCATGGATCGCCTGACGCCCATCTTCGACTCCGATGCGCTTCCGCTCGGCATTCTCGTTCTGATTGCCGCTGAAGCCATCGTGTTGCTCATCTGGCAGCGAAGAAATCCGTCGTCGCCGCTGGGCTCACCAAACACCGCACGCATCGTATCCTTCCTTGGTGCCGGTGGATCACTGGTGGTGGCGATGTTGTTTCATCGCCGAGAAGTGCCGTCGCCGGAAGGCTTTGCCATTGCCATGCTCTGCGCGATGGTGATTCATCTCTGGCATATCGCCGTACTGCTGCGCCGATAGTCAGCGGTCGACGTTTTTCCTTTATCGTGTTCGTGCATGCGCATCGTAGTGATCGGCAGTGGCTTTGGCGGACTCTCCGCGGCCATTCGCCTGCAGGCCCAAGGTCATGAGGTCACCATCGTGGAGAAGCTCGACAAGGCGGGTGGACGCGCCTACGTGTTCGAGCAGGATGGTTTCACCTTCGATGCCGGCCCCACGATCGTCACGGCACGCTGGGTCTTTGATGAGCTCTTCGCCCTGACGCGCCAGAAGACGGAAGACTATGTGCAGCTGGTGCCGGTCAATCCGTTCTACAATGTGCGCTTTGAAGACGGATCGGTCTTTCACTACAACGGCAACAAGGAAGAGCTGATCCGTCAGGTGCGCGAGTTCGCGCCCGCCGACGTGGCCGGCTACGAAGCGTTCCGCAAGAAATCGTGGAACATCTTCAACATCGGCATGCCGCTCATCGACAAGCCGTTTCTCACGATCGGCTCAATGCTGCGCGCACTGCCCGATCTCATTCGCACGCGCGCCGATCGCTCGCTCGCGTCACTCACCGAGCAACACATCAGCGATCCGCGCTTGCGGCAGGTGTTTTCGTTTCACCCTCTCTTTGTTGGCGGCAATCCGTACGCGACTTCGTCGGTGTACGCACTCATTCACAAGCTCGAGCAGCAATGGGGCGTACTCTTCCCCATGGGCGGGATGGGCGCGCTGGTGCGCGGGCTGGTGAAAGCGTTCGAGGACCTTGGCGGCACGATTCGCTACGACGCGGAAGTCGAAGAGATTCTGGTGAACGACGCAAAGCGCGCGACCGGGGTGCGACTGGTCGGCGGCGAGCCGCTGATGGCCGATGCGGTGGTATGCAACGGCGATGTGGTGACCGCGTACCGCCGCTGGCTCCCCAAGCACGCCAACCGACAGGGGGCCGCGAAGCGCATGGAGCGCCTCCAGATGTCGATGTCGCTCTTCGTGCTCTACTTCGGCACCAATCGGCAGTACCCGGATCTCAAGCATCACGAGATCCTCATGGGGCCGCGCTACAAGGAGCTTCTCGAAGACATCTTCGAGCGGAAGGTGGTCGCGGAAGATTTCTCGCTGTACCTGCACCGCCCCACCGCCACCGATCCGAGCCTCGCCCCCCCGGGGCACGATTGCTGGTACGTGCTGTCGCCGGTGCCGCATCTTGGGAGCAAGACGGATTGGGCGACGCTGGCGCCGCGCTACCGCGATCGCATCGTGCAGTATCTCGAGGATCGCTACATCCCCGATCTGTCGAAGCACATTGTGACGGAGCGATCGATCGATCCCCGTTACTTCGAGCACACGCTCAACAGCTACATGGGATCGGCGTTTGGCCCGCAGCCCGTGCTCACGCAGTCGGCGTGGATGCGCCCGCACAATCGCGATCAGCGCATCACAAATCTCTACTTCTGCGGCGCGGGCACGCATCCGGGGGCGGGGCTGCCGGGAGTGGTGGCGAGTGGGAAGATTGTGGCGGAACTAGTCGGGGATGGGAGAGCGGTTAACTGACCGCATAGAGGGGCTTGGGGATGTCGCGGTCACTGACGTCGCATTCCAGGAGTCAGGGCGTAGCAGTCAGGGGGGAGTTGGCGTCGCCACTCCCCCCTGACTGCTGTCCCCTGACTCCTGGATGCAGATCTGTCCCCTCGACCTCCCCTCCCCCGCTACATTTCTCGGCATGAACATTTCTATCACTCCTACCGAGACTGCCGGCGTTTCCCGGCGGCTTCAGATCACGGTGCCGGCCGAAACGGTCGCGTCGTACGAAGACCAGGCGGCGCGCAAGTACGCGACGCAGGTCCGCATTCCTGGTTTCCGCCCGGGCAAGGCGCCGCCATCCATGGTGCGCAAGAAATTCCCTGAGGCGGTCCGTCAGGAAGCGATCGAAATCGTCATCAATGAGGCCTTCAAGGAGGCCATCGAGCGCGAAGGGCTGAAGCTCGCCGCGCAGCCGCATGTGCATGACCTGAAGGCTGTCCCGGGTGAGCCGCTCGAGTTCGAACTGCACTGCGAAGTGCGTCCGGAGCTCACGCTCAACACGATCGACGGGTTCACGGTCACGCGCACCGAAGCGGTCGCAACTGATGAAGCGGTTGAAGAGCAGCTCGAGAAGATCCGCGAGCAGAAGGCCGATTGGACGCCGGCCGACGACAAGGCCGCGCCGGGCGACATGGTCACGGTGATGCTGTCGACGGCTGACGCTGATGGCACGCTCCCCGAGGGCAAGGAATACCGCATCGTGCTCGGTGGTGGTCAGGCCATCGCGGGCATCGAAGAGCTCATCATGGAAACCGCGCCGGGCGCCACGAGCGAAAAGAACGTGCGCTGGCCGGAAGATTTCCCCGACGAATCGCAGCGCGGCGTCACCAAGATGGTCCGCGTCGTCGTCAAGGATGTGAAGCGCAAGGCGCTTCCCGCCCTCGATGACGCGTTCGCGCGTGAAGTGGGCGACTTCGATACGCTCGATGCCCTGCGCGCAGCGGTGAAGACGGATATGTCCGATCACGCCAAGCGTGATGCCGACGCGGAAGTGCGTGGCCAGCTCATCGAGCAGATCATCACGGCCAATCCATTTGACGTACCGAAGGCGTGGGTCATGCAGCTCGTCGACGGCTACATGCAGATGTATGGTGTGCCCGACGCGCAGAAGCAGACGTTTGCCGCGGAGTTCATGCCGATGGCGGAACGTCAGGTTCGTCGTGATCTCATCGTCGACGCGATCGCCGAAAAGGAAAACCTCGCCGCTTCGGCCGCCGATGTGGATGCGAAGATCGAGGAGCTCGCGAAGGCCCGGAACGCCGACCCCGGCGCGGTGTACGCGCAGCTGCAAAAGGCGAATCGCCTGACCGAAATCGAACGCGAAATCACTGAGGAGCGCGTGTTCGCGTTCCTGCTCGAGAAGAATCCGGTCGCGTAACCATTCGGTCACGCCCCGACTTTATCCCCGTACTGGAGAGACGCAGCATGGCATCGATCTACATGCCGTACATCATCGAGCGCTCGAGCCGCGGTGAGCGGACGTACGACATCTTCTCGCGCCTCCTGATGGACCGCATCGTCTTCCTCGGCTCGCCGATCAACGACGACGTCGCGAACATCATCATCGCACAGATGTTGTTCCTCGACGCGGACAATCCGGAGAAGCCGATCCACCTGTACATCAACTCGCCGGGCGGCTCGGTTTCAGCTGGCCTCGCGATGTACGACACGATGCAGTTCATCAAGGCACCGGTCTACACGACCTGCATGGGCATGGCAGCCTCGATGGGTGCGTTCCTGCTCTGCGCCGGCGCGGCCGGCCATCGTGCGGCGCTGCCGCACAGCCGCATCATGATCCACCAGCCCTCGCAAAACGGCGGCGGCGGATCGGCCTCGGACATCGAAATCCAGGCGAAGGAGATTCTCTATCTCCGCAGCAAGATGAACGAACTCATGGCGAAGCACACCGGCCGCCCGATCGAACAGATCGAGCGCGACACGGACCGCGATCGCTTCATGAGCGCCGACGACGCCAAGGTGTATGGCTTGATCGACAACGTCATTTCGCTGCAGGCTGAACTCGCGGCTCGGTAATTGATTCTGGGTTCGGTTTGGCTGATGGTTTGGTTGAACTGATTACACAGAGGCACAGAGTCACAGAGAAAAGGAGGCGCGCGGGGTCTAACCGGAGCGCGCCGCCTTTCTCTGTGCCTCTGTGCCTCTGTGTGATCGGTTCAGCGATCTTGCACACGAATGAAAATCTCCGAAGCCGGGCGCGTCGTCAGCCGAGCATAAGGCCGTACCGACGCAGGATCGATACACGAGAACTCAAAGCGCCGAACCAGCCGCGCCAAGATCAACGCCGTTTCGATGGTCGCGAATGCCGCTCCCACGCAGACGCGCGGGCCGCTGCCGAAAGGGAGATACGCACCCGGCACCAATGCACCCTCTCGGTCCGCGGCAAAGCGATCAGGATCGAACAGATCTGGCTCGGTCCAAAGCGACCAATGCCGATGCATGCACCACGGCGAGATCATCAGCATCGTACCGCGCGGTACGCGTCGACCGGCGATCTCCGTGTCTGCGGCCGCGACGCGCGGCAGAAAGGTGATCGGCGGGTACAGTCGCAGCACTTCGCGGAAGAAGTTGCGAATGTACGGCATCCGCTTCGTGTGCTCGAGCAGTACCGGCCCATCACCAACCACTCCCGCAACTTCTGCGCGGATGCGTTCCACCACGTCCGGCCGCTGCGAGAGTATGAAGAACGCCCAGGTCAGCGAACTGGCAGTCGTTTCGTGACCAGCGAGAAAGAACACGCCCAGTTGATCGATCAATTCGTCACGCGTGAACGGCTCACCGGAATCCGTGTCGCGTGCCGCGATCACCGCGCCCGCGATGTCGTCGAACTCCGGATGCGCCATTCGCGCATCGAGCATGTCGCCGAGGAGTTCGCGAATCCGCAGGCACGCGTCGCGCACCGCGGCAGGCTGTGTGTGCGGACTCCAGGGCTTGTCCCAGAGCAGGCGTTTGAGATCGATGCTCCCGACCTGCCGCTCGAAGCGCATGAAGTTGTCGAACACTTCCTGGCTCGGGCCCTCATCGAGCGGCACTGAAAAGATCGTGCGCGTGATGACATCGGCCGTGAGATGGCTCATCGCGGCGTCGAGCGAGAACGACTCGCGCGACCGCGCCAAACTCGCGAGTCGCGCCTCGTACGTAGCCACCGCGGCGCTCATGAACTCGAAGGCGCGGTTGATGCGCATGTGCGAGAACGCCGGGTCGACCATGCGGCGCTGGCGGCGCCAGCGTTCGCCGCTCGTGACGAACATCGAGTTGCCGACCAGGTCCTCGAGCGCCTCGACGAACAGATCGTTCTTGGGGAACGTGTCGTGGTCGGCGAGAATGCGACTCACCCACTGCGGATCGTTGACCAGCAGGATGCCTCGGCGGGTGTAGCCGAGGGGGGTGACCAGGTCCCGGTAGGACACATCGGGGAGAAGGCTCAGCAGGTCCTTCTCGCGTCGCCAGACCAGCCGGAAGAGCGACGGAACCGCCGGCCACGGCCTGGGCGCCGGAGGTCTCCAGGGCGCTATAGCCATGAATTAGTTTTCACTAGCGACCAGGCAACCAGCAATTGCATGAGTCTGTCACGGAGAAGGAACACCAGGACTGTCAGCGGGACGAATCTGTTCCTCCGGGGTAGCTCACGTAACCGCTTGGTCGTCTTGAAAATACTATGGGGTTTTCGGTGTCCTGCCGACACTAATCAAGGCAGGAAATCGCTTGACCCTGTATGCCGACAGGCGTTAACTCTACTTTGACCAGTGGCAGCGGTGCCCGGAATGGGAAACGCGTGCCATGTCGTCTAGCCGGGGCTTCCCGGTTGCCCACCGTACCGGATCGTCATGTCCCACGACAAGCACCTACGCTGCTCATTCTGCGGCAAGTCCAAGGACGCCGTCCGGAAGTTCATTTCGGGGCCCTCGGTCTACATCTGCAACGAGTGCATCGCCCTCTGCAACGAGATTCTTGCGGAGGACGAAGAGCGCGAGGTAGCCGAGGCAATCACGCAGGTGCCCACACCGCGTGAGATCAAGAACATTCTGGACCAGTATGTCATCGGGCAGGAGCAGGCCAAGAAGGCTCTCTCGGTGGCGGTCTATAACCACTACAAGCGCATCAACGCCGCCGGGTCGGCGCGTGAAGATGACGTCGAGCTGGACAAGTCGAACATCCTCCTGATCGGTCCCACGGGAACCGGCAAGACGCTGCTCGCCCAGACGCTCGCGCGCATTCTCGATGTGCCGTTCACCATCGCCGACGCCACCACGCTCACCGAAGCGGGCTACGTTGGCGAGGACGTCGAAAACATTCTGGTCCGCCTGCTCCAGGCCGGTGACTTCAACGTCGCCGAGTGCGAGCGCGGCATCGTCTACATCGACGAAATCGACAAGATCGCGCGCAAGTCGGAGAACCCGAGCATTACGCGCGACGTGTCGGGCGAAGGCGTGCAGCAGGCGCTTCTCAAGATTCTCGAAGGCACCGTGGCCAGCGTGCCGCCGCAGGGTGGCCGCAAGCACCCGCAGCAGGAATACATCCAGATCAACACCAAGGACATCCTGTTCATCTGCGGCGGTGCATTCGACGGTCTCGAAAAGATCATCGAGTCGCGCACCGGCAAGCGTCAGTTGGGCTTTGACGCGCGCAAGGGTGCTGACACGAAGGTCGTGTCGATCAAGCAGACGACGTCCAAGACGCCGTTCGCTGAAGTCGAGCCGGACGACCTGCTTCGCTTCGGTATCATTCCGGAGCTCGTGGGCCGCTTGCCCGTCTGCGTGCCGCTCGAGGCACTCGACGAAGAAGCGCTCGTGAGCATCCTCAAGGAACCGAAGAACGCCCTCACCAAGCAGTACACGCGTCTCTTCGACCTCGAAGAGGTTAAGATCACCTTCGAAGAGTCGGCGCTTCGTGCGGTCGCACAGAAGGCGCTCAAGCGCGGCACCGGCGCGCGCGGTCTTCGCGCCATCCTGGAAGAGACGCTTCTCGATACCATGTTCGAGCTGCCGACCCGCGACGATGTCGTGGAGGTTCGCGTGACGGAGACGGCCGTCGTGAACGGCGCTCCCCCGCTCCTCGAAATCGCGCCCAAGCGGCAGAAGAAGGAAGCCTGAAGAACCCGAAAGCCCGCCACACAGCAAGGACCGGCAGCCCCAGGTTGCCGGTCCTTCCGCTTCGGGACGTGGTGTTGTTCCCCCACGTCGCGATGCCTCTCCTCATCGGACGCGATGGCTCACTCGCCGCCGTCGATGCAGTCCTCGATAGCGGCGAACGTGAACTGATCCTGCTCACGCAGCAGGTCGCCGATGTGAACGTCCCCACCGGCAGCGATCTCTTTCGCGTTGGTGTGCGTGCCCGCGTGCAGCAAGCGAGCCGCAGCGGCAATGGCACAATGCGCATCCTGATCGATGGACTCGATCGCGTGCGTGTGACGCGATTCGTGTCGCGCAAAGGCCGTCCGCTTCTGGAGGCCACCTGTGAGCCGTTTCCACTGGAAGCGCCTTCGGCGAACAAGAATGCGCACGACGCCGTCATCGCCACGGTGCGTCATGCGCTCACGCTGTTCGAAGAGTACGCGGGATTGCAGCGACGCCTGCCCACCGAAGTGGTTGGCTTGTTGCAGGGTCTCGAGGATCCGGAGCGCATCGCCTTCGGCATCGCCGCACACCTGCAGGTCGCGATCGAACAGCGCCAGTCGCTGCTCGAAGCGGAATCACTCGCCACGCTGTCGGCGGGGCTTGTCAGCACGCTCGGTACCGAGCTCGAACTGCTCAAGCTCGAACGCAAGATCGACGAGCAGGTACGCGGATCGCTCTTTCAGAATCAGCGCGAGTTCTTCCTGCAGGAGCAGCTCCGTGTCATTCACAAGGAGCTCGGTCAGGAAGACGGCGACGAATTCGAGGAGATGGAGCGCCAGATCACTGCGCGCGGTCTTCCCGAAGCCGTCGCCACACGCGCGCATCGAGAGTTGCGTCGCCTGAAGCGGAGCGCCCCCACGAGCCCCGACGCGGCCGTGTCGCGCGGCTGGCTCGATTGGGCGTTGGGTGTGCCCTGGACGGCGCGCACTGAAGACGTGGTCGACCTGGAGAAAGCCCGCGCATCACTCGACGGCGATCATCACGGCTTGAATGAGGTCAAGGAACGCATCCTCGACCACATCGCCGTGCTGGGTCGTGTGGGACATTTGCCTGGCCCGATTCTCTGTCTTGTTGGACCGCCAGGTGTCGGCAAGACATCGCTCGGTCGTTCGATCGCGCACGCGCTGGGTCGCAAGTTCGTGCGCATGGCGCTGGGTGGTGTGCGCGATGAAGCCGAAATTCGCGGTCATCGACGCACGTACATCGGCGCCTTGCCCGGCCGCATCATTCAGGCAATGCGTCGCGCGGAAACGGTGAACCCGGTCATTCTGCTCGACGAGATCGACAAGCTCGGCGCCGATTGGCGTGGTGACCCGGCGGCGGCGTTGCTCGAAGTGCTCGATCCCGAGCAGAACAGCGCCTTCAACGATCACTTCCTCGAAGTCGACTACGATCTGTCGCAGGTGTTGTTCATCACCACCGCGAACTCGCTGGCGTCGATTCCTGAAGCGCTGCGCGATCGCATGGAGATCATCCGGATTCCCGGCTATCTCGAGCCGGAGAAGGTGGCGATCGCCGAACAGTTCCTGCAGCCCAAGCAGCTCGAAGCGCATGGCGTGCCCGTGGAGCGCGTCACGCTGCCGCGCGAGGTGCTCACCACGCTTATTCGCGGCTGGACACGCGAAGCGGGCGTACGTGATCTCGAGCGTCGACTTGCGCGCATCTCACGGAAGCTTGCACGCAAGCACTGGGACAAGCGCACCAAGGTGAAGCTGTCGCTCACCGATTTGCCTGAGATGCTTGGCCCCGCGCCGTACGATACCGACGAGCTCAATCTCGAGGATCAGGTAGGCGTCGCATCGGGGCTCGCGTACACGAATACGGGTGGCGAGCTGCTGGAGATCGAAGTGAGCGTGGTGCCCGGTCGCGGTCGCCTGCAGCTCACCGGCACGCTGGGTGATGTCATCAAGGAATCGGCTGCCGCAGCGCTGAGCTACGTGCGCGCGCGCTCGGCGGCGCTCGGTTTGTCAGCCGACTTCCATCGCACGCGTGACATTCACGTGCACTTGCCGGCTGGTGCGACCCCCAAGGACGGACCGTCGGCGGGTATTGCACTCGCTACGGCGCTCGCGTCGGCGCTCACCGGTATTCCGGTGCGCGGTGATGTGGCCATGACCGGCGAGATCACACTCCGCGGACGCGTGCTTCCGATTGGTGGTGTGCGCGAGAAGGGTGTGGCCGCGCATCGGCATCGCATCGCGCATGTGATCGTGCCACATGGCAACGCCAAAGATCTCGCCGAGCTCCCCGACGAAGTGCGCGCGGGGGTCACATGGCACACGGCCAAGTCGATGGACGAAGTGCTGACGCTCGCACTGCGCGGCGTGCCGGGCGAAACGCCGGCGCCGCGCAAGAACGCGAAAGGACGACTGCGTGATCGCGTGGTGGTTACGGGCGATCATGTCCACACGACCTGAGCGCGACACATGAACAATCCTGATCCACTCGTCATTCGCCACCTCGACTACCTGGGGCCGATGGCCTCTCAGGGGGGATGGCGTCCACCGGCCGAACTGCCCGAGGTCGCATTTGCGGGGCGTTCGAACGTGGGCAAGAGTTCGCTGCTCAACAAGCTGATGAAGCGAAAGGCGTTCGCGCGTGTATCCAATACACCGGGACGCACTCGCGAAATTCACTTCTTCAACGTGAACAAGGAGTTCGTGCTCGCTGACCTTCCGGGGTACGGCTATGCACGCATCAGCAAGGAGCGCAAAGCCGAGTGGAAGCCGCTCATCGAAGGCTATCTCTCGGACAGCCCGATGCTCGCTGGCGTTGTGCAGTTGCTCGATGTACGGCACGACCCGACGGATGACGATCACCAGATGCTCGACTTTCTCGCCGAGCTGGGTGTGCCGACGATCTTTGCGCTGACCAAAATCGACAAGCTCAAGAAGGCCGAAGTGGCGCCGCGCGTGAAAGCGTTGTGCGACTCGCTTGGGCTCGATGTGGATCAGGTGATTCCGTTCAGCTCTCAAACCGGCGCCGGTCGCGACGAACTCGCGTCGGCCCTGGTCTCGCTGCTCGCCCTGCCCGATTGGAGGAGCGCTGCGCCATGAGGCGTCTTCGCGTGTTGAGTGTGACGGCGATGTGGTTGCTCACAGCGTGCGCTTCGGCGCCGGTGCTTCCGGCACAGGCGTCATCCGGCACCACGGCTCCTGACTCACTCGACGCGAACGGTGTCCCGGCCGGCTTTGGTTCGCTCCGCATGGACGACATCGCGATTCGCATCACGCCCGCGAGTGGCTTACAGGTGCGCGCGATCCCGCTCGACGAGCGATTCATTCGCCTGCTCTCGCCAGACTCCTATCGCACGCTGCGAGACCTGCAGCTGAGCCGCGCCACGCAGCTGAAGGCCGTCCGCGATCGCAATCGCCTGCCGGCCTATTCACTCTGGTACGTGAGCTTCATCGCACTCGAGCAGGGCGAGACGCGCTTTTCGCCGAACGAGTTGATCATCAACAACACTGGCCGCGATTACCGTCCACTCGATCTGGTACCGCTCACGCCTGCCTTCGGCGAATACCGCCTCAAGCAGCGCGAGGTGCAGAACGCGATTCTGGTATTCGACGGCCAGCTCGATGTGAATCAGCCGCTCACTGCCACGATGGAGGGCACATCAAGCACCACCAACTGGACCGACGTGATTCAACGCGTCGAGCGCGAGCGCACCCTGGCGCGCAGTCGTGCGCAGGCGGCTCGCAAACCGCCGGATTCGCTGCGATAGACCTGGAATACTGCTAGATCGAAAACCACAGTCACCGGGCATCCTGGGCATCCCGGGCATCACAGGGCTTTGGTGAGTTGGGCTTTTTACTGACCACATCCAAGCCATCCAAGAGTTCCAAGGCATCCAAGATCGTTTTTTCTTGGATGCCTTTTGTTGCCTTGGATGGCTCGGATGTGATCAGTAAGCAGTTTCCGCTGTTCCCGGATGCCCAGGACGCCCGGGATGCCTGGTGACGGCAGTTTACGATCTCAACGCCGCACAGTCGTTACGGCACGCGCAGCACGTCCTCAACGGCGCCAGCGTCTCCAGTGCGCAGTAAGTGCATTGCATGCCGCACCGCCTCGTGCTCGCGGGGCCACGCCAGCCGCTCGCAGGCCTCATCCGGCGTGCGCCACGCAAAGGCGTCGTGCTCAACGCCAAGCGTGATCGACGACGAGCCGTCTACCACGGCGGCGAAGACCACCGCGAGTTGGATCGTGTCGAGCGGGTGCAGATAGAACGGATTGACCGTGATGCTGTAGAGCCGCTGCGCGACCAGCCCCGTTTCTTCGAACAGTTCGCGGCGTGCCGCGGCTGGTGGGCGTTCGCCGCGTTCGATGGTGCCGTGCACGAACTCCCAGGCGCCCGTGCACCGCACGCCCGGCGCCCGTTTCAACGTGAGCACCCGCCACGGAGACGGTCCGTCGGTGGATGGTGCGAGGACGAGCACGTCCACCACCCGTGCCGCGAGCTGTGTGGTGCCGCCGTCGGTGAGAATCATGACCGGAATGCTAGGCCGTCGCTTGCCCCGCAGCGAGCGACGCGGCGAACTTTCCGGGGATGACCACGTTTGCCGACTTCCGTATCCGTGCGGGGCAGTGCCTGGCGACCGGGGGGCTCGTGCCGGTATGGCGCGATTGCCTGCTCGATCTCTGCACCCCCGTTTCCGCGTTTGCCAAACTCCGCCGCCGGCCGTTCGCGTTTCTGCTCGAATCGGCCATCACGCGCGGTGAGAATTGGTCACGCTACACGTACCTGGGCACCGAGCCGCGCGGCGCATGGCGCCTGCGCGATGGTGTGGTCGAAGACTGGACCGCCGAAGCCGGCTGGCACAACGCGCGCACGCCCGTTGATCCCATCTCCGATCTGCGCGACATCGTGCGCGATATGCGGCCGGTGAATGCGCCGGAGCTTGGTGCTGTGTGGAGCGGCGCGGTGGGCTTCATGTCGTACGACGTGGTGCGCCACATCGAACGGTTGCCGAATGCGCCCAAGCGTGTGCTCGACTATCCCGATGCCTGTTTCGTTTTCACCAACGCGCTGGTTGTCATCGACAACTGGCGTGGGCAGGCTCGCGTGATCGTCTCGTCACCGGTGCCGGCGAACGCGAGCGAGGCGACACTGGAAGCGTTGCACGCCGAGGCAACGGCGACGCTCGAAGAGACCATCGCGCGCCTGCAGGGTCCGGAAGAACTGCCGGCACTGCAGCTCGACGAAAGCGCTGCGCCGGCGGTGGCCGAGTCGCACTATACTCGTGAAGCGTTCATGCGCGATGTCGAGCGCATCAAGGAATACATCCTGGCCGGCGATGTCTTTCAGGCGTTGCTAGCGCGACGCATGGAAGTGGAGCTCGACTTCGATACGACCACGCTCTATCGCACGCTGCGTGCACTCAATCCGAGTCCGTACATGTTCCATCTGGAACTCGACGGCCTGGAGCTTGTGGGTAGCTCGCCGGAGATGATGGTGCGAGTCGCCGATGGCCGCGTGACCGTGCGCCCCATTGCCGGAACTCGTCCCCGTGGCAAGACGCCGGAAGAAGACGCGGCGATGGAAGCCGAGCTGCTCGCCGACGAGAAGGAGCGCGCCGAGCACGTCATGCTGATTGACCTTGGCCGCAACGATGTGGGCCGACTGGCGAAGTACGGTACCGTGAAGGTCACCGATCTCATGGTGGTCGAGAAGTACTCACACGTCTTCCACATCGTGAGTCAGGTGGAAGGTGAGCTGCGCGATGGCTCGAGCGCGCTCGATGCATTCCGTGCCGTGTTCCCCGCTGGCACCATGACCGGTGCACCAAAGGTTCGGGCGATGGAGATCATCGACGAACTCGAGCCCGAGCGTCGCGGTGCGTATGCAGGGGCGCTCGGACTGATCGGCGCGGGCGATACGCGCATGGATTTGGCCATCACCATTCGCACCTGCGTAATCGCCGATGGCGTCGCGTCGGTGCAGGCTGGCGGAGGGATCGTGCACGACTCGGTTCCCGAGAAGGAATGGGAAGAGACCGAGAACAAGGCGCGCGCGATGCTCACGGCGATCGGACGTGCGCGTGCGGCGGCTGCTGCGGCCTCCGCTGCCACCGCCGCGTCGACCTCGTCGACTCGCTGATATGCCACTCGTGCTGGTGTCGTCGGCGGGCGATCGTCGTTTTTCGCTGACAGCAGCGGGAACGCTGGTCGCCGGCCGTGATCCGCTCAGCGATCTGCCCATCCTCGATCCGGCGGTATCTCGCCGGCACGCCGAGCTCAGGCTCGACGACCGCTCGCCGCGCATACATGTGACCGACCTGGGTTCGCGGAACGGCACTTGGATCAACGGCACGCGCATTACGCGGGCAACCGCGAAAGCCGGCGACACCGTGGCCTTCGGCACCGTGGTCTTCAACCTGTTGGAAGCCGCCGACGCCGCGTTGCGACCCACGCCGGCAGCAACGCCGCTCGATTCCGTGGCGACGCTCCTGCGCGAGCGCGTGGTACCAAGTCGTGAGCAAGCGCTGGCCGATGTCGTAGCCGCCCGTGATGCCGCACCGCGTCGGCTCGCGCAGCTTGTGAGCATTGCGCAGCGATTGGGAGCCTTCACCGATCTCGATCAGCTGCTCGAAGCCATCGCGCACGATCTCTTCGTGAGTTTTGGTGCCGATCGAGTCGCCATCCTGCTGGCCGGCGCGGATGGCGCGCTCGAAACACGCATTTCACGCGACAACACGGGGTCGATTCCCCGCCCTGTTCCGCGCGCCATCGCGAGTGGAGTCGCCGAGCGACAGGTCGCGCTGCTCACGAACGACGCCGCACGTGATGAGCGCACGGCCGGTGAGTCAGTGCTGCAGCAGTCGGTGAGTTCGGCCATGGCCGCGCCACTGCTTGGCGAAGAGCGTCGCACACTCGGTGTGCTCTATGTCGATCATCTCGCCGAACACCGTGAGTTCGACGACGCCGACCTCGCCTTTCTGGTGGCCTTCGCCGGCATCGCCTCGGCAGCGGTCGAGCGCGAGCAGCAAGCGGAGAAGCTCAAGCAGGCCACGCGCGTGCGCGAGAATTTCGAGCGGTACTTCACGCCGCAGCTCGCCGAGCGCATTGCGGGTGGGCGGCAGTCCGTGCAACCCGGTGGTATCCGTCAGCGCGTGGTGGTGATGTTCACCGACGTGCGAGGCTTCACGAAGGTCGCCGAGTCGTTGCCCCCCACGCAGATGGCGCAGCAGCTCAACGAATACTTCGCACGAATGGTGGACTGCGTGTTCCGACACGACGGCGCACTCGACAAGTTCATTGGCGATGCGGTGATGGCCTACTGGGGCGTCCCTGAGCCTGGCGAACACGACGCCAGGCAGGCGCTCGCGGCCGCGTTCGATATGCAGCGTGAACTGCTGGCGCTCAACACACGGTGGCGCCGCGAAGGGCGTCCCGAACTGCAGGTCGGCATTGGCGTGCACGCCGGTGATGCCTTCGTGGGCAATATCGGCTCTCCGCGTCGACTCGAATTCACGCTCATCGGCGACACGGTGAACGTGGCGAACCGCCTCTGCGGACTCGCGGCCGGTGGTCAGGTGTTGGCGAGCGACGCATTGTGCGATGTGCTTCCGGAACACGAGCCGCGAATGATTCGCGCCGATCTCTCCGTGCGTCGCAACTCGGGCGATGACGCGCGCGTATGGCAACTCACGGGCGTGCCAGTATGATCGCCGTGACGGAACTCGTGACGACCGGAAGTCGGGCCATCCCCCTCCAGCCACTCAAGGTGGATGGCGTGGAGGTGCACGCGCGACCGCCACTCGCACCGGAGTTCGCATCACTGATTCGCGAGCATGGCACGCTGTACGACTGGGCGGCATCTGAGCCGCAGCCGCGCGCGCTGCGCGGGCGCGCACCGGTGTACGTGGCCACGCTGCCCGAAAGTCGCCGGACGATTGTGGTCCGTCACGCCTGGCATGGCGGCTTGCTCGCGCCCTTTACCGGTGACCTGTTCCGACGTCCCACGCGCGCGCCCATTGAAGTGGAGCGCTCGATCGAACTGCGCGCGCTGGGTATTCCGACCACCGACGTGGTGGCGTACGCGCTCTATCCAGCAGCATTCGGACTGGCTCGCGTTGATGTCTGCACCGCCTATGTGGCCGACACGGTGGATCTCGGGATGATCTTCGCCGGTCTCGCGCCCAGCATCGAGTGTGACGGTGCGTTGAGTGCCACACTCGAGCTCCTCGAGCGCATGGCGGCGCACGGCGTCGTGCACCCCGATCTCAACGTCAAGAACATCCTCGTGCGGACGCCGGCGGACTCCGCACCCGAGGCATTGGTGATTGACGTGGATGTTGTTCGCATTGGCGCAACGCCGCAGGAAGCGATGAGCCGCAATGTCGAACGTCTCGAGCGCTCATTCTTCAAGTGGAAGCGCCACTTCGGATGCGATGTTGCCGGACAGCGCATTCGTGCGTTCTCGGCCGAAGCGCTGTCGCGGACGCCGCGCGCGGCGTCGTGACCGCTGGCCCGAGCTCCATGCGCACGTCAACAACGCCACCGCTTCCGCCACTTGCGCTCAATCGCATTGGCATCGTCATGATGAGTGCGGTTGGTGACGCCGTACACGTGATGCCGATCATTCAGGCACTCAAGGCGCACGCTCCGCAATCGAAGATTTCCTGGGTGCTCCAGCCCGGACCAGCCACGCTGGTGCGCGGGCATCCGCTCGTGGATGACATCGTGCTCTTCGATCGCTCGAAGGGGTGGCGCGCCTTCCTCGACACGCGCGCACAACTCGCGTCGCGCGAGTTCGATGTGGTGCTAGGTCTTCAGGTGTACTTCAAGGCTGGTCTCATCACCGGCTTCACGCGCTCGCCAATCAAGCTGGGGTTTGATCGCGCACGGGCCCGCGACGCAAACTGGATGTTCACCACGCATCGGATTGCGCCGCACAGTGGCCAACATGTGCAGGATCAGTATTTCGAGTTCCTCGATGCGCTGGGCGTTCCGCACGGCGCACCCACATGGGGACTTGGTCCGTGGAACGACGAAGAGCGCGCCTGGCAGCGCGACTTTCTGCGGCAGTTCGATCGCCCGATCGCGCCAATTGTCGTTGGCACCAGCAAGCCGCAGAAGGATTGGATCCCGGAGCGTTGGGCGGAAGTCTGTCACCTGCTCTGGAACGACTACGGTATGCAGCCAGTGCTGGTGGGTGGCAATTCAGAGCGCGAAAAGAGCGCCGCGGCGATCATCACGCGTGCGGCCCCCATCGCGCACAACGCCTTGGGAAGCGGACTACGGAAGCTCTCCGCCATACTCGATGGCGCCGCCGTCGCGCTGAGCCCCGATACGGGTCCGCTGCACCTCGCGGTTGCGCTGCGTACGCCGGTCGTCGCTCTCGTGGGCTATACGAACCCCAAGCGCGTCGGTCCGTATGACTTTGCCCGCGACTTGATGATCGACGCCTATGGCGATCCCGGCGAGGACTATCCGCTCGATATGAGCTATCGTGAGAATCGCATGCCGCGAATCACCGTCGCCGACGTCGCGTCGCGGCTCGCGCACTGGCGCACGCACTACGAGTCTGCGCGTCTCGCCGAGATTGGTCCAAAGGCGTAGTGATACCCCAGATCACGCAGCAGCGTGATCAGGCGGCTGAGCGGCAATCCCATCACGGCAAAGAAGTCGCCGTCGATGCGTTCCACGATCGTCGCGCCCAGTCCCTGTATGCCATACGCGCCAGCCTTGTCCATCGGCTCGCCGGAATCGACGTACGCTTCGATTTGCTCACGCGTGAGCGCACGAAACTGCACCACAACCGTCTCGACCGCGGAGTGTGTTGCACCGGCGTGTGCGACCGCGATCGCCGTGTGCACGGTATGCGTTCGTCCGGACAGGCGCGTCAGCATCCCGATCGCGTCGGCGCGATCGCGCGGCTTGCCCAGAATGTGCCCATCCACCACGACGATGGTATCCGAGCCAATCACCACGGCATCGGGATTGGAGGCCGCGAGCGTATGCGCCTTGTCGCGGGCGAGCCGCTCGCAGTGCGGGACCGGCAGCTCACCCGCCTGCACGGTTTCGTCGATGTCGGCCGGTCTCACCTCGTGGGCAATTCCCACCAGCGACAAGAGCTCGCGACGGCGCGGCGACTGTGAGGCGAGAATGACTCGCACGGAACTCCGTTCCGGGGTGGAACGGCTTCCGGGTGCTGGTGCTCCGGTATGGGACTCTGGCATGGACTAAGTTTACCGGCATGTCCGATAAATCCCACTTCGAAACGCTCGCCATTCGCACGCAGGCACCGGTCAGCGAAGCGCGCGAGCACTCCGTTCCGCTCTATCTCACGTCGAGCTTCCGCTTCGACGATGCCGAGCATGCGCGTGCCTTGTTCGCGGAGGAAGTGGGCGGCAACATCTATAGCCGCTACGCGAACCCGAACACCGACGAGTTCATCGAAAAGTTGTGCCTGCTCGAAGGTGGCGAAGATGGAATCGCCACCGCGTCCGGCATGTCGGCGGTGTTCACCGCGATCGCCGCCAAGGTGCAGTCGGGTGATCACATCGTGGCGGCGCGACCGATCTTTGGCTCCACGCACCAGCTCTTCACCCGCGTTTTCCCCAAGTGGGGCGTGAAGACCGACTACGCCGACGTCGCCGATCCGTCGAGCTGGGAGCGGCTGATCACCCCGGCCACCAAAATCTTCTTCATCGAAACGCCCAGCAATCCCGGCCTCGAGCTGATCGATCTCGAGTGGCTTGGCGGCATCGCGTGCGCGCACGGCATCTCGCTCATCGTCGACAACTGCTTTGCGACGCCATACCTGCAGACGCCGCTGTCACTCGGCGCCGAGGTCGTGGTCCACTCCGCGACCAAATACATCGACGGTCAGGGGCGAGCGCTGGGTGGTGCAATTATCGGGTCGAAGGCGTATCTGGCCGATTGTCGCTTCTTCGCGCGACACACCGGGCCAGCGATGAGTGCGTTCAACGCCTGGATGCTTTCGAAGTCGCTGGAAACGCTTGCCGTGCGCATGGATCGCCATAGCAGCAACGCGCTGTCGTTGGCCAAGCACTTCGAGGGGCACCCGGCGCTCGAGTCGGTCCGCTACCCGTTTCTGGAATCGCATCCGCAGCACGCACTGGCCAAGAAGCAGATGCGGCAGGGCGGCGGCATTGTGGTCCTGGTGCTTCGCGGCCGGCTCGAAGCGGGTCGCCGCTTCCTCGATCGCGTTCGGCTGGTGTCACACTCGGCGAACCTTGGCGACACACGCACGATCGTCACACACCCGGCTTCCACGACGCACAGCAAGCTGAGTCCCGAAGAGCGGGCGGCGGTCGCGATTTCCGACGGATTGGTGCGAATCAGTGTCGGCCTCGAGCACATCGAGGACGTTATCGCCGACCTCGAGCAAGCACTTGCTGACTGATTTTCCCGACCATTTTTCCAACCGATAGGGTGCGAGCCGCTGTCAGCGTTATGTCAGGATAGCGGGTACATCTTTCGGGCGAAGGTCAGGCCTGAGCGGGTTTCGCATCTCGTTCCAGCCACAGGGTGACCGGTCCGTCATTGACCAATTCGACGTCCATCATGGCACCGAATTCGCCAGTCTCGACCGGGATTCCCTGCCTTCGCAAAAGGTCCACAAACTGGTTATATAGTTCAGCAGCAAACTCAGGCTTGGCCGCGTCCACAAAACTGGGCCGGCGACCCTTTCGTGAGTCGCCGTAGAGGGTAAACTGAGACACCACGAGCAGTGCACCGCCACGCTCCCGAATGTCTCGGTTCATCTTCTGGTCGTCGTCAGAGAACAGGCGCAGACCCAGGATTTTCTCCGCCATCCATTCGATTTCGGCGATGCTGTCGGAATGGGTGAAGCCCACGAGCAGCAGGTAACCCGCTTCGATGCGCCCGGTCACGCGCGTCTCGTGTGGGCTTTCGGTGTCCACGCGGACTTCGGCCCGCTTCACGCGTTGCAGTAGAATTCGCATAGACCCACATTTTGGCCCCGGTTCTTTCGCCTCGAAAGCCCGGGGGCATTGAGAAAATCAACACCATGCAACCTCGTCTTGCGCTTCACTTCGATTTGACGCCGCGCGCGGCGGCGACAGACGCCGATACCGCGTTTCTCGCGGCGTGCGTAGCGTGGCTCGGCCTCGATCAGGGCCAGCCGCTCAACTGGGAAGCCCCGTCGAACCACACGCTCGATGGCGGCCGCATCCTGCGCTGGGCACCGTTCCGCACCCCGACGGCGGCACTTGCCGACATCGTGGTGCATGCGCCCGATCCACTCGATCGCGCACTGCAGTGGTCAACCCACGTGACCTATATCGTCACCACCGGAGCCGGCGGAGCGGTGCAGCGTCAGGTGAACATTCGCGTTGGCACTGAAGGCGGCGCCGCCAATGGCGCGCCGCCACCGGTGCGTCCGCCGCGACTGTTGGCCGAACTGGATGCGGCGTTCACGCTGGTGTCGAACGATGGCCCGTTGCAGCGCACCCCCACGCAACTGGAAGCTGGCACGCTCGACGCGTTCGTTCGTTTCGTGCTTTGCGATCCGGCGCGTACAATGCCGGTGCTGCTGCTGACCGAACTTCCCGATGGCGGCTATGTGCTGCCGCCCGAGCAGTTCGCCGCCGAGATGTTTGGTCTGGGCCTGTGCTTCCAGCTCCGCCACTCCGATACGTTCGCGCTGTCTGACGCAGTTGGCGGTCATGCCCGCTCCGTGTTCCTTGGCTCGGCGCGCGCCTACCTGCCCGGCTTCACGCTCGAGTCCGACCCGTTCCAACACCCGCTGGTGCTCGCGCGCGCCCTGGCGCTTCCAGGCGAGCGTCGTCGCCTCGTGCAGCGACTCGCCGAAGTGTCGGTGCAGCGTCCGTTCTCCGATCCGGCCATCGCCGACGAACTGCGCGACAAGCGCGCTGAGTCGTACAGCAAGCGCCCCGACGCGGCCGAAGCATTGGCTGCTGCGGAGTCGGGCGTCGAGATGGACAAGACGCAGCTGCTTGGCCTGATGCGTCAGCTCGAAGAGGCGGTTCGCGCAGCCGAAGGCGAACTCGCTCGCACCCGCGAACGACTTGCCGAATCGCGCCAGCTGCTCGAGGCCGAGAAGTCTGCGTCGCGCTCACTGCGTACCACGCTCGCGGCACTCAAGGAACGCCAGCCGATCAGCAAGCCGGCGTCGGATGCACCGCAGTCGGTGCTCGAAGCAGTCGAGCGCGCACAGGCGCTCTACTCCGACGCGCTGCGGATTCTTCCCACGGCGATGGTTTCGGCGAAGGAAAGCGAGTTCCCCGATCCGGACACGACGTGGGCGTACCTCAAGGCGCTCGGTGAAGTCGGCCGTCGCCGTCAGGACCGCGCACTCGGCCGCCCATTGGGTGATGTCTTCGCCGACCTCGGCGTGGACTATTCACCCGGCCCGAGCGACCCCGCCCGCAAGACGCCGTACGTCTTCCGCGATGGTGATCGCGAAGTCGAAGCGGCAGATCAGCTCCGCAAGGGCGCGAACCCGCAGACCTGCTTGCGTATCTATTTCGCGAGCACGGAAGACGGTGGCTTCGTGATCGGGCATGTGGGACGGCAGATCGATACGACCGGGGCGAAGTAGGCGTTAGTAACCCACGACCCAAAACCAAAAACCCGTCACCCAAAACTGATCAGTTATGGGTGACGGGTTTTTGGTTTTGGGTCGTGGGTTTTTTACGGCGACGTTTCGTGAAACTGCACCGCAGTCTCATGCTGCAACGCTCTCCGCAGCGCCCACTGATCCTGAAACAGCACCACAATGTGCCCCTTGTGGTCGTAGACCTTCATTCGACCGAGACCGGTGGCCACCTTCTCGACGTCAGCGGCGGGTCCGGTGAGCCAGCGCGGCCAACGGTAGCTCATCTTCTCGAACTTGCAGGGCGCTGAGTACTCGTACTCGAGTCGAAACGCCATCACGTCGAACTGCAGCTGACCGACCGCGCCTACAATGGGCTGTGAGCCAGCACTCGTTTCGGCGAAGAACACCTGCGCGGCGCCTTCTTCGGTGAGCTGACGGAGGCCGATGTCGAATTGCTTGCGCTTCATCGGATCGGCCGGCGTCGCGCGTGCGAAGTGTTCCGGAGCGAAGCGCGGGATACCCTGGAACTCGAGCTTTCCGTCGCCACCAAGTGTGTCGCCGATGCGCAGATTGCCGCGATCCATCACACCGATCACATCGCCTGGCCACGCCTCTTCAATCGCGACCCGATCGCGCGCCATGAACTGCTGCGGTGCAGCAAGTCGCATCGGCTTGCCGGTGCGCTGATGCACGACCTGCATATTGGCTTCGAAGTGCCCCGACACGACGCGCAGGAATGCGACGCGATCGCGATGCTTGGGGTCCATGTTCGCCTGGATTTTGAACACGAAGCCCGTAAAGTCTTCACGTTCGGGTGACACGGGCCCAGCGGTTGAATCACGCGGACCCGGTGCCGGGGCGAGCTCGAGGAACTCGCGAAGGAACGGTTCGATACCGAAGTTCGTGAGTGCCGACCCAAAGAACACGGGCGTGAGCGCACCATCGATCACCCGCTGGTGATCGTACTCGTGACCGGCGGCATCGAGCAGCTCGATATCGGTCATCAACCGGTCGAATGCGCCCTCGCCCATCGCGTCGATGAGCTTCGGGTCGTCGATGCTGACAATCGTGTCGTCGGCACGTGTGGCACCGCGATCGCCGCTGCGCTCGAACAGGTGGACCTCACGCTTCAGGCGATCGTAGACACCGACGAACGAATCGTTTTCGAACACCGGCCAAGTGGCCGCGTAGCAGTCGATGCCAAGATCGGCTTCGACATCCTGAATGAGTTTGAGCGGATCTTCGCCATGTCGGTCACACTTGTTGACCAACGTGAAGATCGGCGTCCGACGCATCTTGCAGACGTCGAAGAGCTGACGCGTGCGCTCTTCCACACCGCGGCGATTGTCGAGCAGCATGATGGCGCTGTCGGCAGCGACCAACGTGCGATAGGTGTCTTCCGAGAAGTCTTCGTGCCCCGGTGTGTCGAGCAGGTTGAGCTGATAACCCAGAAACTCGAACTGCAGCACCGAGCTCGTCACGGAAATGCCGCGCTCCTGCTCGAGCTTCATCCAGTCGGATGTCGCGTGGCGAGTGGCGCGACGCGCCTTCACCGATCCGGCCAGGTGGATGGCACCACCGTAGAGCAGCAGCTTTTCGGTGAGCGTTGTTTTACCGGCGTCGGGGTGCGAAATGATCGCGAAGGTGCGCCGACGGGCGATCTCGGTGTGCAAACGCGAGCTGTCGACGGCGGCCGCGCCATCGGCGGTGCTCGCGTCGGACGTGCCAGTGTCAGTTGGGGCCGTTTCGGGTTCTGCAGCATCGGTCATAGCCCTGAAAGCTAGTCGATCCGGACCCACCCGTGGGACCTGGCCCGCTGCGGCGCGCGTCACGTCGATCGCGCTCCCGTGGTCCGTTTCGTGCCTTTTGCACCAGTGTCCCGCTCGACCCTCCCGGAGGCACGATGACTGAACTCGTCATTGGTTCGATCAGCCGGCACACGCGCCATGTGGCGGCGCGCCAGCTTCGCCGTTACGGCCTGCGCGCACTGCTGGCCATCCTCTCCGTCTCGCTGATTGCCGCCAGCGGCCTGCCCGCCTAGTCCGCCAGCTCTTCGAGCGTTCGCGGAAAGTCGGTCTTGAGCAGTCGAGACAGCGCCCGGTCAGCCAGTACCCGTCCACCGGTCTGGCACCGGGCGCAGTAGTTCGTTTCGTTGTCGGCGTAGCGAATGCGCTGGACCGGCGAGCCGCACACCGGACACGGCTTGCCGAACCGCCCATGCACGGCCATGTCATCGTGAAACGCGGTCACCGTTTCGGGAAAGGCATCGCCGGTCTGTTCGCGCAACCGGTTGGTCCAGAGCACAAGCGTCCGCTGCATGGCGTCGTGCAGCCGCGCAATCTCGTCGTCGGTCATCCTGGACGTGAGCAGCATCGGCGACAGCTGCGCAGCATGCAAAATCTCATCCGAATACGCGTTCCCGATACCGCTCATGAGTCGCGGATCGGTCAGCGATCGTTTGATGGTGTGGTTTTCCCGGTGCAGCACCTCGCTGAACTGGCGAAGCGTACACGTGAGTGGCTCGAGCCCACCGCGATCAAAGGCCGTGAGATTCGCGAGCCCCTGCAACGCATGCAGCGACGCGCGCCGCTTCGATCCGGCCTCGGTGAGGTACAGCGTGCCGTGCCCGAAGTGCAGACTCGCGAGTGACAGCTTTCCGCCGATCTGCTTTCCCGGCGGTCGCCAACGCAACCGACCGGCAATCATGAGGTGAATCACGAGCACATACTCCTGCTCGAACATCAGCACAATGCGTTTTCCCAGGCGTTGCACACCGCAGATCGTGCGCCCGTCGAAGGCCGACAGTGGCGGTGCCACCGACCGAAGCACGAACGGATTGTGAACCCGCACCGTTTCCGGTGCCCGATTCACAATCCGTTCTTCGAGATGCTCCACGTACAGTGCGACGTCAGGAATCTCCGGCATGCCGGAGGATTTACTCCACCGTCACGCTCTTCGCGAGGTTACGCGGCTGGTCAACGTTACAGCCACGCTTGACGGCGATGTAGTACGCCAGCAACTGCAGCGGCACGCTGGCCAGAATCGGCGTCAGCAAGTCCACCGTCTCCGGAATGCGGAACTCGTAGTCCAGCTTCCCTGCGAGGCTGGGCTCGTCGCGCGTGGTGATCGCAATGACCTTGCCCTTGCGCGCTTTCACTTCCTGGATGTTCGATGTGATCTTGTCGAACACTGCATCGTGCGGCGCGATGCACACCACCGGCATCATCTCGTCGATGAGCGCGATGGGGCCGTGCTTCATTTCCGCCGCGGGATAACCTTCGGCGTGGATGTACGAGATTTCCTTGAGCTTGAGCGCGCCTTCGAGCGCCGCCGGGAAGTTGAAGCCACGGCCAAGGTACAGGAAGTTCGTCGCGCGCTTGAACTCTTCGGCGAGATTCTCGATCTCTTCGGCGCGATCGAGAATACTCTGGATCTGTTCGGGAAGATCGGCCAGCGCCTGCGCGATCTGACGGCCACGCTCGACACTCAGGTCGCGCAAACGCGCGAGCTTGAGCGTGAAGAGCGCAAGCGCCACGACCTGGCTGGTGAACGCCTTGGTTGAGGCGACACCGATTTCCGGACCGGCGTGCAGGTAGATACCGCCATCGTCTTCGCGGGCGATGGTTGAGCCCACCACGTTCACGAGTCCGAGCGTGCGTGCCCCGCGACGCTTGGCTTCACGCATGGCAGCCAGCGTATCCGCGGTTTCACCGGACTGCGAGATCACGATGCACAACGTGCGCGGCGTGACGATCGGATTGCGATAGCGGAACTCTGACGCGTACTCCACTTCCACTGGAATGCGACACAGCTCTTCGATCATCATTTCACCGATGAGCGCCGAGTGCCAGCTTGTGCCGCACGCGGTGATGATGATGTTGTCGATCGCGAGCAGGTCTTCCTTCGAGATGTTGAGACCGCCGAGCTTCGAGAAGCCTTCATCGAGAATGAGGCGACCACGCATCGTATTCTCGACGGTGGTGGGCTGCTCGAAGATTTCCTTGAGCATGAAGTGCGGATAGCCGCCACGCTCGATCTGCGCGAGGTCCCACTCAATGCGTGTCACCGGCTTTTCGAGCACGGTGGCCTTGAGGTCGACGACCTTGTACCCGTCCTTGGTCACCACGGCGATATCGCCGTCGTCGAGATAGACCACCTGACGCGTGTGCGACAGAATCGCCGAGGCGTCCGACGCGATGAAGAACTCTCCGTCGCCGATACCCACGAGCAACGGGCTGCCCTTGCGCGCGGCGACGATCTTGTCCTTCTCGTCGCTGCAGATGGCGGCCATGCCGTACGTTCCGTCGACCTGACGCAGCGCTTCGATCACCGCCGCTTCGAGGTTGCCGGCGTAGGCCGCCTCGATGAGATGCGCGAGCACCTCCGTGTCGGTGTCGCTCTTGAACACAAACCCGCGCGCCTCGAGACTCGCCTTGAGCACCGTGGCGTTCTCGATGATACCGTTGTGCACCACGGCGATCTTGCCGCTGTGGCTCACATGCGGGTGCGCATTGGTCTCGGTTGGCGGTCCGTGTGTGGCCCACCGCGTATGCGCGATTCCCATGGTGCCGTGTACTGGCGCCGCAGCAATCGCGGACTCGAGCCGCGAGATCTTCCCCGCCGCGCGACGCGTTTCGACACCCTTGCCATTCATGATGGCGACACCCGCAGAGTCGTACCCACGATACTCGAGGCGCTTGAGCCCCTCGATCAACATTGGGGTCGCGATCTTGTCACCGACGTAGCCGACGATTCCGCACATGGCAGTAGAGGTCAGAGAGCGTTGAGCGGCGCGCGCGCCTGCGAGACCAACTCGCGGGCGGCAGCTTCCGTAGGAGCTTCAGCAATCACGCGGACAATCGGTTCGGTGCCGCTCGGGCGCAGATGCACCCAGCGATCGGCCCAATCGAGACGCAGTCCGTCCTGCGTGTCCGCCTTCGCATCGGCGAAGGCCGAACGCAGCGCCACGTACACCGCATCGAGCGGCGCATCGGGACGATCCAGCTTGTCCTTCACGATCACATAGCGTTGGCGATCCGCGACAAGTGCCGACAGCGGACGACCTTCTTCCAGCATGAGCTGCAGCATCAGGGCGGCGCCCACCGGAGCGTCTCGTCCGAGATGCATTTCCGGCAGAATGACACCCCCGTTCCCTTCGCCACCGATCGTTGCGCCGGCGTCGCGCATGGCGATCGCCACATTCACCTCGCCCACCTTGGCGAAGTGAAACGGCACGCCCATTTCTGCGGCGACGTCTGACACCACCTTGCTGGTCGACAGATTGGTGACCACTGGACCAGGGCGATGCCTGAGCACGGTGCGTGCCGCGAACGCGAGTGTATAGTCCTCGCCCGGCGCGCGACCATCGTCGAGCACGAGCGCGAGACGGTCCACGTCCGGGTCGGTGGCAAAGCCGATATCGGCGCCAGTGACCTGCACGAGCGTTTCGAGCTCGCCGAGATTTTCGGCGATCGGTTCTGGCGGGCGGTGGAAGCGACCATCGGCTTCCATGTTGATCGCGTACACTTCGCAGCCAAGCTCGGTGAGCAGCTGCGGCATGATCACGCTGCCCGCGCCGTGGCAGCAATCCAGCGCCACCTTGAAACGGCGCGCGCGAATGCCTTCAACGTCAATGAACGGAAGCGCGAGCACCTGCGCGATGTGGCGGGCACACGCCTCGTCGTCGCGTTCAACGGTACCGAGTTGGTCCCACGTGGCGCGCGGAATGCCCGAGTCGAGGAGCGCGCGCATTTCGGCGCCTTCATCAGCCGACAGAAAGAGCCCCGTCGGGCCGATGAACTTGAGCGCGTTCCACTCGATCGGGTTGTGACTGGCAGTGATGCCCAGTCCACCCGCCGCATGATGATGCTCCACCGCCAACTGAATCGTGGGCGTTGGCGCCATGCCGATATCGATCACCGTGCAGCCGACTGACTCGAGCGCGCCGTGCACGATCTTGGTGAACATCGGTCCTGAGACGCGGCTATCGCGTCCCACCACGACGCGACGATTGCCGCCACGCGAAGCCCAGGCTCCGAACGCGGCAGCAAACGTCGCCACAATTTCCGGTGTGAGCGCTTCGCCGACGCGACCGCGCACTCCTGACACACTGACCATCAACCCATCAAACGCCATACCGCTCCTGTAGAGGACGAGGCGGGAAACCCGGAAAGGTAGGGACCGGACCCGTGCGTCTGCACGGAACCATGTCACACTTCGGTTCGGTTTCCATCCCGAATCAGACGATTTTAGCGACTTCACGTTACGCCGGTGGCATCATTCCGTTTGCCAAACTAGGCTGTGCGGATGGCTGATCCCCTTTCCCTCGTAACGCTCGCCGTGGCCGCCGCCGGAGGACGGTGGGATGACCACGACGTCGGTCCGCTGGTTGCCGCCGGCCATACCCTGCTCCAGCGCTCAGCGGTTCTTGTGCGGGCCCTCGCGACATCGCGTTCGGCGATTCTCATGCCACCGGGCTCGGCGGTGCTCACCGCGCTGGCCGCCAGCGATGGGCGGGGCGCCCTCTTGGTCGATCCGGCGCTCGACGCGAGTGCGCTGCAGTTGTTGCTCGAGCAAGAACAGGTGGGCGCGGTCTTTGTCTCGAGCTCGTCCACTGCCGCTCATCAGCTGATTGGTCAGGTCGTCGTCGATCTGACCAATGCGCCCCATCGTGCGACGGTTCGCGCGAACGGCGTCGAACGCGTCATCGACCTGGGCTCCCACTTCGGGCTCGATCTGGTCGGCGACACGGCCGCCGAGGGGCGCGATGAGCCCTTTGTGTGGATCAACGGCGAGTGGGCGTCGCATCGCGAGATGCTCGCCACGGCGAGACAGCTTGCGGAGGCGGAGGGGATGACGCCGATGCATGCGATCGAGACAGCGGCAACCTGGCAGTTGGAGGAGTTCGCGCGTGTGATCGCAGCGTTGTTGCATGGCGGACGCATTGCTGCGAACCTGCGGAGAACCCCTTAGGCATCCAGTGCATAGGACTTGAAGGGGGAGGGGGTCCAGGACAGCGTGCGGTCCTTCCTCCTTCCCCCTTCATCACCTATGCACTCGACGCCTTGGTGGTGTGCGATCCTCAGGCAACGGCGAGTCTCGTTGCCCTCTGCACATTCCTATCCGGCCACGGAATCTGTCTCCGCTCGATCACTCGCGTAAACGCTGCCACACAGGCCACATCGAATTGCGTCCCTGCGCACCGCTGCAGTTCGGCCATCGCATCGGCCACCGACATGCCGTCGCGATAGGGTCGCCCACTCGTCATTGCATCGAAGGAGTCGGCCACGGCGGTAATGCGCGCCACGAGCGGAATGCCATCGCCTTGTAACGCGTCGGGCACGCCGCGCCCGTCTACGCGCTCATGATGCGAACGTACAACTGCAAGCGCGTGCGGCATGTCGGAGAGCAACGGCGCGAGAATGCGCCAACCGATCGCCGGATGCTCCATGATATGCGCGTACTCGGCGTCGGTGAGCGGGCCAGGCTTGTTCAGCACTTCCTCACGCACACCGATTTTGCCGATGTCGTGCAGCCGACTGCCCAACTCCAGTTCTTCGAGCAGCGCTTCCCCGAGCGGCTCGTCTTTCGACAGCTCGCGCGCGATCGCCATCGCGTAGAGCGACACGCGGGTCGAATGGCCCCACGTATACGCATCCTTCACTTCGAGTGCTTCCGCCAGCGATCGCAGCGAGGCCAGGAACAGCTGCTCATAGCGGCGCGCCTGCTGATCGACGCGGAACTCCAGCAGCTCACGATACGCTTCGTTCTCACGCAACAGCCGGCGTTTTTCGAGCGCCTGCACAACACGCGCACGCACCTCCTCGGTGGTGAACGGCTTGGTGAGATAGTCGAGCGCGCCTGCATCGAGACACTGTACCGCAACCTGCACATCGGATACGGCGGTCACCATCACGACCGCCGTCTTGGGCCAGCGCATGCGCACTTCCGCCAGCAGCGATCTTCCGTCGCGGCCGGGCATTTGGTAGTCCGACAGCATCAGCGGCACCGACGTCGACTCGAGCAGCGCGATGGCCTCGTCCGCCGACGCCGCTTCCAGGCACTCGAATCCATCGGCCTGCAGCAATCGACGAATCACCCGGCGAAGCGCCGGCTCGTCGTCGACAATCAGACAGCGGCGTGGGTCGCCGCTCAGAGCCTGTGCGATCCTCATCACGCGGCCGGAGTCGGATCTGGCGGACATTCGGCCCAGCTCATCGCCACGAAGGCGTCAGCGTTGACCATCGGCGCGGGTCGTGGCGCGCGTCGCATTCGGAGCAGCGGGCGCGGACGCACGAGAGCGGCTGGGCGCGACGATGCCGGCGACGCCGCTCGCCCGCACCCGCGCGTCGCACTAGCTTCCCGCTCCAACTCCCCACGGATAATCCGAAGCCCATGACGCGCATTTTCGACGAAGATCTCACTGGCGGGCTCGCCACTCGCGCCATTCACGCCGGCCAGCGCCCCGACCCGGTATCCGGTGCCATCATGACGCCGCTCTACCTCACCAGCACCTACGTGCAGGAGAGCATCGGCGTCAACAAGGGATACGAGTACGCGCGCGGCAAGAACCCCACCCGTCAGGCTCTCGAGCGAAACGTCGCCACGCTCGAAGGCGGCCGCCACGGCTTCGCCTTCGGCAGCGGCATGGGATGTCTTGATTCGATCATGAAGCTGTTCAAAGCCGGCGACCACATTGTGGTCGGCGAGAACGTGTACGGCGGCACGTTCCGGCTGTTCGATCGAATTTTGAGACATATGGGATTGTCCTTCACCTACGTGGATTCCAGTGAGCCTCAACGCGTTGCTGACGCCATGACGTCAGCGACGGCCGCGCTCCTCGTGGAGACGCCGACCAACCCGTTGATGCGACTGACCGATCTCCGTGCGATGAGCGACATCGCCCAAAAGCACGGGGCACTGCTCGTCGTGGACAACACCTTCGCGACGCCGGTTTTCCAGCGCCCGTTGGAGCTGGGTGCCGACATCGTCTGGCATTCGACCACGAAGTACATCAATGGCCACTCTGATATGATCGGCGGTTTGGCGGTCGTTCTTGAGGACGATTTGGCCGACAAACTCCAGTTCATCCTGAACGCCGCCGGTGCCGTTCCCGGGCCGTTCGATGCCTGGCTGGCACTTCGCGGCACCAAGACGCTGCCGCTGCGCATGAAGCAGCACGATGCCAATGGCCGCGCGGTCGCGCAGTACCTCTTTGAGCGTTTGGGAGGAGAACGGGTCATTTACCCGGGACTTCCGCACCATCCGCATCATGAGCTCGCCAAGTCCCAGATGTCGGCCTTCGGCGGTATGATGACGCTCGAGCTGGGCAGCCAGGATAACGCCCGCAAGTTCCTCGAGCGCGTGACAGTCTTTTCCCTGGCTGAGTCGCTCGGCGGCGTCGAAAGTCTGACGAACCACCCCTACACGATGACGCACGGGTCCGTCCCGGCCGACGTGAAGGAAGCCATGGGGCTCACCAATGGCATGGTCCGCCTCAGCTGCGGCATCGAGGATGCTGAAGATCTGATCGCCGACCTCGATCGGGCGCTCGAAGGACTTTGATCGGCTGCTCAACAGGCTGAGGATCGGCTGGAACTAACCGCCGGCGGCTTCGTAGTGCCTGAAGCCTCCGGCGGTAGCCGCCTCTAACCCCTGCGATCATGGCCAACCCGCTTACCCAGATCTCGTCGGTCTCCTGGGAGCATCCTGCTGACCGCGCCGCGCTGCGCACGCTCCGGGCTCTCCCGGGTTTTGACGAAGTCGTTCGCAAGATCGCGAGCGTCTTCGGCGAGCGTGGTGTACGCAACCTCTTTCTTGGCGACGCGGTCCTGGTGAGTTCGACCCAGCGACCGCGTTTGCATTCGCTCTACCTCGAAGTGCTGCAGAACATGGATTGGCCGAATGCGGGCCAGCCCGTTCCGCAGCTCTACGTAACACAAACACCCATCGCGAACGCGGGCGCCGTGGGTTTCGGCCAACCGTTCATCGTGGTGAGTTCGGGCACGCTCGAACTGCTCGAGCCCGAAGAACAGAAGTTCGTCCTCGCGCAGCAACTCGGTCACATCATGACCGGTCGCACGACATACCGCACCATCGCGCTCATCGTGCTCTTCTTCGGCATGAGCGCGTTGCCGTTGCTCGCCTCCATCGCACTCCTGCCCTTCCAACTCGCGCTGCTCGAGTGGTATCGCAAAAGTGAGCTCAGTGCCGATCGCGCGGGTATGCTTGGCACGCAGGATCCGCGCGCGAGCCTGATGGCGTTCCTCAAGCTTGCCGGGGGCCGCGCCGAAGGTGATACGATCGATCTTGATGCGTATCTCGCGCAGGCTTCGGAGTACGAGGTGGGCGGCACCGCATGGGACAGCGTGCTGCAAGCGCTCAACACGGCGCTCCGTGAGCATCCCTTCCATACCGTGCGAGCCGGCGAGTTGCAGCGCTGGCAGCAAACCGGCGCCTACGCCGAGATCGTTGGCGGCGCGTACATTCGCCGCGGCTCCGAACAGGAGCGCTCGTATCTCGACGACCTGCGCGACGCGAAGGACTACTACGCCGAAAAGGCGCGCGCCGCCGCCGATACGGTGGGCGATGTGATCAATCGCGCTGCGGATGCGTTCCGCGATGCCTTCCGCGCCGCGTCGGCCATGGGCAGCGAGCCACCTGCTCCGCCGCCACCTCCTCCGCCACCACCACCGGCTGAGCCGCCAGCTCCGGCTGAGTAAAACGGAAACTGCTTTTGCGGCCTTCGGCCGCGACCACTAACGAAGACGGGGACAACTCACGAGGATCTGCGCTTGGCAGAGCCTCGTGAGTTTTCCGTTTGACCGCAGTTCTCCGCGATCTCCGCTGCCCCTCTCCGCGTCGTCCGCGTGAGGCGCACGCACCGTGCATCAGCAGAACACGCGGCACTAGATTGCGCCGATGAAGATTCTGCTCCTGGGCTCCGGCGGCCGCGAACATGCCCTCGCCGATGCGTTGTCGCGCGAGAACACACCGGTCGAGATCATCGCGGCACCGGGGAATCCCGGCATCGCCGAGCTCGCGCGACTGGTGAAGGTCGACGCGAACAACCCGGCGGCCGTCTGCGCGCTCGCCGAGCAGGAAGGCGTCGATCTCGTCGTCGTTGGTCCTGAGGCGCCACTCGCGGCCGGGGTTGTCGATGCATTGCAGCAGCGACGTATTGCCGCGTTCGGCCCCACGATGGGCGCAGCTACCGTCGAAACGTCGAAGGCCGGCACGAAGGCGCTGATGATGGCGGCCGGGATTCCCACCGCCATCGCCGAGACGCATCGCGATGCGAACGAAGCAAAGGCCGCAGTAAATGCGCGCTTTGGTGCACCGGTCGTGATCAAGGCGAGTGGTCTCGCGGCGGGCAAAGGCGTGATCGTCTGTCAGACGAAGGCCGAGGCCTTCGACGCGATCGACAAGATTCTAGGCGACAAAGTGTTTGGCGATGCCGGCAACGAATGTCTCGTCGAGCAGTTCATGACCGGCGAAGAGTTGTCGCTGTTTGCCATCGCCGACGGCACCGATGTGCTGCCCATGATTGGCGCGCAGGACCACAAGCGACTGCTCGATGGCGACGACGGACCGAACACGGGCGGCATGGGCGCGTACACTCCGGTGTCGTTTTCGACGCCAGCGCTGCTGGACGACGTCACCGAGCGCGTGTTCCTCCCTACACTGCACGCGATGAAGAAGCGAGGCACGCCGTTCTCGGGTCTGCTCTACGCTGGCCTGATGCTCACACCGGAAGGACCCAAGGTGGTGGAGTTCAATTGCCGCTTTGGCGATCCGGAAACGCAGGCGATTCTGCCGATGCTCACGAGCAGCCTGCTCGAACCGATGCTTGCTGTGGCGCGCGGAGCGAGCATCAAAAACATGTCGCCATTCGCATGGCGCACGGGTGCTTCCGTGACGACGGTCGTGGCCTCGGGCGGATATCCTGAAGCACCACGCACGGGATTCGGCATCGAGCTGCCGTCATTCAGCGACAACATTCGCGTCTTCCATGCCGGTACGACGCGCGACGCATCAGGCGTGCTTCGAACGAATGGTGGACGCGTGTTCGCCGTGACGGCGTTGGCCGACACGTTTGCCGCGGCGCAGCAGGCGAGTCGGGATGCAGCGTCGCGCATCGGATTTGACGGGGCGATCTACCGTCGCGATATCGGTTGGCGCGAAGCCGAACGCGCTGCCGCCCATCGTGCCTGAGCTACCGGAAACCGAAACCATCGCCACGGACCTGCAGGCGATGGTGCGTGACGCGACGATCACCGACGTGGCGGTCGAGCGCGCCGATGTATTGAGAGAGGCCTCCGAGAAACAGCTTCACGACGCGCTGAGCGGTGGCCGCATTTCCCGGGTGTGGCGACGCGCCAAGATGATCGTGCTCGACATCGCGCAGCCGACGGCCTCGAGCTGGCATGTCGTCGTCCAGCCGCGCTTCACCGGCGGCCTGATAGTCGATGATGGATCACTCGCCGCCGACGAGCGCGCATACGTGTGCCTTACGCTGGTGCTGGCCGACGGTCGGTCGCTGCACTACCGAGATGTGCGCCGGCTCGGCACGGTCGCGCTCATGTCAGGGAAGCGTTTTTCGGAGTATTCGGCCGGACTGGGGCCTGAACCCCTTGACCCGGCACTCACTGATGCTGCATTTTCGGGCTCTCTTCGGCTTTCTCGTCAATCCATCAAGATCGCATTGATGGACCAGAAGCGATTGGCCGGCGTCGGCAACATCTACGCGAACGAGGCTCTGTGGCGCGCGGCGATCGATCCATCCCGAACGGCCGATTCATTGCGCCCTGCCGAGTGGCAGGCGCTGCACACGGCGGTGCGCGAGGTGCTGACCGAAAGCGTGGCAGCGCGTGGAACGAGCTTCCGCGACTATCGGGATGCCCGAGGTGAGCGTGGATCTTTCGTGGAGCAGCTGGCGGCCTATGGTCGCGCCGGTCTCCCCTGTCCCCGATGCGGGCGGCGGCTCGTCGGCACGCATGCCGTGGACGGGCGCAGTACCGTCTTCTGCCCCAGCTGCCAGACCTAGCGTCTCACGCGGCGGCACGAAGCCCTCGGCGCGAAAGAAAATCGGGCCGAAGACGCTCGCGACACAGCTGGATCTGGCGGTCGGCAGCCCCGAAGCCGACGTCGCTCGATTGCGCGAGCAGGTTCGTGCGACGACGCGCAACGTGCCCGGCGTCTACATCATGCGCGGCGCGCATGGCGATGTGCTGTATGTGGGCAAGAGCACGCAGGTGCGCACGCGATTGTTGTCGTACTTCCGGCTTCCGTGGCCCGAGCATCGTCATGCGCGACTGCTTCGGGAAACAGTGCGCATCGAATGGGAACCGCTGCCGAGCGAATTCGCGGCGCTGCTCCGCGAAGTACGACTCATTCGCGCACACCTGCCCCGCTACAACGTGCGCTCGGCGCGACCGCTCGATCGGTGGTGGGTCATCACCATCGCGAAGGGCCCGGCGCCGCGACTGCGCATTCAGCGCGCGAGTGCTGCAGCGCGATCCCGTGATGTAGCCCAGGTCATCGGTCCCTTCGCGTCGCGTCGCCCACTTGTGGAGGCGCTGCGCGTGGTGAACGACGCGCTGGGTCTTCGCGATTGCACCGATCGCGTGAAGATGCACACGCGTGATGCCGCCGAGCTCTTCGACGAATGGGATCCCGCAATGACGCGCACACCTGGCTGTCATCGCTACGAAACCAAGCGGTGCCTCGGTCCCTGTGTTGGCGCCGCGTCCGAATACGAGTATCGCGCCCAACTCACACGTGCGCGCGCGGTGCTCGAGGGCAGCGACGACTCGCCACATCAGTATCTCGTGCGCGAGATGGCCGTCGCGAGCGCCGCGCTGAGCTTCGAACGGGCCGGCTGGCTTCGCGATCGACTGACTGCGTTGCAGGAACTCGACGGGCAGCTCTCTCGTGTGCGAGAAGCCCTGTCACGCCCGTCGTTCGCGTATGCGGTACCTGGTCGCGAGGGAGACGATCGCATCTACCTCGTACGGCACGGGCGAGTGGTTGGCGAAGCGCGCTGTCAGGACCCTGAGTCGGTGTCGGCGCTTCAACTGCTGGAGCACCGCGGCGTGCAGTCGCCAAGCGGTGCTATCGTGGATCAGCTCGACGAGTTGTTGATGATCGAGCAGTGGTTCAGGGCGAACTCACAGACGGAGCTGCGCGCGGAGTCGGTGGTGGGTGCGCTCGAGGCGCTCGCCAATTGGTTGAAAGAACCCACAACCCATGACCAAAAGCCCGAAACCCAGAACTGATCGGTTCTGGGTTTCGGGTTTTAGGTCATGGGTTCCGAGTCGACTGCGTCGTCCGGGATGCCGAGCGGTATCAGCTCCACATCCGCCTGCCCCTTCCACAAGTACAGCTTCGCGACGCACGGCTGCAGCTTGAAGCGCCGCGCGCCGGCCGCGCCCGGGTTCACTACGACACGTCGCGCGGCCTTGGTCACGAGCTGCTGATGCGTGTGACCGTACACAATCACGTCCGCGCTCGGATACGCGCTCACGAGCCTGGGCGGTGTCGGACTTCCAAGTTCATGACCGTGCGTGACGACGATACGCACGCCATCGATCACGTCTTCGATACGCTCAACGAGATCGGGGCGACCGGGTGCATCCGTGTTCCCCCACACCGCGCGGATCGGTGCGATCGCACTGAGCTCGGCGAGCACACTCGCGGGACCGACATCGCCCGCGTGCAGGATCTGCGAAACGCCGTCGAGCGCTTCGAACACCTCCGGTCGCACCATGCCGTGCGTGTCGGAGATCAGGCCAATGATGGTGGCAGTCGCGTTGGGCATGCGAATAAAGTAGCGAGCATCTGGGCCAAGCTGAGATCGAAGCCGAGCGTGAAGCCGAGCGTGAAGCTAGTTGCGACTGTCCGCCTGGCGCCGACGCTCCAGCTCGGCGCGCGCGCCATCCGCGTCGCGCGTACCGGGAAATCGATCGACCAGACGACGCATCTCGCCAAGGGCGCGTGATTCGTCGTTGAAGGGCCCAAAGTAGAGATCGATCAGTCGCTGTGTGGCGAACAGCTCGTCGGCGCGCGAGACCTCGGGGAGCTGCCGCAGGCGCATGAGCAGCTCGCGCGCGCGTTCCGGGCGACCGGTCGCCAACAGATGCAGATCTGCTTCCGCGCGTAACAGCGGCGCGGTTGAGCCGTGCTCCCGACGGAGTGCTTCGAACGCGTCCATCGACGCGTCGATCTGGCCGCGGCTGAAGAGCGCCTGCGCCGCCGATGTGGACACCTCTGGCTTCACGACGGAGGGCGGATGCATGACCGACTCGGCGACACCACCAGTGCCGCGTTGCACCACCCACATCACGAAGGCGCCCGCCGCAGTGGCCGGTATCGTAACCAGTACCGCCACGAGCATCCGACGTTCTGGCGCGACTCCCAGGGCACGCACCAGCAGATCCATGAACATGAAGAGAACCACACCAACCACGACGAGCAACGCGAGCGTGTTGATCCATCGCCGGCGGCGTTGGCGTTCGACCTGCTCACGGAAAAGTTCGTGGTCGATCATTCTCATTCGGTGTGGTGCGTGATCAGTCCGATGGAGGCGCGTCGCCCCAACGACGTCCAACCTCGTGCTCAATGCTCAGATGATCAAGCACTCGCGCCACTATGAAGTCCACCAGATCGCTGATGCTCGACGGCTGATGATAGAAACCGGGCGCCGCTGGCAACACGATGGCGCCGGCCCGCGTGATCTGCGTCAGGTTCTCGAGATGAATCAGCGAAAGCGGTGTTTCACGTGGCACGACAATCAGCGTACGTCGCTCCTTGAGCACCACATCGGCGGCGCGTTCCACCAGCGAACGTGAACTGCCCTGCGCAATCGCGCTCACCGTGCCCATCGAGCATGGGATCACCACCATCCCACTCGTGCGCGCCGAACCGCTCGCGGGCCTGGCACCACGATCATTGTCGTCGAACACGGTGACGCAACGATCCCACGCCTCAGCGCCCACATGCGCACGCAGCGCGTTCAGGTTGGCGATCTGACTCTCGGTATCGAGCAATCGCCAGCCGTGACTCGACACGATCAGCCAGGTCGGCACCTCCAGCGCTACGAGTGCGCGAAGCAACCGTACTGCATAGGGGGCACCAGACGCGCCCGTGATTGCGACGACGACCGGCAGACGGGCAGCCGTCATGGTGTCACCGGTCCGAGCAACAGTCGCGCTGACAAGACTGCACCGAGAAACAGGAGTGAGATCACGCCGTTCATGGTGAAAAAGGCCGCGTCGACCCCGGAGAGATCATCGGCTTTCACCAACCGATGCTCCCAGAGCAGCAGCATCGCAATTCCCGCGACAGCGCCCCAGAGCACCGTGTTCACCAGCGGTGGCACATCGCCCATGGGATGGGCGGCAATGACCGTCGCGAAGCAGAGTACCGAAAAGACGTGGAGGGAGCGCGCGATCAGGATCGCGCGCGGCACGCCAAATGTTCCGGGCACGCTGTGCAGTCCGTTCTGACGATCGAACTCCGCGTCCTGCATCGCGTAGATCATGTCGAATCCGCCGCTCCAGCTCACCACCGCAAGGGCGAGAACGCACAACAGCCACCATGGATCGCTCCACGTTCCGGTGACGGCCAGATAGCCACCGACAGGCGCGATCGACAGCCCGAGTCCCAGCCATAGATGCGACCATCGCGTAAACCGCTTGGTGTAGCTGTAGCCCAGCACCCAGAAGAGCGCGATTGGCGAGAGTGCGAAGCAGAGCGGATTGATGCGGTACGAGGCGAAGAGAAAGAGCACACTCGTCACCAGGACACTGGCCCGCGCCTGCGCAACCGTCAGTGTGCCACGCGGCAGCTCGCGCATCGCGGTGCGCGGATTCTTCGCATCCACATCGCGATCGACGAGGCGATTGAATGCCATCGCCGCAAAACGCGCGCTGGTGAACGCGAGCAGCACCCATCCCACCAGTGTGGGGGTGACCGGTGCAATCACGCTCGCGAACAGCACGCCCACCAGCGCAAACGGCATCGCGAAGACGGTGTGCGGCAACTTGACGAAGTTGGCGAGTCGCACGAGCAGCGAATCACCACGAACGAGTTGTCCGTCCACCGCGCCCTTGGGGGGCGTATAGGACCCGCCCGGTGTGCTTACCACGACGGCATCGGCGGCAGTCCGTAGCTCGCCCACTTGGCGTCGACATCGCGCTTCGTGGTCTCGTCCATTTCGATCACCTTGGGCCAGGCGCGTGTGAAGCCCTCTTCGGGCCATTTGCGCGTCGCATCGATGCCCATTTTGCTGCCATACGTGAACGCACGACTCGAATGGTCAAGGACATCCACCGGCCCCATGGTGAACCGCACATCGCGCTGCGGATCCATGTTATTGAGCGCGACCCACCACGCTTCCACCGGATTGCGCACGTTGATGTCCTTGTCGACCACCACCAGCACCTTGGCCAACGACATCAGCCCCTGCCCCCACAGCGCGTGCATCACCTTGTCGGCGTGGCCGGGATACTTCTTGTCGATGCTCACGAACACGAGGTTGTGAAAACCACCCTCGGCCGGCATGTGATAGTCGACAATCTCTGGCGTCGTGAGCTTGAGCAGCGGCAGGAAGATCCGCTCGGTCGCGTGACCGAGATAGAAGTCCTCCATGGGCGGCTTCCCCACGATGGTCGTGGAGTAGATCGCATTCTTCCGCATCGTCACCGCCGTGACGTGCACCTTGGGATAGAGATCGGCCTCGGAGTAGAAGCCGGTGTGATCGCCAAACGGTCCCTCCACTACCAACGCTTCCGCCGGATCGATGTAGCCCTCGATCACGAAATCCGATTCCGCGGGTACTTCCAGGTCGTTCGTGACGGCCTTGGTGAGTCGTACGGGATCGCGACGGAGAAAGCCGGCGAAGAGGAACTCGTCAATATTGGGCGGTAGCGGCGCGCTCGCCGAGTACATGCTCGCGGGATCGGCACCCACGACGATGCATACCGGCATCTTCTCGCCGCGTTCGGCCATCTGGCGCATGTGTTCCGCGCCGGTCTTGTGGCGCTGCCAATGCATCGCGACTTCGCGCTTGCCGAGCTGCTGCACGCGGTACATGCCGACGTTGCGAATACCGCGCACCGGATCCTTCGACACGACGGCGGTCATCGTGAAATACGGCCCGCCGTCTTCAGGCCAGCAGTGCAGCACAGGGATGCGATCAAGATCGATCTCGTCACCCTGCCACACGATTTCCTGACACGCGGCCGAACCACTCTTGCTGCGCGGCGGAAACTTCGAGACCTCGAGCAGTCGCGGCAGCAGCGACAATTTGCCGACGAAACCGTCGGGGACCTTGAGATCCATCAACTGCGTGATGCGATCACCGATCTCATCGAGCTTTTCGACATTCAGGGCGAGCGCCATGCGGCGCATCGAGCCGAAGATGTTGATCGCGACGGGATACGGCGAGATCGAACCATCGCGCAACACCGGCTTTTCGAAGAGCAGCGCTTTGCCGCCGCCGGGCATCTTCGAAACGCGGTCCGCAATTTCCGTGATCTCGAGATGCACTTTGACGGGCTGCGCAATGCGATGCAGTTCGCCAATGCGCTCGACGGCCGCGAGAAAATCAGAAAGGGTATCGAATGCCATCTCAGACGGTCGCTACGTGAATGGCGGCGATACCGAAGGTGAGGCGTTGCCACTCGACGCTGCGAAATCCTGCGTTGCGCAGTCGATCGGCCAGTGCCTCTTCGGTTGGAAACTTCGCCACCGACAACGGCAGATAGGTGTACGCCGAGCCGTGTCCACTCACCAGCTTGCCGATGAGCGGTAGCACGTTGTGAAAGTACGCGTGGTAGAGTGCGCGCACGATCGCCCAACGCGGCGTGGAGAACTCGAGAATCACAAAGCGCGCGCCGGGTGTCAGCACGCGATGCACTTCGCGCAGGCCCGCATCGAGATCAGCCACGTTGCGGATGCCGAAGGCGACGATCGCGCCGTCGAGCATTGCCGAGCCAAAGGGGAGCGCGAGTGCGTCGGCGCCCACCGGCGCGAGCAGCTCGCGCGGCGCCTTCCCGGCGCCGTGCTGCAGCATCGGCACGGCGAAATCGGCGCCCGCGACGAACCCCGTGAAGCCCGCCTGTCTGACCAGCGTGGCGCCAACGTCGAGTGTCCCGGCACAAAGATCGAGATAGGTGCCGGCGGGTCGTGCGCGCCAATCGAGCGCGACCAGCGCCTTCTTGCGCCATCGTTTGTCGATGTTCATCGACAGCACGTGATTGAGCAGGTCGTAGCGCGGCGCGATGTCGGAGAACATCTGCTGCACGTACTCCCGCTTCCCCGTACCGTCGGCCGCCTGTGTGGCGGAATCGAGATCGGACGACCCTGACCCGCTGCGTCCCGAGGCGGCCCTTCCGGGGGCGTCGATGGTGCTTGGCATTGGGTAAAGATAGCGAACGCGAACTGGCTGGTATGCCTCTCGACACGCCGCTAGCTTAGGCCCAGCGCATGCCGACTCTTGACGACCTGGGAACTCTCCCCGATGCCGATGTCGTCCGCCTCGCCCAGCAGGGGCGCGAGCTCGCCTTCCGGGAGCTCGTGCGTCGCTACGAGCGGCCGGTATTCTCGCTTATCTACCGCATGGTGCGAGATCGCGAGACGTCCGAAGACCTCGCGCAGGACTCGTTCGTCAAAGTCCTGAATCACATCGACAAGTACAGCCCCGAATTCAAGTTTTCGAGTTGGCTGTTCAAGATCGCCAACAACGTCGCGATCGATCATTTGCGACGACGGAAGCTCGATACGATTTCGATGGACGGCAGCCCCCACGCCACGACCGCGTCGGAGGTGGAGGCGAGTTCACTCGAACTCGAATCCGAGCAGGAAAGCGCGCTCGACGAGATGGAGGCGCGCGAGCTCGGATCGGCCATCGAAAAGGCCATCGCGCGGCTTCGCCCCGAGTATCGCGCCTGCATCATGCTGCGTCATGTCGAGGGGCGTTCCTACGAAGAGATCGCGGCCACGCTCGACCTGCCACTTGGCACGGTGAAGACCTACATCCACCGGGCCCGGCACGAGCTTCGCAAAGAGCTGGAGCCGATTCGAGAATGAGCTTGAAACCGTTCGCAGGGCTGCCGCGTAGTGCAACCATGGAGGCTCACCAGATGCAGGACAGACACCTCAGACCCGACGAAATCGAGCTCCTCCTCGATGGTGAGGAAGGCTTTGGCGTGGCGCCCCTCAAGGCTCACGTCCGTTCGTGTTTGGAGTGCCAAACCGAACTGGAGAGTGCCCGAGCGCTCATGCTCGCCCTCGATGCGTTGCCGGATTTCGCGCCATCGTCGGCCTTTGCCGACCGGGTCATGAGTCAGGTCCAGGTGTTTGAGCCCTGGCACGCGGCCGCTACACGTGCCGTCGAGTCGTACGTTCCGGCGTCACGCCCCGCGCGTATCGCGGCGGGTGTGGGCGCCGCCGTGACGGCCGGTCTGGCCACCGCTGGCGCGACCTGGGCGGTCGCCCGCGCCGACATGGGCTTCGTCCTCGCCTCCCTCGGGCTCGACCGGTTCCGCGAACAGGTGGTAGCCGCTGGCAACGACCTGATCAGCACGGTCCTCGGCCAGCCGGGCCTCGATGCCCTGCAGGCGGCCACCCCGGAAACCATGGCTCTCGCCCTCGGTGGCTTTGTGGCCGCGGCCGGCTTGGGAGTGGTAGGCATCCGGGCACTCGCCACGGCGTCCCGCCGCGCCAGTTGACGGGGTCCAGGCCATGCTGACCACCCTCTTCGCAGTCACCGGGGTCTTCGGCATCGGCATGCTCATCGGAGTCGTCGTCCTGATGACCGCCGAAGAAGCACTGCTCGCCGTGGCCAAGACCGCGGCCCGCGATGTCTCCGGAAGCTTCTGGGCCGGCATCCTCTGGCAGCTTCTCGCGGCCCCGATGCTGGCTGTGTTGCTCCTCGCCTGCGCGATCACGATCATCGGCATCCTGGCGATGCCCATCGTGGCACTCGCCTGGGGGCTCGCCTACGCCGGCGCGTTCACGCTCGGCATGCTCGCCGTGGCGATGGTCATCGGACGGGCGCTTACCGGCCGCGCCAACGGTCAGTCCGAGCGCGCGGCGGCGCTGCGCGGCCTCACCGTAGGATTGCTCGCTTTGAGCCTCGTGTGGTTCGCGACTGCGTTCGCTGCACCCATTCCGGTTGTTCGCGGACTCACACGACTGGTTGCCCTCGCGTTTACGTGGGCGGTGGCAACGGTTGGACTCGGTGCGGTGGTGAAGAGCCGCATTGGCGTCGCCAAGCTGAGCGTGCAGTTCGGCCGCTTCAAGGGCGCACGGTGGGGCGCGGCGAGTACCACGACGACGATGGAAGCGCCGGCGGCGGTGGGGTGGCAGACGCCGACGCCGGTTCAGGGAGTTGTTGCGGCTCGTCGCGAGACAACTGCTCAGAAAAGCGCTAACTGAACTGCGCTAACTGGTACTACGCTAACTCGACTGCGCTACGGGCCCAGATGTGGGACTTGAGACGCGCACTCGCGTTGCTTGTGCGCTCTCAGCTGAGATCTCACAGTCTGACGTCTGGGCCCGCAGCGTCATTCAGTTAGCGTGGTCGAGTTAGCGTGGTGGCAGTTAGCGCTATTTCATTGGTTAGCGCGTCTAAACACCACGCCATCTCCGCGGCGCACCAGCAGCTCCCCCGCCGCCGATCCGTTCACCACGGCGACTTCCACAAACCCGCTCGACCCGACCAGCGCCACAACCTCCCCCGGCGCGGCCTCGCCATACGTGCGCACCATCCTCGCACTGCGGCCACTCACTTCAATTCGGCCAACTTCTCGCACAGCGATGTTCGTGACCGCGTTGCCGAATCGATCGATCGTGAGGATCTCGCCGTGCAGACTGCCATCGGCCTGTCGTTGCGGTTGTGGCGTGCGCAGGCGAATCGCGGTGAGATAGGGCTCGCCCAGTGAGTCGAGCGGCGCACCAATCGCGAGTTCGGCAGCGATGGGCGCGAAGACATCGCGACCGTGAAATGTGGGCGATGCGTGCGGATCGATCGGCAACTCCACGACGCGTGCGTCGAGCGTGAACAGCGCGGGTGACAACACACCGTTGTCAGGCCCAACCAGAAAACGGCCGTCGCTTTCAACAGCGATTGCAGCGCGTCCAGTGCCGACTCCCGGATCGACGACAACCAGATGCACTGTGCCCGGTGGGAATCGACGCCAATAGCGCGCAACAGCCAAGCGTGCGGCGGCAATGTCCTGTGGCGGTATCTCGTGCGACAGATCAACAATCGGTGACGGTGTCGCGCGCGAGATCAGCACGCCTTTGAGCTCGGCGACATAGCCGTCAGCGGTACCGAAATCCGTCAGCAGCGTGATGACAGGTGCAGGCATTTGCCAAACGTGCGTCAGACGCGCGAACGACGCCAGCGGCCCCACGCCCAGAGCGCGGACATCACCACGCCGCGTGCGGCAGCGGTGAGCGCGATCGTCCACCAGAGGCCGGTGGTGCCCCACGTGGACGCGGCCCACGCACCGACCGGCAATCGCAGCGCGGTCAGTGCCGTGCTGCATACCATCGGCGCGAAGGTCCACCCTGCCCCGCCCATCGCGCTCTCGAGAACCACTTCCGCGCCGAGAAACAGCTGCGAGAATGCGGCAATCTTGAGATAGTGCGCAGCTTCAGCGACCACTGCAGGATCGGTTGAGAAAATCCCTGCCAGCTCGGTCGGCCACACGAATGTCACGAACGCCGTGATCGCCCCCATCGCGCTCACGACGCCCATGCCTGCCCAACCGGCCTTTGTCGCTCGGCGGACATCGCCTGCACCAAGGCTCTGACCCACAATCGCCGCCGTCGCGGCGCCCATGCCAACGCTCACGACATACACCACACTCTCAACGCGGAAGCCGAGGCCGAGTGCAGCGAGCGCGGGAGTACCGAACTGCGTGGTAATGCGCGTGAGCAAGACGTAGATCGCACTGAACGCCACCCCGGTCGCGGCCGCGGGCGCACCAATGCGCGCAATCGTCATGAGCGACTCCCAGCGAGGCGAACGCCACGAAATCATTGCCCGTTGGTGCAGCCACCACACTCCCACAACGCACGCGAGGGCGCGCGGCACGAGCGTGGCCAACGCCGCTCCACGCACTCCGAGCGCAGGAATTGGCCCCAACCCGCGAATCAGAATCGGATCGAGAATCAATCCGAGCGCAGTGGTCGCGGCGAGGATCACCAATGGCGAGCGTGTGTCGCCTTTGCCCCGGAAGGTCGCATCCACGGCAAAGAAGCCGAACACGAGCGGCATGCCAATCAGATACAGGCCGAGATACGTTCGGCCAATTGCGCTCACCGTTTCACTCGTCTCTTCGAGCGCAAACAGCGCGTGCACGGTGAACGGAGTCGCGGCTGCGACCAGTGCACCGAGCCCCAGTGCGAGCCAGAGTCCATCACTCGCCGCATGCGCAGCTTCGTGTGGACGTCGCTCGCCGTGTCGACGCGCAACGATCGCATCGAGACCGATCGACACCATCTCGCCAATCGAAATCACCAGCCAGATCCAGAACACCGCACCGGTGACCGCAGCCAGTGCTTCGGCGCCGAGCGATCGACCGATCCAGAAGGTGTCGATGTTGTGAAAGGCCGTCATCAGCAAGTTCGCGATGACGGCCGGAAGCGCCACGCGGCGAATCGTCAGCGAAAGAGGTTCGCCAACGAGCTCGCCGCGTGGTGCATCTACGGGCTCGAGATCAGCCGTATCGTTCGTCAAGACGCTGCATGACGCGTTCAGCGATCTGCCCAATCGCCTTCGCAGCGCGCGAATCAGGTTGCGCGTCCACGATCGGTCGACCGGTGTCGCCACCTTCCTGAATACGTGGATCCAGTGGCACCCGTCCGAGCAACGGCAGGTCGCACTCCTTCGCCAGACGCTCACCACCGCCGCTACCGAAAATCGCGATCGGCTTGCCGGTCTCAGGATTCTCGAAGTAGGACATGTTCTCGACAATGCCGAGTACAGGGACGGCGGTGCGCTCGAACATTTTCACGCCACGCAACGCGTCGCCAACCGCCACCTGCTGCGGCGTGGTGACGACCACGGCACCGTGTACTTGCGTCGCCTGCACAAGCGAGAGCTGCGCATCACCGGTGCCCGGGGGCATGTCGACGAGGAAGTAGTCGAGCTGCCCCCAGTTCACATCGCGCAGGAACTGGGTGATGATCTTCATCACGATCGGGCCACGCCAGATCGCCGGCTGTTCCTTCTCAATCAGGAAGCCAAGCGAAATGACCTTGATGCCGTAGGCCTCGAGCGGAATGATCTTCTCGTCGCGCACCGCAGGAGCGGCATCAACGCCAAGCATGAGCGGCAAGTTCGGACCGTAGATGTCGGCGTCCATGATGCCGACACGCTTTCCGGCCTTCGCGAGCGACACCGCGAGGTTCACCGCGACGGTGCTCTTGCCGACGCCGCCTTTGCCAGACGAGACGGCGATGATGCGGCCGAGGTTCGGGTACTGCACCGGCTCCGGCACCTTGGGCGGCGCCTTCGCGGGAGCAGTGTCCATCACGGGTAACGCTCGGCCCATTCCGCCGGCGGCCGGAGCCTTGGGTGCGTTCATGGAGTCAGGCGCGCGACGCGCCGGTGTGGGTTCAGTCTGCGCAGGGTCACGCACATCAACGCGAACATCGGCAACCCCATCGAGCGATTCGATGGCCTGGCGGACATCGCGCACCAACGTCGCATCGTCGTCGGCCGCGAGCAGAAGGGTGAGTCGCACCTTCCCGTCCACCGTCGTGGCAATATCGCGTACCTGCTCGGCGGCCATCACATCGGCGCCAGTGCGCGGGTTGCGGACAGCGGCGAGGGCGCCGGTGATCCGTTCCATCAGGGGCTGCATCGATTCTCGTCGTTTCAGGGTCAGGGATAGCCCCTGAAAGCTAGACGGGCGCCAGAGTCGGTCCAAGGCGACCGGGACGGTTGCGCTGAATCGGCTGCGTTCAAATGGCCCAACGCGCGTCGGAATGATGACACATGGGTGACGCCTGGGCTGTACCGTGGCCTCGTCGGCGCAGGCGCCCAATGGCGACCCGCCGGCCGGACGCGCGGAAATGGTCCGCGCGCCACTTCACGGATAGATGCAGGAGGAATTCATGACTTCACGCATTCCCCGGTTGGCCGCCGCGGTTTTCGGTGTGCTCTTCGCGCTGGCCACGTTCAATGTCACTACGGCTCGCGCCGACGAGTATGACGGCGATCCGATCTCCACGACGTGCGGTGCGGGCACGGTGAACATGTGCGGCATGGCCGATGTGGTGACGTGCGACTGGAGCTTTGACTTCAGTTATGGTGGCGGTTGGAACATCACGGTGCGCGTTTCCAAGACAAACTGCCGCAAGACTGGCGAAGTGCCGATTTACAAGGACCTCAAGAGCGGAAGCTCCCTGTACAGCGGTTCGTGCGACCTGCTCTCCCCGTTCCTCGGTATGCCCAGGGGCTCGGGCTGTTCTGACGAATACGAGGTGTAGCAGCCAATGCGCCGATTCCTGACATGGAGCGGCGCCGGGGTGGTGATTTTGCTCGCGAGCGCTGCGGTTGATCGTTCGCGAGCAGCATCGCCCGGTGCGCTGCGTGCGGCCGCCGCCGATACGAGAACACTCATCAACGGCGAACCAGTTCGCGCCGCCGTTGTGCTGCAACGCAGCGATTGCAGTGGCAACCTCCGCCTGCTCGATCTGCTCCATCGGCGGGGGGTTGGGGAGCGGCTGTCTCTCAACGTGCTCTGGTACGTTGGCGACGCCCGCGACTCGACGATCATTCGCCGACTGCTTCCCGCGTGGACGAAGCGCGTGGCATTGGTGCCCGCTCCACGATCCGCGTTGAGCGAGCTGGCGCTGCTCGGTCATCGCAGTACGCCGGTCGTGATCGTTTACGACCAGGAAGGACGCGTGCGGCTGACATCGCAAAGCCCGCGATCGCTGCGCGAATTCGCAGGTCTTCGTCGCGCCATCGAAGGACTCACCTGGATCGAGCAAGTCGAATGATTTCCACCTCTGCCACTCTCTCGAGGGTTTCAATGCGCGAACTACGAACCTGCCGGTGGCTCGTCCCATTGGTCCTCGCCCTGCCGTGCGCTCTTCACGCGCAGACCACGCGCAGCTTTGCGTCGGACTCTATATGGCGACGCGTGTTCAGCGTCGGCACAGAAAAGGGATCCGAAACCTTCGTGGAGCCACGTCAGTTGGTCATCAGTGCTGGCGTGGTGGTGGTGCTCGATTTGGGTACACGCGAAGTGCGCGGCTTCGATGCGAAGAGCGGCGTCCCGCGCTTCGTGCTGAAGGCCACTGGCAGCGGCCCCGGCGAGTTCAAACGTCCATCGATGCTTATCCGCACGCCGTGGGGATTCGCCGTTCTTGATCAGTCCACGGCGCGACTCACTGGCTACCGCGTCAACGGGAAGATGCACTGGGACATTGTGCTCCCCGACATGTTCCGCGTCTCCGACGCTTGCGTCGACAGCGCTGGGCGCGTCTCGCTGGCGTACGAACGCGCCGACTCTTCCATTGTCACGATGGACACGGCGGGCCGCAGACTGGGCACGACGCAGGTCAACTGGCTACCGAGTCGAACAAACGTCGAGTCGTTTGCGCATCGAGCGTTTCTGAGCAGCGTTGACAGGTCGGGCGCTTGTGCTCTGGTGCGATACTTTGGTGGCGATTGGGCGCTGGTCGATCCGATTCATCGGACCGCGTCGCTACATCCGCTCATCGAACGCGGCGAAGAACCCATAGTCAAGGTTACGGAGCGAATACGCGAGCGTACGCTTACGTCGGTGATCGTCGAGGCACCGCAGACTTCCGAATCGCGACCGATCGTACGCGGCATTGCGATGCTCGCCGACACTGTCGTGACGTTCGGCGCGGAGACGAAACAGAACGCGTTGCGACTCATCGATTATTACGACCGCAACGGCCGTTATTTGCACAGTCGCCGCTTGCCGATCCTGTTGAACGCGCTCGCCGTGGGCGATGACGGCACCTTCTATGGCACCATGATCAGCGAAAACACACAAGCGCTCGTGGCATTTCGCCCCGAGCGCCTGACCAAGTCCATCCAGAAACAATTTGATCGAGCGCGAGCGCTCGAACTGGAACGCGCTACGAAGCGTCTGCCAGATACGCTCGTGCGTCGGCCAAAACCGCCGAGCGAACGTCAGTGAGCGAACCGGTGATCATGGCGCCACTGGCTTTCGCGTGTCCGCCGCCGCCGTAACGTCGGGCGAACTGCTGGACATCGACCTGTCCGGTGCTGCGAAAGCTCACCTTCACCTTGCCGTGACCGAGGTCGCGGAAGAAGAGGGCGAGCCGAGTGCCGGAGATGGAGCGAGGGTGCTCGACGATGCCGTCGAGATCTTCGCTGGTGACGTGGAAGCGTTCCATCGCATCGGCGTCGACGGAAATCCAGGAGAGACCGATGCTGCTGTCTGACTCGAGTGTTTCGAGCGCCGATTTGAGCAGCTGGAGCCGTCCCACGCTCACCTGTGCGTAGATGCGGCGATACATCTCTTCGGGATCGACGCCAGCGGAGAGCAGGTGTGACGCCACGGCATGTGCGCGCGGCGACGTGTTGCTGTAGCGGAAACTGCCGGTGTCGGTGAGGATCGCGACGTAGATCGATTGTGCGATCGCCGGAGTGATCTCGAGATCGAGCGTCATCGCGATGTCGTACACCAGCTCACCGGTGGCGCAGGCGGCAGTGTCGGTCACGGCGAGTGAACCCACGGGTTCATCGCCGGGCACGTGATGATCGACAACGGAAATCGGCACGTTCAGCGCGCGCACGCGATCGGCCAGATTGCCAAGTCGACGCACGTCGTTGATATCGAGCACCACGAGGGCGTCGATGTCAGCGAGTGCTGAGGCGCCGTGCGTGCTGGCGTCGGTAACATCGTCACCGAGGAGGAACTGAAACATCGCGGGCCAGGGTGTCGGATTGACGATCCGCACGTTGAGGCCGCGCTGTGCCAGCAGGCGAGCGAGTGCGGTTTCAGAACCGCACCCGTCGCCGTCGGCATTGATGTGGGTGGAGAGCGCCACGGTCATCCCGGGGCGCAGCGCGTCAGACCAGCTTCGTATTGCTGCCCGACGCGCTTCCGATGCGCTCAGCAGACCATCGGCCACCCCTGTACTCATTACTTCGCCGCTTCCTTCTTGCCGATGGTGGAGTTGCGCATGCCGTATACGAAGTACGTGGTCATGCCCACGGCCGTCCACGCTGCGAGGAGCATCCACGTGAGCTTCGGGAGCTGGTACATCATGTACAGCGTGGCGCCGGCGCCCAGGATCGGCACCAGCGGCACGAGCGGCGTACGGAACGGACGCTCGAGTTCCGGCGAGCGCTGGCGGAGCACCATCACGCCGATGCAGACCGTGGCGAACGCTGCGAGCGTACCACCCGACACCAGTTCACCGAGGAGACCGAGCGGGAAGAAGCCGGCGATGAGGATGGCGATGCAGCCAACGATCCACGTCGAGGCGGCCGGCGTCTGGTAGCGCGGGTGCACCTTGGCAAAGACCTTCGGGAGCAGACCATCGCGCGACATCGTATAGAAGATGCGCGGCTGACCCATGAGCATCACGAGCACGACCGACGACAGACCCGCAACGGCGCCGATGTTGACGAGGTACTCGAGCCACTTGAGCTGCGGCACCGCTTCGAGAGCGGCCGACACCGGGTGCGCGACGCCGAGCGCCGTGTACTTGGTGAGACCCGTCATGACCAGCGACATCAGGATGTAGAGCACCGTGCAGATCAGCAGCGAGGCGATCATGCCGATCGGCAGGTCGCGCTGCGGGTTCTTCGCTTCCTGCGCCGCGGTGGAGACTGCGTCGAAGCCGATGTAGGCGAAGAAGACGACCGGCGCCGCGCGAAGCACGCCGTTCATGCCGTACTTCGTGCTGCCGTCCGGGTTCGTGACCATCTCCGGAATGAACGGCGTCCAGTTTTCGCGGTTCACGTACATGAAGCCGAACCCGATTACGAGGAGCACGATCACCATCTTGATGGCGACGATGACGTTGTTGAGCGTCGCCGATTCCTGCACGCCGCGCACCAGCAACATCGTGAGCGCCAGGATGAGCAGAACGGCCGGCAGGTTGATCAGGCCATCGACCACGCTACCACCGGCTGCCGTGCACGCATCACGCACCGTGAAGGCCGCGTGCGTGGCTGCATCGACCAACGTCGCGCCGGTGCCATCGACGCAGGTGAATGCGCGAACGACAGTGTGTCCGCCTTCAACGGTGAGCGGCGCACTGGCGAACGCGGCGGGGATATGAATGCCGACTTCGTTCAGCATCGCGCTGAAGTAGCCCGACCAGCCCACGCTGACCGTGGAGGCCGCGAAGAGATACTCGAGAATCAGGTTCCAACCGATGAACCATGCCACACCTTCGCCGAGCGTCGCGTAGCTGTAGGTGTACGCGGAGCCGGCGATCGGAATCATGCTGGCGAATTCCGCGTAGCACAGACCGGCGAAGAGACAGGCGAGACCGGCGAGCACGAACGACAGCGAAACGCCAGGACCGGCGAAGTTCGCGGCCGCCGTTCCCGTCAGCACGAAGATGCCGGCGCCGATGATGGCACCGATGCCCAGCATCGTGAGGTTGAGTGCACCAAGCGTTCGCTTGAGGCCTCCCTCGGAGCTGTCCGCTTCAGCGCGAAGCGCGGCGATGGACTTTTTGGACCAGATTCCCATGTGTCGGGGGGTAAGGTCGGGGTTGGACGCACCCTGTGGAGTGGATGGGCGCGCAGGGGGGACGGTCGGACGGAACAATACGCTACGGACAGCCGTCGCGCTGCTACCATCCGTGAGTTCTGACAGTTCGGACGCCGTTGGGGATGCTTGTCCCGCGATTTCCGCGTTGCCTGCGACAATCTCAGTGCTTGACGCGATCTCCGATGTGCATGGCCGATGTCATGGCCGACACGCGAAGGGCCGGCGACCCGATGCGCGGGTGCCGGCCCTACTGTCCAGCAAACGTTACACCGAGTAGTTCGGTGCTTCGCGAGTGATTGTCACATCGTGAGGATGCGACTCGCGCAATCCGGCGGTGGTGATGCGTACGAACTCCGCCTCGGTGCGCAGCTGGTCGATCGACGCGCAGCCCGTATAGCCCATGCCACTGCGCAGACCGCCGATCATCTGAAAGAGCACATCGCCGACCGGGCCCTTGTATGGGACGCGACCTTCAATGCCCTCGGGGACCAGCTTCTTCGGCGACATCTCGCCGTCCTGGAAATACCGATCCGCAGAGCCGTCCTGCATCGCGGAGAGCGAGCCCATGCCGCGAATCATCTTGAAGCGGCGTCCCTCGAGCAGGAACGATTCGCCCGGGCTCTCTTCTGTGCCGGCAAGCATCGAGCCCATCATGACACTCGAGGCACCGGCAGCGAGCGCCTTGACGATATCGCCCGAGTATTTGATGCCACCGTCGGCGATGACCGGTACCTCGCCCGCGCCTTCCACCGCATCCATGACGGCGGCGATCTGTGGCACGCCGACACCGGTGACCACACGCGTCGTGCAGATCGAGCCCGGTCCGACGCCCACCTTTACTGCATCGACGCCGCGCTCGACGAGTGCCGCGGCGCCCGCACGTGTGGCCACGTTGCCAGCGATCAGCTGCACTTCGGGGAAAGCTTCACGCACCTTCGCAGTGGCATGCAGCACGCCTTCGCTGTGGCCATGCGCCGTATCGATGATCAGAACATCGACGCCCGCCTGCACGAGCGCGCGCGCACGATCGAGATAGTCACCACCGGCACCGATCGCGGCCGCAACGCGCAGGCGTCCGTACTGATCCTTGTTGGCATCCGGATACTGACGACGCTTGTGAATGTCCTTGACGGTGATCAGTCCCTTGAGGAGACCATTGTCATCGACCACCGGAAGCTTCTCGATGCGATGCTTGGCGAGAATCCGTTCGGCTTCGTCGAGTGTGGTGCCGAGCGGCGCGGTAACGAGTCCTTCGCTGGTCATCACGCCGGCGAGTGGCTGATCGAGATTGCGCTCGAACTGCAGATCGCGATTGGTCAGAATGCCAACGAGCGTGCCCGTCACATCGACGATCGGCACGCCCGAGATCTTGAATCGCATCATCAACGCCACGGCTTCCTTGAGCGACGCCGAGGGCGAAAGTGTGATCGGGTTGAGAATCATCCCACTTTCGCTGCGCTTCACGCGATCGACTTCAGCCGCCTGTCGATCGACCGACATGTTCTTGTGCAGCACACCGATCGCTCCGTAGCGCGCCATGGCGATCGCCATCTCGCTCTCGGTGACCGTGTCCATCGCCGCGGATGCCAGCGGCACGTTGAGTGTGATGCCGCGCGTGAAGCGCGACGCCAGACTGACTTCTTTCGGGTGGACAAGCGAATGGCGCGGTGCCAGCAGGACGTCGTCAAACGTCAGGGCGATGCCTTCGCGAATGCGGCCATGGCCGCCAGTGGGGCGAGTCGAGGGTGCCATCCTCAAAAGTAATATCAGGATGACGTCGGTTCCAGCGACCCCCTTACGCCCGTGCCATCCGTCGAATGCGACGCCGTATGGCCGGCGGCAGGAAGAAGCTCGCCGCCGAGATCACGCGCATGAGGCTCGACTCTTCGAGTTCATCCGGATCGCCGCGCCAGTGATCGAGGAGGACTGCATGCCCTGCCCGATCGATGAGCCGTTGCAGCGCGATGACGATCAGGAAGAGGTCATCGACTTCCCCGAGGAACGGAATGACGTCGGGAATGAAGTCGAGCGGCGAAATGACGTAGACCAGGGCACCCAGGACCAGGAGACGGTCGGTCCTGGAAACCCGATCGTCGCGAAAGAGCCCGAAGAGCAATCGGACGTAGTTCGGAATCAGACGCATCGCGTGCACGACGGAGCGCCGCAGCCCGCTCCGCGGGCGAGGGCGCTCCTCCGGTTCACGCAAATCCAGTCGACGGGCCATGTCAGCTCGCAGTAGTGGGGGCGGCAGGGGGCGGCGTTGCAGTCGCAGCCGCCGGGTTCGCGTTAGCGTCGGTGCCGTTAGCGTTTGTCGCGTTAGCGCCGCTCGAGTTAGCGCCGTTCGAGTTGGCGCCGTTCGAGTTAGCGCTCCTCTGCACGTCCGGTGCCCCGACCTGATCGACCGCGGTTTTCGCGGCGGTCACGACGTCGGACGCGACCGTTTTGGTGGTGCTGGCCACGTTGTTCAGCACGCCCATGGCCTTGTTCAGGAAGCCCATGGCTTCGGAGACGGTACCGACCGCCATGCCACCGGCGCGGAGCTTGTCCTCCACGCCGTCGGCGAAGCGCTGAAAGACGTTGGTCACGGGCGCCGGTTTTTCGGCGTACTTGGACTCGAGGAACTCGACATAGTCGAGCACCTGATAGAGACGCTCATCAGAGAGCGTGTCGAGTTTACGGCTGATGCGATCGCGGACGTACGGATTCATAGGGTCTCCTCCTGGCACGCCCTACGCACTTAGCCGCGCCAGCGTTTCCGTTCGCCGCGCGCGTCGATATGGCAATATGGTGTGGCGAAGCGCTGGCTGCTGTAGACCCCGAGCCCACCGGTCAGTTCCGGGTGCAGCCGTTCGACCCAGTCCACCGCCTGCTCCACGCGATAGGCATCGAAAATGGTCAGGCGACCATCGCCATCCGCATCGATCGCCACATCGGCGGCGTCGCCGTAGAGATGGCGAGAGTCTCGCGCCGAGCCTTCGACGCTCGCGTTGTGCAGCGGCGTACGGAATCCGCTGTGCACCTCGAGATCGAACTCCATCTTCTCTTCACCGCGACGACGCGCAAGTTCGCGCATCACGAGCTCGATCTTGTCGAGGACGCGCGGATCGATCGCGACATAGCGGGGCCACACCGTCTGACGATCGTGCGTCACGAAGTCGCGCACCTTGAGATGCCTGGTGAGCGGCAGATCGAGATTCGATTCGTTGACTTCAGCGAAACCGGTGGGGTGCCCGCCCTGCTCGTCTGAGCCCCACTCCGATGGATATCGACCGATCTGATAGCCATTGAGTGTGGTGCCGAGCTTGAGTTCGAAGGGCACGAGCACGGCGAGACGCGGCTCACTGATGCGCTGGCGAATTCCGCCGCGATTGAGCACCAGCTCGTAGAAGCCCGGCGTGAGCGGCGCGAGCAGTGTGTCGCCTTCGAGCGGACGTGAGACATCGCCCGAGTTGTTCGAACCGACAGCAACCCACTGATACGTAAAACCACTGCGCGCTTCCGGACTGGCCGCGCGTATGCGCACCGGGAACGCGACGCGTTCCCCAGCTCGCACGAACTGCATCGCCACGTCACCACTGGTGCCGCGTGTTTCCTGTGCCGCCTCAACCTTTGGTACCGCGCCCTTGGCGCTTTCGGCCGACGAATCGGCCATCAGCTCGCCGGGCGGCTGATAGACGAGCGCCGCCGTGATTGCGGCGAGCCCGGAGAGGACGATGGCAGTGCGACGCTGAATCATGACGCGCTCAGAGCTCGCCCCAACGTGCGCGCGAACCGCGCACGTCGATGTGCACGAACGGTCCGTGTGCCGATGTCGCCTTGTAGATCCCCACGCCGCCAACGAGCTCCGGGTGCGCCTGCTCCACGCGCTCCGCCGCGTCGGCAAGCACACGCGCATCGCGCGTATCCACACGACCGTCGCGATTGAGATCGCTCATCCAGTCCTTGCTGCTGTTCACCACGTACACATCGGCCGCATCGCCATACTGATGACGGCTGTCCTGCACTCGGCCGCCGGCACCAACCCCCTGCGCGTTGTACTGCGGGGTGCGGAAACCGGACATCACGCGCAGGCGATTCGCCGCCACACCCATGGAACGCAGCTCGGCGAGCACGAGCTCGAGCTTGTCGACGAGCGGCTCACGCAGGACGAGATACTTGGGCCACACCGCCTGCTGATCGTGCGTCAGGAAATCGCGCAGCTTGAAGTTGTCCGAGATGCGCGTGTCCTGATTCAGCGATGTGACTTCGAGAAACCCTTCCGGATTGCCGTACGCCAGCGAACGCGCGCCGCGCTGTTCAGCGGGGAAGAATCCGATGCGATACGCGCCAATGCGCCCGGCAATCTTGTCGGCGAAGGGGCGCATGGTAATGAAGTGGAAGCCCCCGACCGAATCGTCGGCGGCATACACTCCAGCTCGCGATGACGCGGTGTCGCCGAAGAGCTCGCGCAGAATGGGCAATCCCTTCGCCACCCGCGGGCTCACAAAACGGGCGCGAAGTTTGCGACTGGCTCCGCGCAAAGAATCGAGGAACGCCAGGTTGATGGCGTTACGGGTGGTGGTCGCCTTCGCGAGCGCGGTGGAGGTCACCACGGGCCGAGCCTTGTCCGAGATACGCGCGCCGGCTGGACGCACAAAAGCCACCAGCGCCGCGCAGGCTGAAAAGCCGGCGATGATGGTGACGCGCGAATATCTGGAACGAGGCGAACGGCCCCGGGGGGTCTCAGAAGAAGCCTGGGTCACTGACTCGGATGTGGCGCGCGATCGGGGCCTAGGACAACCGGCATCGGGTACCCCCTACAGACGATCGAGCGACAGGCTGGGAAATATAGCCGTCCGGCCCTCCGGATCACAGCGCCGGCACAGGCTCAAAGCCTATGCCGGACTGAGGTTTACCACCGGTTCAGTAGATGAACACCGGGGTGCCGACAGCGACCATGTCGTACAGCGCTTCAATGTCGGGGTTCCGCAATCTGACACACCCGTGGCTCACGGCCTGTCCCACGCTCGCCGGGTTGTTCGTTCCGTGGAGGGCATAGCCGTCGCCCAGGTACAAGCGACGGGTACCGAGCACATCGGCATACTTGCGCTGATTGGTTCCATAGGGCGGAATCACAATCTTGCCGTCAGCCACGATTTCTCGGCCGTCGGAGGCGGAAAGGGGCTCGGAGGAGCCGCCCTTTCCGAGACGGACGACATCGTTGCCCTGCACCGTGATCTGGGAGCCATCCTTGAGCGACAAGGGTTGCCCGCGGACCAGCTGCACGATCCCCATCCGGCGCTTGTTTGCCTGCTCCTGGAAATGCCAGTCCGGAGGGATCCACGCCGGCGCGGAGTCTCGGCGTGTCACCACAAGTCGGCCACGCGGCGTCTCGAAACGCATGACCTGATCGTTCCCCTTCACCACCAGCTGCTTGCCTGATCCGGTCGCAACCGGCGCCGTGAAGAGCACGCTATCGCCCTTTTTGTACCACAGGCGACGTTCCGTGATGGAGACAACTATGTAGGGGGCATTCGTATCGGCGCGAACAGCGGTATTGCCGAGCTCGGCGCGAAGACTGTCGGCTCCGGAACCCGCGCTCAGCACCGCCTGTTCGAGAGCTTCCGTGTTGTCATTGTAGACCATGCGCGAGACGTCTCGCTGGAAGCGCAGTCGCACGGTCTGGTACGTGAGCCATCCGGTGGCGACAGCGAGCACGACATTGGCGGCCAACAGCCAGAGCGGCGCCCGCCACCAGCCGCGGCGCTTGGCGTGTGGAAGCGAAAGAGGCGAGGTCGTCATCAGAAGAAGTACACCCGCGTGCCGCGGACAAGGTTCTCACGAATGGCGCGCAGATCACCAGCGGCCAACCGAATTGCGCCTGGCATCACGTAGCTGCTGTCGGCCAGCGGTCCAGTCGCTGGCTGCGCGTACAGGAGCGTGCCACCGGTCGTGACGATCGCTGCCGGCCCGGTCCACCCCGGGGTGCTCCGATTCGCCGGTTGCGGCAGACCACGGTCACTCCAGAGCCAGGCCGGGAGCTCGTAGCGCGATGAGTCGCCAAGGAGCCGCTCGATGGCCCGAACACCGCGCGGGACGACCATGTGCATCGTATCAGGCACCGTGCCCACCCGACGCTCAGGGCCAATCTGGGCGGGCATACGTCGAAGTCTCGCCGAGCCCCGTTCGAGCGCGACAAATCCTGAATCGGTGTTCACCGCCAGATGAATGGCGTCATCGCCCTGTGACTGCCGGCGCATCAGTTCCAGCATGACCTCCGCCTTGTCTTCGTCGGCGGCGACGATGGCATCGGTACGCTGTCGTTCGATCGCGGTCATTCCGGTCCGGAGACGGTCGATCTCCGCGCGATAGCGCGACCGTCGCCACAAGAGCAATCCGTCGGCAACCACCAGCAGCAAAAGTGTGGCAGACAGAATGACACTCCGCCGCCGAAATCGAAAACGACTCATGCCTCGTAGCCCCCGACCTTTCCGCTAGATTGCTGCATTCTGACGTCCCTCACCCTGGAGACCGATGTCTGACCGTCCGTCGCGCGCCGTGGCCCTGATCATCCTGGATGGATGGGGTTATCGCGAGGAGCGCGAAGCCAACGCCATTCTGCTGGCCAACACGCCGAATTGGAACCGCATCTGGAGTCATGCATCCCGCACGCTGCTGACGGCCTCAGGTCGCGCGGTCGGTTTGCCGGACGGCCAGATGGGCAACAGCGAAGTGGGACACCTCAATTTGGGTGCCGGTCGCGTCGTTATGCAGGATTTGGTCCGCATCGGCGCCTCGATCGATTCGGGTGCGTTTTACATCAATCCGGCGTTGGTCGCGGCCTGCGCCCATGCGAAGGCGAACAGCGGCACGTTGCATCTGGTCGGATTGCTTGGCGATGGTGGTGTGCACGCGTTCGACCAGCACCTGTTCGCGCTGGTGGATCTCGCCGTGCGCCAACAGGTGCCGCGCATCGTTTTGCATGCGCTGCTCGATGGCCGTGATACGCCGCCCACGAGCGCCATGGGTTTCCTGAACGAAACGCTGGTGCATCTCAACGGCAAAGCGCAGTTGGCATCGGTGTCCGGTCGATACTTCGGTATGGATCGAGACAACCGGTGGGAGCGCACGAGCAAGTGGTATCGCGCTGCGGTGCAAGGCGACGGTCCGCTCGAGCGCGATGCATTGACGGCGCTGCAGCAATCCTACGACGCCGGTATCACCGACGAATTTGTGCAGCCGTTCGTGATGGCGGGGAGCGATGGCAAGCCGCTCGCGCCGATGCAGGATGGCGACGCGCTGATCTGCTTCAACTTCCGCAGCGATCGCATGCGGCAGGCGCTCCGCGCGCTCGCGATGCCCGATTTCGCGGGCTTCGACACGGGCCCGCGTCCCGCGGTCGCCGTGACGACCATGACGCACTACGACGACGCCTTTCCCTTCCCCGTGGCGTTCGCACCGCAATCGATGCACAACCTCGTGGGCGAGGTGGTATCGAACGCCGGGCTCTCGCAGCTACGTACCGCGGAGACGGAGAAGTACCCGCACGTGACCTTCTTCTTCAACGGTGGACGCGACGAACCATTCCCGGGAGAAGAACGCAAATTGGTCGCGAGCCCGAAGGTGGCCACCTACGATCTGCAGCCTGAAATGAGCGCGGCTGGCGTCTGCGACATTCTGTGCGACGCACTCGCGAATCACACGCATGACTTCATGCTGTGCAACTTCGCCAACACCGATATGGTGGGTCACACGGGCTCGATCGACGCCGCCATCAAGGCCGCCGAGACGGTCGACGCCTGCCTTGGACGCATTCTGGTGGCCGCCGAGCACGGCGGGGCGCGCTTGATCATCACTGCCGACCATGGCAATGCCGACGTGATGGTCGATCCGGAAACCCACCAGCCGCATACGGCGCACACCACGAATCCGGTGCCGCTGGTGCTGCTCGACCCCGACGCCACGGTGCCCCTGCGTTCAGGTGGCGCGCTGTGCGATGTTGGCCCCACTGTACTGTCGCTCCTCGGTTTGACCTTGCCACCCGAGATCACCGGTCGCGATCTGCGCGACCTTTCGCCTTCGGTCCTCGCCTGATGCACTTGTCGTCGCGTTTCTCTCTCCGTGTCGCTGCAGCGACCTTGGCGCTGTTCCCCGCCGTGGCCGTCGCACAAGTCGGCCATGCACCGACCAAGAGTCCGTACGAGGACTATTCGATCTTTCAGACGCTGAGTGTTTCCGTCGGGCAGCTCTTGCTCGGCAAGGATCCGGCGGGGGTCGCACCAAAGGATGGATTGATCGGTGCGGTGCGCTACGACGTTCGCATCGGCGGTCCCGCCGGAGTATTCGCACGCTACATGATGGCGCCATCGGAGCGCAACGTGCTCAAGCCGTCCAATCCGCGCGCGACTCGGGTGATCGGCACCCCGAGCGTCACGACTCATGTGTTCGATGGCGGCATCAACTTCGACCTGACTGGCAAGAAGACCTATCATCGTTTCCTGCCGTCGGTGTTCGTTGGCGCCGGCATGGCCAGTGATTTCGCGAAGGCCGACAGCGGACAGTACGTATTTGGTTCGAACTTTTCGTTCACGTATGGCGGTGTGTTGCGCTACGTGCCGCGTCACGGACCGCAGCTCCGCCTCGACATTTCGAACGTGTTCTGGAAGTATCAGTATCCCGACAACTATTACGTGAAGGCGTCGGATACGACCTCCGTGCTGACGCTCACGCGCCAGCGCTCGGCGTGGCGCCCCAACAAGGTGATCACGTTGGGCGTGACGGTCCCGATCTTCCGCTGAGCTGATGCCGCGCACGTCGCTCACGCGCCGCGTGATCTTCGCCGCCGCGCATCGGTATCATCGCTCCGACTGGAGCGAGCAGGAAAACGCCGATGTTTTTGGCGCGTGCGCGCATCCGAACTATCACGGCCACACTTATGTGTGCGATGTGACCGTGGCCGGTCCGGTTGATGAAGAAACCGGATTTGTGGTGGACCTGGGATTTCTCGATCGTGTGCTCGCGAAGGAAGTGCGCGATCGATTTGATCACCGCAACATCAATCTCGATGTGCCCGAGTTTGCCGATGGCAAGCTGATTCCGACCGGCGAGAATCTGGCGCGATTCATTTGTGAGCGCGTGCAGGCCGCGTTGTCGCACACGACGGCGCGCGTCGTGAAAGTTACGCTCGCCGAAGATCCCACGCTTTCAAGTACGTACGAGGTGGACGCGTGATGCGATCACGTCAGGTGGTCTGGTGCGTCGCGCTCGTGGCGACTGGCGCGTGTGCGCGGGCCTCAGCGCCGGCGGTACCGACTCCGGATATTCAGCCGCGTCGCCCCGAGCCTGCTGCGCCACCGGTCAACCCGTCTCCGATCGTCGTGGCCGAGCCCACGACTCAGGCGCTGGTTCAGGCGTTCGTGGATTCCGTGCGTCAGGCTCCGATGTGGAAGAACGCGCGCTGGGGCATGCTGGTGGTTGATGCCGCGCGCGGCGATACGCTGGTTGCGAGCGATGCCGACCGGATCTTCATGCCGGCATCCAACCAGAAGTTGCTGACGGGTGCCATTGCGATGCAGCAGTTGGGGCCCGATTTCCGCTGGCGCACGCCGATCGTGCTCACTGGCCGGGCGCGCGGGAAGACGTGGCACGGCGATGTGCTGGTGTACGGAAGCGGTGACCCGAGCGCGAGTGACACGCTGCAGAACGGGCATGCCGCGAACGTGTTTGCGCCAATCGTGGCGGCGCTGCGTTCGCGGGGCATCACGCGTATTCACGGCCGGCTGCGTGAAGCGGGCGATGCGTTCCCGGGTTCAACCACGGGCTTCGGCTGGGCGTTCGACGATTTCGACGAGGAATACAGCGCGCCGGTCGATGAGTTGACGTATAACGAAGGCGAGCTCACCGTGCGGGTGCACGCTGGCAGCAAGCGCGGTGCACCTGTTAAAGTGGCCACGGCACCGACCCGTTCGTATCCGCGTGTGCGTGTCGAGGCGGTGACGCGCGACTCGGTGATTCCGGCGGGTGAGCGCCCCCTGCCGCTACGCGCGGCATACGACAGCACTGGAGACGTGCTCGTCATTTCGGGAACGCTCGCTGCAGGCGACAGCCTCATCACGACGGTGTCCTATCGGCATCCGAATGATTCGTGGCTGGCCGCACTTGGTGAGACATTGGCCGACAGTGGTATCACCGTGGCGGGCCGCGTCCTCGCGCCGCGCGATACGGCTCGCGGCAACATCGACACGCTCGTCGTGTTGCAGTCGGCCTCGTTCGCCGATGTGCTGCGACGGATGCAGAAGCCGTCGCAGAATCAGATCGCCGAGCTGTTCTTCCGCACCAGCGGACGCGCGGCGACGGGCAGCGGATCGCAGGACAGCGCGCGCGCCGTTGCGGCGCGGACACTCGCCGGGTGGGGCGTGACGACGGCCGACGCGGCGTATCGCGACGGCAGCGGACTGTCGCGACACGACTATGTGTCACCGCGCGCGATCGTGAAGGTGCTCGATGCCATGCGGAAGTCGCCACACTTCGCGATCTACCGCGATGCGCTGCCGATCGCCGGAGTGGATGGCACGATTCGCAATCGCATGAAGAGCACGCCGGCGCAGGGGAACGCGCGCGGCAAGACCGGCACCTTGGACAAGGCCCGGTCGCTCTCGGGGTATGTGACCACCGCCGACCGGCAGCTCGTGCTCTTTTCGCTGCTCTGCAACAACTACACGGTGGCCACGCGTGAAGTCGAGCGGGTGCAGGATGCCCTGGTGACGTTACTCGCGAGCCGCTCGCTCGGTGTGCAGGCTGTGAACGCGCCGGCGCGGTGAGTCAGTGTCGTGAGTAGTCCCGCACGAAGCCTGGCGTTCGACGAGGCATTGGCCGCCGTGCTCGAACAATCGAACGACCGGCGCACCGCAGTCGACGTCGTGCCGCTGGAGCAAGCCCTCGGGCGCGCACTCGCGCGCGACATCATCAGTCACATCGCGTTGCCGCCGTGGGACAACGCGGGCATGGATGGCTTCGCGGCGCGCAAAGCGGACATCGTTGGCGCACGAAGCGACACGCCGCGATCGATGCCGGTGGCAGGCACGAGTGTGGCCGGTAGCGATCCGACGCAGCTGCCGTGGGTGCAACCCGGCACGCTGGTGCGGATCATGACCGGAGCACCGATGCCGCCAGGCGCGGACGTGGTGATTCGCGTTGAAGATTCCCGACCGTCGCCCGATGGCGATGACAGGCAGGTGCTGATCGTCGATGATCGCGACACCGCTGGGCGAGGCAACGTGCGTCCGCGTGGCGAAGACATCGAGCCGGGCCGAGTACTTTTTCACGCGGGCACGACACTGCGTGCTTCCCATCTCGGTGCGCTCGCGTCGATCGGCATGGCCACGGTGCCCGCATATCGCGCGCCTCGCGTGACCATCGTATCGAGTGGCGACGAACTCGTACTGCTCGATCGCTTTGAGGAAGTGGAGACCGGTTCGCGCATCGTGGCGTCGAGCAGCTACGCGCTCCCGGCGCTGTTGGCCGCTGCTGGCGCACAGGTGACGGTAGCACCGCTCGTGCCCGATCGACTCGATAAGTTGACCGATGCGCTGCGCGAGGCAGTCAACGATGGGTGCGATTTGCTGGTCACCACGGGTGGAGTATCCGTTGGCGATCACGACTACACGCGCGACGCCCTCAACGCGATTGGCGGTGTGCAGCGATTCTGGCGCGCGCGGATTCGCCCCGGCGGACCGATCGGCACCGGCATGGTGGGGAACGTGCCGTGGATTGGACTTCCGGGAAATCCGGTGTCGACGATGGTGACCGGTGCGCTCTTCGCCTGGCCACTCATTCGGCAGTTGGGCGGACACGATCGCGTGCGTCACATGAAAGTCCCGGTGCGCATGTTGGACAGCGTGGACACGCCCGCAACACTGACGTACTTCCTGCGTGTCACGCTGTCCGAAGGCGCCGACGGCCTGGTAGAAGCGCGACTGTCCGGTGGACAGGGCTCGAATCTGCTGCGCTCGATGGCGCTTGCCGACGCGCTCTTGGTGGTGCCCGAATCATCGTCGCGTGTGGAAGCCGGCAGCGAGATGCAGGCGATTCTGCTCCCCGATGCGCCGCCGCTGGTCAGTCATGTCGCCACGCCGCGCATCTCGTGAGCGACCTACCGACCGAGCTGCCGAGCTACGCGCATCTCGCCACCCTGCATGGTGCGGCGCTTGATGACGCCCTGTCGCGCGGTTTCACCGTGGCTGATGAAACGGTCACGATTGGAACTGGCGACAGGCAGCGGGAGATCACGCTCAAGAAGCCGTCGAACGCGGATCATCTGATCAGTGAAGCGGACTATGTCATCGACGAGCGATTGCCGTATTGGGCCGATCTCTGGCCATCGGCACGTGTGCTCGCCACCGCGATGCTCGGTGAGCCCGGCGACGGACGAACGCTGCTTGAACTCGGTTGCGGCCTCGGCCTCGATACGATCGCGGCCATGCTCGCCGGGTTCGAGGTGACCTCGACGGACTACTACGAACAGGCCATCCACATGACGCGGGCAAACGCGGCGCGGAATCTTGGACGCGAACCGAACGTGCGCATGGTGAACTGGCGCCATTGGCCCGACGACATCGGTCAATTCGACGTGGTGATGGCCGCCGACGTGTTGTACGAAAAGGAGTACGCGCCGCTGGTGGCGCAGTGCATTGCGCGGGCCATGAAACCCGGCGGAGAGGCGATCGTGGCCGATCCCGGTCGGCTCGCGCTGCCCGCTTTTCGCGAAGCACTGGGGCCGAACGGTCTGACGATCGCTTCGTCGAAGACGGTTCCGTACGCCGATCATGTCGTGAAGCAGCAGGTGCAGCTTCTGCGCATCCATCGCGTGTAGGGATGCCGCACTGCCGTTTGAACTCGACAACGAGCGTCGCTCGCCTGCTACACTTTGGACCCGATTTGCCCGCTTTCCCTATGGAAGCGCGACGGATCAGGCTGGCACGACCCTTCCAGTAGAGATCGGTATGCGCCAGCCCTCCCCGACTCCCTCCCTGCTTCGCGCCCCGCTGCTCGTGGTCGCGATCTTCCTTCTGGCCCTCCTCGCGCTCTATCCGGGTGCGACGCTTCGGGCACAGAACGCGCCGATCGGTTCGTCGGCACCGTCCGCCGGCGCTCCAACCGTTCGTCCGATTGCCGCGGTGAAGCCCGACACCGTGGACGGCGAAGTGTCGGATCTGGTGCTCAAGGGGAAGTCGCTCGAAGTGCGCTATCGCAACACGGGAACGGTGAGCACCGAGCTACTGGGCGAGTTGCAGGTGCGTTCGGAAGACGATGAGCTGGTTGCATCGGTGCCACTGGTCGAGGCGTTCCGCATCGAGGCCGGTAAGCAGCAAACATTCAAGGTCGCGATGCCGGCGCTGCCACCGGGCAAGTACACGCTCTACGCAGTGGTCGATTTCGGCGGACACGAACTGACCGCTGCGCAGGCCGCCCTCGAAATTCGGAAATAAGTCAGACGGCGCTCCTTCGCGTTCGCGACGATGATGGCCGTCTCGAAGTAGTCGCAAGGAAGCTCATGGGGTAGCGTTGGGGCATGGTAATCCATGCCCTTTTGCGTTGCCTGGTGCTCGCGGCGCCAATCGTTCCGACATTGGCCAGCGCGCAAGCCGCACCGACTGATACGATTGCGCGTCCACCGGCCGATGCGCCGTATCGTTCTGCGCGTTTGAGCCCGGCAGTTCGCACGCAGGATTTGCTGTCGCGCATGACGCTCGCCGAAAAGTTCTGGCAGTTGTTCATGATTCCGGGTGACCGGGACAACGCCGCGCACGACTACAGCGCCGGCAGCTTTGGTCTCCAGATCAACGCACCGCTGGGGATGCGCGCCGACGCGCTTCGCTCGGACACGTTGCCGCCCGATCGGGTGGCTCGAGCCCATACGCAGCGCATCAACGCGTTGCAGCACTATTTCGTGGATTCGACGCGCCTGGGCATTCCCATGATGCCGTTCGAGGAAACGCTGCACGGCCTCGGTCGCGAGGGCGCCACGACATTTCCGCAGGCCATTGCTCTTGCCGCCACGTGGGATACCGCGCTGGTCGCGCGCGTTGCCGATGCGATCGCGTCGGAGACGCGGAGTCGTGGCATTCGCATGTCGCTGTCCCCGGTGATCAACATCGCGAATGACGTGCGATGGGGTCGCGTGGAGGAGACGTACGGCGAGGATCCCTATCTCACTTCGGCGATGGGGCGCGCGTACATCGGCACGCTCGAACAGCGCGGTGTAGTGGCGACGCCCAAGCACTTCATCGCGAATGTCGGCGAAGGAGGACGCGACAGCTATCCGATTGAATTCAGCGACCGGCAACTGCGCGAGCGCTACTTTCCGCCGTTCGTGAGTGCGCTGCACGACGCTGGCGCGCGCAGCGTGATGAGTGCGTACAACTCGGTCGACGGTTCGCCATCGACGCAGAACGCGGCGTTGCTCAACGGCTGGCTCAAAGGCGAGTGGAAGTTCCAGGGCTTCGTCATTTCCGACGCGGCCGCAACGGGCGGCGCGACGGTGTTGCATCACACCGAGGCCAGCACGGCCACGGCCACGCGTCACGCGCTCGAGTCGGGGCTCGATGTGATTTTCCAGTCGAGCTGGGAGCAGCATCGGCCGTACCTGAACGCGTTCCGTTCGGCGGGGATCGCACCGACGGTCATCGACAGCGCGGTGGCGCGCGTACTGCGCGTGAAGTTCGCGCTCGGGCTGTTCGAGGCACCGTATGGAGATCCGGACGCGGCCGCCCGTGCGGCACGCTCGGCGGAGCATGTCGCCCTCGCGCGCGACGCCGCGGCAAAGTCGCTGGTATTGCTGCGCAATGCGCGTGGCACGCTTCCTCTGGCGCCTTCGGTCATGCGCATCGCGGTGATCGGTGCCGACGCGACTGAGGCGCGAGCGGGCGGCTACTCGCCCCCGGGTGCGCGATTGGTGAGCATCGCCGATGGCATTCGCGCTGGCGCGCCTGCCGGAAGCACCGTACGTGTGTTGCGCGGCGCTCCGCGACTGGCGCGCGATCTCGCGGTGATTCCCGCGGCGCAGTTCCACACTACGCGCGATGGCGCCACGGTGGCTGGACTCACCGGTGAGTACTGGGCGAACATCACGCGCGAAGGCGCGCCAACGATCACGCGCGTTGACGCCAACGTCGACTTCCAGTGGACGCTCAATTCACCCAGCCGCGGCGTTCCCTACGACTGGTACTCGGCGCGTTGGACCGGCACCCTCACCGTGCCAGCGACCGGAGCTCGCACGATCGCCGTGGAGGGTAACGAAGGTTTTCGACTGTGGATCGACGACACGCTGCGCATTGATCGCTGGCAGAAGGCGAGCTACAGCACGCAACGCGCGCGCGTCGCGATGCGCGCGGGCTCGACGCATCGCGTACGACTCGAATTTTTTGAAGCGACGGGCAATGCGCGTCTCAAGTTGTTGTGGGACGCCGGCGTCGTGGAGACGCAGGACGCTGATATTCTGGAAGCGGTTCGCGCCGCGCAGGCGAGCGAAATCGCCGTCGTGGTTGCGGGCATCGAGGAGGGCGAGTTCCGGGATCGCGCGAAGCTCGGACTTCCCGGTCGACAGGAAGAACTGATTCGTCGCGTCTCGGCCACGGGCACGCCAACCATCGTAGTACTTGTTGGCGGCAGTGCGATCACGATGCCGTGGATCGAGCAGGTCGATGCTGTGCTTGACGTTTGGTATCCGGGCCAAGCTGGCGGACACGCGGTGGCTGACGCGTTATTCGGTCGTGTCAATCCGGCCGGGCGACTGCCACTCACTTTTCCCATGCATGAGGGTCAGGTGCCGCTGTACTACGCGCACAAACCAACGGGGCGCGGCGACGACTATCTCGATCTCACGGGACATCCGCTCTTCCCGTTCGGCCATGGTTTGAGTTACACGACGTTTGCGTATCGCGATCTCAACGTCGAGGTGCGGCCGAAGTCGGACTCGATTGCGATGCGCGTCTCGCTCACGGTGTCGAACAGTGGCCGAGTCGCCGGTGACGAGGTCGTGCAGCTCTACTTGCGCGACGTGCTGGGCAGCGTTGCAAGACCAATTCAGGAATTGATGGGCTTCGCGCGCATTTCACTCGCGCCGGGCGCGTCGCAGGCGGTGTCGTTCAATGTGTCTCGATCACAGTTGCGATTCCTAGATGCGTCGATGCGACTCGTTGAGGAACCTGGCACATGGCGTGTCATGGTTGGAGCATCGAGCCGCGATATTCGACTTCGTCAGGAAATTGCGATGCCGTGACCGGCATGCAAAGCGGGAGATGCCCACCGGCACCTCCCGCTTATCGTTCACCGCGATTGTTCGCTACTTGAGGCGTTCGGCAGTGAAGTTCACAGTGATGGTCCAGCGTCGCGTTTCGGGGCTCGGCAGGAACTTGTCCGGTTCGATATTGCGTACGACGTACGTGATGGTTCCGGTGGCGTTGTCGCCGCTGAAGTTCGCGACCAGCTCACGCGTGAAGGTTGGGAAGTAGGTGATCCCCTGCGTGCCGCCGTAGTTCGAGAACCACTCCCATCCGCGCCCACTCAGTGAACCGCTATTGAACGAACCGCCGAGTGTGAAGTACTCGGCGGCGTCCGCCGCGTCGACGCGTCGGGGCGAGCTCACGAATGGCGCAATCCAGTTCGCGCGCAACTCGATCGACCCGCCGATGTTGTACAACGTACCGACACCGGGGAATTGGCCCTTCAGCATGACGTTTGCCAACGTGAGGTTGACGCCGTCGATGGTGTAGATGCCGCGTGATTTGAGCGAGCCCTGAAAGGTGGTATCTCGCGGCAGGTACAAGAACCCGCCATCGTACTTCTTCGACGCGATATCAGTGTACATCTTCTGGTAGTAATTGAACGAGCCAATCAGGCCAGTGCCCGTTCCGACCGGTGTGGGCGTCGTATTGGCGACGCTCACGGTCACGGTCGTGAACTTCCAGACGGGGAACACCTCCGCGACTCGAATCGTGGTTCGCGCAAGCGCCATGATCTGGCCGTTGCCCGGATGAATCACGCGCGCCGTGACTTCGAACGTTCCGGGAGTGGCCCACTTGTGCTTCGTGGTCAGCGAGTTCTTCACCACTTCGTCGAGCAAATCGTCACCGTACAGCCACTCGACCGTGTAGTTCGATGGCAGCTTTGCTTGATCGACCGTCATGGTCAGCGTGACGTTGGCGCCCACCGCTGGATCTGTGGCTGATGCGGAAATGTCCGCGGGAATTCTTCGCGCCACCAACGTGCTCCAGTCGTGCCACCCAAGTTTCCCTTGCGCGTTCGGGAGAATGTGAACAAACCCGTACGTGCGATCTCCTGCGGTGCTGGACAAGAGCACGCCATTTCCGACCAGTCCACCGTTGGCGCTGGTCCACGTGTTCGGTGCGGTTGCGGTGAAGATGTTCGCGGCAACCAGGGGGCCTTGTAGTGGTGGCGTACCAGTGGCCTGAACTCCGCGGGTGCACAGCGCGCAACGAAACCACAGCCGAGTGGTATCGGCGGCCCATACCGTGTCACGCACCGTGCCGACTCGCACTGCCGGCGTTGACGAAGCGAAGCGGTCGAGACCGACTTCGTCCTTCAGCATGAGGTAGTAGTCGGTAGCGAGGCGAGAGAGCGGAACGAGGGCCTGCGTATTGCCTGCGATTGGCTTGTCGTAGCCAATCGCGTTCTGCTGTCCGGGAAAGAATGGCAGCATGCCTTCGCTGCCGAAGACGAGGCGCCGGCCATCATCGCCCGGAGCAGCCGCGTCGTAGATGTAGACGTTGTCACCGGCGATGCGATACGCTACGACCGCGTACACACCCGCATCGAATCCGCGATCCTCAGCGCCAGGGTTCGCCGCGCCACTGTTGCTGAGCACCACCAACTGCGGCTCGGGGCGAATCGCGCGCACCATGGCCGCGCGGAGAATGTTGTTGATATTCTTGTCCCACGCGGCGGCCTTGAAGCCGTCGTCATTCCCGATGCCGCGTGCATACTGCAGGTTGATTCGCTGTTGCGCGACGGCCGACCAGCGAATGCCCTGCCGATTGCTTTCTGGCACACCCTTCGCTTTTTGGTAGAGCCCGAAGAGCGTATTCTGCGGGTCGTACGCATAGCGCCAGAGTGCAGTGAACGTGGCCCCCCACTGCGTCGCACCGATGCTCGTCATGACTGGGGCCCATTCCCAGCCGTGCTTCGAGGGCCGAAAACCCGTGTCGATGTCACGATTCAGGAGTTCAGTGGGAATCGCGTCGATCAACATGGTGGTCTGCGCGTCATCCGAGCGCTCCACCTCGTCATCTGGCGGATCGAGCTGCACGGACGATCGCAGTCCGCTGAAACCGCTGAAGGTTCGCACGTTTGACGAGAGCGCAGCCTGTTGCGCGCCGGGTGGGTTGAACGGCGTCGACACTTTGCGATTGTCGAGGTGCACGGCATACGCGGTGACACTCGAATCGGTGTAGTCGACCGTCGGCAGCATCGCGCGCAGTCCCGTCGACGTGTCCACCAGCGTGATCACCGGAAAGGTGTTGGCGGGAATTCGTGCGCGAATCGTGATCTTGAGCGGCTTGGACAACAGCGCCGCCGTGCTCGAACGAATGCCGATGAGCGGCGTGATGGAGGCGATCTCGCTCTTGCCTTTGAAGTTCGCCGGCGCGCCACCGACTATGGTGAGCGCGAACGGAATGCCGAGCGTGCCGGAGGGGGCCGTGATGGAGATGCCTCTCACGGTGCTGTCGGGCCCAGGCGCTGTGAGTGTGCCGCCGCTCAGTGGAATCGAGCCGCTGCCGAGCAGCTTGCCGCCTCCAGATGCGGGAGGAAAGACTCCCACGGCGCGAATGCGCACCGCAGCGAGCGTTCCTGAGGTTACGCGCAATACATTCGGCGCCTCATTTCGACCGAGGACCCACGAGGTGATGCGTGCAATGCCGTCGCTTCCAGTGACCTGCGATGCGCCTGTCACTTGTCCGCCGCCCGAGTCGACTTCGAACGTGACCGAAACACCGGAGACCGCGGCCCCCTGGTCATTCTTCACCATGACGGACGGTGCGATCGAGACCGCCGCGCCCGGGATGGCCGTCTGAGCGTCGCCACCGGCGACCGACAGGGTGAGCACCGGGTTCTGCGGAGTGATTGGCCCAGTAGGGCCGGCGGGCGTCGGCGGCGCCGAAGCATCAGCGCCGCCGCACGCCGCGAGCGCGATCAGTACTGCGACGCTGACGGTTCGAGCTGCGCTGCGCGATTCCGAGCGCGATGGCCGCACGGTCTTGCCTGAAGACATGAAGAGGGCTCCAGAGGGGGGTCGACGCTACACGCGCAATCGCGGTGCGTCGTCCCTCACTCTCGGGCCATCTCTTCTGTAGGTGGCCGGCGTCAGAGCCGGCCACGCGATCGGAATCGCCTAGGCTGGCTGGGCCGCCAGTCTGCCCGCCACCACTTCAGCGATGTCCACCACCGGCACCTCACTTCCAGCACCGGTCACGCCGTCCGTGATCATCGTCATACAGAACGGACACGCCACCGCGATCTGATCCGCGCCCGTCGCGAGCAGCTCTTCCGTACGCTCGACGTTCACGCGCTTGCCGGCCGTCTCCTCCATCCACATGCGACCGCCGCCGGCGCCGCAGCACATGCCGCGGCTCTTCGTGCGCGCGGGCTCGACCAGCTCAATGATTGGCAGCGCCTTCTTGAGCGTGTTGCGAGGCGACTCGTAAATCTCGTTGTAGCGACCGAGATAGCACGAGTCGTGGTACGCGACCTTGAGTCGCTGTCCATGCTCGGTATCGAGCGGCACACGACCCGACTCGAGCAAGCGCTCGATGTACTCCGAGTGGTGAATCACTTCATAGTGCCCGCCCAGGTCGGGGAACTCGTTCCCCATCTGGTGGAAGCAGTGCGGGCAGAAGGTGACGACCGTCTTGATTTCGTAGCCGTTGAGCGTTTCGATGACACCCTTGGCGAGCATCTGATACAGATACTCATTGCCCATGCGTCGGGCCGGGTCACCGTGACACGTCTCTTCCTGACCCAGAATCGCGAACTTCACATTCGCGGCCTGCAGAATGCGCGCGAACGCCACCGTGATTTTCTTGGCGCGATCGTCGAATGACCCGGCGCAGCCCACCCAGAACAGGATGTCCGGCTTGTCGCCAGTCGCTGCCAGTTCGGCCATCGTGGGAATGTTCATCCCCTCGGCCCACTTCTCGCGATCCGACGCGCTGAACGCCCACGGGCTGCCGTTACGCTCGAGGCTCGTGAGCGCGGGCTGAATCTCTTCAGGAAAGCGCGACTCCATCAGCACGAGATCGCGACGCAGCTCGTTGATGATCTCGAGCTGGTCGATGCTGACTGGGCATTCCTGGACGCAGGCGCGGCACGAGGTGCACGCCCACAACTCTTCTTCGGTGATCCAGCTATCGAGCAGCTTTTTGTCGAGCACCGCTGTCTGCTCTTCTGTTGCCGTGCCACCGGCCGCGGCAACCGCGTCGAGCACGGTGGCCTTTTCGGTGAGTCGGGCGCGGGTCTTCACGACAATCATGCGCGGCGAAAGCACCTTGCCCGTGATATTCGCCGGACACGCGGCCGTGCAACGGCCACACTCAGTGCACGAATAGCCGTCGAGCAGGTTCTTCCAGCTCAGATGCTCAATGTCCGACGCGCCGAACTGCTCGGCATCTTCGGCCTCGAGATCCATCGGCTTCATCGCGCCGATGCGTCCCGGACCGCTCGTGTTCGAGAACCAGACGTTGATGAGCGACGAAAGCACATGCAGGTGCTTCGACTTCGGCAGGTGATTCAGGAACCACAGAATGCCGAGCGCATGAATCCACCAGCTCACACGCGCCATCATGTGCGCAGTTTCCGCGCTCATACCGCTGAACAGCGGCATCAGCAGGCCGCTGATCACATGCCCCGAATGATCGGCGCCTGGCTGCATCCCTTCGCCCACGAAGAGCAGCAACAGCGTGATCATGAGGCCAGCAATCACGCTCAGGATCAGCACCGCTTCGCCGCTGTGTACGGCGTCAACGGTGAAGCGCTTCGGCTTGATCACCAGTCGGCGATACAACAGGTAGCCAACCGGAATCAGCACGAAGACTGCGAAGATCTCCTGCGAAAACACGAACGCCACGTAGAGGAACCGTGGCAGGATCATGCTCCAACTGAAGGGCGAGTAGAGCCCTTGCAGCATGATTTCAACCGTGCCGAGTCCCAGGACACAAAAGCCCCAGAACACCAGCGCGTGCATCATGCCGCCCAGCGGATCGCGCAGGATCTTACTCTGCGCGAGGCCGATCAACAGGAAGTTCCTGGTGCGAACATCCGGGTGATCGGTGCGATTCTCTTCCTTCGCCAGCTTGAGCCAGCGAATCAGCCGCTGCGCCTGCTGTGAGAACATCCACAGCGCGCCGGCGAGGATCACCGCAAAGACGGCATTCTGCAGGCCCATGCCTTAGCCCTGCGCGCGGGCAGCCTTCACGGCGGCCGTGAGAGCGGGCATGATCTCGAACACGTCGCCGACGATGCCGTAGTCGGCAACCTTGAAGATCGGCGCGTCCTTGTCCTTGTTGATCGCCACGATGGTCTTCGACGTGCGCATGCCAGCGAGATGCTGAATGGCACCCGAGATGCCGACCGCGATGTACAGGTTCGGGCTTACGTTGCGCCCCGTCTGACCGATCTGGTCCGAGTGCGGACGCCAGCCTTCGTCGGTCACCGCGCGTGTGGCACCAACGGCCGCGTTGCCAAACGCTTCCGCGAGATCTTCGCACAGCTTGAAGTTCTCCGCCGCCTTGAGGCCGCGTCCACCAGCCACGACAACTGGTGCATCGCCAAGATCGATCTTACCCGTGTTGCCCTGCTTGAGCTCAACAACCTTCACGCGCGACGCACTCGGATCGGTCGCCGACGTGATGCTCTCGGTGGCGAGCGCCTTCGGTGAGGCGGCCGGCTGAATCGCCGACGGACGCACCGACAGAATGGCCGGCGAGCCGCTGAGCGCGAGCGTCGCGATCGTCTTGCCATTCATGTTGAAGTGCTGCCCCTTTACGGCGCCGCCTTCCACCGTGAATCCGGTGAGGTCGGCCGCGAGGCCCACACCGCATTTGGCGGCAACGCGCGGCGAGAGGTCACGCCCCTGCGCCGTCGCGCTGAACAGCGCAAAGCCGTACGCGCCACCACCGAGCTTCTGCGCCAGCGTCGCGGCGAGTGCTTCGGGATTGTACTGCGTGAAGCCCGCGTGCTCGAGCACGAGCACACTGTCGGCGCCATGCTCGGCAAGCGCACCAGCCTTGGCACCAATGCCAGCAGCACCCGCGAGCACGGCGTGCACGTTACCACCACCCGACAGATCGGCGAGCTGACGTGCAGCCGTCACCGCCTCGAGTGCCACTTTGCGCAGCTCACCGCCGCGCACTTCTGCGAATACGAGAACGTTGGCCATGGTTCAGAGCACCTTCGCTTCGGTCTGAAGAAGTCGGACGAGTTCCGGCACTGCGGCCGAGCTGTCACCGAGAATGCGGCCAGCTGCACGCTCCGGCGGCAACACCATCTTCGCCACCGTCACCTTGGCCTCGCCAAGTTGCGCCGGCTTTACGTCGAGCTGCTTCTTCTTCGCCGCCATGATCCCCTTGAGGCTGGGCAGGCGTTCCTTGTTGAGACCATCGTCGATGGTGAGCAACGCGGGGAGCGGAAACTCCACCACTTCGCTCGCGCCTTCGAGTGCACGCTCAGCGCGACCGGTCGCGCCGTTGATCTCGAGCTTGAAGACGTTCGTCACGCACGGCAGGTCGAGGATCTCGGCCACCATCGGCCCCGTCATCTGATTCATCGAATCGATGGCGATGCGACCGAACAGCACGAGATCATACCCACCGTCCTTGAGCTCTGCGGCAAGCGCACGCGCCACCGCGAGGCCATCGGCCGGCGTCTGCGCGGCCTGCAGCAGCACACCACGATCAGCGCCCATCGCGAGCGCCTTGCGGATCTGCTCCTGTGCCGTGTCGGGTCCGAGCGAGATCGCCACGACCTCACCGGCGTTGTTGTTCTTTTCCTTGAGCTGCAGAGCCGCTTCGATGGCCCAGAGATCAAAGTCGTTGACGTCGTACTTGAGTCCCGCTTCGTCGACGCGCGTGCCATCGGCCGCGATCGCGAACTTGGTTTCCATCACGGGGACGCGCTTGATGCACACGGCGATCTTCACCGCGGACGCTCCGTCAAAAGTCTGTGGGAAGGGCAAGGCCGAGCGGATAACTCAGCACTTGAATAATAGTAGGTGCCGACCAATCTAACGACCGGCCGGCACCCAGCGTTGGCGCCTACTTGAAGGCGTTCATTCCCGTCAGCGCCTGACCGAGAATGAGCGAGTGCACGTCGTGCGTCCCTTCGTAGGTGTACACACTTTCCAGATTGGCCATGTGACGCATCGCCGAGTACTCGGCGAGAATGCCGTTGCCGCCCAGGAGACGACGGGTTTCCCGCGCGCAATTGGTCGCGATGTCCACGTTATTGCGCTTCGCGAGCGACACCTGCACCGGCGTGAAGTTGCCGGCGTCCTTGAGGCGACCCAGGTGCAGCGACACGAGCTGCCCCTTGGTGATCTCGGTGAGCATGTCAGCCAGTCGCACCTGCTGAATCTGGAAGCCGCCGATCGGGCGATCGAACATCACGCGGCTCTTGCTGTAGCTCACCGCCTCCTCAAGGCACGCCATCGCGGCGCCAAGCACGCCCCAGCTGATGCCGTAACGCGCCTGCGTGAGGCACATGAGCGGGCTCTTGAGCCCCTTCGAGTTCGGCAGGATCGCATCGGCCGGCACATGCACATCGGTGAGCACCAGCTCCGACGTATCGCTCGCGCGCAGCGACAGCTTCCCCTTCTGATCGCGCGCCTGAAAACCCGGCGTGTCGGTGTGCACCACAAAGCCACGAATCGAGCTGTCGTCGGTGCTGTCACCCGTCTTTGCCCAGACCACGGCGATGTCGGCCTTCGACCCGTTCGTGATCCACATCTTTGCGCCGTTGATGATCCAGCTGCCGTCGGCCTGCTGACGCGCGCGCGTGATCATCCCCGACGGATTCGAGCCGAAGTCGGGCTCCGTGAGACCGAAGCATCCGATCAGCTCGGCCTTCGCCAGCTTCGGCAGATACTTCCGGCGCTGCTCTTCGCTACCGAACGCGAAGATCGGATACATCACGAGCGCACCCTGCACCGACGCGAACGAGCGAATGCCCGAATCGCCGCGCTCGAGCTCCTGCATGATGAGTCCGTACGCGACGCTCGACAGTCCGGCGCAGCCGTACTCTTCCGGCAAGTTCGCACCGAGCACGCCCAGTTCGGCCATCTCGGGGATGAGCTCGTCGGGAAAACGACCCTGCACGTAGCAATCGCCAATAATTGGCAAGATCTTTTCGTCGACGAAGGCGCGAATGGTGTCGCGAATCGCGCGCTCCTCTTCGGTGAGCGCTGCGTCGATGTTGAACAGGTCGCCCGGATGAGCGGTCAGTTCAACTGAGGGAAGCGCCGGGATCGCCGCGGCGAGAGTATCTGATGCCATGGTCAGAGCGGGAGGAAAAGCGGTCCAGACGAGCAGGAACCCAATCAATCTAGCGGACTGACCGGATCAGGTAACGGCGGCTTGGCCACCGTCTGGCACCGCTCGGAGAACGGGGGCGAACCGTACGTCGAGATGGGGTATGGCCGGGCCCGCCCGAGAGTGGTGATTGATCACAATGCTCTGGGTCATCAGACCCTTATTTCGTGCGCGCTTCGGACGCACATTAGTCTCGATTCACAAGGTCCGGAAACTGCATCGCATACTCTGCGTCAGACGTCCAGACACTCCTTATCTCTCTCGCTTCGATCAAAGCTCCCGAACTCTCGCGCGACGCTGCGCAGCGCTGCCGATCGATCCCGATCGGTGGTCCGTGTCGGTGCCCTGGCCCTCCTCTCGTTGTTGTCGCTCGCAGCATGTGGTGGCGGTGGAGATGGCGGCACCACGAATCCTCCGCCGGCCGCCAGCATCGGCCTTTCCGCATCGTCCGGCACCGTGACGGTGAATCGCGGCGCGACCGCGACCGTCGGCATGATTCTCACGCGCACCAACTTCACCGGTGCGGCCACCTTCACGGCGACCGGACTTCCCACCGGTGTGACGGCGACGTTCGATCCGACGAGCATTTCAGGAAGCACGAATTCCGCGACAATGACGCTCACCGCCGGCACGACGGCGGCCGCCGGTGTTTCGACGGTGACGGTGACCGCGAGCGGTTCAGGTGTGACTGCCGCATCAACGACCGTCTCGATGACGATCGTCGTTCCGACGATCACGCTGACGGCCGGTGCAGGCGCCGCGACGGTTGTGCAAGGTCAGAACTCCACGATCCCGGTGACGATCACGCGCGCTGGCGGATTTGCTGATGTCGTTGCGGTGGCAACGACCGGCCTTCCGACTGGTGTCACGGCGTCGGCGCTCAACATCGCGGCGGGTGCGACAACCGGAACGATCACGCTCACCGCGGCGGGCAACGCAACGGTTGGCACGTCGGCCATCACGCTCACCGCGACTGGTACCGGTGTGACCGCGCAGACCGCGACGGTAAACCTCACCGTCACCGCTTCGGCAACACCGGCGATCTCGCTCGCTGCCGCTCCGGCGGCCGTCAGCGTGCAAGTTGGTGCGGTGGGCACGAGCACCATCACCTTGACGCGCAGTGGTGGTTTCGCTGGTGATGTCGCGGTCGCGGTGTCTGGCGCCCCCACGGGCGTCACGGCAACGCTTGCACCGGCCTCGATTGCCACGGGGTCGACGACGAGCACGCTGTCGCTCAATGTCGGCGCAGGGGCGGCGGCAGGTCAGTACAACATCACCGTGACGGGAACCGGCACCGGTGTCACGGCCGCAACAACGACCGTGGTGTTGACGGTCAGCGCTGCACCGGCCATCGCGATCACGGTGGCGCCGACTGCAGTGGCAGTGGCAGCTGGCGCGACGGCAACGAGCGTCGTCACGCTGGTTCGCACGAACTTCACGACGGATGTCACGCTGGCCGCGTCGAACCTGCCGACCGGTGTCACGGCGAGCTTTGCGCCGGCGACGTTGAGTGGCACGACCCTCACCAGCACGTTGACGCTGACGGCCGCGGCGAACGCCACGATCGGTGCGCAGTCGATCACCGTGACGGCGTCGGGTGCATCGGTCACCGCCAGCACGGCGTCGATCGCATTGACAGTGTCGGCTGCGCAAAGCTTCACGCTCGCCGCAACGGCCGTGACGGCGCAGCAGGGCACCAACGGTACGAGCACGATCACCATCACGCGTCTTGGCGGATTCGCAGGGGCGGTCACGCTCACCGCGAGCGGACTTCCGACGGGTGTCACGGCAGCGTTCAGTCCGAACGCGACAACCGGTAACAGCTCCGCCATGACGCTCACCGTGGGTACGGGCGCCACGACGGGCAGTTCCACGATCACCGTGAGCGCGACTGGCGCCGGTATCACCGGCACCATCACGACGACGTTCAACCTCACCGTTACCGCGAGCACTGGCGGCGGTGGTGGCAACGTGACGTGGACGTTCTGCGCGACCGATCGCTTCCCGAGCTGGTTTGCTGTGCAGAATGGAAGCGGCGCGTGGACGGCGGTGACGCCGACTGGCACGAACAACCGTGTGTACAGCTTTACGGTTGGATCGGTGGGCGGTGTTGCGTATGCCATCCCGATCGGTGGCTCGAGCACTGGTACGTCCGTGACCGTGCAGTACCTCTCGCAAACCGAAATGGTGAGTCAGGGCGCGTCTGAGTGTCAGAGCAACCGCGCGTCGCAGACGCTCACCGGCACCGTGGCGGGTCTTGCCGCTGGTCAGTCGGCGACGATCAATGTGGGCACGGGCACCGGCTCCGCGAGCGCGAACGGTGCGTTCACCCTGACCAAGGCACCATCGGGCGCGACGGATCTCATGGCCATTCGCAGTGCGATCAACCTCACGACCTTCTCGCTGACGCCGGATCGTGTGGTGTTCCGCCGCAACGTGAACTACACGACCACCATTCCGGCGATCGACTTCGGCACCGAAGGCAGCGCTCCGGGATCGGCGACGTACACGATCACCAACCTCTCTGGTGAAACGTTCACGCAGGCCATTTCGACGCTCTCGACGGCGAATGGTTCGGCCGGTTCGTTCACGAGCGTCAGCACGACTGCCGCGAGCGCGTTGACCGTGTACGGCTTGCCGAACGCCAGCCTCGTTGCCGGCGATCAGTACATGGTGCTCGTCGGTGCGTACACAACCGGATCGGGCGTCGCGACGTCGACGCGCGCGGCGTTGCTCTACAACAACCAGTTGGCCAACCGTTCGGTGGCACTCGGTGGAGTTGCGCCGACGCTGACGCCGACGACCGTCGCCGGGCCGTACGTTCGCCTCCAGGCGACGGGCACCTGGGCGGCCGAATACGGCGATGCGATCGGACTGGGCTACACGCAGACCGCCACGAACGCCAACTCGTGGACCTTCTCCATGTCACGAGGCTACGCGGGCACGGGCACAACCAATTGGACGCTGACGATGCCGGACTTCACTGGTGTCGGTGGCTTCCAGAGTTCGTGGGCCATGGCGTCGACGTCGACGACCTGGGCATTCAACCAGCTCGGTATCGTCAACGGCTTCAACACCACGACCGGCAAGTTCGACGAAGGTGCGGTTGCGAAGTTCGCGGCGCGTACGGGTTCCGTAACGCCCTGATCGCTTCGATGAATTGACGCAGACGTAGCGCAAGCGGCGTCGTCACTCTCTGAGTGGCGACGCCGCTTTGCAATTCAATGCTTTGTGCGCTTCAACCAAAACGTGTGGTGTTCCCGCGCGATGTGCACTGCGATACGCCGTGCAGCATATCACGAAGCGCAACGATCAGGACCGCGACTTGCGACGCACCGATGCACGCTCCCCGTGCATGCACATCCGTGCGGGGCATTTCTGATCGCAACACCGAGGTGTTCATGCGCATTTGGCTTCCCATGCTCGCGACCGCTGTGCTGGCAACCGCCGCCTGCAGCGACGACAACAACGACGTGGTCGCTCCCGTTGGATCGATTGGCATCACATCAACGGCAACCGCAGCAACGGTTGGTATTGGCAGCAGCGCTACCGTACCGCTCACCGTCTCGCGGGCGGGTGGATTCACCGGCTCTGTCACGTTGACGGCGGAAGGATTGCCGACGGGTGTCACGGCGAGCTTTGATCCCACTACCCTTACCAGCACGATCACGAACTCGACGCTGACGCTTACGGCAGCAAGCACGGCGACCGCTGGCACGACCACCATCACCGTGCGTGCGTCAGGCAGCGGCGTGACTTCGAAAACGATCACGATGCCGCTCACCGTTGGCACCAGCGCGGGCATTACACTCTCGACCGGCGCAACGACCTGGGCCGCGTCGCAGGGGAACGCCATCACGATTCCCGTCGTGATTGGACGCACGGGCTCCTTCAACGGTGATGTCACACTCGCTGCGGAAGGACTGCCGACCGGTGTGACGGCCACATTCGCGCCGGCCACCGTGACGAGCGCGAACCGCATCGCGACGCTCACTCTGACGCCGTCGGCAACGGCCACAACTGGACCGTCGACAATCACGATTCGCGGCACGGGCACCGGCATCACCGCGCAGACTCAAGCGATCACCCTCAACCTCGGCGCATCGACCAATACGGGCTTTGGCTTCTCGTCCGCACCGGCCGCACTAACGGTTGCGGCGGGCCAGACGGTCACGAGCACGGTCACGATCTCGCGCACGAATAGCTTCGCTGGCGGTGTCACGCTGACCTCGACGGGCGCGCCGACCGGCATGACGGTCACCGTCTCACCGTCGCCGGCCACCGCGAATACCGCCACGATCACCGTCGCCACGACTGCAGCGACGGCGCCGGGCGTCTATCCGATTACGCTCACTGGTGCAGCAACGGGTGCAACGAACTCCAACGCGACGATCGTGGTGATCGTGACGGCGTCAGGCAGCTAATCCGCTGCGCGTTGCTATCCGACGTGACGCCGCTTCTTTTCGAGCGGTGTCACGTCACGACGTGCCGCGGGGGTGATTCCCACCTCGCGGCACTTTGCACGGAAATCCGACCCGTGATCGACCGGGCGATTCGTTTCGTGTTGCCACTGATGCACCATCTCGTGCAGCAACGTGTGCATAGCTTCGCGCCAGCCATGTTTCGCGATGTGCTTGCGCGACATCACGATCTCAGGCGGCGTATGCTTTGAGCCGGGATCGAAGTGACCGAGTCGCGTGGCCATCTTCCCGGACAGGCGAATGGGCAGCGCCTTGAGCGCGCCGTCGAACCACTGTGCATTGAGCTGACGATGCGCTTCGCTCAACTGCGCCATCATGGCCACGTCACCCGGACGCGCCGGCTCCTCGCGACGCGGCGCCGGGCCACGCTCAACATCGTGCGCGAGAATCACGTCTTTTGCCGCCGATCGCTCGTGTTTGTTACGAGCAATCGCGAACGCGACCACGGCGCGCAACACCGATTCCGGCGCCTCGGCGTAGCCTTCGTGTACGCGTAGCGTGCGTCCAATCAGCGACACCATGACCGTGCGCGTGCGCATCAGCACCAACGCATCGACGCCACGGAGACCCATCTCCTGCAGTCGGCTGAACAACACCGCAGTCCGCGCACGAATTGCGGTGCGGCCGGCAGCGCGGCGCTCATCCGGCTCCTCGCGTGCTTCGATCGAGACCGATGGCGGCGCAACTACCAACGACAGGGATGACGCTGCGGCGACCGTCGCGGGTGCCGCTGCGGGCGCCGCGTCGAAGCCGAAAAATCCCAGTTGAGAGTCGTCCGCCATGGACGCGAAAGATGACCGACTCACGCCACCGCAGCAACCATCGCCGTGAGCCTTGCGATTTCGTCGCCAACGATGTCGTGCCCAACGCCCGGGTAGAGTTGCAGGTCCACCGACGCGCCGAACCGAGTGAACACCGCTGCCGATTCGCGCACGCGCGATTCCGGGATGTGCGCGTCGGCCGTACCGCAGGCCAGCAGCATGGGCGTGTCCCTGAGCGAACCCACCGGTGTTGCCGTGAGCCAGCGACCCGCTTCTGCGTCACTGCCGATCAGCGCACCGGCGAGCGCCGCGACACCACCAAATCGCACTCGCTGTTCACTCGCGCGCGCAACGTATTCAAGGGTAAGACACGCCCCCTGCGAGAAGCCCACCAGGACAATGCGTTCGCTGGGGATGCCCGCGGCGCGCGCCGTCTCGACCGCGCTGTGAAGCTGGGCCAGTGCACTCGAGAGCCACGGCTCATTCTGCGCCATCGGCGCAAGAAATCGATCAGGGTACCAGCTGTTGCCGGCGGCGACCGGCGCAATCAGCGCGGCACCAGTCGCCTTCGCGGCGCGAGCGATCGGCAGCATTCCGTCGGCGCTCCCGCCGCGCCCGTGCGTGAGCACGAGCGCGTGAGAGGCCTCGTTGAGTGAGACGCCGCCAATAACCGGCTGCTGCGAATCATGCGGTCCAGTCATAGCGGCCACTCCGGTCGGTTGAGCTGCGGCAAGCGCCGCTCGATGTCGTCGCGCTGCTCCTCGAGCCACGGCGGCAAGCGAAGCGTCGAACCACTCGTCGCAATCGGCTCATCCACCAGGAAGCCCGGACCCATCGTGGCCAGCTCCACGATGTGTCCATCAGGATCACGCGAATAAATGCTCTTGAAGTAGACGCGATCCATCACCGGCGACACCGGATAGCCACCATCGAGCAATCGGTCACGCATTTCGAGCTGCACCGACTCGTTGGCCACCGCAAGCGCGAAGTGGTGGGTCTGCCCTGCCCCCATGCTCGCACGACGCTCGTTCGATGGACGCTCGAGATAGGTCACGAGCGAACCCGGACGCGCGTCGGGTGTGCCCCACGACCAGTGGCGAGTGCCGGGATCGTCGAAGTTCTCCGTCTTCTTCACCAGCGTCATCCCCAATGTGTCGCGCAGGAATGCATCAGTTCGATCGACATCCACGGTCATCGCGGTCAGATGATGCAGACCTCGCGTGAGCGACATCGCCGGATCGATCGTGGTGACCGGTTCCGGCCACGTCATGGCCGCGATGGCCGCTTCGTCGCGGCCGCCCTTGAGGAGTTCGGCCGGCGGCGTGCGCTGCGACAGTTCGCCATTCGCGAGTTGCTCGTTGAAGAGCATGCCCGGTCCATCCGTCGCGATCTCCACGATCACGCCATCCGGATCACGGAAGTAAATGCTCGTGAAGTACTGGCGATCGTACGGGCCAATGATGCGGAGGCCGTGATCGGTCAGGCGACGCTTCCAGCGGAGCAGCGCGTCCTTGTCGGCCACACGCAGTGCCAGATGGTGGGTCCCACCAATGCCCGTGCGACCACGCGGCGCGTTCGGCCATTCGAAGAAGGTGACCACCGTGCCGGCTCCCCCGGTTTCGTCGGCGAAGTAGAGGTGGTAGCTCCCCGGGTCGTCGAAATTGACGGTCGTCTTGATCAGGCGAAGGCCGAGAACACGCGTATAGAAGTCCGTCGTCCGCTGAGCATTCGCCGCGACGAGGGTGATGTGGTGCAGGCCAAGAATCGACATATGGTTGGTGCTCCTGCCCGACTGGCGGGCGATAAGTATCTTAGAGCTAAGATATTATCTTGGCACTGAGATGCAAGTCCGTAGCGTTCAATGACTCTGAATCATTGAAATTTCGGCTCCGCGACTCTGACCCCGTGTAACGCTCTGTCCGTTTAACGGGGTAAGAGTAGTCTGGGGTGAGGCGTGCTGGATTAGTGGCTGAGCGGTGATGAGGCCGATTGAGGTCCGGGGACGAATCGATGGTCATCGTACACCCACGCGGTGGCGGTCACCACGTCGCCAATCCGCTCGATGACATTCAGCGAGCTTGGCCGGTGGCCACGCATCCGGCTCGAAAGCGTATTCGCGGCGCTGATCAGGAAACGCCCGGTCGAACGCTCCACCACCTCGACGCGCTCCTCATGGTCGTGCCCGGTGCACACTACGTCGACATTCATCGCCGCGATCGCGTCGAGCGCCCGTTGCGGCTTCGACAGTCCCCATCGATGCGATAGGCGGCCGCGCACCACGTTGTGATGCACCACCAGCAGGCGTAAATGATCGCGAGGGCTTTCCGCAATGCGCCGACGTGCGCCGTCGAGCTGCCCGTCAGTGAGCCCGCCCTTCACCCGCCAATCGCGCGGATACCAGGTGAGCGCCGGTGGGCACATCCCCCACGCCGAATTGAGCCCCACCACCGACAGCCCCGGCAGACGAAGCGTGGGCTCGATTTCATTGGAGATGTGCCGACGATACCCGGCGTGCATGCGCGCACGATCACCAAAGCCGAATGGCGCAAACCACCATGCCGTATCGTGATTGCCCGGCACCACCAGCACCGGCGCGATTTCACGAAACTGATCGAGAATGCCGCGCGCGCGCACGAATTCAACATCCCGCGCGCGCTGCGACATGTCACCCGACACGACGATCGCCGTCCAAGACGATCCCTTCGCGACGTCGAACGCCGCGGCCACGTGAGCTTCGCGGAACGGACGTCCGCAGTGAATGTCCGAAACATGAAGCACGCGGACCGCCTCGGCCCGCGTGCTTTCGGATGTCGCCAGATCAGCCAAGGTTGGCGATGACTTCGTCGGTGAACGCGTCGGTTCCGGCGGTTCCGCCAAGGTCGCGCGTGAGCACCTTCCCTTCCTTGATCGTGCGCTCGAAGGCGCTGCGAATACGATGCGCGCGCTCGTTGTCACCGAGGTGCTCGAGCATCATGCACGCCGCGAGCACGAGAGCGCCCGGGTTCGCGACGTTCTTGCCGGCAATGTCAGGCGCCGTGCCATGCACCGCTTCGAAGATCGCTGCGTTCTTGCCGATGTTGGCGCCTGGCGCCAGCCCGAGTCCACCAACGAGACCGGAAATCTCGTCCGACAGGATGTCACCGAAGAGATTCGTGGTGACCACGACATCGAACTGCTCCGGACGCATCACGAGATGCATCGCCATCGCGTCGATGATTCGCTCCTCGAACTGCACCTTGCCGGCGTAATCGCGCGCGACCATGCGACCCACATCGAGGAAGAGCCCCTGCGAGAACTTGAGGATGTTCGCCTTGTGGACGAGTGTCACCTTCTGGCGATTGTGCGCCAGCGCGTACTCGAAGGCGTAGCGCACGATGCGCTCCGACCCTTCGCGCGTGATGATCGCCACCGATTCGGCGGCCGCCTTCGGGTCGTCACCAATGCGCACGTAGTGCTCGACACCGATGTACATCCCCTCGGTGTTCTCGCGCACCAGCACGATGTCGATGTTGTCGAATCGACCCGGCACGATCGTGTACGCCGGACGCACGTTGGCGTACAGGTCGAAGGTCTTGCGCAACGCCACGTTGATGGAGCGAAACCCTTCCCCTACCGGAGTTTCGAGCGGTCCCTTGAGGGCAATGCGGGTACGCTTGATCGAATCCAGCGTCGAATCGGGAATCGGATCGTTCCAGCGGGCGACGCCGGCCATGCCGGCGACCTGGCGGTCCCATTCGATGTCGGCGCCAGCGGCGGCCAGAATGCGAACCGTGGCTTCGGCGATCGACGGGCCAATGCCATCGCCGGGGATCAGAGTGACGGGTGTGCTCATACCTGCAGTTTAGCCACCTGCGCGCGCCCTTCCAGCCTCTCGGCAAAAGGCAGTCTGACAACGCCTTCCACGGGTTGAGCGTTCATTGACAACAGCCGGTTCAGGAGCGCATATCGGCTGTCCCACCATCCTTCCCACCTCCGCGTTCCCCGCGTGCTTAAAGCCCTTCCCTGGATTGGTGTCGCCGCCCTTGGCGCCGGCTCCCTCGCGACGGTGGCCCTGTCTCAGGGCGAATCCATCAGTGCGGCCTGGCTGCTCGTTGCCGCCGTCTGCACCTACCTGATCGGCTATCGGTTCTACAGCCGCATCATCTCCCATGACATCTTCGCGCTCGACGCGAAGCGGGCGACCCCGGCCGAACGTCTCGACGACGGCCGCGATTTCGTCCCGACCAACAAGTGGGTGACCTTCGGTCACCACTTCGCCGCCATCGCCGGCCCGGGACCGCTGGTCGGCCCGACGCTTGCGGCTCAGTTCGGCTTCCTCCCCGGTGCCCTCTGGATCTTGGTGGGTGTGGTCATCGGCGGCGCGGTACAGGACTTCGTGATTCTCTGTGCCTCGATGCGCCGAGACGGCAAATCGCTGGGTCAGATGGCGAAGGAAGAGATCGGGACCGTGGCCGGTGCCACGGCCCTCATCGCGGTCCTCGGCATCATGATCATTCTGATCTCGGTGCTCGCGCTGATCGTGGTGAACGCGCTGCGTGACAGCGCCTGGGGCGTGGTCACGATCGGTCTCACGATTCCCATCGCGCTCTTCATGGGCGTGTACATGCGCTGGATCCGCCCGGGCGCCGTGCTCGAGACCACCGCGATCGGCCTGGTCATGCTGGGCTTCTCGCTCTACGCCGGAAAGTGGGTATCCGAATCGGCCACCTGGGCGCCGATGTTCACCCTGAGCGCCACGACGCTGTCGCTGTCGGTGATGGCCTACGGCTTCCTCGCCTCGGTGTTGCCGGTGTGGCTGCTGCTCGCCCCACGCGACTATCTCTCGGCGTTCGTAAAGATCGGCGTGGTCATCGCTCTCGCGGCCGGCATTCTGATCGTGCTGCCGCCGCTCGAAATGCCGCGCGTCACCAAGTTCATCGACGGCACGGGCCCGGTGTTCGCCGGCAAGCTCTTCCCGTTCGTGTTCGTGACGATCGCGTGCGGTGCCATCTCGGGCTTCCACGCGCTGGTGTCGTCGGGCACAACGCCCAAGATCATCAAGCGTGAACCGGATGCGCGACTGGTCGGCTACGGCTCGATGCTCACCGAGTCGCTCGTGGCGACGATGGCGCTCATCGCCGCCTGCGTGCTTACGCCCGGTATCTACTTCGCCATCAACTCGCCGGCCGGTGTCATTGGTACGACGGCGGCGAACGCAGCTGATGTCATCAACAACTGGGCGCTCTTCAAGCCAATTTCGGGCGCCGAGCTCGAACTACTCGCGCAGCAGGTTGGTGAGCATTCGCTGCTGTCGCGTACCGGTGGCGCTCCGTCGCTCGCCGTTGGCATGGCGCATCTCTTCGCGCAGGCGATGGGTGGCCCGGGTGCGATGGCGCTCTGGTACCACTTTGCGATCATGTTCGAAGCGCTGTTCATCCTGACCACGCTCGACGCCGGCACGCGCGTCGGTCGTTTCATGCTGCAGGACATGCTGGGCAACGTCTGGAAGCCGCTTGGCAAGGTGTCGTCGATGCCGGCCAGCGTGTTCACCAGCGCGCTCTTCGTGTGCATGTGGGGCTACTTCCTGTATCAGGGCGTGACGGATCCCCTTGGCGGCATCAACTCGCTCTGGCCGCTGTTCGGTATTTCGAATCAGCTGCTCGCGACGGTGGCGCTCTGCGTGGGTACGACCATCATCATCAAGATGGGCAAGCAGAAGTACGCCTTCGTCACGCTCATTCCGATGGTGTGGCTTGTGATCGTCACGATGTCTGCCGGTATCATCAAGGTCTTCTCGAGCGACCCCAAGATGGGCTTCCTGGCTCATGCGCGGGTGATTGGCGAGCAGATCGCGACGAACACGCTGCCTGCGAACATCAAGTCGGTGGAAGCGGCGCAGCGGATGATCTTCAATGATCGTCTCGACGCCGGCGTGGCGATCTTCTTCCTGATCTCGGTGGTCGTGATTCTTGGCGCCTCGATCAACGAGTGGCTCAAGGTCACCAGCGGTAAGAAGGCCGCGAAGACCAGCGAGTCGCCGTTCGTACTCACTCAGCTCCGCGAGGAGGCGGCCTGACGATGTCGCTGCGTGAGCGTCTGCGCCGGGTGGCAATGATCGTGCGTCGCATCATGGGCGCACCGGACTACGACACCTATCTGGCCCACATGCGGTCGAACTATCCTGGCTGCACGCCGGTCGATCAGCAGACGTTTGCGCACGAGCGTTGGAAGGCCAAATACACGCGCGCGGGCACTCGCTGTTGCTGACGCGATCGTAGCGCATCGATGCACGCCTCAACCCGGGATTAACGCACAGCACCGCAGTTGACGCGCACCGCCACACACTTCTGTATTCACGAACCCACGACTGCCCTGCAGTCCGTGGGTTCGTGTCGTTCGGGCCTGTGTTCTCCTCCCTCCGCCCTGTCATGCGCCGTCCTGTTCTGCTTCTCGCCGCTTCTGCAGTGCTGCCGATTGCGCTTGGTGCGCAGTCGCCCGCCGCGACGTCTCCATTCGATTTCAGCATCGCGAACATCATGCGCGGGCCGGAGCACTACGGACGCGAACCGTCCAACGTCGCGTGGAGCGCCGATGGCCAGTGGATCTACTTTCAGTGGGCACCGGCCGGCGCGCCGTACGACGCGCCGATGCGCCCGTATCGTGTGAAGCCCGTTGCCGGCGCTACACCGGAGCTCGTGACCGAGGCGCACATGGATAGCGTGGCCGTGTCGCTGGCCGACGGTGGCTCACTCGATCGTCTGCGCACGCGTCGCGCACTCGCGGTGCGTGGTGACCTCTATCTCATCACGACGCGCACCGGCGCCGTTCGTCGCCTCACGCAAACCAACGCGATCGAAAGCGACCCGCGTTTCACGGCGGATGACAAGGGGCTCGTGTTCGTGCGCGACGGCAATGCGTACGCGCTCGATCTTGCGACGGGTGATCTCAAGCAGCTCACCGATGTGCGCGATGGTCCAGCGCCACGTGAGGATGTAGCGCGCGCGACCGGAATGCGCGGCGCCATCGAGCGGCAGCAGCTCGAGCTCTTCGACGTGATTCGAGATCGCGTAGCGGCTGATTCCGCGCAGCGCGCGCAGCGAGTCGCGGCCCAGGGTCGCGCGATGCCGATCATCTATCTCCCCACCGGTGAGCGCGTGACCGGACTGAGCGTTTCTCCGACGTTGCGCTTTGCGATCATGACGACGTCCGCGGGCGCCGGTGGATTCGGTGGCGGCGGCGGACGTGGCGGCCCGCCAGTTGGTCAGGGTGCGCAGGGTGCGCAGGGCGGCGGCCAGGCCGCACGCAATACCATTGTGCCGAACTACGTCACCGCCAGCGGCTTCACGGAAGACATCAACGGGCGCACCAAGGTGGGCGATGTCACCGGACGTTCGCGTGTGTATCGCGTCGATCTCGCAACCGCGAAGCTCACGCCGCTCACGGTGACAGGTGAAACCGATCGCCTGCTCTCGCAGGCGCGCGTGTCGTCGTGGAGCCCCGATGGCGCCACCGCGCTGATCGCTGCGTCCACTCCCGATTTCAAATGGCGCTTCGTCAGCACGGCAACGGAAATCGGCGCGCCCAAGGTGGTGCATGCATTGCGCGACACCGCGTGGGTGGGTGGTCCGTGCGGACAGTGCATGGGATGGCTGCCGACAGGCCGCGTGTGGTACGCGAGCGAGGCGAGTGGCTACGCGCATCTCTACTCGGCCAACGCCGATGGCTCGGACACCAAGGCGCTCACGAGCGGCAAGTGGGAAGTCGAGCGTGCCGATCTGTCCGACGACGGTACGTGGTTCCTGCTGCACACGAGCGAAGAGTCGCCGTTCGTGCGCCATGCGTATCGTATGCCGAGCATCGGCGGCGCGCGCACGCAGATCACGCGCGAGCATGGTGGACACACCATTTCGCTCAGCCCCGATGGCAAGCGATTCGCGGATGTGTTTTCGCAGTCGAACCTGCCGCCCGAGCTGTACGTGGCCGGTGCGGACGGCTCCGGTTTCACGCGACTGACGACATCGACTTCGGCGGAGTTCCGCCAGCGCGCGTGGCTCAAGCCGGCCATCGTGAAGATCACAGCCAGCGATGGGATTCAAGTTCCGGCCCGCATCTACAAGCCGTCGGACCTGGGTGCGCAGCCGAATGGCGCGGCGGTGATCTTTGTGCACGGCGCCGGCTACATGCACAACGTCCACGACTTCTGGAGCTCGTATTCCCGCGAGTACATGTTCAATCAGTATCTCGCGAGCAAGGGCTATGTGGTGCTCGACGTGGATTATCGCGCAAGCGCCGGCTACGGTCGCGACTGGCGCACGGCGATCTATCGCTGGATGGGCGGTCGCGACTTGCAGGACGAGGTCGATGCGTCGCGCTATCTGCAGAAGGAGTACAACATCTCGCCGGAGCGGATCGGGCTGTATGGTGGCAGCTACGGCGGGTTCATGACGCTCATGGCGCTCTTCACGGCACCGAAGGATTTTGGCGCCGGCGCCGCGTTGCGCAGTGTGACCGACTGGGCGCATTACAACCACGGCTACACCGGCGCGATTCTTAACCTGCCGCAGGACGATTCACTCGCCTATCGGCGCTCATCGCCGATCTTCTTTGCCGAGGGACTCGAAGATCCGCTGCTGATGGCACACGGCATGGTGGATACGAACGTCCACTTCCAGGACATCATTCGACTCACCCAGCGCTTCATCGAACTGGGCAAGACCGGCTGGGACCTCGCAGTGTACCCCGTCGAAGATCACGGCTTCGTACGTCCCGACTCGTGGACCGATGAGTACCGTCGCATCTTCGAGTTGTTCGAGCACACGATTGGCCCGAACGGATCGAAGGTGAAGAAGTAGAATCCGTTACGCTGCGGCTTGCGCGGGTGTCGGCTTGCCCGGCACCAGCGCGAGCCACGCAGCG
>CBHWDN010000021.1:0-89392 GCA_966112585.1 uncultured Gemmatimonadaceae bacterium
CGGGGAGGCTGTGCACGCGCACAATCTACCCGCCCCGCCCCCCACGAGCCCCCGGCGCTCACACGTTCGCTGCCGGGGGTCGCGCCCTTTGCCGTGTTCATGGTCTGGCTCGCTGTCGGACCATCGCTCGGCTTGCCTCAACCGTGGGAATCGATCGTTCGCGTGGCGGTGCTCGCCGCGGTGCTGCTGACGATCTCGCGCGACGTCGTGTTCTCGCTCCGCGTCAAGCGTCCCGCGATGAGCATCGCGCTCGGAGTTGCCGTATGCGCGATGTGGGTCCTGCCTGATCAGCTGTTCGCTGGATGGCGTGACCACTGGCTGTTCACGAACAGCGTGACTGGCAAGGTCACCACATCGATTCCGGTCGGCGAACTCGCGAATCCGCTGGTCGTGGTGCTGCGCGTTGTTCGCGCCGCGTTGCTGGTGCCAATTCTGGAGGAGCTCTTCTGGCGCGGCTGGTTGCCTCGCTGGCTGATCAACAACGAGTTCTACAAGGTGCCGCTCGGCACCTTCAACACCATCGGTTTCGTGGGAACGGCGGTGCTCTTTGCGAGCGAACACGGCCCCTTCTGGGAAGTTGGACTCGCGTGTGGCCTCATTTACAACTGGTACATGTGGAAGACCAAGTCGCTCGGTGATCTCGTGCTCGTGCACGGTGTCACCAACCTCGCGTTGAGCGGCTTTGTGTTGGTCACCAGGCAGTACGCGTACTGGATGTAGCTGGAGCGTCAGGCTGAAATGGCGTCTTCGCGCACGAGCAGCGCGTGGGCGCCGGCGAAATCCAGATGCAGGATGTCACCTTCGCCGTGCAGGATCCGTACGCTCATGGAGTGCGGGGCGGCCGGATTGTCGGTGTGCAGCAGGTCGCCGTCCACGCGATAGAGCAGGGCAATCACCTGATCCCTCCCTCCGACGTCCACATGGTAGTTGAGATGCCCGTCCGGCAAGAATTCCATGCGCACCCCCGGCGCGAAGTCGAGCGAGGGGTCGGCGCGCATAAGGCGCCACGTGCCCAGCAGCCAATCAGCGGTCATGGGCGAAGGATATACCGGCGGCTGTGGCTCGCGCTGGTCCTTCTGACGGGGCCGCTCTTCGCCGAGCCGCTCGAGGCACAGGTCGATCACTCGTTGTTCGATGCGCTGCTCCGGCAGCACGTCGTCAACGGGTTGGTGGACTACGATGCGTTCGCACGTGCGCCGGAGTTCCCGCGCTATCTCGAACAGCTGGACAAGACCAAGCTCCAGCAGCAGAGCGACGATGAGCAGCTCGCCTTCTGGATCAACGTGTACAATGCGTACACGATCGCGCTGATCAACGAGCATCACGAGCGGAGCAGCATCCGCAACATCAATCGCGGGCTCGGCTTCCTGCAGCTCAAGGGGCCATGGAACGAGCGGTTGGTGCATGCGGCCGGCCGCACGCTGACGCTCGATGAGGTCGAGCACCGGATTCTCCGGAAGCAGTTCCACGAACCGCGCGTGCACTTTGCCATCGTGGCGGCCGCGAAGGGGAGCCCGCCGCTTCGCAGCGAGGCCTACACAGGTGCCAAGCTGGTGGACCAGCTCTGGGATCAGGGACGGATCTTTTTGAGAGAGCGCCCGGAGCAGAACAAGTGGGAGATGAACAGGGTTACTGAACGCTACGGCTTGACCTTGAGCCCGATCTTCAACGCCTACTTCACCGACTTCGCCAGCACGCACAAGGAGTTCGGCGCGTACCTGGCGCAGTGGTTCGATGGCGACGTCCAGTCAAAGCTGGAGCAGGGGAGATACTTCCGCCGGGAAGGGCAGTTCGACTGGTCGCTCAACATTCAGCCCAAGACGGCATCGCGCTGAACCGTCCTGGGCACGGGCCGCCGTTCTGCGGCCCGGAACGGGACATAGGTCACGAACAGCTGTTACCAGCGCGGGCCGTCCGGCGTCGCTTGGAAGCACCCTCCCTTTCCGGAGCCTTCCAATGCGTCCATCCATCAAAAATCAGATCACCCGCGCGAAGGCCTTCCGCCTCGATATGCCGTCCATCGGCGAGGCAGGCTTGGCCTTCTTGATCGCGTACGCGGCCGCGTACCTCTTCAGCCAGCTCTGAGAGCGGCTGATCAACTACGCCATGCCTGGCTCGCGATGCCATTCGCATCGCGACGCCACGGCACCCACGCGAGCCCAACCAGCTGGACGTGGACGTCGCTGGCCTTCGCTTTGACGACGGTGGCGGTGAGTTCTTCGGTTTGCGCATCATAGCTCGCACCGAGGGCATCGATCTCGCCCTGTAGTGTGCTTTGGAGCTCATCGTACTGCGCCTGCGCCGCTTCCATCGTCTGGTTGGCGCGGGTGACATCACCGCTCTGTTCCGCGGCGCGTCCGGCGCCGCGCACAGCCGTACCAACCTTGCTGACCGTGCTCGCGGAAATCTTGCCGCGACCGAAGATCGCGCCGAGGATCGCACCGCCGACGTTGATGGCGGTGTTCATCTTGGCCTGCGTGGCCTGTGCCGATTCGCGTTCAACCGCCTGGCCCGCTCGCCGCACCTTCTCCTGCGCGGTGGTGAGTTTGGTGGCGTACTTCGCGCGCAGCTTTTCGATTTTCGCGTCGCGGTCTTCGCGTGACTTGAGTTGCAAGCGCGCGCGGAAATCGCCTTCACTTTCGCCGGCGTTCGACGTGAGCTTGAAGCTGGGGCTCGTGAAGAGCTGCACCTGCTCGTTCGTCACCACGAACTTCTGCAGCAGCTTCTCCCACGCGCCGTAGTTCCTGGCTTTCATTGCCGCGTCGGGCACCGAGGCAAAGCTGGAACCATCCTGAGGTGCTTTTTCAAGCGCCGACGGATCGAGATCGATGCGTTCGGCGTTCGCCCAGTCGAGAGCGATTGGTCCGTCGTCCACACCGGCAAGCATCGTCACCCGACGCGTTTCCGAAATCCCAAGCTTGGTGTTGCTCATGCTCACATCGGCGAGGCCAAGCACCATTGGGTGATACTGCAGCGCACCGGCGCCATCACTCACGGCTGGCAGGAAGTACTGCGGCACGTCGGCCGGCAGCACGGGCGGACGCTTGTTCTCCGAGGCATCGACGGCGGCCATTCCGCCACCAGTGTTCGTGGCCGCTGGTGCACTCGCAACGGTTCCCGCAGTTGGTGCCGGGCTGGACGCGGTCACGGCCTTGATCTGCTCGCGTGTCATGGGGCCGGCGAGATACGACAGCGACCAGCGCGTTTCGAAGGTGATGGGCGCGGGTTCGTGCACGCTGTGCAGCAGGAAGACGCGCTTACCCAATCCCGCGATGGTCTGCTCCATCGCCGCCTTGTCGAACGCCTGACCGCCGCTCGCGCCTTCGAGGCCTTCCATGACGCGCATCTTGTCGCGTTCGGTCTGCAAGCGACCAATGAACCAGGTGCCAGTGTTCGACAGGCCACGATAATCCAGGTCCACCGGATTCTGCGTCGCGAGCACCACGCCAAGCCCAAAGGCGCGTGCCTGCTTGAGCAGCGTAAGCAGCAGCACCTTGCTTGGCGGATTCGCGACGGGCGGCATGTAGCCGAACAGTTCGTCGATGTAGAGAATGGCGCGCAGCGATCCGGTGCCGGGCTGTGAACGCACCCAGGCGAGAATGTCGGAGAGCAGCAGCGTCATGAAGAACATGCGCTCAGCGTCGCTCAGGTGCGCAATGGAAATGACCGAGCCGCGTGGCTTGCCGCTCTGATCGTAAAAGAGCCGCGCCGTTTCGAGCGGCTCACCCTGCATCCACGTCTGAAAGCCAGGCGCTGCGAGCAGGTTGTTGAGCTGCATCGCGAGTCCCATGCGATCCCTTGGCGGGAACACGGTATCGAGCGGCATCACACCAACGGTGCTGAACGGGGGGCTCTGGATGCCACCAATGAGCCCAGCGAGATCGAGTCCTTTGCCTTGGCTCCAGTGATAGTTCAGCAGATTCGCGATGAGAATGTGCTCGCGGCTCGAGATCGGATCGGCTTCAACACCGAGCAGCGACAGCAACGATGTCGTCGTCGCGTTCACGCGTTCCTGCAGCGCCTCGGCATCGTCACGAATCGCTTGCGGTGGTGCATCGAATGCGCGGAGCAATGACAGCGGACGTCCCGCCGTCGACCCGGGCGTGTAGATCGTGACATCGGCCGCATCCTTGAGACGCTGAATGCGCGCGCCATCCTCGCCCCACTGTGCGAGACCATCGGTCCACGACTTCGCCTGCTGCTCGGCGAATGCCTCGGGGCTGAGCCCGGCGTTGCTCGCCTGCTGTGGATCCACCCACGGTCGGAAATCACTGGCCGCGAGGCCAGGGAAGCGCAGCGCGAGGTTGCCGAGGTCACCCTTGGGGTCCACGGCAATCACGGGCACCTTGTCGATCAGCGCTTCTTCGATCAGATCGATACCGAGACCAGTCTTTCCGCTGCCAGTCATGCCGATGATGACGGCATGCGTGGTCAGGTCCTTCGCATCGTACAAGACGTAGTCGTCGCGACGCTGCTTGGCGGCGAGGTCGTAGCGCTTGCCGAGATAAAAGGCACCGAGTGTTTCGAAGTCGGTCACGGGCGGATCCTGACGGTCAGGGCCTGGAGGGTGGGGTCGTGCGCGAAGCAGCAAACTGCGACAGCAGCTCCGTCACGTGGGTGCGCGCGGCGGTGACTTCGTAGTCGCGCACCGGGGCATCAACGCCATCGACACGCTTCGTGCGTGCGACAGCGGAGTCACCGGCAAAGGTGAGGGAGAATTCGACCTGCATACGTGACGGCGATCGATCAGTTGCCTGCGCGGTTTGCGCGCGCGTTTCCTGAAACGACAGGAGCGCGCCACTCGGTGCAATGCGGAACTGGCGACGGGCGGTTCCGTCGGCACCGAACGTCACGGCTTCGGTGACTTCAATGACGCTATCGGCCACGGTGGTCGTGAAGGCCACATGTTCATCGCCATTCTGCCACTCTCCGGTCGATGGCAGCGACACCGTTCCGAGCGCTTGGCGCGTGGTATCCGTGACTGCCGGTCGTTCAGTCGTCAGGCATGCCGTACACAGCATGACCGCAATGAGCGGCCAGGAAATCGCCTTCATCAGAACTCGCGTCGCTTCATCTCCTTGAAGATCCCCTCGGCGTCGCTTCCCGGCAGATCATCCTTGGTGCCGCGCGTGGCCTCGAGGGTGGAATCGTAGGCCTGCTTGGCCGGCTTCTTCACCTGCGACGCCTTCTGCTGCGTCTTCTTGAGGAGGGCCTTCAACTGATTGTCTTTCATAGGCGTTGAACGTGTGATGTGGACTCGAGGAATTGCGGCGAAACTCCCTTAAGATTGTGCTACCGATGTCTTCCAGTGTAAAGCGACGTTTCTGGCCCGCCCTGTTATCCGTGCACCTCATTGCCGCCGTGGCGGTCGGGGCGCAGCGCCTGCTCTCGGGGGCGCAGATCAACAACTTCCTGATATTCCGCAGTGCGTTCCATCACCTTGCCGCGGGGCAGGACCTGTACGTCGCGTACCCGGCCGAGCATTTCGACCTCTACAAGTACTCGCCCACCTTCGCGCTGCTCTTCGCGCCGTTCTCGCTGCTGCCGTTAGGCGTTTCACTGGTGAGCTGGAACCTGCTGAACACCCTGATCCTGTGTTTAGCCGTGCGAGCCGTGGTCGGCGTCGAGCGAGCGGGAATGGTCCTCGCGATCTGCCTGTTGGAGGCGCTTGGCGCCATGCAGAATCTCCAAAGCAACGGGTTGGTCACGGGACTCATGGTCGCGACCCTCGCGAGCCTCGAGCGCGACCGCTCTGCGATTGGCGCGCTCGCGGTCGTAAGCGGCGCGGCCGTGAAGATCTTTCCGGGTGCAGCCGGGCTCCTCGGTATCATGGATCGCCGGGCCTGGCGGTTTCTGCTCTGGAGTGGCCTGCTGTCAGTGATCTTTCTCGCGCTGCCGTTGCTCGTCACGCCGCTGCAAACGCTCATCGAGCAGTATCGATCGTACGGACGGCTTCAGGAGCTGGACCGACTGCGTCACCCGCAGATGTGGATTGGCGGTTTACTGCAGCAGCGCGGATATGCGATCAATGGCGTGGCCATTCAAGGCATCGGACTCGCGATTCTGCTCGCGGCGGCGGCGTACGCGCGCCAAGCGTGGCATGACGCGACGGTCCGGCGGATTCTGCTCGCGCTGCTCCTGATCTTTTCCAACATTTTCAATCACAACGCCGAGTCACCGAGCTATGTGATTGGAATAACGGGGCTCGGGATCTGGTGGGTGTCGATGCCGCGCGCGCATTGGCGCGATGCGTTGCTCGCCTTTGGCGTGGTGATGGGATCGCTCGTCGCCAGCGATATCACGAGTAAGGCGTTTCGCGCCGCCTATCTCGTGGAGTGGAAGGGAAAGGCGATCGTGTTCACGGTTGTGTGGTGCGTCTTGCTGGTGGAGCTGGTTCGCACCGCGCGTTCGGCATCGAACAGTGCGTCACTTGCTCGCGAGCATGGCGGGCTGGCGCAAACACGATTCTGAAAGCAGGCTCGGGGAAGCAACCCAAAGCCCCTGAGGAAGTTAGCTCACCACTTGACAGATGGTTGGGTTCGCCAAATTCGCGGTTGACACCTAAACGGGTTGGCGATACCGTCTAGGGGCATTTGAAAGCAGATGGACGCGCCACGGCGCGGGACAACGTTGAATGCGGGCGACTTCGGGGACCTGCTGAGAAAGCGGGTCCTTTTTACGTGGGTGACTGTCGAATTCAATGCAGGGCATTCATCGACGGGTGAATGCAACCCGCGCGGGGGTATCGTCCGCGAACCAACACGAGTGCTCGGTGCGTACGGCAGGGCCGGACTCCGAACACACAGCAACGGGAGCAGTGCCATGCGTACGACCGGCAAGGTGAAGTGGTTCAACGATGCCAAGGGCTTTGGCTTCATTACGCCCGACGACGGCTCGAAGGATTGCTTCGTCCATCATTCGGCCATTCAGGGCGGTGGTTTCCGCACACTGGCCGAAGGTGAACGCGTCGAGTTCGACATCGTTCAGGGCCAGAAGGGCCCCGCGGCCGAGAACGTCACGAAGCTCCGCGGCTAATCTGCCCGAGCGTCCGCAGTGAAAAAAGCGCACCAGTCGAAGACTGGTGCGCTTTTTTATTCGTTCGGTGTGGCTATCCGAAGACTACGAGTCGCATGGTACACTTCGCGCAGAAAGCTCACCAATCCGGTGATGAGTGCGCCCATGGTGACGACGAAGAGAATGGCCACCAGACGCGAAATGTCCGTCGTGAGAAACGCGCTCACAAAGAGCAGCGCGATGATCACACACACCAGCAGTGCTGCCAGCGTGAACATCGCGATCGCGCGATTGATATGACGTGCTCGGCGTGACAACCACCGCAAGTCATCGCCAACAACGGCTTCATGCTCGCCGGTGAGATTCGGCAAATGTCCTTCGAGCAGCCGTGCGCGATCGATGATGCGACCGAGGCGGTTGGTGAGGACCACGAGCATGGACGCGATACCCGTCAGGAGAAAGACGGGAGCGATCGCGGTTTGGATGACGTGGGAGATGGACTCGGTGCCGAGGGATTGCATGCTGCAAACTAACCCTTGAACTGATCGGTTTTGGGTTTCGGGTTTTTGGTGGTGGGTTGTGGGTCAACTACGCATTTCACCCGAAACCCATAACCAAGAACCCGAAACCCAAAACCGATCAGTTCATCCAGTTACTTGATCTCGCCGTTGCCTCGGTAATAGTCGCCCAGCAGGTGCTCCGCGAAGTACTCCATCAGCATCCGCTGATTATACGGCCCCGTATCGCGGTAGCCGTGCGGCTGACCCGGATAGATGAAGAGATCGAAGCGCTTGTTCGCCTTGATGAGCGCGTTCACGAGCTTGATCGTGCCGCCGGGGTGCACGTTGTTGTCGAGGTCACCGGTGGTGAGCGCAAGGTTTCCCTTGAGACCGTTCGCGAGCTCGTCGTTCGTGGGAATGCGAATGTCGAAGCGGATGTTGTCCTGGTTGGTGGAGTCTTCCACGACCTCACGCACCCCGTTGCCGTTGCCGGGGCCACGACGCGCGGCGGCGCCGGCGTTGGTGCGCGCGTTGCGACCGGTGTCGGCCTTTGCGATCACCTTCACGCCGTGATTCCACTCGCTCCAATTCTGGTTGTAGATGTTGTTGTCGTGATTGCCCGATTCCGACCAGCCCACCTTGAAGAACTCGTTGTACGGCGGGAGCATCATCGCCGCGGCGGTCATGAAGCCACCACCCGAGTGGCCGAAGATGCCGACCTTGTCGAGGTCAATGAACTTGTAGCGAGCGGCGAGCTGCTCGAGCGCGGCCTTCTTATCGGCCAACGCGTAGTCGCGCATGTTGCCGTAGCCATAGCGGTGGTATGCGAGCGAACGCAGTGGTGAACCACCGCGGTGACCGACCTCCACCACGATGAAGCCAAGCTGTGCGAGCTGCAGCAGTGGCTGACGAACGCTGAAGCCGGTCGTCATGCCCTCCGTCTGCGGACCCGGATACACGTAGACGATAACCGGATAGGACTTTGTGCTGTCGAAATCGATCGGCTTCCAGAAGTTGCCGAACAATTCGGTCACGCCATCGGCGGCCTTCACGCTGAACGTTTGTGCGGTAGTGAAGCCCAACTCTTTGAGCTTCGAGAGGTCCATCTCTTCGAGCTTGGAGATCTGCTTGCCGGTGAGACCATCGCGCACCACGCTCGCCGGCGCCAAGTCCATGCGCGAGAAGTTGTCGTAGACATAGCGACCTGTGGGCGACACCACGCTGCCGCCGCCGCCTTCGCCCAGCGCGATGGCGTGATGCGCGTTGCCGGCGTCGAGCAACTGAATGCCGGTGCCGTTGCCATTCACCTTGTACAGGTGCGACTGGTAAAGCTGCTCGCCCGGTTCACGACCCTGGCCAACCACCCACACCGTGCCGGTTGTGGAATCGATCTTGGCGATCTGACTGACGTTCCACTGGCCTGTGGTAAGCGGCATCTTCTCCACACCATCGAAGCTGTACACGTAGTACATGCCCCAACCGGTCTTCTGCGACCACCAGAGGAAGTCGCCGCCCTTCTTGAGATAGGCGATCGACTTGGGCTCGATGGCGGCGCCTTCCACGGCGTCGGTCAGCAACACCTTCACGGCCTTGGTGGCGATGTCGACTTCGATGAAGTCCGCCGCGCGCTGCGGACGATCGCGACGCACGAGACGCACCTTGTCGCCGCTGACCGGGAAGTGCACGTCGCTCAGCGTCTGATCCTTCCAATGCGCGACGTTGTACTGCGTGATCGCCTTCTCGCCCTTGCGATAGATCCAGAGCTCGGTGCGCGTGACATTCTCCTCGCCCGGCATCGTGTACTTGTAGTGCAGCAGCACCGGACGCGGATTCGCGAGCACGTTCACCAGATACAGCTCCTTCACCTTGCGCTGATCGCGACGCACGAACGAGAAGGTCTTGCCATCTGGTGACCACGTGCCGTTCGGACGCACGCGCATTTCATTGCCCGCGGCGTTGTCGGTCTGCGTGTCGTCTCCTTCGCCGTCCTGCTGACCACCGCCACCGGCGAGCGCGTTCAGCTGACGACGATTCTCCGTCGTATCGCGGAAGCCGAACGAGTAGTCCTCAACGCCATCGTTCGACAGCTTGAGCGTGTCGCTCTTCCCCTTCTCCACATAGTAGAGGTTGTGATTGAGCGCGAAGACAAACGCGGTGCTGTCCGGATTCCAATTGCGGAACTCGCGACCGCCGGCGCCTCCGCCGCCACCACCACCTCCTCCGCCACCGCCCCCACGTCCGCCCTGATCGACTTCTTCGTCGCCCGGCGGTGCAGCGCCACGTTGCACACGACCAAGGCTTTTGAGCTGTTCCGTCGCCAACGTGTACTCGTAGCGCGTCGTGTCCACGGTGAAGCGGAACGCCTTGTGGCTCTTGAGGAACGTGATGGTCTGGAAGGGCAGGTTCGTCGCGTCGTATGGCTTCTTGCTCAATAGCGTGAGCTGTTCAGCGAGCTTGCTCGGCTCGAACAACAATCGCTTCGCACCGCCGGTTGGCGACGGCACATAGAGCATGAAGCGTGAGCCGTTCCGATCCTTCCAGAAGTAGTACATGCTGTCGGTCTTGCCGAGAAATCGCGGCTGCACGACCTGCGTGTACGTGATGGAGCGAAGTGCCGCCGCGGTGAAGCGATTGGCGACCGCCCAATTGGCTTTGTTGGCGCGACCTTCATCGGGCTGCTTCGACTGGGGCCCGAGCTGCGCGTGTGCGCTCGCCGAGAAGGTAGCCGTGGCGAGAGCAAGGAGACCGGCCAGACGGCCGGTGCGGAACGACAGGGACATGCAGGAGGCTCCGTACGGGGGGTGGTAGAGAATACGTGCCCTCCCGGTGCCTCGCTGCCGATTTCGGCCGCTACTTGCCGGATTCCACGAAGCGGTTCGTGAAGAACGGCTGGGTCCAGGCCGGCCGATTGCCCGAATCGATCACTTTGACGCGAACGTAGCGTTCCGTCCCCGTGAGGGTGTACGACGGCGCGAGCGACTTGTCGGTGCGCAGCACGCGCCCATTCGCGCCGATGAACTGGGTCATGTACTTGAAATCGCCCTGTGGCAGAATGCGGAGCGAGACGCGTTGGCCGCTGGCCTGAATGCTGTCGAGCACCGGCCCGGTACTGGCGTAGAAGCGACCGGCATCGAGCGCGGAGATGATGGCGTGTCCGTCGAGCGATGGCGCCTTGACGACCACCCAACCGCGCCCGGGATTCGCCCGATTCACTGCGAACTCGCCCTGAAAGTGATGCGCATCGTCAACCGCGATCCCGTAAATCCGCTTTCCACCAGAGAGCAGCGCGTCCCACGCCTCCTCCATCCCCGGCCAGTCGCCACCACCGGCGTTATGCACCGTGGGATGGCCGTTGAAGATCTCGAGCAGTCGATCGTTCTTCATTTTGCGAAGCGCGATGGTGTCGATGCTCCAGACAAAGTTTGGATGATTGACATGCGGCACCGCCTTTTCGGCGCGAATGGCGTCGATCGACTTCTGCAGCGTTCCCAGCAGTGTGCTGTCCTTGGGTGCCGGGATGACGCGCGTGATATCGAGCGCGTTCACATGGATGGCGGCTTTCTGATAGGCCGTGGTGACTTCTTCGCCGGGAATGAGCTTGAAGCTCGAGTCCTGCAGCGAGTCGAGCGTGACCGGATTCGTGAAGACGTTGTGATCTGACAGCACCAACCAGCGGTATCCGTGACTGCGATACCAGCGCGCCACCTGACTGGGGGGCGTGTCTCCGTCGGAGTTGGTCGTGTGTGTATGCGTATTGCCCTTGAACCACATCCCCTCGGTGGGCGACTGGTCGGGGAGGAAGCGCGCGCCCGGCTGGCGCACGAAAGCGCTGGCGACGAGCGCGGTGAACAATGCGGCGGGGAGGATACGCATATCGGCCGGCAGGAGGTGATGCGGTCGAATTTACCGCACGCCACGCCCTCGCGGTTGGTGATAGACTTGGATGTGACGGTCTCGCGACGCGGGTGACCAGCGATGCGCGAGGCCGTTGACGTCACTTCACGATTCGGAGGATACGATGGGTCTACTCGACGGCGCACTCGGCGACATGGCCGGCTCACTCCTGGGCGGCCAGGGTGGTGACGCGAGCCAGATGCTTGGTGGCTTGCTCAAGCAGTTCGGTGGACAGGGGAGCAACAACGGTTTGCTCGCGGCGGCTATGTCGCTGCTTCAGCAGCAAGGCGGCATTGAGGCGCTGCTGCAGAAATTTCACGGCGCAGGCCTTGGTGATGTTGTCCAGAGCTGGGTCGGCACGGGCGCCAACTCGCCGGTCACCGCGGGGCAGCTCGAGCGCGTCCTTGGACACGATGCCGTTGCCGCCGTTGCCTCGCAGGCGGGCGTGTCGACGCAGCAGGCTGCCGGTGGACTCGCCTCGGTGTTGCCAGAGCTGGTGAATCAGCTCACGCCAAATGGAGCGGTGCCGGCGAACAGTTCGGAGTTGATTGGCACCGTCATGGGATGTTGCGCGGGTAAGGGATCGCTGTCGGGCTTGCGCCGAGTAGGGGGATCGCTGGCTTCGCGGATGTCCGATTCTAGAAATAGCCGATTCGACGGATGGTCGATTTCATCGATAGTCGATTTCGCAGATAACCGAAACAGCATACGCGGATCACGCGGATCTGGCGGATTGCTCCGTGCAGATCCCCTCAATCCGTGTTATCCGCGTATGCTGTGTCGGTTATCCTTGTGAGCAGATTTTATAAGAGTCAACAGCAACCGATTATCAGTATCACCGAGAGCGCCCTCATGCGTCTGACCGTCAACGGTTCCCCCAGAGATTTCAGCGGCGACGAGACGATGCCGCTGCTCTGGTTTCTCCGCGATGAACTTGGCCTGACCGGTACGCACTACGGCTGCGGTATCGCGCAGTGTGGTGCGTGTACCGTGCATGTGAACGGCGCGCCTGTTCGGGCATGTCAGCGTCGCATGTCGACGCTCGCTGGCGCGAGTGTGACCACCATTGAGGGGCTGCATCCGTCGGGAGAGCATCCGCTGCAAGTCGCGTGGCGCGCGGTCGACGTGCCGCAGTGCGGATTCTGTCAGAGTGGACAGATCATGCAGGCCGCGACGCTGCTCGCGCGGAACTCACAGCCCACAGACGCGGACATCGATGCGACGATGAACGGACATCTGTGTCGCTGTGGTACGTATCCCCGCATCCGGTCCGCGATCAAGCAGGCGGCTGTGCAGGTGCAGGCGGAGAAATCGCGATGAGCACGCGCACTCGATTGCCCTGGCTGGGCGACACGACTGGTGCCCGTGAATCGGTTGGCGACGATTTGCGTCGCGAACAGACGCTTCGTGACGATTCGCGGCGCGACTTTCTCAAGCGACTTGGCGTTGGTGGGTTGGTGCTCTCGGCGAGCGCGATAGGTGTGCGTCGACTCGAGGCGGCGGATCTGCGCTCGCTTTCGTCTGGCGCCGGGTCGGTGCTGGCGGATCCGTGGGATACGCAGAGTTACATTCGCATCAGCGACGACGACATCGTCACGATTTACTGTCATCGTTCCGAAATGGGGCAGGGCATCCGCACCACGATGCCGATGCTCATCGCCGATGAGATGGAGGCCGACTGGAGTCGCTGCCGCGTTGAGCAGGCGGGTGGCGATGAGAAACGATTCGGCAGTCAGAACACTGATGGTTCGACCAGTATTCGTGATTTCCTCGATCGGTATCGCGAAGCTGGCGCGACCGCGCGTGCCTTGCTCGAGGACGCGGCGGCGAAGCAGTGGAACGTGCCGGTTGCGGAAGTGAAGTCGCAGAACGGCGAAGTGGTGCATGCCGCGTCGAATCGCCGCGTACGATTCGGCGCACTGGTTGCTACTGCACGCATGTTGCCGATGCCAGCGGCGTCGCGAGTGCGAGTCAAGTCGCCCGGTGAGCGTCGCTGGGAAGGCAAGCAGATGAGGAGCATCGACCTCGTGCCCATGACGACGGGCACGGCGGTGTATGGTGGTGACGTACGTCTGCCGGGAATGAAGTACGCCGTGATCGCGCGGCCGCCGGTGTGGGGCGGCACAATCGTGAGCGTCGATGATACCGCAGCGAAAGCGATTCCCGGTGTGGAGCGTATTGTCCGCCTTCCCGAATCCAAAGCGCCGGCTGGCTTCAATCCACTCGGTGGTGTCGCCGTGATTGCTGCCAACACGTGGGCTGCGATTCGCGGGCGCGATGCGCTCAAGATCACGTGGAGCGATGGCGCGAATGCGAGCTATGAGAGCGTTGCGTACAAGGCGCAGCTCATGGCGGCCGTTCGCAAGCCGGGACAACCCGGTCGCTCACAAGGCGATACGACGAAGGCGCTGGCGAGTGCCACGCGGAAAGTGAGCGCAGAGTACTGGATGCCGCACTTGGCACATGCACAGATGGAACCGGTCGCAGCGATTGCGCGCGTCGACAACGGAACCGTCGAAGCGTGGGCGCCAACGCAAAGTCCGATGGATGCGAGAAAGACTATCGCCGAGTTTCTCAAGGTCGATGTCGAGAAGGTCAACGTGCATGTCACGCTCCTCGGCGGCGCGTTCGGACGAAAGTCCAAGCCGGACTTCATCTGCGAGGCCGCGTGGCTCGCGCGCGAGGTGAGCGCGCCGGTGCGTGTGCAGTGGACGCGTGAGGACGACCTGCGGAATTCGTATTTGCATTCGTGTGCCGCGCATCGGTTGGAAGCAGCGCTCGATGCGAATGGCAAGGTCACGGCGTATCTCCACCGCAGCGCGTATCCGGCGATTTCGGCGACATTCGCGCCCGGCGTGAAGGGCGCTGAGCCTGATGAGCTCACGAACGGTGCGAGCGATGTCGCATGGGATGTGCCCAACCTGCGCGTGGAGATTGGTGAGGCCGTCGCGCACACGCGCATCGGGTGGTTCCGCAGTGTGAACGCCATTCATCACGGCTTTGCGATCAACTCGTTCGTCGATGAACTCGCGCGGGCGGCGAAGCGCGACAGCGCAGAGTTTCTGCTCGACTTGATTGGCCCGTCGCGCAAGGTGGATCTGTCCACGGCTGGTCTCGTGAAGCCCGCGAGCAACTATGGCGCGACGTGGGTTGATCATCCGCTCGATACGGCGCGCGCACGACATGTCGTCGAGCTTGCGATGGAGAAAAGCGGCTGGAAGAGTGGTGTGCTGCCGAAGGGACGCGGACGTGGCATCGCGTTTCATCGCAGCTTCCTCACGTACGTTGCCTGCGTTGCCGAAGTGGAAGTGCTTCCCGACGGCACGGTGTCATTCCCACGCGCCACGATGGCAGTGGACGCCGGATTCATCGCCAATCCTGATCGAGCTCGATCGCAAATGGAAGGCGCGTTCATCATGGCGATGAGCAATGTGCTCTACAGCCAGATGACCTTTGCGGGCGGCAAGGCCGTGCAGTCGAACTTTCGCGATTACGAAATCGCGCGACTCAAGGCGACACCTAAGGTGATCGACGTGGTGCTGGTACCGAGCGAAGGGAAACCGGGAGGTATCGGCGAACCCGGCGTGCCGCCAAGCTGTGGGGCGATCGCCAACGCGATCGCCGCAGCCACCGGTGTTCGGGTTCGGAGTTTGCCCGTAGGCAAGCAGCTGGCCGGCTGGCAAACTCGCGGCTAGCCCCATTTTTCAATGACTTTTCAATGACTCAGAGTCATTGATCTCAACGGGTTGGAGTCGTTGAAAACGGACGCCCCAGGATTTCAACGGGTCAGAGTCATTGAAAAACGAACGCCCCAGTGCGCATCGCACTGGGGCGTTCGTTCTCAAGCGGACAATTTCAACGACTCTGACCCCTTGAAATTCAATGACTCAGAGTCGTTGAAAAGTGCGGCGAAAAGACACAATCAGTCGAAAAAAGCTTAGTAGCGCGGGCGCGTCTTACGCGGCGCCTTGCCGCAGTTCGCCGGCCACGTCGCCGGCCACGTGCCCGGTGAACGATCGCGCTTGATGAACTCCGGATCTTCGCTCGCGAGGTACGCCATCATCGCGGCGAGCGTCGCGTTGTGCTTGAGATCATCGAACACGATCTTGTCGTACGTGTCGCGGTTGGTGTGCCAGGTGTACGTGTTGTAGTTCCAGCTCACCGCGCCCATGCCGAAGCTCGGCGTGCCGAAGCACGCGAACACCGCGCCGTCGGTGCCACCGGGGTTGCCGGTCGGCACGTCGTTGAAGCTCCAGCTCACGACGTTCGCGCTCATGCTGTCGGTGTAGAAGCCCGGGAGCTTCTGATACCAGGCCTTGAGATGACGACCGATGTCGGTGAGCCCCGAGCTGGACAGGCTCTGCACGCGACCGGTGCCGTTGTCCTGATTGAACAGCGCCTGAAGCCCCTTCATCACTTCGGGGTGATCCTCGGTGAACGACGTCGAGCCATTGAGCCCCTGTTCTTCGCTCGCCCAATGACCGACCATGATCGTGCGCTTGGGCTTCGGATACGCGGCCTTCAAAATGCGCATCGCTTCCATCGCCATCATCGTGCCGGTGCCGTTGTCCGTCGCACCTGAGCCGCCGTCCCACGAATCGAAGTGCGCCGACAGCATCACGTACTCATCGGGCTTCTCGCTGCCCTTGATCGTCGCGATGGTGTTGAACACCGGCTGTTCGCCGAGCAGCGTCGCATCGAGATCGAGGCGAACCATCGGCTTCTGATTGTTTTCGGCCAAACGATACACGAGGCTGTAGTCTTCGCAGTCGAGTGTGACCGCCGGCGCCTTCGTGTTGTACGTCTCGAAGATTTCGATCACGCCCCAGCCGCCCGCGCCCTGCGCGCCGCCGCCGAAGCCACCGAAACCACGACCCGCCTGTGCGAGGCTCGCCGCCGGTCCGCCGCCACGATCGCTCGCGCCGGTGGGCGTTCCGCCCGCTCCTCCGCGTCCGCCGCCGCCCGCTCCGCGTCCTCCAGCCCCAGCGCCAGCTGGCGCAGCCGCGAACGGATTATTGAAGCCACTCAGCTTGTTGCGCGACGTGATCATGCCCAGCACGCCGGCCTTTTCGAGACGCATGCCGAGCGTGCCCGTGCCGAGCGCCATCGAGTAGCCGGTGCCGCGATAGAGCTTGGTGCTATCGGGGCGACCGTTCGTCGTCATCACCGCCCAGTCCTGCTGCACGCGCGCGACGGCGGTATCCATGCGCGCCTTCGATTCCGGCGTCGACCAGCGGATCCAATCTTCACTCGGGCGGCACGTCGGGAACGCCGGCGAGAGCATGACGATCTTGCCACGCGCCTTCGGCAGCCACGCGACGAATTCCGTCGAGTCGGCGAACTTGGGCAGGATGATCGCTTCGGCCTTCACCGGCACGCCCTTCGTGCCCGGGCTCCACGCGAGCATGGTGCCGTCGAGCGAGCGCACACGCGGCGATACGAGGTCGACATGCGACGTACCGCGACGCCAGCCACGCCACGTGCCGTAGTTCTCACGCTTCGCGTCGATGCCCCAGCTCTTGTACTGCGCGATCGCCCAGTTGCTGGCGGCGAGGAAACCCGGGCTGCCGGTGAGACGCGGACCGACTGAGTCCATCAGCGCCTGCGCGAGCGTGTGCACCTTCGAGCTGTCCATGCCCAAGCGCCAGAGGCGCTGGATGACGGCGTCGTCGGTGGGGAAGGTCGTCTTCTGCTGCGCGGCCACGGGCGACGCGGCCGCCAGGCTGGCGGCAGTCGCGATGGCGGTCGCACTGAGTGCGCGACGGAAAATTCGGGACATGGGAGGGAAGGGGGTGGTGAAACTGCGGAACCCACAGCACTCCAACGTACCATGTTCACCCGCGTGGTGTTGGTGCGGATGTCCTCTCGAATGGCGCCGTTAATGCCAGCGCTATTTGCCGCCCTTGGGTTTGGGGCGTGGGTTCTCAAGATCGTCCACCGGCGCGGCGCCCCAATCCTTCTTCGGTTGCCCGCGCTTCGGCCCATCAAAGGGCTTATCCCGCTTCTCGGCGGGCCGCTGCCCCGTCTTCTTGCGCCCCGTGCCGCCTTTGCCGCCCTTCATCGCTGCGCTCCGGTTGTGTGACTCACATCGCTTGGCATCGCTTGGGGTGAGACTACCAGCCGCTCCACGCCGCGTGGAGTGTGTCCCCAAGCCGCGTTTCACATGAATTGTAATTAAGCCCGCACGCCACCAGCGTTAGCGCGAGGAGCACCCCCACCGCGCCCCCCGGCGGTTGGGTCGCCCACCCCAAGCCGCTTTGCACTTCAATGATAATTCCGCCCCTTCGCATGCTGCTCGCCACCGCCGAGTTCGAGGGCGCGGAACTGCTTGGCGCGGACGTTCACGACATGTTGTTCGACTTGGAGCGTGCCGCGAATAAGGAGCAATGGCGTCGTGGAAATGAGCAGCGCGTCTTTTTCAAACCGATCGGGGGTGATGATGATGTTGATCATGCCGGTTTCGTCTTCGAGGGTGAGAAAGACAAAGCCTTTGGCCGTACCGGGGCGCTGACGACAAATCACGAGACCAGCGACGGCAACCGGTTGGCCATCCTTGCCATGTTCATGCGCTTCACGCGCCGTGAGCACGCCATTGAGCGCGAGATGTTGACGCACATGCTTCATCGGATGCCCGGTGAGCGACAGGCCGGTCATGCGAAAGTCCGCCTCGGTGAGTTCGATGGGCGAATACGCTGGCAACTGCGGCGCAGGGGCTGGTGCGGCGCGCGGTGCGAGTGGCAACTCGGGGCCACGCGTGGCGGCCATCACATCCCACAAGGCGACGCGTCGCTGTCGCTCGACTGGCTCGTGCGCATAGAGACTGTCGAAAGCGCCGGCTTCGGCGAGGCGACGCCATGCGGTGCGATCGAGAGTGACGCGACGGACGGCGTCTTCGATGCTGGTGAACGGGCCCTCTGTCAGCGCGGCTTCCAGTGCACGACGGGATTTCGCACCGAGACCTTTGACGAGTCGGAGACCCAGACGTACTGCTAACTGATCAGTTTGGGGTTGGGTGGGTTCGGGTTTGGGGTTTCTGGGTTTTCCCCAGCGAACGATGCCGTCGTTTGGGACGAGTGTTCTGCCATCGGCGAGTTCGAGGGTGTGATCCCACACGCTTCGTGTGAGATCGATGGGACGCACTTCCACACCATGACGTTTGGCGTCTTCGATGAGCGTGCCGGGTGAGTAAAACCCCATTGGCTGTGCGTTGAGAATGGCGCACAGATATTCGGGGGCGTAGTAATGGCGCAGCCAGGCGGTCGCGTACACGATCAGCGCAAAACTCGCGGCGTGGCTTTCGGGGAAGCCGTAGTCCGCGAAGGCGTTGATCTGGTTGTAAATGCGACGCGCGGTTTCTTCGGGGATGCCGTTCTTGGCCATGCCGGCGATGAGCTCTTCGCAGATGGCGGCCATCCGTTCGCGTGAACGCTTGTGTCCCATCGCGCGCCGCAGATGATCGGCTTGCGCCGGAGTGAATCCGGCCGCTGCGATCGCGACTTGCATTCCCTGCTCCTGAAAGAGCGGAATGCCGAGTGTTCGACGCAGCACCTTCTCCACACTGGGGTGGGGATAGGTGATCGGTTCGAGTCCGGCGCGTCGACGGATGTATGGATGCACCATTTCGCCTTGAATAGGCCCCGGGCGAATGAGCGCCACTTCCACCACGAGATCGTAAAAGCATCGCGGCTTGAGACGCGGCAGGGTGTTCATCTGCGCGCGACTTTCGATCTGAAAAAGCCCTACCGTATCGGCTTTGCACATCACGTCGTACACGGCGGGATCACTCATATCGAGTTGACCCAGATCGACGGTGACATCGCGGGTGTGGCGAATGTAGAGGAGACAATCCTGCACCACGGTGAGCATCCCCAATCCCAACAGGTCGATCTTCAAGAGACCAACCGGAACGAGATCGTCCTTCTCCCACTGAATCACCGTGCGCCCTGGCATCGATGCCGGTTCAATGGGGACGATGGAGCCCAATGGTTCTTCGGTGAGAATGAACCCACCGACGTGAATCGAGCGATGACGCGGCAACTGATGCAGGCCGTCGACGACATGCGCGAGCTGCTGTACTCTCGCGTCATTGGGGTCCAGTCCCGCCCGCCGCAACGTCTCGCGGGCCTGCGAGGGCGCGGAGTCTGAGGATGCCGCTGCGCGGCGATCATGACTTTCGCGGAGAGGCGTGGAGTCCTCCTCGATCGGCACGCGCGACGACGGATCCAGCTTGGGACGCTTGCGCCCTCCAGGACGCGAGTTGTCGGCGCCCTTGGCGAGTGGCCCCAGATGCTCGCGCTCATCGCCCTCGAGTTTGCGCTCGACTTGCAAATCGAGCAGCTGCTGCCACGTGGCATCACGCTCGGAAATGCCCTTTACCGCGCGCGCATTGGGCGAGCCATACGGTTCGTAGCTCGCATTGGGTCTGGGGCGATCACTCGAGGTCAAATGCTTCTTCCCAGGCGGCGCTTGCTTCCGCTCCTCTTTGGATGTCGCCGCCACTTTGCGCGCCGCTTCGCGAACCACCCGCGCCTTCGTGGTCGCTTCCGTTCCGCGAATCATATTCTGCCCAAGACGCGCGGCATCACTCCGCAGCAGTCGCTGTTCCCCGCCGTTACAGCTACCGCAGTCCATGCCTCCGCAGTCACAGCCTCCGCTGATATTGTTGTTCCCGTCGTTCGGGCTCCCGTCGTGCAGGCTTCCGCCGTTCAGGCTTCCGCTTTCCCCGTCGTCGTCTACCCGAAGCGCATCCGCCGTCGACCGCGCACTGAATCTGTCCGACAACGCCGCCAGCACATCCGCCTGCTCCGTACTGAATCCCAGCACACGCGCCGCATCACGCACCGCGCTCCGTCCGCGCCACGTGATCTGTTCGCATACCATCGCCGCGTGCTCTCGGCCGTATCGGTTGTATACGTACTGCAGCACACGTTCACGATCGCGGTGTGCAAAGTCGATATCGATGTCAGGCGGTTCCTTGCGGTCTTCGCTGAGGAATCGCTCGAAGAGCAGTTCCATGCGAATCGGGTCGACGGCGGTGATGCCCAGGCAAAAGCAGACCGCGGAATTGGCGGCCGAGCCACGCCCCTGACAGAGAATCCCCTCGCGACGCGCAAAGCGAACGATGTCCCACACGGTGAGAAAGAAGCCGGCGAGATCGAGTTTGCGGATCATGCCGAGTTCGTGCGCGAGCTGTCGATCGTGCTTGGGGGTGCGCGTGTTGCCCCACCGTTCAAAGGCGCCATGCTCGACGAGTCGCGCGAGATACTCGTTGGCCGTGACACCCGGTGGGAGTGGAAACGCCGGCATGCTGGGCTTGAGTTGTCCCAGGCGAAAAGCGCAGCGGTTACCAATGCTCACGGATTCGCGCACGCCTTCCTCCGCACCACGCCAGCGTTTGTAAATGAGCGACGGCTTCTTGAGCGCCCACTCGGCGTTGGGCTTGAGGCGCGTGCCCATCGTGTCGAGCGTCCTTTCATGACGCAGCGTGGAGAGCACGTCGTGCACGATGCGCTGTTCGGGTGTGGCGTAGTGCACGTTGTTCGTCACCACCCACGGTGACCCCAAACGCCTGGCGAGTGGGCGCAGCTGATCGACGAGTGCGCGCTCTTCGGGGAGACGATGATCCCAGCACTCGATCGCGAGATGTTCACCGAATACGTCGCGCAACTCACATGCAGCGGTCCACGCATCGTCGGTCTTGCCTTCCGCGAGGAGCTGCGGAATCCACCCACGCGGGCAGCCGGTGAGTGCCGTGACGCCTTGTACATGGCGTGTCACCAACGCCCATGGGACACTCGGGTTTCCGCGATCGCTGTCCATGCGGGCGCGTGTCACGAGCGACGCAATATTGCGATAGCCGTCGCGCGTTTCGGCGAGCAACACGAGATGTGTGCGGCGCTCTCGTTGCGCGCTGCGTCCACTCAACTCGGGCATGCGCACGGTGAGTTCGACGCCAAGGATGCCATTCAGGCCAACGGCTTCGCAGGCGGTGCCGAAGCGCACGATGCCGCCCATCTCATCGTGATCGGTGAGGGCGAGGGCGTTGTAGCCCAGTTCTGCTGCGCGCTCGACCAGGACTTCTGGGAGCGCGGCGCCATTCAGTAGGGAGAGGGCGGAGTGGCAGTGGAGCTCAGTATAACCGAACATATACCGAAACTTACGGACTTTCGGCTGGTTCGGCGACTAACTGATCGGTTCTGGGTTTTGGGTTTTTGGTGGTGGGTTTTTGGTTAACTGCGCTTGGGGGTTGGGTTTAGCGTTTTAGCACGGCACGCAACGAATCGGGGGAGCCATCATTCTTGGCCGGTGTGATCCCCAGCAGCTTCGCCATCAGCTCGTAGACGTGGATGTTCTGGACCGGCGGGAGCACCTGTCCGGGCTGGATGTCGGGGCCGGCGGCGATGAACAGAGCGCCCATGCTGGGGAGCTGGTTGTCGAAGCCGTGGGTACCGCCGTGAATGGGTTTGCGATTGGTGGCGCGCCAATGGGTGGTGGCGGTCCAGCCTTCGTCGGCGACCAGCACGAGCGGTGTGATGCGCGGATGCGCGCGGTAGTGAAAGCGCTCGGGGACGCTGTCCTTCCTGTACACCTGCATGTGCGGAGCTTTGCGCAGACCGGCATATACACGATCGAACGCACCAGGCTTTGGCGTTACCGCCGTCACGGGCGACCAATCCACGACGTCGGCGTCGTCCATGTCGATGAAGTCGTCGAGATAGACCTGACGCGCCGTGTCGACTTGCACCATGCCGTGATCGGAGACGAGAATGAGATTCACGCGATCGGTAAGGCCACGCTTCGCGATGCCGTCAACGAGTTCACCAATCAGTGTGTCAACGCGCGCGATCGCGCTATCCACTTTGGGATGCGTCGGCCCGACATCATGCCCGGCGTCGTCGGTGGTGCTGTAGTAGAGCGTGATGAAGCGCGGGGCTTCATTCGCAGACATCGACAGCCAACTCAGCACCTTCGCGATGCGCTCGCGGTTGGGGTACTTGTTGTCGAACGGCGTATACCAGCTTGGGCGACGGCCATCGATCTCGTAGTCGCTCCCGGGCCAGAACATTGCAGCGGTTTTGACACCCTGCTTTTCGGCGGTATTCCACAGGGGTTCACCACCCCACCAGCGCGTATCGCGCGCGATCATGGAATCGCTGATGGTGAACGTCTTCCCGATCACACTGTCGTACATCGTGTTCGCGACAATCCCATGATGCTCGGGATAGAGCCCGGTGACGATGCTGTAGTGATTGGGAAAAGTCTTGCTCGGGAAGACCGGAACCATACGCTCCAGACGCGTCCCGCGCGCGGCAATCTCCCGCAGGCGCCTGGCGTTCGGGCGGTTGATGTAATCCGCGCGAAAGCCGTCGAGCGAAATGAGGACCGTGGTATGCCTTTCCTGCGACACAGGGCGCCACGCGGCACCGAGCACGACCGCAGCGGTGATGATCAGGAGCGTTATCAGGCGCATGCGTGAAGATAGCGCGCGCAGGTCGGCCGCCGCGAACGGCGTGACAGAGTTGGGACCTGGTCGCTGGCTTCGATGGGAGTGTCGCAACAACGTGAACTGCTTGGGCGCCTTCGGCGCCGACAACTGACGAAGAAGGGGACAACAAACGAGGATCTGTGTTAGGAAAGATCGAAAAGCCTGCCTTGCTCAGAACCTCGTTCGTTGTCCCTTACCTCGTGAGTTGTCGGCGCCGAAGGCGCCCAAAGGTCGCACGCGCGCAACGGTCAGCTACGCCGCTCCACGCGACGGATCTCGGGAAGGGGGCCGAATGTGAACAGAAGGCCAACCTGCAGCCCTGAAACGACCAGATATCGTTGCACCTGTTCGACGTGGGTCTCCAACAGTTTGCGCGTCTTCTTGATCTCTACGATCACCGTATCGTCGACAATGAGATCGGCACGATAGTCGCCCACGACCTCGCCGTCGTAATACACGAGATAGCGGACCTCCCGACTTGTTCGAATTCCGTTCTTGGCGAGCTCGATATTCATCGCCCGTTGATACACCACCTCGTCGAGCGAATGCGGCAGGCGCCGTCGCACGGTCCAGTAGCAGCCGATGATGCGGTCGGTGAGAGCTCGATCGGGCATCGCGCACGTTGGCTATAACGGGCCGAAACGGCGTGATCGTTTTCTTTCACGAGGTGGCATTTGAACGGGGAACCTCCACCGCCTCGCGCGGTACCACCGGCTTCCCCTCACCCTCAATGGAATGCGTGTCGACCGGGCGTCGCTTGTCGAACTGGGCCTGTTGCCGGATGCGGCCGATGTGTGGCCGCTGTCGTCATTGCTCGATCACACACATGCGCGGCCAGCGCGTGAGGCACTCAAGCGGCTGCTGGCGGAGCCGCTTACGACGGCCGCTCAAATCTCGGCGCGACAGTCACTGTTGCCCGCACTGCATCGTGAGCTTGGGGCGATTCCCTGGCGGGAAGTACATGCCAACGCGACCAAGGTGGAACAGGCGCTGTCGTCCAATTTCATTCTCGCGCCCATCTCGCAGATGCGCATGGCGACGTTTGCCGTGTCGCACAAGAACATTGTGCACTTCGCGGCGCAGTTGGCGACCGATGTGCATCGCTTACTCGAAGGGATGCGCGCGCTGGGCAGTTGTCTTGCCGCGCTCGAGGGAGACGCGGCGTTCAATCGGCTGCGTGATGAAATCGTGGCGATCGTGGACGATCCGCGCGGCCGTATCGTGAGCGATCGCGTGCGGCAGGGTGGCTTGTGGCGTATGGCGACCTGCGATGCGATCATTCGCGGCGATTCGGCGCCTGACGAAACCAGCTATCGCGAGCAGTTGCGCGCGCTGTCCAAGGCCGTGTCGCAGCTCGATGCATGGTGCTCGCTCGCCGAGGCGAGTAGCCTGGTGCGTGGAGTGCCGCCTACGCTTGTGGCGCGCGATGGCGCGTTGCAACTCACCGAGTTGCGTCATCCGTTGCTTCCCGACGGCGTCGCGAACGATGTGCGCTTCGATTCCAACGATCGCGTCTGCTTTCTCACCGGGCCGAACATGGCCGGAAAGAGCACGGCACTTCGAGCGACGGGTCTTTCAGTCTGTTTTGCACACCTCGGCATGGCCGTGCCAGCACGTGCGGCCGTCGTGCCAGTGTTCGATCGCCTGGTGGTGTCGATTGCGGTGCAGGACAATCTCGATCGGCATGAAAGCCTCTTCCTCGCGGAAGTGCGTCGTGTAAAACGCGTCGTTGAGGCGGTCACTCGCGGCGAGTCGGTCTGCGCGATTGTCGACGAAGTCTTTCGTGGCACCAATGTGAAGGACGCCGGTCAGGCGACGGGTTTGCTGGTCGACGGCCTTGCCCGCGCGCCGCACGGGTCGTTCATCATCGCGTCGCATCTCGCGGAAGTTGGCTCAGCGCGCGTATCGAGCGCCGGCGTGGCCTGTCGATTCATGGACGCCACAGTAGACGGCGATAGCTATCGTTTCACCTATCAGATGCGCGATGGTGTGTCCGATGTCCATCTCGGCATGCGATTGCTCGACGCCGAGGGCGTTGGTGGGATGCTGCGCGCGCTCGCTGCGCAGTCATAGGCTCGAGTCAGTCATACCACCCCTGCACAAACCAGTGCGTGTCGGCGCAGTAGAGCAGCAGTTCGCCTTCGTCTTCGGCAATGCAGCGCCAGTAGTCACGGGCATAGCCATCGCCGCGCCACCAATCGCCGCTCACGCGTTCCGGGCCGTGTGCAGTGGCCACTGTCAAACGACGGCCACGCCACCAGATCGCGCCCGGCGCACCATGTGGCAGTTCGACGTCGACCGATTCGGGTGCACCAAGTAGACGCAACACGGCCGGTGTTGGTGTGTCATGCTGGGCGGCGACTGGTGCAGGGAGCGGTGCCGATGCGAGTTCAACCGGATCGGCACTGATCCACGCGCCCGATTCTTCCACGCGATGCGTATCGCGCGCTTCAGGGTGCACGACCACATCGCCGCGATTTTCCGGATCGAGTGCCGCACGCAGTCGCGCGAACACCGCTTCCGCATTCATCGCCGCATCGCGCCATGACGGGACGAGCAAGTCGCCCTGATCGGCCGCGAGTGGTGCGGTGGCCGGAATGCTGACCGTGACACCAATGATGGGCGCAGGAATGCGCCACCGTTCGAGCAACGCGCGGCACTGATCGAACAACGGCTCGACGCGCGCGAGTGGACGCGCGGGGCGGACTTCTCTGGTGATGGTGCGCTGCGGAATGCTGAGCAGTGAACGGCCAGTGTAGAGTGAAGAGACGGAGGGTGCAGAGTGCAGAGCGGATTGTTGCTCCGCACTCTGCACTGTCCGTCTCTTCACTCTGTACGGCTGTTCGGTCTGCCGTTCCGTCTGCCGTTCCGTCGGAGCGACTGCGTCGTCCGACGTCTCCATCACCCGCGTATGCCCACCCAACTCGGTGCCGATATCCTCGATCGGATACTGACGTCCGGCATCGAGTACAAGCGTCACGGCAACCGCCGCCGCCGCACGTCCATCGTGTACACACTCCTGCAGCAACCGCTGTAACTGGGCGCGCAACACGAACAATACCGGCTCGGCGCTTTCCACGGCTTCCGGAAGTTCGACACTTGCACTACGCGCGGCTTCCACGCGGACAACGCCAGGGCGTCGCGCGTCATCACCACGCGCCAGGCGCCACGCGGTGAGTCCGTCGGGCCCCCAACGCTGTTCAACATCGCCCGCATCGAGTGACGCGAGTGCGCCAACGGTGCGCAGCCCAAGCGCGGTGAGTGCTTCGCGCAGATCGTCTTCCATGGGGACGAGTCCCAACGGTGCCGGTGCGAGATACATCGCGCATTGACCGGGTGGCACGATGGTGCAATGCGGATCGAGTTCGCCTGCCCGTGGTGCCTTGGCTTCAGCGGCTTTCGACAGTGGCGCCCATGTTGCCGCGCGTGCGGCAACACAGGAACTCGCAATGGCCACGCGTGCCGACGGATGCCACTGCTGCGCAATGCGATGCAATGTGTCGGCAAGCGCAGCCTCACCACCCAACGCATCGAAACCGGTTGCGCCAATCCACCACATCCCTGGTGCACCAGATACCGGTGTGACCTGTGGACTCGCCGCGAGCAACGCGGTGGTGGCCGCAAGAATGGCATCGGCAACGGCGTGATCATCCCATCCACGCACATCGAGCGAAGCGCACCGCGCTTTGGCCTCGGCGATGGTCATCCCGGCACGCACTCCCACACGCCCTGCCGCCAATGAAACCGCGCGCAATCGCGTGTCGATCGCAAGCGCGCGCGGTACGCTATCCCAATGGAGTGGGAGATCGTTCGCGCTCGCGCTCGCGCTTGCCTTCGCGTTGGCCTTGCTCTTCGCGTTGCCGTTCGTCGCGCCCGACGCGCGGCGAGCCGTTGCTGCCACGCGATTGTCCACTATGACTCGCGAGGACGACCCCCGTTCGTTCGCGCGCGAGCTCCCGCCGCGAGCGCCGCCCGAAGCTCGACTCGGCGGCGCGTCGCCGTCCGCGGTATGTCGTCCAGTCGCGCGTGAGTCGGTCGAGTTCGCGGTGTTGCCGCTCTTCCGCTGTCCCGCGTTGGTGCAGTTCGCGTGGTTGCAGTTCGCGTTGTTCTGGTGTGTGTTCGCGCAGTCCAGGAGTGTGAGCTGGATGTCCCGGAAGCTCAACTCCGTACAAGTCGTGTCCGCCGACACCGAGTCCGCCCCAGGTGACGGGGTGTTCGACGATCGGGTGTCCGTTGGCGTCGATGTACTGGTCGGTGCTGTTGCCACGAGCGGCCCAGGGACGACGCGCGCTTCGCGCCACCCCGCGCCGATCGGGAATCTCGGAATTCGTACACAAGCGACGCGCCACAACGACGACACGGGGAACCTCGAACGCACTGAGCTGATGACTGGATGAACTGCCTTTCTCCACGGTGACCGACATCGCGGGGTCGCGCGGTCCTTGTGCGGATTCTCGCGCGGATTCGCGTGTGGCATCGCGTCGTCGTCGCATGGATGTACCCGAAACAGACGGAGGCATGCTGAGGGCAAGTCGCACTCGCACCGTGCCTGCGAGTCGTGTGTTGCGAGATTCGCCTGGTATGAGATGCTCGAGCACGACACACGCCGCATCGCGTTCGCGCGCGAGTTGGCCAAGTCGCACGCCATGCACACGTGTGAGTGGTGGTGCACCATCGATCACGACCAGGCCGAACACACCACTGCGCAGCAGCAGATCGGCCGTCCACGCACTGCGCTTGGGGTCGGGCGGACGCACAACCACAAAGCGTTCGCCCAAGTCCGCCCACGGTGCGGGAGCAAGTGTGCGGCGTGCATCGATCCACGCGACCCACGCACCGGTGTGAAGTACGCGGGCGACGACCTGCCGAAGCAGTGCAGTTTTGCCGACCGCGAGTGGACCGGAGAGCTCGGTGATGCGTCCTCGCGGAATGCCTCCGCCCAGTGCCCGGTCGAGCGTGGGGAGGCCGGTGGCCCATGGGGCCCCGGTGGTCCGCCCGCCAACCACGACGGCATCCAGCTGGGCGCGGAGAGGAGTGAGAGCAGCGACTGACGCAGACATCGTTTTCGGATGATACCCGAAGAAATGCCGAAGCGCCAGAGGAGTCCGGGAACAGGAATGCCCAGTGCGCCGTCAGCGTCCGGGCGGCACTATACGCATTCCTATAGTTGTGTTTTCGACTTCACCTACCTGGACGATGGGAGCCGAGATGGCCCGCTGGTCGGCAGCTGTTGGTGTCTTGCTCAGCGGAGCAGTGCTGGCCGCTGGCTGCGGCAATCCCACCGACAACACGCCCTACGATCCCGTCGTCGAGCGCTATATCGGTACGTGGACGGCCGTGCGCATGTCGAATGCGGCGCTGCCGTATCGCAGTGCGACGTCGGCGCCGTATACCGAGGTGTCATCGATTCAGTTGGTGGTGGGACAGTTCCAGTTCAGCTTCGCCGAAACCGCGCAGCAGTACACGGCCGGCAGTGCGACACCCACAGCGGTAGGGTGTGTGACATCGCGCCGTATCACCGCAACATCGACGACCATGAATGGGACCGATGTCATCAGTGCGAGTCCGCCCTGCCCGTTCCCCGATCTGGTGCTCAACTTCGTCGTGGCGGGCGATTCATTGGCGACGACGTATCGCGGCCAGCGCGTAGTGTTCGTGCGGCCGTAGCGACGCCGTTCGTCCCTGCGCAACGATTGCTTGCTGCGCAGGGCAGGCCGTGCGAGAATTGCGAAGACGAGTTGCGTATCCCGCTGATCGCTATCGCTCGCTCCCGCGAATGCCAATGCTTCGAACGCTCGCATCACGAGCCTGCCGGGTCGCCCGAACGACTTGCAGGGCGATCCCCGTGGCGATCATCATCGCGATGATGCTCGCGCGGCCGCTCGCTGCGCAGATCGTGCAAGGCAACGTACGCTCCAGCGGCACACCGTCAGCGCCCGTCTCGGGTGCGGTGGTGTCGCTCATCGACAGCACCGGTGCGAGCATAGCGCGAGCACTCACCGGCGCCGATGGTGAATTTCGATTGGCCGCGCCACGCGCCGGTCTTTATCGCGTGCGCACCGCACGCATTGGCTTCACGCCACAGATGAGCGCGCCGATTACACTCACTGCCGGTGAAGCGCGCACGCTTCCGCTTACCCTCAACTTCATTGCCATCGGGCTCGACACACTGCGGGTGGCCGCGCAGTCGGCCTGTCGAGTGGAGCGCAATAGCAGTAGCACCAGTGCCTTTCAGGTGTGGGACCAGGTGCGGACGGCGCTGTCGGCAACGGCACTCACCACGGCCGATCAGTCGTTCGAACTCACCACGCTCAAATACGAGCGGGAATATGCCGCCACGGCAGCACGCGGCGTTCGTCGCATCGACAACGAGCAACGATCGATGCGACGCGAGCAGGGGATGCAACCATGGCGTTCGGCGCCGATCGAGCAGCTCCGGCGTTACGGATACGTGGTCGAGCAGGCGGACGGTAGTGCGATCTACTACGCGCCGGATATGGATGGACTGCTGGCGCCATCATTTCTTGAAGACCACTGCATCAAGCTCGTTGCCGGACGTGATTCCACCGAAGTCGGTGTGGCATTCGAGCCCACGCGCGATCGCATCCTGATTCCCGAGATCGCCGGCACGATGTACGTGGCGCGTGGCACCGCGCGACTGCGCGCGATGATCTATCGCTATGTGCAACTGCCGCCGCTTCGTTCGTTGCAGTCGGGTGGCATGGTGGAGTTCGTGACGCTGCGCACCGGTGCCTGGCTGATTCGCGGCTGGGAGATTTACATGCCCGCGATGGAAAAGGTCGATCCGCGCGCACTGCCGTTTCTCGCCAAAATCCAGGCCAGCGGCGGTGAGCTGATGTTGGCGATCGCCGAGCACGACACGTTGTACTCGCGCCCGGCAGTCCGCTTCAATGGCATCGTGATGGATTCGCTCACGCGACAGCCGGTCGCCAACGCCTATGTTCGTATCGGCGCCGACTCACTGCGTGCGAACGAGCAGGGGGAGTTTTCCCTCCCGGCACGTGTTCCGGGGCTCTACGCGGCGCTGGTGCGAACACCGGCGCTCGATTCCCTGGGGCTCTCGCACAGTCAGGAGCTTGCACTGATCGACAGCACCAGTGCGCTGAGAGTGTACGTGCCTTCCGCTGCGTCGGTGGTGTGGGAACGGTGCGGAATCGGTCCAAAGGTCGCGATGATCAACGGAGTCGTGCGAACCACCGATGGAGCGCCACTTCGCGGTCAGCGCGTCACCTTCGAATGGAACGCGCGCACTGCCAACCCGATCACCTCGTCGCTCAATCGCAACGTGTTCCGGTTGTCCGCGACGACCGACAGCAGCGGCGCCTTCAGTCAGTGCGGACAGTTCGCGAGTGAGTTGCTGCGTGTTCACGCGGTGACCGAGACCGGTCGAAGTGTGCCGCAGGAGTTGGTGGTGCCCACGGAGACGCGCGCGCAGATCGTCCTGCTCGCGGTCGATCCACGGCAGTCGCCGGTGTCGCGGATGCGCGGACGCGTGGTGAGCATGGACAACGGGAGCGCACCGATTCTCGACGCCGAAGTGACACTGCGCGGCGCATCCCATGGAGTGCGCACGACTGCGAACGGCGAGTTTCTGCTCGATACCGTTCCCGTCGGTACGCACGTCGTGCAGGTGCGACGCATGGGCTACACGCCGATCACCGCGACCGTAACGTTTCGTGTGGGCGTTGATGAGGAAGCGCAGTTTGCGCTGGGGCGTGTCACGGTGCTCGACTCGGTGCGGGTGGAATCGGACGCCACGATTCCATCGTTCGAGGAGAATCGAAAACTGGGCTTGGGTCAGTTTTGGGCGCGCACGGACCTCGCGCAGCTCGAGAATCGCACCTTCACCGCGGCGCTGATGAATTTCCGCGGTCTCGCGATCCGGCAAGCCAGGATGGGTACCGCTGCGTGGCTCGTCTCGGGGCGACCGCCAAAATCGCTCAGCGGCACCACCAGCAAGCGGCCCGATCGAGACGATGCGATGCGCGGTGCGGGAAGCGATTGCTACGCACGCATCATCCTCGACAATCACATCCTGTATTTCGGACGCGATGGGGAGGCGCTCTTCGACCTGCGCTCCATTCGGGCCAATCAGTTGGAGGCAGTGGAGTACTACGCCGGACCTTCACAAATGCCAGCGCAATATGCCGGCCTCGATACCAATTGCGGGGTGCTCGTGATGTGGACCCGTCGCACGTTCGACAAGAAGGCCGAGACCTCAAAAAAGCACTAGCTGTTCCCCGAGCGCGAACTGTGCTTCGAGTCTGATCGACTCGCAGTCACCCTTCGCCGTGTCGACCGACGAATCCGTCATCGAGTACTTCACCGCTTCGCCGGTCTTCTTGTACTCGCGTGTCCTGAGCCCGTGCTTGCGGCACAATCGCTCCACGACGCGGTGAAGTCCATCGCGATACTCGTCGCCAGCGAAGACGCTGTTGCGATACGTGTTCTCGTAGCGCGACGCGAGATCGGGGAACGACTCGCGAATCATGGGCAGATAGCGACGCCGAGATGCCGCACGCAGTCTGAGCGCGCACGCCCCAAAGCTCTTCGCGCCGGCCTTCGCGACTTGCTCGACGACATCGGCGAGCATCCCCGGACCGTCGGTAATGCCCGGCAGCACCGGCATGCAATTCACGCTCACGGCAATACCGCCCTCCGCCAATCGGCGCACCGCGCGCAAACGACTCTCAGGCGTAGGCGCACGTGGCTCGAGTGTGCGCGCGAGTTCGCGATCGGTGGTGATGAGCGAAATGTGCACGCCCACCTGATTGTGCGTCGCGAGTGATTGCAGCAGCGCGACATCGCGTGTCACCAACGGGCTCTTGGTGATGATCACCAACTTGAGACCGCGCACCACCTGCAACGCCTCGAGGACCTCGCGCGTGACCTGAAACCTTCGCTCGGCGGGTTGATACGGATCGGTCGCCGAACCAATCACCAGTGAATCACCGGGCTTGGGTGCGCGCGACGAACGCAGTGCCTCTCGGACACGCGCGCCGGCGTGCTCCTTCACCAGCACGCGACGCTCGAATGCCATCCACGGCGGCATCTCGCGCACGATACTCCGGCCAATCTCTCCTGCCCGTTCTATGGTGTAGCGGTGCGTATCCCGCGCGTAGCAATAGGCGCAGCCGAATGCACAGCCGACGTACGGATTGATCGACCAGAACCCCATGTGCGTGGCCGACGGGCTGTTGAGGATCCCGCCGCCGGGGGCCGCGTGATACTGCAGGTCGGCCTGACTCGTGAGGAGCCTGAGGGGCTCCGGGAGGACGGGCAGGGAGTACGACATTGGATTCTCAGTTTACCGAATAAATGCCGAAAGAGCAAATTGATCAGTTCAGGGTTTCGGGTTTTTGGTCGTGGGTGGTGGGTTTCACGACGCGGTCGGCTCGAGTCGGTTGCGACTCCCTCGTTGACCGCTATATGCTCAACCCATGAACGACCCGCGACTCTCCGACATCGAGATTCATCGGAATCTGACCGGCGTGCCGGGGTGGAGCCGAAAGGGCGACACCATCGCCAAGACCTATCACTTCGCGACCTTTCCGGCGGGAATCGCCTTCATCGCGAAAGTCGCTGAGGTTGCCGAAGCGCAGCAGCATCACCCGGACATCGACATTCGCTACACGCGCATTCAGTTCGCGTGCGGCACCCACGATGCCGGCGGCATTACCGACAAGGATTTTGAGCTCGCCAAAGCAATCGAGCAGCTCGCGGGAGAATAGCCGCGAGCTGCTCGATGGATTGCTGCAGCCGGTGAAGCCTGGCTAGTTCTTTCGCAGCGTGACGGAGCCGTTCACCGTGCTCGCACGCAAGCGTGTGCGACCGTCGCCAATCGTACCGCGCAGGCGTCGTGGGGAGAGCGTGCCGCTGATGGTGATCGGGAAGTCGGTCGTGACGCGCCCGTTCACCGTGCCCAGCTCCAACTCGGCGCCGAAGTTCGACGGCAACTCGAGCGTGATCGAGCCGTTCGTCGTCTGGTAGTCGAGGTCATCGGCGTTGCCGAGTGAGCCCATGGAGACGGTGATGCTGCCATTGGTGGTGCGGGCGCGCACCGGACCGCCAGCACTGCGGGCGGTGATGCTGCCATTCACCGTGTTGGCCTTCACCTCGGTGGTGACATCGCGCACTTCGATGCCGCCGTTGACCGTGCTCAGGTCGACGCGCACACCTTCCGGCACGCGCACATCGAAGCGCACCGACACATCATTGCGATCGTTCCAGCGCATGCGCCGTTCGTTACGGATCCCGTCTTCTTCGCAGGTGGATCCTTCGTTGAAGAGTGCGCAGATCACGACGTTTTCGCTGAACTTCTTCTGTTCAATGCGAACCATTTCCGGATCGCCGCGGCGCCAGCGCTTTTCGGCGGTGACCTCAACTCGGCCGCTCGTGCTGCGCGATACGACCACTTCGCCATTCACATTGCGAATGAGCAGCGTGCCGCTGCGCGAAACAGTCCCGGACCAGGTGAAGGCGTTGTCGCGGCGCGAATCCTGTGCGCTCGCTGGTGACGCTACCACGGATACAAGGGAGAGGGCGACCAATGTAGGCGCCATCATGCGGGAATTCATGAAAGTCCTCGTGAGTACGGAGTGATGCAAATCGTTCACGCGCGGTTGCCGCGCGCAAAGCGCACGTCGCCGCTCGATGTGGACAGGTCAATGCGCAGCGGGCCACCGCCGCCAATCTCGTAACGACGCGTCGCGCGTCGGTTTCGCGAACCATCAAGCGCACCAGGCATCAACGTCAGTGCTCCACCAGCATCGAGCTCCCCGCTGATCGTCGTGAAGTCGAACGAGCCACGCGCGTTGCTTGGCAAGCGGAGAAAGATGTCGGCCGAGTGCGTGTTGATTGACACGCGAGCGTCGTCGGCCAGGCCACCATCGATGATGATGTCGCCGGTGATGCTTTCGCCCGACACACGGGTAATGCGATCGCCGGCAATTCGCATTTCGCCGCTGGTCGACTTGAGCTCGACCTCGCCACGCACACCGCGGACGCGTACATCACCGCTCACGGTGCTCGCGCGGAGCGAGGTGAGTGTGCCCACCACGTCGACGTCGCCGCTGAAGGTATCGACGTAGAGCCGTCCCGACAGATTGTCCGCGACGAGGTCGCCGCTGGTGGTCTTTACATCGACATCGCCGCGCAAATCGCGCAAATCGATGTCAGCCGAGGAGGTGTTCACGATGAGCCGAACGCCACGCGGAAGATCGAGCTGCAGGACATCTTCGTCGTCATCCGCGTCACGATTGCGATCGCGATTATTTCCGCTGTTTGCGCCACTGTTCCGACCGCTGTTTCGGCCACTCACCACGATCCCGACGCCACTCGGACGAATCGAGTAATTGCGCCCGCCACCGCGCACCGAGCCGGTCACCTGATCGGTGCCTCGCACGATCAGCTTTCCCGATCGGATCGTGACATCGACCACCGCGTTGTCGGGCAGGCGAAGAGTGGAGTCCTGCGCGGGAAGCGCCGCCGCCGATACCAGCAGGCCGAGCGACACCCACGAGGCGCGAAGGGTGCGAGCGCTCATAGCAACGCCACCCGGCGCATCAGCTCGAGCTTCGCCTGTAACGCGCGATCAAGCTGCTGCGATACGAACGCACTGCGCGGGTCTTTCGCCAGCGCCTTGCGACTGTCGGCAATGGCCTGGTCGATGATCTTGAGATTGCGACGCAGCTCCGTCACGGTGCTCGTGTCGAGTTCCGCAAAGCGTTCATCGACAATGCGACGCAGCGCGGTGATCTCGCGCTCGTAGATCACTTCCGGCGCGCGCGGCGCGCTGTTGCTGGCTACGCGCGTGATCGGCGCTGTCGACGCGATCGGTGAGCCAACCACGATCTCCGACTTCGGTGCAAGCACAGTGCTGTCGTTCGACGGCTTCGCCGAACCAGTCGGCGTCGCGGCTACGGTCGAGGCAGCGCGTGCCGAATCCGCCCGCGCAACATCACCACCGGCGCGATAGGCGAACTGCCAGGTCACGCCGGCGGTCGTCAACATCAGTGCAGCCGCTGCCGCCGTGAGGCGTCGCGTGGACCAGCGAGTAACCGGCGCTGTACGCGTCGCGGTGGGAAGCGGTACCACTTCAGCGGCGAGTCGTTGCTCGATACCGGCCCACAAATCACGCGGCGGTGACAGCGGCGGTAGCTCCGCGGCGTTCGCGATGATCTGCTCGAGATCGCGTGTCAGCGCGTCGCAGGCATCGCAGTTGGCGCGATGCGCCATCATGAACGCCTGCTCGCTGCTACTCAGCTCCTGTTCCAGCCACGCGCCAAGCTGCGCGTCGAAACGCGCGCAATCGGCAGAGCGATCAGTTGGAGGAAGCATGGGGTCGATGGTCATGGTGAAATACTGGTCAACGCGTGAGCGCGGCCCGCAACAACATGCGAGCGCGGTGCAACTGTGCCTTACTGCCACCCGGTGTGATACCGAGCTGATCGCCGATCTCTTCGTGTGTGAAGCCTTCGACGTCGTGCAACACGAACACCTTTCGTGCGCCGTTTGGCAGTCCGGCAATGGCTTGCTCGAGATCGAGGCGGTCGCCAACCGGCAGCGGTTTGCTCGGCGCCTCATCGAGTGCGGTCTCGTCGGCCTGTCGCCCCTGGTGAATGCCGGTCGATTTGCGACGCGACAGGATCACGTTCACGGCGACTCGATGCAGCCAGGTGCTGAATGCGGATTCGGCGCGAAAGCCCGGGAGCTTCTGCCAGACGCGCACGAACACATCCTGCGTGACTTCATCGGCCAGTACCCGGTCGCCCAGCATGCGCACGCAGAGGCTGTACACGCGATCCACGTGCGTCCGGTACACCCGCTCAAACGCCGAGCGATCGCCGCGGGCAGCGGCGGTCACGTCGTCGTGCTCGACTGGAGCCGAGCCGGCGATGGCGAATTGGAGGGTGGGATCAGTCACGCGTAGGGCGAGCAAGTGGACTCCGGGAACTTGGCACGGGATTGGATACCCGGGTACGCCGGAGGGTTTGAACGCCTGAGCAAGTTTTGAGAGGGCGGGGGACGCGAGCCCTCGCCCCGCGACCGCGGATCAGAGCCGCGACACAATCTCGGGCAATTGGGTCATACTGGCCATCCAAAAGGTCGGATGGGCCGGTGCCAGTTCTTCGCGAGTGAAGGGACCCCAGAGGGCCGCACCCGTCTTGCTCCCCGCCGCGCGTCCCGCATGCATGTCGTGGGGGGAGTCGCCCACGAAGAGCGCCCGGTCTGCGGGGAGGCCCAGTCGCTCACAGGCCAGCCAAACCGGATCGGGGAGCGGCTTGTGACGGGTCGTCTCCTCGTAGGTGACGATGGTGTCGAACGCCTCGAGCAGCCCCACATGACGGAGCGACCGATCGGTCATGCCGCGCCCCTTGCTCGTGACGATGGCCGTGGGATGCCCCTCGGCGCGCGCCCACGCCAGCATTTCGGGAACACCGGGAAAGGCGGTGGTCAGCCGCTCCAGATGCAGATCCTGGTAGTCGCGATAACGCGCCACGAGCGCGTCGACCTCCGACTCGGCCTCGCACCACTCGGCGAGCTGCGTGCGGAGCGGCGTGCCGATCCCCGCGACCCACTGCGCTGTAGTGGGTCGCCGAGTGCCCGCCTGGGTGCGTGGCTCGAAGGCGAACTCCATGCATTCGAGCAACAGGCCAATGGAGTCGATCAGCGTGCCATCGAGATCGAAGAGCAAGGCGTGGCGTTCAGCGGTCATGGCTGAACAGTAACGGGCGGGGGAGGGGACAAGAGGAGCAGCGTGAGACTCGCGCGTGCCTCCTTCGCGCTGGAGCGCAGCTCGCGCCCAACTGGCCGGCGCCCGCGCACTTGCGGTACCGAGTCGAGCCAACTCGCACTGGACGACGCGGAGCGCGCCAGCCACTCGCGCAATGCGAGTTCAGCCGCGGACGAACGCGTGTCACGAATCGCGTCGCGACAGCGCGCAATACTCGCCGCGAGTCGTGCGCGCTCGGTCACGCCAAGCTGCTCGACCGCTGCCGCAAGGTGCTTGTAAGCCTGTCGCTGCACGTCGCTCAGCGCAGTTTCTGAATCGCCGGCGATCGCGCGAGCCTGCGCTCGTGCCAGCCAGCGTCGAACCAATCTTACAAGTTCTCGAACGGCCTCACGGGAAGATGAGAGTTCGTGCTTGACAGCAATCAACGGCCCGCGCGAAGCCACGCGCACAAGCGACAGTGCCGTACGCCCGTTGTCGCGCACAACCCAGCGCCCGTCGCGACGAACCGCCGACAGGAATCTTGAAATCTCACCATCTCGCGCCTGATATCGGACCACCACCAGCGCTCCCAACTCCCACCCAGCCGCCAGCGCAACGCGCTGCTCGGCGATCCGAACCCCGGGCCGTGAAAGCTCAGTCGAGTTTGCGTTGTCAGGTTCGCGTAGCGCCGTTAGCGGAGTCCAGCGTCTTAGCAGGTCAAGCAAAAGCGATTGCGTTTCCACGACACTCCGCGCCGCACCCGCGCGCCCGACCGCTCTCGCGGCAGTCGCCGCCTTGCGCGCCACGCGTCGCTCCAACCGGATCACCCGCTCCACGGGGAGCGAAGGCGCCAGCGAATACACCGCAACGGAAGGCCACCGCGACCCCATCCGCGCGCATCGCCCCACGCGCTGATCGCGCAACGCTGCCGTCCACGGTAGGTCGAGATGGACCACCACGCCGGCGTCCTGAAGATTCACCCCCTCGGCGAGAATGTCGGTCGTGAGCAGCAGTCGAATCGCCTGATGCACCGGCGGTGGGGGCCGTTCATGCGCACGCGGTGCAAATCGATGCAATGCCTCCATTCGCGCAATCGGCCCACTCGCGATCCGCGCGCGTGATCCGGTGAGCATCCCCACGCCGGCGATATCTCCCAGCGCGCGGTACATCGCCTCGACGGTCTTGGCATATTGCGAGAACGCCACGACCGGCACACCCGGATTGCGCGCCATCACCTCGCGAAGCCATGTCGCTCGCACCGCATCCAGACCTTCAAGCCCGCGCATAGTATCGGCGAGTGACTCGAGCGCGGTCAGGTGGCGATCAAGGACGGCGAGCAACGCACCGTCTTCCGTTCGCCCGCCTACCAGCAGCTCCGCGAACCCGAGTTGCATGTCGCCTTCCACGACGGCCCAGGACCTGAGCTCCGCGTCTGTTGGATAGCGTCCCGTCTCGAGCGCATCGCGCAGCACCGCACCGCGCAGCCGCCGCTTGCGAACCGCATCGATCAGGGCGGCATCGCTGCTGCACCACGCACGTAGCAGTCCCATGCGGATGAGCGCGCCCGCTTCGGCGCCATCTTTCGCTGGAAGGGGCACGGGGAGCGTGACGATGCGCGTGAGCACGCCCTCGTCCATCACGAGCCGATGCGGCCGATGTCGATGCACGGTCGGTCGTCTCGTCACAATCGCTGAGGATTGCTCGCGCGACACTCCCCGATGTTCACGCACCATGCCCGCCTCTCGACGCACGATCAGCTCCGCCCGTCGCTCACTGTCCAGCAGATCCGCACGCGTGCCGGCAAACAACGCCAACATGACCCGCAGGTCGCGCGCTCGGTTATGAATGGGTGTCGCGCTCAACAAGAGCACGTCAGCGCCCGCCAGCGCCGCTGACAGTCGCGCATACCGTGTCGTGGAGGGGTTTCGCACATGATGCGCCTCGTCGACAATCACCAAGGTCCGTCCGCGACACACCAGCGATGGCTCCGCTCCAGGTGCGTCGGACGCGCGCGAAAAGCTGTGCAGCGAATGCAATCGTGCGTGCGTCGTATGTGACCGCACCAGCGCACCACCCCACATGGGGAGGAGCGCGGCCGGCGCCACGATCTCGCAGGCCTCGTATTCACGCGCCACCGCCAGCGCCACGAAGGTCTTCCCGAGCCCCACGTCGTCGGCAAGCAATGCGCCTCCGTGCTCCGCGATCACTGCGAGCAGTCGCGCCACCGCCTCACGTTGATGCGGCGCCAGCACCACGTCGCCCAGCTCCGCCGCCGGCAATGGCGGCAGCACGGCGCGCGCCACATAGCTGCGCACCAGTTCCAGTCGGCGCTGAGCCACCGCACTCGATCGACTTGTCATCAATGCATCCTCAGGTGTGGTACCACTCGAGCAACGGCAGCAGCTCCTGCACGGGCACGCCGTATGCGAGCGCGACGATCTCATCGAGGTCGAGCGGCACATCCATCGGCACGCCACTATCGGCGTCGCGTTCGTCGTCCATCATCAGGCGCCCCATCGGCGACAGGAGTGCCGCCGCGGTACGCCAATCCGCGGGGATGGGTAGCGCCGCCACCGTCCATCCGAGAAATCGTCGAAAACCGCCACGCGCCGGCTCGGCCAGCACATCGAGCCACGCGCCGGCGATGTTCGAGCGCAGCAGCGCATGCAATGCAAAGGCGTCGTCGACATGCGGTGTGCGCACCACGTAGCACGAGTTGAGCGGTACCGTGGGATCACCGGGCAAGAGCACCCGTGATCGCAATCTCCGACCGATATCGGCCCATACCACTCGCGCGGAATCGGACCGCGCCGCCTCGGTGCGAAAGAGCGTCCACCATGCCTGGCGTTGACGGGCATCGGATCGCGCGGCGAGTCGCGGTCGCCACTGCGCCATCCATCGCGCCGTGGCCGGCGGCAGCGTGCGCAGCGCCTGCCCGAACACATCATGCGTCCAGATGATGCGCAGTCCGTCGGTCGATCCGCTCGTGCGTGCCTCCGTCGACAAGGCTCCGACATCCTCTCCGCGCATGGCGGGCCGAAGCAGCGTACGCTCGATGACGCCTTGCCGGAGACTCGCCGATCCACGCGTCTGCGTCGCGACGCCGCCCGCGAGAGTCCCACGCACGGAGAGCGCGCCATTGGTGGGGGGTACTGTCGATGTCACCGTGGCAGTGTCGTCATCGTGCTCCACTGCATCCACGAGAAACGCGGCGTTGCATCCGCATTTCACTCCAAGCAGCGGTCGGCCCAGCGACGACTGCGACAACGGCACACCGCTTTGCCGAAGTGTTTCGAACGCCGCCTGCGCGGGCGGTGGCAACAAGACCCACGGCGCGCCAGCTTCGCCGCCAAGCGACAGGGTGCGCTCGCTCATGGTGAACCGTGTGGTGTGGGTGCGTGCGATCGCAATGCGAATCGAGTGCGCATCCGACGTGCTCGCGGTGGAGGTGCCAGTCGTGACGTTGTCGGTCGCTTCGGACAGCGCGAGCCGTTCACGCGGCGCGCGTCGTGTGGCCACCACCAGTGATGGATACGTTGCCGCGTCGAACTGTGCGGGTGCATCGCTCCAGTCATGCACGACACGCAGCTGGGACTCGCTGAGCAGCAAACGCCGAATGCCGCCACCTGAGAGTGTGCGCCACAGCTTGGCCGGCACGAGCAGGGCGACTGTGCCTCCGGGCGCGAGCAGTTGCATCGCCCGCTCGATGAACGCCACCGCCAGATCCGCCTGCCCGGAGAATCCCGCACCGGCGCCAGCGCCCTTCGCGCCTTCGCGCCACGTCGCATCACGCATCGTGCGGAACTCCTGTTTGAGCCACACGCGTTCGGCGACCGGCATCGCGTGCGGTCGCACCCATGGAGGATTTCCCAGAACCATTGATAATTCTTGAAGACCCCGGCAGTCTTCCTCAATGGCCAAGCCCGTGACCCTGACCTACACCCCCTCGGACACCCCAAAGGTCTACAGCTATTTGCGCTTCTCCACGCCCGAGCAGTCCAAGGGTGATTCACGGAGACGACAGACGGACATGGCGCGCAGCTATGCCCAAGAGCGCGGCTTAGAGGTTGACGAGACGCTGAGCGATGAAGGGTTGTCGGCGTTTCGGGCGAAGCATCTGGCAGAGGGCGGGCAACTCGGTGGATTCATTCACGCAATCAACCTTGGGTTGGTGGCACACGGATCGGTGCTGCTCGTAGAGAACATCGACCGACTCAGCCGCCTACCACCTTGGCGTACGGCAAACCTCCTGTCGAACATCGTACAGGCGGGGATCACCGTGGTCACGCTCAACCCGTTCAAGGAATACACCGCTGCCGCGCTAGACCGAGAGAGCGATGGCATTATGACGTTCATCGAAATCGCTCTACAGGCGCACCGTGCTCACACGGAGAGTGCAGAGAAGGGGCGACGGGGGCGGGCGACGTGGAGCGAGAAGCGTAAGAAGGCATCGGCTGGTGAGAAGATCACGTCAGTCTGTCCGCCGTGGCTGACCCTCAACGCTGACCGTCAATCGTTCCGCGTGAATGAGGCACGGGCCAACGTGGTCCGCCGAATCTTTCGCGACACACTGAACGGCATTGGGTCCCACTCCATCACTGCCGCGCTCAATGCTGAAGGCGTCCCCGCGTTCTCGCTTAAGGTGGATGACGAAGGGCAACCGATCTACAGCGACGATCCCGAAAAGGCAGCGAAGGAACGGGCGCGATTCTGGAGACGGACCTACCTCGCAACGATCCTGAAGAATCCTGCAGTGATCGGCGTGCAGTCCGCCAAGAGCAACGACTACACCAGCGGCAAGCGGCGGAAGGTGAAGGAAGGCGAGGTTGCGGGGTACTTTCCCGCGATCATCACTGAAGCGGACTTCGCTGCGGTGCAGTCAATGCGCGGTACTTCGAGTCCACGGAGGGGCCGTCATGCCTCCCGCGAGGTCTCCAACATCTTTGGTGGGCTTGCAGTGTGTGTGCGCTGTGGTGCTTCGATGGTCCGCGTGAACAAAGGGCAGGGGCGGTATCAGGTCTATCTCGTCTGCGAGAAGGCGAAGAGCGGAGCGGGCTGCAAGTACACCGCCGTCCCATACCGGAAGACTGAACTTGCCTTTGTAGATGCGTTGACGTTCACGCTGGAGGCTGCTCCGCACGGAGAAATGGCAGAGAGCTTCAGAGAGAAGCGTCAGAACTATGAGCTCTATCTAGGTGTTCTCGCGGATCAGTACGACGATGCGTTTCGGTCGATGCGTGTTCGGCCCTCTGCGGAGACTGCGCAGACCCTACGGCGACTGGAAGCTGAGCGGGATACCGTCACCAAACACATTGAGGCTCTGGAAGCGCGGCAGCAAAGGTTCCTAGCCCCGATGATGCGCATTCGCGTTGACGAGTTGTGGGATGCCTGTCTTGAGGAACCGATGGACCGCACGAAGGTCAATGCAGTGATGCGGCGTTTGTTTGCGCGCGTTGAGGTTGACCCCGATGCGAAGACGATCACTCCTGTATTTGAGCCTGACACGGCAGCCCCGTCGATCATCTATGCTCCCGACGATCCGAAGGCGCACGGCTTCAGTGTCGAACCTGAAGGGACCTTCGTGACCCCGAAGAAATCGCGGAAGAATGCGAGGAAACGTTAGCGAATTACCGTTTGCTATACACTCGGGAGACACCCGCTATACAGATGATAGCATTGGCGTTGCTATACACCCGCTACGGCTTGCGGCATAGTGAGAATTCATCAATTATGGCGCCACTGTTCAGCTACTCTCGTCACCCCTCCCGGAGAGTCAACGCCAATGTGTGTCCCCTTAAATTCGCTGTTCACACCTGAACGTTCTGAGGACATGACGCCAGCAGACTTGGCGATGCAGAACACGGTCTTTCAATCGCTCTACGCGAAGTACACACCGCAGTGCCTTGGACATCTTGAGGCACTTCAGGACATCACGGAGGATGCTGTAGTCGAGCAGTGGCGCGCGGGGATCAGTGAACAGCGGTTGTTGAGGAAGGCGGATGCTGCGGTGCGCCGTCCCGGTGGGCGATTCAATGCTGAACTAGGCGTGATTGAAGCACTCCCGTTTACGCTGGTCTGACCGTCATGCGATTGCCGATGAATCCGACCTTTGCGGACATCGCTCCGGAGCACATGAACCCCACTGAGGTGGCGGGAGTGAATCGGGTCTTCTGGTCGCTGTGGCACCGATTCAGCCCCACCTGTACCCGTGCCCACCTTGGGATTCTTTGGGAGGTCCTAGAGGATGCCGTGCTCGATCCGTGGGAACCTGAGTTGACTACGCGAGCACTTCGCTCGAAGGCACTGCGCACATTGAAGCGGAGACACGCACGATTGAATCCAGACACAGGAGCCGTGGAGGATTTGCCATTTGGGTTTCACTGAGACACGAAGGCGGACCTATTCCTGCCTCATGTTCCATTCGGCTCATCACGCGGCATTGTTTGCATCACACGCCAATTTCTCTGTCAGCAATCGCCGCTCAAAAGCTGTAGCAGAAAGGGGATTGACCTTATAACCCTCCCCGTAGGAGGAAGGAGGGACAAAGTTCTCTTTAAGTACCTCTAGGTACCTGAAGTGAACTGTAGTATCCCTCAGGTCCTTCAAAGTACTTAGTAAGGTTTCTCCCGTGGTTACTAACTAGGTACTAACTAGAGGTCACTTGAAGTCCCTTCAAGACTCCTGCTGAAGGCACTTGACTTTATCTATTCCGCAGTAGGAAGAAAGAGGGAGTAAAGTACTCTTTAAGTACCTCTAAGTACCTAAGGTGAACTGTAGTATCCCTCAGGTCCTTCATAGTACTTAGTGAGGTTTCTCCTGAGGTTGTTAACTAGGTACTTACTAGAGGTTACTTGAAGTCCCCTCTTGATTCCCTCTAGTGAGTCTACGTTTGAGTAAGGGATTAGCAACAGCAACTCTCTACCAAGCCCACGCTTTGCAGTCCCCGCCAGCATCACACGAGTGAGTAGCACGGAAGGATGTGGTTGAACGGTGTGTGATCGTGCTGGTGAACTCGTGAGGCTCGGCGTCCGGTGATCGGAATGTCGGGCCTATTCGTTTCACTCGGCGTGGTGCTCAACTCGATAGCAGCAACGACACAGCGCCCAGGTAGAAAAGTGGTCAGCGGTGTCCCCTGCTCAATGCGTCCACACGCCGCGATTCCCCCTCACCTGCAGCGCTCCTAGCAATCTCCGAAGGCTCCCGAGTGAACTTCTGCCGCTCGGTGTGTGGCCAAGGGCTTCGGCGGTTGCTGGTCTACCTCGGCCGTGGTTCGGTGAGGCGGGAGTTGTGGAGCGTGAGGAAAGCTGCCGATGGTGTCCGCACACGATTTTCCCTGTGCGCCCCATCGGTCGGACTTCTCAAAGCCCCCGCAGCTACCCCGCACTGCCCTGAAGTCACCGCAAATTTTCACCACGCTTCCCTAGGGAGAATCGGTCCTAGGGCCAATTGCGGGCAAATGCGGGGCATTCAAGAAATGCCTTCAGAGGGAAGCCCCTCAAAAAGTGGTAAACCCTAGTCCTAGGTCGTCCGGCTGGAGATCGTGGCTCTGCGGGGCGATTAGGCGCCTTTGCGGGCCTGTTGTAGTCGGTGGTCCGCTGCCGTTCCTGTTGCTCAATCGCTGGTCGCTGAAGCCTCCACACCATCAACGGACTTTTAATCCGTACGTCACCGGAGATTGCAGCATATGTCCATCAATCCAAACCAATCACAATGACCGACTCAACCAACCCGAAGGACACTGAAGGGAGCCGACGAGTTAATCCGGTGCTGTTCCTGAACGACACCGTAAACGAGTCAGCCCCAACCCGCGCATCGCGCAAAGCTCGGACGACATCGACCGGGGTGCGGATGACGCGCTATGAGCGTGCGAGGCTGCTGCGCCTTGTGGAGTGCTGTGACACCAACGTGCCGGACTTGGTGAATCGTTTGATTGCCTGTGAGGCGCGCAAGTTCGGTGTGTACTGATGCCGGTCACCACCCACACCATGTTCCCCCTCACGCGCAAATCCCGAAAGGGCACGTTCCAGCATGGCTTCCACCTGAATCGCTTTGAAGAGGAAAAGCTGGACCGAATCCTGAGGTACTACCGATTCCGCTACACACTCGTGGGCCTCATGACGAAGCTGATTGTCGAAGAGCACCAGAGGATTGAGCTAGCATTGGAGAGGAGGGCACAGGCTGCAACCGCAACCGAGTAGCAAAGAACCGAGAGAACCACAGGGCCTTAAGGGTGCCTGAAGGGTCTCTCGGTTTCGTTTCATGGGGCGTTAGCGTGCTGGCGGGTATCCCGTGCGCTCCACCTCACGGAGCCATTCGTCCACTTCAGCGGGCGGCCCATCCAAGGCAGAAGGCTTACTAAGCCATGCGTCAACATTTGGAGGGATGCTCCAGCGACTTGAGGCGTGCCGTTTGATGGCTGTCGATTCCTGAGTGGTTGGCTCCAACCTAAAGGTGAAGAGGTCGAACGCAGCGCGGAGCACCGCCAGCAGTAAACCGAGTCCGAACACTGATCGTAGGGCGTCGTCCGCAATTTGGGGGCGGGTCAGTGTGTCATTGCTCCAGACGCTCTCCCACGCCGATTGGCCAGTAAGCGTCATCCAGATCCAAATGAGCACAGACGGCGCAGCGAAGACCAACGCCGCAATCGCTCCGAACTTCAGGAGCCTGAAGGCATACCGGGTGACCAACTGCAACACGTAGCCAGCGACCTGCGGCCACACTGCTCGCGGAGTCATTTGGGGAATTGTTGAGTTGGTGATAGGCTACAGGCGAACGCCGAATGCGCAACCGAACCCAACAACCGCGCCGAAGCGCCTTGTCACCTTCGAGTGTGATCGAATGAAGAGACGCCAGAAAGAAACACTGACGCTGGTTGCCACGGTTGGCTCCTTTGCGCTGTTGCTTGGCAATCAATTGTTCTCGTGCTACTCGACGCCCCTTCAGGGTGTGGCCGGTTTCAGCGCCACATCACTGCCGCCCTCTGTTGTTGAAGCCGTTGCGTTTCAGGCAAGGCTTTCGGATGACTTTGACAAAAAGCTTCGGAATCTGCCGACCAAATTCAGCTACTACTCTACCGCACACGCGGATTTGGTGGCCGTCTCTAGACAATGGAACATCGCGGTCACCAATGCGGGAAAGCAGAAGCTGTCTGGTGTCCGCATCTTGGCGCGAAATGCCGTCGAAGCGAGAGTCGAACGCGACGGGGGCATGAAGTCTGATACCACCACAAACGGCGTCGTGCTGCTAGGTGATTTCGCCCCGCGCGAATCAGCTGTCGTCACCATCTGGCTTGACGGCTCATCCTTGGACTTTACGACAAGCGACGAGCCACAGCTTAGTCACGACACCGGAGTCGGCGACATACTGATTCGTCGTTCCGTGGGGGAGTTCGGACAGCGCGCAGAGACGTTTGGTCTACCGCTGATGTGGGTGGCTTTCTCTGTGCTGCTTAGCTATGTGCTCGTGCACTTAATTTCAAGTTGGGGAGAGGCGGCGGGTAGGCGACAAGTGCGTGAAGAAGAGAAGGCTAAGGCTGAAGCGGCCAAGGCTAAGGAGGCGTCCTAATGTTTCCCTCGGAATACTTTGGCCGTTTCCCTGCATTCCCAGAGGACAACCGGGTCTTCTGCGCGATGCCGTTCAGCGAGCGCTTCAACATGCGATGGGATCACGTCATTAAGCCCGGGATCGCTGCGGCTGGACTCGAAGCCTATCGCGTCGATCTCTCGAAGACATCAGACTCCATTCCGCTGAAGATTCTCCGCGACATCGGCACCTGCCGACTCGTATTCGCTGATGTCACGAGCGAGAACGGCGCTAGAAATGCCAATGTGATGTACGAGCTTGGAATTGCTCAAGCGGTTCGACTTCCAGAGGAGGTCATCGTATTTCGTTCCGATTCGGATAGGCTGCCCTTCGACATCGCTCCAATCTTTGCGGACACCTACCATCCGGAGAGCGCTCCGGGTGCATCAGAGACGGCAGCAAAGCAGGTCACCGAGGCGGTTGTTCGAGCGCTGGGAAGCATTGATTTGTCGCGCCATTTGACGGTTGCTCGAATCGTGGACTTACTCGACGTAGCCTGCTTTGAAATTCTAGCAATGAACGTGCGGCCACCCTTCCTAGATTTTGAGCCGTCGATTCGACCCGGAGGGCGAGCCGGTGACCCTCGATTCATTAGCGGAATCTCTCGATTGCTCGAACTCGGTGTGGTTCAAAGCAAGCTGCCAAAGTTCTTGGAATTGCTCGAAACGGCCCGCAATGTGCCGGTTCACCACCAGCTCGGTTTCGAGTTTACCCCGCTTGGACGTGAAGTGATCGCGGAGTTTACAAAGCGATACTATGGCAGCGCGGACAAGCACGAAATCTTTAAGGAGTTCCTTCGCGTCTCGATTAAGAACGCCCACAAGGACAACAAGGTTCAAGACGATGACCTGGAGCGTATGATAAAAGGCATTGGCGACGAGGACTTCCAAATACTTCGAGAAATTGCGGATCTGATCGCTACGAAGAAACCTGAGCTGCCATCCTGAAATCGTCGCCGCGAATTACCGCAACCATTATCGACAACTAGTCAGGGGCATGCAATTGCTTGGCACAAAAATCCAGCGCCGCAGAACTGATTGCTTCGAGATTCTGTAGCTCTGGATAGTCGATCCGACGAACCGTTCCGTTGACGAGTGCGTTAAGGCGCACACTTTGGCGGTCCACGGCAAATGAGAGAGCCGACACTTCGGGCACTCGCTGGTTCATCAGGGTCGCAAGCTGTTCGAGCGCGGCAACCCTTCTCTCGTGGCTAGGCGTTGCTGACCGTTCAGTGGAGAAAGTTCCGTCTGCTCCGATGCCGAGGCGAAAGCAAATGCGCGCGGGTGTCTCCTTGATTGCTTCCAAGTACGTAACCTCTACGTATGCGGGACCCTGCTTCAAGCGGTCTACCGTGAGGCCCCATGTGGAGAATTCCGACACCTCCCCAGCTTTCAGTTGTTGCGGCTGATCTGAAATCTCTGAAGGAACTGTATGGCCGTCGTCGGCGGTAACCCATGCTCGCACTCGCACGTCGGCGGCGGAGCCTTTGCCCAAGTTCACGATTCGTGTAACTACGCCGCGCCAAGCATCGAACGTCAGATGAACCCGGATCAGCGGCGAGACCTCGGCAACTCGGGCCGCTGAGATCTCCTTCAGGTTCTCGTAGCCAACCACTGCGGCCCACAGAGTGCCGACGCTAGCGAATAGATCGAGCGCCACCGAAGGGCTGAATTGAACAGCGGGCAGCATCACGATCGGTACCACAGTGGCCAGCAACAGTGCAACGATTGAACCAGAGGTAGCAATCCATCGAAGTCTGGACATTGTGGTCGGGTTTGGTGGGAGGGCAGCTCTAGATTTTTGCAGAATTTTTTCTCACGCGGCATACGTACGTTTTGCCCGTGGCGACGTTCCCCCGTGGGGTGGGCCGAGTTGCACATCGCTCGTTTATCTCCCACGCGTTTTTCTGCGCGGGCGGGAGCCACAGACTTCGACTTGGACTAATAGCGCTGCTCTGATCTAGTCAGTAGGGCTCCTCCTCCTCTTCTGTGTCGAACATTCGCACCTGCGAGAACCTCACAGCCCTTTGAATGGCTCTTTCCGCGATCCACTCAACCGAATTTGACGGGTCGCACTTGGGAGTCGTCGCCGGAATACCGTTTGAGAGCAGAAGGCTTACCGACAGCTGGTGCCCTGATATCTCCACCGCTATTTGCTCCGGTCGAATCTGTACGTTCAGCGCAGCGCAGCCATCAATGATGTCCTTCGCGATAGCAAGCTGCTTTGGCTCAAACGACGGCATTTCGAGTGATGGCGTGATTGGTGCGAAGCCCAGCGAATCAGTCTGGCCAACATCAAAGAACCTCCGAACTCGATTGCCCTTTCCATCATCCTCAGAGACTTCGAAAACGGATCGAGGCAGGAAGAAGAAGGCGAACTGCAATTCCCCGTCGTAGTCAGTGGTGGACTGCTCACTCTCAAGTGGGGCGATCACGCTTCCGATTTCGGGCAGTCGATAGGGAATCCAGTACTCTTGAGGGTCCATACGCCATCGAACCACTCGCACCTCTAAGGCTGCACCTCTCCCCGCGTTGGTGACTTTTATGATGAGCGAGCGACGTCCCTCGGCTAGTGGAGCGGTCACGCTAAGCTGAAGGTTAGACGAGTATTCGGCGGTGTTCGCCTTAGAGAGCTCGGTAAGGTTGTCGGCGGCATACTTAGTACCGAACAGAACAAACGCCGCAGCAAGGAGGCTGCCGAACGCTTCAGCTGACAATCCCTTGTCTGTGAATCTTGCGTAGTAGCCGCCAGCCGCCACGATGGCCGCGAGCGCGATGACAACTGCACGCCAACTAACCACGACGGTCGGAGACGGGAAACGTTGGTCGTGTTCACTCGCGACTTTCCACGCCCACGGAGTGATCCCAACAGCGAAGCAGCCAACCGCGATGAGTAAGACCAGACCCGTCTCCATTCAGTGCCCCAAGCATCGGTCCAAGTGCACACCACTAAGAACAGGGAGAAATATTCCTTGGGCTCTGCGGCTCGGCTATGTGATGCGCCCTTCGCTCGCGCAATGCGGCGACCAGTTGGTCTCGCCATCCGATTAGGTGCTGGACCCCATCAGAAGTTCGCTCTCCCTCAGGACTCCCATAGGCATCCGCTAGGGCCGTGAGGTATTCGCGGAGATCGGCGGAGAGTTGGTCGTTTGTCATGACTCCAGGGTGAAGTGAGGGCGTCAGCGGCGTGTCATTCGCCGTTAAGTCATTCAACTGCAAAGACTTGAAGTGTCTTCAGGGACATCGGAGGATGTCCGGGCTGTGTACAAGTGGGGTCTTGACGTACTGCCAATGACGAGCGAGAAACCGCCGCTGGCCGCGACATCGGCGAACATCGCCGCGTAGCGGAACGGAAGTGCGCCACCCAGCGACAGCGTTCGCCGCTGCGCAGTGAGCGCGCGGACTGACGAACGCAGCAAAATCAGCTGCGCGCGTTCGGCGGCCGAAGCCCGCCGACGTTCGCCGAACAGGTCTCTCCCCCGAAGCGCCAGCAGCAGCGCCTCTCGTTCACCGCGTACGGCGCCACGTCGCCGATCGAGCTCCGCTATCGCGCGTCCCCGTTCTTCGCGATCGAGCTGATCGGCGACAATGGCCTTCCGTGCACCACTCGCCCGGACATAACGCGCCCTGAGCGCGGCCAACCTGGCTGGCGACGGGGGCGCAAAATCGAACGCGCCCCCGGCGAGCGAGTCCCCCACGCGGATGTGATGATCGAGATTCGGCAGCGGGGGTATGCGTCCCACGTCGGCTTCCGGACAGTCAATCACCACCGACAACCACAAGCGGAGCTCGCACAACCACACCGCCATGGGCTGCCGATCCACGCCAAAGATCGACCGTGTCAGCACATCGCGTCGCCGTACATGGGCGTCGCGGGTATCACCGCACACCGCGAGCACACGATCAATCCGCTCGAGCGTGTGCACGAGAAAGGCACCCGAACCACACGCCGGATCGAGAATCCGGAGCGATTCCAATTGCGCAGCAAGACGGCGTGCGAGCGTCGGCGCAATGGTCATCGGCGGCTCCAGCACGTCATCGAGCAGCGCAACGGGCAACTCGGGAACGGCCACCTGGAGCGCATCGCGTACCACCTGCGCGACCAAATGGGGTGGCGTGTAGTACGACCCCGAACGACGTCGCTCATCGGCGGCCATCAGCGATTCGAAGGCGCGCCCCAACATCTCCGGATCAACGGCCGCCTCCGACCAACTCGCAGAGTCCTCGCGCGCGGTGAGTCGATAACGATCAAGCACGCCGGTCACGAGCGACGTGAGCGCATCATTGCTGAACGTCCAGCGTGCGAAGCGCTTTTCGAGTGGCGTGGGGGTGAAGAGGCCACCGTTGAGAAACGGCACCGCACCAAAGGCGCGGGCCACTGGCGCCCGCCGACTTCTTGGAGTGTTGAGCGTGCCAAAGAAGAGCGGACGAAACAACGATTCGTGCAGCGACCGGTTTGCCTCGAGCGCACGCAGGGTGTGCTGCATCAGGAAGTCGCGCTGACCATTCAGCCAACCCTTCGCTTCGAGAAACGCCAGAAAGAGCAGGCGAGAGGCGACCAGCAAGGCGAGCTCCCGACGTTCGGTCGCGCTCGGTGCCGTCAACGATCGCGTGCGTGACGAGGCCGCAAGCGACTCGGCGAGGCCGCTCACGCTTTGCTCGAGCGCCCGATAGAACCGATGCGTGAGCGCATCGCGTCGCAGAATGTCGGTGAAACGCGCGTGTCGCAGCAGCGGGTCGTCGTCGGTGACCGCCGCCAGCGCGCGCACGGTATCGGCGTCGGAATCCAGCACCCGTCGTCGATCGAGCCGAAGCGCCGCGATGCGCGGACCATGCGGGCTGTCGGTCACCGTCGCGCAGGTGAGCAGCTGTCCGTCGTGATCGATTGCCAGAATGCACCAGTGACGAGTCGGCGCATGACGCACCAGCTGAATCGCGAGCTGGCGAGTGCGCTCCCTGGCGTCATACGGCGCGCCCAGCTCGGTAGGCGGCGCCAGGCGCGCCAGAAGACAGCAGAGGGCACCCGACCCCGGTACCAATCGCGCCTGATCGGCGAGCGAGAGGATCCCCAAATCGCGACGCGCCGATGCGCGGAGTCGGGTGACTTCACCGGTGAACCCCAGCAGCTGGGCAATCGGGAGCATCGCGTCGAGCGAATCGGCGCGGGCAAGCAGATGGGCGGCGTTTTTGATCGTAAGCACGGCGCTACTCTGCAGTCGCGTCGCCGATCGTGTGTCACCAGAACGTTGCACATTGGATCATTTCGTTCGAGGTTGGCTTATGCCTGCCCCGATCAAGGACTCCGAGTCATTGAAACCGCCGTTCAACGACTCTGCGATCAACGACTCTGAGTCATTGAAAGCGGGCGCAGTGCGCGAGGTCGCGATCGTGTTCACCCGACTCGGTCTCACGGCCTTCGGTGGCCCGCTCGCGCACATCTCGGCGATGGAGGACGAACTCGTCACGCGCCGCCAGTGGGTTTCGCGGGAGCACTTCGCGGATCTCATCGGCGCGGCCAATCTCATTCCGGGGCCAAACTCCACTGAGCTGGCCATTCATCTCGGCTATCAGCGCGCCGGATGGCTGGGCCTCGTAACCGCCGGTGTGTGTTTCATCGTCCCCGCGGTGCTGATGGTGTGGGCCATCGCCTGGGGCTATGTACATGTTGGCACGCGCGTTGACGTCGCCGCCGCATTGAGTGGCATGCAGCCCGCGGTGCTGGCCGTTGTGGTGCAAGCCGCGTGGCGACTTCGCAGCAGCTTTATTCGGTCGCGCCTTGGCGCCGCACTGGCCGCAAGTGCCGGCGTGGCCGTGCTCATGGGCGCATCGGAGATGACGGTGCTCCTTGCGGCGATATTGATCGCGGCCTCGCTCGTGATGCGACGCGACGGTTCAACACCGGCGGTGCCGGCCATCGCTATCGCGGCGAGCGCAACCACCAGCGCGGCGAGCGCTGGCGCGCTGTTCCTGAGCTTTGCCAAGATTGGCAGTGTGCTCTACGGCAGCGGGTACGTGCTGCTGCCCTTTCTGCGGAGCGAGTTCGTCGAGCGGTCGCGCCTGCTCACCGATGCGCAGTTGCTCGATGCCATCGCGGTGGGGCAGGTGACTCCTGGTCCCGTCTTCTCAGCGGCCACCTTTGTGGGCTACCTGATCGGCGGCTCGACGGGGGCCTGGGTGGCAACCGCCGGGATCTTCCTTCCGGCCTTCGTGGCGGTCGGACTGACAGCACCGTTCGTGCGGCGACTTCGCGATAATCCGCGACTTGCTCCGGCGCTCGATGTGGTGAACGCCGTCTCATTGGCGCTGATGGTGTCGGTGGTAGTGCTGATGGCGAAAGGCGTCGCCGCGTGCCCGTTGTCGCTCGCTATCTTTGCAGTGACCTCACTGCTCTTGTTGACCACGCGCGTGGGAGCGGGCTGGGTGCTGCTGGTCGGCGGGTTGGCCGGTTTGCTGCGCTTGCTCTGACGCGCTTTAAAAGGCTCTGACCCCGGTTTCTTCGATATGCGGACTTGCTGGCTCAACGGCGCGTTCATGCCTGAAGATCAGGCCAAGGTGTCGATCTTTGATCGCGCGGTGCTCTTTGGCGACGGCGTCTACGAAGTGGCCGCCGTTTTCAACGGCAAGTTGCTCGATGCGGACCGCCACCTGGCGCGTCTCGAGCGATCGCAGCACATGATCGAACTTCCGGCGCCGGCCACCACGGCGCAGTGGCTCGATGTGATGCAGGAGCTCGCGACCACGAACAACATCGACGAGGGCTTGGTTTATCTGCAGGTCACGCGTGGGCCCGCCGAGCGGGATTTCCCGTTTCCTGCGAACCCCGCGCCCACGGCGTTCGCGTATGCACGCCCCAAGCGTTTAAGCGACGATCCGAACGCGAGCGGCATCAAGGTGCATGTCGTGCCGGATATCCGGTGGGCGCGTTGCGACATCAAGAGCACGTCCATGCTGGCGCAGGTGCTCGCCAAGCAGGCCGCGCGCACTGCCGGCGCATTCGAAGCGCTGATGCACAAAGACGGGCTCGTGACCGAGGGCGGTTCGAGCAACCTGTGGATGGTATCGAACGGCATCGCCCAGACGCGTCCGTTGTCGCAGGACATCCTGCCCGGTATCACGCGTCATGTCATGCTCGACATCGCCGATGATGCTCGTGTGCAGGTGCTGCAGCGCGCGTTTACGCTCGATCAAGCGCTGGCCGCCGATGAGTTGTTCCTCACAAGCGCGACCAGCCTCGTGCTGCCAATCACGCGCGTGGATGACGTGGTGATCGCCGGCGGAGCAGTCGGTCCGGTGACGACCGCACTCCGCAACAGCTACATCAAGCGCGCGCACCGGCTCACGACGTAAGCACACGCGGTACAGCGCGCGATCGCGTCACGACGAGCGGTACGCGCGCCCCTTCCACTCGACGTGGTTGCCGCTCACCACGGCCTTGATACAGATGCCAAGGAGCACGAGCCCGCCCAGTGGTGCGTAAATCGCGCGCCACAGTGGGTCGTCGTTGATCCGATTGGCTTGCGCAAAGGTCACCAGTACGGCGATCGACGCCACAATGGCCCATGTCAGCAACAACACGCCGGGCCACAGCGCCCCGATGGCGAGCCCGATGAACGGACTGACGATCAGCAGCGGAAAGGTCAGCAAGAGAATCGGGTAGATGTACTGCCGCTCGAATTCGCCGCCCCACATTGCGTGACGACCGCCGGCAAAGATGTTCTTGCTCCAGCCCTTCACAAGCGAGGCGAGCCCGTCGTACATGTGTGTGCGGAGCTGACGAATGCCGAGCGCCATCGAGATTACGCCGCCGGCCTCGAACACCGCCTGCGCCATCATCACGTCTTCGGCGACGTATGATTTCACCGCGTCGTGTCCGCCAAGTCGCTCGTACATAGCACGGGTAATCACGAAGCACTGCCCGTTCGCGACCACGTCGCGGCGATACCTGGCGCGCTCGAGATGATCTGCGCCGCCGTATCGGGTGAGAATCAGCGTGAAGACACTGGGCTGCACGGCCTGCTCCCAGATCGTGTGCATGTCCTGACGACCGGCCACCGAAAAGAGATCCGCGTTGCGTCGCCCCCGCATGTTGACGGCGCGCGTGACGAGATCTGGCGAATGCCGTGTGTCGGCGTCGGTGAAGAGCAGCAGTGCTCCGGTGGCGTGCGCCGCGCCGCTCTGGCACGCCCACTGCTTGCCGAACCATCCAGGCGGCAAGTCAGGCGCATTGACAATGCGCACGCGTGAGTCATTGCCCGCCGCTTCGCGCGCTAGTGCTCCGGTGCCGTCGGTGGAGTGATCGTCCACGACGATGATCTCGAGGTTCGACCAAGTCGATGCGCGAAGACTGGCGATGCAGCCGGCGATATGCTCGGCCTCGTTGCGCGCCGGCAGAATGATGCTTACGCGTGGCGCGAGCTCGGGAATCGCATCGGCGACATCGTCGAGGCTGGGCGTGGTGCGCATGCGACGGCGCAGTAGCGCCGGAACGATCCACCACGGCAGCGCATACCCAATCGCAAGGGCGATCGGCAGAACGGGAGTGTTCATGATTCGGCCAAAAGTGCGCAGAACGGAGCGAGCGCGGCAGCCCCCAATCTGCATGCGGCGGTCGGCCGCGCACATCGATACCAACTCGTGGCACGGTCGGGACAGCCTGAGTAACTTTCCACCATGTCAGCGGCTGCCGGATTACCGGCTCTTCAGCATGCTCTTCGCGAACCGCCCGTGCTTTCGCCGGGTTCGCACGTGGCGCTTGTCTCGCCCTCGGGACCGCTCAACGGACCGCACGAGCTGGAGCGCGCGATCGATACCGCGCAGTCACTCGGATGGACCACGTGGGTTGGACCGAACGCGCTGTCGCGCGATGGCTACTTTGCCGGTAGCGATGCGCATCGCGCCGCCGATCTGATCGCTGCGTTGGAAAACGATGCAATTGACGGCATCTGGTGTTTGCGGGGCGGATATGGCGCCGCGCGTTTGCTGCCCGCGGTGTGGCCGGTGCTGCAGCACGCGCACCCGAAGGCGCTGTTGGGCTACTCCGACATCACGGCGCTGCATGCGGCGTGGGCGCGCGCTGGGCTGGCGAGCTATCACGCCCCAACAGCGCGCGCCGTACTCACGGAGTTTTCGCGCGCGCACTTCACGCCGATTGTGCAAACGCAGCAGTCGGTGCAGTGGCGCGCGCCGAACGCCAGCATCGTTCGTGGTGGCCGAGCCAGTGGCCGATTGGCTGGCGGCAATCTCGCACTCGTCGCGAGCTTGTGTGGCACGCCGTGGGCATGGGATTTTCGCGATGCGATAGTGGTGCTCGAAGACATCAACGAAGCGACCTATCGAATCGACCGCATGCTGACGCAGTTGGTGCTCGCTGGCGCCTTTGACGGCTGCGCGGCATTGGCGTTTGGACAGTTCACCGACTGCCCTGATTCCACCGACGACGGCGCGCGCTCGCTTGACGACGTGGTCCGCGATGTTGCCGACCTGTTGCAGGTCCCCACGCTGCTCGGTGTGCCGGTCGGGCATATTGACGACCAGTGGAGCATCCCGCTTGGCGCAGTGGCCACGCTCGACGCCGATGCACGCACGCTGTCGGTGCGTGTTTGAACCATGACCGAACTTTCCCACCCGGGGCGTATGATATGAAGACCGCGCAGCAGATGATCGCCGAAGCCAAGGCGCAGATTGTCGAAGTCACGCCACGAGAAGTGCAGGACGCACTCGCGCGGGGCGAGGAGCTCTATCTCATCGACATTCGCGAACAGCACGAGTGGACGCTCGGCCATCCGGCGCCCGCGATGTACATCGGTCGTGGCGTGCTCGAAAGTCAGATTGAAGCCAAAGTGCCGCGTGACGCGCGCGTCGTGCTGAGCTGCCAGAGCGGCAATCGCTCGGCTTTGTCGGCGCTGACGCTGCGCGACATGGGGTATACGAACGTGGCCTCGATGGCCGGTGGATTTCGCGAGTGGGTCGCTACCGGCGGCGAGGTGGCCGACTGAACCGCGCACTCGATCAATCGCTCGCGTTGCCGCACCCCGACCTCGTGAGATTGGCGGAGCGCCTCGCGACCCGTGTGCCGCTCGACGATGTTGCCGACCGTCGCGCGGCCGTGGCCGCGGTCTTTCGTGTCGTCGATGATCAGCCGGAGTTGCTGTTCATTCAGCGATCGCAGCGCGAGGGCGATCCGTGGAGTGGGCACATGGCGTTTCCCGGCGGACGTCATGAGCCGAGCGATGAGTCGATCGAACAGACGGCGATTCGCGAAACGATGGAAGAGCTCGCGCTCGACCTGACTGGCGGCCGTGTGATCGGTCGTCTGGATGATCTCGCGCCACGCAGCGTGCATCTGCCGAGCATCGTGATCCGGCCGTTCGTGGCCGTGGTGCCGGCAGATGTGATTTTCACCCCCAGTGATGAAGTCGCGGCGACCTACTGGGTGCCAGTGGCGCGTCTCAAGGCGGACGATGCGCACGCTGAACATGTGATGACGGTGAACGGGGCGCGTGCGCGCTTCCCCGGATTTCGAGTGCACGATCAGATCGTGTGGGGGCTGACTGAACGTATTGTGAGTCAGCTGCTGCCGTTGCTGGACCCCTGACCCTTCCTGCCATGCGTAGAACTCCTGCGTCGTCCGCGTTGATCGCGGGTCTTGCTGTCAACTCACTGCTCGGAGCGTGCGCGCAGCCGTCGACACCCACGGTGATTTCGCCGATGGCGGGAAAGCGCGTTGAGGGAAGCGGAGGCATGGTGGCGGCGTCGCATCCCGACGCGGCGGCCGCGGGCGCCGAGGTGCTGCGCGCCGGTGGTAACGCGGTGGACGGATTTGTGGCGACCGCATTCGCGCTTGGCGTGACCGATGTGTCGCAGACCGGACTTGGTGGCGGCGGCGCGATGACGTACTACAACGCCGCGACGCGCACCGTCGAGCATCTGAGTTTTTATCCGCGCACCGGCGGAGATAGTGCCTGGGCGCAACCGGCCGGCACACGCGGCATCGGTCGTGGCGCGGCTACGCCGGGGCAGGTTGCCGGATTGCTCGAGGCGCATCGTCGCTTCGGCAAGTTGCCGTTGTCGACGGTGATGGCACCGGCGATTCGGCTGGCGAAAGACGGGTTCATTGTGTCGCCACTGTTGTCGCGCACGATCAGCAGTTCCAAGGCAAAGCTCGAGGCCGATTCGCTCGCGAAGGCGCGCTTCATGCCGAACGGTGTCGCGCTGCGTCCTGGCGATCGACTCGTTCAGCCCGAACTCGCAGCGACGCTCGAGCGCATTCGTGACGGTGGGCGCGACGCGTTCTACACGGGTGCGATTGCTGAAGCGCTTGCGAAGAAGGTGCAGAGCCTTGGCGGTCTGATCACCGTCGCTGACATGAAGGCGTATCCAGTGACGCCAATGCGCCCCCTCTGCACGGAGTGGCGCGGCTACACCGTCCTTGGGGCGCCGCCACCAATGGGTGGTTCGAGCGTACTCGAAATGCTGCAGATCGCCGACGCGAGCGGCGTCGCAACGGCGGGCGGATTCACTGACAAGCCAGACGCGGTCGTGAAGATGGCGGACATTCTTCGCATTGGTGTGGCTGACGCGAATCTCTATCGCGGCGATCCACTCGTGCAGCGCGTGCCCGCGCGAGGGGTGTCGCAGGCCGGATTCGCCAGGGCGCGCGCCACGCAGGTTGGTGCACCGCTCCGTGATACCGTCACCGCCGGCGACCCGTGGCCGTACGACACCACCGCGGTCCCAGCATCGTGCGCGGCGCTCAATTCGTATCCCGCCGTTGGCGCCGGCAACATGGCGCCGGCGAACGGCGCTGCGGTGCACGGCGCTGCGGCGAAGGACGATGAGCCCGAAGGACAGAGCTTCACGTCGCATCTCGCTGTTGTTGATGCGAACGGTTCGGCCGTCTCAGCAACGACCACCGTGGGTGTGCTCTTCGGCAGCGGCGTCTACACCGGCGGTTTCTTCCTGAACTCCGCCGGCAACAACTTCGACGCCCGCACCCGCGGGACGAATCGCTACGCCAACTCCACCATGTCGCCCACCGTGATTCTCGATCACGGCAAAGTGAGACTCGTGGTTGGCGCCGCCGGTTCGCAGTACATCCAGCCAGCGATCACGCAGGTGACGCTCCGCATGCTCGCCTTCGGCGAAGACCCGTTCACCGCCCTCGCCGCACCGCGCATCTACGCGTCGGCCGGACAGAAAGACGTGGAAGTGGAGCCAGGATTCACGACGCAGGTGTATCAGGCGCTGGTCGCGCGCGGCTATACGCCGGTGAGTCGCGTCGCGGACATCACCTTTGGCGGAGTACACGCGGTTTTCGTCACGCCGTCGGGGAAGCGCATCGGCGTGGCAGACCCGCGGCGCGACGGTGTAGCCGTCGGGTACTGACGGGCGCAACTGCGAAAGCCTGCACTGCGGAAGCCCGCACTACGGAAGCCCGCACTACGGGTAACTGCGACGGTGTGAGTTCGACCCCTCGTAGTACGGGCTCCCGATGTGCAGGCTTCCGAAGTTCAGGCTTCCGAAGTTCAGGCTTCCGAAGTTCAGGCTTCCGATGTTACCGCAGTAGCCCCCGCTCCCGCGCCAGGTCTCCCAGCGCCGTCCGGTCGCGCACTCCCACCTTATCGTAGATGTTCGCCAGATGCGTCCCTGCCGTTCGCGCGGTGATGCCCAGTCGCGTCCCGATCTCCTTGTTCGACAGGCGCTGAGCGACGAGTCGCACGATGTCGAGCTCACGTGAGGTGAGTTCGCTGAACGCGCTCGAAATGCGCTCAGTCGCGGCCGGCACACGCGCGCCGAGCTCGCGCAACAGCTCTCGCGCTTCCGTCACCGCCGGCACTGCTCCCACGCGTTCGAACATGGCGAGCGCCTCTTTCGCCTCGTGCACGGCATCGTCGCGCGATCCGGCGGCGTGGTAGACGCGCGCGAGCCGCAGTCGCGCCTTGGCCGCGTCGAACGGATACGGCACCGCTTCGAGCTGCGCGATGGCGCGCTGGAGATGCGACACCGCGCCGTCGCGGTCGTTCGCGTCGTGCGCGCGTAGGCCCTGAATGACGTCCACCCACGCGCGGCCAATCGGATGCGCGAGATGTGTGGCATCGCGCTCGAGACGCGCGCATAGCGCGTCAACGGTATCCGTGTCGCCCAGTGCGAGCGCGGCCTCGAGCATGGTGGGCATGAGGCGATAGACCGCCCACGCCACATACCCCGTTCGCACCGCCATGTCGAGGGCGAGCTGCCCGACACGCAGCGCCTCGGAGTTCTCGCCAACCGCCTGCAGGAATCGCGTGCGTGCCACGAACGCGGGAAGCACGCCGTGCACTTCGAACGGGCGCGACAGATCGAGCTGTGCGGCGCCCGACACCTCCCACGCCTCCTGCACGAGTCGCTGCGCAGACGGAATGTCGCCGCGCTGCAGATACACACCACTCACCCAATGCAGCAGGCGCGCAAGCAGCGTGGTCTGATCAAGAGCGCGCGCGAGCGTGATGGCCGCCTCGCCATCGGCCAGCGCGCGATCCCACTCGCCAATTCCCGCGCGATATTCGAGTGCGATCTCGGCGCAGCGCATCTCGAGCATCGGACTGGCCAGCTCCTGCGCCAGTCGTGTCGCCTGCTCGAGATGCGTCGCCAACGCCTGCGTTTGCGAGGTCAGGCCACCCAGCACCGCTGCGCCAAAGTGCGCGTGCCAGCGGAGATTACGCTCGCCACTCTTTTCGGCGAGCTGCACCGCGCTCCGCGCATAGCTCCACGCGCGATGCGCGGGGCCAGTCCATACATGCAGCATGAGCAGCATGCGATGCGCGCGTGCTTGCAATGAGATGTCGCCCAACGCCTCAGCCGTGGCCACGGCGTCGGCCACTTCGCGTTTCGCCTCGTCCGACAGCCCCAACGCCTGCATCGCGTCGCCTTTCGCGAGCTGCGTGCGAATCACCAAGGAGTCGCTACCGGCCCGCCGCGCCTCGCGAATGGCGATGTCAAAATGCGCGAGTGCTTCCTCGCGTCGACCGAGTCCTGTCAGTGACAAGCCCAATCGACGCTCGGCAATTGCCAACCCCAACCCATTCTGCTGGTCCGTGGCCCGTGCAATCGCGCGTCGACACATCTCAATCGCCTGCGGGTAGTCGCCCAGGCGACGAGAGACGCGCATCAAGTCGTCCACCAACGCGTCGCGTGAATCGGCAGGTACCGCATCCGGATTGGCATCGGCGCGATCGAGTGCCGCTCGCAGCAACTCGGAGGCCTCCCGACGCGCCAGCCGGAGCAGCGCCTGCTGGCCGGCGGCGACCAGCCAACGCACTGCGGTCGCCGGCTGCAGTCGAGGATCGGCGCGCAACCAGTGCACCGCGATCGACTCCGTCTGCGCGGCCGTCGGCGCCGCGCTCACAGACTAGAGGGTCAGCGCCAGCGCCGCGTGGCGATCACGCGCGCGCGCGCGCCCCACCCAGTGAGCGAGCGCCAGCAGCAAAATGGGATGCACCAGCGCGTACACCACGGAGTCGCCGGCCGGCCGTTCGGTGATGATGTCATGCTCGCGCAGCTGCCTGAGCGCTTCAAACACCGCGCTGTCATAAAGGCCGATCTGCTCCTCTCGTGCGACCGCCCGCACCACATCGTGTGTCGCGCCGCTGTCAGCAATGGCAATCACCTCCGCAATGCGCTGCGCGGGCGCGCTCAGTCGAGCAAGTCGCGCCGAAAGCACGTCACGCACCGAAGGCGGCAACGTAACGGCGTCCACATGCCAGCCAATCCACACACCGCCTTGTTCGCGCAGGTCTCCGCGCGAGACCAGCTCGCGCAGCACCTGGTCGAGGAAGAACGCATTGCCAAGGGTAGCCTGGTGTAAACGATTCGCGAATCCATCGACGACGTCACTGGAAACGTTGAAATGCAAGGCGAGCACCGAACGGACTGCGTCGCGGCTCAGCGGACCCAGTCGTATATCGACGGCGCCCCCCAGTGCGCGCAGCGAGCGCAATGCGACACGGAAGTCGTCGGCCAGGGTGCGCTCGGTTTCGTTCCACGATGCAATGATCGCGACGCGCTGCGAGGACGCCTGTCGACCAAGAAAGTGCAGCAACTCCACCGATGCGCTGTCCGCCCACTGCAGATTCTCAAGACAGAGCAGCAAGGGCTGCTTGTCGCTCAGGCGAGTCAGCAACTGTCGAATCGCGGTGTGCAATCGCACGCGTTGTTCGGCGGGGTTCACGCCTTCGGCGAGCAGATTCGCTGAGGCCTTGTCCAGCAGATCCGGTGCAAGCGCGGCAAGGACGGCGCGATCACCGCGAGTGAGTCGCATGAGTGCACCGCTGTCGAGCGTGCCCAGTACCGGTGCAAGCGCGTCGGCGAACACGGCGTACGGAATGGCCGTCTCGAGCGGATAAGCCTGACCGTGTGCATTGAGCCAGTGGTCCTTGGCGGCGCGCGTCATGAGCTCGCCGATCAGGCGCGATTTGCCAACGCCACCATCACCACTCAGGAGCACCAGCTGTCCGCGACCGGCGGCCGCCTCCCGCATGATCGCGGTGAGACGAGCGAGCTCGCCGTCGCGACCGCTGAATGGCAGGGCGTGAAACGAAGCGCGGTACGCGGTCTCGGTCATGATCAGAACGCCTGATTGAAGCCGATGTAGAGTCCACTCGCGCCAGCTCGGCCGCGCCCGTAGTCCACGCGGACGGCGGTGCGCTGACGCGGATCGATTTGCAGACGAAGTCCGGCGCCGAACGTGGGCAGCGTCTGGCGATCCTTGTGGCGCTCGTCGCGACTGAGTTCGCCGAAACCGCCAAACGCGACCGCGCCAAGGCGATGCCGGATGGGGGTGCGGAGCTCGAGCTGCGCTGCGTCGAGCCGCGAATCGCGGAAGCGTCCGCGAGTGTATCCGCGCATGATATCGCCGCCCCCAACCGATGCCAGTTGGTCGAATGGCACCGACGGTCCCGATGTCACCACGCCGACCACCTGCCAGGCGAGCACAAAGTCACCCGGCAGTGCGTGATACTTCCGCCACTCGGTGCGAAGACGGGTGTAGTGAAACTCCGAACCGATCGACGGACGCGCCAGCGTGGCGGTTACTTGTGCCAGCGACCCATGCGATGGGTTGAAGACGAAATCGCGAGAGTCGCGCATGACGCCGAAGCCGCCTTCCACCACACGGCCGCCGCGCGCGCCCGGCACGCTGTTGAAGCGCAGCACCCCCGATTGAGAATCTGGTGTAATGGTCTGATCGAGCAGACGGGCCGACGCGACTCCGTACCAGCGCCCGCCAAGGCGTTGCTGTACCGACATCCCCGCTTCGATTCCCTGCGGCGTGTAGATCTCCTTCGCTGATTCGCTCGTGGTGTCGCCGCGTCCGTAGTACGGCAACGGAAACCGCTGCCACGCGACACTCGCCTGAAGTCGACGGTCGTTGTTGGCCGTCCAATACTCACCGTCCAGGCTCACACGCGTCTGCCCTTTGCTGCTGCGCACGATCGTTGGCACGATTGAGCTCGGCCGCGCCTGCCGGCTCGACGGCGGGTCGAACACCGCCAGCATCGTCACACCGAACTGCATCCCCGTTTCCGGCGACGAGGCGATGGCAGGCAACGGCTGCAGACGTCGACGCCAGGTCGTGGAGTCGGTCGAGCGCTGCGCGGCGACGGGCATGCCGAGGGACATCGAGACGAGCGCGACCAGCGCAACGAAGGGGAGACGCAAGCGGAGGGTCATGACGGCACCGGCGATGAGATCGCGTGAACGGGACGAACCGTGACGCCTCATCATCGGCAGCGAGCGACGTACAAACGATACGTCAATCGACGTATCGGTGACGTACCGTGAAGGGAAATTCAATCACCACAGCAACTTGGCCGATTTCGCGCCCGTCTATTGCTCAAAATGTTTAGTTGAGACTAAATTGGTAGAATGGTCGAGTCGAACACTCCCGACGCGTCGGGTCCCACCATCTCCGTTGGGGAGGCTGAGCCCGGTTGGCGCCGCGCGCGCTTGGCGCCGTCGCTTGCCGAGGTCCATCGGTCGGTCGAGGTCTCTGGCACCTCCTGGTTCCGAAAGCTTCTGGCCTTCGCCGGTCCCGGGTATCTCGTCGCGGTCGGCTACATGGATCCGGGCAACTGGGCGACCGACTTGGCGGGCGGATCACGCTTCGGCTACACGCTGCTCACCGTCATCCTGATGTCGAACCTGATGGCGGTGCTCCTGCAGGGGCTCGCCTCAAAGCTTGGCATCGTGACGGGGCGCGACCTCGCCCAGGCCTGTCGCGACCACTACTCGAAGCGCGTCGCGATGGTGCTCTGGCTGCTCTGTGAGGTCGCCATTGCTGCCTGCGACCTGGCCGAAGTGATTGGTTCCGCCATCGCGCTCAATCTGCTCTTCAATATTCCGCTCCCCTGGGGCATCGCACTGACCGCGCTCGATGTGCTGGTGGTGCTCTATCTCCAGAACAAGGGATTTCGTCTGCTCGAAGCGCTGGTGATCGCGCTCGTCGCCGTGGTCGGCGGCTGCTTCCTCTTCGAACTCGTGATCTCGCGCCCCGACATGGGCGAAGTGGCGCGCGGCTTCCTGCCGAGCCCCGAAATCGTGAAGGATCCGGAGAAGCTCTACATCGCGATCGGCATCCTTGGCGCGACCGTGATGCCGCACAACCTGTATTTGCACTCGTCCATCGTGCAGACTCGCAAGTACGACGAGAACGCCGAAGGGAAGCGCGAAGCCGTACGGTTCGCATTCATCGATTCAACGATCGCCCTCACCTTTGCGCTTTTCATCAACGCCGCCATCCTCATTGTTGCCGCGGCCACGTTCCATCGCACCGGCAACACGCAGGTCGCCGAAATTCAGGATGCGCATCAGCTGCTGACACCGCTCCTGGGAGTCACCGGTGCCAGCGCCGTGTTCGCGTTGGCGCTGCTCGCGTCGGGGCAAAACTCCACGCTGACCGGGACACTGGCTGGCCAGATCGTGATGGAAGGCTTCCTCGATCTCCGCATCCGGCCGTGGCTGCGTCGCCTGATCACGCGCGCCATTGCCATCGTGCCGGCCGCGCTGGTGGCGATATTTTATGGCGAAAGCGGAACCGCGCAGTTGCTCGTATTCAGTCAGGTGATCCTGAGTCTGCAGCTGTCGTTTGCCGTTTTTCCGCTGGTGCGCTTCACGTCGGATCGGGTCAAGATGGGCGAGTTTGCCAATTCGGCGTTGCTCAAGGTCGCGGCCTACGCCGTGGCCGTGGTGATCGCCGCGTTGAACGCCTGGTTGCTCGTGCAGACAGTACGTAGCTGGTTGGCCTGACCGCGCATTCGCCTCGTCATCCCGCCCGACGCATGTATCGACGCATTCTCATTCCGCTCGAGCACTCCGCGACCGACAAGGTGATTCTCGAGCATGTGCGCCAGCTCGCCACGCTCTGTCAGTCGTCATTGCTGCTCATTCATGTGGCCGACGGCCACGCGGCGCGCAACCAGCTGGCACTCAAGCTTCGCGAGTCGGAAGAGATGCGACTCGATCGCGAGTACCTCGAGCAGTGCTGCGCGTCGTTGCGCGCTGCGGGTTTCGAAACCGATTCCATTCTTGCCGGTGGTGATCCTGCCGCGGAAATCGCGGCCGCGGCCGATCGCGAATCGTGCGACCTGATCGCGATGGCGGTGCATGGTCACAAGGGGCTGCAGGACCTCCTCTATGGCACCACTGCCAACTCGGTGCGACACAAGACGACCGTGCCAGTGCTGATGGTCCGATCGAGCAAGCGCGTCTCCTGAGTAAACGACCCACCGAGGCACCGCCGCGGTGGGTTATTTTTCTCGCATGGTCGATCAATCGCCGCACCCGCCCGCGCTCACGGAGCCCGTTGAGGATTACCTCAAGGCGATCTATGAGTTGGAGCGCCGCCATGGTGCGGCGGCGACCACCGATGTCGCGCAGGTGCTGCAGGTCGCACCGGCAAGCGTTACCGGAATGATCCGGCGTTTGGCGCAGCAGGGCTACCTGGATCACGTCCCCTACAAAGGCGTGCAGCTCACGCCACTGGGCCGACGCGCGGCGCTCCGCACGATCAGGCGGCATCGCATTCTCGAGACGTATCTCACGCGCGTGCTCGGTTATCCGTGGGATCGCGTGCACGACGAGGCCGAGCGACTCGAGCACGCCGCGAGCGATGACCTGATCGCGTGTTTAGCGGCCGCGATGGGGAATCCCACGGAAGATCCGCATGGCGCGCCCATCCCCACCGTAGACGGTGAAGTGGATGAACGCGCGCATCGGACGCTCGCCGATCTCGAAGTGGGGGAGACCGCGCGCATGGTGCGGGTGGTCAGCGACAAGGACTCGTCGTTTCTGCGCTATCTGGCCGAAATCGCACTGCAGCCCGGCGCGCAGGTCACGATCGTTTCACGCGCGCCGTTCGATGGGCCGATCACCCTGCGGATCGGTGCTGCCGAACCGGTGGTGGGTCCCAATCTCGCGGCGCGCGTGTTGGTAGACGACGTCAGATCTTCGCGATCCGCTTCTTGAGATCGGGCGACAGCTTCATGCTGCGCTTGAGCAAGCTCAAACGTTCTGCGTTGTCGCGTGCCTGCGGGGCGCGATGTGCCCGGCTGTTGAGGTAGAGCGCGTCGAGGAGCGCCCGCGCTTCTATTTCGTCGTCTTTCTGGATGGCCGCGTCATCAGCGAGCGCTTCGAGCGCCGCAGCGGCGTCTCGATACTTGCCCTGTTCGCTCAGAATGAGCGCCAGGCCATAGGTCGCCTGGGTGGGCATGCGACCCGCGTCGCGATCCAGCGCCGTCGCGACGATATACTCGCGACGAGCACCTTCAAGATCGCCGGCCGCCTGCGCCGCGATGGCGCGGGCGAGATAGTCCGGTTCGTCGGCGAGCCGCGCCGCCACCTTGGCGACGTGGTTGATGGGAAGCAGTACCGCGGGATCGGTCGCTGGCGTGGCAGCAACATGAATCGCGAGCAAGAGCGATGTGATCAGCATGGAAGTCGTCTCGGTGTGATGTGAGTGTGCGCGCGTTAACGCACACGCGAGGAGACGTACTTCCGCGTTTCGGCCGAGAGGTTCGAGCCGCCAAGCAGATCCTTCAAACGTTCGGCGCCGATACGCGCGCGATTGACCTGTCCCGTCTGCACGTTGAGCCACACGGCATCGGTCAGGGCTCGCGCTTCGGTGTTGGCGTCGTTCTTGAGCGAAGCTTCATCAGCGAGCTGGTCGAGCACCTTGGCGGCGCCCTTTTCATCGAACTGCGAATAGAGCACCTGCGCGAGGCCGAACGAGGCTTCAGCGGGCAGCTTGCCCTCGTCACGATCGAGCGCCGACGCGATCACGAATTCGCGACGGGCTTCGAGCAATTCTCCCTGGTCCATGGCGCGACGCGCCTTGGCAATGTGCTCGGCCGAACGGGCCGGCTCAGCAACAGCAACTGCGACCGCAGGAACGCGGTCCGTGGTACGCGCGGCGGGAAGGGCGGCGGCGGTGTGCACGGCGGTCAGGGCAGCAATAACGAGGGTCAACATATATCGATCTCCGCGAGCGAGGTGGGATACACGGAGCCATGCGGTTGCGGCTCCGTGTCTTCGATACGGTGAGCGCGCAGAATGGATTCGCAGCCGGTTCGAAGCGCGGGCCGATGTGACGAACTGCGTGCGCATCGCGCTGGAGTGCACTTCGCCTTTCGATGACGTGACACCGAAGCAACCAAACCGGCGCTTGCGTGTGTCTATCTACCACACCGAGCTTGTTACATATGCCCGGCGCGATACACATCGGTACACAAGGGTGGAATTACCCAGCATGGGCGGGTCCGTTTTTTCCAGACGGCACTCGCTCCACGGAATTCCTGCGTCTCTATGCGCGCGCCTTTGGTGTGGTCGAAATCGATTCGACGTTCTACGCGATTCCGCCATCGAGTACGGTGCGCGGATGGGCGTCGCGTGTACCTGATGGCTTTGTGTTCAGTGCGAAGCTTCCTCAGGAAGTCACGCACGAGCGGCGATTCGTCGACGCGATCGATGTCGCACTCGCATTCACCGATCGCATGCGCGAGCTCGGCCCAAAGCTTGGGCCCATTCTCATTCAGTGCGGCCCCGACTTCGTGCCGCAAGAGAGCGGGCCGCTGGCGGAGTTCCTCGCGCAGCTGCCGCGCGACGTGCGCTACGCCATCGAGTTTCGCCACACCGGCTGGATCAGGCAGCGCACGCTCGACATGCTGGCACCGCACAACGTGGCGTTGGCACTGAGTGACGGGAAATGGATTCCCCGTGACTGGCTGCTCAAGCTGTGCGGCATGCCGACTGCCGACTTTGCGTATCTGCGCTGGATGGGGCCCGATCGCGCCATCACCGACTATTCACATCTGCAATTCGATCGCAGTGCGGAGCTCGATGCGTGGGCCGAGATGATTCCGGTGCTCGCCGATCGGGTGCGAGATGTTTATGGTTTCGTGAACAATCACTTCGCCGGTCATGCACCGGAGAGTGCGCGCATGCTGCAGCAGCGGCTCGGCATTCCAACCGTCGCGCCAAACTCGATCGGCGATCAGGCCACGCTGTTCTGATTGTCTTCAAGTAGCGGAGACAGAAAGCGAACGGTCAGCTCCAATGTTGCATCACGGGCTTCGCGATGCGGCGTGTGCGCGGCGCCGGGAATCACGTGCGTCTCGACAGGGCCGCTCACCTGCGAGGCGATCGCGTCGACTTGCGCTACGGTACCATACTCGTCGTCCACGCCCTGCAAGACGAGCAGCGGGCAGTGAATCGCTGAGAGCAGTGCTTCGATGTTCCAATCGTGAAAACTCTCGTGCAGCCAGGTGTCGATCCACGCCGAAGTCACCCCGTCGGTCTTGTCGCCATGATGGCGAACAAGTCGCTCACGGAGATCGGTCGTCTGCAGCAGCAGCTTCGCCTCGCGAATACCGGCGAGTGATTCGGGTTCGACAAAGACATGGGCGCCTTCGGTCACCACGGCGCGGATTCGCTCCGGATGCCGAGCCGCCGCAATGAGCGCGATGGAGCCACCGTCGCTGTGGCCAAAAAGAACGGCGCGGTCGATTCCAGCCTCAATCAGCACCGACTCGAGGACCTCGGCCTGTTTGTGGAGATAACTGGGGTCCCGGGCTTCGGCGGAAAACGGCGATGAGCCGCCGTAGCCTCGTCGGTCGTACACAAGGGCGGTGCACCCAAGCCGCTCGGCGAGCTGATCGGGGAAGTCTCGCCAGACGGTGATGCACCCGAGGGAGTCGTGCAGAATAACCAGCGTAGCGCGCGAGGCCGACCGGGGATCGGCCGACGCGATCGTACGCACACGCAAGACATGGTCGCCGATCCCCAAGTCGAACGAGCCGCCAGCCGCTAGTTTCTCTACCATGACCGCGCCTCCCGTGTCTGCCGACGCCGCCGCACGACTCGTGCGCGGTGATTCCGTTCATCCGCACGATATCCTCGGCGCACACGCGGCGCAGGTGGATGGCGTGGCTGGTGTGGTGGTCCGCGCGTGGCTACCGCGGGCTCGCCAGGTCGCCGTCAAAATCGGCGAACATATCGCGCCAATGGTGCGCGACGAATTCGGGGTGCTCTCCGTCTTCTTGAGCGATCGACAGGTCCCGCTCGCCTATCGCTTCGTCGTTACGTGGGACAACGGCACCGTGACGGAGCAGGACGACCCCTATCGGTTTCTGCCCACCCTTGGAGAGATGGATCTCCATCTCTTCAACGAGGGGCGACATCTCCGACTGTGGGAAAAGCTCGGCGCGCATCCGTGCACGGTGGATGGCGTCAGTGGCACCGCCTTCGCGGTGTGGGCGCCCAACGCGTCGCGTGTGTCATTGATTGGACCGTTCAATCAGTGGGATGGACGCGGTCACACGATGCGCCTGCTCGGTGGTAGCGGTGTCTTCGAACTGTTCGTGCCTGGTGTGCACGACGGAGCGCTCTACAAGTACGAAATCCGCACGCGCACCGGAGCGATTCGCATCAAGACCGATCCGTACGCGTTCAAGCTGGAGCAGGGGCCTGGTTACGCGTCCATCGTGCAGGCGCCGCGCACGTACGATTGGAATGACGGTGGATGGCTGACGCAGCGCGCTGAAGCGGATCCGCATCGCGAGCCGATGATCGCGTACGAAGTGCATCTCGGCTCGTGGATGCGCGGTGAAGGCAATCGCGCGCTGACCTACCGCGAGATTGCGCCGCGACTGGCCGAGCACGTACGACGGCTGGGCTTCACGCATGTCGAGCTGCTCCCGGTGCAGGAACATCCCTTCGGCGGCTCGTGGGGCTATCAGGTTGGCGGCTACTTTGCGCCGACGTCGCGCTTTGGCACGCCGGATGATTTCCGCTTCCTCGTGGACACGCTCCATCAGCAGGGGATCGGTGTGCTGCTCGATTGGGTGCCGGCGCACTTTCCGAAAGATGACTGGGCGCTGCGCCGCTTCGATGGCACGGCGGTGTACGAGCACGAAGATCCGCGCCTGGGAGATCACCCGGAGTGGGGGACGCACATCTTCAACTACGCGCGGCACGAGGTGCGGAATTTCCTCGTTGCCAACGCGCTGTACTGGATCGAGGAGTTTCACATCGATGGTCTTCGCGTCGATGCGGTCGCGTCGATGCTCTATCTCGACTACGGCCGTGAAGCCGGGCAGTGGTTGCGCAATCGCTTCGGCGGCCGCGAGAATCTCGAGGCAGTGTCATTCCTCAAGCAGCTGAATCACGCGGTGCACTCGTTGTATCCGGGCGTGGTGACAATCGCCGAGGAGAGTACCGCGTGGCCCAAGGTGACACATCCGATCAGCGAGGGCGGGTTGGGTTTCACCTTCAAGTGGAACATGGGGTGGATGCATGACACCCTCGACTACTTCAAGGTCGATCCGTTCTTCCGCAAAGGGGCGCACGACAAGCTGACGTTCGCGATCTGGTATGAGTGGAGCGAGAAGTTCGTCAATCCGCTTTCGCACGACGAAGTGGTGCATCTCAAGAAGTCGCTGCTTGGACGCATGCCTGGCGACAGCTGGCAGCAGCTCGCGAACTTGCGTGCGCTGATCGGTTACTCCATTACGCGCCCGGGGAAGAGTCTGTTCTTCATGGGCACGGAGCTTGGCTCGTATCATGAGTGGAATCATGATGTGAGCCTGGAGTGGCACCTGCTCGAAGATCCGTCGCGTCGTGGCTTGCTCGAGTATGTGTCAGCGCTCGGTGCGATGTATCAGGCGCATCCAAGCTTCTGGCGACTTGATCACGATCCTGCTGGCTATCGCTGGATCGATGTGGCCGATCGCGAGCAGAGTGTTTTTTCCTATGCGCGACACGATGGCGAAACGCATGCGATTGTGGCGCTCAACCTCACGCCGGTGCCGCGCCCCGGATATCGTCTCGGGGTGCCAGTCGCGGGCACGTACGGGCTGTTGATGAACTCCGATGCGGTGGAGTTCGGCGGCAGTGGGTATCCGGTCGCGTTGGAAATCGACACGGAGCCGGTGCCGTATCACGGCTTCGAGCAGAGCATAGCCGTCGCGTTGCCACCATTGGCCATGTTGGTGCTCGACGCGCGGCGTCTCGCTGTGTCTGCGCCCCCAGTTGAGACGGCCAACGACGCTCACGTTGCCGCAGAAGCCAAGGTCATCAAGGTGAAGCCGTCCAAGCCGCCAAAGCCAGCGAAAGAGCCCAAGGCGGCCAAGGCACCGAAGCCGGACAAGGAACCAAAGCCGGCGAAGGAGCCCAGGCCCACGAAGGAACCGAAGGCGCCTAAGCCGCGAAAGACCTCAGTCAAACGCTCGCCCAAAGCATGAGTCGTACACGAACCATTCTGTTTGGCGCGCTCACCGTAGTGGCCGCGGCCATCTGTGTGCGACTTGGCTTCTGGCAACTTGCACGACTCAAGGAACGACGGGCAAAGAACGCCATCGTCGCCGAACGCGGTGCGATGCCGGTGGTGAGCGTGAGTGCACTCCGCGGACAGGACACCACGGAAACGCACTGGCGTCGCGCGCACCTGCGCGGCGTGGCCGATTATGTACACGAATCGGTCTACGCCACGCGTTCACAGGCGGGCAATCCGGGTGTGTTTCTGTTGACGCCCGTTCATCCGATCGACGCGGACTGGGGCGATACCGCGGTGTTGCTGCTACGCGGCTATGTCTACGCGGCCGACGGGCGTACGATCGATCACGAGAAGGCGAAGGAAGGGGATACGATTTCGCTGGACGGGATGATCACGTCGTTCACGCCCTCCAAGCCCGGCAACGTGCGGATGCCGTCGGCGCCACATGCGGTGAAGACACTCGATTTCGATACGCTCGCCGCTATGTCCGCCGCGCCACTCGCTCCCTACGTGTTGCTCGCACTCGGCGACACGGTGGTGCATGACGTGTTAAAGCCCGCACGCGTACCGCCCCCCACGATGAGCGAAGGGCCTCATCTGTCGTACGCGCTGCAATGGTTCGGCTTCGCGACGGTGTTTCTGGTGGGGTATGGCTTTTTTGCATTCGGCAATCGGCCGAGAAAGCCCGCCGGCCGCTGAAGATCCGCGATATGTCCGCATCGTAAACAACAGGCACCGGGCATCCTGGGCATCCTGGGCATCCGGAACAGCGGTTTCCGCCGTTTACTGGGATGCCCAAGACGACCCGGATGCCCGGTGACTGTTGTTTACGATACTGCCGACCAACCCAGTGCACAAACGACGCGCAGATCCTACTGCCGCCCCACGCTGGCGTAGCGGAAGCCACTGGCTCGCACCTGCTCGGGCCGATACACATTGCGCAGATCAACAAACGCATGCCCACGCATGCGCTCGCGCAGTCGATCGAAGTCGAGCGCACGGAATTCATTCCACTCCGTCTGCAGCACCAGTACGTCGCAGCCGTCAGCGACGTCATAAGCGTCGCGGCACCAGGTCACTCCTGGTAGCAACGGAGTCGCCTCACGCACTGCCGCCGGGTCGTACGCCCTGACAATCGCCCCCGCGTCTTGCAGTGCCGGTATCAGGCAGAGACTCGGCGCGTCCCGCATATCGTCCGTGTTCGGCTTGAAGGCCACACCAAGCACGCCGACCGTTTTGCCGCGCACATTGCCGCCCAATTCACGCCGTACACGGGTGGCCATTTGGCCTTTACGTGTTTCGTTCACCTGCACCACGGTTTCCACGATGCGCGCTGGCGAGCCGTATTCCTGCGCGATACGCACCAACGCCAGCGTATCCTTGGGGAAGCACGAGCCGCCGTAGCCCGGGCCCGCGTGCAAGAACTTCTTGCCAATGCGGCCATCGAGTCCCATCGCGCGCGCAACATCCTGAACATCGGCGCCGACCTTTTCGCAGAGGTCGGCCATCTCGTTGATGAAGGTGATCTTGGTCGCGAGAAAGGCATTCGCCGCGTACTTCGTGAGTTCCGCAGTCTCGAGCCCCGTGAACACCACCGGTGTTTCCGAGAGATAAAGCGGCCGGTAGAGCGCGCGCATGATGGCCTGTGCGCGATCCGTTTCGGCGCCAATCAGGACACGGTCAGGGCGCATGAAGTCGTCGATCGCCGAGCCTTCGCGCAGGAACTCCGGATTCGACGCGACATCAAAGTCCGCATCGGGGCGCGTGTCGCGAATGATCTCGGCCACGCGTCGCCCCGTGCCAACCGGCACCGTGCTCTTGGTGACCACCACCGTGTAGCCGTTGAGCGCCTTCGCGATCTCCACGGCGGCCGCTTCGACGTAGCGCAGGTCGGCGTGTCCGTCACCACGACGGGATGGTGTGCCGACCGCAATAAAAACGGCGTCGGCCGCGGAAACGGCTGACGCCAGATTGCAGTCGAACTGCAGACGACCACTGCGCAGTCCCGTCGCGACAAGCGCGTCGAGTCCTGGCTCATAGATCGGAATCTCACCTGCGCGAAGTTTGCGGATCTTTTCGCGATCGACGTCGACGCAGGTGACGTCCCAGCCAAACTCGGCGAAGCACGCGCCCGACACCAACCCCACATATCCGGTGCCGATCATCGCGATTCGCATCGTTTACCTAGTCTCCGATCTTGTAGTACTCCTTGTACCAGTTCACGAAGCGCTCCACGCCCGTTTCAATGGGCGTAGCCGGTTGGAAGCCCACGTCTTGCACGAGGGCTTCGACATTCGCGTACGTCGCTGGTACATCGCCGGCCTGTAGCGGCAGCATGCGCTTCTCGGCGGTCTTGCCGAGGGCACGCTCGAGAGTACCGATCAAATGCAACAGTTCGACCGGGTTGTTGTTACCGATATTGTAAATGCGGTACGGCGCCTTGCTCGTGGCCGGATCGGGCTTGTCGGAATTCCAGGCCGGATTGGGCGGTGCGGTGTGATCGCTTGTGCGAATCACGCCTTCGACGATGTCATCGATGTAGGTGAAGTCGCGGCGCATCTGGCCGTGATTGAACACATCGATTGGACGCCCTTCAAGAATCGCCTTCGTGAACAGGAAGAGCGCCATATCCGGGCGACCCCACGGGCCATAGACCGTAAAGAATCGGAGGCCGGTCGTGGGCAGGTTGTACAGATGGCTGTACGTGTGCGCCATCAACTCATTCGCCTTCTTCGTGGCCGCGTAGAGCGACAGCGGGTGGTCGACATTCTGATGCACCGAGAAGGGCATCGCGGTGTTGGCGCCGTAGACGCTGGAGCTCGAGGCGTAGGTGAGGTGCTGCACGCCATGGTGGCGGCAACCCTCGAGAATGTTGATGAACCCCACCAGGTTGCTGTCGATATACGCATGCGGATTCGTGAGCGAGTATCGCACACCCGCCTGCGCCGCGAGATGAATGACTTTGTCGAAGCGCTCCGTCTTGAAGAGCGACTCCATCCCCGCGCGATCGCCCAGCTCCATGCGCACCATGCGGAAACCGGCATGAGGCGCGAGTCGCGCCAGACGCGCTTCCTTGAGCGTCGGATCGTAGTAGTCGTTCACATTGTCGAGTCCCACCACCTCATCGCCGCGCGCGAGCAAACGGGTGCTCGTATGCGAGCCAATGAATCCGGCGGCGCCGGTGACCAGGATCTTCGCCATGCTCTATTGCCGACAAGGGTGAGTCAAGAAGGGCAGAATGCCCCGAAAAGACGAACCAGCCCCGCTTGGGGTCAGCGAAATCCGACGATTGGCACAGCCTTTGGCACTGCCTATCGTCGCTGCAGGAGGACGACGGCTGCCATGATGGCCAGCCCGCCCACGATCGTACCGACTCCGATCGGCTGTCCGAGGAGCACGATCCCCAGCATCGTGGTCCAGAATGGCTCCACCGTGCTCGTGATCGCGGTACGGACCGGACCCAGGACCTGTAGGCCAGCCAAAAAGCCGAGAAACGAGCCGGCCGACAGAACGCCTTGCAGCACGCTCGCGCCAAACGCGGTAGCGTCGGGAATCGAAAGGAGCGTGCCAGCGGAGATCGACCACGTGCAGAAAATGAGCGAGCCGCCAACAGCGATCGCTCGCGACACATCGATCGCTTCTCGCTCACGCTGCAGGCTCGACAGCACCGGGATGTACAACGCGTACACGAGCGCAGCAGACAGGATCACTCCCACACCAACCGGCGCGAGCGACTCGGCATCCGGTGCACCAACCATCGCCGCAATTCCAACCAGGGCGATCGCCAGCGCCATCAGGCGGCGACGCTCCAGATGCTCGATGCCACGCACCGCGGTGATGATCGCGACCCACGCGGGGTACGTGTAGAACAGGAAACTCGATGTCGCGGCGGGAAGCCATCGCAGCGCGAGCAGCGCCAGCGTGGCAACCGCGGCCTGTCCGCCGCCCGCGACGAGCAGCACCCGCGGCGCGTACCACGGGGCGACGCCATCGCGTCGCGGCGCAGACTGGCGGAACGCGCCGACAACAAGCAGCAGCACCGCTGTTGTGAGATAGCGCCACGACTGAATGCTCTCGAGCGCCATGCCGTGCGACGTGGCCACTACCGTCAACGGCGAAATCGAACCAAAGCAGCAGGCACTGATCACCACGGCGAGCGTGCCACGCAACAGCGCCGTGGGCGCCGTGGTGGTGTACGGCTGATTCACGCGAGCGACACTCAGCTCAACACCGTGCCGTGCAGAACCATGTACGCGACGGTGAAGTAGATGCTGATGCCCGTCACGTCCACGAGCGTCGCAACAAAGGGCGCGGACGCGCTCGCCGGGTCGAATCCGAGTCGCTTGAGAATGAACGGCAGCATGGAGCCGGTGAGTGAACCAAACGTCACGACGCCCACCAATGACAAGCCGATCGCCAACGCGACCAGCAGGGAGTGCTGACCGTAGTCGTACAAGCCGAGCGCGTGCCAGAGCATGATGCGGGAAATCGCCAGAATGCCCAGCAGGCTGCCAAGGATGATCCCCGCGGGCAGCTCACGCAGAATGATGCGCCACCAGTCTCGGAGGCGAACCTCGCCGAGCGCCATGGCGCGGATGATCAGCGACGTCGCCTGCGATCCCGAGTTGCCACCCGAGCTCATGATGAGCGGAATGAACTGCGCGAGCATCGTGGCCTTGTCGATCTCGGTCTGGTAGTGCGTCATCGCCGACGCGGTCAGCATTTCACTGATCGCGAGGATGGACAGCCAGCCACCACGCTTGCGCACGTTCTGCCACAGACTGATGTCCATGTAGGGCTCTTCGAGCGCCTCCATACCACCAAACTTCTGTGCGTCTTCGGTCTGCTCTTCCTGGATGACGTCGATAACGTCGTCAACGGTGACGACGCCAAGCAGCCGCTTGTTCGTGTCCACCACCGGCAGCGCGACCAGGTCGTAGTTCGACGTCACCTGCGACACTTCTTCCTGCGGTGTCTCCGGCGTGACACTCACCACTTCCGTCCATGCGTGCTCGCTGATGCGCGAGCCTTCCGGCGCCGCAAGCAGTTCGCGCAGCGACAGCACGCCGCGCAACCGTCCGTTCTCGTCGGTCGTGTAGATCGTGTACATCGCCTCGCGACGGCCGGCCTTGGCCATCGAGCGCACGGCGCGGAGCGACTCCTCCACGGTCAGCGTTTCCTGCACCGAGACGAACTCGGTGGTCATGAGACCGCCGGCCGTGTACGGATCGAACTCGAGGAGCCGCTCGGTCTCGGCCTTGTCTTCAGGCGCAAGTGCCTCGAGGATCTCGTCGGCGACGTCTTCATCGAGTTCATCGAGCGCGTCGGCGCGCTCGTCGGGGTCCATTTCCGCGACGATGCCAGCGGCTTCCTGCGCCGGGAGCTCCTCGAGGACCATGGTCCGCAGGTCTTCGTCGAGGTACTCCATCACCTCGGCCGCGCGCGCCTTTGGCAGCGCGGCGAGGAACGCACGCACCTGTGCCTCCGGCAACTCCTCCGCCACGTCGGCGAGGTCGGCCGGGTGCATCTCTTCCGTCTGCGGTCCGATGCTTTCCGGGTGTTCCTCGAGCAGTTCGAGGATGTCCGGTACGATCAGCGCCGCTAGCGGCCGGTTTTCTTTGCGTGGCGTCATCGGCGTGGGGCTGCTGGCTGGCGGCAAGTTAGTGCGAAGGCCAGCGCAGACAAACCCTCTAGATCAAGGGCAGGCCACCGCGCTCGATTCGCAGTCCAACGAGACGCACACCGGCCATTTCCAGGGCCTCGGAGAGTTCGGCTTCGTCGATCGGGGCCGAACAATCGAGCACCGCGCCCTGCATGGAGACATCGGCCTGCTCAATTCCGGGAACGCCGGCCAAAGCCGTCCGAACGGCCCGGACCGCATGGACCGCAAGAAGCCCCTCGATCTCCACGTAGATGCGTTGGCGTGGCATCTTTCAATCTATGCCTCGTGTCGCCTTTCTCGGTCTCGGTGCCATTGGCACCCCCATGGCTCGGCATCTCGCCGCGGCCGATCTCGATCTGGTGGTGTGGAATCGCACCGCCGCCAAATCGGCCGCCTTCGCCACGGAGCACAGCGCACGCGCCGCGGCGACGCCAGCTGAAGCCGCGCGTGATCGCGACGTGATCGTGACCTGCTTCCCCGTGTCGAGCGATGTCGAGGCACTGCTCGACGGACCGGATGGCTTGCTGGCCACGATGCCCACCGGCGCGGTGCTCGTGGACTGCACCTCGGGTGACGGCGCGACGTCGAGGCGCATTGCCGCGCGACTCGCTGAACGCGGGATCGGTTTCCTCGATGCACCGGTGTCGGGCGGTGTTGCCGGTGCGGAAGCGGGCACGCTCACCGTGATGGTCGGCGGCGACGACGCCACGCTCGAACAGGTGCGTCCGGTCATCGAAAAGTTCGGCAAGCGCATCGTGCACTGCGGCGCGGTCGGCGCGGGCGACGCGCTCAAGGCGGTCAACAACGCGCTGCTGGCAATGCACATCTGGGGCACCGCCGAAGGACTGGTGGCGCTCGAGAAGGCCGGCGTGAAGAGCGAGATCGCGCTCGATGTGATCAACGCGTCGAGCGGACGTTCGAACGCGAGCATGAATCTCTTCCCCGAACGCGTCCTCACGCGCGCCTTTCCACGCACCTTCCGCCTCGCGCTGCTCGACAAGGATGTGGGCATCGCCGCCGATCTGGCGCGCGAGCAGCAGGTGCCGAGCCGCCTGCTGCAGCTGACCGCGGAACTCTATCGCGCGGCGCATGCGGAATTGGGCGAGGTGGCCGACCATGTCGAGGCGGTCCAGGTGGTCGAGCGCGAAGGCGGCGCACAGATCGGCGGGAGAAGCGTCTCGTGAGCACCCTGGTCTCTCCGGAAGCCGCGGTGCAATCGCTCGCCGACATCCGCGCGCAGTTCCCCGCGCTCAAGCGCGTCGAGAACGGACATCCCGTGGCGTACTTCGATGGACCGGGAGGTACGCAGTTGCCGCGTCTCGTCGCCGAGGCGATGACGGACTATCTCTACCACCACAACGCGAACACGCACTGGGTCTATCCCACCAGCGCGGAAACCGACGCGTTGCTGGCTGGCGCGCGTGAATCGCTCGGCGACTTCCTGGGCGCCGGCGCTGGGGAGATCGCCTTTGGCGCGAACATGACCACGTTGCTCTTTCACGTGGCGCGCGCGATCGGACGCGGATTGCAGCCGGGCGATGAGATCATCATCACCGAGCTCGATCATCACGCCAATGTGGCGCCGTGGCAGGCGCTGGCGAAGGAACGCGGGGCGGTCCTCAAGTGGCTGCCGCTCGATCTCAATACCTATCGCCACGAAGAAGGCGCGCTCGAAAAGCTGCTGTCGCCACGCACGAAAGTGGTGGCGGTTGGCGCGGCATCCAACATCACCGGCACGATCAGCGACATCGCGAACATTGTGCGCACGGCGAAAGCGGCCGGTGCGCTTACGGTCGTGGACGCGGTGCACTTCGCGCCGCATGCGCTGGTGGATGTAAAGGCGATCGATTGCGACTTCCTCCTCTGCAGCGCCTACAAGTTCTATGGGCCGCACATCGGCGTCGTGTACGGTCGCACCGCAGCGGTGGAGCACCTCGATGTGCCGCGACTCGAGCCCGCGCCCGATTGGGTCCCTGAGATTCTCGAAACAGGGACCCAGAATCACGAAGGGATCGTTGGTGCCGCTGCGGCCGTCGAATTCCTGGCGAACATCGGAGGGAGCGAAGGCACCCGTCGCGAGCGACTCGAGCGCGCGGTGCATGCATTGCACACGCGCGGTGACGCACTGCTGGCGCGCCTGTGGGATGGACTCTCGGCAATCGACGGGGTGACCTGTCACGGTCCGCGACCCGGGACTCCACGCACACCCACGGTGTCGTTCCATGTGCGTGGTCACCCGTCGGAATCGGTTGCGAGATTCCTCGTGCCGCGGGGTGTGTACGTGTCCAATGGCGACTTTTACGCCACGACAGTCGCGCGCAAGCTTGGCCTTGCCGATGAAGGACTCGTGCGCGCCGGATGCAGCTGCTACACCAGCGCCGATGAAGTTGACCGCCTGATCGATGGCGTCGGTGCGCTCGTGCGCGGAGCACGCTGAATGCGTGCACGCCTAAGCGCACGTCTCATCGCCCTGCTGTTCCCGCTGGTCGCCGGCGTTGCTGCACTGGCTTCGTGTGGCGATTCGGCATCCACCGCGATGCCGCCGGCCGAATTTCTGTTTGCTGCTGGCGACTCCACGTACTGGATCAACGCGAGCGCTGACGGACTGCGCGTGCGCAGCGCGCCCATCCTGCTGACGCAAGTCGACGGCAAGCTGTTTGAAGTGTTCCTGAGCGATGACGGCGCCGAGTATGTGGACGCGTCATTTGGAACCTCGCAGCTCTGGGCCCGCTCGCTCGAAGGACGCGATAGTGTTCGGCTCTTTGGCGACAGCACGGTGATGAGTGAGTTGCGCAACTGGCGCCGCGCGCACCCCGACGATGTTGAAATCGATCCCAACGACGAGCAACTCGAGGATGATCCGCGCACGGTGGTGCAGGACGAACTCGAAATTCTCGATGTGCACGGACCGTATCTCACCTTCGAGCATCTGCTCAATCTCGATATCGAAGGCGGGCCGTCGCATCGACACGAGGGACGCCGCTTTGTCGTCGATGTGCGGAGCGGTCGCCGCATGAGCGTCGCCGATCTCTTGGGCGCGGCGGACGCGAGCAAGCTGCTGGCTGAAGCACAGTCGTCGCTGAATCGCCTGACCGATTCCATTCGCACCGCTGGTCGGAATGGCGATGAGCGCGCGGCGGCGGCCGCCGAAACGCTCGACAGCTTCTCCTTCGACTCGACCAGCTTTGGTATCACCGACCTCGGTCGCCAGCCGGCCATCGCCTTCATGGTGCCAGGAAAGGGGTCCGATGGCGAGGCGCTCGCGTTGCATCTGCCGCCAATCAGTGTGTCCGCGCCCAAATGGTGGGGCGCAGTGAAGAGCACGCTCCCGAGTTGGACCAACGATTCCACACGCGTGACCTGGTCGCGCGGTAAGTATGATGTGGCGGCGCGTCCGTCACCCGATGGGGATGCGCTTGCGCTGGTATTGCTGCGTGGTGGCGCCAAGTCACGCGAATGGCCAGTGACCACCGTCGGTGCCCCCGCGTATCAGCTCATCGCGCTCGACGATCCGCCACTCGATAGTGCCGGACGTTCCGCGCTGGCGCGCGCCTTTGACGTTTCGACCGCACTCGATGGCACCGCCCAGCGCGCCTCCTACTCCGACCCACGCAATGACCGACCGCGCCGCACGCCCCGTTTCCGCTTCGCAGCACGAAACCAGTGAGCTGATCATGCCGCAGGATGCCAACATCCTGGGGCATGCATTTGGCGGCGCGATCATGGCCATGGTGGACAAGGCCGCGGCCGTGTCCGCGTTTCGTCATGCGCGTGCGGCGTGCGTCACGGCATCGATCGATCGCGTGGATTTCCGGGAGCCTATTCACGTGGGCGACCTCGTGACCTGCAAGTCGAGTGTGAACTTCGTCGGCACCACGTCGATGGAGATTGGCGTGCGCGTCGAGGCCGAAGACCTGATTTCAGGGCAGCGTCGCCACACGAACACCTGCTACCTCACGTTCGTCGCCATCGATCGCAATGGCCGACCGATTCCGATTTCGCCAGTCGAACCCGAGACCGATGATCAGCGTCGGCGATTCGGCGCGGCGCAGGCTCGGCGTCAGCGTCGACTTGAAGAGCGACAGGCCGAGGCGCGCGACTAAACCGAAATGAACGTGCCGCGCCGATAGAGGGGCCGCACCAGCAGCCAGCAGAGCGCGGTAAACAGCACGGCCCAGGTGAGCGACGCAGCAGGTGCGGAAAGGCCAATGCGTTCGAGCAGCGTGGCCACTGTGCCACCGGTCGACGTCAGCTTGCCATCGATGCGCCACTTGATCGACGAGCGCAGAATCGAGGCGAGCAGTTCACTGCCCACAAACATCACGAACGAGTTGGTACCGAACACCAACCACGGGTTCGTGAGCGCCGGCATCGACTTGAGGTCCGTGCACCACGTCGTGAAGGCGAGCGACAGCCACGCGATGCCCGCGGTGAAGAGCACGTAGCTGCTCGTCCAGAGCGGCTTGTTGAGCGGGAACCAGACACTCCACACGAGCCCCACCAGCACCATCAGCACGCCACCAACCGCGAGCCGCACGATACGCCCCTTCATCGCACGCGGCGTTTGCAACTCCTGTCCGGCAATCACACCGAGTAGCGCCGTGGCAATTGCCGGCACTGTAGACAGAATGCCTTCGGGATCGAAGGCCAGCTGTCGATCGTACAAATGCCAGCCCAGTCCGAATGGTGTCCAATCGAGCAACTGCTGGTCGAGCCACACCGGCCACGTGGGCACTGGCTGCATCAAGAGCGCGTCTGCGCTGGTCATGCCCGGCACGGGCACCCATGCGAGCAGCAACCAGTAGCCAACGAGAATGCTCGCCGCGAGTACGCCAAGCGCGCGCGTCGAGAAGTGTCGGCGCAGCAACGCGACCGCGAGGTAGACCAGACCAATGCGCTGCAGCACCCCCATGATTCGCAGCGAGGCCAATCGCGCCGCGACATGCGCGAGCGGCGCCGGCAACCACTCGGGACCCGCGGTCAACCGATTCTCGAAAAACGGATACGCATTGAGCAGCAGTCCAGCGAGCACGAGGAGGCCAGCGCGACGCAGAATCGATGACGTGGTCGAGCGTCGACGCGAATGCGCCAACTGCGTCGTCACGCCCACCATCACGAGAAATGCCGGAAAGATCAGGTCGGCGAAGGTGCAGCCATTCCACGCGCTGTGCGCGAACTGCCTGTAGACCGCAGTCGGGAGTCCGGGATTGTTGACCAGCAGCATGCCGGCGATCGTCACGCCACGAAAGACATCCACCGACGCGAGCCGCTCGCGCGGACTCACGCTGTTCATTTCGCGCGCGTCTGCACGTACGCGATCAGCTCGTTCGCAATCGCCCGTCGATCAAAACGCGACTGCACAAAGGCGCGACCGGCACGACCCATCGTGGCGCGCGACGCCGGATCGTCTGCCAACCGACGTATCGCATTCGCCCACGCATCGACATCACCCGCCGGTACAAGCATTCCGCTCACGCCATCCTCGAGGGCCATCGGTATGCCGCCAATTGCACTCCCCAGTACGGGAACCTCGCAGCTCTCAGCCTCCGCCAGCACGCGCCCAAACGATTCACGTCCGGTCGACGGCAACGCAAGCACATCCATGGCACACAAGGCACCGAGCACATCCCGGGTCCACGGCCGGCGCACATGACGCGACGGATCAACGGCTTCCGAAATCACGGTGTCGACTTCGAATTCGCGTCGGCCACTCCCAATCCACAGCGCGCGCACGTTGGGGTGCGTCACCATCGCCGCATTGAGCGCCTGGGCGAACGGGATCACACCTTTGTTGGACTCGAGTCGGCCAACAAAACCGATCACCACGTCGTTCGCGGTGAAGCCGAACGTCGAGCGTGCCGCCTCACGCAGTTCGGGATTGGGCTGAAAGAACTCGGTGTCGATCGGGTTCGCGAGCACCGCGACGCGCTTGTGCGGAATGCGCCGCGCGACAATCCACTCGCGCAGATCGTTCGACGGAACGATGTAGTGCGGACGCGCGAATGGGAGCAGCAGCCGGTTCGTTCGCTTCATGCCCGCATGATGCAGGAACAGCGAGGCTGGAACCTTCAAGCGCCGCGCGACGCGCAGCGAGCCCCAATAGTCCTGCTCGAATACCGCGAAGACATGATCGAATCGATCCTCCGCGAGCACGCGCTCGACAATCGCGCTGGCCACTTCGTCGAAAGCCGTGGAGAATGTCGCCGCGACCCGACGGAGTCCGGGGCGTTCTCCCAGCTCTTCCCAGACGCCGCGCCCATGCGAAGCGATCACAGTCACCGAGTGTCCGGCCGCGATGAGCGCCGAGACGAGATTGACGGTGTGCGTGCATGCGCCGCCGGGCTCCGGCAGCGTAGCGACAAACAGCAGTCGCAACGGACGCGACGCTGCGCTGCTCAGCGGATCAGGGAGGCGTGATGCCGACGGTCTGTGCGTCGGACATCGGTGCCAGCGACAACTTCGCCGCGCCGCTCTTGTCCTGCACGCGCGTCATGAGCGCTGCCACACTGCTGCGCGCCGACGCCATGCTCCACTGCAACACCGCCGCGCGACGCCCCTTGCCGCGACGCGTCTGACGCGCGCCGCTGTACCAGATCGTGAGCGAGTCGGTTTCCACCGAGAAGGTCGAGCGATACACCGTCGTGGCAAACGCCGGATACTCGCGCGGTGACAACACGGGACGCGGATACGTGGTCCACGCCTCACCATCGCGACTGGTTGCCAGGAACAGGCTGCTCGAGTGGCAACCCTTCCCCGACGGATACGCGGCGATGAGTGCCCAGTACTCCGAGCGGTCAGCGAGATACTGCACGTCGAGGTGCCACGGCTGATACCCGGGCTGCGTGAGCGACACGGCCTTCGCATCGCTCCAGGTCACGCCGTCCTCGGACTGACGCTGCACGATCCTGGTGGCGGCCGCTGAGCAGCCACCGGTACCAGCGTCGACCGAAAAAAGATGGAAGCCATCGCTCGGATGCTGCACAATGCTCGGCGACACCACGAACTTGCCCTTGTCCGAAAAAAGCTCGACCGGCGACTGCCAGCTGTGCCCATCGGCGCTGCGCATCATCCAGACATGGTCGGCAACGTGCGCGCCGTTCGGCTTACCGCCGGCCAGCTCAACTTCGCGATAGTACATCCACAGCTGACCGCTTTTGCGCTCGAAGATCATGTCCGGATCGGACAGGTGGCCACGCGAAGCGCGCGTCAGCGGATTGATCCCGGCGATTGGGCTATCCCACTTCCGCCCATCTTGGCTTCCGAGCAGCGACGGATTCTCGAGGGAGATCGTGCTGTTCTTGTAGGGAGTGAACGCGCTCCAGTAATGGTAGCCGTTCCATGTGCCGGGAAATGTTACGACATCGGGATGAACTGCCTCGCCCGAGCCGTCGTACGTGGGGATCGCAATCGGCGTCACGCCACGCTGGAGGATCTGATCGCCACCGAACGGCAACGGCATCCCCGTGAGCTCCACATTCTGACGCGGCTGCTCCTCGGAGGTCGACGTCGCGAGGGGCTCCGTGGGAGAGTCAGCACCACCAGCGCACGCGGCGAACGACGCCAGCGAGAGCAGGGCGAATGACCGTGCAAGTCCTCGAACGATGTGGGTCGGGCGGTCCGCCACGGGGCAGATCACTCGGCGAAGCACGGGCATGCAGTTCGTGGAAAAGGCGGGGAGCCGATAGCGTCGTCGACAGCGTTGCCGGTAGCGGCGCCAGCGACTCGTGCCACACACGTGAGGGCATGTGTGACTCCTGTAACATCGATGAAATGCATAGGGCTCGTCAATCGTCACGTGTTGGGAAATCAGACGGAACGCGCCGATTGCTCCATTAAGATTTCCACTCTCCGATCCCTCGAATGCGTCACCCTTCACGTTGGCCGTCATCAGGCTGCGCGCGGATTTCCGCGGGCAGTCGCGCGGCTTATGCGTTGGGAGCGCTCCTTCTGGTTCTCGAGGCGCTGCCGCTGAGTGCTCGCGCGCAGAGTGTCGCACTCGGACAAACAGATCCGATTTGTGAAGGTCGCCGCATCATCGCGGTCGATGTGCACACCACGCCGGCCGATGCGCCGCGCCTTCCGGCCACGCTGCAGTTCCTGACCGCGGCGCAGGATGCGGTGTCGTCCACGACGCGCCCAGAGGTGGTGAAGAAGTTCATCGACATCACGCCGGGCGACACGTGCAACACCGAACGTCTGGCCGAAGCGGAGCGCGTGCTGCGGGCGCAGCGGATCTTTCAGCGCGTCGAAGTGCGCGCGGTTGAAGCGCCGGGCGGTGTACGCGTTGATGTCGATACGCAGGACGATGTGAATCTCGCCTTTGCGCCGTACGTACAGGGCGCGGCGCCTCAGATGCGCGGCGGCAAGATAGGCATGCTCAACCTCGCGGGCTCAGCACGTGTCGCCGAGTTCGAGTGGCGCGATGGCGCGGGCTATCAGGATGCGATGGGCGTGCGCTACGTCGATCGACTCTTTGGGGGACGCCCGCAGGAGCTGCAGCTGCAGGCACGTCGCACCCTCGATGGCTACGACCTGCATGCTGCCATGGCGCGACCGCTGTACACCGATCAGCAGCGTGTCGCGTACATCGTGAGTGCTGATCGTTCGCTCGGCTATGCGCCGCTGCGTCGTCCTGACGACGATGTGCTCTCGGTGCCGGTCGCCCAGTCGGCATTCACCATCGGTGCAACGCGCCGCACGGCCGGTGTTCTCGGTGAGCGCATCGTCGGCTTCACATTGGCCACGGCAACGCTCAATGCAACCGGTGCTGCGCTCCGCCCATCTGCGCTCGGATTCGTTGCCGATTCCGGTGCGCCCCTTGCGACCAACTTCCGCGTGCAACGAGTCGCGCGCGTGAATCTGCTGGCCGGACTCGATCGCACGCGCTTTGTCCTGGTGAAAGGCTTCGACGCGCTCACGGCCGTGCAAGACGTGCGTGTGGGTTCGCAGTGGAGCGTGCAGTTCGGGCAGTCGGTACCGGTGGCGAGCTTGCGCGATCGCGATCAGTTCGTGGCGGTTGATGGCTACATGGGTGCTGGTGGCGCGCGCGCTTTTGGCGCGCTGCAGCTGCGTGGTGAAGCACGTCGCGACTTGCGCACCAATCGGTGGGATGGCCAGGTCGTGAGCGGTCGGAGCGCACTGTATCTCAAGCCGCGCGCTGGATTGACCACGGTTTTCTCGGCCGACGCGAGCGCGGGCTTTCGCGTGCAGTCACCGTTTCAGTTGAGCTTTGCTGATATCGATGGTGGACTCTTGGGCTACCGCAGTTCGTCGCTGTCGGGCGCCCGTCGTGCGATTGTGCAGGCGGAGCAACGAATGGCGTTGCCGCGTTCGTTCGCCCCGTCCTGGATGCCGCTCGATCTTGGGCTCGCGGTCTTTGCGCAGGCGGGGCGACTGTGGCGCGACGATTTCGTTCCGTACGCCGTGTCGACGCCGTGGCAGCCAGTGCTGGGCGTCGGTCTGCTGGCGTCGCCACCCCAGGCGCGTCGGACCTGGCGGGTGGATGTCGGACTGCCGCTCAATCGCATCGCTCAGACCAGCATGCCGCGCAGCGTCGAATTTCGCGTGACTGTCACGGATCGGACGCGCCTCTTCTGGCGTGAGCCGCGCGATGTCGCGGCGGGCCGTGAGTCGACACATCCGAGCGGATTGGTCAGCTGGCCCTGAGGCCCATGTCGCGCCTTTGTCACGGCGTGACGTGGTGGCGCGATTCACGGTTTGGGGCATGACACGCCGCTAGATTCTGCGGATGCCCGATCGACCAACGCCGTCGGCGCCCAAGGCCGACACCTTTGCTGCGCTCCGCGTGCCGAACTTCGGCCGCTACATCATGGCGCTGTTCACGCTGACCCTGGGCATTCAGATCCAGGGGACCGTAGTTGGTTGGCAGATTTACGACCTTACACACGATCCGCTCGCGTTGGGATTGATTGGGTTGGCGGAGGCGTTGCCCGCGATCAGCCTCTCGCTCTTCGCCGGACACTTTGCCGATACGCACGACCGTCGTCGCATTGCACTCGGCGCACTGTCGGTCCTGGTGGGCTGCAGCGTGGCGCTCTGGTGGCTCGCACACCCCACGCCGGTCGGCCTCGATGCACTCGTGAGCACGACGCGTGTGCACGCGATCTACACAGTGATTGTGGTGAGTGGCCTGGCGCGCGCTTTTCTGCAGCCGGCGCGACAGGCGTTGAGCGCGGAACTCGTGCCCCGTGAGCTCTACAGCAACGCCATTACCTGGCGCAGTGGCAGCTGGCAACTCGCGGCCGTGCTTGGGCCTGCGCTTGGCGGAGTGCTGTACGCGAAGGGCGGCATCACGCTCGCGTATGTCGTTGATGCGGTGCTGATGTTCGCTGCTGTATTCATGCTCATCGCGGTGCGGCATCAGTCGCCCGTGCGTGAAGTGTCCACTGAGCCGATCGGTCAGGCGATTCTCGTTGGACTGCGTTTCGTCTTCAGTGATTCGCTGTTGCTGAGTGCACTCGCGCTTGATCTCTTCTCGGTGCTCTTTGGCGGCGCCGTGGCGCTGCTGCCGGTGTTCTCCGGCGAGATTCTCAAAGCCGGCCCCGAAGGGCTCGGTCTCCTGCGAGCGGCGCCGAGTGTTGGCGCAGTGACCGCGGGCATTTTGCTGACGCGATTTCCGCCCTTCGCGCGCACTGGTCGGAATCTGCTTATTGCCGTTGCCGGCTTTGGACTTTGCGGCATTGGCTTCGGTCTGTCGAAGAGCTTTCCGCTGTCACTCGCGCTGTTAGTGATGGGCGGTGCGTTCGACATGGTGAGCGTCGTGATCCGCAGTCTCATGCTGCAGCTCCGCACACCGGAAGCGATGCTCGGCCGCGTAAGCGGCGTGAATCAGATCTTCATTGGTTCGTCGAACGAAATCGGCGCGTTCGAGAGTGGGCTCACGGCGAAACTGTGGGGCCCTGTGCTCAGCGTGGTGGGCGGGGGGATCGCGACGCTCGGGGTGGTGGCCGTCACGGCGTGGCGAGTCCCTGCACTTCGGCGGTTGCGAGATATTCGCGCGTAGGAGAGCGGGGGCTGGACCGCAATTCAGGAGTCAGGGTGCAGCGGTCAGGGGGGAGTTGCTTCGGCGAGTTCCTCGGTGAGGCTGAGCTCAATCTCGGTGCCGTCTCTTGCGATGCTGGTGTTGGCGAAGACGCGCTTCGATTCCGACTCGAGATCGCGCGTGTCGCGCGAATAGCGCGCGCTGATGTGCGTGAGCACGAGGCGACGGGCGCCCGCGTCGCGGGCGACTTCGGCGGCTTCACGCGCGGTGCTGTGTCCCGTCTCCAGTGCGCGCGCGGCTTCTTCCTCGGCAAACGTCGCTTCGTGTATGAGCACATCGGCGTCGCGTGACATCTCGATCGTGTTCTGACATGGTCGTGTATCACCAGTGAGCACGATGCGACGTCCGCGACGTGCGCCGCCCACGAGTGTTGCTGCTTCGATCACGCGTCCGTCATCGAGTGTGACGGGTTGGCCACGATGGATCTTTCCCCAAAGTGGACCCTCGGGAATCCCCAATTCGCGCGCCAGATCGGGATTGAATCGACCCAGCCGATCTTCTTCGACGAGCGCCCAGCCGAGGGAATTGGAACCCGCATGATCGACCGAAAATGCTTCGATCCGATGATCGCCACGCGGGATGGTCGTCCCAGCATCCACTTCGGTGATTTCGATTGGAAACGTGGTGCGCTCGCCACCCAGGTTGATGCACTGGCGCAACGTTTTGGCGCCGCCACGCGGAACCCACGCACGCAGGAGCTCCGTCCGCCCGCCGAGGGCCAGCGTCCGCACCAGGCCGGTTATCCCCAGCACATGATCGGAGTGCATGTGGGTGAAGAAGACGTCCTCGAACGAAAAGGAGACTCCGTAGCGCATCATCTGGCGCTGCGTTCCTTCACCGCAATCAAACAGCAGAGTCTGCCCCTCTCGAATGATGGCGAGCGAGCTGACGCCCCGCTCCACGGTTGGGCGCGAGGCGGCGGTGCCAAGGAATCGGATGAGCAACGGCATGCGGGCAATATAGGCGCGAGCGCCATTCGGTCCCTCTGGTTTCCGCCGGCGTGACGGCCTGCGCGGCCCCATGTTTGCGATACCTGATCACGCCGGCTTATGGGAGGCTCAGCGGCCCATGGTTTGCAGTACAGGTCGGTAGCTTATCGCGCGATGTGCCGGTTTTGTGACAGTCGGTCCCACGAGGGCGGTCTTAGATCACACATCGCATCTGTTCCACTTCCGGACGGCCGGGGGGCGTATGACCGGAAAGAGCCGACGCGGATTCGCGTCTATGGATCCCGCGCGTCAGCGCGAGATCGCCAGTAAGGGTGGCCGAGCTGCCCACGAAAAGGGGACGGCGCACGAGTGGTCGTCTGATGAGGCCCGGGAAGCCGGGCGTAAGGGTGGCGTAACCGTCAGCCGCGATCGTGCCCACATGGCGGCCATTGGCCGTGAGGGTGGGGAGTCGCGTTCGGCGGCGGCCCGTCAGGCGCGTCAGGCTCGCATGACGGAGCGTGAAGTGCCGATGCAGATCTCCCGTGAGGGCGATCGTCGTCCGGCTGGCATGCCGGCGGATCGGATGCGTCCCGAGGTTTCGCGCGGCGACGAATCGAGCGCACGCTAACCAGGGCGTTTCTCTTCAAGTGTGAGGCGGGGGGGGGTTGGGGCCCCCCGGTTACAGTTAAACCCACCGCCCCCAAACCAAAAAACCAAAAACAAAAACCAGG
>CBHWDN010000022.1:0-87174 GCA_966112585.1 uncultured Gemmatimonadaceae bacterium
CTCGGCGTCGGCCTCGGCGTCGGCCTCGGCGTCGGCCTCGGCGTCGGCCTCGGCGCCCGCCTCTGCCACGACGTTCCCGTCGCCGTCGCCGTCGCCGTCGCCGTCCGGCGCCCCAACGCCGCCGATGTCCGGTCCGCTCGAGTCGGCACCGGGTTCCTCGTCAACCGAGTTGCCGTTGCGCAGCCGCACGCTGACGATGCTCGAGACACCAGGCTCCTGCATCGTGACGCCGTACACCGAGTCCGCCGCTTCCGACGTGGTACGCGGGTTGTGCGTGATGACGATGAATTGCGTCCGCGACTTGAAGTCGTTGAGCATCTTCACGAAACGCCCGATGTTCTGATCGTCGAGCGGCGCGTCCACTTCGTCCATGAGACAGAAGGGGCTTGGCTTCGTGAGGAAGATGCCGAAAAGCAGCGACAGCGCGACCAACGCGCGCTCACCGCTCGACAGCAGGTGAATGCGCTGCGTCTTCTTGCCGCGCGGCGACGCGTGCACTTCGATGTCGCAATCGAGCGGCGCGTCCGGGTTCTCGAGTCGCAGGTCGCACTCGCCACCGCCAAACATCCGCAAAAAGATCTGTCGGAAGTTCTCACGAACCTGCGCGAAGGTCGCGAGGAAGAGCTCGCGTGCCGTGCTGTCGATTTCGCGAATCGCCTGATGCAGCGACTGCTTGGCGTTCACGAGGTCGTTGCGCTGACTGGTCAGGAACTCGAGACGGCGCTGTTCCTCCTCGTGCTCCTCGATCGCAAGCGGATTGACCGGACCGAGCTCGTCGAGCGACTCACGCAGCGACTTGGCTTCGGTACGCAACGCGTCCGTTTCGAGGTCGAGCTCTTCGAAGTTCGTCAGCAGATCTTCGAGTGAACGACGCCACTCGGTTTCGAGACGCTCGCGAATGGCCGCACGACGACCAGCCAGCTCCGTATGACGGAGCTTCGCCCCATGCAGCTGTTCGCCAAGCGACGACGCCTTGCGGCGCGCTTCATCGAGTGCGCTTTCCACCATGTCGCTCGCCGCCGTCGCGGCGACCACCGCACGCTCTGCCTCGGCCAAACGCGCATCGGCGTCGGCGAGATTCTTCTGCTCGGTGCTCAACTCGGTGCGCCAGCCATCGAGCTGCTGCGCGAGCTGCTGGTCGGCATCCGACAGCGTGGACAGTTCGTGTGCGAGCGATTCGATGCGCGCCGCCGCCGTGGAGTCTTCCTCCTCCAGTCGCTTCTCGCGATCAACGGCCACACTGAGACGCGCCTGAGCCTGTGCCTGAGCCACCTGCCACGTTGCCCGGCCTTCGCGCGCCTGCTCCTGTTCGCGCTCGGCCACCGCAAGTGCCTCGCGCGACATGGTGATGTCGCCATCGGCTTCACCAGCGCGAGCATGAAGCGCTTCCGCTTGCTGCGCGAGCTGCTGCGTGCGCTGCTCGAGCTCCGACAAACGTGTCACCAGCTTTTCGGCCAGCGCATTCGACTGCGCCAGTTCGCGATCTGCACGTTCGCGACGACGTTCGACTTCCTGCTGAACTTCACCCGCGCGACGCGACTCCTGCTGCGCGCGATTGTGCGCGTCCATGGCCGCCTGCTGCGCACGTTCGGCTTCGCCGAGCGCGAGACGCGCCGCTTCAGCGGTGGCCGCGGCGGCATCGCGATGCTTGTCGGCCGCGGCGAGGTCAGTCTCGAGTCGATTGAGCTCAGCTCGACGCTGCAGCGGACCGGCTCCACCCGTTGTACCCGGCAGGAAGACCGCGCCACGTTCGTCGATGAACGCCTCACCGCCATCGAGCGCGCGAACCTTGCCCAGCAATGCGCGCACCCAACGGCTCGCTGCACCACTGGACTGTACCGAACCCGCGAGTGCATCCGCATCGGCGCCGAGCTCCGTGGCCACATCGAGCGGCAGGAGGAGCAGGGGGCCGGGCTGCGTTTCGGTGTGCCATTTCCGAACGGAGCTCGCCACGCTGGCGTCACGCACGACAATGGCGTGCATGGTGGCGCCGAGGTAGCGCTCAACGAGACGCGCCGCTTCTCCGTCGGCCGACAGGAAGTCGGTGAGCGGACCGAGCACCGCGCCTTCACCAAAGCGTTCCTTTTCACGCAGCAGCTTCGCACTCGACGGCGCCAGACCCACACGCTCACGCTCGAGCGCGGCCAGTGCGTTCATGCGGCCTTCAAGCGCCGTGCGCTCTTCCACTGCGCTCGCCAACGCCGCGCGCGACTCGGCGTCGGCCGTGCGTGCGGTCGCGGCCGTGATACGCGCGCCCTCGAGTGCCTGCTGCGCGTCGGTCGCACCGGCGAGCGCCACCGAGACGGCTTCGCGCGCCTGAATGAGCTCGCGCTCGATCACATCGCGTGCGTCCGCCAGGTTCTGACGCTCGATCTCGAGCACCTCGCTGCGCTGCTGCGTATCGGCCTGTTCGCGCGCGGCGCTGTCGCGATCCATTTCGATACGACGCGCCTGATCGCGCTGTTCGCGCACCTGGCGCTCGAGTTGTTCGAGCGATGCACGCGCCTGCTGCACGCTTTCCCGCGCGACCTGCTCAGCCGCGAGTCGCGCGGCCAATGCCTCACCGGCCTCGCTGAGTTCGCGCTCGAGCGTGGTGCGATCGGTTGCCGCGCGCTCACGATCCTCGCGCAGGCGACGACCGAACGCTTCGTTCTCGACACGCTCCTGTTCCGCCCGCTGCTTGCGCATGGAGGTACTGCGCTGACGCTCTTCAGCAACCGCCAACTCGCGCTCGAGCATTTGCGTGCGATTGCGCTGCTCGGCGGCGAGACGCGCAACCTCCTGACGCGTGGCATCCGCGGTCGCACGCGCGGCATGCGCTTCTTCACGCTGCGCTTCGGCGGCCGAAATGGTCTCCTCCGCACCCGGCACGTCGGCCTGCAGTTCGGCCAGACGACCATCGAGCGCTTCAAGCTCGTCCTTCCACGCCGCCATCTCGCGCACCGCGAGAGAGATCTCAACCTGGAAACGACGGCTCGTGAGCTCTGCATGCCGTTCGGCGCGACGACGCTGACGCGCGAGCGAACGCACCTGGCTCTGCACTTCGTTGATCAAGTCGTCGAGTCGCGCCAGGTCAGTTGTCGTCTCTTCGAGACGACGTTCGGCGCTGCGACGACGATCACGGTAGAGCCCAACACCGGCGGCTTCTTCGAACAGCTCACGACGTTCGTCGGGGCGATCGGAGAGCAGCGCGTCGATCATCTTGGACTCAATGACGACCCCGGAGTCGGCGCCGAGTCCGGTGCCGCGCACCATGTCCTGAATGTCGCGCAAACGGCACGGCGCACGATTGAGGAGATACTCGCTCTCCCCGGAGCGCAGCAGACGCCGCGTGATCACGACTTCCTTGAACGGAATCGGCAGCTGGCCTTCGGAGTTGTCGAAGTGCAGAGAGACTTCGGCCATGTTCACGGCCTTACGCGCCGATGAACCATGGAAGATGACGTCTTCCATCTTCGCACCACGCATCGCGCGGGCGCGCTGTTCGCCCAGCACCCAACGCACCGCGTCGGAGACGTTCGACTTGCCAGACCCATTGGGTCCGACGATGGCCGTCACGCCCTTCTCAAATACGAATTCGAGATGGTCGGCAAAGGCCTTGAAGCCGTGAACTTCGAGCTTCGTGAGACGCACTTAGAACGCTCTCCCCGTTCGATAGACGAGCACTGGCGCCACGCCGGTGGCGCGCAAGGAATCCGCAAGCGTCGACGCCTGCGCTGGGGTCTCGAAAGAACCCGTGTAGATGTTGGCATTACCGCTCGGCTGCTGCAGCGCGTACGCGAGAATGCCGCGCGCCTTGAGGGCACCAATGCGAACCGGTGCCAGCGCGGTGGAAACATTGCTTTCCAGGCGCAACGCGTACGGCACGGTGACCAGCATGCCCGCGCCGAGGATCTTCTGCGAGCGCATGCGAGCGAGCAGTTGCATTGCCGAGTCGCGCGACACGGCCGCGCCCACCGTCACGCGATACCAGATTTCGTCGCCTTCGAGCACTGGCGACACGGCGATGGCATTCAACGCCATCGACTTGTCATCGGGAATCGCCGACTCACGCTTGTTCGCCTTCGAGTAAAACACGGCGTAGCGCGCTGCCGCCAGCGAATCCGCCGGATTCTCAACCGGTGGAGGCGGTGACGCCGGCTTGGCCGTCGTGTCGGCGAGGCCAGCAGAATCGCGCCGCGTGGTGTCCGTGGGCGGCACCGAATCCATCTTGGTCGGCGGCACGATCATCGTGCTCGAGTCGGGGAGCGGTTCACCACCGAGCAACGACGCGGGAATGCGCGACTTGATCTGCGGCCAGAACGCACCGACGCCCACGGCGACTGCGGCAAGCAACAGCCCCAGCGCAATCAGATTGCGTGTGCGGCTCGAGCTGTCCTTCGACGCGCTTTCGCGCGCCTTCACCGATTGCGGCTTTGGCGTGACGATGCGTTCGCCAGCCGGTGGCGTTGGCGGCGGTGGCGGCGGCGGTGCGATCAGCGGGACACCAACCGGCGTCGGGAACGCCCACTCCCCAACCGGCATCAGTGTCCCGATGTAGCCGCACAACTCAGCGAACCCACCCGCGGTTGGGCGCGCGACCACCACGAGCAACGCGCCCACCTGATGGAAGCCGGCAGCCAGACGGCGCCAGCGATCGTTGGCGTAGACGCCTTCGTGATCGACCGGCTCCGTGCCGGAGGGCATCAGGAAGACGTTGTCTGCGCCAAGCATCGGGCGCGCGATCTTGTTGAGCGACACGCCGTACAGGAAGCTGTCGGCAATGCCATGTGGATCATCGCCGGTCAGCAATGATTCGATCGCCGGCGATTCACCGATCAAGTCGGCGATCGCCACGCGGCGACGTCCGCTTTGCAAGCGGGCCACACCCAACGCGACTTGCACGGCCACACGTGGATCGCTTGCCGCGATCACCACCGCATACACATTGTCGAGCAGGGGAGCGAGGCGACGTCCCTCGAGCTCCCACGGCTCAGCGGGCAATCCTGGCCCGGTCATGGTGCACCCTCAAAGATCCAGTAACTCTGGCCCGATGCTTTTCCAACGCGGTCGGCTTCGGCGCGCGTCGAATAGGGGCCAAGGACAACGCGATATAAGGTCTTGCCGGCGCGCTCGGTGGTCGTAATGCGCGGCGACTGACCGTCGACACGAATTCGCGAGGCCACATTCTTCGCCTGTTTCTCGTCCAGCACTGCGGCAAAGCTGACGGTGAATACGCCGTTCTGTTCGGTGGCGGAGTCACGCGACGGCGTCGCCACGCTATCGGGGCGCGATGGAAGATCGGACGAATCACGCGGTGCACTCGTACGGAACTGCACCGGCTGATCGAGACCGGCCGCGCGAGGACGGAATCCGTTCCAACGCAGCGTGTACCAGAAGTCTTTCGCGCCCTTCTCGATCGTGCGCATGTCGGCCAGCGTCGTCGGATGCGCGAGCACAACATCATCGCCCCGCTCATACGCGATGCTCGCGTCGGCCATGACGAGCGGAAGATCACCACGCCATGTCGTGCGCAGCACGCCGATCACTTCGTCGCTGCCAAGACTCACGACATACACCGAGTCACCGCTCCCCTTCGCCAGGAGCACTCGCCCCATCGGATCCATGCGCAATGCGCGCGCAGGGCCGGGGAGCGAAATCTTTCCCTTCACGCCTTCTTCAAAGCGATCGACGATGCGCACCGACTTGTCCTCGTCGAGCGCGACAAACAAGCGGTCGCCACTTGGCGTGGCCGCGATGGCACGCACCGGATCGCCAAGATCGACTTCGAGCGCCTTCGTCAGATCGCGCGAGCGAACGGCCACGACCTCTTCATTGCCACCAAAGAAGACGCGATCGCCAACCGAGCCGGCGGTGCGACCGATCGATGGCGCCAAAGTTTTTGAATCCCCACCGATATCGAACGAGAGACTATCCGCGACCGCCTGATTGGGAGGACGCACGCGCCACACGATCGCGCGATCGCCCTTGGCGCCAGCCACAATCAGTGAGCCGTCACCCTGCGCATACAACGCGTGCGCGGGCAGCGTCGGCGTGAAGCGCCAGTCGCCCCCACTCGGTGTGTAGCGCGTGAGCTCTCCGTGTTTGGTGAGCGCGTAGATCGCACCACCATCCGCCGATGACACGGCCACCACGGTGTCTTCACGTGACGCCGTCACCGAGCCGACGCGCAGGTCGATGCGAATCGGCGCGCCGCTCGTATCGATCGCCGCGAGATATCCATCTTCAGCGCCGAAGGCGATGACATGCGACAATGCTGGCACACGAGACTGTGAGCGCCAGATGGTCGAATCGAGTGCCGGATAGCGGGCAGCCGTCAACACACCGCCGCCCCGCGAAACGCGCAGGACGATCGGGTCCGGACCACCGGGAATCACGGGAGTGGCGCCGGCTCCAGAGGGGTGTGACGAACGATCTCCACAGCCGACGAGACCACCGCACGCGAGAGCCAACAGCGCCGACGCGAGGAGCGTGCGCACGGGGGTAAAGTACCCGCCCCGACCGGGGGGAGGGAGGGGTTGCGGATTGTGAGTCGACACGGTCCAACCGCTCATCATTTCTGGATTTGGCATCCGTGGGCTCAAGTCGCAAAAATTCCCCGACACGGAAATAATGACGCTGATTTCATTCCCTTGCATATTCGAGAGGTGTCTACTGCCGAGCCTCCGAAGCCAGCCGCCTCGTCGCCGCTGACCCAGCTGCTGCTGGCCGCTCAGGGCGGCGACGAGGTCGCCAAGGATGAGGCTGCTCGGATTGTCTACGACGAACTGCATCAGCTCGCCTCGATCTATCTGGGGCGTGAGCGCGGGGACCACACGCTCCAGCCTACGGCGCTTGTCCACGAAGCCTACCTGAGGCTCTTGGGACAGGACACGCCGTGGCGGAACCGGTCGCACTTCTTCGGGATCGCCGCGCAGATGATGCGCCGCGTGCTGGTCGATCACGCGCGCCGTGGCACCGCCGACCGTCGCGACCGGGCCAACACCATTCGCCTCGACGATGCCGGCGTCCTTGCGGCGACCGAGGAGGCCGATGCGCAGGGCGTGCTGGACGTCCATGAGGCGCTGACGGAACTCGAGCAGATGGACGCCCGCCAGGCCAGGGTGGTCGAACTCAAGTTCTTCGTGGGCCTGTCGCTCGATGAAATCGCCGACGTTCTGAGCATTTCCGCGGCCACGGTGAGCCGCGAGTGGACTGTTGCGCGTCGGTGGTTGCAGCATCGATTGCGCGAACCGTGAGTTGGGCGCGCCGTCGGTGAGGGACGATTGCCCCGCTTTGCGCGTGTTCGAGGTGACCCTCCGCCTCCGTCCGCAGCCATGACCACGTTGACGCCCGCCGAGTGGGCGGCGCTCAAGTCCTGCTGGGCTGATCTCGAAGGACTGCCGTTGTCCGAGCAGCAGCGCCAGGTTGAGCGAGCGGAGTTGAGCGCGTTGGCGCGCGCCACGTTGCAGTCGATGTTGTCGCTCGATGACACAGCCGACCCGCGACTCGATCGATCAGCGTCGGAAATGCTGAGCGTCTATCCGACTGCCGACACCGGCGCATCGATGATTGGGCGGCGACTTGGCGCCTTCAAGGTCCTTCGGATGGTTGGCCGCGGCGGCATGGGCGCGGTGTACGAAGCCGAACGCACCGACGACGCGTATCAGCAGCGCGTCGCGATCAAAACGATCTGGCGCGGCGCTGACAGCGCCGTGTTGCTGCAGCGCTTTCGCTCCGAGCGGCAGATCCTCGCCGCCCTGCAACATCCGAACATCGCGCAACTGCTCGACGGCGGCAGCACGGCCGAAGGCACACCGTGGTTGGCGATGGAGTTTGTCGAAGGCACACCGATCGACGAATGGTGCGATAGTCGCCAACTCGACCTCCCGGCGCGACTGGATCTCTTTCAGCAGGTGTGCGCGGCGGTACAGCATGCCCATCAGCGCCTGGTGGTGCATCGCGACCTCAAACCCTCGAACATTCTGGTGAATCTCGAGGGCACCGTGAAGTTGCTCGACTTTGGGGTGGCGAAGCTGATCGCACACGGGTCGGGTGACGGCACGCTTACCGGGGCAGGGTTCTCGCCGTTCACCGCCGATTACGCGGCCCCGGAGCAGCTCGAGGAAGCGCCTGTGTCAACCGCGGCCGATGTCTATGCGCTCGGTGGCATTCTCACATTGCTGATTGCCGGTGCGCCGCCGCGGAGCGTCGGTGAGGCGCATCCGAGCGAATTGATTCGCGTGATTCGCGACGACGTCCCACGCACGCCCAGTCAACTCGCGCTCGGCGGAGGGCCGCGTGTTGCCGCGGCGCGCGCATACGCGACCAGCGCAAAGCTCGCCCACGCGCTACGCGGCGAGCTCGATGCCATCGCGAGCATGGCGCTTCGGCGAGAGCCGTCGCGTCGATATGCGAGCGCCGAGGCACTTCGTGACGATGTGCGTCGCTATCTCCGGCGCGAGCGTGTGCTCGCGAAGCCCGATGGATTTGGCTATCGCACCTGGACGTTCATTCGGCGCCAGCGTGCACTCAGTGCCGCGATTGGCATCGTCGTCGTCGGCTTGTCGGCGGCGGCGATTGCGACGTCGCAGCAAGCGCGTGTGGCGCGTGCGGAAGCGCGTCGCGCTGAACGCGCCACGACCTTTCTCTCCGGCCTGGTCACCGGATCCAATGCCACCTCGTACGATCCGCTGGTGCGACTCGCACCCGGTGGCACAGTGGCGCAGCTGCTCGACAGTGCACTGGTCCGCATTCCGCGCGAATTTTCCGACGATGCGCGCATTCGTGCGCGATTGTACACGGCCATCGGTGCGAATCTGGTCACGCAGCAGCGCATTGAGCGCGCGGTCGCCGTGCTCGACTCCGCGCAGCAGCTTGCAGCGACGGGCTATGGACGCAACAGCCCGGAATACGCGCGCGCGCGAATCGAGTGGGCCGCACAGCAGCTCTACCTGAATGGTCCACTCGCGCTTGCCGACGCGGTGGAAGAGGCGGAGCAGATCGCCGGCGCGAATCGCACCAATCGGGAACTCGCCGCTCGCGTCGCCCTCCTGCGATCGGCGCGAGCCATGCAACTCGGCCGTGTCGGTGAAGCCGACTCGCTCGCCGCACAGGTGCTGGCCAACGAGCGTGGCGAGGCCCGGAGCATGTTGTCGCTTCGCGCCGAAGCGATGCGGATGTATGCGTCCAGTTGGATCCGTCGCGATCCGCGCGACTATCTCAAGCGTGCACGGTCCGTGTTGCGGCTCGCCGACTCGCTCGGCCTCGAAGGCACCAACGAGCAGGTGCTGGCGCTGTCGGCGGAGTTTGAAGCGCTGCTCGTGCTGGGCCGGACCGATGAGGCATCGAAGGCCCTCGAGCGCATGCGATCGCGTATGCCCACCGAAATCGACACCGCGGCAACCATTCGTGCGCAGTACGCCTACAAACGCGCGTATCTGGCTGGAGTTGCGGGTGACACGGTTGCCCGGAGGCGGGCTGTCGACGATCTGTTGCGCATTCTGCAGTCGCATCCGGCAATTGGCGCCGGAGACCGGGTGAACTACACCGGCACCATTGTTGGCGATGCCCTCGCTCGACACGATACGCTCGTAGCGCTGCCGCTTGCGCGTGAGCTCGCCACGTCGATGAAATCGTCCGGGTCACCGATGCTGATCAGCTTCGCAGACTGGTACCACGGGCAGGCCGCGGTGGCCGCGAAGCAGTACGACGAAGCCCTGCAGGCCGTTGCCCACGGCGCACGCGCACTCGAGCGAGTCCCCGACCTCGAGAGCGTGTTGCCACTGTTGCGCCGCGTGCAGTGGACGGCCTATCAGGGATTGGGTCGCACCGCAGAAGCCGACAGCCTTCGCAAGAGCGTGCCACAGCGCGGTCCGATCCCGAACTGCACCCCCGGTGGCAACTGGAAAGGGTGCCCCGACGTGCCCTGATGTAAGAGGCATCGGGTCTAGCCCAAAACCCACTACCAGAAGCACGAAACCCAGAACCGATCGGTTCTGGGTTTCGTGCTTTTGGTTCTGGATCGTGGGTTAGTAGCTGTACCCAAAGAACCACGTTCCATATCCCTTCGCCCCCGGGCGGCTCAGCGGCTTCGCCCAGTCCCAACGGATAATCGCGATGTTGAACAGGTTGAGACGCAGGCCGAAGCCCGCGCTCTTGAGCACCTGACGCTCGAGCGTGAAGTCGTAATCCTGCGGCGCACTCCAGCGCACCGTCTGCCCGGGCTGTCCGTTCGACGGGCCAGACCACGCCACACCGGCGTCGTAGAAGAAGAGGCCATCCAGCGGCGGGAATCCACCGAGCAGGTTCGTGCGCGAGCCGTAGCGACGAATGATCGGGAAGCGCAGTTCCGCGTTGGCGACCGCCACACGGCTACCGATCGTTTCGACGTTGCTGCAGCTCTGGCCCGTATCGCTCGGCAGTCCAGTGCAGGTGAACGAGCCAAGATCTTCCCGATTGTAGCCACGCACATAGTCGGGGCGTCCAATCCACTTCGGGAAGCGCAACTCGTCACGACCGGCTGAAACACTCGCCGTGAATCGCGTGGCGAACGTGATGTAGTTGAACAGGATGGGGATGTAGTTGCGCGCATCGACCAGGTAGTCCATGTACTGCCACGAACCCATGTTGCTGGTCGCTTCGGCGCGCCACCGCTTGCCCGAGATGGGGCCCGTGTAGCCCATCAGCGAATTGTCGGTCACCCACGCGAGGTACGGTGAGTAGGTGTTCGCCGACGCGACGTTACGAGTGTCGCCGCGCGTATAGCCCGACGCGGCGTTGTAATTGAAGTCGAGGACGCGCGTGAACGGGAAGACCTGCTGGTCAACATTCTGGAAGCGCGCGCCCAACTCGAATCGCGTGAAGCGATTGAGCGGATACAAGCCGGCCGCAAACACCTGACGCAACACGAGACGCGTGATCTCCTGCGTCTGCTGCGCCTGATTGTTGCCGAGGTCCTGCAGCGAGGAGTTCGAATAGAGATAGAGCGGCTGCTGCACGACACCGGTGGTGTACTGCAGTCGGCGTCCAAGACTCGTATAACCGGCGAACACCTGCGCGTCGCTCAGCTGTCCGTTGATCGAGCCCGACAGCGCGAGCCGGCTGTTTCCAAGCAGATCGCTCAGCACGATCGTCGTGCCGCCGTACGTACCTTGGCCCCATCCACCCTGCTGGTAGCCGATCTGTGGCTGCGCGACGTACTCTGGCGTGAGGCGCGTCCGGTAGCGGTACTCCTTGAAGCGCGTGGTGTCCGGGAGATTGAAATCGAAGCTGTCCATCAACGCCTTCACGCTGACCTGTTCGGCCATGCGTGAGAAGGTGTTGGCGGGCAGATCGCTCGACACACGCGCGGTGTTCGTCGTCGACGGGCGGTAGTAACTCTGTCGCGCGGCGCTCGTATCCTGAACGGTTGCCTTCGCGAGATGCGCCGTCGGATCAACGGCGACCGGCGGCTGCGCCGCGCCTGAAGCGGCACCCGATGCGCCAGTGCCGGGTGCACCGGGCGCGCCAGTACCCGGACGTCCGACGCCCTGCGCCACGACGCGTGTCTCCACGAACGGCTGCTTCTTGAGCGCGCGCGGATTCTTGATCTTCCAGATCGCGTGGTCGGTCTTTTCGTAGTACACGAACGCGAGTACGTCCGCATCACGCGCCCACGTGATCGCCGGCGACTGTTCGGCGACTGCCGTTACGGCGCCAAGCACGTTCGTCAGCTGATAATGCTTCTGATCGGTGAGATCGTAGAGGAACAGATTCGCGATGCCCGTGCGATCGCTGACGAAGGCAATCGACTTCCCATCGGGCGCCCACTGCGGATTGATATTGCGTCCGCCCTGACCAGGGATCTGCGTGATCTTCTGCGTGTCGAAGTCATACAGATTGAGGCGCCACGGACCAATCTTGAGAATATCGAAGTCGGTATCGGGGCCACGCTCCGACACGAACGCGATGGTTTTGCCGTCGGGCGACCAATTGGGCATCAGGTCGCCGTAGGTGTCCTTCGTGAGCTGCGTAAAGCCCGGCGCGTTCATCTGCACGACGTACAAGTCACTCATGCCGTGGCGCATGCCGCTGAACACGATCTTCTGACCGTCAGGCGAGAAGCTTGGACTCATTACCTGATCGAGCATCAGGTCGAAGCGCTTCACAACCTTCCTTCGCGACATGTCCATCACGTACAACACGTCGCGACCGCCGCGCTGACCGGTGAACGCGAGGAACTTTCCGTCTGGTGAGAACGCTGGCTGCGAATAGATGAAGCGCAGCTGTTCGAAGTCGGGGTTCGTCGTGGTCTTGACGAGACGCGAGATGCGCTTGCCCGTGGTGGCATCGGCAAGGAACAGCTCGGGGAAGACTTCGCCCTTGAGCAGGCTGCCGTAGCCAACGTAGGTGATGTACTTGCCATCGTTCGACATCGCCGGCGCGACGAACATGTTCGCGATCGAGCCCGTGCGCTTCTGCGAGAGCAGAGGTTCGGCGAACGACCGCGGACGATCGAGCTGTGATACGGTTGGCAAGTACTTGGCCTGCATCGCCTGCTTCCACTCGGCGCTCAACTCGTCGAGCGAAATGCCGATTTCACGGCGAAACGCGCGATCGATGCCGAGCGACGGCGTCGCGTTCATGATTTCGCCGATCGCTTCGTCACCCCAGCGCGCGCCGACATACTGCCAGAGCGCGAGACCGTAACGATACGGGAAATACTTGTCGGGGCGCTCCGTCATCTGCTGAATCGACGGCAGCGTGTTGTTCACCACGGCGTCGCGCACCCAGGTATCCGTCCACGGGTGCTCGGGGCCGATCGACAGATATTCCGCCAGACCTTCCATATACCAGAGCGGCGGATTCACCATCGACAGATTCTGCAAACCAGCGCCGGCGCGGCCGCGGGAGAAGATGTCGAAGGTGAACACGTGCACCATTTCGTGCGTGAGCACGTGTTCGAAGCTCGCCCAGTCGCCACTGAAGAACTGCGCCATTCGCTGACGCAGCGGGTCGGTCACACCGCCGGTGCCTTCGCCGTTGTCGCCGAAGACATTGCTTTGCGCAAAGTCGCCCACCGAGCTGTACACGATGACGGGCTTCTTCTCGCGAAACTGATGCGCCGTAAGTCGCGACAGACGCGCATAGGCTCTTTCGGCCATGCGCGCCGCATCGGGGGCGACATCGTTCAGTTCGGGATAGTAGTGAACGAGAAAGTGCTCCGTCTCGATCACACGCCAGCGCAGGTTGTCGTACTGCACCTGGTTCTGGCCGAAGTATCCCTGTGCCTGAAGCGGCGCGGCGGACAGCGTCGTCGCAGCGGCCGCAGCGGTGACGTACACCAGCGCCGCCGTACCGACTGACTCTGCCTTTCGCCACCACGACATCCGCTGCGTCTGCTTCATTTACCGGGCTCCCTGCCTGACTTCGGTTTCTACGGAGACGGGGGTCGCATCACTCCACAGCCGCTCGAGCTGGTAGAACTGACGCAAGGTGGGATGGAAGACGTGCACAACACAGTCGTGGTAGTCGAGCAACGCCCACCGACCCTGTGTGAGGCCTTCGGTCATGCTTGTAGACACTCCACCGGCCTTCAACCCTGCCTGGATATGCTCTGCGACGGCTCGGACGTGTGTGTCCGAGGTCCCAGAGGCGATAACAAAGAAATCGGTCATGTCCGTCACTCCTCGCAAATCGAGGACGACGATGTCGGAGGCCTTCAATTCGCTGGCCAGCGCGGCGGCGCGACGAGCGATGGGTTCTCCTGGGCTGGCTTTACGTTCGGCCATCTACACCTGACAAAGGAAAGGACGGAACGCGGAATACCCTGCGAGTACCCGGTCGTCTTGGGAAGGTTGCGTTGAAGCTTGCGCTCCGGAACGCCCGAAACGCAACGAGGGGAGCCCGACTGGCGGACTCCCCTCCAGTATCCCCGGTGAGGGGGAATGCCGGGACCGTTACTGCTTGATGATCCAGACCTTGATCTCGGGGTGCACATCCGCGTGGAGACGGACGCCCACCTTGTACATGCCGAGCGCCTTGATCGGCTCGTTGAGTTCGATCTGACGCTTCTCGACCTTGAAGCCCTGCGCTTCGAGCTGGTGCGCGATGTCCGAAGCGGTGACGGAGCCGAAGAGCTTTCCTTCTTCGCCAACGCGCGCCGAGAACGTCACCGACACTTCGGCGAGCTTGTCGGCGATTGCCTGGGCGGCCGCGACCTTTTCGTTTTCGAGCGCCTCGAGGCGGCTCTTTTCCTGCGAGATGCGCTTGCGGTTGCCCGGCGTCGCTTCGTAGGCGAAGCCGCGCGGGAGGAGGAAATTGCGGGCATAGCCGGGCGACACGGAGACGATGTCACCAGGATGTCCGAGCTTGTCCACGGCACTGCGAAGAATGACTTCCATGGGAACTCCGGTCGAACGGATGAAAGGAATCGGTAATGAGATGAAGCGATCGAGCTGCTTAGGGCGACGACGAGCGGCGCGGTGAAGCACCAGCACGGAAGTCACGCCAGGTATCCCCCAGTCCGAGGGTGAACGTGATCGCAGCCAACACCGCGAGCACCCACACCGGCCCGAGCACCGGGACCAGCACCGCCAACACGAGCAGCACCCACACCGCCGCCCGATCGGGGATCCACCAGGTCAGGACACCGGCGCCGCGAAGCGCGTAAAGCGTCCCGAAAAAGCAGGTCAGGTTGAGCCCAAGTCCGCGCCACTCGACCAACGTCGGCAGCAGCAGAATCGTCGCGCCCGTCACCAGACCCCACACGAGTTGATCGTTGAAGCGCAGGTCACGCAGCTCGCCGAGCGGCGGACCAATGCGGGCGCGAGCCAACCGATGATAGGCGGCCCAACCCAGCGCGAGTGCTACCAGCGATTCGAGCGCCAGCAACGTGGGCGCCAGTCGAACCAGCGCTCCGGGCTGCAGGCCACCCGTTGCTTCGATCGCAGCAACCGGCTCCCCCAACTGCACCAACATCGTTTCCAACCGTGTTGCACGATCGGCTGCTTCGGGGAAGCGGCGGGTGAACCCCTGCCACGCCTCAGAACCAGAACGACCATGCCACTCCTGCAATGCCTCACCGAGTCGCTGCTGATACTCGCGGGTGAGCATCTGGGCCGGTGCATCGAAGGCACCGGATCCGGATGGCGCTCGGAGCGAACTGCTGATGGCGGTCACGAGACCCGCCACGGCAACCGCTGCGAGTGCGCGGGTGAGAAACGCCCGAGCCGGCGACGCGAGACACACCAACCCAAAGGCGGCGCCCAGCGAAACGGCCCATCCGCGGACAAAGGCGCCGTACCCGGACATCGGGAGTGGCACCTTCCAGAGCACGTACGCCGCCGCAGCGGCCCACGCCAGTCCCATAAGGGACCGACCCCCAGCCCACCAGCCGACCATCGCGCAGGACGCGATGCCGACCAGCACCAGCAGGGCGAACTGTTCCACGGGGAGGAGGAGGCGAACCGTTCCAGCCAACAAGGCCAGAGCTGGTGGCCAGGCTGGTGCCGCGGTCACCAGGACCATCAGCACCATGCCGAGCACGAACCAACGCCATCCACGCTCCTGAGGAGCGGTCGCGGCGGCTATCGGCGCGACCGCTCCAGGCATACTCAGCCCGTCTGCCCCTTCACGTACGGCAGCAGCGCGAGGTAACGCGCCTTCTTGACGGCCTTCGAGAGCTGACGCTGATGACGCGCGTCGACGCCGCTCAAACGGCTCGGCAGGATCTTGCCGTAATCCGTGATGAAGCGGGCGAGCAGGCGATCATCCTTGTAATCCACGTAGCGGATGCCCGCTTCCGTGATCGGGCAGGGCTTCTTCTGGCGGCGCATGGGTTAATCCTCGTCGTCGTCGTCGTCATCGCCCGCGCGACGGCGCGAGGCGAGCTCTTCATCGCTGAGCTTCGGCGCGCCGAGCTCATGCTCATACAGCGTCACCATGTAGCGAACCACGCTCTCTTCCAGCTTGAGGGCGCGCTCGAACTCCGGCAGGGTCGCCGGCACGGTGGTGAAGTTGCTGATGACGTAGTAGCCGCTTTCGTGGCGGCCAATCTTGTACGCGAGCTGACGACGGCCCCAATGCTCGATCGTCGCCTCTTCGGCGAGATTCAGCAGGCCCTGCAGCTTTGTAAGCTTGTCGACAATCGTCTGGTCTTCCAGCGCGCTGTCGAAGATGTACACGGCTTCGTACCGCCGCGTAGGATTACGGCGGATCTTGAGCTTTGCCACTCGGCAATCCTCCCTATGGTCTGAAGTGCCACCCGCAGTGCCGATCCGCGGGCGGAGGGTCAGGGATTGGGGTGAGCCAATCCGGATGAGCCTTGAAGCATAGTCAGGCCAATGGCGCTCGCCAAGCCCAACCCGAAACCCATCACCTAAAACCCGATACCCTGAACCGATCAGTTTTGGGTTCCGGGCTTTAGGTGATGGGTAACGGGTACAATTCGGTATGTGCGGCCGCTACGGCTTCGGTAACCCCGCCCGCTTGGGCACTCTCCCCCTCGGTGTCGAGCTCCCCGAGCTCGGGGCCCGCTTTAATGTCGCCCCGTCTCAGGCGGTCCCCTTTGTCCTGCAGGACCGGGACGGGCGCAGCGCGGACTTCCTCAAGTGGGGGCTGGTCCCGTTCTGGGCCGACGAGCCGTCGATCGGGAATCGGTTGGCCAATGCGCGGGCGGACTCGGTCGCCGCCAAGCCGTCGTTTCGCAATGCGTTCAAGAGTCGGCGCGGGCTCATGCTCGCTGACTTCTACTACGAATGGCAGATCGTCGCCGGCCAGAAGGTCAAGCAGCCGTGGTGCATCCGGATGGAAGGCGACGCGCCGTTCGGGATGGCGTCGCTTTGGGAGCGGTGGACTCCCAAGGCCACGCCGGAGGTTGAGCCGCTCACGACGTGCTGTGTGATCACCACTGAAGCCAACGAGGTGATGACACCGATTCATGATCGCATGCCCGTCATCATTCATCCGAACGATTTCGACGAGTGGCTCGATCCCAAAACGCCAGCGAACAAGGCGCTGGCGTTGCTCAAGCCGTATGACGGGGCGATGTACGCCTATCCCGTCAGCACGATGGTGAATGTACCGCGCAATGATTCGCCGGCGTGTATCGAACCGCTCGTGCGTGAATCGGGCGATCTCTTCGGCGTGACGAATTGACGTCGCGCTGACGCGCGATTACTTCGTGCCCTTGGCGCTCTTCAGATAAAGATTGAGGCTTCCGATCGACAGCTTCGACTTCATCTGAACCATCATGCGGCGATCGTCGTCGGTGATCCACACCTCGGCCTTCCCGTTCTGCGAGAAGATGCCCTTGGTCTGAAACGTCGGCTGCAACACCACGGTGCTGAACGTGCCGCCCGGTACGGTGATCTGCTCTTTGCGCAACACCTTGATCACGACCGGATTGCCCTCGCGCTTGAAGTAGCGGTCGAGCTGGATCGTTTGCCCGACTTCGAGCGGAACCGTACGCACGAAGTAGAGGAACGACCCCTCATCGAGCGGGCTCGTCACCGTGGCAACTTCGTCCTTGTCGTTTTCCCTGAGCATCCCGCGCTCAGGATAGATCTCGTAGCGACGCTTCCGCTCGTAGCTGCCTTCGTCGATGTCCTGGTAATAGCGCAGCGAATTGAGCGTGACGACATCGAACCACGATTCGTAGCTGTCGTTCACCCGATAGAGCGGGATGCCGCCATTGATGCGAAACACGGTGTGCCAGACGGTCCGGCCGCGCACGTCGGTGACTTCCTTCACCTCCATGCTCCCGTTGCCAACCTTGAGCGAGCCGAACTTGACGTCGTAGTCGAGGCGCTCGCCCACCACGAACGGCACCTTCGCGGCGTCGGCCGGCAACCGCATCCCCTCGGCCGGCTGAGCACTCACGACCTGCGCACCGGCACGCGGCCCCGCGAGCGGAGTCGTAAGCAGCACGCCTTGCACCAGCAATCGCAGCAAGAGGAGGGGACGCATGACAATTCCTACCCGGCAGGTGCTAAAAAGGTCGAGACCCGGTGAACGGCTGGCTCAGACGTTGAAGCGGAAGAGCAATACATCGCCGTCCTGAACGATGTACTCCTTGCCTTCGGACCGGACCACGCCCTTTTCCTTGGCGCCCTTCCAGCCGGCATGCGTCACGAAATCCGTGAACGCGACCGTTTCGGCGCGGATAAAACCCTTCTCGAAGTCGGTGTGAATCACACCCGCCGCCTGTGGCGCCGAATCACCGCGGTGAATCGTCCAGGCGCGCACTTCCTGTTCGCCGGCCGTGAAATACGTCTCGAGACCCAGCAGCGAGTAGCCCGCGCGAATGAGCCGATCGAGCCCCGCCGTTTCGATCCCAAGCGACGCGAGAAACTCGACGCGCTCTTCCGCCGACAGCTCTGCCAACTCGGCCTCGATCTTCGCCGAGAAGGGCACCACTTCGGCGTGTTCGCCACTCGCAGCAACCGCCGCTCGCAATGCCTTGAGGTACTTCCCCTCTTCACCACTCAACTCCGCGTCGGTCACGTTCGCCGCGTAGAGCACCGGCTTGGCCGTGAGCAGCTGCATCCCGCTGAGCTTCGTCAGCGCGTCCGCATCAAGTCCAGCGCGCCAGAGTGGCTTGCCTTCCGACAACGCCGCATTCGCCGCTTCGAGTGCCGGCAACTCCGCGAGCGCCTCCTTGTCGGCCGCCTTCGCGGCGCGCTTCACCTTGTCGAGACGCTTCTCCACCGTGGCCAGGTCAGAGAGCGCGAGTTCGAGTTCAATGATTTCCTTGTCGCGCGCCGGATCGGGCTGCCCCATGACATGTGTGACATCGTCATCGGCAAAGCAACGAATCACATGCACGATCGCATCTGTCTCGCGGATGTTCTGCAGGAACTTGTTTCCCAGCCCTTCACCCTGCGATGCGCCCTTCACGAGCCCCGCGATGTCGACGAACTGCACCACTGCCGGGACCGTGCGCTTCGGCTGCACGATCTCCGCGAGCTTGTCCAACCGCGCATCCGGCACTTCGACCATGCCGACATTCGGTTCGACCGTGCAGAACGGATAATTCGCCGCCTCAGCCTTCGCCGCCGTGAGGGCATTGAAGAGAGTGGACTTGCCAACGTTGGGGAGGCCTACGATACCGAGACGGAGCATCTGCTGGATCTAATCAGAACCCGCTGCTGAGCCTTCACGGATCAGTTTTGGGTTTCGGGTTTTTGGTTTTGGGTGGTGGGTTTCCCACCTAGCCGAAGAAATCTAGTCGGCTGCGTTGAAATGATGACACACGCGGCGGCTGCCGGCCCCACTTTGGGGCGATGCAAGACTTTCGAAAGCTCCAGGTCTGGCAGGAGGCGCAAGCGCTGGCCCTCGATATCCACGGAGCGACTCGTGGGCTCAAAGGGTCCGAAGGCGCTGTCCTTCGCGGTCAGCTACGCCGAGCGGCGCTATCCATCGGTGCCAACATCGCAGAAGGCACAGGAACCGACTCTTCAAAGCGATTCGCGTCCTTCCTTCAGAACGCGATCGCCTCGGCCTCTGAGGTGGAGAGCCACTTGGACGCTCTACGGCGGCTTAGGATGCTTACCCCGCAGCAGTCCTCGATGCTCACTGCCGACGTTGTGCGCCTCCGTAGACGCACGATCGCCCTGCGAAAGCGTGTGTTGGACGTAGGCAAACCCGATACCCAGAACCAAAAACCCGACACCCACAACTGATCAGTTCTGGGTGTCGGGCTTTTGGTCTTGGGTTTCGGGTTACTTACTGCTTACAGCTCCCGTGCGGGTCCATCCGCGGCCCGTCTACCTTCGGCCGCGTTGCAGAGTTCGCGAGTGTGAGCCCAATGTCCGCGACGAGACGAACCACCTTCGTCATGTGGTTGTAGTCAATGTACTGCGGCTCGTCCGTCAGCTGATGGTACGCCGAGTGCCCGCCAGTGGTGAAGAACGTCACCGGGATATTCCAGCGCGCGTACTCGTAGTGGTCGGAGCGGCAGTAGATGTTCATCGGGTGGCCGTTCGCGTCCATGCCGTAGTCGAACACGAGATTGTGTCCCTTCTCCTTGTTCACGCGCTCGACCAGGTCACCGAGTTCGGTGGAAAGGCGACGCGAGCCAACGAGCTGGACGTAGTCCGGACCACCGTGCAACGACGCGCCGTCTTTGCTCTTGCCGGTTTCGTCGCTGGCGGCTCCACGGCCGACCATGTCCATGTTCAGTTGCGCGATGATGGAATCGCGCAGTACGGTCGGGTGTTCGGTGAAGTACGCCGAGCCCCAAAGTCCTTTCTCTTCGCCGACGTGCCAGACGAACAGGATCGAGCGCTTGGGCTTGGTCGGCATCGTCGAGAAGTACTCGGCGATTTCCTGCACCGAGACCGAGCCGGAGCCGTCGTCATCGGCGCCGTTGAACACCGAGTCGAGACGTGACGGTTTTGTCTTGCGGAGCGTGGCCAGTTCTGCATTCAACTGCGCGAACTGTTCAGCGGTTGGCATCTTGTTGCCGTCTTCGGCGCCACCCGGACGCGCGAGACGATTGAAGATGAGAATCGAGTCGTGGTCGGCCGGACGGCGCGACATGCCGACATGATCGCTGTGGGCGCCGATCGCGACGTACGAGTTGCGAAGCGCCGGATCGCTCCCCTGCAGAATCGCCACAACGTTGCGCGCCTGGAAGGGCGAGTTCGTCACCGCCACCTTCGCATTGACGTTGATCACGTTGCCGCTCGCGCCAACGGTCAGATCCTTGGTCTCCTTGCCAAACAGCTTCGTTACCTGGGACGACAGCACGAACAGTCGCGATTCCGATGCGGCGGTGGGGTCGTCGACAAACGCGCCGCTCCCCATGATGAATCCGAAGACGCCGACGGCCTGCGGAGGGATGATGACGATCATGCCTTTCGCGCCAGCGGGCAGCAGATTCTTCCCCTCGATCGCGAGTTCGACACCGGCGTTCGACAACGGCATGGTGTACGCGACGATCTTGCCCGCGGCTTGATCGGCGGGCAGCGCGTTCTTGCCCAGCTCACCGCCAAAGACGATCGGTGCGCTGCTCAGCGAGATGTTGCTGGCGCCGCTGAAGCCCCACTCGGTGCGCAGCTTCATCGCGTCGGTGCCGACCTGGAACGTCGACGTGCTATCCACCCGCTTGTTCTTGAGCGGCAGCACCTGGAAGTACGTGCCGTTGTCACCGGCGGGCTTGAGACCCAACCGCTCGGCTTCCTTCGCCAGCAGCGCGGTGGCCTTGAAGCTGCCTTCGGTACCCGCGTCGCGACCCATGAGCGAGTCGTCGGCGAACACATACAGTCGCGACATGAGATCGCCGGCGGAGATCGGGCCGCTGGTGGGCTTGGCCGCGTACTTGAGCGGCAGGGCGCCCGGCGCCGGCACTGCGGACGCACCAGCGCTTGCACCGGTCGCCGCGGAACCTGAAGCACACGCCGTGAGCACGACCGGCAGCGCGAGCAACAACGCGCGATCAGTTGCGCGAGACGCGGCGCGAGACGTGGCGCGGCGGAGAGAGAAAGAGATCATCGAGTGTTTGGAGCGAAGGTTCGACAAAAACGGCTCGTGCAAATCGTGCGAATCAGTACAACGTCAAGCGGCCAACATGTACGGCAAGCGACGGAGTCGTGGTCGTCCACGTTGCATAGAGCGTATCGGCAACACGCGCGAGTCGCGGAAAGCCACTCGGACGCGCTCCCGACGTTTTCGCCAGCACGTGAGTTTCACGCGCCACGAGGTCCGCGCCGTCGGGGCGAACGCGCCGCGCCAGCACTTCAGCCTCCTGCGTCGTGCGCTGCTCGAGCCACGCCACCACGGGATGTCCCTTGGCGTCGAGCACGAGCGAAACCCGTCCGACTGGCGTCCCTTCATCGACACGGAGCGGCGCACTGAAGGTTGCCCCGCCATCGGTCGAGCGAGCCACATTCACGCGATTGGTATCGCGCGCACCCGTGAACCACGCCACGTATACCGTATCGCCAATCGCTGCGACCTGCGGTCCATTCACGGGGCAGCCGGGATAGTGCCAGCCATCGTTGTGCACTTTCACCGGAGCGCTCCAGCCATTGGCAGTCTCGCGCACGATCGCGATGTCGCGAATCTCTTCGGCGGTGCGATCGCGATAGACAATCACGCGTCCACTCGCGGCGGCCGCGGTGCCGGTTTGACAGCAGTCGCAGCTGCGCGCGTCGAGCAGCGCTTCCTGTTCGAGTCCACCAGCGGCGGTTACGCGCGCCGTGCGCAACGTCATCTCGCGCGTCGAGTCTTTCATCGCACTCTTGCGGCCGTCGAGCCACACGAGACCGAGTTTGTCGCTACCATCGGGCCAGAGCGACACAAAGCCATGTTCCGCCGCCAACCCGTCGGTGTGCGGCACAACCGGCGCGCTCCAGCTACGACCACCGTCGGCCGATCGCACCACACGCACGCCGTATGCGTACTTGCCGGTACCATCACGCTCGAGCCAATGCGCAGCGATGTCGCCATTGCCGAGCGCCGTCACGGCGGGGAAGTCTGCCCAGTTCACAAAGAACGGGCGAGCGGCGGCGATTGTGCGCGTTGAGTCCCACGTGCTGCCGCTCCAACTCGCGACGTGAATCGCGACCGTGGAATCCGGATTGCGCTGCGTCCAACTCAGCAGCAGCTCGTGGTCACCGCGCACAGTCACGAACGGCGTACTGCTTCCGGGCTGCGCGGGTGAGGGGACTTCGGTGAGCGGACCCATCGAGGCCTTCGATGGGCTGTCACCGGTCGACGCGCACGCCGCCACAGTCAGCGAAGCGAGCGTCGAACAACACAGCAACAGCGTGCGGGTAACGTTGGTGCCGAATGCGCGGGACATCGTACCTCCGTAAAACCTGAACAGGGAGCTATCGACCCATTGAGCTGACGGCCTTTTCCGTGCCGTCGGCAATCCACAGCTCGATCGCCGAGGTCATTCTGTCGTACAAACCTTCCACGAGGTCGCGTTCGTCACGCGGCATGGTGTGCAGCACAAAATCGGCGAGGTCCCCAATCTGTCGGCGCTCGTCGACCGGCTTGATGCCAATGCGCAGACGTGGATACACCGGACTCTTGAGATGCGCCTCGATGCTCTTGAGTCCGTTGTGACCGCCGGGACTACCGAACGGCTTGAAGCGATACTCGCCAGCGGGCACCGCCACTTCGTCGACAATCACTAGCAGATCCTGCGCCGCAGTCCAGCCTTCGCGCTTGAGGTACGGGCGGAGCACCTGTCCACTCAAGTTCATGAACGTCTGCGGCTTGACCAGCTTGACCTTCTTGGTGCCGACAAGGCCGGTCGCGGTAATCGCGTCGCCGTCCTTCTTCCATCCGTCAAAATGCCAACGCCTGTGCAGGTGATCGATCAACCACCAGCCCACGTTGTGCCGCGTCTGCTCGTATTCGCGACCCGGGTTGCCGAGTCCGACAATGACTTTCATGCGGAGAGGGAGACGCGCGGGGCGTGGAATGCGCCAGCGAGGGGTGACCATGGTATCAAATATTTCAACGGGTCAGAGTCGTTGGAACGGCCGGGGTGGGCAAATTAAACGCCGCTGGCCCGGTGAAATAGAACGCGAGTACTTGTGGGGTTACGGCGTCGGCTTACGGATAAGCTCCGGTTCCGCAGCGCCATCAGCCGGCGCGGCTTCGGCCTGAACCTTCGGCGCCGAGCAGACGCACACCGTCGAACCGGCGTCGTCGGCGATCTTGATGCCAGCCGGCACCTTGATGTCGGAGACGTGCATCGACTTGCCGAGCTTGAGGCCCGAGACGTCGACGTCGATGTGGTTCGGGATGTTCGACGGATCAACTTCGATCGTCAGTTCGTGCATGATCTGGTCGAGGAGACCGCCCTCGAGACGCACGCCTTCGGGCGTGCCGACGTACACGATCGGGCACTTCACCGTCACCGTTTCACCAGCGACGAGCTCCTGGAAGTCGATATGGAGCACAGTGCGCTTGAACGGGTGACGCTGAATTTCACGAATGAGCGTGCGCGCGACCTTGCCGTCGATCGAGAGTTCGATCACGGTGCTCGACGTCGCGATGCCCTTGAGCAAGCGCTCGGTTTCGCGCGAGTTCATGACGAGCGACTGCGGCTCACGGCCATGACCGTAGATGACAGCCGGGATATTGCCGGCCTGACGGATCTTGCGCGACGCGCCCTTGCCGGTCTCGGCGCGGGACGACGCATTGAGCGTGGCGGATGCCATGGAAAACCTCGGTAATGAATGGTGGTTCGGGAGTAACCGGAAATGGTCGTCCCGGCCGGTCCTTCGTGCTGCGGTGGTGCGTCCTGCGGTGGTGCGTCCTGCAGTGCTGCGTCCTGCGGTGCTTCGTCCTGCGGTACTACTCGAAGAGCACGCTGACGGACTGGTCGGCGTGCGTAAAACGAATGGCCTTGGCGAGCAACTCACCCACACTGAGCACCGTCAGCGACGGGAAGCGACGCTCGGGCGGAAGATTGATCGAATCCGTGACCACGACTTCCTTGATCGGCGCGGTCGACAAGCGCTCCACGGCCGGGCCGCTGAGCAGTGCGTGCGTCGCACACACGTAAATGTCGTTCGCACCAAGCTTCTTGAGCGCGCGCGCCGCTTCCGACACGGTGCCCGCGGTGTCGATCATGTCATCGGGAATGAGACAATCACGACCCTCAACTTCACCGACGACGTTCATCACTTCGGCGACATTCGCTTTGGGGCGACGCTTGTCGATGATGGCGAACGTGGCGTCGAGGCGCTTGGCAAAACCGCGCGCCATCTTGGCCGAACCGACATCGGGAGCGACGACCACGAGGTCCTTGAGCTCCTTCCGACGGAAGTAGTTCGTGAACACCGGCGCCGCGTAGAGATGATCGACCGGGACGTCGAAGAAGCCCTGCAGCTGATGCGCGTGGAAATCGAGACCGAGGACGCGGGACGCGCCGGCGGTCTCGATGAGGTTGGCCATCAGCTTCGCGCCGATGGCGACACGCGGTTGATCCTTGCGATCCTGGCGTGCGTAGCCCGTGTAGGGCAGCACGCAGGTGACGCGGGCGGCCGACGCACGACGCGCGGCGTCGATGAGGAGCAGCAGCTCCAGCATGTTTTCGCCGGGCGGATTGGTAGGCTGCACCACGAAGACGTCGGCGCCACGAATGTTTTCGTCGATACGCACAAACACTTCGCCGTCGGCGAAGCGCGAACAGGTGACCTTGCACAACTCCGCGCCGAGCGACTTGGCCACTTCTTCAGCCAAAGGCTGATTGGCCGTGCCGGCAAGAATCTTGAACCCGCGATTGGAGGCCGAGGGCGCTTCCGAAGCCGCGTGCATGGAGGTCTCGAGTAGCGAAAAAGGGAACGGCCTGGTGGAGCAGGCGCGTGCGCGAAAAACCGGAAGCCACCAAAAACGGGGCGGAGTCTCGCCGGTACCTCGGTGAGGCGCGGCGTCTCCGTCCCAAAATTCGACAGCCCATAAACCTACACGGGCTCAGCGCCGTTTCCAACCGGTGCCGAGCCCGACTATAAGAAGTCGTCTAAATTATTTCCAGTCAAGCGCTTGAGCGCCTTCTGCCCGTTCAATGACTCTGAGTCATTGAAATCCAATGACTCGGAGTCATTGAAATCTGGAAAGCCCGCTCGCGACTCTGACCCCGTGAAACGGGCCAGCCGTTTGACGGGTCAGAGTCGAATGGGACGAGTCGAATGTGATGAAAGGCTATAGGCCCACTTGGAATCGAACCAAGATCTCCGGCTCCAAAGGCCGGGGTAATAGCCGTTATACGATGGGCCACCTGCAACTGCGCCTGCAACCGCAGGGCGGAGTCTATCGGCCGCCGCTGGTCATGACAACGGTTGACCCACGTGTGACCCCCGCGACGAGGGCCTCGCGCTCTCCCGTTCCCAATCCTGCATGGGCAGCGCATCGCGCGCGCGGATCCCCTCGGCGAACGGACCGAGCAGGTGGACGATGCTGTTGGCGTAGTAGGTGATCAACGGTCGCCCCCGCGGGAGGATCACGAACCCGTCGCCGGTGCGAGCGATCATGCGGCGGAGCCGAAGCATGCGATATGCGCGGTCGAACGTTTCTTCGATGTCGCGATCGGCGCGCACCACCCGACCGCTCATCTCCTGCAACACATCGCGCATCGCACGCATGCGCTCGAGCAGCGCCGACCGCGTCACGTACTCGGCGTCGAACGACTGCAGTGCGGCGCAGGCGAGTGGCACCGAGGTGACCGGAATGATGGCGCCGATGCGCGCGAGCATCTCATCGCAAAATGACTGTACGTGCGGCAGCCGTTCCTCTCGTGAGAGCGCAAACAGCTCGATGCCCTGCGTCGACAGCGAATCGATCCAGGGGCCAACCGGCACCGGCGTCCCAATGGTGACGGCGGCGCGTCCGTATCGCCGCCAGCGCCCTGTGACGAGTCGGCCGACGTTCCAGCAGAGAAAGCGACTCACCGACGCCAGCTGACGCAGCCGCGAACCGACCGGCACCGGGCCGCGTGTTTCGAGCTCGCGCAAGAGTGTGCGGTCTTCCAGCACGCGATCGTAGTTGATCCCCACCGGCACCACGAACAACCGATCGCGCATGGCGCGGTCATGCGCGACGCCCAGTGCGTAGTCGAACAGGCCAATCTTTGCCGGACGCAGCGCGCCATCTCGTGTCAGCCCGCCTTCGGGGAAGATTCCCTGCGTGACGGCGTTGCGCGTGATGAGTTGCACGTACGACTGCAGCACGGCGTGATAGAGCGGCTCACGATAGCGCCGACGGATGAAGTACGAGCCAAAACTCTTGAACAGGTACTCGAGCGGAAACGCGCGCGCCCATTCACCCACGGCGTACGAGATCGACACATCACCCATCATCACGTACGCAACGAGGACGTAGTCGGCATTCGAGCGATGGTTCATCAGGTAGATCACGATCGAATCGCGCGGCAGACCGCGGAACGGATCGTCGCGCTCCACTTCGACGCTCACCTTGTAGAACAACGAAAGCGCCGCTCGCGACACCCAATAGCCCAGTCGATAGTAGGCGAGCACATTGAAGAACGGTACAATCTCGTCCAGGTAGCGGCGCACACGCTGCCACGTGACGTCACTCGCTTCGCCCTGTTCGGCGGCGTGTCGAACGACCGCCTCCGCCACCGTGGGATCGGCGAGCAGTTGCTCGATCACGAACTGCTTCTGTGTGAACTTGAATCGATCGACGCGTGCGCGGGCGTGCAGCAGGGCGCGGCGCCCGGCGCGGCGAGCGTATCGGCGCGCAACAACCCACAGCAGCGCGCCTGCAACCAACAGCAGCGCGAGAACGATCAGGTTGCGGGCCACAACCAGGCGGCGCCGCGTACGCCGCTCGAGTCACCGTGTTTGTGCCGCACAATCTCAGTTTCGACGGTATCCGAAAAAACCCATGCCGGCACCGCCGCACGAATGTCCTGCACGACTCCGGCGATGTTGGACAGCCCGCCACCGAGCACGATCACGTGCGGGTCCAGCACATTGATGATCGTCGCCAGTGAACGCCCGGCGCGCTCGACGAAGCGCATGTAGGTCGCGCGCGCGGCTGCGTCGCCGTTCGAGGCGGCGCTCATGATTTCGGGCGTTGGGAGTCCTCCACCGTTGATGCGTGCGTGATCGGCGGCAATGCCCGGACCGGAAATCCAACTCTCGATGCAACCACGCTGACCGCAGTAGCACACGGGCCCTGGAATCTCCTCGTGCGATGGCCACGGCAGCGGATTATGTCCCCACTCGCCGCCAATGAGGTTTCGCCCCGTGAGTACGCCGCCGTTCACCACCACGCCGCCGCCGATGCCGGTGCCGAGGATCACGCCGAATACCACCGGCGCGCCAGCGGCAGCGCCATCGGTTGCTTCGCTCAAAGCAAAGCAGTTCGCATCGTTCTGTACCCGCACGTCGCGTTCAAGCGCCGCCGATAAATCACGTTGCAGCGGTCGACCATTCAGCCACGTCGAGTTCGCGTTCTTCACAAGGCCGGTTTCGGGGACCACGACGCCAGGAATGCCCATGCCAACCGTGCCTGTTCCACCAACCGCAGCGTCCAAGCGCTGAACGAGTTCGGTCAATGCGCCGATTGACGCATCGTACGATCGTGGTGTGGCCATCCGCTCCTGTGCGAGCACGGCGCCGTCGGCGCCAAGGACGACACCCTCGATCTTTGTGCCGCCCAGATCGATGCCAATGCGATGCCGTCCCCCAAGCGAGATCTCCGAAGTCCTCATGAGGCGATACTCGCCTGCCGCAAACTGGCGAGCAAGAGGCTGTGAAAGACTCGGCCTGATTGCCGCACTCGAAATCACGCCGTATCGTGGGGAATGACGACACCGAGATCGCCCGGGTTCTCCGGTCAGACCGAGGAGATGGTGGTCTCGGGCGAGCATCTGTCGGCGGTGGAAGCGCAGCTTACGGCGTTCACGAGTGCAGCCAGTCGTCGCCGTTGGTATCTCTGGGCTGCTGTATGCGCGGTGGGTGGCGCCGCACTTTCGATCGCTGTGCATCGCACGGCGGCAGTGGCACCGCCCTTCATCGCCGGATTTGCCGCCGTGCCGATGATTCTCGGTGGTTTCGGCCCGTTCTTGCTGGCCGCATGGGGCACGTTCACCCTCACGCTCGGCGTTGAGGGCACGGTCTTGATTTCCGGACGCGGTGAGCAGCTGCGCTACCTCTCGGCGTACGTCTTGTCGTTCATCGCGGCGATCTCCTCCGAAATCATCCGGCGAGGCCGCATCAGCGCGATCGATCGCGAGTATCGCCTCGCGCAGGCGTTGCGACGTTCGGAGGAACTTCGCGTTGAACGCCTGGGGGCCGATGAGCGGCAGCGATTGGAACGCGATCAGGCGGCCGCTGAACTCCGTGCACGTGATCAGCAGATCGCTCGCATCACCGCGACGGTTCCCGGCATCGTGTTTCAATGCCTGTGGAAGCGCACGGGAGAGACGCGCTACCTCTTCGTGAGCGAGCGCGCACGCGATGTTTTCGGTATCGATCCCGCCACGATGGTCGCCGACGCCACTGTGGCGTGGCGTCGTGTGCATCCGGACGATGCGGGCGGGTTGCTTCGCTCGGCCACGGCAAGCATGGAGGGCTTCACGCCGTGGCGATACGAGTTTCGCATGTCCGATACAGCGCGACCGGGCGCCTGGTGCTGGGTATCAGGCTCGGCAATCTGCCAGCCTGGCCCAGACAGCAACACGGCGCTGTTCACCGGCATCTTCACCGATATCACCGATCAACGGCGTTTCGAAGACGATTTGCGACAGTCGCAGCGCATCGAAAGTCTGGGGCGACTGGCAGGCGGGGTCGCGCACGACTTCAACAACTTGCTGACGGCGATCACCGGTGAAACGAGTTTACTCGAGGCTGACCTTTCGGATGTCGATGAGATCGCATCGGGTTTGCGACGCATTCGATCGGCAGCGGAATCCGGCGCGGCGCTGAGCAAGCAGCTCCTCGGATTTGCCCGTCGACAGGTGACGGCGCCTCGATTGGTCGACGCGAATCGCATGCTCGAACGTTCGGCACCGTTACTTCGCCGACTGTTGCGCGAAACCATTCGGATGGAGCTCGTGGCCCCGCCTGCCGTCGGCATGGTGAAGGTCGATCCCGGTCTGTTCGATCAGGTGCTGCTCAACCTGGCCGCGAACGCGCGCGATGCGATGCCTCGGGGCGGCGTCTTTCGATTGGAAGCGCGACGTCTCACGCGTTCCGATTCCGCTCGGTCGATCTATGGTTCGGTGAGTGGGGATTCGGTCGTGGAATTCGTCGTGTCGGATACCGGTCTGGGCATGCCCGACAGTGTGCGTGAGCGCGCGCTCGAGCCGTTCTTCACGACCAAGGCCGTGGGTGAGGGGTCGGGACTGGGACTCTCGACCAGCTATGGTATCGTGACGCAAGCGCGGGGCGCGATGGTGATCGAATCGCGAGAAGGTGTCGGTACGACTGTGCGCATTGCCCTGCCGTGGTACGACCCCTCGCAAGCGCAGATCGTCGAAACCGTTGAACGGCCATCGGGCGGCACCGAGCGAGTTCTTGTGGTGGACGACGATGACCAAGTCCGGCGCGTGACTGCCCTGACGTTGCGCCGACACGGCTATGACGTGCTCGAAGCACGTGGCGGCGCGGAAGCGATTGCGCTGGCGCGAGCCAGCACGCCTCCGGTGGCGCTTCTGGTCAGCGATGTTGTCATGCCTGAGCTGAGTGGCATGGAGGTGGCCAGCGCCATTCGCGATGCTGGACTCACGCCGCGCGTGCTCTTTGTGTCGGGATATCCGGAAGGCACCGTCACTCAGCATGGCGTTGTACCAGATGGGGTCGACTTGCTAGTCAAGCCGTATGCGGTGCGTGACCTGTTGCGCCGCGTGCGAGCAGCGCTCGATCGCGAGGTGTGAGTTAGGTTGTTCGCATGCGCGAATTTCTACGATTGGCAGTGGTATCATGCGGTGCACTGTTGCTCGCGGCCTGCGGTGGTGGCGATGCGACCGGTCCGGACAACAACGGTGGTGGTACCACACCACCTCCTCCCGACAACACGCTCACGATGCCAACGATCGCCCGCGAATTTCGCGGGATGTGGATTGCGACCGTGGCGAACATCGACTGGCCGTCACGCAACACGCTGACCGCCACGCAGCAGCAGAGTGAGATGGGGTCACTGCTCGATGTCGCATCGAATGCCGGACTCAATGCAGTCGTGCTGCAGGTGCGCGCCGCTGGCGATCTGATCTATCCAAGCAATCTCGAGCCATGGGCGCGTTCACTTACCGGCACGCAGGGCACCGACCCCGGCTATGATCCGCTCTTGTACGCCGTGCAGCAGGCGCACCAGCGTGGACTCGAACTGCATGCGTGGTTCAATCCCTTTCGGGCGGGCAATCTGAGCGACACCTCGCGCTTCGCCCCTTCGCATCTCGCGCGTCGCCGGCCCGATCTTGTGCGTCGCTACTGCTCGCAGCTCTGGTTCGATCCTGGGGAGACGGCAGTGCAGGATCAGGCGATCGCCGTGATCACGGAGGTCGTCACGCGTTACGATATCGACGCGGTACATCTGGATGACTTCTTCTATCCATATCCCGACGCGAATTGCCCGGGGCTCGATTTCCCCGATAGCGCCGGATATGCGGTGTACACGCAAAGTGGTGGCACGTTGTCCCGTGGCGATTGGCGGCGCGACAACGTGAATCGCTTTGTACAACGCCTGTACGAGGCGGTGCATCTCGCATCGCCGACCGTGAAAGTGGGGATCAGTCCCTTCGGTATCTGGCGTCCCGGCAATCCCACGGGCATCACCGGACTCGATGCGTACGCCTCGATCTACGCCGACTCTCGGAAGTGGTTGCAAGCCGGATGGGTCGACTACTTCGCACCGCAGCTCTACTGGTCAACCACGTCGTCGGGACAGAACTACAACTCCCTCATCACGTGGTGGGGACAGCAGAATTCGCAGCGCCGGCATCTGTGGCCCGGACTTGCGTCGTATCGCATCAATGACGGATCATCGAGTCCGTACGCGGCCGGCGAGATCCCCACGCAGATCTCTGTCGCGCGGCAGCAGCAGACGGTGGCCGGCGGAGCGACCGGCACGATTCTCTACAACGGCAGCAGTGTGCGTGACAATCGCGGCGGATTTGTCACGCAACTCACGAGCGGTGTCTACGCGAGCGGTGCGATCGTACCGGCGTCGCCGTGGCTCGATGGCACGGCGCCTGATGCGCCGTCGATCGCGGTTGTCGCGTCGGGCTCGAACTTGTTGGTGACGATGCTTGGGAGTTCGAGCGATGTGCGCTGGTGGTTGGTGCGGTGGCGCATCGGCACCACGTGGGGGCAGAAACTGGTGTCGTCGAGCGTCGCCGCGACGACTGCGCCGTCTGTACTTGCCGACGCCGTGGTGGTGAACGCGATCGACAAGGCCGGCAACGCCAGTGTCGACGCGATTTGGCGGCGCTGAGTTCAACTGCATGGCGGCCTTCGGCCGCGACAACCGGGACAACTGCACCAGCTGACAACACACGAGGATCGGTGATTGGGCTGACTTGCCCTACTCACGGATCCTCGTGTGTTGTCCCAACACCTTCGTGTGTTGTCGCCCGGTCGAAGACCGGGCCAACACTCAAATGCCTCTTACGCCTCCATCAACCCGTTCTTCTGCGTCTCACGCATCGTGGCGTACACCACGAGCGACGCGGCAATGCACGCGGTGACATACCAGTAGAACCACGTCTCATGCCCGGCGTTCTTGAACCAGAGCGCGATGTACTCCGCCGTGCCGCCAAAGAGTGAGACGGTTACGGCGTACGGGAATCCAACGCCAAGCGCGCGAATACTGGTGGGGAACAGCTCCGCCTTCACGACGGCGTTGATCGCGGTGTAGCCGCTCACCGCAACGAGCGCGAGCAACAGCAAGCCGATCGCTCCGCCGACGGTGTGGGTTTGGCCGAGCTGAGTGAGGAGCGGCACCGTGCCGAGCGTCCCGATAACTCCGAAGGCGGTGAGTACGGGCCTGCGACCGATGCGATCGGACAACGCGCCGACCAATGGCTGCAGTGCCATGTACACGAGCAGCGTGACCGCGTTGATGTACGTCGCCTGCTGCGCCGTGAATCCGGCCGTGTTCACCAGAAATTTCTGCGCGTACGTGGTAAAGGTGTAGAACGCGACCGTACCGCCGGCGGTGAGTCCAACCACCGTGAGTACCGCGCGCGGATGTTGCAGCAACCCGCGCACCGTAGCCGCCGCACTCGACGCAGGTCTCGATGCCTTGTCGTGTCGGAACTCGTCGGTTTCCTCGAGCGAGCGACGCAGATAAATCGCAACGATCGCGCACAGCGCACCGATCAGGAACGGCACGCGCCATCCCCAGCTGCGTAGCGCGGCGTCGTCCAATGTGCGTTGCAACACGAGCAGTACCGCGAGGGCGATCAGCTGTCCCCCAATCAGCGTGACGTACTGAAAGCTCGACCAGAAGCCGCGGTGCTGCTGACCCGCCATCTCGCTCAGATACGTCGCGCTGGCGCCATACTCACCGCCAACGCTGACGCCCTGGATGAGTCGCGCGAGAATGAGCAGTGTGGGCGCCAACACACCGATGGTCGCGTAACTCGGTGTGATCGCAATCAGCAGCGAGCCGCCGCACATGAGAAACACCGACAGCGTGAGCGCGGCACGACGACCGTACTTGTCGGCATAGCGACCCATCAGCCAGCCGCCGATCGGCCGCATGAAAAAGCCAACCGCAAACACGGCGGCGGCATTCAGCAGCTGGACCGTCTGATTTGCGGGCGGAAAGAAGCTCTTCGAGAAGTAGAGTGAGAACGCCGAGTACGCGTACCAGTCGTACCACTCCACCAGATTGCCGATCGATCCACCAATGATCGATCGCAGACGGGAGTGGCGCGGCGTGGTCGTTTCAGGACTGGTCATCGATGGTGCGAGCGAGGAGGTCGAGCACGTCGGACTCAGTCTTGAGCCCGGGGACGTCTTTCATGTCGATCGTGTAGCCACGCGTGGCAATGGCCTCGTACAGCGGCAGGCGATGCGCGAGCAGCTGTTCGAATCCCCACACGGCGAAATCGTCGGGATCGACGTCGCTTTCGCGATCAATTCCGCGAAGGTCGAGATACTCGCGCCACTTGGCCGCGAGAAACGTCGGATTGTAGTACATCGGCTTCGGGTGCTTTCGAAAGCGCTCCACCAGCATCCGGGTGTGCTCGGCGGTGCCGCGGATATAGATCAGCATCGTGTGGTCCGCGAGACACCGCAGCACCGGATCATCCGGATCGTTCACATCGACGACTTCGCACAGGCTGCCCCCTGAATCGGAAACAAAGTGCGTGTAGCCGTAGATCTCCTTGGCTCGCTCGATGAACTCCGGCACGTCCAGCAGCGCGCGAATCTCGGCCTGGCGATGTTGTGCCTGGCGACGCGTGTATTCCCCGAAACTGATGCCGCCGAGCGCTTCGCTGCCGGGCTTCCCCAGATACGTCGACAGCGGGCTCAGATTTTCGAACGAGATGTTCGAGCGGATGTAAATGGAGTCGGTGCGCAACAGCTGCCGGAGGAACGGGACCTTCATCGCCTCCCGCTTGAAGTTGTCGACGATGTGCTCGCCCATGTACCGCGTGCCGATACGGTAGTCGACCGAGTACTGAAACCAGTCGTGCTTCTGCAGCAGTCCGGCCAGCGTGGTCTTGCCCACGCCGGACATGCCAAAGAAGGTGACGGCGTGCGCCGGCTGTTCACGGAGGGCGCGCCCCGAGGAAAATCGCATTTCGCTAAATTCCGTCGTGGTCAGGCTCTCCTCAACCCCCGAGCCGCCGATTCAACGAAATTCCATACATGAGAGCGAATACCCCAGCGCATCAGGTCTTCGAGATTCCGATCGTTGTCCGTCCAGAGGACATCGACGACAACGATCATGTGAACAACGTGGTGTACCTGAAGTGGATCTTCGATGTCGCGCTCGCGCACTGGCTCGACAGTGCACCGGCGGCGATGCAGGCGACCTACGGATGGGTCGCCACCCGTCATGAGATCGACTATCGGCGCGAGGCACTGCTCGGCGATGCCATCGTGGCGCGGACCTGGATTGGTGCGGTGGACTCGCGGAAGTTCGAACGGCATACCGCGATCGTTCGCACCAGTGACAATCATGTGCTGGCGCGGGGTACGTCGTACTGGGCGCTGATTTCGAGGGAGACAGGGAAGATCACGCGGATTCCGCCAGACATGACGGCGCTGTTCGTGGACTACATGGAACGGCCGGTTTCCAACTGATCGGTTTGGGGTTTCGAGTTTTTGGTGATGGGTTCTGGCTGGACTACGTCCCACGGAGAGCGTTTCGTATGCGACTGTTGATTGTTGTTCCGCTTGTGCTGGCGGCCAGCTGCAAGGCGTCCAACTCCACCGACGTGGTCTGCACCCTGGAGGCGCGGGCGGGGATCAACGTCACCGTGCTCGACGCCGACACCCAAGCGGGACTCGCGGGCATCGCGCGAGGCTCGGCGACCGATGGCGCGTATGTGGATTCGCTGCGCCCGGGCGGATCGATGACCACGCTGAGCGGTGCGTATGAGCGGGCCGGAACGTACACCGTCGAAATTCGCGCGACCGGCTACCAAGGGTACACGACGACGAATGTTCGCGTACTGAAGGACGTGTGCCACGTGATTCCGCAGGCACTCACCGTTTCGTTGCAGAAGAGTAAGAGCTAGCGCCGCAATCGCAGACTAGAAGTCGGCGCTCAGTCGAACGATGAGTGACCGGCTGGCGGCGTCGGCGAATTCCTTGTAACGACTCATGAAATCACGATAGCGCGAGTTGAGCGCATTGCGGACGCTTACATCCAGATGCACGAGGCCGCGCGCGGTCATGCGACTCGTGCCGGCGCTCACATGCAGGAGGGTGCTGGCCGGCGGCGCGTAATCGCGGCGAAAGATTCGCGTTTGACGCGCGTTCCACTCCGTGGTCATCGACAGGTTGGCGCCCGGTGCACGCTGATCCCACCGCAATGTGCCGGCGACGCGGAATGGCGGTACAAAGGGCAGAGCGGAGCCATCACTGGTGTTGCTGGCGTGCACATAGTCGGTGGTGGTGCTCGCGCTCCAGCCGCGGCGCAGCGGCACGGTGAGCGCGGCTTCGGCGCCCACGAGACGCGCATTGCCCTGGCGAACCTGAAGTGAGTCCAGCGCACGACCGCTCAGACCGACCGGCGCGAGATAGATGTAGTCACGAATGCGATTGACATAACCGGTGAGCTCACCAGTGGCGCGGGCAGTGCGCAGTCGAAGACCGATGTCGGTGTTGAGGCTCGTCTCGACGCGCAAATCGCGCTGACCAATCTCGAACGCGCGCGTGCCCTCATGAAATCCATTCGCGTAGAGATCACTGGCGCTTGGCGCGCGGAATCCACGGGCCACATTCATCGCGACCGAGAGCGGCGCATCGGCGCGATAGACAGCGCCAAGCGTGCCGGTGAGCGCGTTGAATGCGCGGGTCGTCTGACTCAGCTGAAGTGCGACGCTGCCTGGTGTGCTCAGTGTGCGCCAATCATGACGTGCCCCTGCCGACAACGACCAATCGCCACGCACAGCCTGCTCGAGTACGTAGACGCCAATGGTGCGTGCCGTGTTGTCAGGGATGAGCGTGTGGGTACCGAAGGTGCGGAAGCGCGTTTCCTGCGCCGCCGTGCCAACGGTGCCGGTGAGACCGCGCCATGGTGCATGATGCCAGTTGGCGAAGGCGGTACCGGTGCGCGAGCGCAGTCCAAGATCCACAATCGGCGTGGTCGCGTTCGAAAACTCGGCGCGGCGATTCTCCTCGAGACCGGCCTGCACATGCAAGCGCTGCGCACCGCGATGCAGGGTGGCGTCACCCGTCCATCGCATCGTGCGAATGCGCTGACGACCGTTGTAGCCAGGCGCAGTGCGCGGATCATCGGCAATACGGATCATCTCGTCACGCGAGCTGCCGGTCAACGAGAACTCGTTGCGCTCACCGTGCCATCCGGTGGCGCCCTCGACGTAGGAGGTGCTGTTGCCGGAGTTGAACACCGTTCCGCTCGGAGTACGCAGGTCGCTCGCGCGACGACTCGTTCCGGTGATGCGCCATCCCCATTGGTTCACCGCGCCTTCACCGATGAGCGTCGCCGACGGCGCGACGTTCGCGCTGTTGTACGCGAGCGCCATGCGACCTCGCGCCACGACGCCTCCGTCAGCAGTTGGCAGTGCGCGCCGCACGACATTCACGACGCCGCCCAAGGCGTCCGATCCATAGAGCACACTGGCTGGCCCCTTCACGACCTCGAGGCGTTCGGCGTCGGCGCTTTCGACATTCGGCGAGTGGTCGTGCCCCCACTGCTGCGTCTCGGTCCGCTGCCCGTTCGCGAGAGTCACGACGCGGTTGTTGGTAAGGCCGCGGATTACCGGCTTCCCGATCCCGGTGGTCATGGACAGCGATCGCACTCCCGGGATCTGCTCGAGCGTCTCGCCAAGCGACGCTCCCTGTGCGCGGCGGAGCTGAGCGCCGGCCATCAGTGCCGTCGGCTGGGCGACCCTCCGGGCATCGGTCGCCACGGCGGTCGCAGTGACCTGCATGGTGGGCAGGGCCTTTGGGGTCGAGTCCCGCTTGGCGGAATCCGGGCGGGCCTGGGCGCCTATGGGGGCTGCTATGGCGAGACAAAGTAGTGATGTAGTTGCACGCATTATATAAAATTAGGCTGTACTAAATCATATGCAAGATCGTAAACTGATCACACAGAGTCACTGAGTCACAGAGTAAAGGCGCTCTGAGTTACCGCCGACGCCCTCTGTGGCTCTGTGGCTCTGTGTGATCAGTTTTGTGATCTTGTGGCCAACTTCGAGTAGTCAGCCCGCCGACCGAACCAGACGCTGAATGCGCGCCACCGCGTCGGTCACGGCTGCCTCATCCGGACCGAACGAGAAACGCAGATACTGCCTAAAGCGCGACGTGTGATCTGCGCGGCGCTTTCCTGGGTTGATGTCGAAGAAGATGCCCGGAACGGTGATGACCCGTTCGGCGAGGGCGGCTTCGAAAAAAGCTTCGCCGTCGTTGAGCGGGGCAGGGAGGGACGCGACGCTTGCCCATACGTAGAAGCCGCCTTCCGGCTCGTGCTCCACAGTGAGGCCGGCAGCGCGCAGTCCGTCGACTAGAATGCGACGCTTTCGCGCGAACGCGTCGTGAATGGCGATCACTTCCGGCTTGGCGCGCGATGGTTCGACGAGCGCGCACGCCGCTTCCTGTAGCGGTCGATTGCCTCCGCCATCGAGGAAACTGCCGGCGCTTGTTGCCGCTTCGATCACATCGGCCGGGCCAACGATCCAACTCAGCCGCCAACCCGGGCAGCGCCATCCCTTGGTGAGTCCGTCGAGAATCACCACCGGATCGCTGTTCACATCATCGACGAATTCCGCGGCGCTCACCGTCGCGCCGCGCACCAGTCCTTCATCCCACAGGTAGTGCGAATAGAACTCGTCGAGAATGAGTGTACAGCGAAGATCACGCGCCTCGTGCACCCACGCGGACAGCTGACTGCCGCGAATCACGCGACCCGTTGGATTGGCGGGATTCGAGAGCAGCAACGCGCCGAGTCCACGGCCGGTAATCTCGCGACGCAGATCGCGCGTGCTGAGCGCGTAGCCCGTTTCCGGTTCGAGCAGCAGCGGAATCGCGCTGAAGGTACCGAAAATCTCAAGCAGCTCCTCGTACGCGGTGTAGTCGGGGAGGACATGACCGAGGTTCACGTTGCCGAGTGACGCGACGACACGTGTGAGCGATGAACGGCCACCGCCGCAGATGCAGACGTTCTCGGGGCCGTACTGCGACGCTTTGCCCTGGCGATAGCGCGCGTTGTACAGGTTGGCCACCGCGCGACGCAGGGCGTCGATGCCGCCGACTGGCGCATACTCATAGTCGTCGGCGGCGATGGTGACATCACGCGGACGATCGGGCGCGCCGGGGAGCGGACCGGTTTCCGGTTGTCCCTGACCCAGATTGCACCACCCGTCGGCGCCGGCGCGAAAACCCATCTCGCGTGCGCGGTCCATGACATAAATGACACCCGTACGCGGAACGGGGCGGAAGCCGGGGATGGTCGGGGTGGTTGGGTCGCTCATCCCTCAATGATTAGCTGTACTTCGACATGTGCGGCAGTCTCTCTGCGTTCCCCGAACACTCGATGAGGAGCGCGAGTCGCTTCAGCTTCGTTTCTTCGCGCTTCGCACTCACCACGAACCACACCGCCGCCTTGCGGTAGCTCGGTGCGGACTGTTCAAACCAGCTCCAGGCCTTCTTCTGTTTGCGAAAGGTGCCAGCGTACGATTCGGGCAACTCCACCGTGCGTTGCTCGAACGAGTACACACCGCTCTTGTTTTCACGCTTCCGCTCGAACGCGGCCACGCCAGCGGGATACATGAGTCCCGCGGCGGTCAGTTCTTCGATGTGCCTGACATTGACCGCGCTCCAGATGCTCGTCGATTTTCGCGGTGTGAAGCGAATGGTGTAGCGCGTGTCGTCGACGCGCTTCCGCACGCCGTCAATCCAACCAAAGCACAGCGCCTCACGCACACTCTCGGTCCACGTCATCGACGGCACACCGGTACCGGACTTGTGGAAGCCGACAAGGAGCTCGGTGGCGCTTTCGTGATGCGCGGTGAGCCAAGCGCGAAATTCGGCGGGGGAGGAGAAGTAAATCGCAGTCAAACCCATGACCCAAAACCTAAAACCCGGAACTCAAAACTGATCAGTTCTGAGTTCCGGGCTTTAGGTAGTGAGTCTTGGGTATTCTTACTGGTTCTGCATCGCCTTCACCGGCGCCACCGTCTTGCCGGTCTTGACGTAGATGTCCATCCAGGCGATCCAACGCGCCCAGAGATCGAGGTCGCTGGCGTACGTTGCGACGGAGTGATCTTCGTACGGATACATGTAGAGCGCGGCCGGCTTCCCGAGGCCCTGCAGTGCGGCCATCATGCGCTTCGACGAGATCGGATCGGTGCCCTGATTCTGATCTTCGATCGCGTGGTACATGAGCAGCGCGCCGCTGATCTTGTTCGCGCGCAAGAACGGCGACATGTCGAGATACGTCGCCTGCGCATCGTAGAAGCTGCGACGCTCGCTCTGGAAGCCGAACGGCGTCAGCGTGCGGTTGTACATGCCGTCGCCGGCAATACCGGCCTTGAAGTTCGGCATGAGCGTGAGCGCGTTCACTGTGGAGAAGGCGCCGTAGCTGTGACCGCCGATGCCCATCTTGTCGCGATCCACCCAACCGCTATCCACGACCGCATTGAGCGTCGCGTCGAGTCCTTCCTTGAGATCGCGCGTGTAGTTGTCGTTCATGCGGCCGGCATCACCATAGATCGGGATGTCGGGCTGGATGAGCGTGTACCCGGCGGCGACCCACAACTGCATGCTCGACGCCGGACGTGCGCTTGGCACCGTCGGGAAGGCGTTGATGTTGGTGGTCCAACGCGAGCGATCATACTCGGCCGTGGTGCTGTACTCGCGCGGATAGAACCAGATGATGCCGGGGACTTTCTGGCCCTGCTTCCAATCGCGCGGCAGGAGCACGTCGGCCCAGAACTTCGAGCCGTCGCGCGGACGCACGATCTGAATGCGCTTCTGAATCGCGCCCGACACTTCCGGGCCCACATCGACGTTCTTGGTGAGCTGCTTCGCCGTCGTGCTGCCCGCGGCGCGCAGATGCGCATCGGGGATCATCGTGGGCGACTCGCGCGTCACGATGAATTCGCTCACGTCATCGTTCAGCGCGCTCACAAACGTTTCGTACACGTCGGCTGGGCTATCCATGACGCGCGTGCGTGCACGCGACGTGATGTCGAGACGATCAACCCACGGACGCGGCGCCGACTTGTACCAGTTGGCACCCGGAGCGCGCGTGCCCGATACGGCGACGTTCTTGCCATCCTTCGACAGCATGACGTAGCTGATGCCGTTCACCGATCGCGCGAGCAGGGAACCGGCCGTTGAGTCGGCACCGCCGGCGCCGCCGCGACCACCACCGCCGCCAAATCCGCCACCCGTCGCGGGGAGCGTGACGTTGCGACCAAGGTTGAAGCGCTCGCTCGGATTCTTCACGCGCACCGCGATCACCGAGCCGCTGTCGCTGACGAAGAGCGTCGAGCTGTCGGTGCTGTACATCGCCGAGGTGAACTGCGGGCCGCCAGCGTAAATCGTGCTGGTGTCACCCGCGCCATACGGCGCCTTCCACAACACCAGGCGCGTGCGCTGCGCGCGCACCTGTACTGGCGCGCCACCGGCGCCACCCGGTGCACCGGCTCCTGGACCGCCACGACCACCGCGTCCGTTCGCCGGAGCCGCGCCGTTTGCCCCGTTCGCCGCATCGCCACTGGGCGCGGCCGGCGCGGCCGACGACTGCAGGTAGATCATGCCGGGGCCAACCGGATTCCACTGGAAGTTGCGACGACCGGTGGAATCACCAGTGGGCGCCGCACCAAACACCGGCGCATCATCGCCACCGCGACCACCTTCACGCAGCGGATTGTTCGCGAGTGTTGCGACGACCTTGCCGCTCGCGTCCCACAGCTCCTGAACGCTGCCGAAGCTCGTAACCGGCACGAGATACGAGAACGGTTCGGTCATGCGCGTCACACGTACATACGCGCCGTCGTATGCGGCATCGATGTCACGCACCATAGTGGGTGAACCGATCGGCTTCACCGCCTTCGTGCGAGCATCGATCAGCGCGACCTGGCCGGTCGTGTAGTACGTCAGCTGCGCCTTTTCGTGCGGATCCTGCAACAGCGAGAAGTGCACCGGCTGCGGCACCGCGCGCGAATCGGTAAGGCGCACCTGTGGACCGTCTTCGATGTCACCCTCGCCGTGCGTCGGCGCGGCGCCACGATTGGTGGGCACCAGCACCGTCACGATCGACTTGCCGTCACCAGTCCATGCGAGATCGGTCACCAGCGTGGCAAGCAACGGACGCTCGGAGAGACGCACCGACTTGCCGGTCGCGACATCGGCAACATAGGCGTAGCTGGCCGCGGGGAAATTCGCGATGAACGCGATCTGAGTTCCCTTGGGCGACCACACCGGCGCGCTGAGCGTCGCACCTGCGGGAACCTGCAGTTCGCGCGTCGCTCCGGTGTGCGGATCAACGAGCTGCAGGCCGGTGCGCGTGCTCGTCGTCACGCTCCGATTGCGATTGGCTTTGGTATCGACCTGCAAGCCGCCGAGCCAGATGTGCGATGCGCCGTACGCCTTGATGTCACCACGATCCGCACCCGACGCACGCAGGAAGTACTTCCGATCGGGACTCGGATTGCTGAACGAGATATCGACACGCGGCGCCATGATCATCTTTTCGATGTTGGCGGGCGGCTTGACGAACTTTTCGGTGCGCAGGATCTGCTGCGGATCCCAGCTGGCCGGCATGGCGTTCTGGGCCGCAAGCGGCGCGGCGATGGTCGCGAGCAGCGCGGCGGGAATGGCGCGCTGGCGGGACGAGAGGGGCATAGTTGCTCCAAAATGACGAGGGGACGACGACGAACAAATTACGGCCGACCGCCGCGATCGGTTGGGGTGGAGCGGGCCACGGATGGGACGGGGTGCTTCGGATCGGAACCGCTTTGGCGTCGAGGGGGAAGGTGGTGGAGGGGGGAGGAGTCGAGGACTGCGTGACATCTCGGCGGTCCTCGATCACTTCCCCCTTCACGTCCTCCCCCCTCGACGCCTCGGGGGTTATCAACCTCGCCGAAGCACCACATCCAGTCGTAACTTCGGCTATGCTCCGTCGCGACTTCCTCTACCTCTCCGCCGCCGGCCTCGCGGCGCGCCACCTCACTCTGCCGAACGCGGCCAAGCTCGATCGAATCGGTCTCGAGCTCTACGCTGTCCGCAAGGCCATGCGCGCGGACCCCGAGCGCACCCTCGCCGCGATTCGCGCGATCGGCTATACCGACGTGGAGCTCCTGTGGAGCTTCAAGAACTTCGATCGATCGGTGAAGCAGGTGAAGGAGGCGCTCAAGAACACCGGGCTCAAGGCCCCGTCGGCGCATATGGCGCCGGAGACGATGCTCACCGAGTGGTCAACGCGCCTCGCGGAGGCGAAGGAGCTCGGGCATCAGTATCTGATCGTGCCGAGTTTGCCGAGCGAAACGAACAACTCGATTGCGGCATGGAAGCTGTGGGCGAACCGGTTCAACGCCTGCGGCGAAGATGCGCGACGCGCGGGCATTTGGCTCGCCTTTCACAATGAGCCCAATCACGAGAAGAAAGTGCAGGGCGAGTATCCGCTCGAAGTGTTTCTCGCCGAGACCGATCCCAAGGCGGTGCGCTTCCAGCTCGATGTGGGAAACATGGTCGCCGGTGGTGGCAATCCAATGGCGTTCTTTCAGAAGCACAAAGACCGCTGCTGGAGTTTTCACATCAAGGACATTGTCCCGGGCACCGCGAACGACACGGAGCTCGGCAAGGGCGGCGTTGATCTCAAGTCGTTCCTGTCACAGATCCCCGACCTTGCAAAGAAGCCGTGTTACGTGGAGCAGGAAGGTCCGACCGATGAGATGGCGAGCGCGAAGGCAAACTTCGAGTACCTCAAGGGACTGAGCTGGTAAGTCATCGGCGGCACTACGGCTCCACTGCGCGCAACGCCGCCTTGCCTGCTTCGAGGATTTCCCGCGACAACGCATCGTCGTTCACCGCGCGCGCCAGGGCCATCGCGCCAACCAGCGTGGCGAACGCGCCGATGGCTTCCGCACGTCCGCCAGCCATGGCAGTGAACTCGGCCAGATAGGCCTCGAGTCCTTGTGTGTATGCCTGACGCACGGCGTCGGGTTGCCGAGCCACTTCGCCCGACAGACTCGGAAAGAGGCACGACTTGTCGGGATGATCGCGGTTCGCACGCGACAGGTAACTCTCGGCGTAATCTCCCAACGCGTCGCCGCGTTCAACGCGTGCTCGCAACCGTTCGGCCAGCACCCCGAAATGATGCGTGAACGCCTGTGCCGCCATGTCATCCTTTGACGCGAAGTACGCGTAAAAGCCGCCGTGCGTCAGCCCGACTTCCTGCATGACATCGGCGACGCGCACCCCATCGAAGCCTTCGCGCCGGAAGCCAGCACTCGCGGCGTCCAGGAGGCGTTCCCGGTTCTGTTCAACCTGCTCTCTGGAAGATCGCATAGTTGACAATATACATGACCATCATCATAAATCAAATATGATCACTGTCATGTAAACCGGGAACATTCGGAGTCGCCATGCTTGCAGGACCGGTGGCCGCCAGACTTGAGCGGCATCGCATTCACTACGGCTGGGTGATGGCCGCCGTCACCTTCATCGTCATGCTCACCACGGCCTCCGCGCTGGGCGCGCCGGGTGTGCTGATGCCGCCGCTCGAAAAGGAGTTCGGTTGGACGACGGCGGAGATCTCGGGCGCCCTGGCGCTGCGACTGCTGCTCTTTGGATTGATCGCGCCGTTTGCCGCGTCACTCATGATTCGCTTTGGCCTCAAGCGTGTGGTTGGCGTCGCCATCGTCCTCATCCTGACCGGGTTGGCGCTCTCGACCCGCATGACAACGCGTTGGGAACTCACCGTGACGTGGGGACTCATCGTCGGCATCGGGTCCGGCATGACCGCGATGGTGCTGGGTGCTACCGTGTCGTCGCGATGGTTTGCCCAGCGCCGAGGGCTGGTGATTGGCCTCCTGAGTGCGTCATCGGCAACAGGGCAACTCGCCTTTCTGCCATTGATCGCGGCAATCTCGACGGCGCAGGGGTGGCGCGCCGCCATCGGACTCGTGGCTGGCCTGCTGGCCGTCGCGCTGGTGCTGGTGCTGCTGTTCCTGCGTGACCGCCCCTCGGATGTCGGTCAGCGCGCGTATGGCGAGCCAATCGATGCGCCGCACCCCGCGCCGCCGCCGCGCATCTCACCGCTTGGCACCCTGCGCGAGGTCAGCTCTTCCGGCACGTTCTGGGCGTTGTTCGCGACCTTCTTCATTTGCGGCGCGAGCACGAACGGGCTCGTACAAACACACTTCGTTTCGCTGTGCGCCGATCACGGCATGATCGCCGTCGGCGCCGCCTCGGTGTTGGCCATGATGGGCATTTTCGACTTCGCCGGCACCGTGGGCTCCGGCTGGCTGTCCGATCGATACGACGCGCGCAAGTTGCTCTTCTGGTACTACGGGCTTCGAGGACTGTCGCTGCTGTACCTGCCGCACGCCGACTTCACGATACAGGGACTCAGTCCGTTTGCCATCTTCTACGGCCTCGATTGGATCGCCACCGTGCCACCGACGCTCAAGCTCACGACCGACACGTTCGGCCGAGAGAAATCCGGCGTGGTGTTTGGCTGGATCTTCATGGGTCACCAACTCGGCGCCGCATCGATCGCATGGACAGCGGGGGTCATTCGTACGTCGATGGAGACGTATGCGCCGGCGTTTGTGATTGCCGGAGCGCTGTGCATGCTCGCGGCGATTGTTGCACTGCGAGTGCGGCGCGCGCCGGTTGCTCCCGTGTACGGGTGAGATGGGAACCCCTTGGAGCTCAGGGTGAAGGACGCCAGGGCGAAGGGGTCAGGACCGCACACGGAATTGCGGCCCTGACCCCTTCATCCTTGTGTCCTGAACCCTGACCTCTCGGGGGTTCTCAAGCTGCTACCAATCCGTCTCCCGATAGTCCTTGAGGAACTTGCCCCACATGTGACTGCCTGTGTTGATCCCATCAATGATCGGATCCACAATGCGCGCCGCGCCGTCGACGATATCGAGCGGCGGATGGAATCGGTGCTCTTCCACTTTGCGCGCGGCGATATGCACAGGATCCTCGTCGGTCACCCAACCGGTATCGACGGCATTCATGTGAATGCCATCGTGCCAGTAGTCGGCGGCCGAGGTGCGCGTCATCATGTTGAGCGCCGCCTTGGCCATGTTGGTGTGCGGGTGACGCGTCGTCTTGAACTTGCGATAGAACTGTCCTTCAACCGCACTCACGTTCACGATGTGTTTGTCGCGCTCGGGCGTACGCATCATGAGCGGCTTGAGACGCGCATTGATCAGGAACGGTGCGACGGCGTTCACAAGCTGCACTTCGAGTAATTCGACGCTTGGCACTTCGTGCATGAGCAGGCGCCAGGAATTGCGCTCGCGCAGGTCGACTTGCTGCAAATCCTGATCGAGACGCCCCTCGGGGAAGAGATGCGCGTTGCCCTGATGCTCGTCGTCCAACAGCGCGACCTGACTCAACTCGGCGGCGTGCGTTATGCCGGCCACCCGCTCGAGCTCGCGCGGGAGCGTGGCCGGCGTCAGCATTTCCTCATCGCGCGACACGCCCGCTTCGGGGAGCATGTGGTAGCCACGCACGCCTTCATACGCGCCGAGTAGCTTGCGCGCGCCTTCGGACATGTCGGTGAGCGACGCGCGCTCGAGGTCCATCATGTGCTTGTAGAAGTCGGGCGGGCGCCGGACGGTCTGACAGGCGTTGTTCACGATGAAGTCGAGTCGCTGATGCGTCTCCATCAGATGATGGCAGAACGCTTCCACGCTCGGGGTATGTCGCAAATCGAGTCCAAAAATCTCGAGGCGATGACTCCACTGATCGAAATCGGGCTCGCTCGCGTAGCGCTGCGCCGAATCGCGCGGGAAACGCGTGGTGACAATGAGATGGGCGCCAGCACGGAGCAGCTTGATGCCCGCCTGATAGCCAATCTTGACACGACCACCGGTGAGCAGTGCCACACGACCGGTGAGATCAGCGAGCTCGCCACGCTTGCGGTAGTTGAACTCCGCGCAGGTGGGGCACAGCTGATCATAGAAATGATGAATGACTGTGTACTCCTGCTTGCACACGTAGCAATGCTGCGCTTCGAGTGCCTCGCGGAAGTCTGGCTCATCAACCGTTTCCTGCTCGTCCGAACCGGGCAGCAGGTAGTTCGGCGTCGTGAACACCGTCTGCCGGCGCAGGCGACGGATCCCCGTCTCCTGCAGCTGGTTTTCGGCCTCACGAATCTTCTCGGTGCGTTCGGCCTTCTTCTGACGCTTGGTCGCCTTCACCATCTGGCGCCGCAAAATCGCGTCGGGGCGCGACACCTCACCGGCCGCTTTGAGCAGGCGCGTGCGCTGGTCTTCCGGAATCGCGAGCAGATTCGCACGGTCTTCGGCCAGCTGCTCAAGCAGCGCCGTTGCCGCGGCGATCAGTTCGGGAGTGAGGTTGGGGCTGTCGGGCATAGCCGCTAAAGATAGCTAGGTCGAGAATGGGAGCAGCTTTGTGATGTGCTCCAACCCACAACGCATCACCTAAAACCCGCTACCCCAAACTGATCAGTTGTGAGTTTCGGGCTTTAGGTCCTGGGTTTCGGGTTCGCCTACTCCCCGAATGCCTCCCCCGGCCCCTTAGGCAATCTCCAGTAGTACCACTCCGTCTCCTTGTCCCAGTGCTCGGCCGCCGCGTTGTCGGGGCCCCAGACACAGCCGCCGGCCGGGTAACTCGCGGCAAGAAAACGCTCGTCGAGCGCGGCCAGTTCGGCGGTGGGTGAATGAGACGCTAGTTCGTGGCGAACATCGAGATCGTTCAGGTAGTCGTCGAAGGTGAGCGGATACCCGGCCTCGATCTCAGCAACCGCGCGCGCCCAGCTGCCGAGGAGTTCGTCGAATCGATGAGTGATTTGCATTGGTCCTAGCGCGGCATGCGTTTGGATTGTCGACGGAAATACTCTTCGCCGTCGTTCGGCTTGAAGAAGGTGCGAATGGTGCCGTCTCGATCGAAAGCAATGAATGCGCCGCTCGCGCGATCGAATCGCGACACGACGCCATCGGCGGGACGTACGACTTCGAGGACATCGCCGCCGGCTGGCGCGTCGCGGAGTTGCTGCGCGAGCGCGAGGTAGGCCGCCGCTGAGGCCGCGCCGAACTCGCTGCCGTGTTTCGCGAAGTGTTCGGCCAGGCGATCGGCGTTCTTGAAGCCCCTCCCACTTTGCGCCGCCGACGCCGAAGCGCTCGGCGCTGTGGGCTGGGTGCCAGTCGACGGGGCCGACTGCGTGCTCGGCGCGTTGGTCGAGGTTGGCGCCGGACTCGGGGCCCGCCGAAGCCATAAGGCGACCAAAATGGGGACCAGCGCGAGCAAGACAGCGCGTGTGCGTCGGTTCATGTCACTACCCTACGGGTTGCCAACCATTGGCACAACCACACGGGCGGGCGCCGGGATAACCATCTGACCGGGCGAAACAGTCGACCGCCGGTGCGCGCGACATATTTCAGTCATGAGCATTGTCGACGAACTGGTAGAGCTGCTCGAGCTCGAGAAGCTCGAGGTCAATATCTATCGCGGTCAGAATCGCGATCTGGGAACCGGTCGCGTGTACGGCGGGCAGGTGTTTGCGCAGGCACTTGTGGCCGCGCGACGCACGGTCGACGAGCCGCGAGAGGCGCACTCGGTGCACGGTTATTTTCTGCGCGCCGGCGATCTCAAGGCGCCGATCGTGTTCTTCGTCGATCGTCCGCGCGACGGTGGCACGTTCACGTCGCGTCGGGTCACTGCCATACAGCATGGTGAAGCAATCTTTCACCTGTCGGCGAGTTTTCAGATCAGCGAACCCGGACTCGATCACCAGGCGTGGCCGATGCCCAAGGTGCCAGACCCCGATTCGCTCAAGCCCGAACTGGAACAGATCCGCGAGAAGGCTGAGCGTCTTCCGCCCGAATTGCGTGAAGTGCTGACGCAGGATCGCCCGATCGATTTTCGAAGTGCGCATTCGCACGTGCCAGGCTCCGACCACGGCGAGCCCCAGCGTTTCGCCTGGTTCCGCGTGCAGGGCCGACTTCCCGATGAACCGATCGTGCATCAAGCGGTGTTGGCCTACGCGAGCGACTACGGACTGCTGCCCACGTCACTCCTCCCACACGGTGTTTCCTATCGCGATCCGCGCCTCCAGCTCGCGAGTCTCGATCACACGGTGTGGATGCACCGCCCATTCCGCGCCGACGAATGGCTGCTCTATGTGATGGACAGCCCCACGGCGGCGGGAGCGCGTGGATTCACGCGTGGTCAGGTCTACACGCGCGATGGCACGCTCGTGGCCAGCGTCGCCCAGGAAGGGCTGATCCGGCTCAGGTAGTGAGCGAGTTCTGAACTGCATCGCGTCTTGCCGAGTGAGCGAGCAAGGCGCGAGTTTGGGCGACCCCTCAACTGGAGCCCCGATGGGAACCCGCGATCCGCGCGTCGACGCCTACATCAAGAAGTCGCAACCGTTCGCGCAGGAGATCCTGTCGTACCTACGGGAGGTCGTGCACGAGACCGTCCCCGAGGTCGAAGAAGGAATGAAGTGGAGTTTTCCGCACTTCGACTACAAGGGAATCTTCTGCTCCATGGCGGCGTTCAAGGCGCACTGCTCCTTCGGTTTCTGGTTGCAGAAGGAAGTCGTGGGTGAAGAGGTGGAAGAGGGGATGGGGAGTTTCGGCAAGCTCACGAGCATCAAGGACCTGCCGAGCAAGACCAAACTCAAGGCGTACCTCAAGAAGGCAAAGAAGCTCAACGACGACGGCGTGAAACGCGCCGCGCCGATGCAAAAGAAGCCGGCGGCAACGAAGGCCATCGAAGTCCCACCTGAATTCGCCAAGGCACTCGGCCGTCACCCAAAGTCCCGGAAGCATTTCGACGCGATGAGTCCGTCGCATCGCCGCGAGTACTGCGAATGGATTGCGCTAGCCAAGAAGGAAGAGACACGCGAGCGACGCATCGCGACCGCGATCGAGCAGCTCGCCGAAGGCAAGTCGCAGAACTGGAAGTACGAAACCAGGAAGTCCTGACCACAACGTGGTGGGGGAGCAATGAATCGGAAGATGGCAGTCGCTGATATGTGGAAAGTGATGATGATTGTGCTGGTCATCTGGAGCGCGCCAAGCGTCGCCGTGGCACAGGCGGCGCAACCGTTGCGCGGGGTGGTCTTCGATTCGCTCGCGAAGAAGCCATTGGTTGAGGCAACGGTGCGTATCGTTGGGGCCGCGTCTTTCGCGAAGACCGATGACAAGGGACGCTTCCGGCTGGACAGCGTGGCGCTCGGTACCGTGGAATTGCAGGTCGAGCATCCCATGCTCGATTCGATCGGATTGTACGAGCTGTCGGCGCATGTGCCGCACGACGGCAAGAAGGAGCACCGATTGGGCGTGCCCAGCTTGCTCACGCTCAGTCGCGCGATTTGCGGCCGTGAACTGGGGCGTGACAGCGCACTGGTCTATGGCGCGATCAAGACGCCCGAATCGCAACCGGCGCGCGATGCGGATGTCGTCATCTCGTGGGTTGGCGTTTCAAAAACCGATGGCGGCAAGCTCGGTCAACAGAAACTGTCGTACACGACGCGCACGGATTCGCTCGGACGATACGCCGCCTGCGGTTTGCCCATTGACGAACCCTACACGTTCGTGGCCAAAGGACGCGGCGCTGACTCGTTGGCGCGGCTGTCGCTCGAACTGCCCGCGCGAAGCACTCCTGTGTTGCGACACGAAGTGATGCTCAACGCACCGGTGATTGCCGCTCGGCCCGCGATGTCCACCGATGGCGCGGCGGCGGACACAGTTGCGCGTGCGAAGCCATCCGGGCCAACCGGTGTCGTTCGTGGGACAGTGGTCGGCACTGGTGGAGAGCCCGTCCCCAACACCCGCGTTGCCATCGCGGATATTGCGGACCTTCGCACGGATTCGCTCGGACGGTTCTTTATTCCGGATGTGCCGACGGGGTCGCGGCAGATCGAGGCGATTGCCTTGGGACGCAATCCCGGCGCGCAACTGATCACCGTCAAGGCGCGTGACACCACCACGGTGCTTTTCACGCTGGAGCGCGTCACCACGCTCAAGGAAGTTCGCACATCTGCCACCGTGCTGGCGGAGTTCACGCGTGCGTACGAAGAGCGTAAGCGCATCGGCCTCGGGCGATTTCGTGACTCGACTGAGATCGAGCACTCCCCGTCCCTCGTTGCATCGCTCTCGACATTCCCTAGTGTCATTGCGCGGACCGGCCGGGGAGGAATTCCCACCGTGCTGTTACCCAAGCCTCCCAGTCTTACCGGCGGTGTTGGCGGGTGCATCGCCCGACTGTATGTGGATGGCCGACAGGAACAGTGGGAGCGCGTGGTCGGCATGTTGCCCAAGGACATCGCGTGGATGGAAGTATACGCACGCGCCTCGATGCTACCGGCGGAGTTTCAGGTCACCACCAAGGACGATGCATGCGGCGTTGTCAGCATCGTGACGAAGTGGAAGGTCGCACGATGAGCAGCAGAGCACGGTGGTGCTTTGCGCAGGGCGTTCTGGGGACCGTGCTGATCACCACTATGGCGCGGGCGCAGTCGTCACCACTGCGCGGCGTGGTCTACGACTCGCTCGCGAAGCAGCCACTCGTCGGCGCTACGGTGCGTGTGGAGGGAACGCCGGCGTTCGCGCTCACCGACGGGAAAGGACGGTTCCGATTCGATACCGTCGCGCAAGGGGACGTTGAGCTGTCGATCGAGCATCCGATGCTCGATTCGATTGGTCTCTACCAGCTCACGTCGCGTCTGATGCACGACGGAAAGACCGAGGCGCGAGCGAGTGTTCCCAGCTTTGCCACAATGAGCCGGGCGATCTGCGGTCACGCGGTGCTGGGCGACAGCGCAATGGTCTACGGCACATTGCTGTCGCCGGAGTCCAAACCTGCGGCGAACGCGACGGTGCAGATGAGTTGGTTGGCGGTGCGGATGCGCAACAAAACGCTCGCCTCGCAAAAGGTGCGGTACGAGACGCAGACCGACTCGCTCGGCCGCTTTGCTGCGTGCGCGTTGCCGTTCGATGAACCCATCGAACTGTTCGCGAAGGACGGGCAGAACGCCGAGTGGGTGCTCACGCTGACGATGCCCGCGCAGCACGCGCGTGTGCTGCGCCAGGAGCTGATGCTCTCGGTGACGTCTGACGCGCGGTCACTCGACACACCGGACGCAGTGTCGGCGCGACGCGTGTTGACGGGGCCGCGCGGCATCGTGCGCGGCGAAGTGCAGGGAACGGATGGACGACCCGTGCCGAACGCGGTGGTGTTTGTGGGCACAGTCGCGGAAACGCGCGCTGATTCCAGCGGACGATTCGAGCTGCGCGACGTACCCGTTGGCTCACATCAGATTGAGGCATTCGCTATTGGACGTCTGCCGCAATCGCGGGTGGCGAATGTGCGTGCTGGCGACACGGCGCGCGTAAGCCTGGCGCTCGAACGCGTCACGGCGCTCAAAGCCGTCCGCACCACGGCGACCACGGCCAGTGCGCTCCTGGTTGGTTTGGAAGAACGAAAACGGGTAGGTCTCGGCACGGTGCGAGATTCGATGGAGATCGGGCGCATGCCCAGCCTCGTGGCGTCGTTGTCGACCGTGCCGAGCGTGGTGGCGAGAACTGGCCGAGGTGGCATCCCTATCGTACTGATGCCGGCGCCGATGGGCGGTCAGTGCGAAGCGCGGCTCTACATCGACGGACGGCCGGATTCGTGGGAACGCGCGTCTTTCATGCTGCCAGCCGACGTGGCGTACCTCGAAGCGTATCCCAATGCGTTTGTGCAGCCGTTCGAATTTCAGTCGCTCAGGACTACGCTCGCCTGCGGCTCGGTGAACCTGATTACCAAGTGGCGCTTGAAGCCGTGAGCTAGCGCGCAGCGCGCGCGAACGAAGCAATCTGCCGCACAAAGGTCGCCGTCTGACTCGGCGACACGATACGCCCGGCAAGGACATGGCCGTCCTCACCTTCGGTGGGCACGACGAGTTGCTGGTGTACCAGCGCGTGTGTTTCATTGGCTACGCGCGTGAGCCACCGCTCGGTGCGCGGTGCGTCGACCACATTGTCATTGCGGTTGTTCATCACGAGCGTAGGCACCACAAAGTGCTCGAGCGACGCACCTCGCACATGCTCCACCAGCGCTTGCATTGGGAAGAGCGCGGTGCTCGGATAGGACACTGTCCAGTAGCGTTTCTGTTCTTCATTGCGCGCCTGCCACGTCCGTTGCGGAATGAAGCGCGGGAGGATGACCTTCGCCCACGGTAACGTCAACACTTCGGCTGCGTGATCGCGAGCGCCGAAGTTTGGCGAGATCAACACGAGGCGCGCCAATCCGGCCTGCGCTGCAATCGGCTGCGTTGCGAGCCACACACCGAGTGTGCCGCCGGTCGAGACGCCGATCACCAGGACGGAATCACCGATGGCACGTCCGATAGCGAAGGCTTCCTCGGTGTCTTCGAGCCAATCGTGCGCGGTCACGTTGCCAAGCGAATCGCCTGGCAGACCGTGTCCGCGCAATCGTGTCTCGAACAGGTTCGCACCGAGCGCGCTCGCGACATCCTGCGCGAGTGGCGCGGTCTCCTGTCGCGTCGCGGAGAAGCCGTGGAGATACACCACGCTCCATGGGGTTTTCGCCGGCGTGAGCGAATCGGTGAACACGAGGCGCTTGGCGACATTGGGATCGGTCACGCCCGCGGCCCGCTCGTTGTCTGCGAGCCATGTCGGCAACGCAGACAACGTAGCGGGCAGAGCGGATTGCGCGCTTGGCGCCTCCACGTGCGTCCGCGGGCCAAGCGCGAGCAATGCGGCGATCGCGCCCACCACCCCAAGCGTCGTGCGCGATCGCCGAGTCATCGGATGCTACTTGAGGTGCTCTTTGAAAAACGCGTTGCTCTTCTTCCACGCATCGGTCGCAGCCTTCTCGTCATACGCCGTGCCGGTCGGATTGGCGAACGCGTGCGCGGCCTGCGGATACACCGTGACCGACATCTTGCCACCCATCTTGTTGACCGCGCGCTCCATCGCCAACGCGCTATCGACCGGAATGCCGGTGTCCTTGCCACCGAACAGACCGAGCACCGGAGCCTTGAGTCGCGACAGCTGCTTGGGGTCGGTAATGGGCGCGCCGTAGTACATCACGACCGCGTTTACATCCTTGCCGCCGGCGAGCCCGGTGCGCAACGACCAGTGGCCGCCGAAGCAGTAGCCGACGGCGCCCACCGACGTCGCGCCATTCTTGCGGAGGTACGCAACGGCCGCCGCGACGTTCTGTTCGTTCGCCGGAATGTTCGCCATGCCGCCCTGATACAACTTCATGGCATCATCGGGCTTGGTGGCCACTTTGCCATCGAACAGATCGACAGCGAGCACCGTGTAGCCCTCGCCGGCATAGCGATCGGCCATGCTCTTGATCTGATCATTGAGACCCCACCACTCGTGGACCATCACGATTGATGCGCCGGGCTTTGCCCCCTTTGGCCTGGCGAGGTAACCCTTGAGCACTTTGCCACCAACGGTGCCGTAGGTGACCGTCTCACCGGCCGCAACCGTGAGGCGCGGTGCGATCTTCGCGCCCGGTGATGACACGGCCATGTCGTGCGCGTGCTCGCGTGCCATCGCGTTGGCGTACGTCGGTTGACTGTTCTGCGCGAGAAGCGGTGCGGCGAAGACCGTCGCCGCGTACAGCACGGCGGTGCGAAGCGTTGAGCGAATCATCTGCGTCTCCTGTGAGTGGCTACTACAGCGTCTGCTACAATGTGCGGAGCATCCGTTCACACGGAATCTGCACACCATCTGGAAGTGGTACCGAAACGGTCTCGATGGTTTCAAAGCCCAGCGTCTTGTACAGCGGCACCCCGGGAAGCGTGCCCATCAACTCGAGCGCGCTGAAGCCGGCGGCGCGCGCTTCGTCGGCGCAGTGGTTATAGAGTCGCCGCGCAAGTCCGCGACGCGCCCAGTCGGGGTGCACGAAGAACGCCCGGATGCGCGCCGGGAGTGACACGTCGATGACGAGATCGTTGGCGTGATCGAGCTCCTTATGATTGTCGCCGCCAAAGAGCGTTTGCCGGCCGCTCCAGCCGCCGCAGGCCACGCGTACTCCGCTTTCGTGCTCGATCACAAAGTAGGTGCCGTCGCTCACCAGCCGCGTGTCGACGCCAAACATGTACGTGAGACTGCTCTCGATCTGCTCCGGTGAGTAAAAACCCGGAGCAAGTCCGCGAACTGACGACGCAATAAGATCGTTGAGCGGCGCAATGTCTTCGGCGCGCGCTGTACGAATCGCAAATTCGTCGCTCACGAACTGCTCACGGTCTCACGCCGCGCCAATGGCGCGCGCAAGGATTTGCGGATCGATGTTGCCGCCAGTCACCACCACCAACGTGGTCCGATCGCGCGTCTCGACCTTGTGATGTAGCAAGGCGGCGAGTGCCGCCGCACCGCCAGGTTCGACGACCAGCTTGAGTTCACGTACTGCGAAGGCGATTGCCGCCAGCACCTCGTCGTCGGTCACGCGTAACCCGGCGCCGACACGAGGCTGGTTGATGCTGAAGGTGAACTCGCCCGGAATATCGGTGACAATGGCGTCGCAGATGGAGCGTTTGCCGGGCTCGTTCGCCACGCGGTGCCCCAACTCGAGCGAGCGCGCCATGTCATCGAACTCGGCGGGCTCGCAGGGGTGCACCTTGGTCGTCGGCGACACCGCCTCTGCAGCGAGCGCGCACCCCGCGGTGAGGCCGCCACCACCACAGCAGACGAGGAACGCATCCGGCGTGAGGCCCATCTGCTGCGCCTGCATGAGCGCCTCGAGGGCGAGCGTACCCTGACCCGCCACAATGGCTGGATCTTCGAACGGTGGCACCACAACACTGCCGCGCTCAGCGGCGATCTTGCCACCAATCGCGACGCGATCTTCGGTCCAGCGATCGTACAGCACGACTTCCGCTCCAAAGGCTCGCGTGCGCTCGATCTTGAGCGGCGGCGCATCCTTGGGCATGACGATCACCGATCGCATGCCGAGCAGCGTGGCGCTGTAGGCAACGGCCTGCGCGTGATTGCCCGACGAGTACGCCACGACGCCGCGCGACCGCTCATCGGGTGACAGCTGCAGCAGACGATTCAATGCGCCGCGCAGCTTGAACGAGCCGGTGTGCTGTAGCACTTCCGCCTTGAGCAGCACGCGGCCGCCGGCCGCGGCATCAAGCGCCGGCGACGACAGCAGCGGCGTCACCGCGGCATGGGGACGGATGCGTTCCGCAGCCGCGCGGATATCGGCGATGGTTGGTGCGACGAGGGTGGCAAGGCTCATGTCATAAAGATCCCGCGACGGACCCGCCGTGGGAAGCGGCCCGCGGTCAGTACGTGGTGGTGCGCACCAGGCGCGAGCCATCGAGGCGCATGGGCTCGACCATCGTGCCGTCAGGATGCAGCAGGAAACAGGTGGCGCCGCTCCCGCTCAACAGCGCACACGCGGGCTGGCCCGTTTGGCGGATCTCGTTGGCCAAACCGCGCAACTCCGGCAGTATCGCGCGAACGCCGGCGTGCATCGAGGGCACGATCTGCTCGAAATCGTTGACAGCGAGCTCGCAGATCGATGCCCACGTCGCGAACGCGCGCTCGTCATAGGCGTGTGCCACGATCGCGGTGTTCGCCGCGGTACGTGTCGCGGCAAAGGCGCCATACGCCTGCGCGGTATTTACCCCCGCGTCGAACGCCACCAGCGTGACTGGCGTCGGCGCGAGTGGCGCGAGCGGCAGCAATCGATCACCGCGTCCCCACGCCCACGCGCGCGAAAAATCGCCCACAAAGAACGGCACGTCGGCGCCCAGCGTGCCGGCCAGCTCGATCAGCGCGGCGTGGCCGATCGGCGTGGGGCAAAGCGTTTCCATGGCACGCAGCACCGCGGCCGCGTCGGCGCTGCCACCTCCGAGGCCACCGCCAACCGGGATCTGCTTGTCGATGCTGATCTGCCAACCTGTTTGCCACTTCGCCGTCTCCGCATAGAGCGACGCGGCGCGCCAAGCGAGGTTCTGCTCAGGTGCACCGAGTCCACCGGGGGGCATTGCCGGACCATCGCACAGCATCGACCGGTCGCTCGGCGCCACATCGATGCGCACCACATCGTGCAGCGACAGCCGCTGAAAGAGCGTTTCGATGCCGTGATACCCGCTTGCTTCGCGCGCGAGAATGCGCAGCAGCAGGTTGATCTTGGCGTGCGCTCGTTCAATGCGAACTGATGTCATACGGGGTGCATGCGATGTTCACGGTTGGTCGGCGGGCGAGAGTGGCGCTGAACCGGACTGCGCTTGCGCCCCGCGTACACTCTGCACGCTCAACCCCAGTCGCGCAAAGTACATCGCACCGATCACGGTGATCGGAATGAAGCTCAACAGGTGATACCCGAGCGCCCAGCTGACGGCGAGTTCCTTGGGCACACCGTACACTGAGAGACCCATCGTCGCGGCGAGCTCAAAGACGCCAAAGAATCCCGGGGAACTTGGCACCGCGACGCCAATTGCCAGGATGCCCTGCAGAAACAGCGCAGCGGTGAAGGGCACCGCGATGCCCACCGCCCTGAAGCCGAGATAGAGCGCGAGGGCGTGCATCAACCAATGCGCAACGGCCCAGAGCAAGACCACCAGGAAGCGCCGCGTATCGCGCAGGACGGCGAGTCCGCCGACCCCATGTTCCACGAGTCGCACCATCGTATCGACGTACTTCGGCAGCACGCGTGCGATCACGGCGCGCACGATCCCAAGCACACGCGCCGGCTGCAGTACGAGGAAGTAGCAGCCTACCATGAAGAGCAGCACGAACACGATGCCACCGGTCGCGAGCTCCGGCACCGTTCGACCCGCGACACGCGCGCCAACTGGGAATCGCGAGTCGAGCATTGCCGCGAACATGAAGGCGAAGACAACCAACGCGTCAAAAATTCTATCCACCGCGAGCGATCCCAGCGCCGTGGTGATCGGTACCCGCGGCGCTTCGCGCGTCAGCGCAAACGCGCGCGCGAACTCTCCGGCGCGCAGCGGAAACACATTGTTCATCATCATGCCGATCGCCGTGCTGCGCCACAACGCACCCATCGGCAACCGACCTGCCACCGGCTCGAGAATCGGCTGCCAGCGCACAGCTCGCAGTGGGAAAATCAAAAAACCCGCCAGCACACTCGCCGCGAAGAGCCATGCATTCGACGCCGCGAGCACGCGCCCCACCTGCGAGAGATCCTGATCATGCAGCGTCCACCACAAGAGCAGCGCGCTCAACAGGAAGCCCGCGGCGGTCTTCAGGAACTGCCTCACAGCTCACAGCTCACGTCTGCGTTCTCAACGCTGAGCTCTCAGTTCTCAACGCAGGCAAACACGAGTCATGTCGTCACCGCCAAGTCCAGCAGATCGCTCAATTCCTCGAACAACGCATGCGCCGACGGTTCACTCAGCGTCCCTCGTTGCCAATGCGTGTTGAGTTCATCTCGCACCTGACGCGCCCGCGTGATCGCCGACTTGCCGCGGTAGAGCAACGAGTCGATGGACACCACGGCCGGCTCGATCGCCGGTGCACCGGTCCACGACGCATTGGCCTGTTTGACCTGCATCGCGAGCTGCCCGTCGGTGTTCTCGCGATTCATGAGCAGCTGCGCGAACGCCTGCACCGCACTGAGCTCGCTCGAGGCGGAGAGCGGCGCGCGCGACATCTTCGTCGCGAGCGACACAATGCTCGCCGCACCGTAGCTCTCGGCGACATCGGCCAGCCCGATCAACGCACGGCGTACCGCATCGGCCAGCGCGAGCTGCGCGGGTCCGGCCTGACTGGTGGCGAGATTTTGCGCCTCGCGCGCAATCACACCAGCCGCCGCTTCCATATCGGAGCGGAAGCGCTGCGCGAGCGTGATGGGCGGATTCGGGTTGCGCTGCACAATTCCCGGCGCACCGTCATCGGGGAAGAGTCGGGCGATTGGCAAAATCTGACTGGCCGGTGAATCAGGCGGCGCGCTGGTCGCGAGATAGCCGGCGGCCACCGCGGCCAACGCCACCGACTGCGTGCGGCTGCGACGTGTGTCGTGCTCATTCCACTGGTCCGCGCGCTCGACCAACGCGCGCAGTTCCATGAGCGCCCCTTTGACCGCGAAGTGCAGACGCTGATCCCAGCGCAGCTCCTGATCACGCAAGCCGGTGGCAATGCGTTCCACGGTGCTCGCCAGTTCGGGAAGCCCTTCGAGTCGCGTCATCGTCGCGCTGCCACGCAATGCGCGCGCGCTCGTGAGGAACGCGGCGCCATCGGGCGAGACTTCATCGCCACCCGAGAGCAATGCGTCCAAACGATCGAGATACTCGCTGGCTTCCTTGCGGAAGAATTCGATCAACGCGTGCGGTGCCGTCATGGATTCAGCCAATCAGTGAAAATCGGTGAGTCGAGCCCGTCATGTTCACGTCGTGCTTAGAAACGATCCGCTTCGCGTGCGTCATCCATCGCCTCGCGAATTTCCTTCACCGCCTCGCGCAGGCCGACAAAGATGGCGCGCCCCACGATCGCATGCCCAATGTTGAGCTCCTCGATTTCAGGAATCGCCGCCACCGGTCCAACGTTCGCCACCGACAACCCGTGACCGGCGTGCACCGCGAGACCGAGCGACGCACCAAGCGCCGCCGACGTTTGCAGGGCACGCAACGTCGCCGGATCACGTGGGGCATGTGCATAGCTGCCGGTGTGCAATTCGATTGCGTCGGCCTCCACGGCCTTGGAGACGCGCACAGCCGCCTCATCGGGGGCGATGAAGAGGCTGGTGCGAATTCCTGCGGCCTTGAGTCGCGCCACCGCCGAGCGAACGGCCGGTTCGTGACGCACGACATCAAGACCCCCTTCGGTCGTAATCTCCTCGCGGCGTTCTGGAACCAGCGTCACCTGGGCGGGCCGAAGTGTTTCGGCGAGCGACAGCATGTCGTCGGTAATGGCACACTCGAGGTTGAGTAGCGTCTTCACCGTGGCGGCAAGGCGATGGATATCATCGTCCTGGATGTGGCGACGATCCTCTCGGAGGTGGGCCGTGATGCCGTCGGCGCCGGCCTGTTCGCACAGGGTCGCTGCCGCAACAGGATCGGGCTCGGTGCCGCGACGGGCCTGCCGGACCGTGGCGACATGATCGATGTTGACGTAGAGGCGTTGGTAGCGAAGCGACATCCGAGGGGTAGCAGAAGGCGATCGGCGGCAGGGCCCGTGTCCTGTGCGACACGCCCCGACACCGTAGTTTTCAAAGATGATCAGTTTTCAGGCAAGGAGGCCTGTGTGCAGCGAGTGAAAATCGCGAAGATGGCGAAGAACGCGTTGGTGGCGGCCGGAGCCGCTCTGGCGCTGAGTGCCTGCTCGAAGCAGGTCGTGGGCACGTCGACCTCGTTGCCCGGTGGAGCGCCCACCCCGAGCGTTGGTGCCAACGCCCCCGGCTCGGTGGGTGCAGCATCGGCGAAGGCGGTGGTCGACGAGTTCCTGACGGCCGTGAACAAGCAGGATCTCCAGGCGATGTCCGGGCTCTGGGGGAACGCGAATGGTCTCGCGCGCGATCAGCTCAAGCGCGAGGAACTCGAAAAGCGCCTGATCATCATCCAGTGTCTGCTGGCGAACGACAAGTATCGCTATCTGGATGCGTCGCCGCGCCTCAGTACCGGTGGTCGCCAGAGCTTCCAGGTCGAGCTCACCAAGGGCAGCGCCAAGGCGCCGACGTCGTTCACCACCGTGCCGTCGAAGGGCGGTCGCTGGCTCGTTGAAGACGTCGACGTGACCAAGCTTCGCGAATTCTGCCGGTAGCAGATTCGTGGTGCCCTACCGAGCTCAACCGGTAGGACACCCGCTGGACATCCCCACTAATATTCGGACAGTTCGACGAGGACCCCGCCCGTGGCGCTGGGATGCAGGAAGGCGATTCGCTTTCCTTCAGCGCCAATGCGGGGCGTTTCGTCGATAAGCCTGAGACCGGCGTCACGGCATTTCTGGAGCATGCCGTCGAGGTCGTCCACGGCGAGACAGACGTGATGGATGCCAGGCCCCCGCTTTGCGACGTATTTCCCGATCGGCGTATCGTCGGCCTGTGCTTCGAGCAGCTCTACCAGGGATTCACCGGCGGCGAGACCAACAATGGTCGCGCCGTCAGAATTCCCGAGAGGCACCTCGGGCATTTCCAACACATCGCGCAGGATAGGCAACAACTCGTCGATGGCGCGCACAGCCACCCCGATGTGGGCGATGCGCGTGCCGCGGCGAATGGATTCGGTCATACGGAGTCGGTCAGGGCGTTCTGGGGTATCACGCAGTAGCCCGCTAGTGAGCGGTTCCGAATTCTAATCCCAGCGGGACCCATCGCCCGAACGGCGATGTTTGGTCCACGGAGCACACGATGGCCAACGCAGTTGAAGTGAAGGACGACAATTTCGCGACGGAAATCGAAGGGCAGGCTGGCCTGTCCGTCGTCGACTTTTGGGCGACGTGGTGCGCACCCTGCCGCATGATCGCACCGATCGTCGAGCAGCTTGCGGTGGAATACGCCGGCAAGGTGAAGGTCGCCAAGCTCGACGTCGACAATAATCAGCGCACGGCGGCGCGTTTCAACGTCCGCAGCATCCCCACGATTCTGTTCTTCAAGGACGGCAAGCTTGTGGATCAGGTGGTTGGTGCGGTGCCGCGTCCCGCCCTCGAAGCGAAGTTCAAGGAGCACGCCTGAGTCATTCGGGCGAGTCGTCTGAAGGTTCAGCGTCGGCAGCTTTGGCTGCCGACGTTGCGCTTTCAGCGACCTCGCTCTGGCCCGAAGCGGCCATTCCGGGCGCCCTCCACATCGTGAGCACACCCATTGGGCATCTGGGTGACATCACCTTGCGCGCCCTCGCGGTGCTCCAGCAGGTCGCGGCGATCTGCTGCGAAGACACCCGGCATACGCGCGCGCTGCTCGACCGCTATGGCATCCGCTCGCCCACTCTCGCGGTGCACGAACACAACGAGGCGAGCATGACCCCCCGGCTCATCGAGCGCCTCCGCGCTGGTGAGGCGTTAGCCGTGGTCACCGACGCGGGTACCCCGATCGTGTCCGATCCGGGAGGACGGCTCGCTCAGGCGGTGGCCGCTCAAGGCCTCCGCGTCATTCCGGTCCCCGGCGCATCGGCGACGTTGGCGGCTCTCGTCGCCTCCGGGCTCGCCGCCCACCCGTTCACCGTCCTCGGCTTTCTCGACCGAAAGGGGAAAGAACGGGAGAACCAACTCGCGCTGGCCTCCAGGCTGTCCCATGCCGTGGTGCTCTTCGAGTCGCCCAACCGTCTGGTGGAAACGCTCGAGGCCCTGGCTGCTGTCTCAGGAGAGGGACGGATGGTGGCTGTCGCGCGTGAGCTCACCAAGCATTTTGAGGAGATCAAGCGCGGAACGCTGGCGGATGTCACTGCGTACTATCGGGATGTCCCCCCACGGGGGGAAATCGTGATCGTTCTGGCAGGAGCAACCGCCGCGGAAGTCACGGAAGATGGTCTGCGCGCTGCGGCGGATGCGTGGCGCGCTGAAGGCTTCCGTCCGCGTGACATTGTTCGCATGCTCATGGACGAGCACGGAGCGAGCCGAAACCTCGCCTATCGGCTCGCGCACGACACCTAGACACACCACTTCCCGCTCGGCATGCGGCTTCGGCAGCGTTTTCTCCGTGGGTCCCTGATCGCGACGGCGCTGCTCGTTCCCGGGCTCGTCGCCGCGCGGCCATTTGTGCACGCGCTGAGCGAGGCGCCAGCCGGACCGGGGCGTTTAGCCATCGCGCGCTTGCAGTACGAGGGAGGGGGCGATTGGTACGCCAATCCGTCGAGCCTCGTGAATCTCATTCGCGCGATCTCCGAGCGGACGTCGCTGCCGATCGAGCGCACGGAAGCGAAGGTCAAGCTCACCGACTCGTCGCTCTTCGACTTTCCGTTTTTGCACATCACCGGCCACGGTGACATCAAGCTGAGCGACGTCGAAGTGAAGCGCTTGCGTGAGTATGTCACGCGCGGTGGCTTCCTGCATGCCGATGACAACTACGGTCTCGACGAGACGTTCCGCCGCGAAATCGCGCGCGTCTTTCCCGACCGTCCGCTCGTCGAAGTCCCGCTGACGCACCCGATCTATCATCTCGTCTACGACATGCCGGCCGGTGTGCCGAAGATTCACGAACACGACGGCAAGCCAGCGAAGGGCTACGGCATCTTCATCGGCAATCGTCTCGCTGTGTACTACACGTTCTCCGCCGACCTCGGGAACGGTTGGGAAGACATCGGCACGTATGCAGATCCACCAGCGTTGCATGAATCGGCTCTGCGCATGGGGATCAACCTGTTCACTTACGCGGTCACCAGCCGCGTGACGCCATAGTCGGCGCTCACTGAAACGCACTCTCACGACATCGGCATGACCGCTCCCGCCCTGTCCGGCCTGTCGCTTCCACGTTCGCCGCTTGCCGATCGCATCGACGTTGAGCAACAGTCGCTGCGCACACGCGCGATTGCCGCGAGTGTACTCGCCGGCGCCGCTGGCCTGTTGCTCATTCTCGGTGTTGCCGCCTTTGCACTCGCGGGTGGTCGATGGATGACGGCGCCGCGCGCGGTTCCCATTGCCATCATGGCCGTGAGTGTGGCGCTTGCGGTGTTCGTGTATCTGCGTCGCCGGCGCGCCTCCTCGAGTTCGCTGTCGGTGCGCGCTCTCGCGGGCATGGTAGAGCAGGAGCAGCGGCTGCGCGCCGGATCCCTGATGGGTGCGCTCGAAGTCTCGCACACCGGAGTACTCGGTGCGCGCGCGGCTGAAGATGTGGCGCGTCGACTCAAAGCCGGTACACTCGCACCGCAGTTTGCTGGCGACCTGCTCAAGTCGTTGGCGTGGTCCGCCGCTGCCGCCGTTGTTGGCGCCGCGGTGCTCGCCGGCAGTGCACGCACGGCGCCCGACGGTTTTGCCGCTGTGATCAATCCGATCGGCGCGTGGCGCGGCACGCTGTTGCCAGCGCTCGCGTTCGAGAAGGTGCCCACGTCAGTGCCACGAGGCATGCCGCTCACGCTCACCGTGCATGCGGAAGGTCGTCACAGCATCACGATCTCGCGGCGTGCGGAGGGGGAAACGTGGCATGACAGTACCGTCATGGTCTCGGCCGACGGTCGCGCGAAGTTCGCGCTCGGTCCGATGCGTGCCGCCACCACGATTCGTGTCAACGATGGACGCGCGCCTGAGTTGTCAGCGACGCTCGTGGTGGAAGATCGCGGCTGGTTGGGAGATGTGTCGCTCAAGGCGATGTATCCGGCGTACCTCGGTCGCGCCGAGGAAACGCTCGAGCCGGTGCCACCGCTTCGGGTGCCGCGCGGCACGCGGATTCGGGTGCACGTCATGCAGCGGGGTGGTGCGCGCGAGGCGGCGCTGACCGATGGTCGCGATACCGTTCGCCTCGTCGCGCTTGGCGCGAGTGGTGATGGTACGCCGGCTGAAGGTACGCTGCCGGTCGATCACGATGGGACCTGGCGCTGGGTCGCGCAGGCGACGCCGCGCGCCGACGGTCAGGTCTTGCCGCCGGAACTGCCCGACGCTTTGCCGTTCACGGTGATCCCCGATCAGCCGCCCGAGATTGCGATCATCAGTCCGGAGTCAGATACCGCGATCGGCACGAGCGGTGTGGTGCCCATCATGGTGAGCGCCGCTGACGATCATGGCGTGGGCAATGTGCGCCTGCAGATGTGGCGTGAGTCGAGTGGCGCGACCGGCACCGTATCACGCGAGCAATTCGATGTTGCGTCGCCGTCGTCGCCGTTGTTCGAAGGCGGCACCACGATTCCACTCGACGGACGCAAGCTCGAGCCGGGCGACAAGCTGCACGTCACCGCGGTTGCGACGGACGATTCACCGTGGCGTCAGCAGGTGACGAGCAAGGAAATCATCCTGCGCGTCCCGTCGTTGTCCGAACAGCGTTCGATTGCGCGCGATTTGGCCGACTCGCTCGCGGCGCAGGCGAAGCGGTTGGCGCAGGCGGAACAACGCCTGGCGCAGAACACGAGTGACGCGTCGCGCAACCGCGAGCTCAAGAACGGCGATCAGTCGGCGGGTGGAAAGAGTGACCCCAAGTCGATGTCCTTCCAGCAGGCCGAGAAGGCGAAGCAGATGGCGCGCGATCAGCAGCAGATGGGCGCGCGTGTGGATTCGCTCCGACAGAGCGCCAAGGAGCTGGAGAATCGACTCAAGAACGCGAACGCCCTCGATACCACGCTCGCCGGCCGCATGCGCGACATCCAGAAGATGCTGCGCGACGCGATGACGCCCGAGATGCAGAAGCAGCTCGAGGCGCTCAACAAGAACACCGATCGCTTGAGCGGCACCGAAGCGCAGCAGAGCATGCAGCAGCTTGCCGAGCAGCAGAAGCGGATGCGCGAGCAGCTCGAAAAGAGTGCGGAGATGCTCAAGCGCGCTGCGCTCGAAGGCGCGATGCAAACGCTCAAGGACGATGCGCAGGAGCTCGCCGACAAGCAGCAGCAGCTCGGCAAGCAGTTGAGCGGGCAGAAGAGTCAGCAGGGACAGGGGCAGCAGAGCGGTCAGCAACAGGCCGGTCAGAAGGCTGGCCAGAAGGGAGAGGCGAGCGAACAGGATGCGCGTGATCTGGCCGATCGCACGAAGCAGCTCGAAAAGGAGTTACAGTCACTCGCCAAGCGCCTCGAAGAAGCGGGCGCGAAGCCGGGCGCGAGCAAGACACGTGAGGCGCAGCCGAATGTGAAGGCGGCTGCCGACGCGCTCGAGAAGGCGTTGCAGCAACAGCAGCGCGATCAGCAGCAGCAAGGCCAACAGAACCAGCAAGGCCAGCAAGGCGAGAAGCAACCCGGTCAACAGGGCCAGCAGCAGCAAGGCCAGCAAGGCCAGAAGCAACAGGGCCAGTCAGGACAGCAGCAGGCCGGCCAGAGCGGCCAGCAACAGGGACAGCAGGGACAACAGGGCCAACAGGGCCAACAGGGTGGTCAGCAGGGCGGCCAAGGTCAGCAGTCTGCCGCCGACAAGGCCAATCAGGCGGCTGATGCGATGAAGAAGGCCGCGCAGCAGCTACAGGATGCGCGCAACGCACAGGTTGGCGCGTGGAAGGAGGAGCTGTCCGACCAGCTCGATCAGTCGATCAACGAAACGATGCAGCTCGCGCGTCAGCAGGCAGACCTCGAGAAGAAGGCCCGTCAGCAGGGGGCGCAGGGGATGCAGGGCGAGCAGAGCGCGCTGCAGCAGGGCGTGCAGCAGGCCGCTGAACGTCTGGAAGAAGCTGGCCGTTCGAGTTCGCTGCTGTCGCAGCGCTCGCAGAAGGCGATGAGCGAGGCGCAGCGTCGGGTGCAGCAGGCCACGGAAGCGATGAAGCAGTCGCAGCAGCCCGATGGCAATCAGCAGGCGCAGAACGCGATGAAGGATGCAAGCGAGGCGCTGAATCAGGCGCTCAGCTCGCTCGTGCGCGATCGCGAAAAAGTGAACAACGCGAATTCGGCGTCGGGCTTCAGCGAGATGATGGAGCAGCTCAAGCAGCTCGCGCAGCAGCAAGGGCAGCTCAACGGCCAGATGCAGGGGCTCAACATGATGCCCGGCGGCGCGCAGGGTGACGCGGCGAAACAGCAGGCGCGTGTGCTCGCCAAGCAGCAGCGCGAGGTCGCGCGCACGTTGAACGACGTCTCCGACAACGACGAAACGGGTCGCACCGATGCGCTCGCGAAGGAAGCCACGAACCTCGCGCAACAGCTCGAGCGCAACGGACTCGATGGCAGCGTCGCGCAGCGTCAGCAGCAGCTCTATCGTCGCTTGCTCGACGCGGGTCGCTTCCTCGAGCAGGAAGAGCGTGATGATCAGGGGCCGCGAGAGGCGAAGGCTGGCACCGGCGCCGGCGCCGGTGGCCTGATGAGTGGCGCGATGTCAGGGAAGAACGCGAGCAAGTTTGCGCCGCCTACGTGGAACGAGCTGCGCGGACTGGGTGCCGACGAACGTCGTCTCGTGATCGAGTACTTCAAGCGACTGAATGGTCCCGACGGCAAGCAGCCGTAAGCGGCTGATGACGGTGATCGCGCTGCTCGCTGGCGCGATCACCGGAGCGGCGTCGCCGGCGCCCGCACAGGGCGCCGGTGGTAGTTCACCGCAGATCACGGTGAAGGCCGACACGAGCGACCCCATGTCGCGCGCGCTCGCCGCGGAAGACAAGAACGACATCAAGGCTGCCGCGGCGGCGTATCGCGATGTGCTCGACCGTGCGCTCAAGGTCGGCAACATCGACGGCGACCGCGTGGCCTTCGCGCTGCTCGGACTCGAGCGCAACATGGTGGACATGGGTGCGCTCGACTCCATTGTGCCCATCGTCGCGCGGGTCATCGTCATCCGCCCCACCGATCCCATCGCGCGTGGCATTCACCTGCGATCGCTCGTGTCGCTCGGGCGGATGGACGAAGCGCAGGTCGCATTCACGCAGTGGCGTCGTGCGGTCGGAAACGATGCGACACCATTTCGCGAGTACGCACGTCTGCTGATGGGGCAGGGGCGATCGCTCGCCGCCGACAGTCTGCTCAACGAAGCGGGCAAGTTGATGGGGATGCGCGGCGCAATTTCCGGTGAAGCGGCGCAGCTGCATGTGTCGCTCCAGCGATGGAACGCGGCGGCCGTGTCGTATCGCGAGGCGTTGATCGACCAGCCCTACCTCGAAACCGCCGCGCTCTTTGGATTGGGACGCGCCCCGGTCGCTTCGCGCGATTCGATTCGCACGGTGCTGCTCGCGCCGCCCATTGCGCTCATTCCGCGACGCTTGCTGTCGCAGCTCGAGTTTGCGTGGAGTGAACCGCGTCGTGCCTGGCAGGCGCTCTCGACGGTCACTCCCGTCGACGACTCGACGCTCGCATCGTGGCGCAATTTTGGTGAGCGCGCTGAGATCGGTGAGAGCTGGTTGGTGGCGCGAGATGCGTGGACCGCCGTGTTCGAGCGCAGGCCCGATCTCGAAAGTCAGCGTCGCGCCGCCGATGCGGCGCTCCGCGCCGGTGACGCCAACGCGGCGCTTGCGATGCTTCGCCGAAGCGCACCCGGCGATGCCGCCGCACGCGCCAAAGCACTGCTCGCGCTTGAAATCGCCGCACTCGGCGAGCTCGGTCGCGTGGAGGAAGCGCAGCAGAAGATGGACAAGGAGGGGAAGGCGCTCGATGCTGCCGGTCGCGCCGCGTTGTTACGCCCGTTGGTGATTGCGATGCTGCGTTCGGGTGACGTGACGCGTGCCAAGACCTTCATGAAGGATCCGGAGCTCGTGGACGACGACGAGATGGCCGGATGGGTGGCGCTGTACGACGGCGATCTTGCGGCGGCGCGCAAGCGATTGGTGCGATCGGCTACTCAGCGCCCCGAACTGGTCGACGCCCTTGGTGTACTGGCTCGTGTGCGGCTCGATACGCAGGTCGGTATGGGGCAGGCATTCCAAACGCTCGCGCGTCATGACACAGCCGGCGCTGCCGCTCGATTTCGTACGCTGGCCGATTCGGTCGGCACGGCAGCTCCCGCACTACTCGCACTGTCCGCGCGTCTGACGCCGCCCAAGCTGGCCGGTCCGATGTGGGAGCGGTTGGTGAAGGACTTTCCCAAGAGTCCCGAGGCGCCCGAAGCACTGCTCACGTGGGCCAGGCAGCTGAGCGCGGCCGGCGACAAGGCCGGCGCGACCGCAAAGCTGGAGCAGATGTTGGTGGAGTACACAACGAGTGCGCTTGCGCCGCAGGCACGACGCGAACTCGAACGGCTGCGCGGCACAGTGCCGTCCGGCGACTTTCTCAGTCCTTTGCGATAGTTTTCGGGATGCGTTCGCCCCTGAAGTTTCTCGCAGTTCTCCTGTCGGTGCTTTCGATCGCGTCGAAAGCGCAGGCGCAGCAGTTGCTGGTGCCGATGGACGACGGCCAGCGCAATCACCTCAAGGCCTATGGCGTCACCTATCAGGCGCTCAAGGCTGGGCAGAAAGCCGAGTGGTTGCTCAACTATCGTGGTGGCGCGTTTCTGCTGCCCGACGTGCCCGACATTCGGAAGCGCGCTGCACTGGATGGTGTCAGCGTCGAGCCGATGACCGATGCGCAGGTCGCGTCGATGCGCAGCGAGATCGCGGGCGGCAACATGGACGCCGTGGTGCTCGAGCGGTCGCCGCGCATCGCGATTTATCGCCCGGTCGACCAGCCACCCTGGGATGACGCCGTCACGCTTGCCCTGACGTACGCGGGCATCGACTTCGCGAGCATTTGGGACGACAACGTCATGAACGGCGATCTGGCGAAGTACGACTGGGTGCATTTGCACCACGAAGACTTCACCGGTCAGTACAACAAGCTGTATCTCGCGTATCGCGATGCGCCGTGGTTTGTCGCGCAGCGCGAACGTGACATGGCCATGGCCAAGCGCTTCGGCAAGAACGATGTGCCCGCGCTCAAAAAGGCGGTGGCCGATCACATCCGTGGCTTCGTGGAGCGCGGCGGATTTCTCTTCGCGATGTGCGGCGCCACCGAGTCGCTCGATCTGGGAATCGCCGCGTTTGCGGTGGATATCGCGGGTCCGTATTCCGACGGCACGCCGGTGCAGGGTGACGCCGATGCGAAGATGGACTGGACGCGCGCGCTGGCGTTCACGGGTGCGCACATCGAACCGTCGCCGTACATCAATGCGCTGTCGGATATCGACGGCCATCAGGTGAACGTGCCGTCTCGTCGTCAGCCGCTTGGTGCGTTCACCTTGTTCGGCTTCTCCGCCAAGCTCGATCCGGTAGCGACGATGCTGGTGCAGGATCATCGCACGGTGATCCCTGATTTCTTTGGCGTGACCACCAGCTTCAACAAGGCGATCATCAAGCCGGGCGTGACGATTCTCGCGCAGGAAGACGGCGCACCGTGGGCCAAGTATCTGCATGGCGACTACGGCAAGGGATCGTGGACCTTCCTGGGCGGACATGATCCGGAAGATCCGCAGCATGCGATCGGAAGCGCGCCAACCGACCTGTCGCTGCATCCGAACTCGCCGGGCTACCGGTTGATTCTCAACAACGTGCTTTTCCCAGCCGCCAAGAAGAAGCCGCGCAAGACGTGAAGGCAAAGCGGGCCCGCAGCAAAACGAGCGAACCGATCGGTGAGGCGCGGCTGTCTACCAAGGCAGCCGCGTCAATTCGTAGCATCATTCGCCTGCACGGTGGCAATGAAGTCTGCTTCGTTTGCGGACTCGACGACGAGGGGAACATCATCAGCGCGCGCAAAGTCGCCGCCGGTGATGTGCAGAGCGTGCTCGCGCTCCCCGGATGCGCCGAGCGCGGCGAACTCTTATTGCACAATCACCCAAGCGGAGAGCTCACGCCGAGTGATGCCGACATGGAAGTGGCGTATCGCTTCCACGGCAACGGTGTGGGTTTCGGCATTGTCGACAACGATGCCACGCGCGTGTACATCGTGGCCGAAGTGCCCAAGGGCAATTCGATCACACCGGTCGATCCCGATCTGGTTGACGTGACCCTTGGGCCGTACGGACTTGTTGCGCAGGCGATGCGTCAGCTGCATGGCGCGCGTGACTACGAAGACCGTCCGTCGCAGCGCGCCATGGCGGCGGCTGTGACCACGACGTTCAACGACGGTGGTGTCGCTCTCCTCGAAGCGGGCACCGGCGTCGGCAAGTCACTCGGCTACCTCGTGCCCGCATTGCGGTGGGCCGCGGCCAACGGCGAGCGCACGATTGTCAGCACGGCGACGATCACGTTGCAGGAGCAGCTGGTCACGAAGGACTTACCGTTCCTGCAGAAAGCGCTGAGCGATCAGCAGGTGCGCTTCGCGCTGCTCAAGGGCTGGCGCAACTACCTCTGCCTGCAGCGACTCGAGCAGGCGACTGGCGCGGGCGCGGCGTTGTTCGAGAATGACGCGAGCGCCGAAGTGGAGCGTTTGCGCGAGTGGGCCGAGAAGACCAAGGATGGTTCGCTGGCAGATTTGCCTGATCCACCGCGTCCCGACGTATGGGATGAAGTCTCGGCGGAGCCCGACTTGTGCGGACGACTCAAGTGCGAGTTCTACGCGAAGTGCTTCCTGTTCAAGGCGCGTCGCGAAGCGGCCGTTGCTGATGTGGTGGTGGTGAATCACCACCTGCTGCTCAGCGATGTCGCGGTGCGTCGTCAGGTGCAGAACTGGGATGACGCCGCCGTCCTGCCGGCGTACAAGCGACTGGTGATCGACGAAGGACATCATCTCGAGGAGGCGGCCGGATCGCATCTCGGGAGCTCGATCACGCGTCGGGCGCTCGCGCGACTGTTCAATCGGCTCGAGCGTCGCGGCAAAGGTCTGCTACCCGCACTCGCCGCGAAACTCGGCGGAATGACCGACTTGCTCGCCGTGGCGAGCCTCGATCTGGTGCGCGAGCGATTGTTTTCGAGCACGCTCACGGCCCGCGATCGCACGCAACTGCTCTTCGAGCTGTTGGGCGCTGTGCTTGAAATGCACAACGGACCGGTGCTGCGTCTCACCCCGGACTTTCAGCAGCATGAGCTGTGGGTGAACGGCATCGAGCGCGCGCTGGGCGAGTTGCTCACCGAGATCGACGCGCTTGGCACCGGCCTGCAAGTGGTGCAGCAGCGGCTCGAAAGCGATGAGAAGCGCGCCGAGGAGATGGCGCCGTTTCTCGGTGAAGTGCGCGCCGTGATTCGGCGCCTGCAGGGTGCCGGTGATGCACTCGACAAGGGGCTGCGTCCACCCGAGAAGGGTCCTGAAGTCGTGCGCTGGATGGAGTTCCAGGGAAAGCCCACACCGCGCGAGCGCAATATCGCGGTACACTGCGTGCCGCTCGACTTGGCGCCGGTGCTGCGCGAAGATCTGTTCGGTCGCGTCGCGACCACGGTGGTGACGAGTGCAACACTCGCCACGCACGGTGGTTTCGGATTTCTCGAGCAACGACTCGGACTCGATGCGCGCGAAGCGCCGACACACTCGGCGGTTTTTCCGAGTCCGTTCGACTATCCCAGGCAAGCGCTGCTCGTCGTGCCCACCGATCTACCGGCGCCCAACGAAAACGCGCATGAGCACTTCGCACAGGTGAGTCGTCATTTGCGCGATCTCATGACGGCCAGCGACGGTGGCATCTTTGCGTTGTTCACCAGTCATCGCGACGTGCGCGAGATGGCCGATTGGTTGCGCGGCCCGGGGAAGGGGACAGGATGGCCGTTGCTCGTGCACGGCGAGGAGCCGCGCGATGTCCTGCTGCAACGCTTTCGCGACGCTGGGCGCGCGGTGTTGCTCGGCACCGCGACGTTCTGGGAAGGCGTTGACGTTCCCGGTGATGCCCTGCGCGGATTGCTGATCGCGAAGCTTCCCTTCCGCGTGCCCACGGAACCGGTCGTGGCCGCGCAATGCGAAGCGATCGAAGCTCGCGGCGGCAATGCGTTTGGTGAGTTCATGCTCCCGCACGCATCGCTGCGACTCAAGCAGGGCTTCGGCCGACTCATTCGCACCGCGACCGATCGCGGTGTGGTGGTGCTGAGTGATCCACGTGTGCTGACGAAGCGATACGGGCGCGAACTGCTCGATGGACTGCCGCCGGCGCGACGTGTTGTGGGGGCGTGGGGGGACGTGCGGTCGGAAGTGTCAGCGTTCTATCGGGCGTCGCGTAACTGATCAGTTTTGGGTACGGAGTTTTTGGTGGTGGGTGTTGGGTTTGCCTACGCTGGTTCCGGACGCCGCATCTCTGCCGTCAATTACCCAAAACCCAATACCTAAAGCCCGAAACCCAAAACTGATCGGTTCAAGACTATGCCCCTCGCCACAATCCCGTCCAAGATCATCTGCGTCGGTCGCAACTACCTCGACCACGCCAAGGAGATGGGCAACGATGTCCCCGCCTATCCGCTCCTCTTCCTCAAGCCGTCGTCGAGCTTGATCGGCGAAGGGGAATCCATTGTGCTCCATCCGGTGTCGAACCACATCGACTACGAAGGGGAGATCGCGTTGGTGATGGGGAAGCGGCTGTCGAAGGCGACAAGCGAGGCGGAAGCGGTGGCGGCCATTGGTGGTGTGGTGGCCTTCAACGACGTCAGCGCGCGTGATCTCCAGAAGAACGACGGTCAGTGGGCGCGTGCGAAGGGGCTGGACACCTTTGGGCCCGTCGGCACGCCGGTCGCTCCGCCGGCGGATTTCGATGCGATCGAAGTGATCACGCGCCTCAACGGCAAAGTCGTGCAACAGGCGAAGGGCGGGGACATGGCCTTCAAGATCCCGTTTCTGGTCCACTACATCAGCCAGTACTTCACCCTCGAACCGGGTGACCTGATCGCCACCGGTACGCCGGCTGGGGTCGGTCCAATCAAGGCCGGGGACGAAGTGGAAGTCGAGCTGGTGGGCCTCAGCCGTATCAAAAACCCCGTCGTATCAGGCACCTGACGGGAAAAACCGGGTATCTTTGAGACGATGACCGCAACCCGCCCACCCGAGCCCCCCAAGGGGGGTGAGCACCCGGAGCGCCCATCGGCGCCCCGGCGTCGGGCTGTGGAAGGGTTCAAGGAGCGGAAGCGCCTGTCGCCATCGGTGGCGGCGCTGGCTGTGGGTGCCCACATCGCGATTGGCTTTGTCCTCGTTCAGGTACTGACGTTCGGACACGGCCTACCGGGGTGGATGACTTTCGAAAGGGAGCGTGCGCCGGAAGAGCGGCTCACGTACGTCACCCCGAAGGCCCCAGTTACGCCACCACCCGCGTTACGTCAGGTGCCGCGTCGTGTCGACGAGCGTCCGGTGCCGCCAACTCCGAGCGAAGTGCCAGTCGCGGTTCCGCAGCCGCCGGCGCAGCCCACGCCTATCAGTCCGCGCGATACTGGGTCCGGCGGGAACGTTGGAAATGGCGTTGGTGCGCTCGATCCGAACGTGAAGGGTGTGCGACCTGGCTACACCGATGAGCGAGTCTGGCGCGGCCAGGTCGGCAACGGTGGCGACGGCGGCGGCGGTTCTGCACGTCGTGGCGATCGCGCCGATAATCTCGATTCAATCATGCGCGGCGCGATTATGGGCGCCGCAGATTCGCTCGACTCGATCGCGGCGGCGCAGGGGAAGTACGGGAGACGCCCCGGCGATTGGACCAAGACCGACAAGAACGGCCGCAAGTGGGGCTGGGATGACCGCGGCATTCGACTCGGCAAGTACACACTGCCGAACGCACTGCTTGCGTTGTTGCCCATGAATGCCGCGACCGCGGCTGGTATGTCGGCGAACCCCGTGGGAATGGCGCAGGCCGCGCGCGTCAACGCCGCGAGCGCCGACATTCAGCGCATGTCCGCCCGTGGCATGGGCGACGCCGAGTTCAAGCGCATCGTGAAGGAAATGGATGCGAAGCACGACACGCAGCGCCGTGAGCGACTGCGCGCCCCGAGCGCGAGCTACGCCGCGCCAGTCAAGGGCGACGGCAAGACCTCGAGCAACGGGCAGCCGAGCGGTCGCTGAGCACTCGCGGGTTCGCTGAGTTCGCCGGGGAACCGTTGGAGTCGTAGCTTGTTCGGCATCCCGACGCTCGAGGAAATGCTGCGTGCGATTGCCATTCGTTGTCGTGCTATTTGCCCTCCCCGCGCTCGTCCATGCGCAGGGTAGTGTCGTTCGGGGTCGCATCACTGATGCGCTGACCAAACGCGCGGTGACGTCCACGGTCGAACTGAATGCGCGCGACACCACGATCACGCGCGACGCGGCGACCAACTACACCATCAATGGCTTGCCCGAAGGGCAATTCGAGCTCGTGGTGCGAGCCATTGGTTATCAGTCGCTGCGTGTGCGTGTGACGCTCGCGGCGAATGACACGGTGGACGCCGACGTGGAGCTCGAACGCATCGCGACGACGCTCGCCAAAGTGAAGACCGACTCGGCGGCGCCGCCCGAAGGCTACGCGGCGCGGCTGTCGGAGTTTGAAGAGCGGCGGGCGTTCGGTATGGGCAGATTTCTCGACTGGCGATTCTTCGAGGAAAACCAGAATCAGCGGCTTGAGCAATTGCTTGACGGTCGCGTCGCGGGCCTGAAGGTATTGAAGCGCGGCAGCACCAAAACGCGATTCGTGACGACGCGCACGGGCAGCAACTGCTTTCCTCAAGTCATCGTCAATGGCATCATCGACGATGACTTCGATCTGTCGCTGGTCGACACGCATGAGGTGCTCGCCTTCGAGTTCTACACACCCGCAAACACGCCGTTGAAGTGCAATCGCACGACGATCGGGCGGTCAGGTCAGCATACCGTCTGCGGCACCGTCATCCTCTGGCTGCGATAACGGCACCGCTCCGCACTCCGCTCAGACTGTCGTGCGCAAATACTCCACCGCCGACTGGATCCGCTTGAGACTCTGCTCGCGCCCCACGTAGAGCAGCACATCGAAAATGCCCGGGCTTACGGTCGTACCCGTGAGCGCGACACGCAGTGGCTGAAAAATCTTGCCTCCAGAAATTCCACGCTGCTCGGCGAGCAGGCGCAGCGCTTCTTCCATCGCGCCCGGCTCCCAAGCTTCGAGTGTCGCCAGCCGATCGCGCGTGGCTTCGAGAATGTCGGCCGACGCTGCGGGATCACGCCACTGCTTGCTCACCGCTTCCGCGTCGTATTCCACGCCGTCGGTGAAGAAGATCTTTGCCTGCGCCACGATCTCGTCGGTCAGACGCGCACGAATACGCAGCTGCTCGAGCACGCCGCAAAACCACGCCTGCTTTGCCTCGAGCTCAGACACGGTCGCCAGACCTGCCTTCTCAAAGAGCGGCGCCACGATCTTCGCCAGTTCGTTGATGTCGATGCGCGCCAGATGCTGCCCGTTCATCCACTCGAGCTTCTTCGTGTCGAACACCGCCGCCTTCGCGTGCAGGTTCTTCGTGTCGAATCGCTGAATGAGCTCCTGAAGGCTCAAGACTTCCACATCATCGCCAGTGCTCCAGCCGAGCAGCGCGAGGAAGTTGAGCATGGCCTCGGGGAGGAACCCCTGATGCTGGTAGTCGCCCACCGCCGTCGCGCCGTGACGCTTCGACAGCTTCTTGCCATCGGTGCCGTGAATCATCGGCACATGACCGAACTCCGGCTCTTCGGCGCCAAGCGCGCGATAGATCAGGATCTGCTTCGGGGTATTCGAGATGTGATCGTCGCCGCGCATCACGAGCGTGACGCGCGCGTCGATGTCGTCGCTCACCACAGCCATGTTGTACACCGGCGTGCCGTCGGAGCGAAGAATCACGAAGTCTTCGATGTCCTTGTTCGGAAACGCGATGCGCCCATGCACGAGGTCGAGCCACTCCGTATGCCCCTCGGGCACGCGGAAGCGAATTGCGTACGGCTCCTTGTTGGCGAGCTTCTGCGCGAGTTCAGCATCAGAGTATGTCGCCAGCGCGCGATCAAAGCGAAACGCTTCGCCCTTGGCCTCTGCTTCCGCGCGTAGATGCTCGATCGTGCTCGCCGGCGTGAAGTCGCGATACGCCGCGCCAGTCTCGAGCAGGCGATGTGCATCGGCGTAGTGGCGATCGACATTCGCGCCCTGATACACGACGTCCTCGTCCCACGACAGGCCGAGCCACTCGAGCCCCTCGAAGATCGCGCGCGTGCTTTCGTCGGTGCTGCGCTGACGATCGGTGTCCTCGATGCGAAGGAGGAAGTCACCGTCGTACTTCTTGGCGTAGAGCCAGTTGAAGAGCGCCGTACGGGCGCCACCAACATGCAGGAAGCCCGTAGGCGACGGGGCAAAGCGCAATCGTGGGCGCTTTCCGGCGGGTGCAGACGACATATCGAAACCGACCAGAGGTCAGGGAAAAAGCAGGGGCAAATAAAACGCGGGTCCGCCGGCAGAGCAGCGGACCCGCGGAACGGAGGAAGCGGGATTCGAACCCGCGATAGAGGTTGACCCCCTATGCCGGTTTAGCAAACCGGTGCCTTCAGCCTCTCGGCCATCCCTCCAAACCCCACACCTTTCAGCTAAATGCTTGCAGAACAAACACTTGCCTGTGGCGTGCCGCCTCGTCTCAGGTGAGCCGCGACAGACCGATAATGTAGCGAGTCGAGCGGCGATTGGGCAACCGGCCCTCGCGCCTTCGCGATCGCGGGACTTCCGCCCTCGCGGTTCGCGCCTTGCAAGGCCACAAGGGCAGTTGCAGCGCGTTGTGCGCTGCCCACGACCGATCTCAACGGAGCCATCATGCCGAGCAAGAAACAGCAGCAGCCCAAGACCGCTTTCCAGACGCGAATCGACCTCGACGAGTCCACGCGCGCCGAGATGGGCGCACTACTCAACCAGCGCCTGGCCGACTTCCTCGATCTCGAGCGCCACGCGAAACAGGCGCATTGGAATGTGCGTGGTCCACAGTTCCATCAGCTGCACCTGCTCTTCGACAAAGTCGCCGCATGTGCAGTCGCTTGGGGTGATGAGGTCGCGGAGCGCGCGGTGCAGCTGGGAGTCGCCGCCGAAGGCACGGTGCAGAACGTCGCCGAGCGATCACAGCTCGTCGCGAGTCCAATGACCGCCGCATCCATGGAGTGGGTTCAGCACGTCGCCGATGTGCTCGCCACCTGCGCCAACGCGGTCCGCGCGGACATTGATCGCGCCGACGAAGCCGAAGACGCGGTCACCACGGACCTGATTACGAAGCTTGCCGGCGAAGCCGATGTACAGCTGTGGATGGTGGAGGCGCATCTCGACGGGAAGTGACGAGATGCGCCTCGCGCGCGTGACTACTTCTTCGCGCCCATCATCGAGTCACGCTTCGCCTTGAACTCCGTGCCAGCCTTCCACGTTGGCCACGTGTCGCTGGTCAGTACGCGATAGCCAACCGTGAGCAGCACACGAGTGTCTTCCACCGCGCCGGACAGGTCCCAATCGGGCTTGATCTCGTCGCTCGGCTGATGGTAGTCCTTTTCGGTGTACTCATTGCGCTTGGTCATGCCGTAGGTCGAATCCTTGCCGATGAAGTGCGTGCCGGCTTCGGTGTACAGCGCCGGCACGCCTTGCTTCGCAAACTCGAAGTGATCGGAGCGATAGAAGAAACCCTTCTCCGGTTCTGCGTCGCCAACGATGGTGCGATTGGCCGGCTTGAGCACGTCGGTCAAGACGTCATCGAGTGTGCTGTTGCCCTTGCCGATCACCACGACGTCACTCGTGCGGCCCCATTGATTGAAGCCGTCCATATTGATGTTGGCCATCACATGCGTGAGCGGCACCGGCGGGTTTTCAGCGAAGTACTTGGCGCCGAGCAATCCCTTTTCCTCGCCGGTGAGCGCGACAAACATCACCGAACGGGCCGGGCGCTCCTTGAGCGCAGCAAAGCCCTTCGCGATTTCGAGGAGCTGTGCCACACCCGACGCATTGTCGAGCGCGCCATTGAAGATCTGGTCGGCCTTGATCGTGGTGTCGCGACCCATGTGGTCCCAATGCGCGCTGTAGACCACGTAGTCGTTCTTCCTGGTGGCGTCGCTGCCCGGCAGCACCGCGACCACGTTGCGTGAATCGGCGGTCTTGAGATCGCTGCGCAGGTGCAGCTTGGCGTTCGCACCGAGAGGCACCGGCTTGAAGTCCTTCGACAGCGCGTCCCTCTTGAGCGTCGCGAAGTCCTTGCCGACCGCCTTGAACAACTCTTCGGCCTTTGGCTGCGCGAGCCACGCTTCGAACTTCACACGTCCGGCGTTGCCGTCAGCTGTTTTGATGTCGAAGTTTTCGACGGCGATGTTGCTGAGCGCCTGCATGGGGTAACCCGCCGGGCCCGTCTCGTGAATGATGATGGCGCCCGCAGCGCCCTTGGCGGTGGCGATTTCGTACTTGTAGGTCCAGCGACCGTAATACGTCATCGCGCGACCCTTGAACATCGTCGAGTCGAGCTTCGTCGGATCCTTGGGATCCGGGATTGCCGGATCGTTGACCAGCATGACCAGGACCTTTCCCTTCACGTCGACGTCCTTGTAGTCATTCCAGCCGTACTCCGGTGCATCCACGCCGTAACCGACAAACACCATCTCGGCGTTCACATCGATGATCGGCTGCTCCTGGCGCGTGCGCACCAGATAGTCCGTGGGATGACTGAGTGGCAGCACGCGACTCCCGACCGTGAACTGCAGCTCCGGGTGCGGTACCTCGCGCACGACGGTGACGGGCTGCATGAATGAGCCATCGGGCATGCCGCCGACGAGACCAAGCGCTTTGAACTGAGCTTCGAGGTAGCGAACAGTCTTCTCCTCGCCAGGTGACGCGGGAGCACGACCTTCCGTGGAGTCGTCGCTGAGCACTTTGGTGTGCGCCAGCAGGCCGTCGGCGGTGATGGCGTCGAGCGCTGGTTTGAGTGCCGCCGCGTCGTCAGCGCCGGACGCGGTCTTGTCGCCACCGCTACAGGCGGCGAGTGCAAACGCAGCGAGCGTGAACGTCGCGCGTGTGCGGAGGAATCGTGATGGGGTTGGCATCTCCAGAACATGCGCCGCGGTCCGAAAACCCGAAACTCCATCCCGGTACCCGATCCCTGAACTGATCAGTTCGGGGATTGGGTTTCGGGATTGGGTTTCGGGATGGAGTTTCGGGTTCTCAGGGCGTCGCTGAATTCCTGAAACTCGGAATGAATATTGCCGCACAGCTTCGACGATGACTTTGCCCATTCACCGCCGCTCGTTCGCATGACCACGACTGTTCTCATGAGCGCCGATCCACGCGGCGGCGTATGGACGTATGCGATGGACCTGTGTCGCGCGTACGCCGAGTACGACGTCGATGTCGTGCTCGCCACGCTCGGGGCGCCGTTGTCGCTTCGCCAGCGTCATGAGGTGGCGACCCTCAACACGGTGACGCTGGAAGAGTGGCAGGGGCCGCTTCAATGGACGCCAGATCCCTGGCGACGTGATCACGAGACTGGCGAATGGCTGGTGGATCTCGCTCGTGGATATCGAGTCGATGTGGTGCATCTCAATCAGCTCACCAACGCCGATCTCGAGTTTGACGCGCCGGTGCTGTCGGTGGCGCACTCATGTGCGCTGTCTCGAGCACAGGCAATCTCGGGTGGAGAACTCTCGACGCGAGCCGTACGCTATCGGCGCGATGTGGCGGCGAGTCTAAGAGCGGCCGACGCGGTGGTTGCTGTCTCGCACGCGATGGCCGACGATCTTCATAATGTCTACGGATCGTTGCCGGACACCGTAGTCATTCGCAATGCCCGTCCGCCCGCGCCGCTGGTGTCACGCAGCAAACGCCCGCTGGTGCTCACCGTGGGTTGTGTGCGAGATCGCGCCAAGAATTCGGCAAGCGTCGTTCGCGTGGCGGCGCAGCTTCCATGGCCGGTGTGTGTGGTGAGCCCGGATATGCCATGCGATGACGATGCCGATCGCGCACCTGTACTGTCTGCGGTCGAGCGAGAAAACGTGCACTTCACCGGCGAGCTATCGCAGCGCGAGCTGTCGCCGTGGTATGCCGGAGCGTCGATCTTCGCGCATCCGGCGCTCTACGAGCCATGCGGGCTGTCAGTGCTCGAGGCCGCGCACGCCGGGTGCGCGCTGGTACTCGGCGATATTCCTTCGCTCCGCGAGCAATGGCACGGCGCAGCGTTGTTCGTTGATCCGCGGGATGAGCGCGCGCTGGTCACCGCGATTCGAACGCTCGTGCGCGATGGCGAACGACGTGAGCGTCTCGCGGCTGCCGCACGCCGTCGCGCGGCCGATCGGTCGTTCGATCACATGGTGCGCGAGTACCTGCTGGCATATCGACTGCTGCAGGGCGGCTACGCGAGCCTGTTCGACGGCGTGCGCGAGGCGCGTGCGTCGTAGGACCGTTGTCGCATTGCCGGCCCGTTACGGAAAGTCGACGCGATAGATCGTACCACGTCCGCCGAGCCACGCGGTCTTTCCGTAGCTCGTGACACCAGCCGATGTCGCAGTGTTGATCGCGGTCCACGTGCGCCCTGCGTCATGCGTGTACGCCGCGCCGCCATAACCCGACACGACAGCCGACGACGCGCCTGCACCGGGCACCCACACGATGCCGGCAAGTGCCCCGGGTACTGGCGGACGCGCGCGCATATCCCACGTCCGACCCCCGTCGTTCGTCACGCCGACGACGCTGGTGCTCGTATCGGTGCGCAGCTTGTTGATGTCGGCGCCCACCACGATGCCACTCAACGCGCTCTGAAACGCCATCCCGGTGAGACCGGCGGCCGTTCCGCGCACAAAGGGTGTGTTCTCCACCGTCCACGACTTGCCCGCGTCGCGGCTGCGAAAGAGACGAGCACCCGGCGCGCCGGTGGCGATGTAGACGGTACTCGAATCGCTGTGCACCACGCACTGACCGCTCGCGGCGAATGCGCCCTCGTCCTGCAACGGCGCGGGGACGGCGTTGGGCGAGAGCAATGTCCAGGTCGCACCACCGTTGTCGGTGCGCAGGATGTTCGTGCGACGACCGTCGAGCGTCTTGCTCGCGTCACCAAACACGACGGCCTGACCGCGACCACCGACGCTGATGCAATCGAAGAACGCGCTCGTGTCGCGATTTATGAACTGTGGTGTCCACGTCGCGCCGGCGTCGGTTGTGTGATAAATGCGCGATGCGGTGCCGTTGCCGATCGACAGGACCCACGCCTCGGTCTCGCTCACCGCGTGTACATCGCGGTATTGCAGCGAATCGCCACCGGGCGCCGGCAGTCGCGTCCAAGTGCTGCCGCCGTCGGCGGTGCGAAGCACCACGCCGTTGTTGCCGGCGGCCCACACGACCCTGTCGTTCACCGCATGCATCGCCTGCAGCAGCGTGTTGACGCCGAACGGCTGCGCCGTGACGGTTGGGGCCTGCGCCGAGACAGTGGTGGCTACTGCCGTCGAGGCGAGCGCCAGCGCGACCGTCGCGTGGCGAAGGAGCAGGGCAGAGCGCGTCATGGCGGATGGCGGGAGTGACAGGTACTGCCAGCGGGGAGGGTGGGATTCGAACCCACGGAACCGTTGCCGGTTCGCCGGTTTTCAAGACCGGAGCCTTAAACCACTCGACCACCTCCCCTGAATCGGGCTGGCGCCCGACCTCGGTAATGTAGCGAGTGTATCATAAGGAGTGGCCGCGGCCGATGGACCCGTCCGCGGATGTCCCGCCCACATCCTCAGGTCTTCACTCAGGATTCGATGCGTACTTCCAATCCCGTCCTCGCGCGCTTCGCTCAGGCGGCCCGCGACACCGTCGCTTCGTCCGATAGCGGCACCATGACCGTGGCCGGCACGGCCGGCAAGGCGCTGCTCCTCCTCGCCGTGCTGAGCTTCTCGGCGGCGCTGACCTGGCAGCAGGTCGCCTCCGGCAATGTCGGCCTGATCGGGCCCGCGATGCTCGTTGGTGGACTTGGCGGATTCGTCTTCGCGATGATCGCCAGCTTCCGCCCACAGAGTGCGCGCTGGGCGGCGCCGATTTATGCGTCGCTCGAGGGCATTTTGCTGGGCGCGATCAGTGCGAGCTTCGCGTTGAACCCCAAGTATGCGACGATTCCTCAGCAAGCGGTGTTACTTACGATCGCCGTCGCCGCCGGCGTCTTCGCGCTCTATCGCTTTCGCGTTCTGCAGGCGACGCAGGGTTTCCGCCGAATGCTCTTTGGCGCGATGCTCGGCATCATGCTCTTCTACCTCGGCTCGATGATCCTGTCGCTGTTCCATGTGAACATCGGCTACTTCACGTCGAACGGCGCGCTCGCGATCGGCATCAACCTGCTGATCGCCGGTGTCGCCGCGCTCAACCTCGTGCTCGACTTCGATCGCATCGAGCAGGGCTCGCAGATGGGCGCGCCGAAGGCGATGGAGTGGTTCGCCGCGTTTGGTCTTGTCGTGACGCTCATCTGGCTCTACCTCGAGCTGCTGCGGCTTTTGTCGCGGTTGCAGGGACGCCGAGACTAACTCACCGTAGACTTCGGCCCCGCGTTGCTGTCGCAACGCGGGGCCTTTGTTTTGAGTGACAGCGGAAGGTGGACTGCGGAAGTGGGCACCGCGGGAACATTGACTGCGGGTACTACGTCAACCGCGGCGGACGTCAGGGCTTCGCGTACTGCTTTCGGACGCTGTCCGACGCGACCATCATCTCGTCTCGAACTGCCTTGGGATTCTGCGCCTGACAGAAGACGAGTAATCGCCTCGCCCGCGCAACTGAATGCTGAAATGCCGGCAACGATTCGAGCTGCGCAATTGTTCCTTCCAGCGCCTTGCTGAATTCGCCGCTAACAACGTTGAACGCGAACCCGTGATCGCGTTCGAGGTCGAGTCTGATGCTGGTGAACGAGGCGCGCATTAAGTATTCGCGGCTTGCGCTGACGGCCTGAACGGAATCCGATCCGCGAGCCGGCTTGAAAAACGGCAACGACGAGCGGAATTCCGCGACCTCGGTCAGGTTCCCAAGCGAGTCGGTGAAAAATGCGATCGACGCTTCACCGCCGTCGCGAGTCTTGCCTGCGATGAAGTGATTCTGCAGTGTCTTTGCGGAATCAGAATTGGCAACGAATCCGCAGGAACCCGAATCCGCTGTGCTGAGCACCGCCGGGACAAAGCTCCTTGAGTCGCCAGCGTCAATCCGATCGAGCGGCGGTGCCGAGTACATCCAGAACATGCTCCCATCGATCGGAATTCGCTCGGCATTCGATTGATCGATCCCGGAGCAAGCAACAGCGCCAAACAGGGCGCCGATCGGCAAGATGCACCGAAGCAAGCGACAAAGACCGTCGAACGAGGAATGAGTCTCCCGGCTTCGGAACGCGAAGCGTTTCCGAACCCGGGACACCGTTCCGAGGCTCGACGGTCTTTGTCGCGACTCGCAGCGCATCAAACGCGCAAGTCGCTACTTCGGAAACCCAGGCACCTGAATCGCCGGCATCAAGCGCAGCGCATTCGCGTAGTACACCTTCTTGAGCACCACGTCCGGCAGGTCGATCCCGTACAACTTCCAGAACGCGTGGTAGTTGCGGTAGTAGTCGAAGTAGTCGTCCTTCGTTTCGAACACGCGCCAGTAGTATGGATACTCTTCCGGCTGGAACGAATCCTTGCCGAAGAGAATGCGATCCTGGTACTTGATGAAGAAGTCGTGCGCGACACGCGGCTGACGACCGATGTCATACAACACGGCGCCAAGTTCGCCGTACACGTTCGGCATTTCGTCGAACATTTTGCCCAGGCGCGGCAGATCGTTCGCATGCCACCCCATGTGCGCCGTCACGAACGTCGTCTTGGGATTCGCCTTGAAGAGATTGTCACGCTCGGTCATGAGCGTTTCAAAGCTCGGATAGCGATCCTGCGGATAGCGACGCTCGGGGAAGAGCGAGAGCTCGAGCCAGCGTTCGTTGTTGTAGTCGACCGGCTTGAAAAACTCCTGCGGATCGGCGGTGTGCACGAACACCGGCAGCTTGAGACGCGCGGCAGCTTCCCACACCGGCTTGAGCTCAGGATCATCGAGCTTGAGGCGTGAACCGTCGGCCTTCTTCGCGTTCAAGCCAAAGCCTTTGCTGATTTCGCCAATGCCCACGGCGCCGTTCTTGGCGTCGGCTTCCAGCTGTGCGACCGCCTTCGCAGCCCACCCCGGCGTGCCCACACCGTTGAAGCTGATGCCGGTGAGGTATCGCACGCGGTCCTTCATGGTCGGCGAATTCTTCACGAGCTCGACGCCCTTCACGAGCTGATCGCCAGTCGTGTTGTTCGCCGCAATCATGAGTCGCACGTTGATCGAATCGAGCGTCGGGCCGAAGCGCTCGAGCGCTTCGGGGCTGCCGAGTTGCGCGTTCGTCGGGTGACCGTGGAAGTCGATCACCGGGAACTTCGCCTTCCACTTCATGCCGGCCGACGGCGCGATGAGTGTGCTCTTGGGGCGATAGTCCACGATGCTTGGCGTTGCGCCTTCCGGCGCGAGACAGCTGCGCGGACGCACTTCCGTCATGCCGGCGGGGCACTCTTCACCCGCTTTGATCGTGGTGCCGCCACGAAATCCGCCACCACCGCCAGCACCGCCGCGACCCGCCGGCGGTTGAGCCGGCGGATTGCTCTGCTGTGCACGGAGTGAGGCCGCCGACAACGGCAGCGTCAGGACGAACGCCGTCGCGACTGCGCGCGGCGAACGGAGGGAGAATCGACGCACGAGCAACTCCAGGGTAGGAGAAAACGCGATACGAAACGCGCTACCGAACGCGCGACTGCTGTCTGCTTACTTCTTGACCGGCGGAGCTGTTGGTGCGGCGGTTGGCGGCGCCACCGGCACCTTCGCCGCGGTATCGGCGCTCGGTGCGACTTGTGGCATCGTTGGCTGACGATCGAAGCCGAACACCTTGTCGCGACGCATGGCGGTGGCAATCGCTTTCGACTGCTGATAGAGCGAGTCCGACGCTGGCGCGTTGCCGGTGCCAGCGAGCGCTTCGGCAATCGTGACACCCGTGATCACGTAGAGATCGGGAATGCCTACCGACGCGTCGTCGACCCACCCGTTGCGTGCCGCGAGCGACTTGGGCGCCGCAAATACCTGCGTCCACAACTCCTTTGAACGCGTGACGTCCATCAGCCCTTCACCCGGCACCATCACGATGTTTGCTGTCGGCGCCACCGGCTCCGGCATCAACTTCTTCGCGAGACCCTGCGTGACGGTGTACCGCTCGAGACCAAGCTCGTACGGATAGCCGCCAGCGGTGCGACTGAAGTACATCGGTCGACCGGGGAAGGCGTCGCGAATCATGAAGTAGATCATCTGATCGGCCTTCATGAGCTGCTGCGAACGCGGCTGTGCGATGATGCCATCCTTCTGGAACGCGGCGTTCGCCGGCGTCTGAATGGCCAGCGGAAGCGCATCCGCTTCGTCGAACGTCATCTTGACCGGCGGACCGCTTGGCTTGGTCCACTGCTGATTCGCGTAAATCTTTGGGCCCTTCGCCGCGTCGTATTCGTACACCGGGCGACGAAGCAGCTGTCGCACATACCAGTCGGTGTTGAGCAGCGACGTATTCGCAACGATGACGTCCTTGCGAATGCCTTCAACTTCCTGCGCGTACCACAACGGGAAGGTGTCGTTGTCGCCAACGGTCACCAGAATGCCGTACGGTTCGACCGAGTTGAGCAGGTCGGCGGCGAAGTCGGTCGTGTCGGTCTGCCCCGCACGCGAGGCGGCAGTCCAATTGCCGAAGAGCGGCACGAGCGCGATCGCGAGTACGGGCGACGCGAGTGCAAAGCTGTTCGGGCGCGGCTCGACAACCGTTTCCTTGCCAAGGCGCACTTCATCGGCGCCGAACAGCGTCGCGACGGTCTCCCAGAGATAGAACAAGCCCAGCGCGGCCCACACCGACAGCGCCGAGAAACTCCAGAGATAGAAGTAGTCTCGATCACGCACTTCGCGCGGCACATTATCGCCCAGGTCAGGCGCCTGACTGTGTCCGTACTTGAAGTTCAGGTAGAAAATCAGGCCGAACGTCATCGTGAACACGAGTGGCCCGAAGAACCAGAAACTTCGTCGGTCCTTGCTCCAATGCATCCATCCGCCAAGCACGACGAGAATAGCATAGAACACGGCGAGTCCGTTCTGCGCACCGGGATTCTCGTTGTATGCGTCGCGCAGCCACTGCCACTTGAAGTACAGCCAGTACATGCCGAGCTGCGCCGAGAACGGCGCCTGGCGCTCAGAGAGTTCGGGCTTGCCGTACTGACCGCGATTGAAATTGTACATGAAGCGGTCGTAGGTGAGCTGACTGAACGTGCAGCTCGCCTTGATCTCGGTTACGCAGCCGGTGGGTTCGCCTTCGTTGATCGCGGGGAAGTGCGCCGCGCGAATGGGCTGCGTCGCAAACGGCGTCAAACCGAAGAACAGGGCCACACCCATCGCGAGCAACAACTTCCAGCGCATCAGCGTCTGCGGCTTGCGAATGAGCACCGCGAGACCGGCCGCCGGCGCGGCCAACATGCCGGCCATGTGATTCGTGTAACCCAGGCCAAGCAGATACGCGACGAGCACGAGCAGGCGATCGGCCATCGGACCATCTGGATCATCGCACCAGCGCACCACAAGCCAGCAGATCACCGCGAGGCCAACGAGCGACACGGTGTACACCTTTTCGTTCACGACCGACTGATTCCACACGGTGAACGCGGTCGCACCAATGAGCACGGCGAGCGAGCCGCCCATGATGCGCTGCCAACGACGCGGCATCCACTGCACGAGCACCCGCTCGGTGACCAGGAACCAGAAGGTCGCCGACGCGGCACTCGATAACGCGGCCAGCACATTGATGCGCATCGCCACCGATGGTGCGATGGGCAGAATAGAGAAGACGCGTCCGATCAAGACGAAGAACGGATTGCCCGGCGGGTGCGGGAGTCCGAGGACGTACGCCGCGGCGATGTACTCGCTCGTGTCCCACATGGATGTGGTGGGCGCAAGCGTGACGAGGTACAGCACGAACGCCACGAGGCCGGCGATGCAGGCGGCGAGGTAGGAGGGCCGATAATCGAGCTCGGCGGCTCCGGCGCGCGCGGCAGGGCGGGTGGTCGCGGTGGCGGTTGCGGCGACGGTCATAAACGGGCGTAAAAATGTGTCGACCCTGCTCGGCGGTCCGAGCGGGGGGCAGCCTAGAAACTTCGCTGCGCGTCGGCGGGGGGACAACCTTTCTTTGTCTCTCGTCCGTACCCGTTTCGGCTGCTTTCGTTTACCGCGCTGTGGCTTTGAGATCGGTGCGTGGGTCGCGAAGCCGTGACGCCTTTAGAGGGGGGTGTCCCGGGTTCGGAAACGCTGCGCGTTCCGAAGCCGGGACACTCACCCCTCAAAAGCCCTCACGGCTCCGCGCCCCCGGCGAGTCCTTCGCTTACCGTCGCGGCGCTTCGCGCCGCTCGGCTGACGGTTGGGAGCGAGGAACAAGTCGCGGAGCGGCTCCCCCTCGTCGACGCGCGTGAAGGCGATGCCGCGCCCGATAGGGTGTGGCGAGCAGGGGATCGCGAGTCGCCCGCGCGGCGGGGGGGGGGGGCGCGCCGGGGGGGGGCGGTGGGGGGGGCCCCCGGGGGGGCGGGCGCGGG
>CBHWDN010000023.1:0-80079 GCA_966112585.1 uncultured Gemmatimonadaceae bacterium
GGGGGCGACACCCCCCGGGGGCCCCCCCGTTTCGTATTTGGCCCCTCACCGCTACTCGGTTTTACAACGACTCTGATTAATTTAAATCTGTAAAGTTCAACGACTCTGAGTAATTGAAAGCTCAACATCGCCCAGTCGCTGACAGGTCGGTAATTGAGAAACTGCAGGCACCGGGCATCCGGGTCATCCCGGACATCCGAGGATTTCAACGACTCTGAGTAATTGAAATCCACCCGAGGATTTCAACGACTCTGAGTAATTGAAAACTGAAATGTCCGGGATGCCTGGGATGCCCGGTGCCTGCAGTTTTTCAATTACAACTCTGTCTGAATTGCAAAGGGGTCAGCGTCGTTGGATTTGAACGACGCTGACCCCTTGAACGATTCGACGAAGTGCGACCGCGTTTACTGAAAGCGCGCGGTCACGTCGAGCGGTCCGTTCGCCGTGAGTCGGCACACGGGGTTGCTGCCGAAGCTCGCGCAGGCGCCGCCCCAGCTGACGAATGGTGTGCCGACGGACGGGTCGATCGTGAACGTCACCTGCGAACCAGGAATGACTTCAGCAACGCAGGTACCCGAGGTTCCGGTGCTCGTGATGGAGCACCGCGAATTCGCCGGACCGAACACGACCTGACCAGTGCCACCTGCCCCCGGAGAGCGACCGACACCGACGGCGAAGGTGCGCAGCTTGAACTCGGCGTTGATCACCAGGTTGTCGGCGGCAACGACGCAGTCACCACTGCCGGCACATGGCTGCCAGCCGTTGAACAGGCTGCCCGATTGCGGCGTCGCCGTGAAGCGCACCGAGCGACCGGCCACGAGCTTCGCCGAGCAGGTCGCGGTGAGATCGCCCTGCGCCAGCGAGCACTGGAAATCAGCATCGCTGCTGACGGTACCCGCGCCGGTGCCGGAGAGCACGAGATACACCATGGCGTCGCGCGTACCGAAGTTCGCGCTCACGGTGCGCGCCGCATTCATGACGACCGAACACGAGCCCGTACCAGAGCACGCATCACCAAAGCCGATGAAGCGGAGATACTTGCCGGGGTCAGCGGTGATCTGCACCGTCGATCCAATCGCCGCGAACACCGTGCAGGTGTTGGGCATGCCGGTGGTCACGCAGCTGTCGCCGGTGCTGGTGGTGATCACACCACCGCCCGGTCCGCTCGTGATAATCGTGAGCGGCGCGCCGGACGACGCGAAGGTCGCCGTGACGGTCTGCGATTCCGTCATCGACACCACACATGCACCGCTGCCGTTGCAGGCGCCGCTCCATCCCGTGAAGCGACTGCCAAGCGGTGCCGACGGAGTGAGCGTGACCTGGCTGTTCACCGGGAATCCTGAAACGCATGCCCCACTCGTCGCGCCCGCGGTTGCGCTGCACTGCAGTCCACTCGGCATCGACGTCACCACGCCGTTGCCGGCGCCATTTGCACGAATGGTGAGACGTGTGCTGCTCGAAAACACGGCGGCGGCGGTGCGTGCACGATCCATCACGACGGTGCAGCTGGTCGATGTTTCGCTGGCGCAGTCGCCCGTCCATCCTTCGAAGACGCTACCGGCTGTTGCGGCTGCCTGCAGCGTCACGCGCGCGCCGTCGCTGTAGCTGTCTGCACACACGCCGGTTGTCCTCGTGTCATTCAGGACGCACTGAATGGCACCGCTCGAGCTTTGCACGGTGCCGTTGCCGCTCGCGATACCACTCACCGTGAGCATCAGGCGATTCTTGAAGCCCACCTTCACCTGACGCGCCACCGTTGGTGACACGTTGCACGTCGTGCCCTGCATGGAGGCGCAATCGCCCGTGAACGCGACGAAGTCTGCTGTCGTTGCCGCATTCGCGAGCAACTGCACGTTCGCATCACCGGGGAAGCGCGCCGAGCAGGTGCCCGTAGCCTGCGTACCGTCGATGGCGCAGCTGAGGCCGGACGGATTCGATTGCACCGATCCCTTTCCGTTCGCGCCCGTCGAACTCACTGTGATGAGCTGCGACGGTACCGTCACCACGGTTGCCGTGGCGATTTCGCGACCCGCGACGACGGCGGTGATTTGCGTGGAGCCCATCGTGACGCCCGTGACGACACCCGCTGCGCTCACTGTTGCCACCGAGGCGTTTGCACTGGTCCAGGTTGCGGTGCGACCGGCGATGACCTGTCCGTTCACATCGGTCACCTGTACACCAAGCGTCGCGTTCTCGCCCTGTTCGATACGGAAGGAACCCTGCTGCATGTTCGCCGCCGGCACGATGACGCGCGCATCGCCGACCTGCGCCAGCGCGATCGGCTGGCTGATGGCGGACGTCTTCCCCGGTGTGACCGAGATGTTCGACAGCACCTGCTGATCGACGCGCACGCCGTTGAGCAGGAAGTCGAGCGTGAGTTGCACGTGGCACTCGTCAGCCGCCGGCGCAGCTGTGCCGGTCCCCAAGCGCGTCGGGTCAGCAAGACAGGTCGCGACATCAACCGATACGGGCACCGCCTGCGTGTTCTGATCGAGCGGGAACGTTTGCGGTGCACCGAGTGCGACCACCGAGCCGTTCTGACGCAGATACGCCACCGAAATGCGCACGGCGGCCGGACCGGCCGTGGCATCGGTGCGTGGAACAATGGCGTGCACTGCGAGCGCGGCTGGACGCGTGTCGATAACCGCACTGGGCTGGTCAGTCGCGCACGCGGCGAAGGCGAGCGATGCGATGGCCAAACGCGCCATCGCCATCGTCGAGTTCCGCAGCCGCCCTGGGGCGGAGAATTGGAGTGGCATAACTCAGAATCGCGTCAGCAGAACGAGTCCTGCCGAGGCGCCGCTGAAGGAAATGGACGTGGCATTGTTCGCGCGAGGCTGCACGAACCCGCTCCGTCCGCGGAGGTACGGTTGTACGGAATACCGACCGGCCTGCGCTACCAGGCCAATCGTGGCACCAGCGCTGGTGCTGCGCGCAGTGGCGAGCCCCTGATTGATCGCGAGCCCGCTGTGATGGCGACCATCGGCCGTCAGCAGAAGGTCGAGTGTACGCGCGAGGGGCAGACGCGTACGCACACCAAGGTCGAGGTAGTTCGCGCTCGAGCCACTCACTTCGCGGCCGTCACGCTCAAAGCGCTCGCGAAAACGATTCGATCCCCAGATCACGAACTCGCGTGCGCGCGCCACCGCGAGATGCAGCTGCGCGTCCGTCGTGATCACCGGACCCAATCGCACCGACGAGGCGGTGGACGTGCTCGTGCTCTTGTCGGTGAGCACATCATCCTGAAAGAGATCGGCGGCGGCGCTCACGACGAGACGATGGCGTCCAACCAGTCGATCGAAGCCAAGCGACATGCGGGTCACGTTGCCCGGGCGAAAGTCAGCGCTTGGAGCGCCGGCGACGAGCGCCGCAACGGGTTGATAGGTACCGCGGAATTCGTACGACACACCCACGGCCAACGCACCGCCGCCCAGCTGTCGAGCGCCGACGAGCCCCAACGTGCCACTCGGTCCAGTGCCAACCGGCGGACTTCCGAGGCCGATCGCTGGTGCGCTCGCGGTCTGCAGCACGAGAAAGTCGGTGCCATCGAGCTTGGTCGCACCGGTGGGCAGATTGGCGCCCACGGTGAGTACCACGGCGTCATTGAGCAGGCGTCCCGTGACGCGCGTGCGCACATCGCTCATGCCCGCGAGCGTGGCATGCCGCGCGGTCCCCGTGTTTCCCGAGACGGACCGATAGTTGAGCGAGATGTTCGAGTACAACGTCTGCACGTCGAACGTCCACACGGGATTGAGTGCGATGGACACCGACACCGGAATGCCAACTTGCCGAATGCTTCGCGCACGAATGGAGTCCGCGCCGAACACACCCGGTTGGGCGTAACCGCCCTTACCAAACGTCGCGAAGTCTGCCGTCATGCCAATGGCGGCCACACTCGACGCAATGAGTCGATCCTGCGCCGCCAGCGCCGATGGCAATGTGGTGAGACCCACGAGCGCGCCGGCAATCGCGCCGGCTGTACACCTCACGCGACGCGTCACGGGCGCGTGATGATGATGACGACGGTGGCCTGCGTCCCGGGAAACGCGGGATCGGCCGACGTCGAGACAGCGCGACTCACGTTCGTCACCAGATCGAGCGGGCGATTGAGTCGATCGACCGTCGTCGCGATGGCCGCGTCGAGGGGACGAACACCCGGCACGCCGACCGGTGAACCGGTTCCCGTGGCGCCGATCGAACGCGCATCGAGCTCACGCGTCCGCGCGCCGCTGAATGCCGGATCGAGACGATAGGCATCACGGAAGGCCTGCGCGGCGCCGCGATAATCGCCGTCGTACGACTTCTGTACGCCACGCCCGTAGGCGAGCAGCGCACTCAAGTTGCGCGTCGGCTGCTGCTGGAATCGCGCGAGCTCCTGCGGCGTGAGCGTTACGCCCATCTGCTCGAACAACCGCAGCACGAGCGCTTTCTCCGCGGCAAAGATCTCGGCAATTGGCGCCTGTGCATCAACGGCGGTGGTCACACTGCCGGAGGCGACATCGCCGATACGCGCGCCGAGGCGAATGTTACGGCCGTCGGTCATGGGATCGACCGAACCGAAGATGAGTCGCTCGGCGCTGACCAGGCGACCGACACGTGGCGCGCTGGCCGAATCGACGCGACCACTCTTGCTGAGGTCGAGTTCGCGCAACACTTCGCCAAGTCGGGCGCGCTCGACAATGCTGACCTGAGCGCTGCGCGACAGATCGGTTGCCACGAGGTCCGCGAGTGCATACGACAGCGGCACCAGTGTGGAGTCGCGACCGCTGGTGGCGAATGGCGGGATGCCCACGGCGCCACGACGAATGGTGGCGCGTGATTCACTGCTCAGTTGGCGGGCGGCGAGCGAATCTGCACGCGTGGGTGTGGCGGCGGTCGTCGCGGTCGCCCGCGCACATCCGCCCAGCACCGACGTCATCAGCGACGCAGACAGCAGCAACGCGGGCCACTCAGGGCGCGACAATCGAACGCGCCCGGGCGCGTGCCGGGATAACGAGGACATGGCTCGATTCGAAAAGAGCGGGACAAAAGAACTGCAAAGCGATGCTCAGCTCCACCTGAGAATGTGCCTTCTATAGTGAAGGGGGTCAAGCAAATGCAAAACGCACCAAACTCATCCGTAGGCGACTTGATGACTGGGGTGAAGGGAGTGTCATTTCTGCAGTCGGGCACGTCGCTTGCCCGGGCTCAGGTCACCGGCCCCCGCACGGGCGGCCGGCAACGACGGCGCGCAGCGAGGCCATCTCTGGTGGAGCTATGCAGCGAATCGGAAAGCGACTCGGATTGAACGCGATTGCGGTCTCGACCGCGCTGGCTACGGTTGTGTCCGCTTCGTGCGCGACCAACCCAGTCACCGGACGCCGTGAACTGTCGCTCGTCTCGGAGTCGCAGGAAGTGCAGATGGGGCGCGAGGCCTCCCAGAATGACCTCAAACGCGTCGGCGAAGTGCCGAGCGCGGACGCGCTTAACATGGTGAAGCGGATTGGTCAGTCGATGGCTGCCAAGTCTGAACGGCCGAATCTGCCGTGGGAATTCCACGTGCTCGACGATGCCGCGGTAAACGCCTTTGCATATCCGGGCGGCTTCATTTTTGTCACCCGTGGATTGCTGACGCACATCAACAGCGAGGCGGAGCTGGCCGAAGTGGTCGGTCACGAGATCGGTCACGTCACGGCCAAGCACACCGTGGCGGCGATGAGTCAACAACAGCTCGCGCAGATTGGGTTGGTTGGCGCGAGCATCTTCTCGCCAACGATCGCGAAGTACGGCGACCTGCTTGGTACCGGTGCGTCGCTGCTCTTCCTCAAGTTCGGTCGTGACGACGAACTGCAAGCTGATGCACTCGGCTTTCAGTACTCGCTCGCGCAGGGATACGACGTACGCGAATCCCCGAAAGTGTTCACGATGCTTGGTCGGCTTTCGAGCGGTGAAGGGCGCGTCCCCGAATGGCAAAGCACACATCCGGATCCTGGCAATCGTGTCCAGCGCGCCGAGGATCGCCTGTCGAAGACCACGCCGGCGCAGCTCGCGAATACGAAGGTCAATCGCGAAAGCTTCTTGCGCGTGCTCGACGGCATGATGTATGGCGAAAACCCGCGTAATGGATTTTTCCGCGGTCAGCGTTTCCTCCATCCCGATCTCAAGTTCGAGCTGACATTCCCGTCGGGATGGAAGATGGCCAATCAGCCGGATGCCGTGGTTGGTGTGAGCGCGGACAACGGGGCGCAGCTCCAGCTGGTTCCGGGGCAGGGGACGCCGGCACAGACGCTCGCCGCGTTCACCGGTCAGCAGGGGATCACGGTGCGACAAACTGGACAGACCACGATCAACGGCATTGCCGCGGTGCAAGCCACGTTCGATGCGCAGACACAAAACGGCACACTCAACGGCGTTGCGACGGCGCTGAGCCACAACGGCACGACGTACCTGATGCTTGGTCTCGTGGTGCCGCAGGTCGCGTCGACACACGGCCCCGAAATCGACGCCGCGATGCGTTCGTTTCGTACGCTTACCGATGCGTCGGCGCTCAATGTGCAGCCGCGGCGGGTAACGCTCGTGACGTTGCCGCAGGCGATGACGGGTTCGCAGTTTGTGTCGCAATATCCGAGTGGCATTCCCGCCGACGAGGTGCTGCTGATCAACGGCATCGAAGCCGCGACGTCGGTTCCACGCGGCACCGTGCTCAAGCGGGTCAACTAGCGTCTGACTAGGTTGAGCGCATGACGGACGACGATCGCCAGGCGCGCATTCTCGAGGATCTACAGGACGCCGTGCAGCGAATGCACGTGTTGGCGCGCGAGCCGCGCGTGGTCGTGGCGACCGGGACGCGAACCGACGGGGCGCGTCCGATGGCCTGGCAGGTGCTCTTCGAGCGCAGCCTTGGTCCGGGGGCGCCGCCGTTGGTGTATCGGGGCGCCGCCGCGACGCGGCTGCCGACGGTCCTGATGGACGGATTCGACGCGGAGCCCACGCTCGAGCCGGGTTGGGCGGAGCCCCGACTGGGCGATGCCATGCGCGCGGGCCCCGTCATTCAGGCATTCCGTTCGGATCGACTCCCCGACGACGTCTCCCGGGCGCTGGTCGGCGTGCTGGTCTTCGAGGAGGACGGCCTTTCGCTGACGGGGATTCGGGCGCTGGCCAAAGAGCTGGGGGTTTGAGAGCGGTTTACCTGCTCCTGCAATACTCCGCCGGAGCATTGCGCTCGACTTGCGCGGTTCTTCAGGAGTCAGGGGGGAGCGGTCAGGGGGGAGTTTCCCACATGATACTGGCTGAAGCTGCTACCTGACCGCTGCCTTCTGACAGCTGAATGCGGTGTCAGAATCGCGCTCTCACCTTCGCGGCGTGGATTGGGTTCGGCATTGATTGTGCATTGAATCAGGGTCCGAGACCGCATCTCCCTCTCCGGATTTCCGCATGTCCATTGCCCTCAAACAGTCCTTCGGCGCGCTCGCCGGAGGGGTCGAGCATGCCTACGCATTGGCAATGCTCGCCAGTGCCACCACCGCGGTGAGTCGCAGCGGCGTGATGCTCGACGAGGTCCGTCGCCGTCCCGACCTCGATCAGGAGTCGCGTCTGGTTGCGCTGTTGCAGGGATTACTGACCGATGCTGGTTACACGTTCGACGAGTTGCGCGGGGAAGGGTTTGCCGACACCGTGCTCGAGACCGCACGCGCGCTGCGCAGGCTGGCGTTCTGATCAGACGCTGTTGGTGATTGCTTGACCGACCTCGGCGCTGGGCTACTTTCCGCGCCATGTCGCTGCTGGAACTCTTCAATTCCGCGCTGCTTGGACGCGCGAGCAGATCCGCGCTGACGTTCGAGTCGGCCGATGGTCAGATCAGCTCCTTCACCTTTGGTGAGCTCGAGTCGCGCAGTAATCGCCTTGCCGCCGAATTGCGTGCTCGCGGCATTGGCCGCGGTGATCGCGTCGCGTTCTACCTGACCAATCGTTCCGAGATCATCGATCTCTGGCTCGCCGGAGTGAAGACGGGCGCGATTGTCGTTCCCATCAACGTGCTGTATCGCGAACGCGAGATCGCGCACATCGTGCGCGACGCCGACCCGTCGGCGGTGATCACGACGACGGCCCAGGCCGAGCTGTTTCCGGCGGGTACGACGTGGTGGGACGTCGATGAGCTCTCGGCGGCCGCCGCCGTGCGCGATGCAACGCGCGACGCGGTGCGCACCGATGCCGATACACCAATGGCGCTCGTGTATACCTCGGGCACGACCGGCGCATCGAAAGGCGCGATACTGACGCACGGCAACTTTGCGGCAAACGGGCTCGCGCTGGTGCAGCAGTGGGAGTTCAGTGCGGCCGATCGTTATCTCGCGACGCTGCCGCTCTTCCACGTACATGGACTCGGCAACGGCGTGCATGCCTGGTTGATCAGCGGCTGCCACATGTATCTCGTCGAGCGATTCGAGCATGAGAAGGCGCCGCATTGGTTCACGTCATATCAACCGACGGTGTTCTTCGGTGTGCCCACGATGTACGTGCGGTTGCTCGAGCTTCCGGCTGATGCGCAGCGCGCAATCGGTAGCGGCGTGCGCCTGTTTGTATCCGGTTCGGCGCCGCTGCCGGCACCGGTGCTCGAGCAATTTCGCCAGCGCTTTGGTCATGTGATTCTCGAGCGGTACGGCATGACCGAAACGCTCATGAACGTGAGCAACCCGTATCACGGAGAGCGACGCGCCGGCACCGTGGGATTCCCGCTGCCACTCACCAGCGTGCGCATCGTGAATGAGGTCGGTGAGGATGTGTCCGACGGCACGAGTGGTGAACTGCTCGTGCGTGGTCCAAACGTGTGCGCGGGATACTGGCGCCGCGACGAGGCCACGGCGGCCGCATTTCAGGGCGGGTGGTTTCGCACCGGTGACATTGGCGTGCGAGCGAGCGATGGCTACATCACGCTCGAAGGGCGCCGGAGTGACCTGATCATTTCGGGTGGGTTCAACATCTATCCACGCGAGATCGAAGAATTGCTTGCCGAACTGCCAGGCATTCGCGAGGCGGCGGTGGTGGGCGTTCCTGATGCGCGCCGCGGTGAAGTGCCCGTGGCGTATGTTGTCTGCGGCGCCGAGGTTGATCTCGCGACGCTCGAGGAGACGGTCCGCGCGCAGCTGGCATCGTTCAAGGTGCCGCGCGCGTTTGTGCGTGTGGATGCGCTGCCTCGAACTGCGCTGGGCAAAGTGCAGCGACATCTGTTGCCGCCTTACACTCCCACCTGAGAACGACGCATGACACCGGCCGAATGGTCGCTGATCGCCCTGTTGGTCGTGATCGGCGCGAGTTTGACGTCGCGCCTCAACGTCGGTGTGCTCGCGGTGGCGCTGGCGTGGCCCATCGCCGTGTTTGGCGCCGGATGGAAGGTCGATCAGGTCATGACGACGTTTCCCTCGTCGCTCTTCCTGATGCTGGTCGGGGTGACACTGCTCTTCGGCGTCGCGCAGGTCAATGGCACGATGGACGCGATCACGCATGCTGGGGTGCGCGCGCTGCGAGGACGATCGGGGTGGTTGCCGGTGTTGCTGTTCGTGCTGGCGTGTACGATTTCCACGATGGGACCTGGTGCCATTGCGACGGTCGCGTTGTTGGCGCCTATCGGCATGGGACTCGCGCACGAAGCGGAAGTACCGCCGCTGCTCACGGCGCTGATGATCGGCAACGGTGCCAACGCCGGAAATCTCTCGCCCATCGGCGCGATCGGCATTCTGGTCCACGGCCTGATGGACAAGGCCGGACTCGGTGGTCATCCGTGGGCAGTGTGGGGCGCCAACTTCGCGGCGCATTGTCTTGCGGCGCTGATCGCGTGGCTGCTCTTCGGCGGCCCGAAGCTCATCTCGTCGCATCGACACACGCATGATCCGCGCGTGGTGCCATTCACGCGAACGCACGGCGTCACGGTGGCCGTGGGTGCGTTGTGGATGTTCGGTGTCGTGGTGTTCAAGCTCAATCCCGGACTTGCCGCCTTTGGCGCCGCTTCGCTGTTGGTGTTGGCGGGACTGGGCGATGACAGCGCGATGATCAGACAGGTGCCGTGGTCGGTGCTCGTTATGGTGTGCGGTGTGAGCGTTCTCGTTGGTGTGCTCGAAAAGACCGGCGGAATGGACCTGTTCACCACATTGCTCTCGAAGATTGCCACACCGGGCACCGTGAATGGCGCGATCGCGGGCGTCACCGGCCTGCTGTCGACGTACAGTTCGACATCCGGTGTGGTGTATCCCGCGTTCCTGCCAGCCGTGCCCGGACTGGTCGCCAAGCTTGGTGGCGGCAATCCGCTGGAAGTGGCGCTCAGCATCAACGTCGGCGCTGCGGTGGTGGACGTCTCGCCGCTGTCCACCCTTGGCAGCCTGTGCATTGCGGCGGTGCCCGCCGGAACCGACACCAAGCGGCTATTCCGACAGCTGCTCCTCTGGGGTTTTTCGATGACGGTGCTGGGAGCGCTGTTCAGTCAGCTTCTCGTGCCGTTGTTCGCCCGGTAGCATTCGCCCGCATTGGGGGCATTGACGGCGTCATAGTTCGTGCAGAGTTTAAAGTCATCTTATGACTTTATCACTTGCGCGCCCAGTTCCTCGCAGCCGACTCGCCGATGATCTCGCGGATCGCATCAAGGCGATGATCGTGCAAGAGCAGTTGGTGGCAGGTAAGCGGCTTCCAACTATTGCGATGCTGGCGCATAAATTCGGCGTCGGTGCTCCTACCGTGCGGGAAGCGCTCAAGCGACTGGAAGCGGCTGGAGCCATCAAGATCCGCCATGGGTCGGGCGTGTACGTGGCCGACGAACACGATGCGCTGGTTATCGGCAACCCGGTCTACAGTCGCGCGATCTCCCGGGAGCTCCTCCTCGACCTGCTCGACGCCCGGCTGGCAATCGAGGTCCCGGGCGCGGCGCTCGCCGCACAGCGCGCAACGGCGGAGCAGTTCGAGCACATGGCCGCCCTGCTTCAGCAGGCCACCGAGCATTTCGCCGACGACGAGCGGCTCAACAGCACCAACATGGCGTTTCATCGCGCGATCGCCGAGGCCTCAGGCAATGTCGTCTTCCGGCAAATGCTGGACGTGCTCACACGCCTGTTCACCCGAGAGCAGCGGGCGATTCTCGACATCCAGAACGCGCGCGAGCGCGATCACGCGGAGCACGTGACGATCTACGAAGCACTGCTGGCTCGTGATGCGGCGGGCGCCGAAGCGCTGATGTCCGCGCACCTCAAGGCAGTTCGTGCTGATCTCGCGCGCTGGAATCCCCTGACGCATCCCATCGACACGTCGCGCGTTTCGACGTGACCCGACCTCTGCTCAGCGACTCGTGACAACCCTTTTCGACCTGCGTGATCGCACCGCTGTGATCACGGGCGGCTATGGCGTGCTTGGCAGCAGCATGGCGCGCGCACTCGCCGTCGCCGGCGTGCGTGTGGGTATTCTAGGACGGCGTACCGACGAAGTGACGCGCGTCGTGGACACGATCACGCACGACGGCGCTACCGCGATGTCACTCATCGCTGACGTGATTGATCGAGACGCGCTCGTGGCAGCGCGCGAGCGGATGCTCTCCGCATGGGGACGCATCGATATCCTGGTAAACGCCGCCGGCGGAAATGTCGCGCGGGCACGCACCGATGGCGTACCGCCCTTCGCGATGCCCCTCGACGCGTTCGACGAAGTGCTTCGACTCAACCTGCACGGCACGGTACTGCCGTCGTTGGTGTTCGGCGAGGCGATGGCGGCACAAGGGCGGGGCAGCATCATCAACATCTCGTCGATGGCGAGTGCGCAGGCGATGTCGGGTGTGATGGGATACTCCGCAGCAAAAGCGGCGACTGAGAACTTCACGAAATGGCTCGCCGTGGACCTGGCGGCCAAGTGCGGTGACGGTGTGCGGGTCAACGCCATCTCACCCGGGTTCTTTCTCGCTACGCAGAACCGCGCGGTGTTGGTGAACCCCGATGGTTCGTGGACCGCGCGAGCGCAGCGTGTCCTCGCCAAGACCCCGATGGGTCGATTTGGTCGACATGAGGAGCTCAATGGCGCACTGCTGTTCCTCTGCAGCGACGCCGCCTCGTTCGTGACCGGTGCCGTGCTCCCGGTCGATGGCGGATTCTCGGCCTTTTCAGGAGTCTGATCGATGGCTATGAAGTTGGGACTGGGGTTGTATCGCAGCCTGCTGACGGCCGACAACCTCGCGTTCGCCAGGCAGGCTGGCGCGTCGCATCTCGTGGTGCATCTGGTGGACTACTTCGCGGGCGCGACACCGGTGCTCGAAAGCGGACCACCAACACGCGGTTGGGGGATCACGCGCAACCAGGAGAAGCCGTGGACGTTGGACGAGCTGCTGGCGATCAAGCGTCGCATTGAAGACGCGGGACTCGTGTGGGAAGCGATCGAAAACTTCGATCCAAGCCACTGGTACGACATTCTGCTCGATGGACCGAACAAGCGGCCGCAGATGGAGCAGCTCAAGCGCACCATTCAACACGTCGGTGCGGCAGGGATTCCCATCATGGGGTACAACTTTTCCATCGCCGGTGTGTGGGGATGGGTGAAGGGGCCGTACGGTCGCGGCGGCGCGCGTGCCCTGGTGTACGACGAATCGCAGATCGATCCGCAGACACCCATCCCGAACGGCATGGTGTGGAACATGGTTTACGATCCCGACGCCGCGCCGGGTACGGTCGGGCCGATCAGCGAAGCGGAGTTGTGGGAGCGCTACGCATGGTTTCTTCGCGAAATCACGCCGGTCGCCGAAGAACATGGCGTGCGTCTCGCGCTTCATCCCGACGATCCGCCAACGTCGCAACTCCGCGAAGCGGCGCGATTGGTGAATCACCCTGACAAGTATCAGCGCATGCTCGATCTCGTACCGAGCAGCGCCACGGCGCTTGAATGCTGCGTGGGGAGTATTGCCGAGATGCCGGAGGGCGACGTGTACGACACCGTGGCGCGCTACGCGCGGCAGGGACGCATCGGCTACGTGCATTTGCGCAACGTGAAGGGCCGTGTGCCCCACTATCAGGAAGTGTTCGTGGACGAGGGGGATGTGGATATGCTGCGTCTCGTGCGCGTACTGCACGACGCTGGATACGACGGTGTGCTCATTCCCGATCACACGCCGGAGATGACGTGTGCGGCGCCATGGCACGCGGGTATGGCCTTCGCGCTTGGCTACATCCGCGCGTGCCTGCAGATGGTCGACTCGAACCTTCTGGCGAAGGTTTGATCATCTCATGAAGATGAATTTCCGCTGGTACGGCGAGCACGACCCGGTTCGCCTCGAGTACATCCGGCAGATTCCCGGCGTGCGGGAGATCGTGACCGCGGTCTATGACGTACCGGTGGGCGACGCGTGGACCGCCGATGCCGTCGCGCGCGTGAACGACGCCGTACTCGCAGCTGGCCTTTCGATTGGCGTGATCGAAAGCATCCCGGTGCACGAAGACATCAAGCTTGGCGCATCAACGCGCGATCGCTACATCGACGCCTGGTGCGAGAGTGTGCGACAGGTCGCTGCAGCGGGCGTGTCGGTCGTGTGCTACAACTTCATGCCCGTCTTCGACTGGACGCGCACTGATCTCGCGGCGCGGCTCCCCGACGGCTCCACGACGCTGACTTACTCCGATGCCGCTCTCGCGCGCATCGACCTGTCGCGCGGTACCGGTGAGTTGCCGGGTTGGGGCGCCGCGTACGATGCGCCCACGCTGCAGGCGCTTCTCGCGCGATGGCGCATGGTGCCGGCCGAGATGCTGTGGGAGAATCTCGCGTACTTCCTCGAGCGGGTCGTTCCTGTCGCGACGAGCGTGGGCGTGAAGCTGGGTATTCATCCTGATGATCCACCCTGGTCGATCTTCGGATTGCCGCGAATCATCACCAACGCGGCCGCGCTCCGGCGGGTGCTGTCGCTGGTGGAGGAGTCGGCCAACGGACTCACGTTCTGCACGGGCTCGCTTGGATCGCTGGGTGAAAACGACCTGCCGGCAATGATCGACGAGTTCGCTGCGCGACAGCGGATCCATTTCATGCACTGTCGCAATGTCAAACGCACGAGCGTGGATGGGGGCGCCGGGTTCGATGAAGTCGCGCATCCCTCGGCGTTCGGCGATGTGGACATGCGCGCTGTCCTCGGCATGCTCAAGCGACATCAGTTTGCCGGACCTATGCGCCCTGATCACGGCCGCATGATCTGGGGTGAAACGGGGCGTGCGGGCTACGGCCTGTATGACCGCGCACTTGGCGCGATGTACTTGCAGGGGCTGTGGGAGGGATTGAGCTCAGCGGTTTGACGGTGACCGAACGCGGCGGTTAGCCAGGTCGGCAGCGTTGGCCGCGTCGATCTCGTGCGTGACGTTACCTTGCGGCGATGTCATCCACGTCATCGATGCCGCGAACTCCCGGACTGACGCTGCGCCGCCTGCAGGTTCCGATGCGGGCGTGGGCGGCCGCACGGGTGCTCGACCATGGGGTGCGCGATCCGGGCTTTCGCACGCTCGTGCAACAGATCGATGACTCGCCGATGCATGTGGCGCCGCCGGTGCGATTGCTTCCCGATGGCGCGGACGCGTTTGCGTGCATGCTCGAAGCGATCGCGGCGGCGCGCGACGAGGTGCTGCTCGAGACGTACATCCTGCGCGATGATCGGCTTGGGGAGCGGTTTCAGACATCGTTGGCCGACGCCGCGCAGCGTGGTGTGCGTGTATGCGTGCTTGCCGACGCCGTGGGATCAATCGGCACCGCCGATCATTTCTGGCAGTCGCTCACGAACAGCGGTGTGGAAGTGCGTCGCTTTCATCGCTTCTGGCATCATCCGTTCGAAGCGCTGCGCCGAGATCATCGCAAACTGCTGGTGATCGATCGCACGCGCGGCTTCACCGGTGGCATGAACATCGGTGAGGAGTACGGTTCGAGTATCCGTCAGCACCGCGACGCGTGGCGCGACACGTTTGTGGAAGTGTGCGGATCGGTCGCGCGTGAGTTGGCGGCCGTGTTTGCGGAAGGGTGGGATCGGGCGCGCGGGACACCCCTCAAGGGTCTCGAATACGTGAGTTGGGCCGATGGCATCGTGCGGCCGCCAGGTGCGCGTCCGTTTGGCGCGCGCGCGCTCAAGACCGTGGTACGCCGCACCATTGCATCGCAGCATCGTGGACGTCGTGTTCGTCGCGTCCGTGATGAGCAGCTGGATGTCGATACGCCACACACCACCGCCTTCGTGGTCGACTCCCGACCGGGTCGCGGTCAGCGTGAGATGCTGTCGGTGCTCGCGGCACTCGTTGGTGCGGCGCGTGAGCGGCTGTGGATCACGACGCCATATTTTGCGCCGCCAACGCAAGCGCTGCGGTTGCTCGTTCTTGCCGCACAACGCGGCGTGGATGTGCGACTGTTGCTGCCGAGTGCGCGCACCGATGTCGCGATGGTACGTCATGCCGCGCATGGTACGTATGCGCCAATGTTGCGCGCGGGAGTGCAGATCTTCGAGTATCAACGCGCGACGTTACACGCCAAAACGATGGTGGTGGACGGACACGCGTCGCTGATCGGATCGTCGAATCTCGACTTTCGATCGTTCTGGCTGAATGCGGAGTGCAACGTGCTGCTATTGGACGACGCGTGCGGTGCGTCGATGGAGCAGACGTTTCGTCAGGATCTTGCCGACAGCGTGGCGATCACCGAATCCGATTGGTCGGCGCGATCGCGCGGGCATCGCGTACTCGACTGGGTCGCGCGAGGATTGCGCTGGGCGCTCTGACGCCCCGTGCAGGAGCTCAGGAACGCGAGAATTCCACATCTGGTCCGCATCCGCATCCCGCATCCGCATGTCGACGTGCGGGATTCCCTGACGGCTCGGATGTGTCTCCCCGATAGAGCGGAACAGCCGGAAGTGCGACCCTCTATCCCATGTCCGCCCTTGTCCACGCTCCGCTACCGATCCCCGGGAGCTCCCCGGGTTTTGGGGTCGGCCCCATCCTCATCGCCAGCGATGGGACGGAGGCGAGTAGCGAAGCGTTGTTGACCGCGGGCCAGCTGGCGGCTGAGGTCCTTGGCGGCGCGCCGGAAATCATTGGCGTGTGCGAGCCGATGCCCGGCATTGCCACGGGAATGGAGCTGCTGCCCGTCCCGCCTGAGATCGACGAGTCGCGTCGGGTCTCATTGCTGGGCGATCTCGAGCGGATCGTGTCAGTGGCCGAAGCGGGGAATACGTCATGGCCGATCCACGTCGTGATCGGCGCGCCGCCGCGCACACTGGCGCAGCTTGCCGATCAACGCAGCGCAACGCTGCTGGTGATGGGAATCGGGCGACACAATCCGCTTGATCGACTCTTCGGGACCGAAACCACGCTGGCCACGCTCCGTGAATCGCATGTGCCGATTCTCGCGGTGCCGCCGCACTTCGCGACGCCGTCGCATGCCGTGGTGGGACTCGACTTCAGTGCAGCGAGCGTCCGTGCGGCGCGACTCGCGCTGCGATTGCTTTCGCCCGGTGGCAAGCTGACGCTGGTCCACGTGCGTCCGCGATTCGAACAGCCGTCGGCGGACTGGCAGCAGTGGGATGCGGAATACGCACGCACACTTCCGCCTCTCTTCGAACAATTGCGCAATCAGTTGAATCCGCCGGCCGGAATCACGGTGGACACGATCGCGGTGCGCGGGGATCCGGCGCCGGCGCTACTGGCGTTTGCGCAGCAATCGAACGCGGAACTGATTGCCGTTGGAACGCAGCGCAAAACGTTCGTTGAGCGGCTCGTCGTCGGAAGTGTCGCGACGCGCGTCTTACGTACAGCGCGAACGGCTGTGCTGGCCGTGCCTGCTTGAACTACGCTAACTGACACTGCGCTAACTGGCACTGCGCTAACTGGCACTGCGCTAACTGGCACTGCGCTAACTGGCACTACGCTAACTGGCACTACGCTAACTCAACCACTCTCACGAGCGATTCGTTCGGGGCGTACTAGAAGACCCTCACGTTGATATAGCGTCGGGGGTTTTTCTTGACGTCTGCCACCAGGGCGCGGAGCTCCCGTACCAAGCTGTCGCTCTGTTGATAGAGCGCGGGATCGTTCACCATCAACCCCAGCGTGCCGCTCCTGTTGTTCACTTTGGTGAACACCGAATCGGCCTTCGCGACGGCGCTCGACAACCGTGTTTGCGTGCGCTCGAAGTCGCCGGAGATTTCTCGGAGCCTCGTGGCGGTGGTGAGCAGCTCCTGCGCGGCTTGCTGAGAGTTCACTACGATCTTCTGCAACTCGCCTCGGCTGGTGGCGGAGTCCACTCTCGTCGAGAAGCTGTTCAGCTTTTCGGCCGTTGCGTTGAGATTCGTGAGGCCGCTCTGTAGGTCAGTGCTGATCTTTTCGAAATTCCTGGACTGCAGCGTGACCGTTTTCGCGAGCACGCTGGAAAGCGCGGCGAAGTTCCGGATCGACGCTCTCAGCTCGGCGGCCGCCGAATCGTCAAAGGCGACCTGGACGCGATCGGCAACCTTGGCGACATCGCCAGCGAGTCGCCCCGCAACCGTGGTGAGTTGCGCGATATCGGGCATGACGGCGCCGGCCAACGTATCGCCGGTGGTTCTGGCGGCGTTGATGGCAATGCGGAGTTCGCGGTCGGGTGGGACGCCAGTGGCGTCGGTCACGGTCGCCTGCCACTCGCCGAACAGACTCGAGGCGGCGAGCAATACCACTGGATCGGCGGGAAGTGGGATGTCCCTGTCGAGACCAAGTTGCAACACAACCCACCCCTTCTCGCCGAGCGCGATGCTTTCGACCCGGCCGGCGCGTACACCGCGAATCACGACCGGATTGCCGAGCGCAACGCCACCAACATCGCGAGTACGCACGACGAGATGACGGGTGCGGCCGCCGAGGTCGGCCTGCTTGAGCCAAAGGATCGTGGCGACGATCGCGGCCGTCACCACCAGCACGGTTAGGCCAACGATGAAGTCACTGGACCGATGAGTGTTGCTGCTGGTGTTGCTCATATGCGCATCATCGAATGGTACGCCCGGTGAGCCAGACCATCGCCCAGAAAGCGTCGAGTACGAGAATCATCACGGCGGAAATCACGACGGCGCGCGTCGCGCCGCGGCCAACACCTTGGGCCCCACCCTCGGTGTTGAGGCCCGCGCGGCAACCGATCAGCGCCACAGCGGCGCCAAAGCTCGCGGACTTCACGAGGCCGTAGCGAATGTCGAACGATTGGAAGAAGACGCGCACGCCCTTGAGGAACTGCGGCGTGGAAATGTCGAGCAGTCCAAGTGACGCAAGCCAACCGGAGGTAAGCCCAACCAGCATCGCGACGCCCACCACGACCGGAAACATCAACGTCGACGCGAGCACGCGGGGCACGACGAGATGCGTCATCGGGTCGTAGCCGAGCGTTTCGAGGGCGTCGACCTGCTCCGTCACGCGCATCGTGCCGATTTCAGCGGCGATGTTCGCGCCTACACGTCCCGCGAGTGCGAGACCGGTGAGAACGGGCGCAAGCTCCAGGGTGACCGTCTTCTGCACGAGCGTACCGACAAAATACGGCGGCACGAGGTTGCCGACGCTATAGCTCGCGAGGAGCGCGAGCACGATGCCAGTGAACAGCGCAATGAAAATGCCGATCGGTAGCGATTCGACACCCAGCGATCGCGCTTGCGGTGAAAACTCGGGGAGCCAATCGCGAACGTCGCGAATGCTGCGCACCACATCAGCGGTGAAGCGCGCCCCGGCGCCGACGGGTTCGATCATCTGGCGCACCGTCCGACCGATGGCCGAGACTGCGGCGACGATCGAGCGATCGTCGTCTGCGCGCGGCCCTGATGCGGGTTGCGTGACGTTGATCGAGGGAGGAACCGGCACGGTCATGCGTGAATGATCAGGGTGCGCAGCGCTCAGGGCCAGCGGAGTGCGAGTCCAATCGCGCTACCGACGGCCAGCAGCAACAGTCCCGCGCCGGCGCGCAATCGAAACCGGGGATCACCCAGCACGGCGACAACAGTGAATTTGAGCGCCGTATTCGACAGCACACCGATCCCAATCGCCGCGGCCGCGGTGCGTACCAACGCGGAATCAGTGCCGTAGCGCGCCATGGAGAGCGTAAGCGCATCCATGTCGGTCAGGCCGAGCAGGGCCGCCGACGTGAGAACGCCGGTCGAACCGTGATGCTGTTGCACCCACGCAATCGCGAAGAGCACCAGTTGAAACCCCACCGCCATGATGAGTGCCGACGAGAGTCCGAGCGGGCTCCCGCCATTCGCAGTGGTGGCGTGTGCGTTGGCCGTCGAGTCGGGCTGCTCGGCAGGGCGCGTGTCGCGCTCACGCCAGATCGCGACACCGATCACGGTGAGTCCAGCGATGAACGACGGGAGCAGCACGGGAATGCTCGCCATCGCCACTTCCGGTTGCAGCAGTTCGGTGATGACGATGATTCGTGGGAGGAGCACCGTGCAAGCCGCCACGACACCCAGCGCGAGCGGCGCCGACATCTCTGGTTCGACGCGACTGCGCCGACTGAAGGTGAATGACACCGCGGTCGACGACACGAGCCCGCCGAGCAAACCCGTTACGCCAAGTCCGCGCGTTTCGCCAATGATGCGTCGCGCGATGTAGCCGACGAAGTTGAGGCCAGAGAAGAGCAGTACGACCGTCCACAGCTGACGCGGACGGAAAGCATTGAACGGTCCCATCGGGCCGTCAGGGAGCACCGGAAGAATCACCAGCGCGAGCACGGCGAACTGCACGGCGGCGCGCATTTCGGTGGGCGCGACACGCTGCAGCACCTGTTGCAGTGCACTCTTTTCGGCGAGTAGCACCACCGTGATGGCCGCCGCCGCGCTGGCTGGTGTCCGGAAGCCGAGGCCGGCGGTGACGCCCATCAGTACCACGAGCAGCGCGGCGACCTCGGTGGTGCCGTCGGCGGTGCTGCCGTCCCGACGCTGGCTCATCGCGTAAGCGGCAATCGGCATCAGGAGCGCAGCGCCGATTGCGACGGCGCCAAGCGCCGGCTGCCCGAGCCGGAAGAACCACCCAGCGAAGCCACCGATTCCACCCAAGAGGGCGAAGGTGCGAGCGCCGGCGAAGCGTCCGTCGGGTCCATGGGCATGACCCGACCATTCGCGCTCGACGCCGACGGCCAGCCCCACCAGGGCGGCGACCAACAGATCGAGGGCGAGAGGGAGGTCGGGAATCGACATGATCATGAGATAGTAGGCGTGGGGCATCGATTCGGGGTCCGGGGAATACCGGACTCGTAATATTGACATATCCGGATGATCGGATATGTTTGGGAAACTATGACTTCGCCTCGATTGGCTATCCACGATCGAATGGTTGAGCTCGCCGACGCCACGCGCTGCCGGTTATTGGCCGCGCTGGAGCGGCAGGAGCTCGCCGTGGGCGAGTTGGCCAGCGCGCTCCAGCTGCCGCAAAGCACGGTGAGCCGCCACCTCAAGATTCTGGCTGACCAGTCGTGGGTCTCGTCGCGGGCCGAGGGCGCAAGCCGCTGGTATCGCCGCAATCCGCTGCTCGATGCCGATATGCTTGGCCTCTGGGAGCTCGTCCGTCAGGCGATGGACGAGACGCCGGCCGCGCTGCAGGACAACGCGCGCATCGATGCGGTGCTCGCGTCGCGTCGCTCACAGAGCCAGACGTTCTTTGCAACATCGAGCGCCGAGTGGGATGCGCTCCGCACCGAGATGTTTGGTGCGCGCGCGGATGTGTCCGCGATGCTGTCGCTGCTCGATCCAACGTTGGTGATTGGTGATCTGGGATGTGGCACCGGCGCGCTGGCCGCGTCGCTTGCACCGCATGTGCAGCACGTGCACGCGATCGATCAATCGCCGGCGATGTTGAGCGCGGCGTCGACGCGTTTGGCGAACCTGCGCAACGTGACGCTCGCGGAAGGCGCGCTCGAGGATTTGCCGCTGCCTGACGCGACACTCGATGTCGCGGTGCTGATGCTCGTCTTGCATCACGTCGCCGATCCCGCGCGTGCGCTTAGCGAAGTGTATCGCGTGCTCAAGCCGCATGGCCGATTGCTCCTTACCGATATGCGGGTGCACGCGCACGACCGCTATCGCGAGCAGATGGGACACGTGTGGCTTGGATTCGATGGCGGCTCACTCGATGGTTGGCTTCGCGACGCCGGCTTTGCCGGCACGCGCTACGTGCCGTTGCCGGTGGAACCGGGGGCGACGGGGCCGGCGTTGTTCAGTTGCACGGCGACGGCGTTGCCGAAGCCTTTGATGGTTGTTGCCTAACGTTCGACGTCAACTGATTGGTTTTGCGTTTCGGGTTTTAGGTGGTGGGTTTTGGGTTACCCGCGACCCGATACCTAAAGCCCGAAACCCAAAACTGATCCGTTCAATACTCCTCCAACATCAACACACACCGATCCTCATATGTCGACTTCCGTCATGACCGAGCACGGCGTCTCGCTGCTCACCTCTCTCGATCGTCCGGCGTTCGCGGTGCGCGATCTTTCGCTCGCTGAGTGGGGCCGCAAGGAGATCCGCCTCGCCGAGCAGGAAATGCCGGGGTTGATGGCGTTGCGCGCAGAGTTCGCGGGCAAGGCGCCGCTCAAGGGCGCGAAGATCATGGGCTCGTTGCACATGACGGTGCAGACGGCGGTGCTCATCGAAACGCTTGTGCACCTTGGCGCCGATGTGCGTTGGGTGTCGTGCAACATCTTCTCAACGCAGGATCATGCGGCGGCGGCGGTGGCGGTTGGACCGAATGGTACGGTCGACAACCCCAAGGGCACGCCGGTCTTTGCATGGAAGGGTGAGACACTCGAGGAGTACTGGTGGTGCACGGAGCAGGCGCTCATGTGGTCGGATGGCTCGGGTCCGAACCTCCTCCTTGATGACGGCGGCGATGCGACGTTGCTCGTGCATCGTGGCGCGGACTTTGAAAAGGCCGGTGCGGTTCCGGCGTTCGATAGCGACAACGAGCCCGAAGAGTGGGGTGTGATTCTCGACCTGCTTCGTGCGGAGCAGGCGAAGAACCCGGGCCGCTGGACCAAGGTGCTGGGCGCCATTCGCGGCGTGTCGGAAGAGACCACGACGGGTGTGCATCGCCTGTACGAAATGGAGAAGGCGGGTACGCTCGCGTTCCCGGCGATCAACGTGAACGACGCGGTGACCAAGTCGAAGTTCGACAACCTGTACGGCTGCCGTCACTCGGTTGTGGATGGACTCAATCGCGCGACAGACGTGATGCTCGCCGGCAAGATTGTCGTGGTGCTGGGCTACGGCGATGTGGGCAAGGGTTGCGCGCAGGCGCTCAAGGGTCAGGGCGCGCGTGTCGTCGTGACGGAAATCGACCCGATCTGCGCACTGCAGGCGGCACTCGAGGGCTATCAGGTCACGACGCTCGAAGACATCGTCGATCAGGCGGACATCTTCGTCAGTGCGACCGGCAACAAGAACGTCATCACCGTTGAGCACATGAGCCGCATGAAGGACAAGGCGATCGTGTCCAACATCGGCCACTTCGACAATGAGATCGACATGGCCGGTCTCAAGAAGGTCGAAGGGATGCAGCGCATCAACATCAAGCCGCAATACGATGAGTTCGTGCTGCCGAACGGCCGCTCGATCCTCGTGCTCGCCGAAGGCCGCCTCATGAACCTCGGCTGCGCGACGGGTCATCCGAGCTTCGTGATGAGCGCGAGCTTTTCGAACCAGGTGTTGGCGCAGCTCGAACTGCATGCGCGCGCCGAGAGCTACGAGAAGAAGGTGTACACGCTGCCGAAGCATCTCGATGAGAAGGTGGCGCGTCTGCACCTCGACAAGCTTGGGGTCAAGCTCACGACGCTCACCGACGACCAGGCCAGTTACATCGGCGTGTCCAAGGACGGTCCGTACAAGGCGAACCACTACAAGTACTAGGGCGGTACTGGACGCGCGCTGAACGCCTATTGAGTTTGCGCTTTCAATCCCCACGGTTGGGATTGGCAACGGGAAGCAAAAACCCGCTGTCCACACAGGTGGGCGGCGGGTTTTCCGTTTTCGTGCGCGTTAGCGCGATGGGCTGGCGCATTGTGGCGCCGTCGATCAAGCTCAAGGCGACCAGCTTTCACGAGGGATGAATGATCGGAATGCGCGCGGCAGTCGTCGTCTTTGCACTCGGTGTGGCGGCGTCGATCCAATCGGCGGCCGCGCAAGAGGTGAAGCGAGGCCGCGTGGAAGGCATTGCCTTTGACAGTACGAGCGGCTTCCCGCTGAGCAACGCGCGCGTCGTGATGGTGCGGGCCGATGATCCGCTGCGCAGCCGGTCCACACAGAGTGATGCACGTGGGCGCTTCGCGTTCGACAGCGTGGTTCCGGCATCATATCTCGTGGGGGCGTATCATGCGCGTCTGGACACGCTCGCGTTGCGTCAGCTCTCGAGCGAGGTGGCGGTGGCGCCGGGCAAGCGCGTTCGACTTTCGCTGGTAACCCCGTCGCCCAAGCAGTTCGTGCAGCAGCTGTGCGGTGATGCGGTCGATGTCGAGTACACTGGCGTGGTCCATGGACGAATTCGCGACGCCGCCACTGGTGCCGTATTTGGAGCGGCATCCCTCCGCGTGGAGTGGCTGGACCTCGATGTGGTGCCGAACGAGAAGGACGTGGTGCAGCGGCGCCTGCAACGAGCGGTCATTCAAACGAGCCCCACTGGCGAATACATCGCCTGCGGCGTGCCGTCGGGTGGCACGGTGCGCCTCACGGCGTTGCACGGTACGCAGCGATCGGGAACGATTGATGTCGAGGTGCCGTCGTCGGGTGTGACCCGAATGGATCTCGCCGTTGGCCACGGTACGGCGACGCAGATTCACGTGGTAGGTGACAGCATTCTCGGTGAGTTGGAAAGCAACGACTCGAAGGGCGACACGACCACGGTGTTGCGCGGGCCCGGACGTCTGACAACGATGGCGCGGACTGAAACGGGCGCGCCGATCGCCAATGCGCGCGTGTCGGTGAGCGGCACTGGCGTCGGAGCGCTGACCGATACGACTGGTCGCGCTGTGCTCTCGGGTCTTCCTACGGGGAGTTACATGGTGGATGTGCGAGCGCTTGGCTACGACAATGTGCGCGCACCGCTCGAGATTCGTCCAAACGATACCCCGACCTTTGAGCCCCCCATGCGCCGAGTGACGGCGCTTTCGCGCGTCGATGTGCGCGCCGTGCGCGCGGCTGCGCTCGGACCGAACATGGTGGAGTTCGAGCAGCGTCGACGTAGCGGCTTTGGCACCTATCGCGGCCCGGACGACATTGAGCGCATTCGCCCCTTCGAGCTCAGCGATGTCATTCGCACAATGTCAGGAGTAAGAACAATTCCCTCTCGCAACGGAACGCTCTACTACATGCGAAAGAACGGAACCGGCGAGCTGTGTCAGCCGGAAGTCTTCATCGATCGCATGCGCGTCACGAGCTTTATCAATGAGGAGTCACTTGACGCATTCGTTCAGGCAAATACGCTCCAGGCCGTTGAGACGTACTCATCGCTTGCCCCATTGCCGTCAGCATTTATGAGCTACACCGAATGCGGTACGATTGTCATCTGGACCGGTCCGCGAACGCTGCCATCGGCGCGGCGCGGCAAATGATCACCGTCGAACCGCAGGCCTGTCGTTGAGGCACGCGCTCGCTGGAGCCATGCTCCTTGCGGCTGCCAGCGTTGCGGCATCGGCGCAGTCGGCGTCGCTGCAGTCCACTCACAGCGTCAGCGGCATTCGCGGTGTCGTATTCGACAGCATCGCGATGAAGCCGCTCGCTGGTGCAGCGGTGCAGGCGATTGATGTAAGGAATCCGACCGCCTCGCACTCGGCCACGAGCGATTCACTCGGTCGGTTCGAACTCGCGGGATTGTCCGCGGGGTCATGGCTGGTGGCCGCCATGCATCCGCGTCTGGATTCGCTTGGACTGGATCAGGTGCGCGCGAGTGTGAGTGTCGCCAGCGGCATTGTTACGAGCACCGTGGTGGCGGTGCCGAGCGCACAACGGCTGACGCGATTGGTCTGCGGTGAGCCGACCGTGCCGGGCGATACCTCGGGTTTTCTTGTTGGCACGATACGATCGGCATCGCCCGATCGCGCGCCGCTGGCCGGTGCGGTTCGTGTAGAGTGGCTCGAGCTTTCGGTCACGCCGCAGGGCTTCATTCGCACGCGCGAAACACGAACGGCGACGAGTGGACCAGACGGACGCTTTCTCGCGTGCAACCTGCCCGCGGGTGGATTGGTGTACGCGTCCGCGTCGCATGGCGCGGATTCTTCCGGATTTGTCGGACTGCAGATTCCGTTCGACGGCATTCAGCAGCGCGACCTGTATGTCGGTCCATCCCGTGTGCAATCGATGCCGCGTACCGCGACGCCACTCGATGATGAACCGGATGCCGACACGGCCAGTCTGGCGGTGCGGCGCGGCGATGGCCGATTGCGCGGTGTACTTCGTGGGTCGAATGGCGCGCCGTTGCGAGATGCGCGCGTCGTGGTACGCGATGCCGGCCTCGAGGTGCGAACGGATTCCGCCGGTCGCTTTGCCTTTGCCAACTTGCCCACCGGGACGTGGAATCTCGATGTGCGCGCGATTGGTCATGAGCCGCTCACGCGGCCGATCGATGTGCTGGCCGATGACAGTGCCACGATCACCATTGATCTCTCACGCATCGTGGCGGTCGACACCTTTCGTATTCGATCGTCGATGCCGAAGAACCCATACAGCAATCTCGCGGCGTTTGAAGAGCGGAGAAAAGCCGGAATGGGTCGCTTTATGGGGCCCGCCGAGCTGACGCGGATGGATCCGCTCTGGTTCAACGACATCATTCGAGGCTTCCCGTCGCTGCGTCTCGAGCGTGCGAATTGGGGCTACGTCATCACTATGCGCGCCACAGGAATGGCGGCGCGCTGCGCGCCGCGCGTGTACGTCGACAATATCATCACGCCGAACGATGGCTCACTCGACAACGTGCTGATGGCGAAGGAGATCAATGCCGTCGAAGTGTACTCGGGTAGCTTTGGTCCGCCGCAGTACATGGACTTCATCAGTGGCTGCGGTTCGATACTGGTGTGGACGGGACCGCGCACGAATGTCAACCAAAAACGTTGAGGCCCGAGTGCGAATAGTCTATTGCACTACGGTGGCGCTTTTCGGTCTGGGCAGCGCGATGAGTGAAAGCGCGCTTGGCGCTCAGGCGGCGCCAACCGGCCGCGTGGAGGGCGTTGCGTACGACAGCACAACGAAGCGCCCGTTGGTGGCCGCGCGTGTGGCGTTGATTTCAGTGCGCGACAGTACCGTGCGATTTGACGCGACAAGCGATTCGTCCGGACGCTACCGCTTTGACAACCTTGCAGCCGGACCGTGGGTCGCGGTGGCGCACCATCCTCGGTTGGACTCGCTGGCGCTACGTGAGCTCATGGCACCGGTGGACGTGCGAAGCGGCAAGCGCTCGCATGTGACGATGTCGGTGCCCTCGTCACGCGCGTTGGCACAGCGCGTCTGTGGCGTCAACGAAAGCTGGTCGGACTCGTCGGGCTTTGTGGTAGGGCGACTGCGCAGGGCGACCGCCGATGGCGCACCGCTTCAGGGAACCGTGCGAGTCCAATGGATCGATCTCGTCCTGACCGGAATGAAGCCGTCGCGCGAGCTCACCACGGTGGATGCGCCAACCGATTCAAGCGGCCGTTTCATTGCCTGTGGTGTGCCGGTCAACGGCACCGTGCTGATGCGAGCCGCCAGCGGCAACGATTCGTCCGGGCGCGCCCCACTGCGAATTCCTGAGAGCGGAGTGCGCTACCGCGATGTGTACATCGGCGACGCGCGGGGTCGGCTGGTGGGTACGGTGCGCGGCATCGACGGACGCGCAGTGGCCAATGCGCGCGTCGTTATGCCGGTGAGCGGGAGCGAATCGCGCGCTGACAGCGCTGGCCGCTTCGTGCTCGACAACGTGCCGGGTGGCACCCAGTCGATCGACGTGCGCGCGCTGGGCTACGATGCCTTGAACGATGCGGTGGATGTCGTGAACGGCGCCTCACCGGTCACCATTGACATGTCGCGGTTCATGTCGCTCGACACGGTGCGCATTCGAGCGCAACGAGCCCGAACGGCCAGCGGGCGCTTCGCCGGCTACGAGGCGCGCAAGAAGATGGGCTTCGGGAAGTTCTTCGAAGGCGATGTGCTTGATCGCATGAACTTGCTCCGCCTGTCGGACTTCTTTGCGACGATTCCCGGCATCATCATGGTGACCACTCAGCGTGGTGATCGCATACCGACCATGCGCGGCGCAACGTTAGCCGGGCGCTGTGCTCCCATAGTGCTTGTCGACGGGTTTCCGTTTCCACCAGAGGCGGAACTCGATGCGTTTGTTCCGCCCATGAGCGTGGTGGCCATTGAGGTGTATTCGTCGTCCTTTGTTCCGGCCGAGTTGTCACGGCCGTTCGCACCCTGTGGTACGATCGGCATCTGGACCGGCGCGCGTCCGCCAAGGCCACCTTGAGCCTGTAGCTCTCGCAGCACGCGCGCCGGGTCGTCAGGCATCAGCCACCACGCGAGATCGACACGTTCGAACTTCCGGGCTGTCCGCCAACGCGCGGCCGATTGTGCACGAGTGGCACCGGATAGCCAAACTGCCACTGACTGTTCTTGCGCTGTTCGGCCGTCACGCGACTGATGTTGTCGACGAACGGCACCAGCTGCCGTTGCTGCGGCTGCAAGATGGGCTGAATGAGGTCGACCTGTTCCCAGAAGATGGGCCAGTAGAGTTTCGTAGTGGCCTGAACGGTATCGAGCGCGACCTTACCCGCCGCGCCACCGGGCTGCTCGGCCAGGAACTTCGCCAGCGGCACATACAGGCCGCGAATGCGCGCCGAGTACACACTGTCCGCCTTGAGCAGTTGCGCGATCTGATCCCTGGTGAGGAACAGCGAATCGCTTTCCGCCAGCAGCAGGCGATGAATGTTCGATGTGCGACTCAGATAGAGATCGGCAATCGAGTCATCGGTGCGCCGTGTCCAGGTGCGCTTGCCGTCCACGACTTTCCGCACCGGTTCGATGGCACGACGCAGTGTCTGCAAATCGTACGGCGTCGACAGATCCATCGAGAAGTCGAGGACGACGCGAAACGGCACGCGCGACAGTGTGCGGACGGCGCGTGTGTCGCCGAAACGCGGGTTCACGTCGTAGCGGAAGCGCTGTGAGGCGGCGTCAAAGCTGCGCGGCAGCAAGAGCACGGGATCGGGCTGTGCCTGCGTGCCCCAGCCGCGCAACTTGTCGGCGCCGTGCAGCATCTGATCGATACCCGCGAGCGGATTTTCGAACACGATGTTGAGTGTGGTCCGACGGCCGCGGATCTGCGGCAAGTTGGGCTGCAGCATGAGGTTCATCTGCTGCGTCCACGGTCCACGGCAGCTCATGCGATCGGCCACCTGGCCAACCTGCGCGCTGAGGCATTCGCGCACATTTGCGGGTGCCGACGCGAGCAGCGACTGCATCTGTGCACGCGTGGTCGCGTCGCTCTCGTTCGACGGATTCGGAATGAAGGCGCGATCGTTTGGCCGACCGTCGCCATCCACATCGCCGCGCACGAGCGGCGTGAACGGCGTACCACTTTGGAAGCGCATGAATGTGGTGAGCGTGCCGACCTTGGGGATGCCCATGCCCGCCTGCAATACAAAGGCGTGCCGTGCGTCGTTCTGTCCGGCGGCCCACTCCTTGGTGAACGGGTCGCCGAAGTTGCCACCGTCGGCGCCGCGGAACTGCTGGCGCACATCCTGAATGGTGTAGCCAAACTGAAACATCACCGGTGGCGGCCCTTTGGAGCCACGGAAAATTTCCGGCTGAATCGTGGTGGTGAGCTGACTGCCGTAACCGCGCAAATCACTCGTGCGCAGCGCCACGCGGCCGTAGTCGCTGCTGCGGCGTGATTCCCGCGCCGATACCGCACCGCTTGCTGCATCGATGCCGGCCGTGCTCACATACATCGGACGGTTGCCTTCGCCGGCCAACGCAAAGCGCTGCGTGTTGCTGAAGTTCGCGTCGAGCGTGCTGGGCTGACTCAGGTCGTAGCTCGCGAGTCCGTCCACACGGACCATGAAGTTCCTGATGCTGCTTGCCCATCCCACTGACGCGCGCCAGCTGCGCGGCACATCGAACTTGGGATCGACCAGCGTCACACTTGGCGCGCGCTCAGCGAGTGAGCCGCCGCCGTTCGCGCACGTCGACGGCGACGAGGCTGAACCCGACGCGAGCGCATTCCAGTCCGGCACTGGCACCGCGGCACCAACACAGGTGAGCGCAATCGTGCTGCCGGCGAGGCCAGCGTTCGCCATGGCATCGGCGAGTGTACCGGGCTTGTACAGGTCGCGGAATTCGCCGATTCCGCCGCGCACGATGCCCATCGTATTGCGGTACCACGAGCCCACGTTCGTCTGCATCTGGCCGTTGCCGTTGCTCCGCGAGCGCGAGTAGGTGTAGCTGAAGCCGGCGCGTGGCGAGACATGCAGGTTCGACGGTGCGACGCCGGTCTCCACTCCGAGTGATTGTTCGAGTGCGCTGTTCTTTGGCGGTGCGTTACCAAACCAGCTGCCTTCGAGACGCGCGCCGTAGAGCAGGCTGAAGAAGCGATTCGGATTCCACTGATGCGCGAAGGCGCCGGCCGCGTTGTAGGCGCTGGCTTCGCGCGTGGGCTGTTGCAAGGTGCGTGTGTACGACGCCGGCTTGTTCGCGGCGAGATCGGCGATCGAGTTGTACGTGTACGAGCCGAGCGCATTTGGCATTCCTTCCTGCGTCAGTCCGTCGCCGCGACCCCAGATGGACGTCTTGAATCGATGTTGACGGCCCTGCGCGTTCCAGACCATGTCGTTCCCGCCTTCGAGCGTCCAACGCGAATCATCAACGGCAAGGAACGGATTGCCACCGAGCGATAGCGGCACAATGTCGCTGGTCGCGACATCGGACGCCGACCGTGCGAGCACCGTTGCACCGGGCATCGTGAGATACGGGCTCGTCCGATCGGTCACGCGACTGGCGGCGAACCGGTTCTGCATGAGCGTGAAATAGCCTTTGCCGATGTACTGGCTTTGCAGGAACTGCATGCCGAGCGTCTTCTGTTCGGACTTCCCACCGGCAGCCGGCGCGGCAAGCGGACCGAAGGCGAGCGCGCCTTCGCTGCTGCTGCCGACGTACGTGGTCAGCGTGAGTGTGCGCAGTGTGTCGCGCACATCGTCGAAGCGGCCGAGCCACGTGAGATTGTTCTGTACGCGTTGGGCGGGAACACCGCTTCCCAGCAGTGGCAGGCCAATCGCACTGGCCACTTGCTTCACACGGGTTGCCGAGTCGGGTGAGAGGCCGGCGCGACGCAGCGCGTCGGCGTTGCCGGCGATAAGTGTGGTGGGGTCACTCACCGTGCGGCCAACATCGAGCGCCATGTTGTAGGTGAGCGCGCGACGAATCGCTTCACCGTCGGCGCCAATGCTGGCGCGGAAGCCACCGTTGGTGAGACCGAGCGAACGGCCCACCGCATCGGTCGCTTGCAATTGCGGCGTGTTGATCGTCGCGAAGACGTTTCGGTTCTGATAGTTGCGATCACCGGCGCCCAGGCGCACGTCAATGTTCGCGCCGGCGAATCCACCGCGCGTGGCGTCGAACGTTGCGCCGCTTACGCGCACATCGGCGCGCGCGGCGCGCGGCAGCGAACCACCGGGCAACGCCATGCCGTTGAGTGTGACGAGATTCGAGGACGGACTCGCGCCGAGCATGGAAGGTCCGCCGGGCGTCATGGTCACGCCGGGGATCGTGCTGGCAATCGTGTTGAGATTGCCGGCCTCATTGGGGCTCACGCGTCCTTGCACGCCCTGACTGTAGGTCTCGGAGCTACCGACCTCTCGCTGATATGGCGATGCGACGGACGGTTCGGCGCGCACGGCCCGATTCGCGCGCACGTTGATCGCAGCGAGGAGCGCAAGGTCACGCGCCATGGTGAAATCGGCGACGAGCTCGCGTTCGCTGCCGACACGCTCAACGCGACGACGCGCGGGGCGAAAGTTGACGGCGCTGATGTGCACCAGATAGTCGCCGGTGCCCGGATCGAAGCGCAGACTGTATTGACCAGCGGAATCGGTCAGCGTCTGCTGGACCAGACGATCGGGGCCGCGGGTAATACTGACGGTGGCACCCTTGAGTGCTCGACTCGAGTCATCGAGAACACGACCGCGGACGATATCGGCGGCCTGAGCCTGCGCGGCGGTGGGTACGGCAAAAAGCAATGCTGCCGCGAGGGCGGCGCATGGACGGAGCAGTTGAGGGAAGGGCATGCCCGATACGACGCAGATTTTTCTGGAATGGTTGCACGCGGCGTTACGAACGGGCCGGAAAGGCGAGTTCCCTGTTGCGACCGTCCGGATGCGGCGCGAGGATTCATTCATGATCATGTCGTCCGTCCCCGCACGGTGCGCCCAATCCCTGTTCACGCTGGCGCTGTGTGCGAGCGCCCTCTGCGCACAAGCCACGCCGGCTGATTCGAATCCGGGGAAGTGGGTGGCACCTGGTGACTCCTCGCTCAAAGGGTCACGTGTTGCGACCGGCACCTTTCGCTACATGCTCACCGCCTTCAAGGTTGGCGATGAGTTCAATGTCGGGCGGATTCAGGACGAGATCGCCGTGGATACCGTAGACGGTGTGATGACACTCCGACGCGTGCAGCGACTGGAGCGTGGGACGCAGCGGCTGCTTGATTCGACGTGGACGGATTTCGTGACGCTGATGCCAAAGCGTCATCGTTCGGATCAGCCGCAGCGCCGGATCGGTATCGATTTCAACGGCAAGAAGATCAAAGCGACTATTGGCATGCCGGGCGCGGTGCCGGCGGTGATCGACACCACGCTGCAGCGACCGGCGTTCGATTCGGGCAATTGGGATTTGCTCCTGCGCGCCCTGCCGCTCGAGAAAGGTCTTCGCGTGCGCTTTCTCGTGTACGACACCGATGCTGGTGCGCACGAGTATCGCCTGGCCGTGACCGGGACCGCGCAGATTCAGGGCGAGGAGGCGTACATCATTCGGTTTTCACTCTCGCGAACGAGCGAAGCGTATGTGTGGGTCAGCACGCAAACGCGACAGCTGTTGCAGATGGAGACCATGGTCGCCGGCAACACCCTGCTGAGGCAAGTGCGCGTGCGTGATGCCGCCGGCGGTCAGTAGGAGCTCGCGCTCAGACGGCGCGTGAGAAGCGTTGCGGCGCGTCGGACGCACTACGGTACGCATCGAGCGCGAACGCCAGGTTGCGCAGGAAGAATCGACCGAGCGGTGTGACGGCGATCCGATCGGATTCAATCGTGATGAATCCGTCCTGGATAAACGGCGTGTACCGACCCAGCAGCGTCGACACATCACCGGGGACGAGCGCGAAGGGGAGCTCGGCGTTGCACATCAGATGCGAGATCGCGGCACTGCGAGCGCGATCATCGTCGGACATGACGTGACCGCGGGCCACCGGCAGATGGTCGGCGTCGATATCGCGTTGCCATCCGCCGAGTTCCGGGGCGTTCTGCACGAACCAACCGTTCACTTCAGAGATCGAGCTCACGCCAACACCGAGCAACGATTCGCCGCTGCGTGTCGTGTAGCCCATGAAGTTCCGATGCAATGAGCCCGCCTTGTAGGCCTGCGTCAGCGGGTCGTTGGACTTGGCGAAATGATCGATGCCGATCCACTCGTAGCCCGCGTCGAGGAATCGACGCACGGCGCCCTGGAAGAGCGCAAAGCGCTCCCAGCTCACCGGCAATGCGGATTCGTCGATGCGCTTCTGGTGCGCGCGCATCCAGGGCACGTGCGCATAGCCAAAGCAAGCCACGCGATCGGGGTCAAACGCGAGGGCGCCCTCAATGGTGCGCGCGAAGCGATCGGGTGTCTGGTGTGGCAGACCGTAGATCAGATCGACGTTGAGGCCTGTGAACCCCTCTTCGCGTGCCATCTCGACGGCATCGCGTACGAGTGACTCGGGTTGTACCCGACCGATCGCCTGTTGCACGACCTCGTCGAGATCCTGCACGCCGTAGCTGATGCGGCTGAAGCCCAAATTCCTGAAGGTGCGCAGCTGGTCGCGTGTCGCGAGTCGCGGATCGGCTTCGACGGAGTGCTCGGTGCCTTCGTCAAAGGCAAACACATCGCCGAGCATGCGAAAGACGGATTCGATCTGTCGATCGGCGAGAAAGTTCGGTGTGCCGCCACCCCAGTGCATTTCCACCACGCGCGGTTTGCCGCCAATGGCCTGCTGCAGCATGCCCAGTTCCTTGCGCAGTCGCGTCAGGTAGCGCTCGACGATCTCTTCGCGCGTGGTGACGGTGGCATTGCAGCCGCAGTACAGGCAGCGTGATGCGCAGAAGGGCAGATGCACGTAGAGCGCGAGGCCGGCGTCGGTGGTTCCCAGTGAGCCGAGATGGGTGCTCCATGAAGCGGGATCGACACCGCCGGTCCAATCGGGGACGGCAGGGTAGCTCGTGTAGCGTGGCCCCGGGACGTCGTAGCGCGCGAGCAATGCCTGTGAGACGTGCGGGACGCGTGCGTCGCGTTCGCTGACGTCGCGGCAATAGAGCGGCGCGGCGGAGTCGAGCAGGACTTGGACAGGCACTTTTGCTTCCTCGGAGAAATGAAAAGACGACCTGATGATCTTCTATCAGGTCGTCGTTCTCTGCCGGGGGGCTGCTCTGGTTCTGTGCGGGTTTTTCCTACTCGGCTGTCGGCTTCGTTCGGTGCGGGCGGATGGTTTTGATCTTCACGCGGAGCGCGCGGAGCGCGCGGAGCGCGCGGAGCGCGCGGAGACACTGCACGCGCAGAGGTCGCAGAGGACAGCGGGTTGGTTACTACTTCAGTGCGGGCATCGCGCGACGAACGCGTTCCTGAGCCTTGGTGATGTCGGCCTTTAGGTCTATTGGACCGACGGCGATGTCCGTGATCTTCTCGATCGCGGCGATGTAGTAGTCGCGCCAGACCTCGAGGATGTGCTGCTCGCCGGCCACGGGGGCGCCCTTTGCGATCGTGTCGCGAGAGAGTTGTCCCTGCGTTGCGAGCGTGCGCTCGGCGACAGCGGTGAGTTCGTCGAGCGCGGCTCTGGTGATCGCGGGGGTGCCGTCGGTGAGAATGAGGCCGGTATCGAGCGCACAGTTGCCGACGTTGGCAAGCGTGGACGCACTCACCATGTCGATGCGATCGAGATCGGTGTGGTAGAACTGATCGGTGAAGTGCCAGAGCAGCACGGCGGGGATCTGCGCGTTCAAGAACGGGGTGTGATCGCTGCCGCCTTCGAACGGGTTGGCTTTCACCACCCACTTGGTGGTGCGCGCGCGATCGAGGCAGCGCTGGCGCACGAAGTCGTTGAACCAGTAGGCGCGGATCTCCTTCTCGGCGATCGCGCGGCCGCCCCACTCGGTGTGCTGATCATCGCCGCGGACCCACACAGCACTCGGGTCGGGCATCTTCTCGATCAAGAAGGTGCCGCCGGTTTTGTCGGTATTCTCGCCGACCATGTCGAGTGACATGCCCCACTTCACGCCGGCGCGTCGGACCGAGTCTTCCTTGAGGAAGCGATCGGTGCTGCGAATCTCGTCCCCCCAGAGGAAAGTAACCGTGCGCTGCGGATTTGCGATGCCGCGCTTGACGAGATCGGCAGCGACGCGCGCCATTTCGGCGAGTGTACCCACACCGGTGGCGTTGTCGTTCGCGCCGGGCTCCTGCACATGTGCGGAGTACACGAACCGCTCGGCCGGCTTCGTGCGACCACGAATCTCGGCGACGATCGTTCGTTCAGGGCGCACTTCGAAGAGCGTCTTCACCAACGCCGTCATCTTCACTGGACCCGCGGCCAGCGCGGCGCGCAGTGTGTCGGCCGACTGCTTCGAAATCCAGATCGTCCAGCCGTTACGGACGGAGTCGCGCGGCACGCTGGTGAACTGCGTGGCGTGCGCGTTCTTGGTTTGCTGGTTGTAATCGGGGAGCTTCTGGGTGTTGAGCAAGCCAAGCGCGCCCTTCTGCATGGCGCGCGGAAAGACCTGTCGCGCATTCCCGCTGCTGAAGACGATGCGACCGGTGACATCGACCTTGGCGAAGTCGGCGTCGGCGCCGGCACCAACGTCAACAACATCGGCGGTGACACCCGCCTCGGGCGTCGACCCTGAATTGATCGCGATCATGTTGAGATTGGTCGCGAACGCCTGAAGCGGCTGCGTGCGACCAACGATCGTGATGCGCGCATCGATGGGTGTCCACGCCGGCTGCGCCATGGGGCGCGACTCTACGCGATAGACCAGACGCGCTGACGCGGGTGCGCTGTCTTCACGCACATAGCCTGCAATGCGGAGCAGCGACGCGACGGTGTCGATCGCATTGTCGAAGCCGCGATTGCCAGGCAAGCGAAAGAAGCGCTGCACGTACTCGACGGTCTTGAAGGCGCGCTGTCCATCGATGCGTTGCGCGACGGCGGCGGTCACTGGCGACATCGCCGACGTCTGTGCTTCGAGCGGAGTACCGAACGACGCCAGCAGCGCAGTACCTGCGGCGACGAGATAGGTGGAGGAATTCTTCATCCCACCAACCTTGGGGCTTTCCGTGCGCCTGTCGAGGGGCGCACGGGTTGACGATCAGTCGGGGCGGCTCACCACGACAAAGCGCGTCCAGTTGGCCGGCATGTCCTCGATGAAGCGGGCCAGAATGATGAGGCCATAGCGGGCCGCGGCCACATCACTTGCCACGGCGCCGCGGGTTCTATCGCTGCCGGCGGCGACATCACGCGCGGCGCCCGCGGTATCGTCGTGCGGCACTGCCGTGAGCCAGTCATGCCGCGCGAAAAACATGCGGCACTGTGCGAGTGCGGCAGGATGACTGTATACGGTGCGCAGAGACTCGATCGCCACACCGGGTTGCGCCATGAGGCACAGATGCACTGGCACCTTGAGCTCAGCGCGCTTCACGACGAGACGACCCACCGCATCCAGTGCGGTGCGTGCGATGTGCACCGGGCCAATGATCGCGTTCTCAACGGGGATCACGGCGAAGTCCGTTTCCCCCTGCACGACGAGATCGAGCGCGGCCGGAAAGCTTTCGCTGGCTACTGCCTGTGCGCCTTGCGGCCACTGCTGTCGAATGGCGAGTTCGCTGAACGCCCCGAGTTCACCCTGGAAGGCGACGCGGGGCGGCCGGGGAAGAGGAACGTGCATGGACGCAATATTGTGACGCCCTTGTCCGGAGGCACGAGTTGACAGCCACACCGTGATACGGTAGGCTGCCAGTGTGATCCGTTTCTCCGCCGCCGCCCGATTTTATTATCGCCGACCCGCATGGGCCCCCGGCGAGATTGGCGTGCGCAGCTAACGCGAACGCTCCACCGACCGAGAGGCCCGTGCACTGCACGGGCCTCGGTTGTTTCCGGGCCTGTGAGCGCGCTGGCCTCGTGACTGACCCCCACGAGGAACCAGATGATCATCGTTACGACCCCCGGCATTTCCCCGAGCGCCCTCGACCAGATCGTGCAGCATGTCGAGGCTGCCGGTTTGCGCACCCACGTTTCGCGCGGCGAGCATCGCACCATCGTTGGCTGTATCGGTGACGAAGGCAAACTCTCCGAACACGGCCTTACGCAGTTGGAAGGCGTGGATCGGGTGATGCCGGTGCTCAAGCCCTACAAGCTCGCGTCGCGTGAATTCTCGGTGGGGGACACCGCCATTCGACTGGGTGATCCAGCCGACACGGTGATCGGTGGCCGCGATATCGTGGTGATGGCCGGTCCGTGTTCAGTCGAAGGACGCGACATGCTGTTCGATACCGCGCACGCGGTGCAGGGCGCTGGAGCACGCTTACTGCGAGGTGGTGCGTTCAAGCCACGCTCGAGCCCGTACGCCTTCCAGGGGATGGGTGAAGCGGGTCTCGAACTGCTCGCTCAGGTGCGCGCCGAGACCGGGATGCCGATCGTGACCGAAGTGATGGATCCGCGACAGGTGGAGTTGGTCGCGCGCTACGCCGACGTGATGCAGATCGGTGCGCGCAACATGCAGAACTTCCCGCTCTTGAGCGAAGTGGGCAAAGTGCAACGGCCGGTGCTGCTCAAGCGCGGACTGTCGGGCACGATCACGGAACTGTTGATGGCGGCCGAATATGTCATGGCGCAGGGCAACGGCGATGTGATGCTCTGCGAGCGCGGCATACGCACCTACGAGACGGCAACGCGCAACACGATGGATGTGGCGGCGATTCCGGTGCTCAAGCGCGAAACGCATTTGCCGGTCATTGTCGATCCGTCGCACGCTGGTGGTCGCGCGCATCTGGTCACGCCGCTTGCACTCGCCGCGATTGCGGCCGGCGCCGACGGTTTGATCGTGGAAGTACACCCCGATCCGGCCTGTGCGAAGAGCGATGGTGAGCAGAGTCTCACCCCCGCCGCGTTCGCGCAGATGATGGACGCGGTGGCGCGTGTTGCTGAAGCCGTGGGTCGTGGCGCGCCATGGCGAGTGACCACGGCGGCGGTGTGAGTCCACTCGACGGCGAAGCACTCGCAGCGGTTCGCGCCGAGATCGAGGCGGTGGACGCCTCGATCATCGAGGCGCTCGCGCGCCGGATGGACTTGGCGCGCGAGATCCGCTCGGTGAAACAGCGTGCCGGTCAACCGGTGCTCGATCCGGCACGCGAAGCGGATATCGTGGCGCGTGTGGGTGCGCGCTCACGCGAAGTGGGGCTACCGGAAGACGAGATGCGCGCGCTTTACTGGCGCATCATGGCGATGGCTCGGCGCGTGCAGCTGGAATAGCCGCACGCGCTGAACAATCACCCGATCGGCTTGCGCTTCGCCGCCGGTACAACCGCCTTGCCGATCGTGCCACGATCACTGCCGAACCAGATCGTGTGCGTGCCGCGATCGTAGACCATGTGTCGCACGGTGTTCGGGGCGGCGGGGCCCAGCTTGGTCTCGCCGAAGAAGCTGTTCGTGGTGGGATCGAAGCCAATCAGCTTGTTGGGCTGACTGCCAGTCTCGACAAACCAGAGGCGATCGTACTCGTCGACCGTCATGGCGTACGGGAGCGACGTACCGCCACCGGGCATCGGCCATTCCCTGACCATGCCGCTCGCAGGATCGAGACGACCGAGATAGCCGCGTGAGTAATCGCCGTACCACACACCACCATCGGTGGTGAGGGCGATGCGCCGCGGACGTGCCCGCTCATCGGGGAGCGTGTACTCGCGCACGCGCATCGACTGCGGATCGATCGTGCCGATCTTGTTCGTGCCGAACATGTCGAACCACGGACGGCCGCGGCGATCGAGCACAATGCCATACGGACGTGACTTGGCCGTGGGCATCGTGGCGAGTTTCACTTCTCCGCTCGACTTGGTGAGAAAGCCCACCATGTTGCTGTTCTGCAGGGTAAACCAGAGGTTCCCCTGGGCGTCGAATGTGATCGTGTGTGGATCTTTGGCCTCGGCATTGGGCATCGGATAGCGCGTGATCTTGCCGGTCTTGCCATCAATGCGACCGATCATGCCATTGCGATTGCCGGCGTACCACGCGTCGCCCTGTGGATCGACGTTGACAGTATGCGGGTTGGTGCCGGGATCGATCTCGAAGCGCTCGAACTTCTGCGTCTTCTGATCGAAACGCGCGACGTAGTTCCCTTCCTGTCCGACAAACCAGATGCGCCCCTGCGCATCCACACTCGGATCACGCGGACGCGTTTCCGCGCCCCAGGGCACATTCCATTCGGTCAGGGCAACGGTATCCGGACGCGCAGCTTGCGCACCAAGAACCGCGGGCGCACAGGGCGCTCCAGCGAGCAGCGGAGCAACGACGAAGAATCGCAGGCGACTCATGAGGCGGGATCTCCTGAGGCGGGAAGTGGAAGCCGTACTTCGAAAGTGGCGCCGTTTGTCGCATCGAGCAACCGAATGCGACCACCGTGGGCATGCGCGATGGCTTCGGCAATGGCGAGGCCGAGTCCGGCGCCGCTCCGTGCACGCGACTCGGGTGAATCGTCCCCGTGGACGAAGCGCTGAAAGAGTCGCGAGCGCAGCGCATCGGGAACACCCGGGCCTTCGTCGCGCACCGTGAGTCGCACATCGTGCGCATCACTCGCGAGCTGCACAAATACCGTGGAGTTTGCCGGCGCGTGCTTGAGCGCGTTGTCGAGCAGGTTGAGCAACAGTCGGCGGAGCAGCGCTTCATCACCGGCAATCACCAATGCCGCTTCCGGCGCTTCCGCGGTCACGGTCACGTGTCGTGACTCGGAAAGCGAGCGCATGCTGCGAATGGCGTCGAGCACGAGTTCATCGAACGTCACCGAGCGCCGCGCGACGGTACTGCGCCCCGCGTCAACGCGTGCGAGCAGGAAGAGGTCGTCGACGATCTTGGTGAGATGGATCGACTCGTCGCGAATGACCTGCAGCGCTTCGCGATACTCGCCTTCGGAGCGCGATTCGCGCCGCAGCGTCACATCGGCTTCGCCGCGAATGATCGCGATGGGCGTGCGCAGCTCATGCGACGCGTCGGCAACGAACTGGCGCTGCGTACTGAACGCGAGGCCGACGCGCGCGAGCAGGTCGTTGATGATCGTTGCCATGCGGCCCAGCTCATCGTGCGCATTCACGACCGGCAATCGCGCATCGAGATTGGCCGCGGTAATGAGCGCCGTGCGGGCGTTGATCTCCTCGAGGGGCGCGAGACTCCGCCGCGCGAGCGCAAAGCCGGCCAACAGCGACGCGAGCAGGGCGATCGGGATGGCGAGAAGCAGTGTCGTCTTCACCTGCCGCAACACTTGCACGTCTTCGCTTTCGGGTCGCACGGCAACCACGAGCAGCGTGGGTTCGCCCACCATCACGGCGAGTGGGCGCAATCGGACGGCCGCAGCTCTGGCGGGCTCAGCCCCCAATCGAATGGCGCGCACCAGCACGGTGCTGTCGTCGAGTGAGCCAGCGCGTGCGAGGCCGCGCATTTCGTCCATCACTTCGCGCACCGACGGCGGAATCACCACCGGCGCCTCTTTCGGTTGCTCATCGCGGATCTCAGCCATCGCGCCTTCGCGCTCTTGCCGTGGCTGACGCGCCGCCATGACCTGCTCGGCTTCGTCGGCGATGAAGATGTCGAGGTCACCAGCGCGCAGCTCACGCAACACCGCTTGTTCGGTCGCGCCGCGTTCCTTCTCGACTTCACCGCGTTCGATCAGTGCCTGCTGACCGGCGCGCACGGCACCGGCAACGGCACGCGCTGCCTCACGCACACTCGAAGTGCTGCGCTTCTCGAGAACGTCAGTAAGGGTGAGCCACGCCGCGCCGGCAAAAACGCACAGCGCGAGCGCGAGCACACTGGAATTCCACAGCGTCAGGCGCTGCTGGATGCTCGCGCGCACTGGCATACGCAGCAACTCGAATCAGCCCGGCGCGGTGGCCGAGAGCATGTAGCCGGCGCCGCGCTTGGTGTGAAGCAGCGGTGCCCACGGTTCGCGGTCGATCTTTCCACGCAGACGATTCATGTAGACTTCGACGGCGTTGGTGAATGGATCGTGATTGTCATCCCACACGTGCGCGACGATCTCCGTACGCGGCACGATGCGATCGAGATTGCGGGCCAGCAGTTCGAGGAGCGCGAACTCCTTGGCCGTGAGCACGAGCGATTCGCCGGCGCGATGCACTGCATGCGAATTGAGATCGATCGTGAGATCCGCAACCGTGACCTTCGCCGCCTGCAGCGCTTCGGGGCGACGGAGCAACGCGCGTACGCGCGCGAGCAGCTCGCCGAAGTCGAACGGCTTGACGAGATAGTCGTCGGCGCCGGCATCGAGACCACTGATGCGATCAGGAACGGCATCGCGCGCGGTGAGCATGAGCACGGGCGTCCGCACCTGTTTCTGACGGAGCTGTTTGACCACACCAAAGCCGTCCATGCCCGGCAGCATGACGTCCAGGATGATGGCGTCGTAGCTGTTGAGCGCGGTCTGGGTCAGCGCCTTGGGGCCGTCTTCAGCGACGTCCACGGCATAGGAGTCTTCCCGCAGCCCCCGGGCGACCAGGGCGGCAAGTTTCGGGTCATCTTCGACGACAAGCAGGCGCATAAATCGTGGGACGAAAGTTTCTAACGGCCTGTTAGGTTGCTGTCAGGTAGGCGGAATAGGTTCACCCCTGTATCATCGCTGCGCCAACCCAGGGGCGGGACCCGAAGCAAGCGTACGGTGATATCGAAGCGGCGTGTCCGGAGCAATCCGGCACGCCGTTTCGCTTTCTGGGAGGTCGGGAAGTTCGTCCCAGAGCGCCGGTGGCCAGTCAGCGTACGGATAGTGCCGCCCGGGCGCTGCGTGTGCGCTTCCTTTCCTCGGGACGCCGCCTGAACCAGCTGGCAACGAGATAAAACTCATCCAGGTCGTGGTTCGGCAGGTCAGCGCCGGTCGGGTCGAGCCCGCCATAGATCCGCTGGACCAGCTCAGCGAGCGCTTCACGCTCCGCATCGGTTGCCGGCGCCGGCACTTCAGCGCGCACCGTGCCGCGACGGATGAGGTAGATCCACTCCCGATCGGTGTGCGGATCCCACGCGTGATAGCGAAAGGTGAGCCGATCGACGTTGGCGTGAAAATGCTGCAGGCGCTCGTGCAGCCATCGCACCAATTCCAGTCGATCGCGCAGCACCCCTGCACGCTCGAAGGCGAGTGATTCCGCCGCCGCCTGCATCGCGGCTTCGAGTTGGCGCACGGGTGCGTCGCCGTGACCATCGAGAAACTCGCGGAGCTGTTCGGCGGCGGCGCGATAGCCGAGTGGCTCACCTTCTCCGATGCACGGACCCGCGCAGGTTCCGAGATCGTGGCGTAAGCATCCGGGTGCCCGTGTGCGGCCGTTGCGACGGGGGTTCTCGCTCTGAAACCAGAGCGGCGACTGCCTGCGCGTTCCATCGGCGACCTTTGTCAGGTCATCAAGCGTGCAGTCGCGCACACCGCTCGCGTCGGCGAGAGCACGCACGGCTTCGCGCAGATACGCGACGCGACGAAACGGGCCAAAGAGGGCGACGGCGCGCGGATCATCGGAGCGCTGCACGACGCGCAGGCCCGGCACATTGCCACCCGTAAGTGCGACATAGGCGCGTGGCCATTCGTCGAGCACCATCATGGCATTGAATGGCGGCCGATACTGCTTGATCAGCTTGAGTTCGCGGAGCAGTGCACCGAACTCGGAGTTCGTGTACTCCCACTCGATCTGAAACGCGTGACGCAGAATGCGCGCGGCTTTGTTGCGACGGCCTTTCGCGCGGAAGTAGCTGAGCAGGCGTGTGCGCAACACGCGACTCTGACCCACATACATCACGACGCCGGTGGGGCCGAGCATGCGATAGACGCCCGGCCGGTTCTGACACCCTTCGCGCACGAGTGCGCGCAGCTGCTTGCGATGCGCGGGGGTGCTTTGGGGCGGGCGGCCGTGGCGCGGCTGCTGGGCGTCGCTCATAGCCCGAAAGATACGCGATCACGGCCGCGATCGCCCCCGCGAAACGTTATGGCGATTCGAGCGGCACGCTGGCGCGAAACGCGGCGGCCTGGCGACGAATCTGCACCAACTCCTCGGCAGGCATGGTGTCGAGATGCTTGGTCATCATGCGCATGCGCGGATGATTCGCGAAGCGATCGCGATGCTGCGCGAGGAAATCCCAGTACAACAGATTGAACGGGCAGGCATCGTCGCCGGTGCGCTGCGAAACGTTGAAGCGACAGCCGCCACAATAGTTGCTCATGCGGTTGATGTAGGCACCGCTGGCGATATACGGCTTCGACGCAAGCGTACCGCCGTCGCCCCACGTGGCCATGCCGTTCACATTTGGGAGCTCGACCCATTCATACGCATCGGTGAAGGCGGCCCAGAACCACCGTGACAGCGCCGCTGGCGTCACGCCGAGTAGCGTGGCGAAGTTTCCTTGCACCATGAGTCGTGCGATGTGATGCGTGCGACCGTGGTCGCGCACCTGACTGATGGTGTCGTGCAGGCAGCGCATCTCGCAGCGCGACGTTGTTTCGCCACCGTACGATTCCCCATCGGGCGCCCAGTACCACCGTGGCAGCGGGAGCGGTGCCTCGAGTGCGTTGGCGGTGCGGAGCTCCGGCATGAGCGTCCAGTACATCCCGCGGATGTATTCGCGCCAGCCAAGGATCTGGCGAACGAATCCTTCGGTGCTTTCGATCGGCGCGTGCCCTTCGCGGTAAGCGCGTTCAGCTCGTCGAACAACTTCGAGCGGATGGAGCAAGCCGACGTTGATGAGACTCGACAGCGACGAGTGCAGCAGGTCGTGCGCGCCGTGCATCATGGCGTCTTCGTACGGACCGAACTCCGGGAGTCGCTCCACGATGAACCGTTCGAGCCACGCTTTCGCGTCGCGTCGCGTGACGGGGAGCGCAAATGAATCGACAGTGCCCCAGCGATTGCTCCACCGCGAGACGCGCTGCATCTGCTCGCGAGTGATGTCGTCGGGCTCCATGCGCCACACCGCCGGAACGGGTCGTGCCTTGGGCCACGGTTTTCGATTGGCGACGTCGAAGTTCCACGCGCCGCCACTCGGTTCGCCGTCGGGTTCCATCAGAATGCCATGCTTTCGGCGCATGACGCGATAGAACCACTCCATGCGATACTCTTTGCGACCGCGGGCCCAGCTGGCGAACTCCTCGCGCGTGGCGAGAAAGCCGCGGTCTTCGCGGAGCAGCAGCGATACACCGAGTGCGTCCAATCGCGTTCGCGCGCGTTCGAGCTCCTCCACCATGTCCTGCTCGCGCCCTTCGGTGGCCACAACGCGCGCGGCGCCGTGTGTCGCGGCCAATTCGGCGAGTCCCGCCGCGTACGACTCGGCGCGGTGCAGCAGGACACGATAGCCCGCTTGTTTGAGCTGCGCGGCGAAATGCCGCATACTCGACAACAAGAGCACGAGCTTCTGCCGATGCCAGGGAAGCGATGCGCCTTTGGCGACCGATTCGAGCAACACGACGATGACATCGTCTCGCGGTGCCCGCGGAATGTTGGCGACGACGCGCGAACACTCCCAGGGTGCGACAAATGCGAGTGTCAGTGGAGCGGGCACAGCGGCGATGGCTCAGTCGGTGTTGTCCATGTCGACTTGCCCGCTCAGCCGGCGCTGCAGATGCGACCAGTTCATGCCAACCGCGAGCAACATGGCGGTGCAGAAGAGCACGACATGCGTGATGCCGCGGCTCGAGGTGGCGCTGACCACGCCAAAGTCCATGAGCACCCAGGTGACGCAGGCCGCGAGTCCCATGATGAGCAGCGCGCCGGCGATGCCGATGGAGCGACGGGTGGCGTTGATGAAGACGCCCCACGCGCCCATAAGGAGGATGCCGACCAACACCTTCACGGAGGCCGGGCCGGCGGTGGGGACGCCGGTGCGCATGGGTGCGATGGCCCAGTGGAAGTACGAGAACCCTTCGGGATTGTAGGTCCCGAAGACAAGCACGAGCGCGGCGATGGCGCGCGCGGCGATACCACCGGCGCGGGGCGAATCAGGCATTGGCGAGGGAGTTGGCGACGAATGCAGACAACCGCTTACAACATCACCTGGCGAAGCGACGCGACAGCGCGACGAGGCACCAGAGTCCGGTGGCGAGGATCAGTACGAACTTGAGCGTGGCGACGACACCGGCAAGGGCCGCGAAGGCCGGTGTGACGCCTGTTTCCAGCATGCGCCAGAGAACGAGGTTCTCGGTCAGATCGAGCGGCGTGCAGGCCAGTACGGCGAGTGCGAGCCGGCGGCCGACGCGATCGAACGCTGATGTGTCCTTTCGCATCAGCAACTGTGCACTGGTGCGGAAGAACCATGGATAGGCGAGCAGAAACGCGACATCGAGCCCCAGGCTGACGCGCGCGGTTTCGAGAACATCCATGCTGCGCCACGCTTCGAGAATGGCGCGTGCTCGTTCGGCAGTGAACGCGAGCTCGTAGCCGACGATGCCGAAGGGTGTGTCGGGTGAGATCAGCGCGTGATCGAGCGCACGCAGCTGCAGCATCAGAATGACCGACAGCGACGCGAAGAAGAACCAGCGGAGAATGACGCCCATGCCAGAGGGTAGCGTCCGGTATTCGCTTCCGGAACCGCAGTGGGGTATCTCTCGGTCATGATGATTCTGGCGGAGCTGCTGTCGATAGCCATGCCCTCTGCGACCGACGCGGTGATCGGCGTGGCGGTGGGACTCGGGCTCGCAGCCGCGGCGGGATTCCGCGTCTTCGTGCCGCTGCTGGCGGCCGCGATTGCGGCGAAGACCAACGTGCTGCCGCTCTCGCCGGAGTTCAGCTGGCTCGCCAGTACGCCGGCGCTGGCGGCGTTGGCAACGGCCACGATCTTCGAGGTGGGTGCCTACGCGATCCCGTGGCTCGATCAGCTGCTCGATGTCATTGCGACACCGGCGGCGATGTTGGCCGGGATGCTGGCCGCCGCGAGCGTGGTGGTGGACCTGCCGCCGATCGTGAAATGGAGTGCGGTGCTGCTGGCGGGTGGCGCGGCCGGTGTGACGCAAGGCGCGACGGTATTCACCCGCTTCAAGAGCACGACGCTTACCGGCGGTGTTGCCAATCCGGTGGTGTCGATCTTCGAACTGATTGGTGCGGTGGTGACGAGTGTACTGGCGATTTTCCTGCCGATCATCACGCTCGTCGCGGTGCTATTGCTGCTGGTGTTCTTTACCCGCCGCGTCCACTCGATCTTCTTCGGTCGAAAGGCCGCGAAGGCGGCGGCGATCGAGAGTCCAGCGCCGCCGAGGATTCCCCGTGGACCGTGACTAGGCTCGCGAGTACCCCTCACTCGCGAGTTGGCTGATTACCCGTTGGCGTAACGACAGCGCGGGCGCTTCGCCTGGCTCGTCGGTCGCATTGCTCTTGATCGCGCGGATAATCGACTTGGCAAACTCGACGTGCTCCGCGCATTTGGCGCAGCTCGCGATGTGCTGCTCAACCTCGGCGAAGCGCGTGGCATCGAGTTCCTGATCGAGAAAGTCCCACAGGCGCCGGACGGCGGTGTGGCAATCGATCAGGTCTGGCGGCGAGGCGTGGGTCGTGCTCATGGGCGGGACTCCCGAGCAGGTGACAGTGACTGGCGCACGACGCCGGCGTCGCGCGCATATTCGAACAGCGATTCCTGCAAAATTCGGCGCGCGCGAAAGAGACGCGATCGCACGGTCCCCACCGGAACGCCGAGTACGCCAGCGGCTTCATCGTACGACAGGCCTTCGACATCGACAAGCTGCACGACCGCGCCGAACGCCGGCGTGAGCGTCGCGATGGCCGCGCGAATGGCGGGGCCGACGTCGAGTGACTGCACGAACCGATCAAGTCCGGAACGCTGCGCGGCCACATGGCCCATCACGGCCGCCAGCGTTTCCAGCTCGGCGTCACCGCCGTCGGTGGTGTTCACGAAGCGCTGCTCGCGCTGCGTGGTACGGAGCCATGCATGATGACAGATGCTGAACAACCACCGACGCACATCGGCGCCCTGCTGGAAGGACGCATACCCTCGGTAGGCCAAGAGAAAGGTCTCCTGCACGAGATCATCGGCCGCTGCCGCGTCCTTGGTGAGCGATCGGGCAAACCGAGCGACGTGCGGCAGACATGCCAGCGCTTCACGCTCGAACACGGCATCGCGTTCGACCAGCGACATCGAGGCGAAGGGCTACTGCTTGGGGAGCGCGCGACGCACGGCGGCGTCGACGTCCTGCTCCCCTCCGACGCCGGTGTACATCACCTTGCCCGCCGCATCGAGGACCACAAGAAACGATGTGTGGGGCACGGCAAACGCCTTCATGGCGACGTGATCGCGATCGAACAAAAACGTGCCAGTCATGCCCCGTTCCTTGATGAACGCCGCCTGCCGTTCCGGTGTCTGGTTCTCCGGAACGCCGATGTGAATAAAGGAAACCTGATTGCCGAATTTTGCACGGGCCTCCGCCATCGCCGGCTCGAGCTTCTTGCACAACGGGCACCAGGTCGCCCAGAACTCGATCACCACCGGGCGCTTGCCCACCACCGTGGTCATGTCGAAGGTGCTGCCATCGACCGTGGGTATGTTGGCGACGGCGGGAGCCGTGCTGCCGACAGCGACACCACCGTCTTGTGCGTGCAAAAGGGGAGCTCCAACTGGCAGGCACAGAGCGGCGGCGAGAATGAGTCGGGCACGGAGAGAGCGAAGCATGATGAAATGGGAAGGCGTAAGTGTTCAGCGCGGAGTCAGAACCAGACCTGACCCGCCTGGAGCAGGTAGTACTCGCTCATGCCGATCATGAGCACAGCAAACAGCGCTTTGACGCGCAGCATCCACGCGCCGGCGCGAGGCAATCGAGTCAGTGAGCCGCTGGACAGCCCGACGACAACGAGCAGGGCGCACATACCGAGGGAGAACACGAACAGGTAGCTGAATCCGCGCCAGGCGCTTCGCGTCGCGGCGACCCAGGTGAGCAGTGTCGCCATGACGGGTGCGCCACATGGTGCTGCCACGACACCGGACGCCACACCCATGAGAAAGGCGCCGATGATGCGTTGCCCATTGCCGAGTGTCGCCGCTCGCGCCATCAGGGCTGACGGCACGGGAACCGGCAGCACGTCGAGCATCATGAGCGCGAAGGCCAACAACAGATTGGCCATGACGAGCAAGGCCCACTTGTTGGTGCTGATCGCCCCGAACAGGGAACCTGAGAGGCCGGCGATAAGGCCGAGCGTCGCATAGGCAAGCGACAGCCCGGATACATAGGCCATCGTGATGCGGATGGCTCGCCAGCGATCAGCGGCGGAACGCGACTCTGAAAGGCTGCCACTCCCGGCACTGTTCACCACGGCGGCCGTGATCGGGATCATGGGATAAATACACGGCGTCAGGCTCGTCAACACTCCGCCAGCAAATACGACGAAGTAGGCGGTGACGGGCTGCGTGACCAGCAGATCGGCAACGGCCGGGAGAGACATGACCGGCTCAGCGCTTGATCGTGTCCTTCTTCGCGGCCGGCTTACCCATCGCGTCCTTCTTCATCGCATCGGGCTTGGTCATCGCGTCCTTCTTCATGCCGTCGCTCTTCGCCATGCCGTCGTGCTTCATGGCGTCGCCCTTGGCCATGCCATCGTGCTTCATCGCATCGGTCTTGGCCATGCCATCCTTCTTCATGGCATCGGGCTTCGTCATGCCGTCGTGCTTCATGGCATCTGACTTGGCCATGCCGTCGTGCTTCATGGCGTCCATCTTCGTGGCGGCCGCTTTCTTGGTGGTATCGCCTTTGGCTTTCATGGCATCCTGCGCGGAGAGCGCGGACGAGGCGCACATGACGGCCATTGCGACGGTAACAACGTGGGACAGTTTCATGAGTGGAATCTCCATGGGGTGGTCGGGCGGGGCGAAACAGCGAGACACGTCATCTAGACGGTGCGGTGGTGAGAAGTTCCGAGTGGCGTATCGCAGCGCGCGGGAACCGCGAGCGCACGTCGCGTCTACCTAGCGGTATGTCGACCACCACGCCTCGTCATCATCCCGTTGCGCGCATCACGCATTGGATCAGCGCGCTGGCTGTGCTTGTCATGGCTGCCTCGGGCCTTCGCATCTTCAACGCGTCGCCGGCGTTTGCGCCAAAAGGCACGGCGCCGTGGCCGCTTTGGCCGTTCGAGGGCACGCCGGCGCCGGCGTGGATGACGCTTGGCGGATGGCTCGGCGGCGCGCGACACTGGCATTTCGCCATGATGTGGTTGCTCGCCGTGAATGGCGCAGTGTATCTGGTGCACCTGTACCAGCGCGGGCGCTGGCGCACCATCGTGCCGCGCGTGTCGCGGTGGCGCGACGCGATCGAGATGGCGCGTTTCTACCTGTTCCTGCGGCGCGATCATCCGGTGCAGGGCAAGCACAACGCGCTGCAGCAGTACGCCTACACCACGATGCTCGTCTGCGGTGTGGTGCTCATTGTCTCGGGTGTGGCGATCTGGAAGCCCGTCTCGCTTGGGTGGCTGACGAACGCCCTCGGTGGCTACGCGTGGGCGCGCTTCTGGCACTTCGGCGCCATGCTGATGCTCGGGCAGCTCGTGCTGGTGCATGTGTTCATGGTGTTCACTGTTGACCCGTATGCGCTGCGCGCGATGACAACCGGTGGATACGACGAAGAGCGCTGGTCGCCCGAGGCCCGACAGGCGCGCCCGCTGATCAACCTTCGTCCGCATGCGCCACGCGCGCACGAATCGCTGCCCGACGCACCGCATCCGTCGCCGGAGGGCGCGTGAATTCGCCCACCAGGCGCGCGCTACAGCGCGCGGTCACCCAGCATGTTGAGCACCAGGCTGAGTCGCTTCGCGATCGCGGGGCGCTCGATCGTCGAGGGTTTATGCGACTGATGAGCCTTGGTGTGATTGCGCCGCTGGTTGCGGCGTGCAATGCCACCGGAGGCCCGGGCGTCGATCGCGTGCTCAAATCGGTGGGTCGCCAGAACGAGAAGCTCGAGCGATGGTTGTTGCGCACCGCGAATCGCTCGGACAAGGTGCGTAACAGCATGATGGCGGCGGGTGATGCGTTCCCGAGCTACTTCGTATCAGACCAAGTGCCGGTGTGGAACGAGGCGATGAACGGCGCCTGGATGCTCGAGGTCAACGGCGCCGTGCGAACGCCGCTCCGACTGAGCTTCGACGATGTGCGTCGTATGGCCAGACAGACGCAGCGAGTACACCACTACTGCGTGGAAGGCTGGAGCGCCGTCGCGGAATTTCAGGGTATGCCGCTCACCGAGATTGCGCGCATGGCACAGCCAACGCGCGATGCCGGCTACGTGGACTTTGCCTCATTCGACAATGACTACCACGAGAGCTGGGACCTCGAGAGCGCGATGCATCCGCAGACGCTGGTCGTGGTGGCCAAGGATGGCCGTCCATTGTCGCCGGCGTATGGGGCACCGGCGCGCATTCACTCGCCCATCAAGCTGGGCTACAAGAACACCAAATACCTGACGCGCATCACTTTCATGCCCTCGCCGAACGGAGGCTACTGGAGCGACGAGGGATACGAGTGGTTCGGGGGCACCTGACGGGCAAGAGCGAACTACGCTAACTGCAACTACGCTGACTGGACTACGCTAACTCAACGGCGCTCTGAGACTACTGCTGATGTGAGACGTGAGACTTGAGATCATTTCACCGGCTTTGCCGGCGTGATGATGATGTTGCGATACTCGACGCCGGTGTGGTCGCCCTGGAGATACAACGGGCCGGGGTCGCCTTCCTTGCTGTCGATGGCGCCGCCGGTGATGCCGGGGATTGTCTGATCGACGATGATGTTCTTGCCATTGAGTACCACGGTCACGCGGCGACCGATCAGCGTGATGTCGAACGTCTGCCATTCTCCGGCGGGCTTTTGGGCGGCTTCGTTCGGCACGAGGAAGCCGTACACGCCGCCAACGTCGACTGACTTGGGCTCGCCGATTGGCGTGTCTTCGACTTGTACCTCATGACGGCCGCGGAGGTAGATGCCGCTGTTGCCGCCCTTCGCGACTTTGAACTCCACATGGAGTTTGAAGTCTTCGAAGGTCTGCTTGGTCCTGAGATTCGCGCCAGATCCGGCGTTGGTGAGAATGCCGTTCACCACACTCCACTTGCTGCGGTCACCCATCGGCTCCCACGCATTCATGTTCTTGCCGTCGAAGAGCGCGATGGGCTTATCCCACACCGGCGGTGACGCTCGACGGAGCGCGGGTGCGCGCACACCGGAAAGCGCCTGCTTTTCGCCATCGGGAGTGGTGAGCGTGCCCGTGAGCTTGTCGTTCGCGAGCGTGGCTTCGACCATGAGGTCGGCGGTGCCACGATCCCACTGCGGGGGAATCGCGAAGCGCATCACGCCATCGGAGAAGGTGACCTTGGCCACCGGACGCGCGCTGCCGCCGCCGTGCACGAAGCGACCCACCAGGGTGCGACTGCCGGAGAGGTAGACCTCGACCCACGACGGATAGCTGTTGTCCTTACCCTGAATGGTGAGATCCCAGCGGCCAATGATCGGCGCATTGGCCTGCGCAGCGAGCGATGGCGCGAGCGTCATGGACGTACCGGCAGCGAGCAGCATGCCAGTGACAACGGAGCGAAGGCGAGCGGTCATACGAAGCTCAACGGGAGCGGGTGATCGGCGGGACTGCCGTGTTCGGCGACTCAGAAGATGCAGAGGAAGCCGGCGGTGTTGCCAGCTGTTGCGCGGCCGAGTGAATCGCCGCGCGAATTCGGGGATAGGTGCCGCAGCGACAGAGATTGCCCTGCATCGCCGTATCAATGTCCGCATCGGACGGCGCGCGGTTGCCGGTCAGCAGCGCGACCGCGCTCATGACCTGTCCGGACTGACAGTAACCGCACTGTGGCACATCGTGCGCAATCCAGGCGTCCTGAACCGCGCGCGCAATCGCCACGGCGCTGCCAACGCCGCTCACGCCTTCGATCGTGGTAACCGACCGCGTACCGACCGCTGACAACGGCGTCACGCAGGCACGCGCGGGAATGCCATCGATGTGCACCGTGCACGCGCCACAGAGCGCCATACCGCACCCGAATTTGGTACCGGTGAGCGCGAGCGATTCACGCAGGACCCACAACAGCGGTGTATCTGGCGCGGCATTCACGGCACGCGCCTCGCCATTCACCGTGAGAGTGATGGGGTCACTCATGCTGAGCTCCTACCATACGGCGCGATGGCACACGCAATGGCAGTGAACGCTGTCGCGTTCCGGTCAGCTTGAACAACGCGTTTGCGATCGCGGGCGCCACCGGCGGCAAACCCGGCTCACCCACACCCGTTGGCATGCCAGTACTCGCCATGATGATCGTGTCGATCACCGGCGACTCGGCAATGCGCATGGGTTGCATTGCATCGAAGTTTGCTTCGCGCACACGCCCCTGTTCGATCGTGATGGGATTGCCGAGTGCGGCCGAGAGACCATAGATGATGGCGCCTTCGATCTGCTGACGGATTCCACCTGGATTCACGGCCATGCCGCAATCAATTGCGCAGGTCACGCGGTGAACGCGAATACGCTGCGCGTCGTCGATCGAGACCTCTACGACTTGCGCGACCGTTGATCCGAATGCGGCGTGCAGTGCGAGGCCCTGCGCGCGGGGCTTCCCGTCGCCGGTTGGCTCGAGCGGCGTGCCCCACTTCGCGTGGTCCGCCGCCGCCTTGAGCACGGCAGCCGCACGCGGATGATTCTTGAGTTGCGACAATCGAAACGCGAGCGAATCCTGCGTGGTGGCCGCGGCAAGTTCGTCGATGAACGACTCAAAGAAGAACGCCTGATGCGAATGCCCAACCGCGCGCCATGAGCCTACCGGTACCGGAAAGTCGCAATCGGCGTGCGAGGAACGAAAGGCGGGAAACTCGTAGGGCTGATCCCACGTGCCCTCGCTGGTCGTGCGATCGGGCCCATTCTGCGTGAAGACAAATCCCACGCGCCGACTCAGCTCGCGAAATGGTGCCTGACCCGCCGAGTGGGCGACAACGGCGGTGACGTTGCCCGAGGCATCGATGGCCGCCCGCAAGCGCGAGGCTGTGGCGGGACGATAGAAATCCTGTCGGGTGTCGTCCTCGCGTGAGTAGATCAGCTGGACCGGTACGTTGGGCACTGCCCTGGCAATGGCCGCGCATTGCGCGATGACATCGACATCGAGTCGCCGGCCAAACGCACCACCCGACAGCTGCTGATGCAACACGATCGCCGATTCCTTCACGCCCGTCACGCTGGAAAGGGCCTGCACCGCCCACGTGGGCACCTGCGTACCGACCCAGCACTCCACCGCATCGCTTGCAACGCGCACGGTAGCGTTCATGGGCTCCATCGCGGCGTGCGCGACATACGGCGCGTCGTACATCACATCGACTACGCGATCGGCGTTGCTCAATGCGTCGAGTGCGTCACCGCTGCTGCGCAGAGGTATACCGTCGTCGGTCAGCGCCTGTGAGCGGAGCGTCTCCATCAGGCCGTTCGAGTTGAGCGCGCTAGCGGGACTCGCGCTCCACTGCACGTTGAGCGCCGCGACACCGAGACGCGCCTGCCACCAACTCTCGGCGACCACGGCAACCGCTGGTGTGTCGCCGTAGCGGCTTCCCTCGAGTGCGACCACGGCCCGCACGCCGGGCTTCGCCAGTGCTGCGTCGCGATCGTAGCGCACCGGCGTGCACCCAATGGCCGGTGGCAACGCGACGGCGGCGTACTGCATTCCGGAGACTCGTACATCGATCCCAAAGGTTGCCGACCCGGTGACCTTCTCGCGCGCCTCGAGCCGCCGCGTGTCACGGCCGATGAGTGTGAAGTCCCTGGTTGCCTTGAGCGAGACATCGGCCGGCTTGATCGTCGCAGCGGCCGACAGGAGCTCGCCAAATCGCAGCGAGCCTTTGCTGCACGTAACGAGACCGTTGGCGACCTGACACTCCGTCGGCGATACGCGCCAACGCTGTGCAGCCGCCTCCACCAGCGCGACTCGTGCGGTGGCGCCAGCCAATCGTGCGATCTCCCAACAGTCGCGCACACTCGACGAGCCGCCGGTCATCATGACGCCGACCTCCCGCATCGACTTGGCCGTAAGCCAGCGCAGTGCACGCACGGCGCCGTTGCCATCGAGATCGGGATTGAAGGGCAGACCGTCCACGATGGCGGCGACGTTGTTGTAGATCGCATCGACCGGCGAGTGCTGCACTCGCACCTTGGCCCAGTCGCACCCCAGCTCCTCGGCGATCAGCATCGCGAGGGCCGTGTGGACCCCCTGTCCCATTTCGGCTTTGGGCGCGATGATGGTGACGTCGTCGTTCGGCGCGATGGAGAGCCAGCCATTGAGCGGAACGCTGCCCGATGGGAGTTCGGGCGAGACGGACGCGCGCAGTCGTTGCCGTGGCGGCACGAGTGACCACCCCAGGAACAACGCGCCACCGGCACCGAGCCCTGCCAGCAGGAAGGTCCGCCGTCTCATATTGTGAACATATTCTGCCGTCCCTGACCTCGCTTTCCACCGGTGTCGCCGATGTCCCGTGTTGTACTTCTCGCGGCATGCGCTGCGGTTCTGTTTTCGGCCTGCGACAAGAATCCTCAGGATCAGATCGCCCGCGCGGCGGCCAAACAGGCGGCGTCGACACGGCTGCTTGGACCGAACGACCTGCAGATGGTGTCGGGGGATGGTGCGATCGCGATCGAAGTGATTGGCGACACCGTCCACATGGTCACGCCGAACAGCAAAGTGAGCGTTCCGGCCACGTCGCTCGAGAATGTGAAGTACGCCAACGGCCAGCTGAGCTTCGACATCAAGGGTGTTGGCGCGCAGCTGTTCAATGTGGGGAACGGCGCAACGGGCGCGGTGTTCACGCCGGACGAGGTGCTCGCGTTCGTGTCGATCGTCCTCGATCGCCAAAACTCGCTGGAGAAAAAGCCGTAAGGGCTTCGGGGAGCAGGTCACCCCGTTCAACGCACTCTCAAGGAGCAGGCAATGTCACGGATGGCGGGCGTGGTGGTGCTGGCGCTGGGCGCGATGCTCAGCGGGTGTGGTGGCGACAAGTCCGACGACGCTGAAAAGGGCTCTGTGTCGGTCAAGTTCGACAAAGACCACAAGGAAGCCACCGCGATTGGTGATGACGATGTGAAGATCACCAGCACCGATGGCGCCCTCGTGCTCGCCGTGGTGAGTGACTCGGTGATCCTTCAGCTCTCCGATAGCCTGCGGAACAGCGTCGCCGACAGTATCACCAAAAACACGCAAGGCAAGGGGAACATCAGCGCGATTATCGGCAGCGCGGTGAGCGCGGCGGTTGGCACCGCGATGGGTTTTCAGGTGAAGGTGCCAGCCAAAGACGTCGAGAATCTTCGTTATGAAGACGGCGAGCTGAAGTTCGACGTGAAGGGCGGCAAAGTCGTCATGAACAGCAAGTCGAGCGGCTCCAGCAAATCGAACGGTGGCAAGTTCTCAGAGGCCGACGCACAGAAGTTCATCGAGGCCGTGAAGGCCGCGCAGTCGCACACCTTGCAGATGTAGTCCGACGCGCTGGTCGCGTCAGCTCGAGCAGGACAACATCGAACAGCCGGCCTTGGTCTTCGCCCACTCCGGGCGTCGCTGCGCGTACTGCGCGAAGGCCGGCTGTTCGTCGTATGGATTCCGAAGCACCTCGAGCAGCGTGCGCACCACAGTCGGATCGCCCGACTCGGCGGCATCGATGGCCTGTTGTGCGACGTAGTTGCGCAACACGAACCACGGGTTGACGGCGTGCATGCGCGCGCGGCGCTCCTCGAAGACCACGCCGCTCGACAGTGCGAGGCCGTGCCAGCGCTGCAGCCACTGATTGAACGCGTCGGCGTTCGCGTCGCGACGTGCATCGTCGTAGAACACATCGCCGAGGATTGCGATCGTGAGCGGCGCTGAGAGCGTGTCGGGAATCTCGCCAAGCGCGCGGAAGAAGCGCGTGAAGTCGACTTCGGCGTCGTAGAGCAGCTGGTAGCCGTCGCGCATGATCGACTTTGCGTCCTCCGAGAGCGCGAGGCCAAACTTCGATGCGTTCATGGCATCGTACTCGGCGACAAACGTGTCGGCAAAACGATCGACACCCGCCTGCAGATGATCACCGGGCGGAAAGAGCGGCGCGATGGCTTCGGCGAGACGCACGAGATTCCACTGCGCGATGTTGGGTTGATGGCCAAAGCGATAGCGACGGCCTTGTGCGTCGGTGGTATTTGGCGTCCAGGTGGGATCGAAGTTGTCGACCCAACCGTACGGACCGTAGTCGATCGTGAGCCCGAGGATCGACATGTTGTCGGTATTCATGACGCCGTGCACAAAACCGACACGCATCCAGTGCACAATGAGCCTGGCGGTGCGTTCGCACACCTCGGCGAACCACGCGATGCGCTTTTCGTCGGTGGTGCCGGTGAGGTGCGGAAAGTCGCGCGCAATCGTGAAGTCGACGAGCTGCGCCAACAGCTCCATGTCGCCACGTGCGGCAAAGATCTCGAAGTTGCCGAAGCGAATGAAGCTGGGTGACACACGACAGACGATCGCGCCGGGCTCCTCGCGCGGGTTGCCGTTGTAAAACATGTCGCGCACCACCGCTTCGCCCGTGGTGACCACGCTCAGCGCACGCGTGGTGGGGACACCAAGGTGATGCATCGCTTCGCTGCACAGGAACTCGCGAATACTGGAGCGCAGTACGGCGCGACCATCGGCCGTTCGTGAGAACGGTGTGGGACCAGCGCCCTTGAGCTGGAGTTCCCATCGTTCGCCGCGCGCGTTCACGACTTCTCCAAGGCTGATCGCACGACCGTCGCCCAGTTGACCGGCCCAGTTGCCGAACTGGTGCCCGCCGTAGTTCGCGGCGTAGGGGCGCATTCCCGCCATGAGTGCATTGCCACCGAAGACGTTGGCAAAGTCGGGCGACTTATCGGCACCGGGCTCGAAGCCCACCATTTCCAGCACGTCCTGCGCGACGGCGAGCACCTGTGGAGCGGCTACGGGCGTGGGCTCGACCGGGCTCCAGGCAGCACCCAACACCTGCCGACGGGTGTTCGTGGGGTTGGAATCGCCGGGCAGGCGCGACGTGAACTGGTTGTCGAAAGTGAGGGGCACGTTGAATAGTACCCGAGAGGCAAAACGCGGTCCCGTACCGACGGAACCTGAGTGGGTGGCTTTCGCTACAATCTCCCATGACAAACGACACAAAATCCTACGCGAAGCCGTCGCAGGACGAGCTCGCGAGCAAGCTTTCGCCCGAGCAGTTCAAGGTGACCCAGCAGTGCGGTACCGAACCACCATTCCGCAACGCGTACTGGGATAATCATGAGGCCGGTTTGTACGTCGATATCGTGAGCGGCGAACCGCTGTTTGCGAGCACCGACAAGTTCGATTCGGGAACCGGGTGGCCGAGCTTCACCAAGCCGGTCGTGGAGAACGTCACCGAGCACGCCGACAACGCGTACGGCATGCGTCGCGTCGAAGTGCGGTCGAAGCATGGCGATTCGCACTTGGGCCATGTCTTCCCCGATGGTCCGCGTGAGGCGGGTGGGATGCGTTACTGCATCAACTCGGCGTCGCTGCGCTTCATTCCGGTCGCTGACCTCGAGAAGGAGGGCTACGGCAACTTCGCGTCGCTGTTCAACGACGCCTCGGGCGGTGCGCATGGTTGATCGCCCGCTGGAAGTCGCCATTCTCGCCGGCGGCTGCTTCTGGGGAATGGAGGAGCTGCTGCGTGAGATTCCCGGTGTGATCGACACAGAAGTCGGCTACACCGGCGGATGGCTCGAACATCCGACGTATCACGACACGCATGACAGCAAGAGCGGTCATGCGGAAGCGGTGCGCGTGGTCTTTGACCCGGGCATTCTGAACTACGAGACGTTGCTCGAAGACTGGTTCTTCAAGATGCACGACCCCACCACGCTCAATCGGCAGGGGAACGACATCGGCACGCAGTACCGGAGCGCGATTTTCTACACGACGCCGGCGCAGCAAGAAGCGGCGGAGCGGGTGAAGGCGCGCGCGCAAACGAGTGGGCTCTGGAACAAGCCGATTACGACCGAGATCTCACCCGAAGCGACGTGGTGGTCGGCGGAGGGGTACCACCAGGATTATCTGCGTAAGAATCCGGGGGGGTATACCTGTCATTGGATGCGATAGAGCCCCAGAGCGGCAACTGAGATCATCGCGACGGCCAGGGCGAGAGCGCCCGACGGGCACTGCTTTTCAGAAGTCAGGGGGCAGCCGTCAGGGGGGAGTTGAAGGAAGGGGGCGCTGCGCTTCGCGCACCGCCCCCTGACTGCTACATCCTGACTCCTAAAATTGAGTGACGGTGACGAGCACCAACCGGCGTCTGCACCAAAGCCAGTAGACCGCTCTCACATCACTTCCTTATCTGCAGCGCCCCGCTCGGGCACCGCGCCACCGCCGCCTCGATTTCGGCTTCGGTGGCGTGTTCCGTTTCCACCCACGGCTGGCGGCGTGGATTGAAGACGCGCGCGTTGGCGCGGACGCAGTTGCCGCTGTGCTGGCAGAGGTGCTGGCGCCACTCCACGGTGAGGGAGCCGGCTGGGTACTCGCGGGTGGGTTCGGAGTTGTCGGACATGAGTGGATTCTACCCCCGGCGTCCAGTCGGGGCATGTGCCCCCTCCCTCAACGCCCGCTTAACGCGCACGTTATCCCTGCTGTACGCCCCCTCCTCCCCGTCCCTCCACTACAACTCGTCCCCACATGTCCCGTACCCTGCGCGGGATCGCTCCGATGGCGATCCTGTCTCTGGCCGGCGCATCTGCCCCTCTGCTGGCGCAAGCGCCGAAGGGGAAGGCACCAGCCAAGGCGGCGGCCGCCCCCGCGCCAATGGCGCCGGTGCCCGTCGCCACGGAGTTCGACAAACTCCATTTCCGCTCGATCGGTCCGGCCACGATGTCGGGTCGTATCTCCGATTTCGCGGTGTACGAGGCCAATCCGGCCATCTACTACGTGGGCACCGCGCACGGTGGTGTGTGGAAGACCACGAACAACGGCGCGACGTATACGCCGATGTTTCAGGATCAGGGACTGATCGCGATCGGCGACGTGACCGTGTCGCAGACGAATCCGGATCTGGTGTGGGTTGGTGCCGGCGAATCGAACAATCGCCAGAGCACGAGCTGGGGCGGTGGCGTCTTCAAGAGCACCGATGGCGGCAAGACGTTCGCGCTGATGGGGCTTCCTGAATCGAAGCACATCAATCGCGTGCTGATACACCCCACGAACAACGACATCGTGTGGGTCGCAGCGACGGGTCCGCTGTTCGGACCGGGTGGTGATCGCGGCGTCTACAAGACCACCGATGGTGGCAAGACGTGGAAGCAGGTGCTCAAGGTCGACGACATGACCGGCGCGAATGATCTCGCGATGTCGAGCACCGATCCAAACGTCATGTATGCGAGCACGTATCAGCGTTTGCGTACGGCGTGCTGCATGAATGGTGGTGGCCCGGGCAGCGCGTTGTGGAAGAGCACCGACGGCGGTGAGACGTGGAACAAGATCACCGGCGCGGGATTCCCCACAGGCTCACTCGGCCGCATCGCGGTCGATGTCTATCGCAAAGATCAGAACATCGTCTACTCGCTCGTTGAAGCGCCGACGCCGAACATCGGTGGTCGCGGTGCGAACGCCGCGGGTGAAGGCGATGAAGCGGCGCCTGCTGCCGGCCGCGGCGGCGCTGGTGCAAATGCAGGAGCGACGGGCACGTACAAGTCCACCGACGGTGGCGCGACGTGGACCAAGGTGAGCTCGACGAATGCGCGTCCGATGTACTTCTCGCAGCTGCGCATCGACCCCAACAACAGCGACAAGCTGTACTTGGGCGGCGTTGGTCTGCATCTGTCGGTCGATGGTGGCAAGACCTATGAGACCGACGCGGCGCTGGTCATTCACGACGACATTCACGCCATCTGGATTGATCCAAAGAATGGCGATCATGTGCTGATCGGTGGCGACGGCGGCGTGGCGGCGTCGTACGACATGGCGAAGACGTGGCAGGCGCACCTCACGATTCCGGTGGGTCTGTTCTATCACGTCGGCTTCGACATGGAGTATCCGTTCAACGTCTGCGGCGGTATGCAGGACAACTACGACTGGTGCGGACCGAGCGCGTCACGGCATGTCCGCGGCATCTTCAACTACGACTGGTTCCAGATTCAGGGTGGCGACGGTTTCGTGGCCATCCCCGATCAGTTTGACTCGCGCATCATCTACACCGAGTCGCAAGACGGCAACATGACGCGTCGCAACAAGGTGACGGGTGAATCGCGCTCCATCCGTCCGACGCCGCAGAACGTCACGAACGCGACGCGCGGTGAGACGTATCGCTTCCATTGGGATACGCCGCTGATGCTGAGCGGCTCCAACCCGCGCATTCTGTTGGCGGCGGGCAATCGTGTGTTCCGTTCGCGCGATCGTGGTGATTCATGGGAAGCGATCAGCCCCGATCTCACGAAGAACGAGATTCGCGATTCCATCGTGACGATGGGGCTCAAGGGAAAGGACATCACGATCTCGAAGAACGACGGTATCGCGGCATGGCCAACGATCGTGTCGCTCGCCGAAAGCCCGAAGCAGGCCGGCGTGTTCTACACCGGCACCGACGACGGCACCGTGAGCATGTCGAAGGATGATGGCAAGGCGTGGACGAACATCACGAAGAACCTGCCGGGTTTTCCGACGGGCCACGCCTTCGTGAGTGAAGTGGTGCCGAGCCGCTTTGATGCGGGCACGGTGTATCTCACGGTCGACAACCATCGCCTGAACGACTACGAGTCGTACATCTGGGTGTCGAAGAACTTTGGGCAGACGTTCACGAAGCTCACGAACAACCTGCATGGCGAAGTGGTGAAGACGCTCACCGAAGACACGCGCAATCCGGACGTGCTCTACATCGGTACGGAAACGGGCATTTTCCTGTCGACCGATCGTGGTGCGCAGTGGAAGCGTTTCAAGGCGAACTTCCCCACGGTGCGCGTTGACGAACTCACGATTCATCCGCGCGACAATGCGATGATCGTGGCCACGCATGGTCGCTCGATCTGGATCCTCGATCACCTCGAGCCCATCCAGGAGTACGCGGCGGCGCAGATGGCGGACGCGAAGCTGTTCACGCCGGGCCCCGCGCTGCAGTGGAAGAGCAAGAGCGATCGCAACGAAGGCTTCTGGGGTCATCAGTTCTTCACCGGCGAGAATCCGCCGACCGAAGCGGTGATTCAGGTGAACTTCAAGAAGCCGGCGGTGAATCCGTCGTTGCGTATCACGAACGCGAGCGGCGCCCTGGTGCGTGAGCTGCCGATTCCGGCAGCCAGGAACGTCGCTGGCATTCAGACCATCTGCTGGGATCAGCGTGTTGAACCCATTCGCGATGCAAACGCTCCGCAGGCGCCGGGTGGCGGTCGTGGTGGTGCGGGCGGTGGCGGTGGATTCCAGCCGCGTCAGGTGATTCCGGGCTACCCGGAAAATCTCCCGCCGGTGGGCTACATGGCCGAGAATCCGTGCGGCGGCGGTGGTGGTGGCGGCTTCGGTGGTCGCGGCGGCGGTGGACCGCAGGGTCCGCAGGTGTTGCCAGGCACGTACACCGTGGCGCTCATGGCCGATGGCAAGCAGGTCGAGACGAAGCCGCTCACGATTGTCATGGATCCGCAGGTGACGTTGAGTGCCGCTGAGCGTGCGGCGTGGAACACGAAGGCGATGGAGCTGCATGCGGCGCAGCAGCAAGGCACCGATCTCGCGGCCAAGCTCAACACGCTGCTCGCTGAAGTGCGCAAGGCGAAGGCCAAGATCGATTCGATGCCGAACGCCGATGCGAACGCCAAGTCGCAACTGGATGCATTCCAGAAGGAGTTCGACGCGTTCCGTCCGAAGCTCGGTGTTGGTGTGCAGGCGTTCGGCGGATTCGGTAGCGGTGGTGGTGGCGGCGGTGGAGCCGCGGCAGCCGCTGGACCGCAGAACGCATTGCAGCTTGTTGCCGGTGCCAAGGGCAACATGATCGGCGAGTGGGCGGTGCCGAGCGACGGCCAGCAGAAGCAGAACGCCGCGGCGTTGCAGGCGTTGACGGCAGCGATGAGCGAAGGCCAGGCGATGCTCGCCAAGGCGCGCACGGTCGCGACTGCGTTGCAGGCGGCAGGTGTGACGATGGCGGTGCCGGCGGGGATGTAAATCGCTGGCTGCTGTTGAGTGAAAGAGCGGGCTCCGAGATTCGGAGCCCGCTCTTGCATTGGTGGTGACTCACAAACGTCAGCGTTTTGTCAGAACGCCGTGGCGCTCCGAGCGCCCGAATGCGCGCGGCTCTAACGTGAGCCTCTATGACCGACCTTACCAAGCCGTTCCGTCCGCGCGTCGACGCGGTCGATGTGGTGCGCGGGATCATCATGATCATCATGGCGCTTGACCATACCCGCGACTTCTTCGGGATGCCGGGTGCCAACCCCACGAATCTCGCGACGACCACGACGGCGCTGTTTGCAACGCGATGGATCACGAACATCTGCGCGCCGACGTTCTTCCTGCTTACTGGAACCGGTGCGCGACTATCGCTGCGCAAGCAGTCGACGGGTGCGCTGGCGCGGTTTCTCGTCACGCGCGGTCTGTGGCTGATCGTGGCCGAAGTCACCGTCGCGCGCTTTGCGTATCAGTTCAACTTCGACTACCACGCGAGCATGCTGCTCGTGCTCTGGTGCGCCGGTTGGTGCATGATCGCACTCGCGGCGCTCGTGTGGTTGCCGTTGGAATCGATTCTGGCGATCGGTGTGGCGATGATTGCCGGACACCACCTGCTCGACGGTGTGCAGATCAATACCTGGTGGTGGCATGTGCTGCATCAGCCGGGCTTTGTGATCAACAAGCCGGGATTTGTGGTGTTCGCCGTGTATCCGCTCATTCCGTGGATCGGCGTGACGGCGGTGGGCTACGCGTTGGGGCAGGTGTACGAATGGTCGCGTGAGAAGCGCGTTCGGTTCCTGCTGCAGCTTGGCGCGGCCATGACGATTGGCTTTGTGGTGTTGCGCTTCGCGAACGTGTACGGCGATCCGGTTCCCTGGAGCACGCAGCCAACGGCGCTGTTCACCGTGTTGTCATTCCTGAACACCAACAAGTACCCACCGTCGCTGCTCTTCTTGCTCATGACGTTGGGCCCTGCGCTGATGCTCCTCGCGTGGGCCGATCGCGAGACACCGCCATGGCTCAAGCCCGCCATGTTCATTGGTCGCGTGCCCTTCTTCTACTACGTCGTGCATTTCTCGATGGCCCATGCTTTCGCGGCGATCGTGGCGCTGGTTCGCTACGGCACGGCGGCGGGATTTTCGCAGTCACCTGACCTTGGCCACTTCCCGTTCACGGCACCAGAGGGCTGGGGTTTCTCACTGCCGATCGTGTATCTGGCGTGGTTCCTGGTGGTACTGACGATGTATCCGCTCTGTAAGTGGTTCGCGGGGGTAAAACAGCAGAATCGGAGTAGTTGGCTGAGCTATCTCTGAGCTAGCGTCGAAGAGTGCGTGGCAGAGACCAAGTCTGACCGACAGTTTACTGCCAGATGCTGTACCGTCAGCGCGCCGATTGTCCGACGGTTCAGCTCGACTCTTCATCGACTCTACGCCTGAGCGCTCCAATGAAAGCCGCCGAAAAGACCGCCCTGCTCGCTACGCTCAAAGCCCGCTTCGAAAAGAACGCCGCGCGCCACAAGGGGATTACGTGGGAGCAGGTGCTCGCACGTCTCGAAGCGAGCAAGAAGGCGCTGGACGTGCTCAATGCGATGGAGGAGTCGGGCGGCGAGCCGGATGTCATTGCCCGCGATAAGAGCGGCGCGGTGACCTTCTGCGACTGCTCGGCGGAAAGCCCGAGCGGCCGCCGCAGTTTGTGCTACGACGACAAGGCGCTCGAGGAGCGCAAGGAAGCGAAGCCGGCGGGGAGCGCCGTGGGAGTGGCGAAGGCGATGGGCGTCGAGCTGATGACGGAAGAGCAGTACCAGCACCTTCAGACGCTCGGACAGTTCGACCTCAAGACATCGAGCTGGGTGGCGACGCCGGCTGACGTTCGGAAGCTGGGTGGCTCGATCTTCTGCGATCGGCGTTATGGGCGGGTATTCACGTACCACAACGGGGCGCAGTCGTATTATGCGGCGCGAGGGTTCAGAGGTGTGCTGACGGTTTGATTGACCCCTTAGAGGTCAGGGGGAAGGACGCCAGGGGGAAGGGGTCAGGACGGCACGGTGTTCGTAACTCTGCGCGGGTTTGTGCGTAGGGTTGGCATGACGAAGGTCACGCGACTCCTTTCGATCGGTGCGCTGTTCTCGATGACCGCCTGCGCGAGTACGCAGATCAAACGCGATCTCTACACCGCCGAGTTGGTGGCGCAGAAGATCGATTCGCTGCGCCGCGCCGAGCGTATTCCGGGGTTGGCGGTGGCGATGCTGCAGGACACCACGGTGCTGCTCGCGCGTGGCTTTGGGCTCGCCAACATCGAACGCAATGTGCCGGTAACGGCCGAGACGCCGTTCAACACAGCGTCGGTGAGTAAAACCATTTCCGGCACTTTGGCGATGAAGTTGGTCGAGCAGGGAAAGCTCGATCTCGATCGACCAATGCGGAGCTATCAGAATTTCAATGAGTTCTGCGACGCCGCGCGTGGAGATGGCGGAGTGTTCTTCAGTGACTACGCCTGCATGAGCGACAAGCTCAGCATGCGACACATGCTCGGCATGACTGCGAACGGCACCGAACCGGGCACACGCTTCCTCTACAATCCGCCGTCATTCTCATGGGCGTCGCGACCAATGGCGGAAGTGACTGGTGTGCCATTCTCCGAACTGGTCGACTCGTTGATTCTCAAGCCGGCCGGCATGCGCAACGCCGCGCGTACACATCGTCGACTGCCACTTCCGCCGCGCATTGCCGAGGCGTTGGCGACGCCGTATCACATCGATTCGGTGGGCAATGTGGTGCAATCCGACCCGCCGCCACCGCAGGGCGATGGCGCAGCGGGCGGCGTGATTGCCAGTGCGATGGATCTCGCGCGGTTCGACATCGCGTTGATGTCCGGTCGATTGATCAGCGCGACATCACGCGCCACGATGTGGACGCCGCACACCACACCCGGCGGTCAGCAGCTGCCGTACGGCCTGGGGTGGTTCCTTGGCCGTTACGACGGCCGCCGCGTCGTGTGGCACACCGGCTTGTGGGATGGCCAATACTCTGCACTCTATCTCAAGGTGTTGAGTGATGTGCCGAGCGAGCGGTATACGCTCGTGCTGCTCGCGAACAGTGAAGCGTTGCGGTGGACGACGCGGCTCGACGAAGCGGCGATCGAGCGATCGCCATTCGCGCGCGCGTTCCTGGACGCATTCAAGTGAACATGAAGTAACTGAGGGGTTCCTCACCTCTCGTGGAAGTCGCATACTCCCGCATGCGATTCCTTCTCCTGGCTTCATTTCTTGCCACATCAAAGCCGGCGCCGCCACCGCTGCCACGCGCGTCGCTCGAGAACTATCGCGTTGCCGCCGGCGTGCGCGTCGGCGATACGCTCCGCGCCTCGTTCACCATTCGGGAGGTGAGCTGGCGTCCCGAAGGTGAGAAGGGCGCTGATCTCCCCGCTTATGCTTTCGTCGAGGAGGGCAAGCAGGCACGCGTTCCGGGTCCGCTGCTGCGTGCTTCGGTGGGTACCACGATGCGGGTGACGCTTCGAAACGCACTTGGCGTCAATTTGATGGTGTTCGGACTTCACGATCGTGTTGCTGGCAAGAACATTGACTCGCTTTCGCTCAAGGCGGGTGAAACGAAGGTCGCGACGTTCACAGCGAGCGCAGGCGGCACTTACTTCTACTACGCGCGCACTCGGCCTGCAGTGCAGCATCCCACTGCGCCGGTTCCAGACGATTGGCCGAGCGGTGAGAAGCAGGAAGGTCCGTTGGTCGGGGCGCTCATCGTGGATGCGCGTGGCGAGATGCCACCGCGTGGCGAGCGCATACTCATGATCACGCGCTGGCTCGACGACGCCGATCCGCGTCTGCATCACGACCCTGCGTTCAAAATGATGGTGAATGGCGCGAGCTGGCCCAGCACGGAGCGCTTGAAATACACGGTGGGTGACACCGTACGGTGGCGTGTGATCAATGCGACCGCGGCGCAGCATCCGATGCATCTGCACGGCTTCTACTATCTGATCAACGGCCGTGGCGACAATCAACTCGATTCGTTGTACGCATCTGGCCAGGAGCGTCGTGTCGTCACCGAAATGCTCCCGCTCAACAGCACGATGTCATTGACGTGGGTGCCAGAACGCGCCGGCAATTGGCTCTTTCACTGCCATCTTGTTCGGCATATGGCGCTGGTGCAGCAGATCGAACCACGCGCGCCCTCGCACGATACGCATGCGGCGGTCAATCACGCCGAAGAGAACATGGCGGGGCTGGTGATGGGGATTCAGGTGTCGCCGCGCGCGGGCGCCTCGGCTGCGCGAAGTCTGGCACTGGCGAGTGGAAAGCGGGTGGATGCTCCAGCGCGCCGGCAGCTGCGAGTGGTCGCAACACAGCGCGCGAATGTCTTTGGCGCGAGCGCTGGCCAGTCGTTCGTGTGGCAGCACGGGGCAGCGCCCGCTCGCGATTCTGTGGAATTCCCTGGTTCGACGCTGCTACTACGCAAAGGCGAGCCTACCGCGATTACCGTGGTGAACAATCTCACGTCGCCACTCGCGGTGCATTGGCACGGCATGGAGATCGAGAGTTGGTTTGACGGTGTTGGTGGATGGAGCGGCGCTGGCTCGAGTGTGCGTCCAGCCATTGCACCCGGTGATTCGTTTGTGGTGCGCATGACACCGCCACGAGCCGGCACCTTCATCTACCACACGCACGATGAAGCGGGGAGCGAACTCTCCACCGGACTGTATGGCGCGTTGATTGTGGAGGATCCAGCCGCGCCGCGCGACACGCCGCGCGATCATGTCATCGTGCTCGGCATGCTCGGAGCGCCCGGTCAGCATGTGACCAGTGTGAACGGACGAACGACGCCGACTAAGCTGGTGCTTTCGCCGGGCAGACATCGACTGCGATTCGTCAGCATCCCGGTCGACGAAGTGCTGAATATTCAGCTCGTGCGCGACAGCACGGTGCAGACGTGGTCAACTCGCTCGATCGATGGCGCGGAACTCCCTGCGACGCAACAACGCACCGTGCGCGCGTCCAAGTCGGTGAGCGCGGGACAGACGTTCGACGTGGAAGTCGATGTGCCGGCGAACGCGGTGGGGTATGCACTGAGGGTGGCGACGCGGCTGTACCCGACCGATCCGCGGGATGCGCCGGCGGTGCTGAAAGTGCCGATTGTGGTGAGGGAGTAGCGAACGGCAACCAACCCCCAAGGCGTCGAGGGGGGAGGACGTGAAGGGGGAAGATGTCGAGGACAACACGGCTGTCCTCGACGTCTTCCCCCTTCACCACCACCCCCCTCGACGCCTCAGGGGTTCGCCTGCCGAGCGCGCGGAGCTACTTCCGCGCGATGGCCTCAATCTCCACCCTGGCCCCCAGCGGCAGTCCCGCCACCGCAACCGTCGTCCGCGCCGGGTACGGTGCCCCAAACGCCTCGCCATACGCCTTGTTCATCTGCGCGAAGTCGGCCATGTCGGTCAGGTAGACGTTGCACTTCACCACATGGTCCATGGTGAGGCCGGCGTCCTCGAGAATGAGACTGATGGTCTCAAAAATGCGCTTTGTCTGCGCCTCGACGTCGCCCTCGATGAGCTTCCCGGTGGCGAGGTCGATGGGGGTCTGACCCGAGCAGTACAGGAACTTGCCGGCCCATACGGCGTGGGAGTACGGACCGAGGGCGGCGGGACCACGGGTAACTTTGGCGGCTTTCCGGGGCATGATTGGCGCGGTGCGAAGGGAGTCGGCGGTTCACGAGGCCGAAATATTCCAGAAACGGGGTCGAAACGACCGTTTTGGGATGACCGTCAGATAATACGCGCCGTTCGTGCCGATACTACCGAAGACAATGTCACTTTCTCTCCGAGCTTCCGCAGTCTCCGATGAACCGGATGCCGTACAGCTGCGCCTCAAGCGCGTGCTGGAGGGCTCTGACTTCCCGGCGCTGTCGAAGCAGATCATGGAGACGATCACGGCGCTCGATGACGACCTGGCCTCGCTGCAGCGCCTCGCGAACCGGGTTCTCAACGAGTACTCGCTCACGTTGGGCGTGGTGAAGACGGCGAACAGTGCGCACTACCGGCGCGGCAATCGCCCCATTCAAAGCGCGACGCACGCCATGATGATGCTTGGCGCGCGCACGGTGCGGCAGATTGCCAGCGGCCTGTTGTTGTTCGAGAACTACGCCAAGAAAAGCCCCGAGCTCAAGGAGCTCATGCTGCTGTCACTGCTCACTGCGAATCATGCGCGTGCAGCGGCGGTCGAGATGGGACACATGGACGCGGATGAAGCGCATCTCTGCGGCATGTTCCGCAATCTTGGTGAGGTGCTCATCGCCGGTCATTTTCCCGACGACTACCGGAAGGTTCGCGCGCTGATCTCCGACGACGGCATGAATGAAGTCGCGGCCAGCAAGAAGGTGCTTGGCTTTCCGTATGCAGATCTCGCCGTGGAAGTGTGTCGCCACTGGGGGATGCCGGACGTGGTGGTGCAGGGCATTCGTGCGCGCGCATCGGCGTCGGCGAGCATGACGGCCGCGGTGACGGCGTTCAGCCACGACCTCACGCAAGCACTCTATCGACAGGATGCGAGCGACGAAGCGGTGTCGAAGGCCGTCGACGCCGTGCTGGAGCAGCACGCGGGCAAGATCAAGCTTACCCGCGAGAAGGTGGGCGCCGTGGTTACGAGTGCGCTGCAGGAAACCCGCGAACTGTTTATCAGCCCGCAGATTGCCACCGATCGCATGCGTTTCCGCCAACTCGCCAAATCAGCGCGTGCCGCGCTCGGTGAGAGCGTCACGGCGACCGAAGACGGCGAAGCACCTCCCCGGGTAGCACACACGTCGCTGCGCTCGCAGCTGCGACAGGAGCTCGAGGAGCGCGTCAATCCACAATCGCAATCGAGTGTCGGCGAAGTCGTGCTCAATGCGATGGAAACGGTGCTGCGCGCTGGTCCGTTCGACCGTGTGCTCGTCTGCTTTCTTTCGGCGGACAAGACGCAACTGACGGCGCGCACGGGATTGGGCAGTGATGTCGAAACGCTGATTCCGCGCTTCGATTTCCCTGTGAGTGTGCGCGGCGGCCCGATCGTGATGCTCACGCAGCAGCGTGCGAGCGTCTATCTCCCCACCGATCGCTCGTTCACGAGCGCTGAAGCGAAATGGGCGCAGGATCTCGGCGTCAGGCAGTTCGGTGTCTTCCCCATCATTGTGCTGGGGAAGATCGTCGGCTGTCTCTATTGCGATCGCGTCGCCGACGCGGAAAGTCCGGATCGTGCGACGGTGCGGTATGTGAAGGGTGTGGTGGAGCTGGTCGTTGAAGCGATCGTGAAGCGTCGCAGCTAGACGCGTTCACTTGCGGTAGGCGCGCGCGGCGAGAATGCCACCGATAAAGCCACCGAGATGCGCCTGCCAGCTCACCCCGGGCTGACTCGGCGCGATCCCCATAACGAGTCCGCCCCAGAGCCCAGCGGTAATGAGGCTCAGCGCGATGCTGCCGAAGCTGCGTTTGTACACACCGGCGAGGAGCAGAAAGCCCAGGTAGCCCATCACCACACCGCTCGCGCCAATGTGTACGGAGCCTGGTGCGCCAAGCAGCCACGCACCCAAGCCCGCGCCGAGCATCGAGTACAGCGTCACCGGTATGAAGTGACGGCTGTCGCGCAGCATCACCATCCAGCCAAGCGCCAGGAAGGGCAGCGTGTTGCTGATGAGATGCGCGAGGTTGCCATGCAGGAATGGCGCGAAGATGATGCCGCGCAAACCCGAGAGGGTGCGCGGAACGACGCCAAACTGCGTGAGTGCGCCGCCCAGCATCGTGTTGACCACGAAGGTCGTCCAGAAGGCACCGACCGCGGTGCCAAGTGTCGCGACTTGCAGCTTGGCGGTGCGGACAACCGAGCGCGAAGTGCGCGCAACAGACGACGAGGCCATGAGAGAAAGCTAGCAGCCGGCCGCGGGTCGTGTAGCTTCGCGCCATGGCTCTCTCCTACCCCGCCACTGAGCAGACCTTCGACAAGGTCGCCGCGCGGCTCCTGCCGCTGCTGTTCATCTGCTACATCGTGGCGTTTCTCGATCGCGTGAACGTGGGCTTTGCCAAGCTGCAGATGGCCGGCGCCTTCAACTGGTCGGATGCGACATACGGCTTTGGCGCCGGCATCTTCTTCATTGGCTACTTCATGTTCGAAGTGCCGGCGAACCTGCTGCTCGAGAAAGTCGGCGCGCGACGGTGGATTGCGCGCATCATGATTACGTGGGCCATCGTGAGCGGCGGATTCGCGTTTCTGGATGTAATTCCGTGGGGGCCGCTGCCAGCGCTCTTTGGTGTTGAACGCACGGCATTCAGCTTCTACGCGCTCCGATTCCTGCTGGGTGTGGCCGAAGCCGGATTCTTTCCGGGGATCATTCTCTATCTGACGTTCTGGTTTCCACGCGCACGTCGCGCGCAGACCATTTCGTTGTTCATGACGGCCGTCGCTGTGGCCAATGTGTTTGGTGGGCCGCTCAGCGGATGGATCATGCAGCACTTCGATGGCCATTCCGGTTGGGCCGGTTGGCGATGGCTCTTCGTGCTCGAGTGCTTGCCGAGTTTGCTCATGGGCCTCGTGGTGTTGTTCAAGTTGCCGAATGGTCCGCACGACGCGCCGTGGCTGAACAACGAGGAGCGTCAGTCCATTCACACGGCGCTGGAACTCGATCGCACAGAGACGAGCGCGCCGTACGCCACGCGGCATTCGGTTCGTGGCACGTTCAGCGACTGGCGAGTGTGGGGGTTGGCGATTGTCTGCTTCTGCAACGCGGTGCCGCTTTACGCGGTGAACTTCTGGATGCCGACGATCATTCAGGAGTTCGGCATTCCAAAGGGTGACTTTCTGCGCGTGGGTTTGTTGAGCGCGATTCCGTGGGGATGCGCGGGTATCGCCATGGTGCTCATCGCGAAGAGTTCGGATCGGCGCAATGAACGACGCTGGCACGCGGCGCTCACGCTGATCTGTTCGGCGAGCGGACTGTTCCTGCTGGCAGCGCTACAGCATCAACAGGTCGCGTCGATGATTGGCCTCACCATGGTGTCGATTGGCGTGCTCGGGCACATGGGAAGCTTCTGGTCGCTTCCTTCAACCTTCCTTCGCGGCAGTGCGGCCGCAGCGGGCATTGCGTTCATCAACAGCATTGGCAACCTCGGCGGACACTTCGGTCCCGACCTCATCGGGCGAATACGCGTGGCGACGGGCGGAAATACCGGTGCATTCGTCACCTTAGGCGTCATCGCGGTCGTCGGCGCCGTGTTGATCGTGATCGTGGCACCGAGTTCGCGTAGTAGCGGAGGCAACCCGACAACGGAGTGACTCCGATGGCCGATGTGAACGTGACGGGCGATGGTGGCGGGACGAATGCCGTGCTTGCCATCGTGGTAATCGCGCTACTGGCATTGCTCGCGTGGTTCTTCTTCGCGCGAGGCGGTGCTCCTGCTGGTGATACGAGGGACATCAAGGTGGAAGTGAATCCGCCGGCACAGACGGCACCGCCATCAACTCCGCCGCCGGCGACTACGCCGCCGTGACCTCAAGGTCTCCTGGTGCAGTCAGGCTTACTGCCTCACGCGGAGCGCGCGGAGAATGAGCGCGGAGGTTCGCGGAGAACAACAAATCATGATCTCTTTGCTGTTCTCCGCTCGCCTCCGTGCATTGCCTCCGCGAACTCCGCGTGAGGCAGTCCAACTGTCCGCAGGCGCAAATGCAGCTCTAGATGATATTCTTTTCAAGCAGCGGCGCGTTCTCGGCAATACGTTCGAAGCGCAGCCCTGTCAGATCGAGCGAGCGATAGCCGCCGGTCGCGATGAGTTCAGCGAGTCCACGTCCGACAGCGGGCGCTTGCTGCAGACCATGCCCTGAAAAGCCGCTCGCCGTGTATGCGTTCGACCACGGCGTCAGTCGCCCCACGAGGCCATTGTGGTCGAAGTCGTTCATCTCGTAGTAGCCGGCCCAGCTGCTCAGCACCTTCACGCGATCGAAAGCAGGCACACGCTCGGCGAGGATAGGCCAGATGTGCTCTTCGAAGAGTCCGTGATCGACGATGTCGAGTGAGGCATCATTCGGATCTCCGTCGCGTGGCGGTGAGCCGCAGAGAAACTGTCCGCGCGCCTTCTCGGGGCGGAACCAGATGCCGCTCGGGTCGATCAGCAGTGGTGCGTCACTGATATCGACATCAGCTTCGCAGGCGAAGACATCGCGCTTGCGGGCGAAGACCGGAAGCGTGACATCAAGTTCCGATGCGATGAAGCGCGACCAAGCGCCGGCCGCGATGACGACGGCATCGGCCGCGATGCGCGTGTCATTCGCGAGACGCACATGGGTGACCTTCTCACCCTCTGACTCGAAGCCCATCGCATTCGCTTCGATGAAGGTGGCGCCGGCAGCAATCGCGGCCTTCCTGAACGCCTGCATCGCGGCGTAGCCATCGAACCATCCCTCACCGCTGGTCGCGGTGGACAGGCCAAGTGAACCAAGCACCACGTCGCTGGTGTTGAGCCACTTGTAGCGCGCCGACAGCGCGCTGGCGGTCAGCAACGCGGTGTGTACCTGATGACTCGCCTGGAGTTCGTGCTGCTCTCGCAGCAGTGCTGCGCCCGACTGGGAAGCGGCGAGATACAGATACCCGGGTTCGCACAGCCCGATATCGGGCGTCTCATCTTCGGTCGCGAGGCGTAAGCCGATCGAGCGATAGAACGCCAGGCTTTCCTGCGAGATACGAATGTTGACCGATGTCGAAAACTGCTGTCGAATGGCGCACGCCGACCGGGCACTGGATGCCAATGCGTAGCTGGCGTCGCGTTCGATAACCGTGACCGTGGCACGATGTTCACGGGCAAGAAACCAGGCGGTAGCGGCGCCCATGACGCCGCCGCCGATGATGACGACCTGCATGTAGGTGGGATCGGAGAGGTGGGCACATCGGTGTGGCGATGACGTCGCCGGCGAGCGCTCGGCGCTCCCGATGCGTAGACTCTTGAACATGCTTCCGCAGCTCTCCGCCGAACAAGTCCACGCGGCGTTGGATTGGGCACCGTTGGCCGACGTGCTCACCACCGCCTTCACGGCACCACCCGAGGCGCCGACGCGCCATGCGCACGCGATGGCGGCGCAGGATCACCTGTTGCTGATGCCCGCATGGAATGCGCAGCGCATCGGCATCAAGCTGGTCACCGTGATTCCCGACGCGCCCCAGCATGGCGGTCATACGGTGGATGCCAGCTACATCCTCCTCGATCGGCTGACGGGCGCTCCGGTCGCGCTGCTCGACGGAGAGGTGCTGACGGTGCGGCGTACGGCCGCAACGTCAGCGCTCGCGGCGCGACATCTCGCGCGCGGGGACGCCCGCACAATGCTCATGGTCGGTACTGGGCGACTCGCCCCCTGGATGATTCGCGCGCATGTCGCGCTTCGTCCCGCGCTCAGGCGAGTGTTGGTGTGGGGACGCGATGCAACGCGCGCGCAGCATCTGATCGCCGAACTTGCCGCCGAGGGCATCGATGCGGAGGTGGTGCCAGATCTCAAGACCGCTGTTCCAACGGCGGACATCATTTGCTGCGCCACGACGAGCCACGTGCCAATTGTGCGCGGTGAATGGATCGCCGAGGGTGCGCATCTGGATCTGGTGGGTGGGTACACCCCGACTATGCGTGAGGCGGACGACCTGGCCATCGCGCGTTCGCGCATTGTGGTGGACACGTACGGCGGCGCCCTCACCGAGGCCGGCGATCTGGTGCAGCCACTCGCATCGCGCGTGATTTCGCGCGAGGATGTCCTGGCCGATCTTGGTGCGGTGCTGAGCGGAGCGGTCACGGTACGTCGCACGGCGCGCGACATCACGCTCTTCAAGTCCGTGGGACACGCCCTCGAGGATCTCGCGGCGGCGACGCTGGCAGTATCGAACTCTTTCGCAGGATAATGGCGATGCGTCTGCTTTCCGTTTCGACGTTGGCGTTTGGCGTGTTCTCGCAGGTCGCGACCGCGCAGGCGCGCCCTGATACCGTCGATGTGCTGATCGTGAATGGCCAGGTGTTTGACGGCAGCGGCAATGCGCCGCGCTCCGTGTCGGTGGGCATCAAGGGCGATCGCGTTGCGTTCGTAGGTGGGCTGCCACGCGGAACGGTTGCGAAGCAGCGCATCGATGCAACAGGACTTATTGTGAGCCCCGGCTTCATCGATCCGCACACGCATATCTACGAAGGACTTCCGCGCATCAACGATGAGCGCCGCAAGAACGCGGCGTATCTGCTGCAGGGCGTTACGACTGTGACCATTGGCCCCGACGGACGTGGCCCATGGGATGTGGCGCGTGTGCTCACCGAGGGCGAAAAGCTCGGACTCGGCACCAATGCCTACGCGACCGTTGGCTTTGGTACCGTGCGTACGCAGGTCATGAAGCAAAGCTCGGCCCCAGCAACGCCTGCGCAGATCGATTCGATGCGCGCGTTGATCACCAAGGCCATGAAGGAAGGCGCGTACGGTGTGGGCTCTGGGTTGTTTTACAATCCGCAGAGCTACGCCGCGACGGATGAAGTCATCAAGGTCGTGTCGGCGGCGAAGCCCTACGGCGGTGTATACGACACGCATCAGCGCGACGAGAGCAGCTACACGATTGGTTTGCTCAATTCAGTGCGCGAAACGATCAAGATCGGTTGCGAATCCGGGCTCACTGCGAACGTCGGTCACATCAAGACGCTTGGCGTTGATGTGTGGGGCAAAGCGGACAGTGTGCTTGCCATCATGGATTCCGCGCGCACGACCGGGTGCAAGGTCACGGCCGACCAGTATCCCTGGACGGCGAGCGGCACCGGATTGAGCGCGTCACTGATGCCGCGCTGGGTGCAGGCCGGTGGTCGCGATTCGATGATGATGCGGCTCGCCGATCCCGCCCAACTCGCGAAGACGAAGGAGGAGATGCGCGACAATCTCCGTCGTCGTGGTGGTGACAGCACACTGCTCCTCGTGGGCGGCGGGGCAGCCGCGAAGCCGTACATCGGCAAGACGCTCAGGGACGTTACGACCGAGCGCGGCACACCAGCGGTGGAAACAGCGCTCGACATGATCACGAAAGGGCTCGACATGAGCGTCGCGAGCTTCAACATGACCGAGCGCGACATCGAAACGTTCATGAAGAATCCGTGGGTGATGACGAGCTCCGATGGCTCAGACGGTCACCCACGCCTGTTCGGCACCTATCCGCGCAAGATCCGGCAGTATGTGCTCGATCGCAAAGTCATCACGATGCAGCGCATGGTGCAGGCCTCGAGCGCGCAGGTCGCGCAAACGTACGGCATCGCCGATCGTGGGGAGCTCAAGCCCGGCGCCTTTGCTGATGTGATTGTGTTCGATCCGAAGACGATCCGCGAACAGGCGACGTACGTGGAACCGACCAAACTGTCGACGGGGATGCGCTTTGTGTTCGTGAACGGACAGATGGCGGTGCGGGAGGGGGCGCTGACCGGGGCTTTGGCGGGGCGTGGTCTCCGGAAGCGCTAGCGCGTTTTGTTGAGATCGTTCTTCTCGCAGAGGGCGATCCTCACGCGGAGATCGTGGAGGATTCGCGGAGATTGAATGGAGGACTACGTCAGTCGGTTGATTCGAAGTTGGGATTGATCGGTCGGCTTGTAATTGTTCACCAGTCGGTGAATGCCGTCGATCATTTTCAGTTCTTGAAAGTTGAGCAACAGGCCAACCTCAAAGCCTGTATGCCTGAGATAGGTGCCAACCTGTTTGAAGTGAATGGGTGTCAGTTTCTCCACTGACTTGAGCTCTACCACGACGCGCGCCTCGACCAGCATGTCCATGCGGTAGGCGTTGCGCACAATATGGCCTTCGAATTCTAGGTCGATCGGCACCTGCCTCGAGAATTGCACGCCATCGTTCCGAAGCGCGATCTCCATCATTTGCTCGTAGGTCGATTCAAGGGCTCGTGGCCCCGCCTTTCGATGAACCCGAATCGCCGCGCCAATGATCTTTTCTGTCAGCAGATCGATTTCGTGGCTCTCACGCATAGCATCCCCCGCAGTTCTCCGCGACACCTCGAGTGCAGTACTTCGCGCGCTCCGCGTGAGGAACGATGCCGAAGGAATCACGCGGGTGCGTCATCATTTCGACGCACATCACTGAAAAGTTGTGTGTCAAAGACACACACTAAACCAATTCGTCATAGCCGCTGTCAGAGGCAGGTCGACCCTCCAATCGCGCGGTGGCTTTCGCGCGGTTTGTCCCTAGCCTGTCCCGCATATGCGTTGTGCCTTCGCCCTTTTGCTCTGTGCGCCGCTGTTGTTGCGCGCGCAGAATGCGACACCATCTGATCGCGCCTCGTCCCGCTCAAAGAACGCTCCAACGGCCGCGGCTCGGGGGATGGCGGCGCGGGCGATCAAGCCGCCGGTGCTCGATGGCAAGGCCGATGATGTCGCGTGGCTCTCAGCGCCGGTGATCGATCAGTTTCTGGAGTACGAACCGAATCAGGGCGCTGAGTCACGCTTCAAGACGGAAATGCGCGTGCTGTACGACGACCGCTATCTGTACATCCTCGGGCGCATGTACGACCCCGCGCCGGACAGCATCATTTCGCTCCTGTCTCGCCGCGATGTGCGCACGGAAAGCGAGCAGCTCAAGCTGATCATCGATTCGTATCACGACCGACGTACGGCGTTCCAGTTCATCGTGAACCCGGCAGGCGTGAAGCGCGATTTCTACGTCTACAACGACAACGTCGAAGACGCCACGTGGGACGCGGTGTGGGATGTCGCGACGGCGATCGACTCGGTGGGTTGGGTGGCCGAGTTCCGGATTCCGTTCAGCCAGATGCGCTTTGCGCCGGGCGACGAAAAGACATTCGGCTTCATGGCCGTGCGCGATGTCGCTCGTACGCGTCAGCGTATCTCGTGGCCGTTGCTTCGCCGTGATGTGCAGGGCTACGTGTCGCAGGCCGGCGAACTCGGTGGCATTGGCAAGTTGCCGCAGCCGCGTCGCGTGGAAGTCGTGCCGTATGTCGTAGAGAAGACGGCCACGCGCTTCACCAACAATCAGTACAAGCAGCCGTTTACTCAGTCCGCCGGCGCGGACGTGAAGATGGGCATTGGCTCCAATCTCACGGTGGACGCGACGATCAATCCGGACTTCGGCCAGGTCGAAGCCGACCCCAGTGTGCTCAACCTGAGTGCGTTCGAGCAGTTCTTTGAAGAGCGTCGCCCGTTCTTCCTGGAAGGTGCGGGCATCTTCCAGTTCCGTACGGCGTGCAATGACATCGACACCGGCTGCACGGGTCTCTTCTATTCGCGTCGCATCGGTCGCGCGCCGCAGCTGCTTGGTCGTTATGGCGACAGCGGCAGTCCGACCTCATCGCGCATCGTCGGCGCCGGCAAATTGAGCGGACGCCTCTCGAGCGGTTTGTCGATTGGCGCACTCGCGGCCGTCACGAACGATGAGCGCGGCACGCAGGGTCGCACCATTGAACCGCAGACGGGCTACGGCGTGCTGCGTATGCAGCAGGACCTGCGCAACGGACAGAGCGGCGTGGGCTTCATGCTTACGGCCGTCGATCGTCAGATGGATGAGTGGACGCGCGACGCCATTCGCAGCAGCGCCTATACCGGCGGTCTCGATATGCGGCATCGCTTCTCGCAGAACAAATACGAGCTCGCGGCGTCGCTCTCCGGCAGCTATGTCGCGGGGACGGCGGCGGCCATTGCGGCGACGCAGCGCAGCAGCGTGCATCAGTACGATCGTCCGGACGACAAGCTCACGCTCGATCCAACCAGGACCAACCTGATTGGCGACGCCGAGCGCGTGTCGCTCAGCAAGTTTGGCGGTGGGATCACGCGCTTCCAGTCGGTGCTGCAGCGCTACTCGGCGGGCTTCGAAACCAACGACCTGGGTTTTCAGTCGCGCGCTGACCAGATCATGTTTCGCAACTGGTTCGCGTTGCAGTTCAACAAGCCGACCAAGTATTATCGTCGCGCCAATTTGAACTTCAATACGAACAACCTGTGGAGCGCTGCCGGTTTGACGACTGGTCAGGGGCTCAACACGAACTGGCATTTCGAGCTGCCGAACACGTGGTGGTTGCACTGGGGTATCAATCTCAACACACTGATCCCCACGTACAACGATCGTGAGGCGCGTGGTGGCCCTGCCGTGCGCAACTCCTCGAACTTCAACACCAACCTTGGTTGGGAAGGCGATCGTCGCAAATGGTACACGCCGACCCTGTTCGTCGGTGGATCGCGCGGCGACGAAGGGAACTCCAGCAGCGGATGGATCGAGCCGGGCTTCCAGTTCCGCGCCTCCTCACGCTTCTCGGCGTCCACTTTCGCGCACTTCGAGCACAATCTCGACGATCAGCAGTGGCACTCGAACGTGACCACGGCCGGTGTCACGCACTACACCTTTGCGCGCCTCGACCAGACCACGTTGAGCGGCAACGTGCGCTTGAACTACACGATGACGCCCACGCTGTCACTACAGGTGTACGCGCAGCCGTTCATCAGCACGGGTACCTACAGCAAGTGGCGTGAGCTCGCCGCGCCGCGCGCTGAGGTGTACGCCGATCGCATGAAGCCATACGCGGGCGATCCGGGCGGCTTCAATCTGCGCGAGTTCCGCTCGAACACCGTGGTGCGCTGGGAGTATCGCCCGGGCTCAACGCTCTTTTTCGTGTGGCAACAGGGGCGCAGCCTGTACGATCCGACGGCGAGTAACTTCGACTTCAATCGTGACCTGAACCGGGTGTTCGACATTCATCCGATGAACACCTTGCTCGTCAAGGCGTCGTTCTGGCTCAATCCGTAAGGCGCATGTAGGCAGGCGCCTGCCAAGTCTTCAAGACTGATCCTCACGCGGAGTTCGCGGAGGTGTGGCGCGGAGGACGCGGAGGGCAGTAGCCGCAACTACTGTCTTTCTCCGCGACACTCTGCGACCCCTCCGCGCACTCCGCGTGAGGCTCTTGCGGGACCTGCCCATGCGACGATTCATCAGTAACGCGACGTGCTCAGTAGGCGTAGCCGAAGATAATGTTCATCTCGTCCGTCGAGAGCAGCCCGAAGTTCACAGTCTTGTCGCTCACATTGTTGTACGTCACGACCGACACCAGCGCATCGCCCACTTCGAGCACCAGCGGTGTGGTGAGGTTGATGAACGCCGGATGCTCCCAGTCGGTGTTCACGTACACGCTCGTTTCGGTACCATTCGCGCGGCGCAGAATGATCTCGTAGCGCTCGCCCAGTGAGTGCATGTGGGAGGTGAGCGCGAGCACGGTGGTGCGCGCCGACATCTGGAAGACCGTGCGAATGGTGGTGCGCTGCCTGGCAGGGAGCGTGAAGTTGGTATTGGCCAGGTTGAGCGTGCGCGCGACCGTGCGGACCTGTGAAAGGTCAGTGGTATACAGGTTCGCGAACGCCTGTCCGGGCAATGGCGCCGGTGAGCGGTTCACGTAGTGCACGTTGAAGTCGAGTGCCGCATTGGCCGGCAGGCGCAGTGCAACGCCGCTGGGGAACGAGTAGTCGAAGTCCTGCGTCATCGCGCCGCCAAAAAAGATGTGACAGGCCATCGGCAGCATGTTGAGCAAGTTCATCGACCCATCGGCATTCCGAATGTCGCGCACGACGTCGGCGCTCGGGCGCGTGTTGCACGGGAAGGAGGTTTTCGACTCGTCGAACGTGTAGAGTAACAGGTGGTGACTGCCCGGACGCATGCGCGACTGAATGCGCGTCACGTACATGTCGTTTGTGTTGTTCAAACGGCGATAGAGGAACAGCTCACGCTCCATCGTGGGCGTCACCGCGAAGCTGTCGACGGTGAGCTGAATGCCGGTGCCGGCGGCTGGCGCCGCGAGTGGTGTGAAGGACGCGGCCTGTGTGCGCGAATCCAGCAGCAGTGCGGTATCGACCACCGTGCCAGTGCGAGGTGCGCCGGCTTCAATCCAACGACGCACGAACTCGAGCTGGCCGGTCGAAAGTCCGACGGTCGTACCCATTGGCATCAGATTGCCGTAGTCGCGGCTGTGATGTCCGGGAATCCACGCGAGCTTGTGATAGAGCAGCGAGCTGTCGGCGCGATATGGCTTCACCCGCGGAAAACCATCGGCCTTGGCAAACGTCTGGATGGACGACGTGCCAACGAGCTGCTGATACGACGAGTCGGCGGTGAGGACGAGCTGCGAACTCTTCGCATCGGTGCTGCCGGATTTGTGGCAGTTCGCGCACTGCGGCGTGAGGATGTCGCGCTGGATCCGCGAGAAGGTGCCGGCGGGAAGCGGACTGTCGGTGTTGGCGCTGGTGTCGGCGCCGCCGCAGGCCGTCAGCAGAGCAATTGCCGCGAGGGCCAACCATCGGTGCGTCGTCGGCAAGGCTTTCACGTATCCAACCATCGAGTCTTCTCGCGGAGAACGCGGAGGGGGGGGCCGAGGGGGGGGGGGGGGGGGGGCCACGAAAAGAGGGAATTGAGGCGGAGCGAGGCCGCCCGCCCCCCCCGGCCCCCC
>CBHWDN010000024.1:0-79128 GCA_966112585.1 uncultured Gemmatimonadaceae bacterium
GTGGTGGACGCGGTGGTCGCGGCGGTGGCCGCGGTCAGGGCATTCCCACCGACGCCGATCGCGCACCGGGTGGTTTTGGTGTGCGTGTGATTCACAGCGGTGTGTGGGGCTTTGCCTCGAGCCCCATTCTCACCGAAGACGAACTCCGTCGCGTGACGCGTGTCGCCGTTGAAGTGGCAAAGGCCAGCGCGATTGCGAAGAAGGCGGACATGAAGCTCGCGCCGGTACAGCCGTACCAGACGAACTACATCACGCCGATGGTGAAGCACCCCACGAGCGTGTCGCAAACCGACAAGCAGAACTGGGCGCAGGCGATCGCCGACAAGGCCGCCGCGGTGAAGGGTGTGACGGCGGTGAACGTGTCCGCGACGCATGGCTACGAGTGGCGTTACTTCGCGAGCAGCGAAGGCTCGTACATCGAGCAGGAGCTGTTCACCACGACGCCGAACATGTCGGTCACCGCGAAGGTGGGCGATGTGACGCGCACGCGTCAGTATCCGGGCGTCGCCGGCACGGGCGGTTGGGAATTCGCGGAGAACTGCGACTTCCTGGCCGAAGCCGAAAAGGTCGCCACCGACGCAGTGGAGATGTGCACCGCGAAGCCGCTCGGCTCGAGTGGCTTCAAGGATCTCATCCTCTCACCGTCGCACGCGATGCTCACGATTCACGAGATCGTGGCGCACGCCACCGAAGTGGATCGCATCGTGGGTTACGAAGCGAACTACGCCGGCACGAGCTTTGTGAAGCTGAGCGATGTGGGCAAGCTCAAGTACGGCTCGAAGATCTTCAACGTCACCGCCGACAAGACGAGTACCGGTCTTGGTACGACGGGCTTCGATGACGACGGTGTGAAGACGCAGAAGTGGCCGATCGTTCGCGATGGTGTGCTCGTTGGTTTGCAGACGAATCGCGAAACGGCGCATTACCTCGGCGAGAAGGAAAGCCGCGGCTGCACCTTCGGCACGTCGTGGCGCGACTATCCGTTCCTCCGCATGCCGAACGTGCACTTGGAGCCCGGACCGGCCAACAGCCCGACTCGCGAGCAGCTCATCGCCGACGTGAAGGACGGCGTGATGATCGACGGACGCGGTTCGTACTCGATCGACCAGCAGCGTTACAACGGCCAGTTCGGCGGGCACATCTTCTGGGAGATCAAGAACGGCAAGATCACGCGTCAGGTTACGGATGTGACGTACAACGCGATCACGACGGACTTCTGGAAGAACCTGGACGGCATCACGGGCCCCAAGGAATGGCAGATGCACGGCACCGGCGGCGACGCCAAGGGTCAGCCGGTGCAGACCAACACCATTTCGCACGGCTCGCCCTGGCTCTGCATCCGCAAAATCAACGTTGGCGCGGCGTTCGACTGATCGCTCGCTGGTTGTGCGTGTTGGTTTTGCGCGTGGCGCGGATGTGACAACCGAATTTTGAAAGGGTGTCCCGGGTTCGGAAAACGTCTTCGACGTTTCCGAAGCCGGGACACTCACTTTCAAAATTCGCTTGCCACCTCCGCGCCTTGCCACATCCTTGCGCACTACAACAGCGGGAGGTCGGATGCGCTTCGCTTCGCTCGCTTTTGAGAGGTGAGAGCGTTGCGCGCCGCGCAAAGTGGGATTGTTCCGCCAGGATCGAACGCAGAAGGCGCGCACCGCACGGGTGCGCGCCTTCTGTCGTTTACGCGGGGGGCCCGCGCCGCGCTTTGCGCGCCACGGGAGCGATGCGCGTAGCGCGAGTGCGGGTGGCGAATTTCGGAATGAGTGTCCGGGCTTCGGAACGCCGCAGGCGTTTCCGAACCCCGGACACCGTTTCGAAATTCGTCACACGTGCTCGCGCCTCGCACCGAAACCCCAACACACGCGAGCCACAAAATCAGGTCATAGCGTAAACGACAATGTTGACGCCAAAGCGTGCGTTGTCGCGCCTACGAAAGCGTTTGTTTTTCCAGTCGTAATCCCACTCACACCCGTAGTCCTTATTGGAGTAGAGCACCCCCACCCGCCCATGTCGCTCCACCCCGCGCAGATAGTCGTGCACCACGTTGTCCCCCCACCCATTGAGTTCGTGGCTCGTGCGTGGCGGACCGTCGGGGAACTCGAAGAAGCTGTTGTAAAGCGCGTGATTCTTGACCAGCTTCGGCATCGGATTCGGGCCGAACGCTTTCACCATTTCCGCTTCGAACGTCTTCGCGTACAGACCGTTCACATCGTGATTGCAGTCGTCGCTGAAGAGCAGGCCACCGTTCTCCACGTATCGCACCAGCCCCTTTCGCTCGGCATCATTGAAGCGCACGAGCTTGTGACCCGTCATGAAGAGGAACGGGAAGGCGCTCAGCTCTTTTGAATCGGCGGTGATCACGACTTCGCGCTCGTTCACCTTGATGTCGGTGTATTGCAGCACTGCATCGAGGAGATTCGCGCACACCTTGGGGTTGTAGTCCCAGTCGCCGGAGTCGTAGCGGAGGCGCGCGAAGGTGAATTCGGAGGCGCGGAGCACGCCCGGCACACGGCGACGCAGCTCGCTGCTCTTGAGCGCCGACAGCACACTCGGAGCCAAAATCCCGGCCGCAACCATGCCAGCGGCCCGCACCAGAAAGGCGCGCCGCGAGGGCTCTGGGTGGCTGATTGGCTCGGACATGGGCGTCGGGGGAGGAAGTGGCACTCTCTCTAGTGTAACGGGGTATGGGCCCCGCATGCTGCCGTCTGAGCGCCGTGAGTCACCGGCACCTCCACCGCGGGTCACACCGCAGACGATTCCCAGAGCGGGCATGGTGCTCCTGGTGCTTGCCTACGTAGCGGCCGCAGCACGTTACCCCGGTGGCACACAGCTCGATCCCACGGAGGCCGGCTATTCGCACCTTGGCAACTTCTGGTGCGACCTGCTGGCGCCTTTCGCGTACAACGGGGCGGTCAATGCGGCGCGTCCAATTGCGCTGGCGGCGACGTGGATTTTCGCACTCAGCCTGATACCAATGTTTGCCGGCGCGTCATCGCTTTGGCCCAGGGCGGCGCGCGAACGCCGGGTGGTTCCCGTGTTTGGCGCGCTCGCGATGCTGTCGTTCATCGCCATCAGCACGCCGTATCACGACGCCGCCATTCAGGTGGGTGTTGTCACCGGCGGCGTGGCGTTCGCGCTGCTGATCCATCGCATCGGCGCGGCCAAGCTCCGGGCGCTCATGCTGAGCGGCACCTTCGCGCTTGGACTCGGCGCGTGCGACTACGCCGCCTATATGGGCGGCGCGCCGCTTACTGTATTGCCGGGTTTTCAGAAACTCGCCGGTGCAGCGCTCCTCGTATGGTTCTGGCAGCTCACGCGCGCGATCGACGCCGCCGAGCGGTAGTTTGCAGAGGTACGTCCGCCTTCCACGACAGGAGTCCTCATGCCAGCCGGAGTGGTGTTGTTCTGCTCGGATGTGCAGCGTCTCGCACACTTCTACGAAGCGGTGGCGGAGTTGAGTCCGGTGCATGTCGAGCCGGGTCTCACCGTACTCGCGGGCACCCACGCTGAGGTCGTGCTGCACGCACTGCCGGTGCAGAATGCGGATCGCGCTCTGCCAGCGAAGGTGACGGTGGAGGCGCGCGAAGACTCGTACTGTAAGCCGTATTTCCCGGTGCCCGACCTCGAGCGCACCCGCAGCCTCGTTCTCGAGCACGGTGGAACGATGCAGCCGGTCGAGCGCGAGTTCGAACATCGCGGCCTTCGCATGTGCGACGCGATCGACCCGGAAGGGAACGTGATCCAGTTCCGCGTACCGTCGTGGCGCCTGTGAAGCGATTCGTTGCCGGGGCGATCATCGCGCTGTCACTGTTTGCGGGTGCGTCGGCGCTCGAAGCCCAATCCAGAGGCATCATTCCCATCCGCATCGAAACCGACCTCGGCGTGATCGATGCCGAGTTGGACAGCGCGAAGGCACCGGTCACGGTGAGCAACTTCCTGCGATATGTCGATGCCGGCGCGTATTCGAGCGGACGCTTTCATCGTACCGTGACGCCGCAGAATCAGCCACGTGACACGGTGCGCATCGAAGTCATTCAAGGCGGAGCAAATCCCGACCGCGAAGGCGCGCGCTGGCCGGCGATTCCGCTCGAGCGGACGAGCACGACCGGTCTCACGCATGTCGACGGGGCACTGTCGATGGCGCGCGGGGGCGTTGACAGCGCCACGAGCGACTTCTTCATCTGTGTGGGGGCGCAACCGTCGCTGGATTTTGGCGGACATCGCAATCTCGACGGGCAGGGCTTCGCCGCCTTTGGTCGCGTGACCAAGGGGATGGATATTGTGCGCGTGATTCAGAGTCAGCCGGCCACCGGTACCAATCCGCAAACGCTGACGCCGCCCGTGCGCATTCAGCGCATCACGCGCGTTTCACGCTGACATGACGTTCGCATGACCAGGTTTTTCACGCCACGCAATACGCTGGCGCTCGCACTCTCGGCTGTTTCGCTCGGCTTGCTTTGGCCCGGACTCGTGCAACCGGTGCTCACGATCCGTGCGACGATGGAAATCTTTGGCAACGTGCGCGAGCTATCGAATGAAACGCGCAGTGTGGTCGGCGCGGTCAAGAGCTTGCACGCCGGCGGCAATGATTTCGTGGCCGGCCTCATTCTGCTCTTCAGTATTCTGGTGCCAGTGATCAAGGCATCGCTGCTGGTGCCGATTGTGGCGCTGCGCAATTCGCCCACGTCGTATCGGCTCTATTCCATCGTGCGCACGATCAGCAAATGGTCGATGGCCGACGTGTTCGCGGTCGGCATGCTGATCGCGCTGCTTGCCGCGAAAGGGACGGCGAATCTCGAAGCGATCGCCGGCCCGGGGTTCTATTTCTTCGCGAGCTACTGTCTGGTGTCGAACCTCGCGTTTCAACTGCTGCGCGTCGATCCACCAGCCACGTAGCGGCTGCTATTTCTTCGCGGCCGGCTTTGGCACGATGCGAAACTTGGCGATTGGCTGCTTGTCGAGATTTACAAAGCCTTCAATCGCGCCATCAGCCGTGAAGCTGCCGTCGTGCTCGAGCTCTTTCGGTGTGGGTGCTGGCGGCGCGGGCTTTCCCGGAACGGGTTTGGACGGAAGCGCGGTCGCGGTGACGCGAAACTTCACGCTCTTGCCATTCACCACCACGTTCGAGATAGGCCCCGATCCCTGTCCCGGAACCGCCGCTGTGCCGGCAATCGTGGCGCCAGTCTGCGTGAAGGTGTAAAAGACCGGCACCGTAATGGTGCTGTCCTTGAGTGGCACCGACGCCGTCCCCTGCCAGCTGCCCACCAGCGCGGGTGCGGGTGCACCCTTCTCGGTGGCCTTTGGCTGCGCGACCAGCGACATGGGGTTCGCGGCCACGGCAAGTGTGACTGGCAGTACCAGTTGAAGCAGTCGATGCATCACAGTTCCTCTAAAGAGCAGCAAGGGGACGCAGGGAATGTACGCCGAGCTCACGTCGGCAGCACAGCCGTCGTCCACGAAGTCGGAAAGGAGATTGCCATGAGATACCCCCAACGCGTTGAACGGGTGCCGCGGATGCTAGCTGGCCTGGTGCTGTGCGCCACGACCATGCTCGGCGCCTGCGGTGGCGGAAGCACGACCGGCACCGAGCAGTCCAATAACAGCGGCGGTGGCAGTGATGTGCTGGCGCCGTACTACATCGCATTCGCGCTGTGCACCGACAACACCGGTCCGGATTGCACCAAGCTCCGGCTCGGCGACGCGTATCTCAGCACCAGCAGCGCGGGCGTGGGCAAGCTCTTGTCGTGCGTAGCGGCCAATCCGAATGCCGCGGGGAGCAACCGTTCAAAGATCACCTGGATCGATGACGCGAACGCGACCTGGAATCTGCTGAAAAAGCCGTTCCTGCCGTCTGGGACGTTCGCGCCAGCCTCTGGCTCGTATGTGATCCAGGAAGCCGGTGGTACGCGCACGATCACCGTGAACAACCTGCCGGTCGACGGGAAAATCGGCGATTGGCCGATGTCTCGGTATGCCGCACTCACCGCGATCGATGGCAACCCGGGAACACCGAGCGCGCACAGCTTCACGTTTGCGTTGCCGATCGCTGCGGCGGTCAACGTTACGCCGACATGCGTGCCACTCGGTGCGATCGGTGTCACGAAGAATGGGGTGGTGATCTACAATGCCGCCGATGCACGCGGCAATGATGCGGTGGCGAATGAGATTGTCGATGCGCATGGCGGACATCCGGCGCAAACCGACTATCACTACCACTTCATTCCCGAGCGGCTCGACAACACGCCGTTGTCCAACGGTCATTCAGGGATCGTTGGCTACATGCGTGATGGCTTTCCGATCTACGGTTACAAGGGCGTCGGCGGCACCGAGCTGCGCAACAGTGATCTCGACGAATGCCATGGCCATTCGCACGATTCGTTGGGTTACCACTATCATGCGACGCTCGAGTATCCCTACACGATCGGGTGCTACCGAGGCACGCCGCGATAGAGTTGCTTAGCGCGCGTCGCGAAAGATGCGCGGGGCCAGCGCGTTCGTAATGCGCGCGAGTCGTTGCCACCGACGGGCATGTGCCGGGAGCGCTTGGCGCAGATCAACCGCGAGATACTCGATGACCGGACGAGCCCCTCGCAGCTGCTTGAAGCGATCGGTGCCGGCGGACATGTGCAATCGGAGCCCGCGTTCACCGGCGCGCGCCAGACTTGCCGCGACCGCCAGGCGATAGAGCCCACGCGAAGTCGGCTCGGAGAGCTCGTAGCCCACCATCGTCGCCGTCATTTGCGTCGAGCTGGTGAAGGCGGCGTATGCGCTCAGCATGCGACCGTCGTCAAAGAATGCCTCGCCACTGAGTCCGCCGGTGGCGAGCAGCTCGGCGACCGCCGGCACACGAACGCGAGGATTGAAACGCGAGTACTTGCCGACGTACAGCTGCTCATACAGCGCGACAAGTGCAGCGGCATCGGCGGGCACGAGATCTCGTCGATCGAGTGGCGTGCGTTTGAGCAGCTTCTGATCTTCGTGTGTATCGCGCTTTCGCCACATGGCTTCGTCGGTCGTATCACTGTGCCATACCTGACGCGCGGGAACGAACATCCACCCACCCTCGTGCAGGGTGGCAAGCGTTGCCGGTGTCTGTACGACATCAAGCGAGCGGATGACCGGAATGTGCGTCGGCCACAGTTCGCGCGCGGCGTCAGCAGCCGCGATGAGCAACGACGGCTCATCCGCGTGCAGGTAGGTGCTCATGCCATAGCTGCCGATCGACACGATGGGATCGAGACCGCGTGTGAGCGATCGCACGACCGGCGCGCTCACCGTCGCGAAGAGTCGCGCGAATCGCGAGGGCAGTCGTTCTCCTTCCTCGATCGCCATCGCGCCGAACATGATATCGGCTGACGTGCTCCACGGCGGCGCGCTCGCCCCGTGTGCGCCGCTCTCGCTGCTCACCGTGAGCGGAACGCCGCGTCCGTTTTGCTCGAACCACGCCGCGGTCGCACTCGGCGACTTAAGCCACCATGACAGTCCCTCGCGCAGGATGGGACCCCAGACCTCGCTGGCGCATTCGGCGACGGCGGTCCGTTCGACAAGCACGGAACTCACACGCTCCCGATCGACCGGTCGCTCGCCGGTCCGTTCCACTCGATGTCATGCGTGCTGTACGCGCGCGGATCCATGTGTCTCCATGCGGCGGCGGCCATGAGCCAACCGTAGGAAAGCAGTTGCAGCCGCCGGGGACGCGAGTCGTTCGGAATATCGAGCAGGTCGGCGCCGAAAGACGCACGCTGTCGGTAGGTGCGCAGCGCGATCGCACTCGTGAATCGCTGGCCGTCGGCGGGATGGATCACGCTTCGGGGCGCGGACGCATCGACGGAGGAGAACGCGCACACCAGTGCATCGCCAACACCGCGCGTGCCGCGATAGCCATGCACTCCGCTGGTCAGTCGCGGATTGCACTCGAGCGGTAGCGGTCCATCCGCGGTATCGATGAAATCGAACGCGAACTGCCCCGTGAGCTCGTGTACGGCCACGAACTGCGCGACCCATGCCTCGATGCGCACGTGGCGTTGCATCTCAAATGCGATCGCGGCGCCGATCGGCCCAGCCGTTGCTTCGACACGATATGCGCTGTGCGCCAACAACTCACCGGAGCGCGCGACGCTCCAGCTGCACCACGGTGTGCCATGCAGACGCCGTTGCAGGATCCACGGCTCTCGCATACTGGGCACCACTGTCGCTGGCCACGGATCACTGTTGCCGATCAGATGCACGCGAGTTCCGAATCGCGACCACGCGGGCTTGAGCACCCATGCACCGTGCCGCGATGCACGAGGCAGCTCGGTGAGCGGCGTGGTCAGCTCGAAGGTTTGCGGCACGGGCAGTCCGGCCGCTTCGGCCCAGGTGACGAACGCGCCCTTGTGATGGACGCCCGCCAGCGTTGCGAACGGCGGCGCCCAGAGCGGTGCTCCGAGTCGCTGCGGATCGTCAGCAACCCAACGTGCAAGATGAAAGATCTCCTCGCACGTCGGTACAATCGCCTGCCAATGGCGTGCGGCCGAAAGCTCACGGAGCCGCGCGGCACATTGCTCTGATTCGTGTCGCGGCGAAGGAATTCGAAAGAGCGGGCCGTGCGCGCGCGACCAGCGGCCAAGCGCCCACGGGGCGCTGTCGACGAGATCCACATCGACGCCGTCGGCAGCAAAGCGGCTCGCCAGCTCGAGTGTTGCCGGTGCTCGCGCTCCCGTGAGCGCTATCCGCATCCGCGCGTTGCTCATGTGGAAGTTCGAGCGTTCACAACGCGTCGATGCTTGCGGTCGTCGCGCACGCGACGACCGCTGTGCACGCGCACGGGAACCGGGTTCACTCCGCGCGCCCGCTGGAGCGCGGACAGTGCAGCGGCCACCGCATCCGCGTGGGATACCGCGTCTACGCCATCGTCCCATTCAGCCATCACGTCCACACCATCGTCGCGCAGCGTGGCGGTGAATTCGCGAAGCGCCGGGCCGACCGCACTGCCAATCGCCAGACTGACCTGATCGGCGTAGATCGACACCACCGCGCCGCTGGGTGCGGGCAATCGCCACACATCGTCGCGGCGCCCTTCAACCCGCTCGATCGCGGCGAGCGGCGAGCCACACGGGCAGGGCATTGCGCGCGGCACGAGCACATCGGTCAATCGATAGCGAATGATCGGCTGACTGCGCCGGTTGAAGTCGGTGATCACCGGAACGAATCGCCCGCTCGCTTCATCGACAATCTCGCGATCGACCGCGATCACATCTTCGTTGAGATGGAGGGTGCCATGCGCGCAGGGTGCGCCGAGGAACCCTTCGGTAGCCTGATAGAGCTGCGTGACAGGCTTTCCAAACGCGTTGTTCAACCGATCGGCGACATCGGGCGACAGCGACTCGGCCACGCAGAGCACGCGCTGCGGCTCGATAGCCAACCCAGCCGCGACCAAGTCACTCAGCACACTTGGTGGTCCGACAAGAATGTCCGGTGGCGAGCGATGCAGCGTTCGAACGTGCAGTTCCGCCGCCTGATGCAGGTCGAGCCAGGTAAAGCGCACGACACCGAGGTTGAGGCTTTCGTAAAGCCGACTATTGGCGCGAAGTGCGAGCGCCACACGCACGGGAATGTGACGCGGACGCGGCAGTGCGGCGGCGAGTGCCGTGCCGGCCCACTTCCCGCGCTCCCACGAGGATGCGATGAACACGCCCGGCGAGCCGGTCGTTCCCGATGACAGTCCTACCGTGTAGCCGTGCACCGTCGACGAGAAGTCACGCGATGCGTACGCGGCCTGCGCCACGCGGTATGCTTCTTCTCGCCGCACGGGCACCGTGACCATCGTGTCGAAGTTCGCGAGCCACTCGGCCTTCTCCATGGGCGGCATCGCGCGCCACGCGGCGAGTGTTGGCCTGCCTGCAAAGAGCGCGCGGAAGAACGGCGAATGGGTGCTGACCCATTTGAGATGGCGGAGTAGCTGGGTCTCTTGCCACGCTTCGAACTCAGCGCGATCCTGCCAATAGCCCGCGCGGCGTCGCCAGTGCGTGCCGATGAAGCCGGAGATCAGGGCACGAACGAAGTCCATCGTGTGTTAGCCGAGTTTCGCCGAAAACTCGGCGATGGCGGCGGCGTCGTGGGAGGGGAGTAGGAACCCCTCGTGCGAGTCACGTTGGACGTGCTGCAATCGCCGCAACGTTTCTGCCGCATCGACGCGATTCCAGCCGATGCGCTGTTCAACGAGCGACGGCACGGCGCCCGGTCGAAGCGTATCACCGAGCCACACCGCGTCGGCCACGGCGAGTAGCGGACCTGCCTGCGTGCGCATCGCGATCGCGATCATCCCTGGCGCGTGTCCAGGAACATCGATCGCCAGGATCGACTCGTCGCCAAAGACATCGTAGGCCCTTCGAACGCGCCCGCCACGCTCGGTGCCCACAAGCGATGCAAGCGTTTCTGGAACGTCCTCAGTGCCCCGATCGTCGATCCAAACCGCTCGCTCACGAAAGTCGTCCGGCAGCAGCTCCGGCAAAAATCCCGCGCGCGTGGCACGCCAGCGGCCAGCGATCGCGCCGCGCAGCTTCTCGAACGGATTGAGCGCTTGACGCGTGAGGTAGAACTGTGCGTTCGGATAATCGCGTAGCCCCGCGACATGATCCGCGTGACAGTGAGTGATGATCACATGCCGCACATCCTGCGGCGCGATGCCGCGTGTGGCGAGCTGCGCAACGAGCTGCTGCGCCCGCGGCAATGTGACTGGTGTGGTGAGCGCGTAAGAGCGCTCAGGCCACGATCGAGTCGCCTCGAAAAATCGCGGCGAATAGCCGGTGTCCATCAACACTGGGCCGTGCGATGGATGATGAATGAGCAGCACAAGCGCGGGGCAACGCGTCGGCGCAAACCAACTCGCACCGCTCTGCACCACGCCCTTGGGCCGCAGCGCACCAGCGGGAACGGTGCAGTAACCGACGGTGAGCGCTTCGACCTGCAGGACCAAGCGATCCGTCATCGCTGTGCCTCGTGCGCCCATTCAACGGTACGTCCAAGTCCTTCCACCATCGAAACGCGCGGCTCGTAGCCGAGATCTCTTCGCGCAGCGCCAATATCGAGTGTTTGATGATACGACAGCACCGCCACGCTGTATCGCGTGAGAACCGGCTCGGGATAGTCCGATCGGCGAGCCGCGATGCGCTCGAGTAGCGTGGCGACTGCCATCGCCACGCTACGCGGAATCCGACCAGATCGAAGGGGAGCGTCAAGCATAGCGCACAAAGTGCTTAGCACTTCCCACAGTCGATGTGGCTCACCGTTCGTGATGTTGTACCACCGCCCACGGCAATGGACCGGCGCGTTCAGCGCGGCCAGTACCGCATCAACCGCGTTGTCGATATAGGTTAGGTCGGCCAGCGTCTTGCCGTCACCAATCACGCGCAATCGCCCCGAACGCGCCGCGCGCAGTAGCCGCGGCAGCAACGTCGTATCGCCCGGCCCAAACAACGCGCGCGGCCGAAGACCAACAACCCACACGCCATCCGCCACCGCGGCGTTCACCAGCCGTTCTGCCGCACGCTTGGTCGTGATATACGGCGTCGGCGCATCACCATCCTGCGCCGCATCCTCTCGCAACATCTCGCGATCGAGAAACCGGAAGTACACACTCGGCGACGAGATGCACACCACACGCGCACCCGACTGTCGCGCGGCTTCGAGCACATGCGCCGTGCCGTGCACATTCGCGGCCTCGAAGTCGGCGTAGCGTCCCCAAGGTGCCGACAGTGCGCCACAATGCAGAATGGCACTCGCCTCCGCACACGCTGTGAGCATCGCGTCGCGATCATCGAGCGCGACGGCTCGCGCGTCCACGCCACCTGCCTGCAACGCCGCGAGCGCTGACGCGTTTCGACCAAGCGCACGCACCGGCACACCCATCGCGTGCAGTCGTGCGACTACGGCGCCGCCAAGGAATCCGGTGGCACCCGTAACGACAACCGGGCGGGCCATCGACGCGTCTACCAACGAATCACCACTGCCAGACGCACCCGGCAAAACTCAATCCCGCGCCCGTACCAAGCAACGCAATGCGATGGCCGGATCGCACTTGTCCACGCTGCCGCGCGAGATGCAGCGCCATCGGCATCCCTGCCGCGATCGTATTCCCATGCTCGGTGAAGGTCATCACCATGCGCGATTCGCAAATGCCCAGTCGTCGCGCGAGCAGCTGGAGCGGAAGCTTTCCCGCCTGATGTGGAACCACCAAGTCGAGATCACGCGGCGCGATTCCCACCGGCTCGAACAGTCGCGACACAAAGTCCGGCATGTAGCGCACCGCCAGGCGATGCAGTTTTTCGCCGTCCATATGGAACTGATACGATTTGACATTGCGCTCGCTGAGCTGCATCGCCGGCATCGCGCTACCGCCGCCGGCGATCTCGCAGAAGTGCGCACCTTCCGGATACGTCTCCAGGCGAAATGCCTCGAGGCCAACGGCATCGGTCGTCGCTTGGAGCAATACCGCGACCGCGCCGTCGCCAAAGAGCGCGGCACTCGCGGGGTCACTCCAGTCGAGTCCCTTGGATGCCGTTTCCGTCGACACAATCGCGATGCGTTTGTGTCGCCCGCCTTCGAGCATATGCGCTGCGATGTCCAACGCCACGACAAACGACAGGCACGTCGCGTTGATATCGAAACAGGGCACACCGCGCAACGCCGGACCGACCGCTTCGCTGATCAACGCGGCGGTGCAGGGAATCGGTTGCTGCGCCGATCCGCTGGCGCAGATCACCAAGTCGAGCGACTCGGTCTTCCAGTGTGCATCGCGCAACGCGCGCTCCAGCGCGAAGCGCCCCATGTCAGCGGCAGTGTCGCCCACACTCATGAAGTGCCGTCGCTCCACGCCCGTCTTGCGCGACACCCACCCGGGTGCGACACCAAGTCGCACGTCCATCTCACCCGCCGTCACCATCTGAGCGGGAAGGAACAGGCCGGTGCCGGCCACGCGGAGGCGCCTCAGCGGAGTGGTCATGGGAGGAGAATCACCGCTCGGATGATACATCGAAATACGTCGGCCGACGTACCGCGCTACATTCCACGCGTCCCGTCCCCCACATCACTTCGCTATTTCGAGACATGGCCCTCAAGCTCACTCCGGACTACCAGGACGCCGATATCGTCCTGCGCCTTTACGACATGCGTCGCGAGCCCATTATGCGCGAATCACGTCGCGCCCTGATCATGGGGTGGGCGCCAACGACGCTCGAAGAGTGCCTCGCCGTCATGGCGGGCGATCATCCGCTCAACGCTGCGTATCGTCAGGTATCGACGTACTGGGAAATGGCGTACGGCATGATCAAGCACGGCATTGTGCACGGCGACTACATGATGGAAAGCAATGGCGAGGGGATCCTGATCTTCTCGCGCGTTGAGCCGTGGTTGGCGCAGGTGCGCGAGAAGTCGGGACCGTTCGCGTTCGCCAATGCCGAGTGGGTGGCGAACAACGTGGAGCGTGGTAAGGGAGTGGCTGCCCGCTTCCGTGCGCGTCAGCAGGCAGCCATGTCCAAGGCGTAAGTGCCGGTTTACTGAGGGCGAATACTCGGCGCAGCGATCACCGGCCGATCCTTCAGAATGAACGGCACGCCATCGGTCATCCATTTGGGCGCTGGTGCACCCTTGAGGTAATGATCGAAGAAGTCGAAGTAGCGAACCGTGAGATCCCGGCGATTGGCGAGGCCACGCAGGCCATGTCCTTCGCCGGGATACGCAAGCATCACCGCTTCCTTCTTGTTGTAACGGAGCGCGTTGTAGAAGTTCATCCCTTCGCTGAAGCTCACCGTCGGGTCGGCGGTGCCATGCATGATCATGAACGGCGCCGTGACTTCCGGCACGTGCGTCAGCGCCGACTCGAAGTGATAGACATCCGGCTTCTCCCATGGTGAGAAGCCCCAGCGGCCCTGGCCGGTCATGTAATACTCGTTGCCGTTCTCACCGCTGCCGCCCTGCACCTGATAGCTCCACCCCCAGCTCTGGCTGAAGTCGGTGAAGAGGTCGGTGACACCGGCGCCCATGCCCACGGCCGCGAACAAACGCGAGCGCGTGCCAATGAATGCTGCGCCTTCACCGCCGTAGCTGTGGCCGTGTACGCCGATCTTCTTGGGATCAGCGTAGCCCATCGCAATCACCTTGCGCGTGGCCGCTTCCACCGCGTCGAGCATGTCGCTGTGCGATGAACCGGTATGGAATGCGACGTCAGGCACCACCGTGATGTAGCCGCGGCTTGTCGCTTCGGCCGGAATCGCCCCCATGCCGGTGATGAAGCTCGGCATCGGATAACGATTCAGGTTCTGCGAGTTCTTTTCGTAGAACGTCACGAGCGTGGGACGCTTCTCTCCCGTCTTGTAGTCATCCGGCAGCGTGATCATCCCCTGAAGCTTGTCGCCGCGCTTCGTGACGTAGTCAAACAACACGCGTTGGCCCCACTGAAACTCGGCCTGCTGCGGATTGACGTTCGACACTTTCTTCGTGCTCGCGAGCGACGCGTCGGCCACGAGCAGGTCGGGGAACTCGGTGTACGTCTGACGGGTGAGGAGGTAGCTGTCGGCCTTCGCGGCGCGCATCGGCGTGGAGTATGCGGCGTCGGTGAACACCAGCGTGTTGAGCGTATTGCCGGAGAGACGCGCGAAGCCCGCCTTCTTGGTGTACTCACCGTACATCGAGAAGGTGACCGGCTGTGCAAGGTCGATTTCACGCGCCACCCGTGCGCCACGCACCATCGACGAGTCAATCGGCGTCACACGCACCCAACGATAGACCACGTTGTCGCGGGTGCCGGCACCGTTCGTGAGATTGCGCGCGGCGCTGCCATCGAGGGGGAGCACCCATTCGTCGAAGCGACCATGCACGACCACTGCGCTGCTGTCGCGCGTATATCCAGCCACGCCGTAGGGCGGACGCGGTCCCGGATGATCTTCCTGCATATCGAGGAAGCTCGGCGCGGTGCCACCAATCGCGCGCGTCGTGTTACTCGCCAGATCGTATGCCTGCCACTTCGCATCGCGGAAGTAGACAAAGAAGCGACCATCCGGCGAGATGCCGGCGATGTGTCGGCCCAACAGCTGCTTCTTGAGCATCGGTGTGCGCTGACCGGTGCGCGTGTCGATGCGATAGAAATCGGCGGTGGCGGGCTCATAGTCGGAGAGATATGGCTTTTCATCGCGACCAACGGCCCACGGTCCCGTCACGGCGAGTTCGACATCGCGCATACTGCTGTCAGCCATCTGCACGAAGCGCTGGCCGCCCACTTCAAAGCCGTCGCGGAAGGTGCGATTGCGATCGGCGTCCTGCTGAATCATCTGCGCCGACTGAATCTTGTCGTCGGACGTGCGCCACACATCGACATCGGCAATCGAGTCGGTGCTGCGACGACGACCCGTATCCGCCGCCGGCGACTGCGGAATAAGACCGAAGAACACGCGCTGTCCGTCATCGCTGAACGTCAGCGGCGCGCGCTCGCTGATCAGGAATCCCGGCGGCACACTCTTGCCGTCGAGCATCGACGACTTGGCCTGTGCGAGATCGGGCACGACGAGCAAGCGATTGTCGCGCTCACGCATACGTTCGACATCGCGCCCCTTGAGCACGGCGAGACCGGTGCCGCGATCGTTCCACGCCAAGCGGCTGTATCGGAGCGAGTCGTTGTCCACGACACGCGTCGCATTGCCGGCGAGGTCGATGATGAACAAGCCGTTGCCGTCGCGTACGGTCGCGTCAACGGTGTAGGCGAGCTGCGATCCCGCTTTGTTGAAGGCGGCGTCAGCAACGGAGCCAAGGAACGTCGTGCGATTGGTCGCGAGCTCGTGAAGCAGCGCATCGCTCGCGCGCACGGATCCATCGCCGCCACCGCCCCCGCGACCGGCTGGTGGACCGGCCGCGGCACCACCGGCCGGCGCTGGACCGGCGGGGCGACGACGCAGCAGCAAGTGCGTGGACGTGCTCGAGAACGCGACCGACTGAATGTCCTGCCAGCTACGCGTTGTGCCGGTGGACAGCTCGCGCAGCTCCCAGCGACGCGGCGGGGTTGGCGCGCGGCCGCCCGCAGGAGCAGCACCTTGCGCCGGCGGCTGTGCGCCGGGCGCTGAGGGAGTTGGCGCCGGCGCGGTGCTGGGCGCAGGCGTCGCCGTGGAATCACCACCGCGTGTGCCCGGTCCGCCGCGCGTTGGCGGTGGCGGCTCGACCAGATACGTCAGCCAGCGACCGTCGGGCGAAAACTGCGGCTGCGATGCATGCAGAATTTCCGTTTCGGTGCCCGTTGAGACCTGTCGCACGCGCACGATCGGCTTGGCGTCGGCCGGGAGCACATTTGTGAGGCGCGTGGCGTAGGCGACCCATTGCCCATCCGCTGAGATGACCGCGTTGTCGATCGACCGCCACTTCGTGTAGTCGTTCACGGTGAGCGGCTTCTTGGTCTGGCCCTGCGCCAGAAGGGGAACCAGCGAAAACGCTGTCGCCGCCAAGGCGAGAGAGCGCCAACCACGCAGCATACGAAACCTCGAACGGGCGTCGGGAGGGGAGAGGCGTGGGATCGACAACGATCCCGGCAGTGCCGGCTTTCAAGCTACCGCCCGCCGGGCAATCCGGAACGGCCTGAGCGGCGTAGACCATCAAGCCATGACATCCATCGCTCTTTCGGTTTTCGGACCGACTCGCGTGCTCGCTGCCTTCGTCACACCCGGCTACCTTACGCCGGCAGATGTGGCGATTGATGCGATTCGTACTCCCCCGCGCGAACGTGTGATGATGGTTCCACTGTACGACGAAAAATCGGGATCATCAGGAAGCGACCAGCGTTCGGATATCGAGCTGGTGCGCGCGATGTCACGGGGTGACGAACGTGCGGCGACCCAGCTGTACGATCGCCACGGCGCCGTATTGTATGGACTCGCGCTGCGCATCGTGCGCGATGCTGCCGACGCCGAAGAGGCGGTGCTCGAAACGATGGCGCAGGCCTGGCGCGACGCGACACGCTTCGACGAAGCCAAAGCGTCGGTGATTGCCTGGATGACCATGATGACGAGGTCCCGCGCGCTCGACATGGTGCGCGCCCGTCAGCGTCGGGAAAAGATGACCGATTCGGCGGGGAACGAGCCGCAACAGCCGGTCGCGATGTCGCAGGAAACACCCCTCGCCGATGTGCAGCTCGAACAAACCGAGCGCGCCGGAGCCGTGGTCGCCGCGTTGGCCACACTGCCCGTGGCGCAGCGCGAAGTGATCGAGCTGGCCTTCTTCGAGGGTCTCACACATCCTGAAGTTGCGAGCCGATTGCGAGAGCCACTCGGGACCGTCAAGACACGCATTCGACTGGGTATGCAGAAGTTGCGCGAAACACTCGTTCGATGGTCACCCACAAGCTCGGAGGGTGCATCATGACCACTCGCACACTCGACGAGTTGCGTGAGCTCGCGCCGTTGTATGTGATGCAGCAGCTCACCGATGAGGAGCGCGCGGCCTTCGAAGCGGCGCTGCGTGATCCGGCGACGGCTGATGCGCTCTCAGCGGAAGTGGACGCGCACCGCATGACGGTGGAGTTGCTCGCGACATCGCAGCCGGTCGCGCCTCCGCCGTCACTCAGGAATCGCGTGCAGGATCGTATTCTGCAGGAAGCGGCAGCGGCCCCGCGCGATGCTACGGTCGCGGCTCCGACGGCGGCTCCGGCGGCGGCTCCGGCGGCGGCTCCGATTGCGCCCACTCTCACGGTCGTGCGCGCGGACCGACCGAATCGCGTCGTGCCAATCGCGCTGGCGCTCGCCTTCGCCGCGAGCGCCCTGTTCGCGTTCCGGCTCGATCGCCAATTGCGCGATGTGCGCGCTACGCTCGACGAGCAGCGCGTCGCCTCCACGCAGCTCCGTGCGCAGCTTGCCGAGCGCGAGAAGACGCTGCGCACACTGACCGATGCGGGCAATCAACTGCTCTTGGTACGTCTCGTTCCCGGCGCGGTGAACAGTGCGAATCTGCAGCTCTTCTGGAACGTGAAGAGCGGACACGCGGTCATCTATGCGAGCGGACTGCGTTCGCTGGCTCAGGATCGCACGTATCAGCTGTGGATGATCCGCGACGGCAAGCCGGTGAGCGTCGCGCTCTTCCGCCCGGACTCAACGGGCAGTCAGCTGCTCAACGACATCACGGTGCCAAGCTCGACGACGGGCATTGCTGCGTTCGCCGTCACGGAAGAGCCTGCGGCGGGTTCGCTGCAACCCACAATGACGCCGTTCCTCGTCGGTACCGTTACGGCACCGCAGTAAGAGAAATCCAACAGGCCGCGGGCGGCGTAGCCCTCTCGACACAACGCACATCGGGTGCGTTGTGACACGCTAATCGAGAGGAGTACGCTGATGATTTCGAAGCGCATGCTGGCCACGGCGGCCTTGGTGGTGTCGGCGCCGATAATGTTGAGCGCGCAAGCCATGACGGGCACATCGCATGGCATGATGAAGGATCAGGCCAATCCCATGGTTGGCGGCAAGGCGATGCTCGCCACGAAGGACATCGTCGACAACGCCGTCAACTCGGCCGATCACACCACGCTCGTCGCCGCCGTCAAAGCGGCCGGCCTGGTCGAAACACTCAAGAGCAAAGGCCCCTTCACCGTATTCGCGCCCACCAACGCGGCGTTCGCGCAGTTGCCCGCCGGTGCCGTTGACGGCCTGCTCAAGCCCGAGAACAAGGGACAGCTCACTGCCGTGCTCACCTATCATGTCGTGGCCGGCAAGTATGACGCGGCCGCGCTGATGGATCTCGTCGCGAAGAATCATGGAACCGCGACGCTCAAGACGGTGCAGGGCGCGCCGCTCACGATCACGATGAACGGCCCGCGCAATCTGCAGGTGGCCGATGCGAAAGGCCGCACCGCCAACATCTCGATCTACGACGTCTATCAGTCAAATGGCGTGATCCTGGTGATCGACAAAGTGCTGATGCCGAACTGATCGACGCATCCACTGCTTCTCACTCATTCACCGGACTTCCATTCATGCTGCGCTCATTCGCCAGTAAGTCGAGATGGTGGCTGTATGTCGGCACCATCGCCGGACTCGGAGCCGCCGCGTTCATCACGACGCGTGCACTCGCCTCCGACCACCAGGACACTCCCGAAGTTGAACTCAATCCGCGCATGGACATCAACGATGTCTACGCCTTTCCCGGAGCTTCGGCCGATCGCATCGCGATCGTGATGACGACGTCGAGCCCGATCGCTGGACAGTCGGCGTCATTCGATCCGAACCTGCTCTATCAGATCAAGGTCGACAACACCGGCGACGCCGTCGAAGATCTCGTCTTCCAGGTCACCTTCGACGAAGGCACCGGCGCCAATCAGAAGTACACGGTGCGCGGACCAGTCGCCCCCGATCGCAAGGGCACCATGACGACGCTGATGACCACCGGTCCAGTCGTGACGGGAATGGTTGGCAGTGTGAGCGGATCGACCACCGGCACGCAGACGTTTGCGGGCATCAAGGCCGATCCATTTGTCATCGACCTCGAGCAGTTCTTTGCGATCGTGCCGGATCGTCGGCCGAGCACCGGTCCGCTGTCGACTCCGCTGTCGCAGACGGCCACGAGCTTTCGCAATCCCGGCGTCGACTTCCTCAAGCCGTTCAACGCGCTCGCCATCGCGATCGAGCTGCCCAAGACCCAGCTGCTCTCCAGCACCGACGCCAGCGCGAAGATTGGCGTGTGGGGGACGATCAGCCGATGAACGCCCAACCTCTTTCCGGAGCGCGCATGCGCCGCGCAGGCCACACGGTAATCGCCTTCGCTTTCCTGAGCGCGCTCAGCGCGTGCTCCGACAGCAACAACACGATGAGCCCCGATGGGCAGTACAACACGACGCGTGTCTACACGCAGGTCGAGCGGCTCGGCAATCCACTGGTGAGCGAAGTCTTCTTCGCGAAGCGTGATCATCCGCTGCACAACGTCACCGCGCCGGCGACCGATGTCGCAAACGGCTTTGGCGACAAGATCAAGGCGTTCACGAATGCGTTCAATCGTGGACCCACGATCGCGAACACGCTCGCCGCGGTACTCGTGCCGGATATGCTCATGGTCTATCCGAATCGCGCCGGCAACACGTCGGGATGGTTGAGCTGGGCGCTTGCGAACGGGTATGGCGGTCGCAACCTCAAGGATGACGTGGTCGACGCTGGACTGACGGCCATCTTTGGCAACCTGCTCGATCCGCAGGCGTCGGTGTTGACAGGCCTTACGTCGGACAACATCAGCACGAGCGTGCGCACGTATGGCACGACGTTCCCGTACCTCGAGAACGCGCGCTGACCGATGTTCAATCGACTCGTGGGCCTGATGCAGCGGTACCGGGTGGCAATCGTTGTCGCCACGTTGCTGGTGAGTGCGTCCTCGGCAGCTGGGTGGTTCGTCCTCACGGTGCGGCCGTATCAGGCCCCGAGCGATTTTGCGGACTTTCAGCGCGCGTCGTTTGACACACTCGACACGTCGCTGCGCGACACGCAGATCCGTGTCTGGGGTACCGCGCTGGCGGCGGACACCGGAAGCGCCCTGGTACTCGGCCAGCTCGCCGCGTTGCACGCGCAACGCGCTCGTGAGACCGGCGCCTTCGAAGACTATTTGACATCCGAGCAACTCGCCCGGCATTCGCTCGACCGCCGCACGCAACGCAACGGCGCCACGGCGGTCACCCTGGTCAGCGCCCTGCTGGCACAGCATCGCTTTGCTGATGCGATGACCGTGGCCGATACGTTGGTGCAGCGCGAGCCGGACATTCCGGTGTATCAAGCCGTACGCGCCGAAGTCGCGATGGAGCTTGGACGCTACGACGACGCGCGGTCGGCATTCACGAGACTACGGCCGTACCGCATGCAGCTGTCCATTGCACCGCGCATCGCTCGCTGGCTGGAGCTGACGGGGCACGCGCTCGAGGCGCGCGCGCTCCTCGATAGCGCCGAGGCGCAGCTAGCCTCGCGCCGCGATACGCCACGCGAAACGCAGGCGTGGTTCGCGCTGCGTCTGGGCGATCTGGAGTGGCGTCGTGGTCATCCACGATCGGCGGCGACGCGCTACCGCGAAGGGCTCGCGGCGCGTCCGAATGATCCGCGATTGCTCACCGCGATGGCGCGTCTTGCGGCCCGCATGCATCGCGGTGCCGATGCGCAACGTTGGGCCGAGCTTGCCGTCTCGGCGCAGGCTGATGTGAACACGTTGCTGGTGCTGGCACAGGCGCAGGAGGTGTCGGGCGACTCTATTGGTGCGCGCACGACAGCGAACGCTGTGGCGATGCTTGCCGCTGCGCAGGCGGGGCCGCCGCATCGGGAGTGGTTGCTGTGGCAGATCGATCACGGCGAACAGCTGCCGCAGATTATCGAGCGCGCGTCGCAGGACGTGAAGCAGCGACCAGATGTGTACGGGTACGACCTGCTGGGCTGGGCACTCTATCGCGTTAATCGTCCTCAGGAGGCGCGAGCCATGCTGCAGAAGGCGCAGCTGTTGGGGACACGCGATCCGCTCATCGCGGCGCACGCTGAGGTGATTGGACATGAGTGAGCTGCTGGCGTACGTCACCTTGGGCTTCCGTCATATCGCGTCCATGGACGCGGGCGATCATCTGTTGTTCCTGGTGGCGCTGGCTGCGGTCTATCGCCCGCGCGATTGGCGCGCAGCATTGCTGGTGGTGAGCGCATTCACGGTGGGGCACTCGATCACGCTCGCACTCGCGGCCACGCATGTGCTGCGATTGCCGGTGAGCCTGGTGGAGTTCCTGATTCCAATCACGATCATGGTGACGTGTATCGAGAACGTGCTGCTGCGCGACGTGCATACTGCGGGATGGCGTCGGTGGCGGCGGCCGGCGCTGGCCGCAACGTTCGGGTTGGTGCATGGTGCGGGTTTCGCGAGCTATCTCGATAGCCTCATGATGACCGAGATCGCGCGGCCGCTGTTCGGATTCAATGTTGGTATCGAAATCGGGCAGATTCTGGTGTTGAGCGCAATCGCGGTGATGTGCGTGACGATCGATGCGATTCTGTCGCGCGTGCGAGATGCCGCAGTGAGCTTTCAATGGCGCGTGGTGGGCGTATCCGCAGCGGTTCTGCTGATTGCCAGCAGGATTGCGTGGGAGCGGATGCCGTGATCGGCGCGCCTCTGCTGATGTTGTTCGCGGCGTCACTCGCGGCGCATCCCATTCACACGACGTACGCCGAGGTCGTGACGGATGCGACGACGGTCACCGTGACCATTCGCGCCTTCGCCGACGATCTCTCCGCCGCCGTCGCCAGGTTCAACGGCCGCGCCGCGTCCGCAGATTCGTCAGCCCCGGCTGCCGACGTACAGCGATACGCCGATGCACTGCTGCAGGTTCGCGACGCCAGCGGTCGCGCCGTCGCACTGGCGCCCTGCGGTGTGAAGCGCGCCGGCATCGTCACTTTCGTCTGCGTCCGTTTTCCGCGGCAGCCCGGCCTCACCGCGACCAATAGACTCCTGACCGATCGCCACGCCGATCAGGTGAACATCATGCGCGCCACCGGCGGGCGGACGGTGCTGTTCACCGCGACCACGCCCGCCCAATCGCTACTCCCCTGATCGATCTAACGACCAAAGTGTTCAAAAACCGCACCTTTCAATGACTCTGAGTCATTGAAAATGCAGATCGTCCCTCTCGACTCTGACCCCTTTGGGACGAAATTCAACGACTCTGAGTCGTTGAAAAGCGGCGCTTGAGGGGTGGAGTCTGGTACAGCGCGGCCGCAACGAGCGTGAACATCGCGGTGCCACCAAGAATGACGATGCTTTTCACGGGGCTCCGTCCCTCCATCGTGCGCTCTTTCACCACGTCGTTCATCACGCCGATCCACTCGATCGCGGCGATCACCAGCACGGCCTGCATCGTGCGCGCCACCCAGCGACGGTCGATCAGCAGCAGCGGCAGAAATCCGACGAAGATGATCGTGGCCGGATAGAGCCCGTAGCGGAGGAAATGCCCGCCGAGCGTGAGGAGTGCCAGAATGGTGGGTAGCAGCAGGAGGAGCGTCATACATCAGAATCCTCGGCGCGCGGGAGGCCAGCCGATGTCGGGGTTCCCCTGAACGCCGTCAGGGAGGCGGTGACACGATGGGCGACGCGCGGGTAACGCCAGCATGCGCCGACTCCTCGTTGTAGTGCTCGCCCTGGCCGCCGCCGCCTGCCATTCCGATCGACTCGTTTCACCGGTCGACGTCCTTGCCTGGTCCAGCGCGAAGGCGCGATGGAAGGCCGCCAACGTTCAGCACTATCGCTATGAAAGCACGGTGAGCTGTTTCTGCACGCCGGAGTATGGCCAGCCAATCACCGTGGAGTACCTCGGCGATGTGCTCGTCGATGCGCGCTACGCCAATGGAGCCAAGGTGCCGGACATGTACGCCAAAAGTCGGCCACCAATCGATACGCTCTTCGCGACAATCGTAGTACCGGCCAACGACTGGCTCGAACGTGTCGATGTCACGTACGACAAGACGCTCGGCTATCCGAAGATGATCAACTTCAGCTCCAAGCCAAACATTGCCGACGGTGGCTCGACAAGAACGATCACCAAGTTCGAAGTCCTCACCATCGCCTTGGGGTCAGACTCCAAGCCGTAGCGGACCAAGAGTCCGCTTGGAGTCTGACCCCAAGCGGACCGGGCGGAAGCTAGAGGTTCCGCTGGCGCTCGCGCTCCGTCACCGAACTCCCCGATCCACCCGTAACACGCCCGCGGCAGTCGCTCGCGCCGCAGTGGCAATCGAACGGCGCCGCATCTGGCCCGGTGAGCTCCGCGTAATCAATCGTGAGCTCTTCACCCACGGCGATATCGCGCACCGCCAGCACGTCGAGTCCGTCGTAGCGCGTATTCGCTGCACAAGAATGATTTTGCGGTGCCCAATCGTTCGGCGTGTCGCTCCACAACACCGACACCTGATCGCTGATCGGCCACGCATAGCGCCGAAATGTCTCCTGCTCCGCGTCGCTCCAGTGTTCGCGAATGTGCCGATGGGTGACAAGGCGAAACGCACGCTCTTCACCGGGAAAGACAATGTCACCAGCGCGCAGGGCATGACGCGCGAACACGCCGTAGCCACTGAGGCTTGTTCCGCGCCGCACCCACGCGCGCTCGCGCGCCGCGTGCCGCGCGCGTCCTTCGGCGATGATGTGCGCAAAGAATCCAGTACGACCCAATCCATCGTGCTCGAGAATCCAGTCGGCTGATCCTTCCGAACCCGCCGGATACCCCACGGAGCAGGTGAAGTTGATCTCGAGAAAGTGCAGGGTCCCGTCGGCCGCCAGGCGGAAGTCGCACCGACCATAGCCGACTCCGCTGAATCCTTCAAACACGCGAACCGCTGCGTCACGCAGACGCGCGCTCAGCTCGACCTCTCGCACCGGCACGTTGGCGCGCGGATGCAGCTCCGATGTCTTGAGTGCGTACGTCTTGAAGGCCGTCCCGTCGGGAAATTCGTACTCGACCGGCGTGAGCACCACCGGCGGCGCACTCCCGATTCCGCCCAACACGAGCACCGTGAACTCCCGCCCGTCGATGTACTCCTCAACGAGCACATCTCCGTACTCCGCGCGCAACGCGGCGACGCGTGCCATCATCGCGTCGCGTGTTGTCACGACCGAGCCGTCATCGACACCAAGCGAATCACCCGCATGCGCCGGCTTCACGAATCGCGGCCGCTCCTTCGATACCTCCAACGAGGCCAGCGCCCGCTCCCACGTCATATCCGCCGACCCGATCGCCGGTATCTCCACATGCGCTGGCGTCGAAACGCCGGTGGTGTACGCTGTGTACTTCATGAGCGGCTTACTCGGATCGTACAGCGTCACCGTCGGACCGGTGTAGGGCAGTCCAAGCAGTTCGAGCGACTGAATCACATCGATCGACGGAACATCCCAGTCGAGGTAGCCCTCGCACAGGTTCACGTAGATGTCGTAGCCATGCTCGGCGCAGGCGCGAAGCTGGCGATACGTGGTGCGTTTGTCGAGCATTTCATGATGCACCACGCAGCCGGGTAACCACGGCGTGAGATCGCGCGGTGGATCGTAGTGCCGATAGTCGACGATGCTCGACGAGTAGTCGGGTTGCAGTACGCACACGCGAAGCCCTGCTGGTAACGTCACCGGCGACGGACGCTGTTCAGGCAACGGCGCTGCGACGCCTGGTCGAAGGCTTCCTTACCACAAGGCGCTGTTCTGCATCAACCAGTAGTCGTTCAATCAGCGAAGCAAACGTGGCGCCGCTGAAGCGAAGAATCGCGCCGACGCTCGTGTAGTTCTCGTCTTCCGACAGCGCACACTGCGCGTTGACTTCGAGCACCTGCAGCTCGCCGCTCGCTTCGCACTGGCGAAGGTCGATTCGTCCGTAGCCGCGACCGCCAACACTGTCATAGGCGAGCAGGCTCACGCGCACGATCTCATCGGCCAGTTCACCGGTCACTGGCGCATACTCCCAGAAGTACTCGCCATTGGGCATCGGCGCTTCGCGCTCGTATACCTCCCAGAGGCGGTCGTAGCTCAGGAACCGCTCAGCGGGGGACAGGCTCGAGTGAAAGACGCGCTCCGCCGGAGTGTACACCAGCAAGCGCTCGGGATCCGCGGCGTCACCCACGAGCAGCACCGTGAACTCGCGACCGGAAATGAATCGCTCAACGAGCACGCCACCCGACAGCAGATCCCATCCGCGATACCCTTCGTGCAGTGCCGTCGTTTGCGCCGCGAGTGCGTCGGCGGTCCGCACGACACTCGCCGTCGTCACGCCCATGCTGCCCGCCGACACCGCCGGCTTGACGATCGCCGGAATGCCAACTGCGTCGAGCACCGTCGCCGCGCTGTCAGTGGGCTGCCACGCATGCCACGGCGCCGTGGGAACTCGCGCCGCGTCAAACGCAACTTTCATCGTGAGCTTCGACGTGGTCGCGCGATAGAACAGTGCATCGGAACCGGTGTAGCGAAAGCCACGCGCTTCAAGTGCGTGAATGACATCGACACCAGGCACCGTATTTCCGTCGTCGCCGTCGCAGAGATTCAGAATCACTGGCAGCGCCGCGCTGCGTTCGCGCGCCTCGGCCACTAGCTCGTCTAGCACCGATGTATAGCTGTTCACGGTGACCGGCTGCCAACGCCACTCGCGTCCAAGGGTAGCGAAAGCCCGCGCGAGTTCCGCTTGGCTCTGACTGTAGTCGGCGTAGTACGCGATCGAGGGATCGATCTCGGCCGGCTCCGGAACAAGGACGACGACCATGCCCCCGGCGACGATGTCAGCAGGTGGGGCGGTGGGCTTTGTGCGCGTCGTGCGACGGGGGGAATCGGCCACGCGCAGAAACTACGCCAATCGCTGAGATTCGCGAGGGGACGGCGCGATTAGCTTTCTGTATCGCCGTTTGGCAGCACGCTGACTCTCCAGGAACTCACAGTGGCCACGCTCTCCGACTTCCAGCTCACCGCGATCGACGGATCGCCGATGTCGCTCGCCCAGTACGCCGGCAAGGTGGTACTGGTGGTGAATGTCGCGAGTCAGTGTGGGTTCACGCCGCAGTACACCGCTCTCGAAGCGCTCTGGCGTGCACACAAGGACGCCGGCCTGGTGGTGCTCGGTTGCCCGTGCGATCAGTTTGGACAGCAGGAGCCGGGCGACGAAGCCGAGATTGCGCAGTTCTGCAGTCTCACGTACGACGTGACCTTCCCGCTCAGCGCCAAGCTCGAAGTCAACGGCGCAAACGCCAGCCCGCTCTGGCGCTGGATGCAGACCGACAAGCCAGGCATCCTTGGCACGACCGGCATCAAGTGGAATTTCACGAAGTTCCTGATCGGCCGCAGCGGACATGTCGTCAAGCGCTACGCGCCGACCGACACACCCGAAGCCATCGAAGCGGCAATCGTGCGCGCGCTCGGTACACCCGGTGGAACACCAATCGTGACGCCGCCGCTGGGGACCGACGCCGTCGCCGAGTAGCAGCCCGGTTACCGACCGATTCGCTCGGCCAGCGCCAGCAACCACTCGTCGCTGCCCCGCGCGCCAATCAGTGAAATCCCGATCGGCCCGCCGTCGCGATGCGCGAGCGGAAGATTCACTTGCGGCAGCCCACCCAAGCCGCTCACGCACAACAGGCTGAGGCTCCGCTCGCGCACTGAAAGCGTTTCGGCGGGTGGCAGCGCGAGTGGCGGCGCGATATCGGGTACGGTAGGCATGATCAGCACCGTGGCGCCGGCAAGCAGCGCATCGAGCTGCGCACGAATCGCTTCGCGACGCGGCTTTTCGCGCGCGACATCGGCCGGGTCGGTCCTGGACACGATGTCGAAGCGCGTTGCGATTTGCGGTCCAAATGTGGGATGCTCTGCCTCAACCCACGGGCCGTGCGCTTCCCAGATCTCCATATGCTGCAGCGTGCGAAAGGTCTCGAACCAATTGCGCAGAGAGGTATCAGCGAGCGTGATGTGCGTCGGGTCGCCGAGCGACGCGACCAACTTCGCGAGCGCGGAGTCGAACGCGGCTCGCGCATCGTCGTTGAGCAGCGCGACAGCGTCATCCGCAAGCAGCACGCGCGGCGGCAGCGCAGTCGACGGCTCCTTCCAACCAGCGCCAAAGAGCACGCGCCCAACACGCGTCATCAATTCCGCGTCGCGCGCGAACCAGCCGACTGTATCGAAGCTCGGCGCCAACGGGCATGCGTGCGCGAGCGACAAGCGTCCATGCGTCGGCCGAAGGCCATAGATGCCACAGAAGCTTGCCGGCGCACGCACTGATCCGCCGGTGTCGCTGCCAATCGCGAAGTCCACGAGTCCGCCGGCCACAGCCGACGCGGATCCGCTCGACGAACCACCGGGGACGCGACCTGGCGCGGCCGGATTGATTGGCGTCCCATAGTGTGCGTTCTCGCCGGTGAGGCTGAACGCCATCTCTTCGGTGTGTGTCTTCCCCACCAAATGCGCGCCCGCCGCGAGCAACGCATCGAGAATGGGCGACGATTGAGCCGCCGGCGAATGCGTGCGAAGCCAATCGGGGCTTCCAAAGCCGGTGCGGTGCCCCGCCACATCGAACAGGTCCTTGAGGCCGAATGTCAGCCCGTCGAGCGCACCATGACCCGTGGGAGCGCGTTCGACATGCGTGTGACGGCAGAACGCGCCGAGTGGATCGCGATCGAGAATCGACATGGCAGAGGAGGGGAGGGCGCCGGTGGGGGAGGCACTGAGTCTACGCGGTGTACTACCCCGCGCGCTGAGCGAACTGTTTGCGATACGCGGACGGACTCACGTTGAGCCGCTGCTGAAAGTGCAGCCGGAGCGTGACTTCGCTGCCAAAGCCGCATCGCGCGGCAATCCGCGACAGCGGGAGTCGGGAATGTTCGAGGAGCTCACGCGCGGCGAGCACCCGTTCGCCAATCAGCCAATGCAGTGGCGGCTGTCCCATCGACTCACGAAAGCGGCGATTGAAGGTGCGCACGGACATCCTCGCGTGCTCGGCGAGGCCATCTACGGTGATCGGTTGCCCGAGTTTGGTGCGCGCCCAGGCGATGGTCTTCGCCACATCGCTCGGCTCGTCAACCGGCATGCGCGGCACGAACTGCGCCTGCGACCCTTCGCGACGCGGCGCGGCCACCATACGGCGCGATACCGCGGCAGCGACGTCAGCGCCGTAGTCCTCGCGCACAACATGCAAGCAGAGATCAAGGCCGCAGGCGATTCCTGCGCTCGACAGCATGTCACCGTCGTCGACGAAGAGCACGTCTGGTTGGACCTGCACACGCGGATATCGCGATTGGAGCAGGGGCGCGTCCATCCAATGGGTCGCCGCCGGCCGATCGTTGAGCAGGCCGGCCTCCGCGAGTACGAAGGCGCCGGTACAGATCGTGACGAAGCGCGCGCCACGTGCAGCGGCCGCGCGCAGCGCCACACCCACCGCCGGGGGAATCGGACGTTCGAGATCGTCGATGCCCGGTAGTACGATCGTGTGCGCCGTACGGAGCGCACTGAGCCCTTGGCTCACCAGCAACGTATCGCCGCTCGAGCTTCGCACGCGCCCCGGTCGCGCGGTGCACACCGTGGTCGTATAGCGTTTCAAGCCAGCATCCGGTCGCGGATAGCCAAAGATCTGCATCGGCACCGAGAAGTCGAAGAGCACGACACTGGGCAGAATGAGCACGGCAACCGGAATGGGTGTGTGGGTATCTGGCATGGCAGAAAGCTATCGCACAATGGCATTCCTGCCACTCGTTTGCGGGTACTGCGTGAACCACCATTCAGGTGCACTCAACTGGAGAACCCATGCTGGGCATTCGATCGACGCTTTCCCACGCCGCGCTATCAGCGGTGTTGCTCGCTGGACTCACCGCGAAGGCGCCGGCGCAGTCGCCGCCTCCCATTCGCGTCGTCAGCACGACGTGGCTCGCCGAGCATGTGAAGGACCGGAACGTCGTGCTGCTTCAGGTGGAGATGGACAACGACACGGATCACGATCGCATCCCCGGCGCACGGCTCATTTCGTATCGCGCCGTGTCGATGAAGCAGGGCGCGCTCGAAACCGAGCTACCTGCCGTGGATAGCCTTGCGAAGCTCTTCGGCGCACTCGGCATCACCGACTCCTCGCTCGTGGTGGTGACAAGCGCGCATGAAGCACCAATGGCGTCGCGTGTACTGATGACGCTCGACTACGCCGGCGCCAGGCAACTCGCCTTTCTCGACGGTGGCGCCAAGGCGTGGGCGCGTGAAAAGCGTCCGGTCGTGAAGTCCACGCCGGCATGGACGCCAACGCGATTCACGCCGCATGTGCGCAGTCGCACCGTCATCGATGCCGCCAGCGTGAAGGAGCGCATCGGCAAAGCCGGAACTGCGTTCATCGATACGCGCACCGATGGCGAGTTCGTCGGCGGCGGCGAGCGCCACGGTATGCCAAGCGATGGTCATCTCGCTGGCGCGAAGCAGTTGCAGTGGGAGCAGCTTTTCAGGGACGACGGTCACTGGGTGCTGCGCGACAGCACCGAGTTGGCGGGCATGTATCGAGCGCGTATGCAGCCGGGCGACGAGTTGGTGACCTACTGTTGGATTGGCTATCGCGCGTCGATGACCTGGCTGGCGGCGCGCACATTGGGGTTACCGGTACGCCTCTTTGACGGCTCGTATCAGGCGGTACGCAACGAGGGCTGGCCCGTGGTGAAGGGAGAGAAACCGTAAGCGCATCTCGAATCAACGCTGGCAATCGGGAGTACATTCTTCCCATGCCACACTATGCCAAACCAGTCTCGAGCATCCTCGCAGGCGTCGCCATCATGGCGGCGCCTGTTGTGTCTGTCGTGGGCGCCCAGGGCGCACTCGACGCGAATCAGCGCGAGGCGCGCGATATCCTGCGTCAATTGGTCGGCATCAATTCGACCACCGGAACGATCGGTGTGAAACGGGCCGCCGAAGCCATGGCGCAGCGGTTCCGGCTCGCGGGATTTCCGGCGGCGGATGTGCGATTGCTTGGGCCGACGCCGGAAATGACCGCTTTGGTGGTGCGCTATCGGGGTCGCGCGACGGGCAAGAAGCCCGTGATGATGTTGGCACATCTCGATGTCGTACCCGCCAAGCGCGCCGATTGGCCGTTCGACCCCTTCGTGATGCAGGAGAAGGATGGCTGGTACTACGGCCGCGGTTCGGAAGACGACAAGGCCGGTGTGGCGACGATTGTCAGCACACTGCTGCGCTTCAAGCGCGAGAAGTATCAGCCCGATCGTGATCTCATCGCCGTGTTCAGTGCCGACGAAGAGACCGATGGCAACAGCATCCAGTGGCTGCTCAAGAACCATCGCCCGCTGATTGATGCCGAGTATGCGCTCAACGCGGACGCCGGCAATGTGAATCTCGAGGGCGGCAAAGCGCTCACGAACACGCTGCAGGCGAGTGAGAAAGTCTTCGCGGACTTCAAGATCGAAGCGACCAATCCCGGTGGACACAGCTCCGTGCCGCGAGCGGACAACGCCATTTACGACCTGTCGATTGCACTGGCGTCGCTTTCGAAGTTTCAGTTCCCCGTGCGGCTGAACGAGGTGTCGCGCGCATATTTCAGGCAGAGCGCTGCTGCGCAGCCGGCCGATATTGCGGCGTTGATGACAGCCGTTGCCACGAATCCGGACGGACCGGCCACGGCACAGTTGGCCGCGCGCAATCCCTACTGGAATTCCGTCTTGCGCACGACCTGCGTGGCCACGCTGCTGAGCGGCGGTCATGCGGACAACGCGCTGCCACAGCGCGCCACCGCCACCGTGAATTGCCGCATGCTTCCTGATGACCCCACCGACAGCGTGCGTGCCACGCTGCAGCGTGTTGTCGGCAGCAGCGTGAAGGTCACCCTCGACGGTACGGTGACGAATAGCCCCGTCTCACCGCTGCGCGCTGACCTCATGTCGGTCGTTGACCGCCTCACGAAGGAGCAGTTCCCCGGTGCAACCGTCGTACCCGAGATGTCCACTGGTGCCACCGACGGACTCTTCACGCGCAACGCCGGTATTCCCACCTACGGCATCACGGCGGTCGCGTTCGAGCAGAACGAACCGAGCCGCGCGCACGGGCAGGAAGAGCGGGTGGGCGTGAAGGCGTTTCACGATGCCACCAAGTTCTGGTATGGGATGGTGAAGGCGCTTACGACGCCAGTCGTTACGCCTTAGCGCAGATTCAGCCTTGCGGAGCCAAGACGTGAGCCGCAGGCTAGGGTATGCGCACACCATCCATACTCCTCGCCTCCGTCACCGTCGCTCTCGCTGCATGCGGTGGTGAAAAGACGCCGCCCGCCGACACGGCCGCCGCCCCCGTTGCCACTGCCACGCCCGCAGCGGCGCCCCTCGGCCCTGGCGAAGCGATGCTGCCCGTCACGGGCGGCCGCATCTGGTATAAAGTGAGCGGCACCGGTACCGGTACGCCCGTGATCCTGATTCACGGCGGCCCCGGCATGGGCAGCTTCTACTACAAGTCCATGGAAGCGCTCGGCGACGATCGCCCGGTGGTGCGCTACGACCAGTTGGGTGCGGGTAAATCGGACCGCATGACCGACACGTTGCTGATGGTCATTCCGCGTTACGTCGAGGAGCTTGACTCGCTCCGCCGCACGCTCAAGTACGACAAGGTGTTCCTCAACGGCAACTCGTGGGGCACGATTGTGGCCGCCGAGTACTACAAGGCGCATCCGGAACATGTCGCCGGCATTCTGTTCAGCGGCGAGGCGTTCGACATCAATGCGGCCGAAAAGGAAATCAACAAGGCGGTCGCGCAACTCTCGCCGGATGCACAGAAGGCGTTCGCGCAGTACAACAAGGACAAGAATCTCGAAGCGCCGGCGTACAAGAAGGCAGTGGACGAGTTCTATGCCAAGAACGTGTTCCGTCATCCGGTGCAGGCCGATCTCGACTCGATGATGACGATGATGGGCGCAGATCAATACCGCTACTTCCAGGGCGAAAACGAGACCATGGTGGTGGGCACGCTCAAGGGCTATAGCGCGATGGCGATTCTTCCGACCATCAAAGTCCCCGTGCTTATGACCACCGGCGAGTTCGACGAACTCGGCCCCAAGCTCATCGAGCAGCACGCCAAGCTCATTCCCGGCGCGAAGTACATCATGTACAAAGATGCCGCGCACGTCACGCAGTGGGACGCGGCGGAGCAGAGCGTCAAGGACGCGCGCGAGTTCTTCCGCGCGGCGGACGCCAAGAAGCCGTAGTCGTTGACATGCCGCCGAGCAGTTTGCTGCTCGGCGGCTACTTCAGGCGATAGCGCGCGATCGACACCACGTCGTCGCTATCGACCGTTGACACGACGAGGTCGTTCCCCTTCGCGACGACCGGTAAGTACGGATTCGTGCGAACGGGAAGCGTGAGACGAAACAGCGCCTTTCCGCTGGCATCGAATACCGTCCACGTGGAACTCGCCACCTTCGACGGACCGGCATGCGTAATCCACAGGCGACCATCCGCGTCCACGTTCATGCTGGCAATACCCGGGCGCGCGGTGGGGACTTTGGACTTGTCGAAGTCGTTCGTCTCGTACTTGGCAATGCGCTTCTCGACGTCAGCGATGGCCGCGTCCCGTTCCGCAGCGCTGACAGGCAGGGGCGGAAGCTCCACCGCGGTTCTGGCAACCGTGTCTGATTTGCCATAGGCCATGCGCGCCGCGCGCGTCGCGCGTTGGGCTGCGCACCAGAAGTGCCCGCGCCGATCGGCCACCACGCCACCGCCCATGGAGAACGGATACGCGCCGAACATGTTGTTGGGGCCAGGCCCCTCGGCTTTGAACGACGACAGCGGTGGCGCGCCAGACGGACAGTTCGGCGGCGCGAGCTTGCCGAGGATCGCCCCATTGGCGCCGATGCGTCTGAAGCTCAGCTGCGCCGCGATCTCGCGTTCGATCAACTCTCCATTCGGATCGAACCATCCTTCCCAACGATAGGCATAGCCGCGAATGGGAATCGTGACGGCGCGCAACGCGGTGCCGTTCGCTCCAAATACAACGAATCGGCCATTGGCCTGATCGTTGAACCACACGTTGCCGTCAGGGGCGACCGCCATGCCGTTCGAATTGCGAAACTCTCCCGGTCCGCTGCCTTTGCGTCCAATTGTTGGCAGCGATTTGCCGTTCGCGTCCCATCGACGCACCACCTGGTCTTTGAAATCGAGCGCCCACACGGTGCCATCCCTGAGCATGACATAGTCGCGCAAATCCGCGAACGGGCTACCCGAGTCTGAACCGTCGCTCTCCCACACCAGGCTGGCCGTCTTGATCGGCACGCTCTGCGCAACGGCCACCGAACTGAGCGCGCACACACAAGTGAGCGCTGCTCTCAACGCGCGAATCGGTTTGGTCATCATCAGGATTGTCATGGGGAAGCAATGCGGGCGGCTCGATTACGCACCCAATTTCAAACTACGCTTTGGCGAGCCGTTGGCTATCGCTACTGCACCCGCTTGAGCCCTTCTCGCGCCGCCTGCACGGTCGGACGCACCGCGTCGCCCCCAGTCTCCCACTGTGCGATCGCGCGCGCGTACCACATCCTCGCCGTCGGCCGATCATTGGCCCGTTCGGCCATCTCGCCGCGCAAGAGCGCGGCCTTCGGCGCCGATACCGCTTGCGAGAGCGTTATCCAGGCACGGTCGATCACCCGCGCGGCTTCGGCGTCGCGACCCGCCGCAGCGAGCAACCTGGCCGTCGCAACCGGGGCGCACGGAGCCACGCCACACATGGCCATTGGAATACTCAGGAACGTGCGAAGCGCGGCAGCAGAGTCGCCCTGCGCCAGTGCGAGATACGCGCGAGCCGCTGCACCGCGATGCGCCAGCGCCGGCGTTCCGGCCGCGCGCGTCGCCACATCAACCGAATCAAAGGCGTGAACCAGCAGTCGTAACGCGCTGGTGTCGCGGTGCGTCGCGTACACTTGCAACATGCCACTCAGCGCCGCCGGCTGTCGCGATAAATACGAGGTGGCTTCGGCAATAACCGGTTCCGCCGCGATCAGTCCCGCGCCGGCGAGCTGCGCGCGATCGGCAATGGTGAGAGCCTCAGGCGAACCGATCGGCAACCCGGCCGATGCCTGCAGCAACGTCAGTACGCGCAAGAATGCGGCGCCATCGGCGAGTGTCGGCGTCTTCTTCAGTCGTTCGAGTTGTGGTGCCGCGATACTCAGCGACAGCGGCGTCAGTTCCGGTGCACGACCCGCTTCCGTCAAAACCTGAGCGACATAGGCCGCCGCTGACGTATCGAGCTGCGCCTTGGCCGCCGTGCTGACACGCGGCGCGGAGTCAATAACACTCGCCAGCAGCAAATAGTAAGGTGACGCCTGCGGCGGCATGAGCGCGGCCATGCGGCGCGCATACTTGGCGCCGTCCGCATAGCGGCCTGTGCGAATGGCGAGACTCTGTGCGTGGATGACCGGCACGAGCATCATGGAGTCGAGCGCAATGGAGCGCTCAAAATCCCTGAGCACAACACTGTCAGCACGATCGACCAGGTAGCCGAAGTGAAAACCCGCATCGCCGAGTTCCATCCACAGCTCGGCGTCGCTCGCATAGCGTCGTGTCGCTTCAGTGAGCGTCGCGATCAGTGCCTGCACCTCCGGTACCTCGGCGACCGGATCGTTCGGCGCCGCTTCGCGACGTCCCACCGCCAGTCGCAGCGAGTCGCCCAAGAGCAGCAGGCTATCGCGCGGGCTTCCCGCACGACGCAACCGAATGGCGCGATCCAGTGCGGCCCGCGCTTCCGGCAAGTTCTCGCGACCAGTCCGGATGTACACCGACGCCACACCGCGCCATGCCAACGCAAAGAGCGAGTCGGTAGCGACCGCCGACTCGAACGACATCAGCGTGGAATCCATCACACCGCGCCGATAGTACTGCTGCCCCACCAAATACGATTTCAGTGCGCTCAGTGACGACGTACCCAGCGACGACAAACGCGCTCCGCCGGTCAATCCGTCGCTTCCAAGGGCGCGCAAGAGTTGCAGCGAAATCGAATCGGCCAGGGCGTCGATGCGCGACGCCTCGCCGGTCACATCCAGATTGTGCTGCACCTTGTTGGCAGCCACGTCGACCAGCGCGACGCGCGCGCGTACGGAGTCGCGACCCATGGGACTGATCTCGCCGAACACCACGAGACCCGCACCCACTGTGGCGCCAAGGGCACTCGCCGACGTCACGTCGCCACGACCGGTAGACTTCGCGATGCTCGTGGACGGCGCCACGGTGCGCAGCGTACCCGCACCGTCGAGACTGCGCGCCAGAATGTCGACCATGCCCTCGCGCCATACATCGAGCGACGCGTCACGCACGGTGAAGGGCATGATGGCCACGAGTGATCGATCAGGACCGTTCCTGGCACGCGGCGATTGCTTGCCAAACCAGAACGCGACGGCAGTGACGATAGCGAGCAGCGCGACGGCCACGTCAACAGCGCGCGCACTTAAACGACCAGTCTTCTCGGGAGCCGTTGCAAGCGATGTCGAACGAACCGCGTCCGTCGTGGTCGTCGAACGATTCGAGATCGCGGCATCGGTCAACAGTTCCGTCAACTGCGACGCCTGCTGCGGTCGCCGCGCCGGATCTTTCTCGAGACACCACATCACCAGCTGGGCAAGCGGCGCTGGTGTATCGGGACGCATCTGCGAAACGGGCACTGGCGCTTCCGACAGATGCGCAATCAACTGCGCATGCGGTGCGCGTTGTCCGAATGGTGGCTGACCGACGAGTAACTCGTACGCCATCGCGCCAAGTGCGTACAAGTCAGCGCGGTGGTCGGTGTCCGGATCGCCAGCGCCCTGTTCCGGCGCCATGTATGCCGGCGTGCCCAGGCTTGTGCCCATGCGCGTCAGCGAGTCAGTCGTCGACGCACCAGTGGTGCGCGACGAGCTCATCGCCTTCGCGATGCCAAAGTCGGTCACGAGCGCCGCACCGCCCGACAGCATCACGTTGTCCGGCTTGATATCGCGATGCACGACGCCGCGACTGTGCGCATACGTCAGCGCACGAACCGTGTCGCCAAGCACAAGCAGGACATCGGCGATGGGCAGCGTCTTTCCGTTGCCCACGAGGTCGCGCAACGAGGCGCCCTCGATGAACGGCATGAGGTAGAACGGCAGGCCATCCGCCGTGACCCCGGCTGAAAGAACGGGAACGATGTTCGCGTGCTGCAGCGCTGCTGCCAGCGCGATCTCTCGCCCGAATCGCTCGGTTGAGAGCTCCTGCGCCAACTCGGGCGAGAGCAGCTTGACCACCACGTCTCGCCCGAGAGTGGCATCACGCGCCATGAAGACGCGGCTCATGCCACCGCCACCCAGTTCGCGCCCCAACGTCATCGTGGGGCCAAGTGCTGCCTGCAGGTCGTCTCGGATACGATCGCTCATGACGCAAAAGTAATCGTCATGGCGCACTCCCGGGTTTTCGAGTCGCGCGGGGCCGCCCCACGCGACTGCTGCCGCTACACCCGTCGCGTCGTTCGAGCGGCAATCGCGTACAGCACACTCGCTACAACGAGCGTCACCACCAGCACCGTCCACTCCGCCTTCGTGATGCTCGAGAGCAACCAGCCAATCAACCCGATCGTGATGATCGGAACGACCGGCCCACCCGGCACGGCGAACGGCGTCGCTCCCGGCTGACGGATGCCACGCTTGCGCAACACAATCGTGGCCGCAGCACACCCGGCGTAGAGCAGGAGCGCGGCGAGATTCGAGATCACCGCGAGCTGCTCGAACGAATTGAATACCGCGAGCGCGCACACGAGCGTGGTCTGAATCAAAATCGCGACATGCGGCGTGCGATAGGTGGGATGCACCGACCCCACGATGCGCGGCAGCAGGCCGTCTTCGGCGAAGCGATAGAGCGCGCGCGGCACGGCCAGCGTCATGCCGCTCACGTAGCCGAACATCGAAATCGACGCGCCGACCAGCAGCAAGATTCGTCCGGCGGGACCCATGAATCCTTCTGCCGCCATCGCGAGTGGAGCCGTCGTCGCCGACGCGAGCGCCGGACCCAGTGTGCCCTCGGCGACGATGTGCACGAGCAAGTAGAGCAACGTCACACCCGTCATGGCAATTGCCAGGGCGCGCGGCACGGTGCGCGCCGGATCCTTCACTTCACCGCTCGGCACCAGCGCCGTCTCCACGCCGCTGAATGCAAAGGTGAGCACGATTGCTGCGCGCGCGAGACTCGAGGGCGAGGGCATCTCGTGAATGGCAAGATTGGCCGGCTGCACAAAGAACGCGCCGATCGCCACGAACAACAGCAGCGGCAGCAACTTCGCAACACTGGCAATCACCACCACACGCGTGCCCTGCTCGATACCACGCATGTTCACAATGGCGAGCAGCGTGAACAGCGCCACCAGCACCGGAATGCGGATGTTCGGCATCCCAACGAGCGCGCCAAGTCCCTCGGCAAATGCACTCGACACGCCGGCAACGGCCGTTGTGCCCAGCATCCACAACAGCACGCCCGCCATCGATCCGACATAGCGGCCGAACACGGCTTCGACATACGCGTACGGGCCACCCGTCATCGCCACGCGACTGCCCGCTTCCGCGAAGCAGAGCACCACACAACCGAAAACCGCGGCGCAAATGAGATAGACAAACGGCGCTGCCGATCCAGCCGCTGCCGCGGCGCCGGCGGGAAGGCGAAAGATGCCACCGCCAACCGTGACGTTGAAAATGCTGGCCGCGAGGGCCCAAACGCCAACCGCGCGAACCAGTTCTGGTCCGCGCGGTGACGTCGCTGTCGTGGTCGAAACCGAAGCAGCGGAATCGCTCATGTGATCAAGCCTTGGAAAGCAGCGGGACCAGCAGGAGCGCGACAATGTTGATGATCTTGATGAGCGGGTTGATCGCCGGGCCTGCCGTATCCTTGTACGGATCACCCACCGTATCACCCGTCACGGCAGCCTTGTGGGCCTCGCTGCCCTTGCCGCCATGATGGCCTTCTTCGATGTACTTCTTGGCGTTGTCCCACGCGCCACCGCCGGTGCACATCGAGATCGCGACAAAGAGACCGGTCACGATGGTGCCCATGAGCAGACCGCCGAGCGCCGCGCCGCCAAGCACAAGGCCGACGATCGCCGGAATCACGAGCGGAAGAAGCGACGGGAGGATCATTTCGCGAATGGCCGCGCGCGTGAGCAGGTCAACCGCCTTGTCGTACTGTGGCTTCGCGGTGCCCTTCATGATGCCGGGCAGTTCGCGGAACTGACGACGCACCTCTTCGACAACGGCACCAGCCGCGCGACCCACGGCCTGCATGGCCGCCGCACCGAACAGGTACGGGATCATGCCGCCGATGAGCAGACCGATCACGACCTTCGGATCGTCGATCGAGAAGTTCACTGGCGTGCCAAGGTGCGCACCCAGCTTGCTCGAGTAGTCGGCAAAGAGCACGAGCGCAGCGAGACCGGCCGAACCGATCGCGTAGCCCTTCGTGACCGCCTTCGTGGTGTTGCCAACCGCGTCCAAGGCGTCGGTCGTCTTACGGATTTCCGGGCCGAGATGACTCATCTCGGCGATACCACCGGCGTTGTCGGTGATCGGACCGTACGCATCGAGCGCGACGATCATGCCCGCCATCGACAGCATCGACGTGGCCGCAATCGCAACGCCGTAGAGACCAGCAAGCGTATAGCAGCCATAGATCGCGGCGGCGACAACAAGCACCGGGGCGGCCGTCGATCGCATCGACACGGCGAGACCGGCGATCACGTTCGTGCCGTGACCCGTTTCCGAGGCCTTCGCGATCTGACGCACCGGGCCGTATTCGGTGGCCGTGTAGTACTCGGTGATTACCACCAGCGCGGCCGTGAGACCCAAACCGATCATCGCGCAGATGAACAGGTTCGTTGCCATCTCGCCGCTGAACATCGTGGTCGTCACGAAGTAGAACGCGATCGCCGCCAGCACGCCGGACACGATCAGGCCGCGATAGAGCGCGTTCATGATCTTGCCACCCGGCTTCACGTTCACGAAGAACGTGCCCACGATCGACGCGGGAATCGACACCGCGCCAAGCACGAGCGGGAAGAGCACACCGGTGTTGCCGTACGTCGAGAAGCCGAGACCAGCGACGAGCATCGCCGCGATTACGGTCACCGCATACGTCTCGAACAGGTCGGCTGCCATACCGGCGCAGTCGCCGACATTGTCACCGACGTTGTCGGCGATCACGGCCGGGTTACGCGGGTCGTCTTCGGGAATGCCCGCTTCGACCTTACCAACCAGGTCGGCGCCAACGTCAGCACCCTTCGTGAAGATGCCGCCGCCAAGGCGCGCAAAGATGGAGATGAGCGACGAACCAAACGCGAGCCCGACCATCGGTTCGAGCGCGTGCTTCACCGCTTCTTCGCCAGTCTGGCCGCCGATCGTCACCATATAGAAGCCGGCGACGCCAAGGAGACCGAGACCAACGACCAGCATGCCGGTGATCGCGCCGCCCTTGAAGCTGATATTGAGCGCGGCGTTGAGACCACTCGTGGCTGCCTGCGCCGTGCGCGAGTTGGCGCGCACGGAAACGAACATGCCGATGAAGCCAGCGACGCCCGACAGCACGGCACCGATCGCGAAGCCAATGGCGGTTGTCCAATTGCCGAGGCCAACGCCAACGGCGAGGAACAGGACAACACCAACGATGGCGATGGTGGTGTACTGGCGCTTCAGGTAGGCGTCGGCGCCTTCCTGGATCGCGCCGGCGATCTGCTGCATGCGTTCGTTGCCGGCGGGCTGGGCGACGATCCAACGGGCGGAGACAATCCCGTAGATGATCGCGACCGCCGCGCAGGCGAGGGCAAGGACGAGAGCGTACTGCTCGAGCACGAGAGGTCCGGGTTATATGGATGAGTCTGCTTCGGCCCATTTCGTGGGCATTCATCCAAAATAGGAGGATGCGGGACCCGTCGGGAGAGTCGGGCCGAGATTCGGGTCGAGATTCAGCAGGCGCGCCGACTCCACAATCCGCCGGAGCTCTGAGGCGTTACCAGGTCTTTTCGAACGGCTTCGCCCACAATTCCCGTAACGCACCCTCGTGCGCAGCGGTCCAGAGCCAGGTCGCGTCGCCGGCGGCGGCGTACGCGAGTGCGGGAATGCGCGGTTCCTGGAATCCCTGAATCGTTTCGTCCTCCAATCGTTCGCCACGGGCGAGCGAGTCGGCGGCCTGGTCGAGCAACGGCCGGAGTGGCCGTACGAGATGGCCGGCGGCGGTGATCGGCGAGCCGTTGATCAAGGCGCCGGCTCCCAGTTGCAATGCTCCGGCCCACCGGGCTCGCGCGTCGCGCGCGAACAGTGCACCGATCGTTCGCGCGATCGCGGCGTGACGTGCCTCCGGGAATCCGCAGTTCGCCAGCATCGTGACCGCGAGTGCCGACGGGTGCGCCGTCGCGGCGCGGTCGCGCGCCAGCGCGTCGAGCGCGCGCGTGAGCAGCCAGGGCAGAGCATCGATGTATACCGGTGTGGCGAGGATCAGCAGATCCACGCCGCGGAGCGACGCCGTCAGCGCAGTGAGCCCGCGTGCGTCGTGTGCGTCGCGGTGAACATGCGCCAGGCGTCCGCGAACGCCGCGCGTGGAAAGACGCTCCAAAAGCGCGCTTCCCAGCGACTCCGAAGTGCTCGTGCCGCGCGGCTTGCTGCTTCCCACCAACACCAACGCTTCGCGCGGTGGAGCGTCCGCATCCCATCGCGCCATCGCGGGGAGCACGTCATCGGGATGTCGAAGCCGTTCACCGCGCACCGGTGGCGTGAGCAGCGCATCGACCAATCGGTCACACGCCGCCAGCACCACACCAGCGATTTGATCTCGCTGCACGATCTCGAGATGACACCGCGGCGACGCAAAGTTCATCGCGTTGCGTTCGACGAGCACACGTAACGTGCAGGTCGCGTCGAAGTCTTCGTGATCGAGCACGGCGAAGACACCGAACGCTGGTCGATGCGTGTATCGCGGTGGGTGATGCGTTTCGCCCTCCACGCGGCGGAAGAATGGCAACAACATGCCAATCGTGCGGTCGAGCAACTTCTTGCATTCGTGCGAGTAGCCTCCGAATCGCGACGGCGTAAGCAGCACAACGACATCGGCCAGCACAAACTCGCGCGCCAGATCCCGACCCGCGTCGTTGATCTTGCAGACACCCGGTGTGTGCGTCCAACACTCGAAGCAACCCTGGCACCAACTCACGCTCTCGATGCGCAACAATACCGTTTCCACGGTAGCGCCACGTGCTTCGAAATCATGACGAACACGCGCCGCGACTTCATCGAGGAAGAGATCGGGACCCGTGGCACCGTTGAGCAGCAATACGTTCATGATCGGACTGGCATCAGGGACGACTACGCCGCGACGTCCAATGGCGGCGATCTCATGGTGGCTCGTGCCGGCGGACCCCGAAACAGCAAATCCCCTACGCGCCTGTGGAGGGACCGTAGCACGATCGTAACATCGATTTTCCCAAACGGCGGCGAGCGCTCGGCGTACTCCCATGTAGCGATGCGAGTTCATCGCAACCAACCCCGAACGCGCGACGAGTTCGTCGCCGGAGGATGCATGTTTCGTCACCACGCCCTGAAGTGGGTCGCGCCAGTCGCTGCGCTGACCGTGCTGAGTCTCACGTCCACGATTGCGCGAGCGCAGGAGCCCACTCCGCTGCTCGAAGCACCATCGAACCCTGTGCTTCGTCAACTCGATGCCTATCTCGATCGACATCCCTCGATCGATGACGCGGTGATCGGCGACGTCGGGGTGTTCGAGGAGTCACACTTCCTGCAGCATCATCCGTTAGCCGCAGCGTTTCTTGCGTCGCACTCGGATTTGATTGCGGCACTTCACGAGCGTCCGGACTTTTCGATTTGGCGTGAACAGCAGCGCGGACTGATGCTGCTCGACGAGCGTCGTGATTTCGCTGCACTGGAAGTGCTGCTCGAAAAGCATCCCGATCTCGACAGGAAGCTCTCCGACGATCCGCACTTCATCGATGATCCGGCTGCTGAAGCAATGGTGCCTGAACTCAAGACGCTGCGTCGCAAGCACACCTATCTGACCGGCGCGACGTTGGCACAACCCTACGCAGCACTTGCGCACGACTCTGGTCGCTAAGGGCGCGCGTTGTTTCGTCGCCGGCATTTCGACCGTTTGGGCGGCGACGAGTCAAGCGCAATCGATTGATTCCACCGCCGACCCCACACCTCGTGTGGAGGTCGGCGTTGGAGCGGGTGTGCTCGGCCTCGGCGACGGCCGAACGTCGAGCGGCGTGATTTCGCTTGTCACGTGGCACCCCGCCACATGGTGGACGGCGTCGTTGGCGCCATCGGCGGAGCGATTGAGCGCGGGGAAGTCGACGACTGCTGCGACCGCGGCCGCGACTGGCCTCGCGGACTTACCGTACAATGTGAGTGCGCAGCATCAGTGGACGCACGCGCAGTTGCAACCCTCATTGATCGCGGCAGTGGCGGGGCTTGTACCGACCGGTGACGCCGCGAGTGGTCTTGGTGGCGGCCATGGTGTTGCCAGTCTTTCGCTGGGCGGCAGTGTGCAGGCGACCGACAACATCGAACTCAATTCGAGTGCCACGCGCGAAGTCACGCACGAGCCGGGCGCGATCTCGCGTCCGGTGTCGCTGCAAGCCGACGTGAACACGCAGCTCGGCGATCGCGCCGGCCTTGATGTGGGTTGGAGCCGCGATGTCGCGATGTTGAACGCTCAGCCCGCGTACGCGTCGATCAGCGTTGGCGCATCGTGGCAACTCGGCCATCATCTCGTTGCCGCGATGGATTGGAGCCGTTCAACGGTGGGCGCGGGCGCCGCGCGACAGGTGCTGCAAGGCGTGAGCATCGGTATCGGCATGGTGGTGCCGAGTTTTGTGCCGAGCAACGGCGATCCGGCCGAGGCGCGCGGACGATCGGGCGCCGGCGGACGTCAGCGAGTGATTCGCGGGAAGGCCAAAGGGAAGACGAAGACTTCGACGTCGTAGGCCGTCAAACGGAAAACAGCCACAGCTTGGTCGCTCGCTGTGCGAGCGCTTCAAAAGCAGTACTGCAGCAAGCAGACCGCAGGACTAAATCAGGCGTCGAAGTAGTACTGCAGTTCTCCTGCTGTTCTCCTGCTGTAGTCTTGCACTTTTCGCGCTCGCGCCGCGAGCGCCCAATTGTTGTTATCGCAGTCGAGTTATCGCAGTCGAGTTAGCGTAGTTCCAGTTAGCGCTACTCAGGTGTGTCATCGTTCCCAGAAAGGCGGCGGCTCAACGCCGAGCGCGCGCAAATACACATAGCCCTGCCCGCGGTGATGGATTTCGTTGTCCACCACGTACAGCAGCATCGCGAAGCCCTGCATCGTCCACTGACCGAAGGCGGTCATCGTGGCCTGGAAGCGCTCCGGCGGGATTTGGCCAAAGAGTTCATTGAGCTGCGCCGTGTTCGCGTCCCACTGTGCGAGCACTTCCGCCTTGGTCTTCGCGGCGCCTTCGGCGTAGGTCGACCAGTTGTCGCTGATGATCCCCTGTACGGTCGGCACTGCCATGCCGAGCATTTCGTTCGCGAGCGCGCCGAAGGTGCGCATGCCGCCAACCGTAAACGTGAACAGCTGATCTTCCGGAAACGCTTCGATCATGCGGCGCGTGAGCGTACGATGCCCCTGCCAATGGGTAAGAAACTGCGCGGGGGTGATCACAGACGCCGTTGCCTGGTCGCTCATGAGAACTCCGTGGACTGCATGGGTGATTCGGTTTTCCTTCGGGGTCGCCAATTATGCGGTTTTCGATGTCCAACCGCAAGCATGCTGTTCCGCCCGTTACGCGGCGCCCGTCTACTGGCGGGTCTCGTCGCCGAATTCGAGCTTTGGATATGACTCTCTCCCTTCCGACCGTGCGACACACCGAGCTCGGCAGTACAGCGCTCCTCGCCGCGGCGCTGTTCGCGGCGGCTTGCCGCACCACTCCTTCTTCGACCACGACGCCGCCGTCGAACACGACGCTGCCGGCGCCGTACGTGATCGTCGACGGACAGTCACAAGTCGTACCCGCCTTCGCTGACACCACGCAGTGGGTGCGCGAACATCTGTGGGTCGAAACCGAATTCGATTCCGACTACGACGGCAAGAAGGATCGCGTGCATGTCGACGTGACTCGCCCCGGTCCAACGTCGACCGGACTCAAAGTGCCCGTCGTGTACGAAACGAGTCCGTACTTCGCCGGCACGCTCGGCAACGACCCGGTGTTCTGGCCGGTGCAACAGGAGCTCGGCGAGGAGTCGCCGGCGCGCACGCTCGGCAAGGGCGTCACCTATCAGCCCAACCGTCGCATGATCAGCGGCAGCAAGGTGCGCGATTGGGTGCCGCGTGGATTTGCCGTGATGCACAGCGAATCGCCGGGCACCGGGTTGAGTCAGGGGTGCATCACCATCGGCGGCATGAACGAATCGCTCGCGCCCAAGGCGGTGATCGATTGGCTCAACGGTCGGGCGAAAGGCTATACCACCGCTGACGGCATGGTGGAAACCAAGGCGACGTGGGCGACCGGCAAGGTGGGCATGACCGGCACGAGCTTCAACGGCACGTTGCCCATTGCCGCCGCGACCACCGGTGTGAAGGGACTCGAAGCGATCATTCCCGTGTCGCCGAACAACTCGTACTACCACTACTACCGCGCGAACGGTCTCGTACGAAATCCGGGCGGCTATCCCGGCGAAGATGTGGATGTGTTGTACGACTTCGTGCAAAGCGGTGATCCGGCCAAGCGCGCGTTGTGCAATGAGCGCGTGCGCGAAGCGATCATCCGGAAGGGCATCGATCGTCGCACTGGCGACTTGAACGATTTCTGGACCGGTCGCGACTACTTGCTGCAGGCGAAGGGCATCAAGGCTGCAATGCTCACCGCGCACGGCTTCAATGACTGGAACGTGATGCCCGCGCACACACAGCTCATGGTGGAAGCGGTGAAGGCGAACGGCGTGCCCGTGCAGCAGTACTGGCATCAGGGTGGCCACGGCGGCGATCCGCCAATGCCGATGATGAACAAGTGGTTCACGCGCTATCTCCTCGGCGTCAACAACAACGTCGAGAAGGATCCGCGCGCGTTCATCGTTCGCGAAGGACAGAATCGTCAGCAGCCCACCGCCTATGCAGACTTTCCGGTACCGGGTGCTCAGCCGGTCACGTTGCATCCGGGCAAGGGTGGCAACACGATGGGTGCCCTGACAGTGAACGCGCCCGGTGGACAGGGCCATGAATCGCTCACCGACGATGTGAATCTCACCGGCGGCGCGCTCGCACTCGCCACGAGCAGCAACAATCGACTGCTCTTCGCGACGCCCGAACTGACGCAGCCCGTGCATCTCTCCGGCACGACGCGCGTGAGCATCACGCTTTCGTCGAGCAAGTCAGCCGCGAATCTCACCGTGTGGATGGTCGAGCTGCCATGGCCGAACGGTCAGGCGCAGAACAATCAGGCCGGCATCATCACGCGTGGATGGGCCGACCCAGCGAACGCCAAGTCGCTTCGCGTGACGGAGCCGCTCGTTGCCGGAAAGTTTGTCACGGTGAACTTCGATCTCGAACCTGATGATCAGATTGTTCCCGTTGGCAAGCGCATCGGTTTCATGATCATGTCGAGCGATCACGACTTCACGCTGTGGCCGAAAGCGGGCACGGTGCTCACGATCGATCTCGACAAAACCACCGTTACAATGCCCGTTGTTGGAGGCGCCAGCGCGATTCGTTGACGCGCTCGCCACCACACCGCGTGGCCTGCTTCTCGCAATCACGGAAAGCCTCTAACCAGGAGGATTCCATGGCAGGTGATAAGCAGCGTCAGGACATGCCGGGCGAGCGTAACCGTGACACCGAGCGCAACCCCGACCTGGACAACGACACGGATCGTCAGCGTCGCTTCGACAACAATCCGAATCGCGATCGGCAGCAGGAAGGCGATATGCCGCCGCGGCGGCAGGATCAGGACGACGAGGATTCGGACATGCCCGAACGCGGGTCGAACCGCTAGTCGGCGGACTTAACTGATCGGTTCTGAGTGTCGGGTTCTAGGTCTTGGGTTTCGGGTACCCAGAACCCAAGACCTAAAACCCGACACCCAGAACCGATCGGTTGCTTTTAGCAGAAATCCCCGATTGACGCTTCGCCCCCTCCGTGCGTTGATCCATTGATATGTTTGTCTCCGATTTCGCCATCAAACGCCCGATCATCACGGTCGTGGTCATGCTGGCGCTCGTGGTGTTCGGGTTTGCGGCGCTCGCCCGGCTGCAGACTGACGAATTCCCCGACATCGATGCGCCCATTGTGGTGGTCGGTGTTGCCTATCCCGGCGCATCGCCGGATCAGGTCGAGCGTGAAGTCATCGACCGCATCGAAGATCGGATTGCCGGCATCAGCGGCATCGACCAGCTGTACTCCACGAGCAGCGACGGCTTTGGACAGATCATTGTCCAGTTCGTCTTCTCCAAGAAGACCGACGAAGCCACCCAGGATGTGCGCGATGCCATCTCCGCGGTGCGCGCGCAGCTGCCTGCCGAAATCATCGAACCGATCGTGCAGCGGTTCGACCCATCGGCGCAGCCCATCCTGTCGCTCGCGCTCACGTCCACGAGCCGGTCGCCAGCCCAACTCACCGAGCTTGCCGATCGAGTCATTGGCAGCGAGATCCGTGGCGTACCCGGTGTGGCGCAGGTCAACATCGCTGGCGCGGACTCGGCGACACTGAACGTCATTCTCGACCCGGCGCGTCTCGCGGGGAGCGGTGTCGGCGTCGATCAGGTCGTGAATGCGCTGCGGGCACAAAATCTCGCGGCGCCGGTGGGACGTATCACCGGTGCTGAACGCGAACGCTCCATTCGACTCGCCGGTCGCATCGAGCAGCCCGAGGAGTTTGCGAGTCTCGCAGTGGGCGCGCGCAACGGCACCGTGATTCCGCTCGGGCAGGTGGCCACGGTGGAGCGCGGTACCGCTGAGCGTCGATCAGCCGCGATGTACGACAGCTCGGAAGCCATCGGCCTCGATATCGTGAAGTCGAAGGGCTACAGCACGACGCAGGTTGCAACGGGCGTCACCGAGCTCATTCCGAAGCTCGAGTCGGTGCTGCCACCCGGTGTCAAACTGCAGGTGGTGCGTAACGCCGGCGAACGCGTGGAGCGCAGCGTCGAGGATGTGCAGAAGACGCTCGTCGAAGGCGCCTTGCTCACCGTGCTCGTCGTCTTTGTGTTCCTCAACTCGTGGCGCTCCACCGTCATTACCGGCTTGGCGCTGCCTGTGAGCGCGCTCGCGGCCTTTGTGCCGCTCTGGATGGCGGGCTTCACGCTCAACACGATGTCGCTGCTCGGCCTGTCGCTCGCGATCGGTATTCTGATCGACGATGCGATTGTTGTCCGCGAAAACATCGTGCGACACGTGGAGATGGGGAAAGATCACTACACGGCAGCGCGCGAAGGCACCGACGAGATCGGGCTCGCGGTCGCCGCGACGACCTTCTCCATCGTTGCGGTGTTCGTGCCCGTCGGTTTCATGAGTGGCTTTGCCGGCCAGTGGTTCAAGCCGTTCGCGCTCACCATCGCCTTTGCCGTTTTGGTGTCGTTGTTTGTGAGCTTTTCGCTCGACCCCATGCTCTCGGCGTACTGGCCTGATCCGCACGTGCCGCCCGAGAAGCGAAACGCCATCACGCGACTGCTCGATCGCTTCAATCACTGGTTCGATCGGCAGGCGCATCGCTATCGCGATGGCGTCGCGTGGGCGCTCGATCATCGCTATACCATGATCGCCGTGGCGGCGGGGTCGCTGGTGCTCGCGCTTGTCTTGCAGGTGAAGTTCGGCGGTGTTGGCTTCACCCCTGACTCTGATCGCAGCGAACTGTCGATCACAGTTGAACCGCCCGCGGGATCGAGTCTCGACTTCACGCGAAAGCAGGCCGAGCAGATCGCCACGATGGTGCGAAAGCATCCCGAGGTGAAATACACGTATCTCACCGTGGGAAGTGCAGGTGGCACCGGTGCCGTTGACGCGGCGTCGATCTACGTGCGTCTTGTGCCGAAAAAGGATCGCACGGTATCGCAGAAGGACGTGGGCGAGCAGATCCGTCGCGAATTGCGGCAGATCGGCACGGTCACCGCGTATCTGCTCGAAGCCGGTGGACCGATGGGTGGTCAGAAGCCCTTGCAGCTGTTGCTGCAGGGTGACGATCCGCTTGTGCTCTCAGCGTACGCCGACTCGGTCGCCGCGCAAATGCGTCAAACGCCGGGTGCTGTCGACGTCGGCCTGTCGAGTCGCGGCACGAAGCCTGAGTTGCGTGTGCAGCTCAATCGCGGGCTCGCTGGTACAATGGGGGTCAGCGTTGGTCAGGTTGCCGGCGCGCTGCGTCCAGCGTTCGCCGGCGTCGATGCGGGCAACTGGGTCGATCCGTCTGGCGAGACGCGCTACGTGCGCGTGCGGTTGCCCGCCGAGTCGCGGGAAAATGTGGCGGACCTCGCCAACTTGCCGCTCGTGCTCTCGGCGCAGGGTAGCGGCGCGCCGGTTACCGTGCCGCTGTCGCAGATCGCGACCATCACGAACGGTGTGGGCCCGGCACAGATCCAGCACTATCAGCGCGAACGCTCCATCACGATCGGCGCCAACCTCGAGCAGTCACTTGGCACCGTGATGCAGGGGCTCAACGCGCGATTGGCCAAGCTGCAGTTGCCCGAAGGCTACCGCATCACCGAAGGCGGCCAGGTGAAGAGTCAGGGTGAAGTGTTCGGCAGCATCGGCATTGCACTTGGAATCGCCGTGCTGCTGATGTACCTGATTCTCGTGGTGCAGTTCGGCAGCTTTCTCGATCCGCTCGCGATTCTGATGTCGCTGCCGCTGTCGCTCATTGGTGTCGTGCTCGCGCTGCTCATTACGCGCGATACGCTCAACATCATGAGCTTGATTGGCGTGATCCTGCTCATGGGCATCGTGGCCAAGAACGCCATTTTGCTCATCGACTTCGCGAAATGGACACGCGAGCAGAAGGGCTTGAGTCTGCGCGACGCGCTGATCGAGGCGGGGGCAATTCGACTTCGCCCCATTCTCATGACGACCCTCGCGCTGATTGCCGGCATGATCCCTGTCGCCCTTGGGCTTGGCGAAGGTGCGGACTTCCGCGCGCCGCTCGGTCGCGCGGTGATCGGCGGTACGATCACATCGACCTTCCTCACGCTGTTCGTGATTCCCACGGTGTACGAAATCCTCGATGGGTGGCGGGAAGGGCTGTTCCGACTCTTTGGCATTCGTTCGCAACACGCCGGCGAACACGCCAATGAGCACGGCGCGGCCAAGCCCGTTGGGCAGGTTGAGCCGGCGTAGTACCGGGCGAGCGCTCCGCCATCGAAACTTTCGGCTCTTTTTCATAGGGCAGGGCGTTTCGCTGGTCGGCACGTGGGTGACGCGCATCGCGACGAGCTGGCTCGTGTGGCGCCTCACCCACTCCGAGTGGGACCTGGGCCTGGTCAACTTTGCCGGCCTTGCACCCACGCTCGTCTTTGGTCCGCTCGGCGGCGTATTCGCCGATCGCTTCTCGCGGCATCGACTGCTGCTGCTTACGCAGGCGCTCTCGATGGTGCAGTCGGGCGTTCTCGCACTGCTCGCGTTTCGCGGCCAGGCAACGTTCGCGCACATCCTGTGGCTGCAGGCCTTTCAGGGATTGATTGGCGCGCTCGACACACCGGTGCGACAGGCGTTCGTTGCCGAGATCGTCACCGATCGCGCCGACCTGCCGAACGCCATCGCGCTCAATTCGGCGATGTTCAATGCGAGTCGCTTGGTGGGACCGGCGCTTGGCGGTGCACTCCTCGCAGCGGCCGGCGAGGCGTGGTGTTTCGCCGTGGATACGTTGAGCTACGGCGCGGTGCTGATCTCGCTGCTGTTGATGACGGTCCCGCAGGTGATCGCACGTGCACCACAGCGTGGTGATGTGCAGCGTGATCTGCGCGAAGGCTTTCGCTACGCGATCGAGCAGCAGTCGGTGCGCACGCTGTTGATTCTGGTTGCGACGTTGTCGTTTCTCGGGATGCCGTACTCGGTGCTGTTGCCCTCGCTCGCAACGGATGCATTGAATGGCGGCGCGAACGCGCTGGGGTGGCTCATGACAGCAGCGGGTGGCGGCGCACTGGTCGCGACGACATGGCTTGCAGGGCGCGCGTCGCTACGCGGCGTCTCGCGTGTGATGCACGTCGCTGTGCTGGTCTTTGCGATCGGCTTGATGTTGCTGGCGGTGATGTGCGCGGTGCTCGGCAGCTATTGGGGTGCACTGGCCACGATGCCGTTCATTGGAGGTGCGCTGGTGCTGGTGTCGAGCAGCGCCAATTCGCTGTTGCAAACCGTGGTGCCAGCGGCGCTGCGCGGACGGGTGATGGCGCTCTACGCGACGGCGTGGCTCGGAAGCGCGCCCATTGCGAGTGTGATCGCGGGGGCCGCAGCGTCGCGCATCGGGGCGTCGTGGGTGGTGGGACTCACCGGTGCGCTCACCCTGCTCATCGTCGCGTGGTACGGCCGCGCGCTGCCGGCCATGCGTACCGAGCTGCAGGAGCTCGCGGCAACGCGTACGGCAGAGGCGGCAGCGCTTACCGCGCCGGCCGGAGGGTTACCTTAGTCGCATGGAAATTCCCACGCTTCGCCCCCGATTGCTCCCCTTGGCACTGCTGACGGCCGCCGGATGTGCGGCGGTCTCTCCATCCACGCCGGGCTCGTCGCCGTCACCGGCCACCAGCAGCGTTGGCGCAAGCGTGATGCGCTCACGCGATGCTGGCGCGGACCAGCGCTGGGCCGACTCGGTGCTCAAGACGCTTTCTGTTCGCCAGAAGGCGGCGCAACTGATCTGGGTGTGGACGCTCGGCGACTACACAGCCGTTGATGCGCCGGCGTACACGTCGATCGAAAAGCTGGTCAAGGAGCAAGAACTCGGCGGCATCATCGTTTCGGTCGGTGGCCCCGCAGATATCGCGGTCAAGGTGAATGCGCTGCAGCGTGCATCGCGCCTGCCGCTACTGGTTGGCGCCGATCTCGAAACGGGCGCGGCGTTCCGTGCCCGTGGCGGTTGGTTCCTGCCGAACGCGATCGAGTTGGGTGGGGCGACATCGTTCCCCTATCAGATGGGCATCGGTGCCACGCGCGACACGGCGATTGCGTACGAGATGGGTCGCGTGACCGCGCAGGAAGGACGCGCGATGGGCATCCACATGGCGTTCGCGCCGGTGCTCGATGTCAACAACAATCCGAAGAACCCGGTCATCAGCGGCCGCTCATTCGGCGAAGATGCCTCGCTCGTGGCGATGATGGGCCGGGCACTTGTTCGCGGGATTCAGCAGAACGGCATGCTCGCCACCGGCAAGCACTTTCCCGGTCACGGCGACACCGAGCAGAACTCGCATCTCGAGCTGTCCAAGGTGAACGTGTCGCGCGCGCGCCTCGATAGCGTGGAGCTGCGTCCGTTCCAGAGTGCCATCGATGTGGGACTTCGCGGCATGATGACGTTCCACGGTGACTTGCCAGCGCTCGACAGCTCGCATATCGCGGCCACGTTGAGCCCCAAGGTCATGACGGACCTGTTGCGTCGCGACATGCACTTCAACGGCCTGCTCGTGACCGATGCACTCGATATGAACGGCGTGCTTGCCGGCATGACGATGCAGGAAGCCACGCTGCGCGCGCTCGAAGCCGGCAACGATGTGCTGCTCATGCCGACCGACGCCAAGGTTTCGATTCAGGCGATCGTTGACGCGGTGGCGGCTGGTCGAGTAAAGGAAGACCGATTGGATCAGTCGGTGCGCAAGTTGCTGATGGCGAAGCATGAGTTCGGCCTCGACAAGAATCGCTTTGTTGATGTCGAAGGGTTGCGCATGACCGTGGGAACCGCCGCGAATCAGGCCGCAGCACGTGTCGCCGCCGAGAAGGCGATCACGCTCGTGCGTGACTCGTCGGGCGTGGTGCCATTCAAGATGGCGCGCGAAGCAAAGGTGGTGTCGATCACCGTTGGTGGACGTGTGGACATCAGCGCTGGCCGTACGTTCGACGCTGAGCTGCGCAGCGCGTATCCCAAGACCGTGTCGCTGCAGCTCACCCCGGAAATTGTCGCCGAAGCCACGGCTGGTGCGGCGTCAGGTAACGCGGGTGGCTACACGATCAATCCTGATCCGGCAATCCTTCCCGCGTCGGTGACCAACGCGCTCAACATCGCGCGCGGCGCCGATATGGTGATCGTGTCGAGCTACGTCGGTGCGGCCACGAACACCTCGAGCATGGTCCCCACCAAGGGATTGCCCGAGCTGCTCGACGGCTTGAAGGCTGCGGGTACCAAGGTCGTGCTGGTGAGCTTCAACAATCCGTATCTGCAACTCGGCTTGCCGCTCACCGACGCACACCTGATCGCCTGGAGCCCGTGGACGCCGTCGCAGCGCTCCGCTGCTCGCGCACTGCTCGGCAAGTCTCCGATTACTGGCAAACTGCCGATCTCGATTCCCGGCGTGGCGAAGTTTGGCGATGGTCTGATTCGCTGAGATTCGCTGAGATTCGCTGAGATTCGCTGAGCGAGTTGCGCCGCATCAGCGATTCGATCGCGCGCACAACCGCCGGGGCCTGCTCCTCATGCAGCATGGTCCCGCCTGGCCGAAGCGTATCGACGCGAAAGTCTGCGAGCCCAAGGCGCATCGTCGCGATCTGCGCCGCCGTTGGAGCATTCGGCAACACCTTGTCGCCCACAAGCAGTCGCACGGGTGCGTGAACGCGTGCGAGCTTCGCTTCGATCGGCACCGTCTCAACGGCTTCACTCATCGCCTTGAGTGCGCGTAGTGTACCGCGCACGTCGGCGTCCGCGGTGGCGAGGTAGGCAGTGACCGCGTCGCCAGTGACCCACGATGCGTCCGCGCTTTGCGCACGCGCGGTCGATGCAAATCGTCGACGGCCAATCGCGCGGCCCAGCGGCGTGTCGAGCAGAGGTGCGAGTGTGAGCGCGAGTTTGACGCCGGACGTGCCCTGCTTATTCACGACACCACCGGCGAGCGACACCACACCGTCGATCACGCCGCTATCGGAATCGGCCGCGAGATGCAGGGCGATGGTCGCACTCGTGCCCTGGCCGACGATCACACGTGCTGCGCTCGCACCAAGCTGCGCGTCGAGCACCTGCGCAATGCGTCGCGCTTGAGCGCCAAGTGTGTAGTCGGCGTGAGCGGGGCGCGAACTTGCCCCCATGCCAAGCGGATCGATCACCAGGATGTGAGACCCACTCGCCGCGAGCGGCGTCGTGAGCTTTCGCACGCCGTACGCCGAGCCGAGTGGCCCGGTGATGATCACGATTGAGCTGCTGTTGGCGCGGCGTGTGCCGAAGCGCTGCACCTGAAGTGTTTCGGCTTCGGCCACCACGACTCGCGAATACGTCGGCGACGGAGCCACCCAGGTCGGGGACACGGGGGCCAATCGCAGCGACGCAAGGGAAATGACGAGCGGCAGCACGAACGCGATGGAACGACCTCATAGGGAAAGGGTCGTACTCGAAAGAGCATCGTTCATGTTTCGATCGGCCGTGCATTGTGTCACGACCTCGCCACGCGTGGCAGGCCGCAGGCGATTGCCGGTCGACGTTGCCCCTGATAGCGTCAAAGGCGCCGTGACAACACCCGCCTTACCCCGAGCCCATCGTATGCGTCGTCCTGCCATCATTGCCATCGCCCTCGCACTGCCCGCTGTCGCTCTTGTCGCGCAGCGCGTCGCCGTTGATCTCACCGGTACGTGGACCTTCGCGGTGGTCACGGAGAACGGCACCGGCACGCCAACCGTGACCTTTAAGCAGAAGGGCGATTCCATCACCGGCACCTACGAGTCGTCGCGCATGGGCACGCTCAACTTCAAGGGCACAGTGAAGGGCAGCGCACTCGCGTTCGACGTGAACACGAGCAGCGGCACCACGCTCGCCTTCAAAGGCACGGTCGTCGACGCCGATCATGTGAAGGGTGATGTCGATTTCGCCGGTCAGGGCGGCGCGACGTTCACTGGCGAACGCAAAAAGTAGGTTGTGGCCGGCGCGCTGATATTCAGCGCGCCGCCACTCAGCGTGCCGACGCCTGCTCCTCGAGGTCGTCGAGCGCCGACGCAATCGCACTCACCGGCACCTTCTCGATCGGGTGAGGCACATTCGCGATCTCAAACGCCATCGCGCGCGGCATGCGCGCGGCCTGAGTCGCCGTGCTGTCGAACGACACGTCCTCGTCGCGCTCACCAACGAGAAACGTCACCGGACACTGCACCTGCTCGAGTCGCGCCGAGTTGAGAGGCGGATGTGCGCCAAGTGCACGCAGCAGATTCGCCGTGTTGGTCATCATCGCTTCCCAGCCGCCCGCGCCGGCATGACGCTCCGCCAGCGCCGCCGCGAACGATGGGACTTTGGCTTGCATCACCACCGGATCGAGTCGCGCGGCTCCACCGTTGGCGATGGCCGGCGACCATTCGAGCATGGTGCCCAGCGTGAGGATGCCGCTGAACGTGCCTGGATTTTCCACTTCGGCGAGCAGCGTGGCGTAGCCACCCATCGAGTAGCCGAATACCAGGGGGGCCGGTTCGCCGCGATCGATGATCTCCCTCGCGCGCGAGCTAATGACGCGGGCGAAATGCGCCATCGTGAACTCATCGGGTGAGCTGGCGGTATCACCGTGACCAGGAAGTTCGACAACCTCGATCGGCGCCGAGAGGAGACTGCGCAGCTGATCGACGATGGGTGCGAGCTGTCGCGCGCTGCCCAGCGCGCCATGAACGACGAGTACGGAGTGCGACACGAGTGTGACGTGAGGGAGGGGCGGAACGTCGCAGAGAGATAGCGTGCGTACCAACGCTGCGGACGTGTGTGTGCTCGCCCAATAGATTCCACCTGTTGACTCACAGAATGTGTCCTCGCTGGTCCCACGGCCACCACTGACTCCATGACCCCCGAACTGACTCGGCTACTGGCAATCCTTGCCGCCGTCATCGTCGTGGTTGTGCTGGCGGTCTACTGGTGGACGCAGCGCGATCCGTCGGCGGAGCTCGAATCGGACGCGCCGCTTCCGCTGTTTGGCGGCATTCAGCCAGGCGAGCGATTCACGCCGCCGCAGCCGCGCCAGGCCATCTCCGACGATCCTGACGAGATGCCCCCCGTGGTGCCGTTCCGGGCACCGCGGACTCCACCCGGCGGCATGCCGGTATTCAAAACCGTATCAACACCGCCGAGCCCGCCTCAGCCGATCCCGCCACAGCCGCGCGCAGTCAAATTCGCGCCGCCGGCACACGCGCATCCGCCCGTCGCACCGGCGGCTGTCGCACCGCCGGCTGTCGCACCGCCGGCCGTCGCACCTCCGCAGGAGGCACCCCCGACTGCTCCATCCGCGGCCGAACCCGCACCGGAGCTCAAGCGGCCGATCAAGCCGGCCGACTCGCCAAAGCCGCCCCCGGTCATTCGCGAGTTCTCAACCGCCCCGACCCCCGCCAAAGCCGAGCCCGCTCCGGGCGAGGATCAGCCGGTCGTCAACGCCGCCGGAGTTCCCGGAACCATGGTGGAAGGCCATGGGCTCCGATTCAGCGTCCCCGCCGAGGGCACGCTGCAATTTCTCCCCGGCCGGTTCGAGATTGGGTCCGGGCTGGATACCGGGCGGGAAATTCGCTTCGTTCACGTGCCCGGGCCAAACGGCATGGAGGTCACATTCGGACGGTCCGAAGGTGAGCTTTACCGGCACATCCAGCTGCGAGACAAAACCGTCAGTCGCCAGCATGCCCGCATGCAGTTGCGTGAGGGCAAATGGCATCTCGTGAATCTTTCGAAAACCAATCCGGTCGCCTGGAATGGTGCCGAACTCGAAAGTGAACACGAGCAGACACTGACCGACGGTGATCGCATCGAGATGGGCGAAGTCGTCTTCACGTTCCGCAGTCGCTGAATTCCTTCCGTCGCGCCACGCGCGATTTCACGCCGTTCGCCTGATCCCGCTCGCATGACGCTGCTCGCATGACACTTCCGTTCGACGACGATCAGGAAGTTGCCGATCTCGAGCGCGATTATACGCTGCTCGGCGAACTGGGGCGTGGTGCGAGCGCCATCGTGTATCGCGGTCGCGATCGGGCGTTGCATCGCGACGTCGCGATCAAGGTCGTGCGCCCCAAGTTTGCGGCGAACGCCGAGCAGGCCATTGAACGACTCGAGCGCGAAGCGCGCACCGTTGCCAAGCTGTCGCATCCGAACATCGTCAGCATCTTCGCCGTGCGTCGCCTGACCGACGGCGGCCTCGCGTTAGTGATGCAGTTCGTGCCGGGCAAGACGCTCAAGCAAACGGTGCTTGATGAAGGCCCGTTTGAACCGGAGCGCGCTGAGAAGATCGTGCGTGATATCGCCGAAGCGTTGGCGTTTGCGCACAAGACGGGTGTCGTGCATCGCGACGTGAAGCCTGAGAATATTTTCGTCGATGCGCACACCGGACGCGCGCTGCTCAGCGACTTCGGTATCGCGCACAGCGCCGACGAATCGCGCCTCACGATGACCGGCGCGGCAATTGGTACGCCGGCGTACATGGCGCCGGAACAGATCGACGGTGGGCCGGCCAACGCGCGCTCCGACCTGTACAGCCTGGGGCTTGTCGCGTGGGAGATGCTCACGGGTCATCGCCCGTGGGAAGGCGAGGCGCTGTACAACGTCATCTTCAAGCAGAAGCACGAAGAGCTGCCGGCGATCGATGCCGTGCGCCCCGGTGAAGTGCCGCCGCGCTTGCAGTACATCGTGGAGCGCATGATTCAGAAGAAGCCGGCCGCCCGGTGGGCCGGCACGGATGGCTTGCTCGCGGCACTCAACAACTGGGTAGTGCCAAGCGATTGGCGTCAGTGGGAAGAATCCCATCGTCGCCGTCGCGAGCGCGAAAAGAATCAGCCCAAGCCGGTGTTGTCGAAGCAGTCTGTTGACAGCGAAGCGACGGTGAAGTTCGCGCGCCCACCTGAAGGCTGGTCGCCGGATCAGGCGTTGCCGGCCGTGGTGAGTGGAGAACGCGCGGCGCCAACGCCAGCTGTGGTGGAAACGGCCGCGGATGACGAAGAGGCGCCAAGCTGGGCGAGCGTTGAAGTCGAGGAACCCACCGCGCCGCCCAATCGCACGTGGATGTACGTCACCGGCATCCTGCTGCTGCTTGGTGGTACGACGTTCGGACTGTATCGCTCGAAGCTCGGCCCGTTCGCGCCACGCACGGCCTCCACCGTGGCGCTCGCCGACAAGGGCGAAGTCAAAGTCCCCGTGTTGCCTGAGACGGCCCAAGGTGGCTCGAACGACAGTGTGACGAACGCGCTGCGTGAAGAGCTGCGTATCCGCGCGAGTAACGATTCACTGTTCCGCGATTCGCTGACACGCGCCATGCGTCTCACCGACTCATTGCGTGGCGACTCGATGGCGCGTCTGATGCGCCAGCAGGCGCGTGTCCCCCGTGCGACTGCGGTGCCCGGTCCAGCGCCGGTCGCGGCGGCGCCGGCTCCCGCGGCCGCCCCCGAAGCACGCATTCGCGCGACCGATGATCCGGGAGTGATCGCGGCCGGTGGGCGGCACACGTGTGCCGTGGTGAGCGCGCGCGTGTTCTGCTGGGGCGCGAACGATCGCGGACAGTTGGGCGACGGCGATGTCGAAGCGCGCAGTGTGCCCTCACCCATCGTTGGCGATCTGGATTTCACACAGGTGAGCACCGGTACAGCGCACAGCTGCGGCGTTGCGAGAGGCGGCGCGGCGTACTGCTGGGGCGCGAACGATCGCGGACAGTTGGGCGATGCCACCGTGACCACGCGATCAGCGCCGGTGCGTGTCGCGGGCAACGATGCATTCCGCGTGGTACGCGCAGGACAGTCGCACACGTGCGGACTCACCCCGGGTGGTGAAGTGCTCTGCTGGGGTCTCAACGACCACGGGCAGTTGGGCGATGGCGGTACCAGCAATCGCACCACGCCGGCGAGCGTCAGCGGAGGATTGCGATTCGTGTCGTTGAGTGTCGGCTGGACGCACACGTGCGCGATCGCATTCGATGGCACCGCGTACTGCTGGGGCTCGAACGCGGCCGGACAGATCGGCAACAATTCGCGGAACGATGCGCGCACACCGACAGCGGTGAGCGCGGCCAACAAGTTCACCAGCATCTCCGCCGGTGGCTCGCACAGCTGCGCGGTGAGCGACGCCGGCGAGGCGTTCTGCTGGGGACGCAATCTGTACGGTCAGTTGGGTATTGGTGGTACGAACGACGCCGGCACGCCAACACCGGTCTCAACCCAGGTGCGCTTTGCATCGGTCACGGCAGGTGGTGTGCACAGCTGCGGTCGCACGCGAAACGGTCAAGTCTGGTGTTGGGGGCGCAATCTGTACGGACAGATCGGCGATGGGACCAACACCACGCGTGAGGTACCGTCGCGTGTCTCCGGGCCGACATTCACGGCCGTGAATGCGAGCGGCTCGCACAGCTGCGGCGTCACCGCGGATGACGAGACATGGTGCTGGGGTTACAACGTGGAAGGACAACTCGGCGACGGCACGCGCAATCACCTGCCGAAACCGACACGCGTTACGATGCCGGGGAAGTAGGATGCTGACCGGAGCGCGACGCAGCGCTACCACGCCGGTTCGGCGTTTCGCACGAGTCGCGGTGGCAACTATCGCCGCGGTGCTCATGGTGGCGTGCAAGGGCATCGGGGATATCACCGCGCCGACGCCGGTTGAAGCGCCGGTCGCGGCGATCGATGTGAGCATCGATCAAGTCACCCTTGGTGAAGGGGCGACGACCATCTTGCAGGTCACGGCGCGCGATGCGAACGCCGCCGTGATTGCGAATCCGCAGCTGTTCTGGTCGAGCAGCGATACCTCCGTCGCCAAAGTGTCGGCGTCGGGTGTCGTTACCGGTATCAAGAGCGGAACGGCGACGATTGCGGTGAGCGCTGGAGGGCGCAGCGCGACCATTCGCGTCACCGTTGCTGCGCGCGCTGTCGCGTCGGTACAGCTCACACCGCAAACGCCAAACTTGCTCGTCGGTGGCTTCACTCAGCTCACCGCGCGCACGTTCGATGATGCCGGTGGATCGCTCGCTGGTCGTACCGTCTTCTGGAGTACCAGCGCGGCATCGATCGCCGTGGTGGATGTGAATGGTCTGGTGACGGGTATCGCGCCCGGCGTGGCGACGATCACTGCGACGAGTGAATCGCGCAGTGCCGCTGTGGGTGTCACGGTGTCGCCGGTGCCCGTAGCCGCTGTGCAAGTCACGCCGCCTCGCGACACGATCGTGTTGGGTCAGTCCACGCAGCTCACCGCGACCGTACGCGACTCGGTTGGCGCGGCGCTCACTGGGCGAGTAATCAGTTGGAGCGTGAACAACGCCACGGTCGCCACGGTTTCGAGCACTGGTCTGGTGCTTGGTGTGGCGCCGGGGTCAGTCGTCGTCACGGCCACCTCGGAAGGTCGCTCCAATACATCGGTGATCGTGGTGTTGCCGCGCCCCGTCGGCGCCGTCATCGTGTCGCCCACGCAAAGTTCGCTGACCGTTGGTCAAACTGTTCAGCTCAACACGCAGATCACCGACGGCAGCGGCAATCTGCTGACCGGGCGACCGGTGTCGTTCAGCTCGGGCAACGCGAATACCGCGCAGGTGTCGACCAGCGGATTGGTTACGGCCATCGCACCCGGCACAACCACCATCACCGTTACCAGCGAAGGCAAGACCGGCTCCGCGTCGGTCACGGTGTCGGCCTCGCCCGTTGCATCGTTGCGCGTCACGCCGACATCGGCGGCGCTCATTGTCGGTGGCACGACCCGACTGACCGCGAGCGCGCTCGACGCTGGTGGCGCCGTATTGCCGCAGCGTCCCATCACCTGGTCAAGCGGAGCACCCGGAGTTGCGTCCGTCGCGGCCGACGGAACCGTGACGGCGATTGGAGGCGGCACTGCGCTCATCTTCGCATCGGCCGAAGGCAAGCTCGCTTCCGCCACGATCACCGTCAGCAATTCGGTGGTGGCGAACTTCGCGGTCACGCCGGCGAATGTCACGATCATCGCCGGTCAGGCCGCGGATCTTACGGCAACGCTGCGCGATCCCAATGGCGTCGTGATTGCCGGTCGCACCATCACCTGGTCGTCGAGTGATCCCGCCATCGCCGTGGTGTCGAGCGGTGGTCGCGTGCGCGGTATCGCGCCGGGTTCGGCGCGGATCGATGCCTCGTCGGATGGCGTCAACGCGTCATCGCAAGCACAGGTCATTCCGGTGCCAGTCACCGCCGTGTCGGTGAGCATCGCCGCGCCGAACTTGCTGGTGGGTTTCACCACGCAGGCGAGCGCCACGCCGCGCGACTCGATCGGCAACGTGCTTACCAATCGCACGATCACCTGGTCGTCGAGCGCCCCGAACATCGCGACGGTCAACGCACAGGGTGTGATCACGGCGGTCGCGCTGGGTGTCACCACCATTCGTGCGTTGATCGATGGCGTCACCGGAACCGCGCCGCTGTCGGTGGTCACTGGCACGGCGACGTCGATGTCGGCCTTCTCCAGCACGACGCTATCGGCGGCGGCCGGTACGTCGGTCGCGTCGCCACCAAGCGTGCGTGTAGTCGACGCTGGCGGATCTCCGGTGGCGGGCATTGCGGTGACGTTCACGGTTACCAGCGGTGGCGGAACGACGGCGCCGGCCAGCCCCGCCATCGTGACCACCAACGCGAGTGGCGTGGCGGCACTCACGTCGTGGACGCTGGGCACGGCGGTTGGCGCGAACACCATCACGGCGGCCGTCAGCACACTGCAGGGCAGCCCGATCACGTTCACTGCGCAGGGTACGACGGGCGCGCCGGGATCGATCACGGCGAACTCCACCACCTCGCAAACAGCAACCGCGGGCACGTCGGTCGCGTCTCCGCCGCGCGTCAAAGTCGTCGACGCATTTGGCAACGCCGTATCGGGTGCGGCGGTCACCTTCACCGTACTCTCCGGCGGCGGCACGATTGCGCCCGCGGGTCCCGCGGTCGTGTTGACAGACAACAGTGGAATCGCCGCGCTCACATCGTGGACGCTCGGTGGACCGGTCGGCACCAACTCCGTGTCCGCGACTATCTCTGGCGTCACGGGGTCACCGGTCACGTTCACCGCGACCGGCACCGTGGGCGCCGCTGCGTCGATCGCCGCGGTCAGCACCGTCACGCAATCCGCAACGGCGGGTTCCGCCGTGAGTGCGCCGCCGAGCGTGAAGGTCTCTGACGCGAATGGCAACGGCGTAGCTGGTCGTGTTGTGACTTTCTCCGTATCGAGTGGCGGAGGTACGACTGCGCCGTCGTCGCCCGCGAGCGTCACGACCGATGCAACAGGTGTCGCGTCATTGCCGTCGTGGACGCTTGGTGCCGCAGCTGGTGTGAATACGGTGAGCGCGACCGCGGCTGGCCTGACTGGCAGTCCCGTGACCTTCACCGCGAATGGCGTCGTTGGTGCGGCGCGCAACATGGCGGCCGTGTCGGTATCTACGCAGAGCGCGACCGCGGGTAGTGCGGTGACTGCGCCGCCGAGCGTGCGCATCACCGACGTGAACGGCAATCCCGTGAGTGGCGTAGCAGTTGGCTTCACGGTGTCGGCTGGCGCTGGCGTCATCGTACCCGGAAGCCCGGCCACCGTGAACACCGATGCGACAGGTGTTGCGACGTTGACGTCGTGGACGCTGGGCGCGACGGCCGGCACCAACACAGTGGTTGCCGCCGTTGGTGGTCTGACTGGCAGTCCGCAGAATTTCAGCGCGACCGGAACCGTCGGCACCGCGAACAAGTTGGGCCTTGGCGCCCAGCCGTCTGGTGCGATCAGTGGTTCGCCATTCACTACCCAGCCGGTGGTGCAGATTCGCGACGCGAACAACAACGTCGTGAGCTCGAGCACCGCGAGTGTGACCGTGGCCATCGCGAGTGGCACGGGTACACTGAGTGGTACAACCACCGTGAACGCCGTGAATGGCGTCGCGACCTTCACCAACTTGCAGATCGTTGGCGTCGGTGCGCACACGCTCGCGTTCACGAGCGCTGGCCTGACGTCGATTTCATCGGCGAGCTTTACCGTGAATCCGGGCGCGCCAACACAGCTCGCGATCGGAACGCAGCCGGCCGGTGCGGTGTCGGGCGTGGCGCTCACCACGCAGCCGGTGGTGCAAATTCGCGATGCCAACGGCAACCTCACCTCGAGTGCGGCCGCCGTCACGGTGGCGATTGCATCGGGTACGGGCACGCTGAGCGGTACCACCACGGTGAACGCGGTGAACGGTGTCGCGACGTTCGCCAACCTGGTGATTGCCGGCAGCGGTGCGCACACGCTGACGTTCACCAGCACGAGTATTACGGCGGCAACTTCGAGCAGCCTCACCGTCGCTCAGGTGGCAGCGTCGTTGAGCATTCAAACGCAGCCCACCAACGCGACGTCTGGCGCGGCCTTGTCACCGCAGCCGGTGATCCGCGTGCTCGACAACGCCGGTTTGCTGGTGACTACCGGAGCGGGCGCGACCCTCGCGGTCACGTCAACCATCAACTCTGGTTTGGGTGTCCTGTCGGGCACCGCCACCGTGAATGCGGTCGGTGGTGTGGCGACGTATTCGAATCTCGCGATTACCGGACTTGGCGCGAACACGTTGCGCTTCGCGACAACGTCGCCGTCGCTCGCGGTGGTGTCTGGCACGATCACCGTTGCCGCCGGTTCGGCCGCGCTGATGTCGGCCAACTCCACTACCTCACAGAGCGCAGTGGCTGGAAATGCCGTCGGTACGCCGCCGAGTGTGAAGGTCACCGATCTCACCGGGAATCCGGTGAGCGGCGTGAGCGTGATCTTCACGGTTGCGTCGGGCGGCGGCACCTCGGCGCCCGCCAGTCCCGCAACGGTGCTCACCGACGCAAGCGGTATCGCGACACTTACGTCGTGGACGCTTGGCAGTCTCGCGGGCGCGAACTCGCTCAGTGCCGCCGTATCGGGGCTGATCGGTAGCCCGGTGACGTTCACGGCAACCGGCACCGTGGGTGTGGCGACGACACTCACCACCAACTCGGCGACCACGCAAAGCGCTACGGTTGGTACCGCGGTAAGTACCCCACCCAGTGTGAAGGTCGCCGATGCCTTCGGCAATGGTGTGAGCGGCGTGACGGTCGTGTTCAGCGTGACGGCAGGTGGCGGTACGATTGCGCCGGTGAGCCCGGCGAGTGTCGTGACCAATGCGAGCGGCATTGCGACACTGACCTCGTGGACGGTCGGTGCGACGGCGGGTACGAATACCGTTAGCGCTTCGGCAACAGGGCTGACTGGCAGTCCGCGCACGTTCACAGCGACGGGTACGGCCGGTACGGCGACGAACCTCGCGGCAACGACCGCCACCACTCAAGGCGCGACCGTGGGATCTCCGGTTGCGGCGCCGCCGAGCGTGAAGGTGAGTGACGCGAGTGGAAACGGTGTCAGTGGTGTGAACGTGACGTTCAGCATCACCGCCGGCGGTGGTACTTCGTCGCCGGCAAGCCCGACGACGATCGCCACCAACGCGAGCGGCGTCGCCGCGCTCACCAGCTGGACGCTGGGAACGACCGCCGGTACGAACACGGTGACGGCGGCGGCGACCGGACTCATTGGAAGTCCCGTGTCGTTCACCGGCACCGGAACCGTTGGCGCCGCGACACAGCTCGTGATCACGACGCAGCCGAGTGGTGCGGCGAGCGGCACGGCGTTCACAGTGCAGCCGGTGATCGCCATTCGCGACGCATCAGGCAACACGGTGACGAGCAGTTCGGCGGCGGTAACCGTGGCGATTGCGACCGGCACCGGCACGTTGAGCGGCACGAGCACGGTGAACGCCGTGAACGGCGTGGCGACGTTCACGAACCTGGCGCTCACGGGTAACGGTGCGCACACGCTCAGCTTCACGAGCGCCGGGCTTTCCGCAGCGACATCGAACGCAATCAGTGTTGGCGCCGGTGCCGCCACGCAGCTCGCGGTGACGACGCAGCCTGCGGGCGCGGTGAGCGGCGTCAATCTCACCGCGCAGCCCGTCGTGCAGATCCGCGACGCGGTGGGGAATCTCACGGCGAGCAACGCAACGGTCACGGCCGCCATTGCGAGCGGGACCGGCACGTTGAGTGGTACCACTACGGTGACCGCGGTCAACGGCGTCGCGACGTTCACCAATCTTCGTATCGCGGGCAGTGGCGCTCACACGCTCACGTTCACCAGTGCCGGCTTGACGAGCGCCACGTCGAGCAGCCTCGCGGTGACGCAATCGGCCGCGTCGCTCAGCATTCAGACCCAACCGGCCGGTGCGGTTAGCAGCACACCGTTCACAACGCAGCCAGTGGTGCGCATTCTCGACAATGCCGGTCTGGTGGTCACGAGCGGCACTGGTGCGTCGCTGGTCGTGACGGCAGCTGTTGCAAGTGGGAGCGGTACGCTCGAAGGCACGATGACGGCGACCGCCGTGAACGGCGTCGCGACATTCAGCAATCTCGACATCAGTGGCAGCGGCGCGCACGCGTTGGTGTTCACGACTGCAGCGCCCGCGCTCACGGTCACATCGAACAGCTTCGCGGTCGCGGCGGGTACGCCCACGCAGCTTGGGGTTACCACGCAGCCGGCTGGTGCGGTAAGTGGCAGCGTGTTCACAACGCAGCCGGTGGCAGTGATTCGCGACGCAGACGGCAACGTCACCACCAGTACGGCGTCGGTCACGGTCGCGATCGCCAGCGGTACCGGAACGTTGAGTGGCACGACCACTGTGAGTGCGGTCAATGGCGTCGCGAGCTTCACCAACCTGTCGATCACCGGTTCAGGCGCGCATACCCTCAGCTTCACCAGCGCGGGGCTCACGAGTGCGACCAGCGCGAGCTTCACGGTTGGCGCGCAGGTGCCGACTCAGCTTGTGATCACGACGCAGCCGGCCGGCGCGGTGAGTGGTGTGAATCTCACGACGCAGCCGGTGATTGCGGTGCGTGACGCGAGTGGCAACACCGTGCCGGGCAATACGGCCTCGGTGACCGCCGCGATTACCAGTGGCACGGGAACGCTGGTCGGTACGGCCACCGTTGCGGCGGTGAACGGTGTGGCGACGTTCACCAACCTGCGCATCAATGGCAGCGGTGCGCACACGATCACGTTCACGAGTGCCGGTCTTACGAGCGCGGCGTCGAACAGTCTGACGGTGACGCAGGTCGCGGCGTCGCTCAGTGTGCAAACGCAACCGGCCGGTGCCGTCAGCAATACCGTGTTCACGACGCAGCCGGTGGTCCGCATTCTCGACAACGCCGGATTGGTCGTCACGAGCGGCACCGGCGCCTCGCTTGTTGTCACCGCCGCGAAAGCCACCGGTACGGGGACACTCGGCGGGACACTCACCGCGACCGCGGTGAATGGTGTGGCGACGTTTACGAATCTCGGGATCGTTGGCAGCGGCGCGCACACGCTGCAGTTCTCCACTGCAGCGCCGGCACTGTTGGTGGCGTCGTCGAGCTTCACCGTCGCAGCGGGCCCGGCGAGTCAGCTGGCCATTACCACCCAGCCGGCGGGCGCCGTGAGCGGCAGTGCGTTCACGACGCAGCCTGTCGTGGCCATTCGCGATGCTGATGGCAATCTCACAAGCAGTACGGCTGCGGTGACCGTTGCGATTGCGACCGGTACGGGCGCGTTGAGCGGAACCACCACGGTGAGCGCGGTCAACGGCGTGGCGACGTTCACGAACCTGGTGATCACCGGCAGTGGTGCGCATACGCTCACGTTTACGAGCGCGGGACTCACGAGCGTCACGTCCAGCAGCGTGACCGTGGCGGCGCCGGTTGCCACGCAGTTGGGCATTGCGACGCAGCCTGCCGGTGCGGTGAGCGGCATCAATCTCACGACGCAGCCGGTCGTTGAAATTCGCGACGCAGGCGGTGCGGTAGTGAGCGGCAGCACGGCGTCGGTGACGGCCGCGATCACCAGCGGCACCGGCACACTCGTTGGTACGGCGACCGTCGCCGCGGTGAATGGCGTGGCCACGTTCACCAACCTGCGCATCAATGGCAGTGGAGCCCACACGCTCACCTTCACGAGCAGTGGCCTCACGAGCGCGGTGTCGAACAGCCTCACCGTCACGCAGGTCGCAACGTCGCTGACTGTGCAAACGCAACCGGCCGGTGCGGTCAGCAATGCGCCCTTCACCACGCAGCCGGTGGTGCGCATTCTCGACAACGCTGGACTCGTCGTCACGAGCGGCAGCGGCGCCACGCTGGTTGTTACCGCCGCGAGGGCGACGGGCACCGGCACGTTGAGCGGGACGCTCACGGCCACCGCCGTGAATGGTGTGGCGACGTTCTCGAATCTCGAGATCACCGGAAGCGGCGCGCACACGTTGCAATTCACCACCGCCGCCCCCACGCTGTCGGTCACTTCATCGAGCTTTACCGTCGCTGCCGGAGCTGCGAGTCAGCTCGCCGTAACGACGCAACCCGCCGGCGCAGTCAGTGGCTCGGCGTTTACCACGCAGCCGGTGATCGCGATTCGCGATACGGACGGCAATCTCACCACGAGCACCGCGTCGGTGACCGTTGCCATTGCCACTGGCTCCGGCCTGCTGAGCGGCACCACCACCGTCGCGGCGGTGAATGGCGTGGCGACGTTCACGAATCTGGCGATCACCGGTAGCGGCGCGCACACGCTCACCTTCACGAGCGCTGGGTTGACGAGCGCGACATCGGCCAGCTTCTCTGTTGGCGCGCAAACACCCACGCAACTCGGTATCACGACGCAGCCGGCAGGTTCGGTGAGTGGCGTCAATCTGACCACGCAGCCGGTGGTTGAAATTCGCGATGCGGGTGGCGCTGTGGTCTCAGGTAGCACGGCATCGGTCACCGCGGCGGTGACCAGCGGCAATGGCGTGTTGGTTGGAACGGCGACCGTGGCCGCGGTGAACGGCGTGGCGACGTTCACGAACCTCCGGGTGAACGGCAGCGGCGCACAGACGCTCACCTTCACCAGCGCTGGGCTCACGAGCGCCGCGTCCACCAGCTTCACGACCTCGCAGGTCGCCGCGTCGCTGAGTGTGCAAACGCAGCCGGCCGGCGCGGTGAGCAGTACGGCGTTCACCACCCAGCCGATCGTGCGCGTGCTCGACAACGCGGGACTGGTAGTCACCACCGGTAGCGGTGCCACCCTGGTGGTGACCGCGGCGAAGCAGAGTGGTGCAGGTGCGCTTGGCGGCACAATCACCGCGACGGCGGTGGCCGGTGTCGCCACATTCAGCACGTTGGCCATCACGGGTAGCGGCGCGCATACGTTGCAGTTCACCACGGCAACGCCGGCGCTGAGTGTGAATTCGGGCAGCTTCACCGTGAGCGCCGGCGCCGCATCGCAGCTGGCGATCACAACACAGCCCGCTGGCGCGGTGAGCGGCACGCCGTTCACCACACAGCCAGTGATTGCGATTCGTGATGCCGACGGCAATCTCACCACCTCCACGGCGGCGGTGACTGCGAGCATTGCGAGCGGCAGCGGAACGCTCGCGGGCACGGTGACGGTCAATGCAGTGGGTGGCGTGGCCACCTTCACCGATCTCCAGATCGGCGGGACCGGCGCGCACACCATCGCGTTTGCCAGCACCGGCCTGACCGGCGCTACCAGCAGCAGCATCACGGTCACCGCGCCGACGGCCACACAGCTTGCGATCACCACGCAACCGGCTGGTTCGACGAGCGGCCTCAATCTCACCACCCAGCCTGTTGTTGAAGTGCGCGACGCGGGCGGCGTCCTCGTCGCGGGAAGCACGGCCTCAGTGACCGCCGCCATCACCACCGGCAATGGTGTGCTTGTTGGTACTGCGACGGTGAACGCGGTGAACGGCGTCGCTACCTTCACGAACCTGCGTGTGAACGGCAGCGGTGCGCAGACACTCACATTTACCAGCAGTGGGCTCACGAGCGCCGCAGCCAACAGCTTCATCACTGCGCAGGTCGCGACATCACTCGGCGTGCAGACGCAGCCGAGTGGTGCAGTGAGCGGTTCGGCGTTCACCACGCAACCGGTCGTTCGCATCCTCGACAACGCCGGACTGGTGGTCACGACCGGAACTGGCGCCACACTCGTTGTCACGGCCGCGAAGGCCACGGGCGCCGGAACTCTCGGTGGAACACTCACCGCGACCGCGGTGAATGGCGTGGCGACCTTCTCATCGCTGGCGATCACTGGCAGCGGCGCGCACACGCTGCAGTTCACCACCGCGTCACCGGCGCTCAACGTGAGCTCCACCAGCTTCACCGTGAACCCCGGCGCCGCCTCCAAGCTCGGAGTCGCGACGCAGCCCAGCGGTTCGGTGAGTGGCATCGATCTGACTGTCCAGCCGGTGGTGCAGGTGCTCGATGCGAGCGGCACGTTGGTGAACACCAGCAGCGCGTCGGTGACCGCGGCCATCACCAGCGGCAACGGTGTGCTCGTTGGCACTGCAACCGTCGCGGCCGTCAACGGCGTGGCGAGCTTCACCAACCTGCGCGTGGATGGCAGTGGTGCACAAACGCTCACCTTCACCAGCACGGGCCTCACAGGTGTCGCGGCAGGCAGCTTCACCACCACGCAAGTCGCTGCCTCCCTCACGGTGCAGACGCAGCCAGCCGGCGCCACATCGGGTACCGCGTTCACCACGCAACCCGTCGTGCGTATTCTCGACAACGCGGGGCTGCTGGTCACGACGGGCAGCGGAGCAACTCTCACGGTGAATGCCGCCAAGCTCACCGGCTCAGGCACGCTTGGTGGTACCGCCGGCATCGCGGCCGTCGCCGGCGTCGCCACGTTCACGAACCTCTCAGTCACTGGCAGCGGTTCGCACTCGCTCCAGTTCACCACCACATCGCCCGCGCTCTCGGTGAGCTCATCGGCCTTCACCGTCATCGGTCCGGCGACACAGGTCGCGATCACGACGCAGCCCGCTGGCGCGGTGAGCGGCGTTGCCTTCGCCACGCAGCCCGTCGTTGAAATTCGCGATGCGAGCGGCAATCGCGTGACCTCGAGCAACGCCGCCGTCACCGTATCCATCGCGACCGGCTCCGGCGCACTCGTTGGCACGGCGACGGTCAATGCTGTGAACGGCGTCGCGACCTTCACCAATCTTGAAATCGACGGCAGTGGCAGTCACACGCTCACCTTCTCGAGCGGTGCACTCACCGCGGCGACATCAGCCGCTGTGAACGTCACCCAGGTGGCCGCTTCGCTCGTTGTCACCACACAGCCAGTGGGTGGCAACACCGGCGCACCGCTCGATGTGCAACCCGTGATCGAGATCCGCGACAACGCCGGCCTCGTTGTCACCACCGGCGCCGGTGCGACGCTCCAAGTCACCGCCAGCATTCAGTCGGGCACCGGCTCACTCGGCGGCACCGCCACCATTGCCGCCGTGGGCGGCGTTGCGTCGTTCACGAATCTCGCCATCACCGGCACCGGCAGCTTCACGCTCCGCTTCGCGACCACCGCCCCCGCGCTCGCTGTGAACGCCGCGCCCACCACCGTCAATCTTCTGGAGCGCGACAAGTGAGAGCGTTTCTGGAGAAGTGTATTTCGCGAATAACGCCCCTCCGCAGTTCCCGTAGTACAGGCTCCCGTAGTACGGGCTTCCGTGGTGCAGGCTTCCGCAGTGTCGCTATTCTCGCAGCGCTCGCCCTCCAAGCCTGCACCAACGAAGCCACCACCACGACAACACCCGTCGCGGCAATCACACTGACGCCGGAGTCCGCGAACGTAAGCGCCGGCGCCACCGTCTCCCTCAGCGCCACGCTCAAAGACGCCGCCGGCCAGACTGTCGGCGGTCAGCCCATCAGCTGGTCGAGCAACAACACGACGGTCGCTACCGTTTCGCGCTCGGGTGTCGTCACGACGCTGGCGCCCGGCTCGGCGCGCATTGCCGCCAGTTCGTTCGGGCTGAGTGCGACCGCCACCATTACCGTCACCGCCAAGCCCGTATCGGCCGTCGTACTGACTCCCGCATCGGTGAGCATGCAGATCGGCACGACGTCATCGCTCCAGGCGCGCACGGTCGATGCCGAAGGCGGCACACTCACCGGGCGTGCGGTGAGTTGGACGAGCAGCAACACCGCCGTGGCAACCGTCAGCCAAACCGGAACGATCACCGCCCTCTCACCGGGCGCGACCACCATCACCGCGACCAGTGAAGGTCGCAGCGCGCAATCGGCCGTCACGGTCACGCTTCCCGCCGTGAACAGCGTGACCGTCACGCCATCGCGCGATACCATTGGTGTTGGCGCCGAACGTCAACTCACGGCCGTGCTGCGCGATGCCGCCGGAAACGCGTTGACGGGCCGCGTGCTCTCGTGGGGCTCGAGCAACCTTGCCGTCGCGAGTGTCTCGTCGACGGGTCTCGTGATCGGCGTGGCGCCCGGGTCTGTCACCATCACCGGCACCAGCGAAGGACGTGTCGGCAGCGCCACCGTCGTCGTGCTCGCGCGCATCGCGAGCTCGGTGATTCTCACGCCCGGATCTGGCACGCTGGTTGTTGGCAGTACGCAGGCACTCACGACGCAGATCACCGACGCCGATGGCAACCTGCTCACCGGACGTCCGGTCACTTATGCGAGCGATGCGCAGTCGGTCGCGACGGTGTCATCAACCGGTGTGATCACCGCACTCGCGGCGGGAACCGTACGCATCACCGCGTCAAGCGAAGGCAAGACGGGCACCGCGACCTTCACGATCATCCCCATTCCGGTCGCGCGTGTTGACCTGTCGCCATCGCCCGTGTCCATGCTCCCCGGTGGCACCCAGCAGCTCACTGCGGTCGCACGATCGGCGTCGGGCGCGATTCTCACCGGACGCACCGTGACCTGGATCAGCGGCGCACCCAGCGTGGTGACCGTCAACTCCAACGGATTGGTCAGCGCCGTCGGCAACGGCACGGCGTTTGTGCTCGCCGTGATCGACGACGTCACCGCCACTGTGCTGGTGAATGTCGGTCCGCCATCGATCGCGACGATCACCATTTCGCCCACCGATCCGTCGGTCATTGTGGGCAGTGGACTTCAGCTCACCGCGACGCTCCGCGATGCCTCGGGCAATGCGTTGAGCGGTCGTATCGTGACCTGGGCCTCAGCAGATGAATCAATCGCCTTCGTGTCGAGCACGGGGCAGGTGATCGGTATCAAGTCCGGCACCGTGCGCATCACGGCAACATCGGAGGGAGTCAGTGCATCGACGATTGTTACAGTCCGCTAGTCCGCGGTTCACGCCGTCGAAGTTAGCGCCGACAAAGTTAGCGTCGTTGGCGTTAGCGCTGTTCGTGTTAGCGCAGTTGGCGCTTCCAACGGAAGTGCATGCGCAGGCAAGCGCGCCGCGTCTCTCCCCCAAGCGCACCCTCACGGTGGGTCCCGCGCCCGGCTGCGAAGTCGTGCCGCCTGGCCAAGCGCCTGCCGCGCGTCGCGACAACGCCGAAGCACGCCGGCTCGCCACGCAAGGACAGGAAGCGTCGCTGGTTGGCGATCAGACGGCGGCACGTGATGCATTTCTGCGCGCCGCGCAGCTCAATCCCGGCGATGAACGCATTGCCTACGACCTCGCACGCGCTCTCGAAGAACTCTCCGACTCCACGCGAGCCGTCAACGAACTCTGTCGGTATCTCACGCTCTCGCCTGCCGGTCGTGAAGCCGCCGACGTACGCGATCGACTGCAGCGCCTGGTGCCAACCGCCAAGCAGCGCGTCGCCGACAACGTGCAAGCGCAGTTCCGACTGGGCTTGTCCTTCTACGACGACGGTCGCTACGACGCCGCGCTCAAGGCATTCGACGATGTCGTGCGCGATGCGCCCAAGTCGCCTGAGGGATGGTTCAATCGCGGACTCGCACGGGCCGCGCGTGGTGATCGGAGCAACTCCATCACCGATCTCGAGCAGTATCGCGTCAACGCGCCAACCGTCGACGATCGCGTCGAAGTCGGGCGCGCCATCGAAGTGCTGCGTCGCCCGGTTTACAGCCCCACCGGCGCCTTCGTGCGCAGCATCATCCCCGGACTCGGCGAGTTCTACGTCGGCCACAACATCCGCGGTGCGCTGGTGCTCGTCGCGAGTGGCGCCGGAGCCGCGCTGAGCGTGATGCAGACAACCACTACGGAAACGATCAACTACACCGATCCCAACGGCGTCCCCGCGCCGTACACGCAAACCACGAAACAGCGAAAGAATTTCGCCATGGGCGCCGGCGCCGCCGTCGGTGCCGCGATACTCGGCATGATCGACGCCACCGTCGCGGCGAATCGATCGCAGCAAGGGGCGAACATTCTCGCGGCACGAGCACCTCGTGCAGCAGTGCTTCCGCTCAACTCGGCGCGCGGGTCTGGCTTCGTCGTGGCGGTCAAGTTCTGAAAGCCTCACGCGGAGTGCGCGGAGGGAAAACCAAGAGGGCGCGGAGAAATGCTTTCTCCGCGCCCTCTGCGTTGCGGTGCTCCGCGATCTCCGCGTGAGGCCTTTTACTTGCCAGCCGCCTTGAACGCCGCAATCGAACTGCGCGTGAACTCGCTCAGCACCAGCGTCCCGCTCATCGCAGCACGTTCCGCCAGGAGCGCATCCCACGACTCCGTACCGGTCCAGAAGCAGCGCTTGAGCATCGCCATCGCCTCCGGATTGGACTTGGCCAGTACCGCCGCCTGTGCATCAACGGCCGCATCGAGCGCCGCCACATCGCCAACGACCTTCGCATAGAGACCGCGACGTTCGCACCACGCCGAGTCGCGCCAGTCGGCGTCAACGGCCATCTGGCTGAAGCTCGCGAGCCCGATCTTCTTTTCGATCACCGGTCCGACCACGAACGGGCCGATGCCGACGGCCAGTTCGCTGAGCTTGGCCGACGCCTTGTCCACGGCGAATGAAAAATCCGACGCGGCGATCAGGCCAACCGCGCCACCCGCCGCCTTGCCATGCACACGGCTGATCACGAACTGCGGCGCGCGGATCATGGCCAGAATCACACCGGCGAACCCGCTGAAGAACAGCTGCCCCTCGTTCGGGTTCGAGATCGATGCCAGCTCGTCGAAGCTCGCGCCGGCGCAGAAGGGGCCTGTACCGCCGCTCTGCAGCACGATCACGCGAACACTCGGATCCTGGCTCACCCGCGTGATCGTGGCCGCGAGCTCGCGAAGCAGGGCACCAGGGAGCGAATTGCTCTTCGGATGGAAGAATTCGACGCGGCCGATTCCAGCGGCCACATCTGTCCGGACGTATCCATCCGGACCCGATGCTGAGGGGGAGTTGGTGGCGGGTGTCATGGCCGGGAAGATAGCCCGGGAATTACATTACTGAAGCAGTTTCCCATCTACCCGTCCGCGCATGACTCCCAAGACTGCCGTTCCCGCCGACGAGTCGGCCCAGCTGGCCGCTTTCGAGGCCCGCATTGCCGCCGGCGAAAGCATCGAGCCCAAAGACTGGATGCCCGACCGCTACCGCCAGCAGCTCACGCGCATGATGTCCCAGCACGCCCATTCCGAAGTCGTGGGCATGCTCCCCGAGGGCAACTGGATTACGCGTGCGCCCAGCCTGCGCCGCAAGCTGTCGCTTCTGGCCAAGGTGCAGGACGAGGGCGGCCACGGCCTCTACATCTACTGTGGCACCGAGACGCTCGGCGTTGACCGCCAGGAGCTCATCGAGCAGTTGCTCGACGGGCGCGCGAAGTACTCGAGCATCTTCAATTACCCCACGCTCTCGTGGGCCGATATGGGCGTCATCGGCTGGCTCGTTGATGGCGCCGCGATCGTGAACCAGACCGTGCTCGCGAAGGCCTCGTACGGCCCGTACGCGCGCGCGATGGTGCGCATCTGCAAGGAAGAGAACTTCCACAAGCGTCAGGGCTACGAGATCTGCACGGTGCTCGCCAAGGGCACGCCGGCACAGAAGGCCATGCTGCAGGACGCGGTGAATCGCTTCTGGTGGCCGTCGCTCATGATGTTCGGCCCGAGTGATACGAACTCGCCGAACAGCGCCGAGCTCCTCAAGTGGCGCGTCAAGCGCAAGACGAACGACGAGCTGCGTCAGCGCTTCATCAACCTCACGGTGCCGCAGGCGATCGCGATCGGCCTCACGCTCCCCGATCCTGATCTCAAGCTCAACACCGAAACCGGCGACTGGAATTTCGGCGCGATCGACTGGAGCGAGTTCCAGGATGTCGTGAAGGGCAACGGTCCGTGCAATCGCGAGCGCCTCGAAGCGCGTCGCGAAGCACACAGCGAAGGCGAGTGGGTGCGCGCCGCCGCGACGGCGTACGCCGCGAAGCAGCAGGCCAAGTCCACGGCTGCCGCCTGATCCAACACCGAAATCAGAACATGAGCGACAGTCAGTTGCCCCTTTGGGAAGTCTTCACGCAAGGCAGTCACGGCGAACCGTTCGAACACGCGGGCAGTGTGCACGCGTCCGATGCGGAGCTCGCCATGCAGAATGCGCGCGACGTCTACGCGCGCCGTGGTGAGGCGGTAAATCTGTGGGTGGTGCCGAGCACGGCGATCGTGGCGAGCGCACCGAGTGATGCGGGTCCGTTCTTCGATCCAGGCAACGACAAGGCCTATCGTCATCCGCAGTTTTATGTCGCGCCGCGCGGCGTGCGGATTTTCTGATGGCCGCAGAAGAGGCACCCATCGGCGGTCAGGCGGGCATTGTTCTCAAGCAGCCCGACTTTCAGGTCGCGGCGCCGCGTCGTCCGGAGGTCGAGAACCCACTCGCTGAATTCATCATGCGGCTGGGCGACGATCGCCTCGTGCTCGGCCATCGCCTGAGCGAATGGTGCGGACACGGCCCGATGCTCGAGGAAGACATCGCGATGGCGAACATCGCGCTCGACCTGATTGGTCATGCGCAGTCGCTGCTTGCACTCGCTGGTGAAATCGAAGGGAAGGGACGCGACGCCGACAACCTCGCGTATTTCCGCGACGGCGTCGCCTATCGTAACGTGCTGATGGTGGAGCTGCCGAACGGCGACTTTGCCTTCACGATGATGCGTCAGTTCCTGTTCGACGCGTACAGCGTGTTGCTGTGGGACGCGCTCTCCCGCTGCGATCATCCGCAGCTCGCCGCGATCGCCACCAAGAGCCTCAAGGAAGACAAGTATCACCTCCGCCACACGAGCGAGTGGGTGGTGCGTCTTGGCGACGGCACCGAAGAAAGCCACCGGCGCGCGCAGGCTGCACTCGATCAGCTGTGGCGTTACGTGGGTGAACTCTTCGATCACGACGCCGTGAACGATGCGGTCGCCGGCGAAGCACTCATCGCCGTCGATCAGGCCGGCATTCGCATGCTCTGGGAGTCGATGGTGAAAGACGTGCTGCAGCGCGCCACGCTCTCGATGCCAGCCGATCACGGCACGCGTCGTGGTGGTCGTCGCGGCATGCACACCGAACACCTCGGTCACATGCTGGCCACCATGCAAAGCGTCGCCCGCGCACATCCCGGCGCGACCTGGTAGTCGGGTCGGTCGCAACAGGAACCGCACTATGCTCACGCGCGACGAGATCTACGACGTTCTTCAGACCGTTCCAGACCCCGAGGTCCCCGTGATCTCGGTCGTGGAGCTCGGCGTCGTGCGCGACGTGGTCATCGATGGTGACGCGGTGAAGGTCACCATGACGCCCACATACAGTGGATGTCCGGCCATGAAGGAAATGGAAGCCGACATCCGCACCGCGCTGCACGCGCGCGGCGTCGCGAACGTCGATGTGGAGCTGGTGCTCTCGCCGGCGTGGACGACGGACTGGATTGGCCCGGAAGCACGCGAAAAGCTCCGCAGATACGGCATCGCGCCGCCAGGGAAGGCGGAGCCGCAGGGGCTGATCACGCTGACACGGGCGCGTCAGGCGGTGCGGTGTCCGTGGTGCGGGTCCAGCGATACGACACTGCAAAGTGAGTTCGGGAGCACGGCCTGCAAAGCGATCCACAAGTGCAATGCGTGCTTGCAACCGTTCGATGCCTTCAAGGCCCTCTGACGAGGGCGAGGGCGCGGAGGTTATGGAGGAACGCCCATGGCTTCGCCTGGGCGTTTTTCATTTTGCTCGCGGAGAGCGCGGAGCGCGGAGGGGCTGCGGGCTTCGCCCGAACGCAGCGCAGGCGCGCAAATCATTCCAACGTGCTGACGAGCGGATGACGACGCACCGTAGCGTCGCTCCATGCCGAACCCGAACGACATCACTCGCATCATTATCGGCGAGTCCATCGAGGTACACAAAAAGCTGCGCACCGCGGCGCGCGAGTCGGCCTATGAGCGACTGCTCGCCGTGCGCTTACGTGACCGAGGGCTGCAAGTTGAGCGGCAAGTGCCGCTGAATGTCAACGACAATGGCGTTACGCTCGCTGAGATCTTTCGACTCGACCTCGTGGTAGAACGCTCGGTGGCAGTCGAGATCAAGCGAGGAGTGCGCTTTCTCCCCGCTCACAAAGACCAACTGCTGACCTATCTGCGAGTGTCCGGTCTTCATCTAGGACTGCTGATTGACTTCGGCCGAGCAAAGCTGGTCGATGGAGTAATACGCGTAGTCAACGACTATGACGGCCCCCCTCTCACGTCGACCAAGCGCAAAGCGTCCTAAGGCCAGCGAAGCGCAGCCGCCCCTCCGCGCTCCGCGCCCTCCGCGATAGCAATGAAAAACGCCCCCGGCGAAGCCGGGGGCGTTCCTCATCAATCTCCGCGCCCTCGCGCGTGAACCAACCTATCGAATCTCAGAGAAACTCACGCGGCCGTTCTTCGCATTGGGATCGCGGCAAGTCGTCGGCGGGTTCTGCCCGTCCAACAGCTGCCAGATCTCAACGCGACGGTTCGGACCCTGCGCCGTCTTGTTGTCGTTCGAGATACGACCACGGTTCGCCGGTGGCGGCTCCGGCTCGCTCGCACCATCGCGCGACACGACGCACTGCTCACCCCAGCTGTTCGTGAAGATGCGGTCCTTGATCGAGGCGGCATCCTTGCCGGCGATCTTGAGGAGCTGCTTCGTCACCATGTCCGCACGGCTCTTCGCGAGCTTGTTGTTGTAGGCTTCCGAACCGTACCAGTCGGTGTGGCCTTCCACCGAGATACGGAGCGTCGGCACGCGCTTGAGCGCTTCGACCACAACCTTGAGCGTGTCCATGCCCGTCTTCAGCACGACCGACTTGTCGAAGTTGAAGAGCGTCTGATCGAGCGCGATGCGCGCGATCGGCTTCGGCACTTCCTTGCACTCGACCGAAGCGGTCGCCGACTTCGAGCTGCCGTACGCCGTCTTCGTGACCGTGATCGTGGTCGTGCCGGCAGCGTTGCACGTCACCGTGCCGTTGCTGACCGACGCGATCGCCGGGTTGGCCGAGCTCCACGTGATCGCGCCGAGGTCGACGTTGTCGGCATCAGTCGCCTTCGACGAAAACGACAGCGACTTGCCCACATCGGTCGAACCCGACGTCGGGGTGAGCGTGAGGTTCCACGCTGGCGGCGGCACCGTGACCGTGGCCGACACCGAGCGCGCGAGCTTCTTCTGTGTGCCCGAGCAGGTGATCGTGGCCGTGCCGTACTTCACACCCGTTGCCACCGCACCATTCGTGACCGACGCGATCGACGCATCGCTCGTCGAGCAGGCGAGATCCTTGATGTTCTTGAGCGGGATGTCCTTGCCCTTCATGTCAGCCGCGCTGAGCGCGAACTGCTTCGTGGCACCACGGTTCACCGTAGCCGACGCCGGATCGACCTTGAGCGCCCAATCCCACTTCACCGACTCACCGCCACACGCGCCGCGAAGCGCATACGTGGCACCAACGCGAATCGCGCCGTTCGTCGAGGTACCCGTGAGCGCCTGCTGATTCGGCGACGGATTGTAATCGACGAGTGCATCCGCGCGTGCGCCCCACTTGCCACTGCCGCACAACTTCACGCCGAGCATACCGGCAAATCCGTCTTCGTATTCATTGGCCGATGCACGGCCCTTGTAGACGGACATCAGGTAGCCAGCACCCACGATGACCTTGGCGCGATTGCCAGCGGGCAGCGTAAGCGTGCCGAGGCCACGCCACGGCAGGTAGTTCATCTTCTCGAATGGGGAAACCAGATTCTCGGTCTTGCCCCAGTTGCCGTTCACTTCGACGCCCAAGCCCTTCCAGACCTGCATAGCAAGCATGCCACCGAGTCCGGGGACTTCCTTCTTCATGCGAAGGTCTTCGTCGAGCTTGGTGAATTGACCAAAAGCGCCAATTTCGATGCGCTTGCCAAGATCCGAGGTGATGCCCTGCGCCTGAGCCATCGGCGCCGCAAGCACCGAGGCCAGAAGCGACATTCCGACCAGTCTCTTGTTCATGGAGTCCTCTGTGATAGAGCGATAAGCGGACAACCGCCGTCCGCCGGCCCCGAGAGCACGCATGCCACGGGACCTGGACAAATACTAAACCATTGTGTTCGCGTGCGATACGTCACAGCAGGCCAGGAAAAAGCCCACCTAGCGCACACTATAGCGGGGACGATCAGCGCCCGGTGTGCGTTACGTCACATGCTCACGGTATTACACCCTCAGCAATTAGGAGGCCGTTGGGTTTGCTGCCAGGCGGGATGTTTTTATGACCTGCGAGGCGTCAGGGGGAAGGACGTCAGGTTGAAGACCGACGGACGGCAGTCCTTCCCCCGTCCTCCTGACATCCTCCCCCCTCGACGCCTCGCAGGTAAACAAAAGCGGGCGTCGGCAAAG
>CBHWDN010000025.1:0-73575 GCA_966112585.1 uncultured Gemmatimonadaceae bacterium
GCTGCCCCTTAGCTCAACTGGCAGAGCGTCTGACTCTGGATCAGAAGGTTCCTGGTTCGATTCCAGGAGGGGCAATCAGAAGCAGTTTTGCGCAAACGCCGCCATCACTTTTGTGATTGGCGGCGTTTGTCGTTCAATCAGCTACCGAGACCGGAACCGAGACCGGAATCGAGACCGGAACCGAGTCCGGAACCGAGACCGGAACCGAGACCGGCGCACTCGGGATGAGCGGTCACCGCGACCACAGGCCGATCACCGCGCAGTAGCCCACCGCGGCGTACTCGGGAGGCATCTCGCTTCGTCGGTAGAACTCGAGTGCGACGATGCTCGCGGGATGTAGCTCCATCAGCACGTCCTGCGGTCGAAAGCCTTCCACAGATCGCGCGGTGAGTCCGCTGCGATACGCCCACGTGCGATCGACGCCGTCCACGAACACCCCAACGAGGCTGTCGTTTCCGGCGCAGCGCGTGACCTGCACTTTGCCTACGGCGTAGCCTGGACCCATCGACACTTTGATGCCGTTCAACCGGTTCAGCGCATCGCCGAGGGAGATGCTCCTCGAAATGTCCTCACCAACGAGAAACTGTCCTCGACCGCGCTCGCGTCGAGTGAGGAAGTCTTCGTATCGGCGCGCCTGGAGTTCCCGGGGCGCCCTGCTCGCGCGGATGATGCGCGTCCAGCGACCGGGACTAGCCGATCGGCACTGATCGGCTACGTTTGCTGCGGTGATGGCAGCTGGTCATGTCGAGTTATGAAATGGCGTACCGCAGCACATTCGGTCGCAGTCCTTTCGGGCAAATTCAATCGAGGTGCCAGATGAAAGCGCAATTGAAGCTCACGCATCTGAACGGCGCGCTCGGAGAGACGTTCGAGCTCCGGGCCATTGATGAGCGCGGTGCGTCGTTCCGACTGAATAACGACGACCGCAGCTGGGTCGAGCTGCAGCAGACGCTCGATCACTACGAGTCGGAGATTGCCCGAATGCGATCGCTCGCACCGCAAGATCCCAAGCGACGCTGAACGCCTGATCGACCGGCGGGCGCGAACGAGGAACGGGCTTCGCGTAGATTGGGGCATGGTGGTTTCAGCAAATCAACGCGCCAACTACATGCGCCACTGCTCGCAATCCGATGACTGAGCGCATCCAGATCCGTCCGGCGGTCAGCGCCGATCTGCCGCGCCTAGGTGCCCTTGGCGCTCGGCTGGTGCAGGAACATCATGCGTTCGACGCGAAACGTTTTTTGCCATCTCGCGATCGGCTGCCGCTCGACTATGGACGGTTTCTCGCGAGCCAGCTGCACGAGAGCAACGCCATCGTGCTGGTGGCCGTCGACCGCGACGATGTGCTCGGGTACACGTATGCGACGATCGAAGGCATCGACTACATGGCGCTTCGCGGTCCCGCCGGTGTGCTGCAGGACATCATTGTCGATCCCGAGTTTCGCGGCCGCGGTGTCGGTGTGCTTCTGCTGGACGCGGTGATCACGGCACTCGAACAGCGCGGCGCTACGCAAATCGTCCTCATGACAGCGGCGCGCAACGTGGCGGCGCAGCGGTTGTTCGCGCGCGGTGGATTCCGGCCCACGATGATCGAGATGACGCGAGACGTGGGCGACTCAAAAGTTCGCTGACAGCAACCGCTCAACGATCACCACATCGCGCCACACGCCATCGAGGCGCGCATGCTTCTCGTACACGCCCACTTCACGAAAGCCATGGAGGGCGCACAATGCGCGCGACGCGTGATTCTCAGGAAAGATCCGGCTCAGGATCTTCCACAGGCCAATCGCCTCACAGGCGGGGAGGAATGCGTTCATGAGTGCGTCGCCTACGCGCGTGCCCTTCGCATCCGCGGCGACGTAGACGGAAAAGTCACCAATGCCCGCGTAGCAGTCGCGCGCGCGATACGGCGACGAGTGCACCCATCCCACCACCCGCGCGTCGCGCTCGGCGACCAGCAGTGGATGATGGTCAGCGAACCACGGTTCGATGTCGGCGCCGACCCGCTCCGTGGTTTCGAAGGTGGCGCCGCGTCCCCGAATGCCCTCGTTGTAGATACGCACGATGTCATCGACATCGTTCCTCGTGGCCGCGCGGACGTAGATGGACATCATGACACCAGCGCGCGAGTCATGGCGAAGGCCGACGCGGGGCACGCGCTCTCAGTGGCGGCCGATACAGAAGCATTCATGACGAGATCTCCGCTGCGTCAGCTGCAGCATTCGGGTCCACAGCACGTCTTGCCTGCCGCGGAAGCTGCGATGGTCGGCTTGGTGGCGCGAACGAATCCGGCCATGATGCGACCATCCACCTCCGCAATGCGCGAGTCATCGAGACCGGCCGCAACCAGGAACGTGCGCGCATCATCGCTGCGATAGATGCGCGTGGGTTCGATGTCGGCGCCTTCAAATCCGACATCGGTGAGCATGGACTTGAATTCCGACTCTTCGAGCGCGCCCGCCACGCAGCCAACCCAGAGTTCCATGCTGCGCCGCACTTCCGCGGGGACGTCGCCGCGTACGACCACATCGCTGACGGCGAACCGTCCGCCGGGCTTGAGCACACGATGCGCTTCGGCGAGCACCGTGCGCTTGTCACCGGCAAGGTTGATCACGCAGTTCGAGATGATCACATCGACCGAGTTGTCGGGGAGCGGGATCTGTTCGATCTGCCCCTTCAGGAATTCCACGTTCTCAACGCCGGCTTCGAGCGCATTCTTGCGCGCGAGCGTCAGCATGTCGTCGGTCATGTCCAACCCGTAGGCTTTCCCGGTGCGACCGACACGTCGTGCAGAAAGAATCACGTCGATGCCGCCTCCCGAGCCGAGGTCGAGCACGACCTCTCCGTCGTGGAGTTCGGCCAGCGCCGTGGGATTGCCGCAACCCAGTGATGCGAGCACCGCCGCCGAGGGCAATTCATTTGTCTCGCGGTTGACGAGGAGATTGGATGTGATGGGGTCCACGGTACCGTCGAACGCCGCGCCGCCGCAGCAGGCGTTGACAGGACCGCAGCACGACGCGGTCCCTTCGGCGGCAAGGACACGTCTCGCCGCGTCACCGTATTTCTCGCGCACGAGAGCGGTCAGGGCTTCGTTGTTTGCAGCGTTGGACTGGAGTGGCAGTGATGTTGGCATGTCGGTTCCTATCAGAAAAATTTGATGCGTCTGATCAAAAAAAGAGAGGCACTACTCGCAGCAGCGCCCAAACACCCTGAGCGAGCGACGCCCGCCGGGGCCAGACTCCGTCGCCAGGTTGCGCACCATATCGTGCGCCTCGTTTAGTGCGGATGGCGCAAGGGTGTAGAAGGACCAGCGCCCCTCCTTGCGATCGGTCACGAGTCCAGCATCACGTAAGACGCGCAGGTGGTATGAGAGACGCGACTGGGCCGCGTCGAAGGTCGTTTGCAAATCACACACGCACTGCTCGCCATCGCGCAGCATGTCGAGAATGCCGAGGCGCGTTTCGTCGGAGAGTGCATGGAATAGCTGAGCCGCGCGACTGAGATCGATTGTGGTGGTCACGCCGGTTCAATAAATCAAAAAATGTTGATGTGTCAAGCCGACGTCATGGAGAATCCCGCGGCGATCTCATCGCCGATCCAGCGCCTCGCGCACCGCAACCAGCAGCGTCTCGGCGGTGAACGGTTTCTCGAGAAAGATCTCCTGTTGGAGCAATTCGGCCTCCGCCGCAGTGCCGAGGGTGTATCCGGACATCAGGACCAGCGGCAGGTCTGGACGCTCGGCGCGCAGAGCCTTCGCCAGCACGGAGCCGTCCATCACTGGCATGCGAATGTCGGTCACCAGCGCATCGATCGCGCTGCCATGTTCGCGCCACGCGAGCATCGCGTCATCACCGTGCTGAGCGGAGATCACGCGATACCCGTTGCGCTGAAGCACGCGCGTTGCCATCGCGCGTACCAGGCGTTCGTCCTCCACCAATAGCAGTGTTTCGGCGCCACTCGGCGCACGCGATCGCACAACACGCGAACTGTCGACCGTCGCTTCGGTGTGTGGCAGAAGAATCGTGAACGTGGTGCCGGCGCCTTCGTCACTCTCGCAGTGAATGGCGCCATCGTGCTGCGCGACGATGCCGAACACGGTGGCGAGCCCCAGTCCGGTGCCTTTGCCTTCGGCTTTGGTCGTGAAGAACGGCTCGAAGATCCTCTGTCGCGTGTTCGAATCCATTCCGATGCCATTGTCACGCACACAGAGCGCGGCGTAGGTGCCCGCGGGTAACGGCGTGCCATCGCGAGCGGCCGGATAGCTGTCCTCGCTCGATACGGCGCGAAGCTCGACAGACACGGAGATCAGTGCATCAATGTGACTTTCGCCGGCTCCACTCTGCGAATGCGCGGCCATGATCGCGTCTCGCGCGTTGACGACGAGGTTCATATACACCTGTTCGAGCTGCCCCGGATCGGCCAGCACGACGCACGGTGATGAACTCGAAATGATGTCGAGGGCCACATCGGGGGGGAGCAATCGCCGCAGCAGTCGCTCGGCGTCGCGCACAGACTTTCCGAGATCGAGGACGGTGGGAGATCGCGACTGTCGACGACTGAACGTAAGCAAACGTCGCGTCAGCTCCGCCGCGCGCAGGCCTGCCTTGCGGATATCATCGAGATCCTCGGCGATACTCGTTCCATCCGGCACGTCGACGCGCGCGAGTTCGGCGCCGCCGAGGATCGCGCTCAACAAATTGTTGAAGTCATGCGCGATACTTCCCGCGAGTACGCCGAGGGCCTCCATCTTCTGCGTCTGACGCAACTGCTCGTCAAGTCGACGGCGATCGGTGACATCCTGACTCGCGCCGACAATACGGGCGGCGGTGCCGTCATGCCCCAGGATGGGGCGCACGCGAGTCACGAGCGTACGGAGCGCGCCATCGGCTCGACGCAGTCGATGCTCGTACTCGACCGGCTGACCGGTCTCGACAGCTTCAGAGACGCGAGCCCGTACTCGCTCAACTTCTTCCGCTACGATCATAGTGTCGGCGAACGCGCGCGAGATCACACCGTGATCACGCGGAAATCCGGCGATATGGTACATCTCCTCCGACCAGACGATCGCATTGGTCGCGAGATCGACTTCCCAGCTCCCGACGTGCGCCAACCGTTGTGACTCTTCGAGCAGAGCGCGCTGTCGCACGATTTCGAACTCGGCGGCGACTTCGTCGGTGACGTCCTGCACCGTACCGGTTCCCGCCGCGCGGCGTCCGTCTTCGCCGTACTGCCAGAGCGCGCGTAGCTGCAGCACCCGAATCGCGCCGTCGTCGCGCTGGATTCGCCAGCGACTTTCGACATGCGCCGGCCGTTGCTGATCAAGGGCCGCAAGACGTTCGACAAATGCTTCGCGTTCCTCGAGCACGATTCGACGACCGAGTGCCGAGACCGGATCCTGCAATTCGTCTTCACGCACGCCGAGTATCTCGGCCCACTGATCAGGGCTGCGGAGCCGAAATGCGCCACGCTCGAAATTCCACGATCCCAGTCGCGCGAGGCGCTGCGCGTGGTCGAGATGTGTGCGCTCGGCCTGCAGCGTTTCCAGTGCGCGCTCTCGATCGGTCACATCGACCACCAATCCTTCGACGACGGGCACCGCGCTATCGGTGGAGGGGACGCATCGACCTTGTTCCCATACGACGCGCTGGTCCGCGTTCGCGCACGCAATTCGATAGGTGACCTCGAACGACTGACCGGAGCTGATGGCGGCGCTGATGGTGCTGGCGACCCGCTCGCGGTCGTCGGCCACGATCAAATCGCGAAAAGTCTGGCCTTCCGTCTGCAACAGTTCGGGCGCACGATACCCGGTCAGCTCCAGCACGCCGTCGCTCAGAATCTCAAAGCGATGGCTGGCCTCAGCGCGAAAGCGATACGCCATGCCGGGCACATGACGCAGCAGGGTGGCGAGCCGCCGCTCCGACTCATGGAGCGCGGCCGTCAATGCCGCGTGATCGGTTACATCGCTGATGGTGCCGATCCATTCCAGTATCTCGCCATTCGCCGCACGCACCGGTGCGGCACGCGCGATGACGATGCGCCACGTGCCGTCGTTGCGTTGCACTCGATAGCGCACGTCGTACACCGTTTCGGTGCGAACGGCGTGACTCCAGGCGGCCCACGCTCGCTCTCGGTCGTCGGGGTGCACGGCAGCGAGCCACTCGTTACCGGTGCGGTTGGAATCGTCGAGCGCCTGGCCGGTGTACGTGAGCCAGCCCGCAGACGCATCATCATCCAGGCTGCCGTTTGGTCCGGCGCCCCAGATGACTTGCGTGGTAGCTTCCGCCAGCGCGCGATAGCGCGCCTCACTCGCGCGCAGCGCTTCGACGGCCCGTTGCGCGCGCGTGATGTCCCGGCCTATCGCGAGCACCGTCTGCACAACACCGTCAGTGACCTGCTCGGGCACCATGCGATATTCGAATACGCGCCGGTCGAGCGCGCGTGCGACCTCGAACGTGACCGCTTGGCCGGTCGCGAAGACCGTTCGTCTCGCTTCCGAGAAGTTTGCCGCGATTTCCGGCGTGGGGCTGACGTCGGGTGCGAGCTGTCCGATGAACGACTCGGGGGCGCGGCCCGTCGCCGCCCGAATGCTTTCGTTCACGAACAGAATTCGCCCATCCCGATCGTAGCGCAGCACGATGTCGGGCAACGCGTCGGCAATGGACGCGGCCGATTCGGCAGCCGCGCCGGCGGCTGCTTTCACCGATGGCGCAGGCGCTGGAGACGCTTCGCGGTGGCGCGGCGATGGATCCTCGGGGATAGCTGGCATGAGTTGGCTGCTTGAGCGACACTACGCGCGCCGAGAGATCGGGGCAAGCGGACAAAAATTCGTTGCCACTGGCGACTCGTCGCAAGCGGGTGGGTGGTTCCGACGATATCATCCGTCGACCAACCACCACGTTGCGGAGGCTGATTGCGGAGTCGCAGGGGCGCACTCGCGGTACTGGCACTCCTTGCGCTCTCGGCATCGCCGGCGTTCGCGCACGGAGTGTCGCTGGGCGACAAGGGGTACATCCAGGCGACCAGTGGCATGCGCCTGGTGCCGTTTGCGTATCTCGGCGCCAAGCATATGGTCACGGGCTACGATCACCTGCTGTTCCTGTGCGGGGTGATCTTCTATCTGTACCGGCTGCGTGATATCGCGACGTATGTGACGCTCTTCGCGATTGGGCATTCAAGCACCCTGATCCTCGGCGTGCTGACGAAGGTCGACGTCAATCCGTACCTCATTGACGCCGTCATCGGATTTTCGGTCGCGTACAAGGCGCTCGACAATGTGGGTGCCTTGCAACGATGGCTTGGCGTGCAGCCTGATGCCCGCATGGCGACGTTCGTGTTCGGCCTGTTCCACGGATTTGGCCTCGCAACCAAGCTGCTCGACTTCCAGATGGATCCGAACGGACTTGTCGCCAACCTGCTCGCGTTCAATGTGGGCGTCGAGCTGGGGCAGATGCTGGCGCTGACATTCGTGCTCATTGGCATCAGCTATTGGCGCCGATCCGCGTCCTTTGAGCGCGGTGGGTTTGCCGCGAACATGGTGCTGTTTGCCGCTGGCCTCGCACTCGTGGGCTACCAACTGACGGGCTACGTGGCCGATCGGAAGGAGTCTGTCGTTCCCGTCGTCGCCAGCGTGCGCACCGATTCAATCGCCGTGACGATCGCTCCGGAGAAGCGCGTCGAGGTCAAGCTCGTGATGCGACAGGGCGCGAAGGCGACGTTCGACTGGTCGACTGACGGTGAAGAGGTCGGATACAACTTGCACGGCGAACCGCTCAACGACCCGAAGGCTGCGGCGGATGTGTACGACCGCGGTACTGCCAACGCAAAACGCGGCGAGATCGTCGCCGCGTTTGACGGGATTCACGGATGGGCATTCCGCAATATCAGCGAGAAGCCCGTCACCATTCGTGTTCACGCCACCGGACAATTCTCCGAAATCCGGAGGCTGCATTGAGCGAGTCCGTGAACCCACCAACGCTGCGCCGAATCACTGTGATCGCCGTTGTCGTCGCGACGCTCCTCACGATCACCACGGTGCTGCCGGCGGAATTTGCCGTCGATCCCACCGGTGTCGGCTCGAAGCTCGGCCTCACCCAGATGGGTCGAATCAAGATCGACTTGGCCAGGAAGGCCGAGCGGGAACCCTGAGCGAGAGCCCTGAGCGGCTCGTCAGTCCTCGAGCACCAGGTCACCGCAGGCGAAGATCCTGTTGGGTTCCTTGAGTGACGTCATCACCACCACATGGAAGTCGCCCGTATCGGGAACGGCCATCGCGACGGTGAGCGACGAGACGCCCTTGCCATCAGCGCCGATTGTGACCGGCTTGTAGGCCGCCGCATCGCCGTATACGGCCCCCGACTTCTTGCAGGTGCCTCGCTTGAGTTGCCAGGGGCGCACCGCGCCCGGCGTGTCCTTGCGCTGCGAAAGCTCGAGCGCCGAGGTGCCCTTCACCTTGCCGGCAGTCATTTCGAAATCGCCACGCATGGCACTCTTGTCGAGCGGGAGGGCGGTGCCGAGCCAGATCATGTGCGGAAACGGACGGGCCGCTGAGAGTGCGCCGGCGGCGACGGTGACACAGAGCAGAGCAGCGCGAAGGGGGAGACGCATAACGCGGCAGGGACGAGAGTGGCGGAGAATGCACCCCAACGGGGCGATTGCTACTATATCTCCGCGAACAGTGCGCAGCCACACCACTCCTCCGACCGACCAATGCCCACGCGTTCACTTCGAAGCTGCAGTCGTTGGCTCACTGCTGCGCTGCTCGTCACCCCGGCGTTGGTCATGGCCCAAGCACCCTCGGCAGCGGAGTTCGCCGGACTCGCGCGCTATCGCGCAGCCAATGCGGAACTGCCGGCTCCGGCAAGCGGTGAACAGCGCGTGGTATTCTTTGGCAATTCCATCACGGAAGGGTGGGCGAAGTTCTTTCCCGTGATGTTTCCAGGAAAACCGTACGTTGGACGCGGCATCAGCGGACAAACGACCGCGCAGATGGTGCTGCGCTTTCGCCAGGATGTCGTAGCGCTCAAGCCTTCGGCAGTCGTGATTCTGGCGGGCACCAACGACATTGCCGGCAACACTGGGCCCGCGACCCTCGAAGAAATCGAAAGCAACCTGGCGGCAATGACCGAGATCGCGCAGGCCAACAACATTCGCGTGCTGTTGTGCAGCGTCACGCCGGTCTTCGACTATCCGTGGAAGCGCGGCCTTGAACCGGCGCCCAAAATCGTGGCGCTCAATGCGTGGATCAGGCAGTACGCCGCTTCACGACAGGTCACGTACGTCGACTATCACTCCAAACTCGCCGACGAGCGCATGGGGATGCGCGCCGACTATGCGAATGACGGTGTGCATCCTACGGAGGCGGGATACCGGGTGATGGCGGATGTGGTTGCGCCGCTGATCGAGAAGTCGCTCACGCGCAAATAGCGCGGACTACTGCCAGCGGTAGCGTACGGCGACGTTTGCCATGAAGCCTTCGAGCGGCGCCCAGACATCCGTAGTCCATCGGCCACCCATGCCCGGTGACGGTCGCACGAGCGGGTCGGTGTCCGTCTGCCGCACGTTGAGCAGATTCTCGAAGTTGGCGACGATCTCCACCGCGCCGAGCTGCCGCGCCACGATCGCCATCATGTAGGTGTACGGCTTGGAGCGCGTTCGATACGGATTGTCGTCGAGCGGCTGCTCGGCGTACCAGGTGCCCTCGATGCCGGCACGCCAGACGTTTGCCTTCTCGAGCATCAGGTCGCCCCCCAGTCGATGACGCGGGAGCAACGGCAGGAGCTCGCGTACGCCAGTCATGGCGTCGGGGCGACTTCCGCGCGAATAGCCGTAGTTCGCGATGAACTTGCCCAGTGAGAAGCGCCAAACGGCGAGCGCTTCAACGCCGGCGACTCGCGTGGCGCCATCGGCATTCACCAGCAACGCGGCACGCGGATCGGCAGCGGTCGCGGTGAGCTGTACCGCGTGTTCGATGGTTGATCCGTACGCGGTCACAAGCAGCTCGGTGCCGACGAGTGTGCCGTTTACGTCGAGCATGGCTCCAACGCTTCGCTCGGGATCGAGCGCGCGCGTGATACGTACGGCACGAAGCCCAATCGCTTCGGTTTCTTCCGTTCGTCCGGTCGCTGCGGCGAACCCGTTGCCAATACTTCCGCGCACCGACCAGCCGGTGGCCGGCTTCGCGAGCAATGCGAAGCGTCCTGTCGCCTGCGTACCCGCATCGGGATGCGCGTCGACGCGCGCACTGGCCGACATAGTGAGCGGTCCCACTCCGCGCTCAAGCGTGGCGAATGCTCCAGGAATCACCCATCGATGATCAACGCGGTCGTTCAGTTGGTTCTCGTAGTCGTCGAGCTGCACAGCGCCACCAAGCACCAACACACGACTGTCCGACTCGAACGAGCGCGTGAGTTCAGCGAAGCCCGTCGTGGCGCGATCGTCTTCGCGCGCACCACTGCCGAACGTGCGCTCACGATCGGTGTTGGCGACCGCCACACGCAGGCTCAGACTGCCCCCATTGCTCATGGGCAATCGACTCGTGGCGCCCAGGTCGGCGCGCGTGCTGCGAAGCCCTTCGCGGAAGGTGCTGCCATCGGGAGCACGGACAGCACCCAGGGCGCCGCCGTTGCGATCATCGAGCCCCGCGCCAGCGGTGACGAACAGCGAACGGCCACGCTTGTCCACCGCGTGCAGGCGCGGTCGAATGCTCCAGCGCGTGGCCTTCGACTGATCGGCCCAGCCATCGTTGTCGACATCCTGCGCCGTTTGGGTCGTCCCCGACGCGAGCAGCGATGCGCCCACGCCGGTGCTGAAGCGATGACTGAGCCACGTCGCCGCATCAGTCACACCCATCGTGCGGCGATTGAGCAGCAATTCCTTCCTTCCGCTGGGCGGCTTCGATACCAAGTTGATCACGCCACCCAGTGCCTGACCGCCGTACAACGCCGACGCAGCGCCTTTGATGACCTCGACGCGTTGAAGATCGACCGGCGAGATGTCGAGTGGACCAAGTGCGCTTGCACTCGCACCATAGAGCGGCAACCCATCGGCGAGCATGACCGTGTACTGACCAGGCAGTCCAAGAATGCGCACACTACCGGTGCCAAGCCCGGGCGCCGCCGGTTGCACACGCAGGCCAGGCGTTTCATTGAGCAGCATGCTGATGCCGCTTGGCGCCATCAGCGTTTTTTCGTCGACTTCCATTTCATCAACAACTTCAACGCGAATTGGCGTTTCGCCGGCAAGCCGTTCGGTGCGGGTCGCGCTGACTCTTACCGCTTCGACTTCCATGGCCATGTCACTCATATCGGTTGCCGCGGCCGCCCCCATGGTCGCCGTGACGGTCACGATGGTCAGGCTGTCGCGTACCACCACCGCGCTGGCGCGGATCACTGCGAAGCCGGTGCGCGTGATGCCGAGAACATGTCGGCCGACCGGGAGTGTGAGCCGAGCGGAGCCGCTGGTGTCGGTCACGGCACTGCGTCCGGCCGCTTGCACCAGAAAGCCGGAGAGCATGCCCATCGATTCCTTCACGTGTACGACGACGCGACCGCTGTCGACGGGCGGCGTCGCGCTTTGCGCGCTGGCATTCGTGCTGATTCCAACGACGACGAGCAACAGGGCGGGGACGAGGCGGGTCATGGCTGAACGGTAGAGTGCGGTCGCGCTGCCCTCAAGCGCGAAATCCCCTACCGGAGTGTGGTGTTGAATCCGGCGGCGGCCGGGCGAAGTGGCTTCACGTGCACAGCGCGATCAATGGCGTGCCGTTCAGTGGCTGCGGTGTACGGGTGAAGGCGTGTTGCGCATTTCGATGTCGCACCCGCGCTCAGCCAGGCACGCATGGGCGCATCACATTGCGAGCACGAAGCGCGATGATACGCGCGAACGACGTGTGCCGCATTCGCGCGTCGACATTCCGGCACATCGCGATCGCTGACTACGTCTCGCGAGCTCGTGCGGTAGCATCGGCCAATCGTCGCGAGGCACACTGGTTGCGTGTGCGTTGTATCACCAGCAGTTCAACGCGCCACGCATCTTCAGGGAGAGTCCGGAATGACAGTTCGCGCAAAAGCATTCTCGGCAGTTGGAGCAGCAATGCTTGTGCTTGCATCGCAGGCACAAGCGCAGGTGAACTTCTATACGCAGGGGTATTTCACGAGCGCCTTTGGCACGTGCAACAACTCCATGCCAGTCGCAGGTTCGCCGATGAGCAACACCTGTGTGGGCGGCGGATTTCAGCTCGCTTACACCGCGGTACCGACCAATCCGGGACCTATCGCGAGTGGTAGCGTCGTGAGCCTCGGGCAGTTCACGCTCACGGGTACGGGTACGGCGGCCGTGCCCGACAACTTCGTCACGTTCACGCTCCTGGTTCGCCAGACTGCCCCGACAGCGGGCACCGGAACGTTCATGGGCTACATCACCGGTACGGTGACCACCGACGGACCGAACGGCGATCTCAGCACAATTGTGTGGAAGCCGAATCAGATGGTGAACATTTCGCCGGCCACGTATCAGATGATCTTTGATAACGTCGGACCGGCCAGCGGTACCGGCCTGGCGATTCCGATCAATCAGACTCGCGGCATCACCGCATTGGTCACCACAGTTCCCGAGCCGAGCACGTACGTGTTGATGGCGGCCGGACTGGCGGGGCTGTTCGCCGTCTCGCGTCGCCGCCGCACTGTTTGAGATTCGCTGTCACACGCGCTAGTGCGCGTGTAAGCACAAACGAAACGGCGGACCACGCATGCTGCGTGGCCCGCCGTTCGGTGTTCGGTACGGCCATTGTGCCGGGAAATGAACGGTCAGGTGCGCGCGAAGAGCTCCGGCATGCGTTTCACGAAGGCCGTTGCGCTCGAAGGGCGACGGCGCGCCAATTGCTCGACGCCGTACGCCATCAGCAGCTGCTGATCAGCATTGGTGAACTCACGCGCACAGAAGCGTACGAGTCCGCCGCCGACATCCAGCAGCGGAAAGGCCGACGCGCAGTCGAGCATCGCGCGTTTCACCATTGGCGTATCGTCGTTTCGCAGGGCGGTGTCGAGCAGTTCAGCGGGCGGCGCGTCGGAGCTCATCGTAAACGCGTCCCACGCCCGGGCGCGCACGAGTGCATCGCTGTCGTGCACCGCACGGACGAGCGCCTCGCGCGCCACCAGTGTGTCGAGTTGGCCCAGTGAGATCGCCGCGGCGGCGCGCACACGCGCATCCGGATGGTCCAGCATCAGGATGAGCGGGAGGTCCGCGTGCATGGCGCGCAGTTCTCCGAGCAATGCGACTGCGTTGCGCACGACGAACCAATCAGGATGTTCGAGCGCAGCAACCAGATGTTCATCGCCTTCGCGAATGGCCAGAATGGCTTCGAACAGATAGCGCCGCCGCGAGCCCTGGGTGGCGATCGCGAGTTGCTCCAGCAACTCGGCCGTCGCGGCCGCGCCATGACGCTTGAGTTCCTCGAGGACTGCGGAACTCGTGTCCATCGAATCGCGACCAACGGCCGCGCACAACTCGCGGAGACCATCCGGCACGCCGGCGGTGCTCACGGTGGCGAGCGGCGGAACCGGGAGTTCTCCGTCGTCCACGCAGGTCACGTGAATGCGCCACGCGCCGCATTCGAGCCACAACCGCCTGAACGCGCCGCGTTCGCCCGGGGCGACGAGAATCGCTGCGAAGAGCAGCAGCTCTCGATCGGAGGTCGCGCGGGCAAATGTCACGCTGGTAAGTCCGGCGCGCTCGAGCTGCTCATGCCATATTGTCGCCGCGGGCGACGAAACCACTTCGTCATTGACGACGAGCGCTCCATCGCACACGGCAAGCGTCGCGCCGCTCGCCTCGAGCGCAGCGGTCGCATCTTTGAGTTCGCGACGGAGCACCGATCCTTTGATGCCGGCGACCAGTCGCTCGAGGAGCACACCGCCGGCGATCGCGAAGCGGAGCGGCCCGTCGGCGCAGGAAGTCGGTGCCTCTGTAGCTGCGACGCTCGTCACGGGGCGAATCGCTGCCGCGTTCGCTGCTGCGTTCGCTGCTGCGTTCGCGTCCGGCGATGCATCGTCGCGTCATACCGGCGCGCGTGATGCGTCACAGGAGTAGCAGGCGTCGGACGTGAAGGCAGCGGATCGGTCATGGCTGGCAGACGCCGAAGCGAGCCCTGCCGTAACGCAAAGTTGACGACGTTGTACTAGTCTTTTCCCTGAGGTCCCGCCCTGTCACTTGTGGAGTACGTATGAGAGGCAAAGCGCAGCGACTCGCCGCGGTTTTTGGAATGGCGACTGTCACGGCGGCAATCACAGCCGTAGCGCCGAGGGGGGAGCTGGAGGCACAGCCAACTCCCGTGAACTGGACGCGTGTCGACTCGGCGTTCGGACGGACCGGTGCTGACCAGGGTGGAGGCGTGCGGCGGTGGAGTATGCCGCGAACCGACCTCAATGTGACCGTAGGCGCTGTGAAGCTTCGCCCCGCCTTCGCGCTTGGCTCCTGGATGGCCATGCTCCCGACGGCGCACGGCGTGCTGGCCATGGGTGACCTGGTGCTCCGCGAGGAGGAGCTCAATCCGGTCATCAGCAGGCTGCAGGAGGGTGGTGTAGAGCAGAGCGCGATCCACCATCATGTCATCCGCGAATCGCCTCGCGTGCTCTATGTGCACATTCACGGGCATGGCGATCCGTTGGCTGTCGCCACGGCAGTAAAGGCCGCGCTCGCACTGACCGCGACGCCGGCTCCGTCCGCGTCGCCGTCAGCGCCCCCACCGGCAATCGCCTTCGATACGGTGCAGGTCACCGCGGCCCTTGGTGCGAGCGGCAAGAACAACGGCGGCGTGTGGCAGGTGTCCATTCCACGCGTCGAATCGCTCACCGACGAGGGCACCGTGCTGCCGGCCTCGATGGGCGTGGCGACGGCGATCAACATGCAGCCAACGGAGGGTGGACGAGCCGTGGCGACCGGCGACTTCGTGATGATTGGTTCAGAAGTCAACGCGGTCATTCGCGCGCTGCGAAAGGGCGGCATTGAGGTGACCAGCCTCCACAATCACCTGCTCACCGACGAACCCCGTCTGTTCTTCATGCACTTCTGGGGCGACGGCGATGCGGTTGCGCTCGCGAAAGCGCTGCGGGCCGGGCTCGACGCGACGCGCCGGCGGTAATTCGGACCGTCCGATGTGGTTTGTTGTGCCGGCTGGGAGAGTCTTCGCAACAGCTTAATCCGCATCTCAGTATCCATCGCGGAGTGCGAGCGTCAGCCTACTGCATGCCGCTGACGCACACGCTCCCACGGTCCTCAATCTCGGTCGGATGTGATGCGTAAGCGTCGCATCCGCCGTTTGTGGCTGGGGCTTGGGCTGACGTCGGCTGCCATGGTGACGAGTGTGTCACTCTGGCTGGTCACGAGGGACTCGGAGCGCGCGCGCGTGGAAACTGCCGCGTACGAAACCCGTGTGGACGCGGCACAGGAGATCGACGATGGTCTGTCGATTGTGGCCGACCGCCGTGAGTCACTCCAGTCACACGAGGTGAATCCGCGCCTCGAAGCGGTTGCCTGGCGACTGGCGCTGGACAGCCTCCAACATGGCGCGGCGTATCTCACGACGCCGTCACCCGAGCACGACGGCGTCGCGGCCGCGCTTGCCCGCGCGCACGTCATCCCGTTGCTCCTGCTCGCCGATTCTGTGGTCGGCTTCCTGGACTCGACCCGCGTTGGCGACGCACGGCAGATGGTCAACAGCCGGCGCTTCACGCAGGCCGAACAACAGCTGCGACGTGCACTCGCGACCTTCGCGGTCGATGAACGCCGCCAGCAGCGCGAGCGATTGACCTTTGAAGGTCGTCGTCAGAATCGAATGCGTTCGCTCGCGGTGCTCGTGGCATCGACCTCACTGTTGCTGCTCGTCGCGCTGATCGCGCAGTTGTATCTGGAACGTGGACGTCGCTCCGAGGCCGAATTGCAGTCGCGCGTCCGCGATCAGCAAATGCAGATCGCATTCCGCGCAGGGCAGATGGGCTGGTGGTCGTGGGATCCAGAAACGCAGATCCGTGAATGGTCCGCCGAAATGGGACCGCTGTACGGACAGGCGCCCGGTTGGAGCCCACCGCCTGGCGACAGCATCGTGCAGATGCACCCGGACGACATTCCCGCCGTTCTTGCCGCACGCAACGCCGCCTTTCAGGCCGGTGGCGGTTCTGTGCCGCCGTATCGGATCGTGTGGCCAGACGGCACGGTGCGCTGGATGGAAGCCGAGATTGTCATGGACTACAGCGTCGGCGTGCGTCCTCGCGCGATGGGTGTCGTTCGAGATGTCACGTCTGCGCACGAAGCATTCGCCGAGCGTGATCGGTTGGCGCGTCGCATGGCGGAGCTCCTGGAAGGATTGGGCAGCGGTGTGGTGTTGCGCGAAGGTCCGGAGCTGTTGCCGTCCCTCATGAATCCAGCAGCGCGTCGCATGCTGGGGATCACCGACGAGACGTATCCGGACTATGTCTTCGGCGCGCGTCGTATTGAGCCGCTCGACGAATACGGGCAGCCGGTACCGTTCTCCGACATCGCGCCGGCTCGTGCGCGCGCGACGGGGAGCACGCAGTTCGCGACCTACCAGATCCGTCGCGCGGATGGCTCGAACGCGTGGCATTTCATCACCGCATCGCCACTGGGCGCTGCTGCCGGCGTCGAAGCACCGGTGCTCGTGAGCATCGTCGATGTGACGAACGAGCGGGAGATGGAGATCCAGCTGCGCGACAGCGAAGCACGCTATCGCACGGTGATCGATTCCATGACCGAAGGTGTCGTGGTGCAGGACACGCGCGGCAATCTGCTCTCGTGGAATGAGCGCGCCGAAGAAATCATGGGGCTCACGCGATCGCAGCTGGAAGGTCGCAATGCGCGCGATCCGATGTGGCAGATGGAAGGCGAGCATGGTGAGATCATTCCGCCGGAGCTGCGTCCTGGCGCGATCGCCGCACGCGAGCGCCGATCGGTCACGCGCGAGATCGCGCTCCGCAGCGATACCGGCGACGTGCGTTGGGTGCGTACGAGCGCTGCGCCGCTCACGCGATCCGACGCGACGGATCCATGGGGCGTGGTGCTGGTGTTGACCGATATCACCGAACGTCGGATGCTCGATGAGCATCTGCGGCAGACGTCCAAGCTTCAGGCTGTGGGTACGCTGGCCGGCGGTATCGCGCACGACTTCAACAATCTGTTGACGGTGATTCGTGGCAGCGCCGAACTGCTTCGTCATGTCGACGCCGAGACCACCGAGACGGAAGTGGCCGCTATCGTCAACGCGGCCGATCGTGGACAGGCACTGACACGACAGCTGCTCACCTTCACGCGTCAGAACGTGGAGCAGCCGGCGGTGTGGGAGCTCGACGCACTCCTGGGCGACTCCTTGCCGTTGCTCACTCGCGTGATGCAGAAGGATCAGCAGCTCCTCACGTCGCTCCGGGCGCCTGGTGTTGGCGTGATGCTCGATCGACCGAGCTTCGAGCTGGCGTTGCTCAACATTGTGGCAAATGCGCGTGACGCTTCTGGAGCGGCCGGCGTGGTGCAGCTCCGGTCGGCCCTCGTTGCAAAGCACGATCGACGTCGCCCGCCGGTGCTCGCAGGCGTCGCGGTGATTCGCATCGATATCGAAGACAACGGACCGGGTTTCAACTCGGATGCGCTCGAGCATCTGTTCGAGCCATTCTTCACCACCAAGACGGCAGGGAATGGCACGGGGCTCGGTCTCGCCACGGCGCATCGCGTTGTTCACGCGGCCGGTGGCACGATCACCATCGGGAACCAGAATGGTGGAGGCGCCCTGGTATCGATTTGGATGCCGATTGCGTCGACTCCCGAACCGCAGCCGGACATCGCGCTCGCCAGCGCCTCGACCGCGACGCCGCGCGGCACGGTGTTGGTGGTCGAAGACGAGCTCGCGGTGCGCCAGCTGACGGAGCGGGCATTGGGTCACCTGGGATACGCGGTGATAACCGCGCCGTCGGGTGCGGACGCATTGAACGTGTTGGCGAATCCGTCGACGCACATCGACTACGTGCTCACCGACTTCGCCATGCCAGGGATGACCGGCGCGCAGTTTCTCGAGATGGCGGAGGCACGCGGGCTTTCGCGTCCCTCGGTGCTGATGTCCGGCTACACCGCCGATGAATCCGTTCGTGAACTCATGGGCGCCCTCGGCACCCGGTTTCTCGCCAAGCCATTCTCGCTGCAGTCGTTGAGCGAAAGTCTCGCCGGGCTTGGCGATGAAGTGGAAGCGTAGCGCGCGCTACGCCAACACCGTTTCGGTAAATCCCTCGTCCGGTAGCGCGGTCACATCGACCTCGAGCGCGGCTCGATAGAACGCGTGCATCTGCGCGCGATGGCCGCCCGCATCCACGAAGAAAAGCGGGTCGGCCTTCATTGTCGCCGGGCGAATCTGAATGACCTTGTGATCGGCGCCCCAGATCGGGGCCAGCGCCGACGCGGCACGGGCGAACGCCGATGGCGCGTTGCCGCTCAACTGGATGACCTCGGCGCCCCAGGCGTACTGGAGGCACAGCACCACGCCGGCGAGTCGCTGCGCACTCCCCATCGTGCGAGCTCGCGCACTCCAGATGGCGATGCCGCCCGTTCGTTCCACGCGGAGATCTTCGGAGTCGGCGCACTGCACCACAATCTCATTGCCGTCCACCTGCAGTGAGCCGCTATCAGCGCGCGCCCACCAGAGTCGAACAGCGTGCGTGGCCACCGCCCACTCGGAGTCGGTGATCGCGCGGCTCAAGGTATACACGACTTCGTGTCGCATTGAGGCTCCGGGCAGAGGGGCCGCCGCAGCGCGGCTGGTTGCCTGACTGCTGCAACGTCACGGGCAACGCCCAATTGGGCAACCCCACTGGATCCGCTCAGCGCAGAATCGGTATCTCGAGGTAACTGCCGACGGCGCCGCCAAACCAGAGCGTGTGCCGGGCCGACACGAAATCGGTATCGGCCGCGTGGAAGATGTTCGGCACGAATCGCTGCGGATTCCGGTCAAACCAGGGGAACCAAGACGATTGCACCTGCACCTCGAGGCGATGACCCGCCCTGATCGTGTGAAGCACGTCGGGAAGGGCGAGTCGAACAGTGGTGGATTGACCCGCGACGAACGGCAGGGCACGATCGCCGCCTTCTCGATACCGCCCGCGCAGGATCTCGCCGCGCACGAGCTGATGGTAGCCCGCCATCGCCGAATCCGTTTCGGGATACACGTCGATGAGTTTGACGACCACATCGGCGTCGGTCTGCGAGGTCGCGAAGCGCAGGCTCGCTTTGAGCGCCCCGGCGATCGTCAGAGCCTTCGTCAACGGCGTCGATGTGAAGGTGAGAACGTCGGTGCGGTTGATCAGACACCGCTGGTCATCGCTCATCACGAGATTCGGCGCGCCATCTTCGACCGTGGTGCCGGTGCAGCGCGCAGGCACGGGACGCGCGGGGTCACTCGTCCAGCTACGCGTGCCGACGTTCACACTTGTCGTGGCGAGCGCTCCATCGGATGAAAGATTCCATCGGACTGACCTGACGTGCGGCGCGGGCCAGCGCGCGAAATCAATCCACCGCCTGGAGCCGGTGTCGAACAGGTGCGCCTTCGAACGAATCGAGGGTGTGCGCGAGGCCTTGAGTCGCTCACGAAAAAACACGGCTTCGAGATCGCGTTGAACGTGTGTCTCCAGCGAATCACCAAAGGCGATGGCGCCGTGCATGGTCCGGCCAACATTCGTCGCGGTCCACTGGCGATGTCCGAATGGCCCCATCACGTAGGTGAGGGAAGCGGCGGGAGATTGCGACTGCATCGCGCGGTGCACCGCGATCGTGCCGTTCAAATTCTCGGCGTCAAACCAACCGCCAATGAGCAGCGTCGGCACACGCACGTCGCGCAGTCGTGGAGCGAGCGCTCTTGTGCGCCAGAACGCACTGCGAGTCGGATGTTCCGTCAGCGCCTGCCACCATGGATCCTTCGAGAGCCAATTGGCGTTGTTGAGACTTCCAAGTGCAAGCAGCCAGTCGTAATCGTGCGACATGGCCGAGTCGGGAATTGCACTGAACGCCGGCGCCCACCAATGCGAGGCGGTCGGCGAAGGGCGTGGTGTTCCGAAGATCGGTACCGCCCACAATGAGGTGAGGACGAATGCGCCGTTGTGGTGAAAGTCCTCCGTCCAGAAATCCGCGGTGGGGGCCTGCAACGACAGCGCCTGAATGGCCGGGTGCCGCGAGAGCGCGCCCATGGCGGCGTAAAATCCGCCGTAGCTCATACCATGCAGTGCGACGCGACGACTGTTGTTCGGTACGCTGTCGATCAGCCAGCGAATCGTGTCGAAGGCGTCGCTGATTTCGTCGCTGCGACCGCGCGCGCGATCCGCTGCGGTGCCCGGTGGCCGCATGTTCTCGAACTCGCCCTCCGAGCGATAGCGACCGCGCACCTCTTGCTGCACAAAGATGTAGCCGTCGCGGAGCATGAACGGGTCGGGTGCCACGCTTGACGGCAGAATCGAATCAGCCTCGGCGCCCGTCGAAAATGGCGTGCGAGTGAGGACCATCGGAAAGCGTGATGACGGCGATGCGTCACGCGGGAGGTAGATCTGCGTGAACAGTCGTACGCCATCCCGCATGGGAATGCGGGCTACGCGCTTTACATACCGTGCCCGTGTATAGGCCGCGTCGGGAAGCGCCGGGTCCACGGTTTGCGCGCCAGCCATGTGCGTCGAAACCAACAGCACGCTCGCGAGGGCGAATTTGATCAAGGTCATACCGCAACCTACGAGCCGACGGAGTGCACCGGTGGGGCGATGCAGTGTTCTGACAAAACTCTGTCAATTCGATCGATTACATTGGAGTGGTGGCATCGACGCCACCAATCACTCTTCCGTCACATGTCCCGCGCCTTTCTTCGCGACGATGCCGAAGGCGAAATGCCTCGGCGCCACTATGACCTGCCTCCACGTGACGATCCCGGATACGATCGCGCGGCGGCGATGGCATTGCTTGAAGCGGCCCGCGTGAGCGAAACGCAGTTGGCCGAGCGGGCGACGGGCTACTACTGGGGCGAGCCTGCGCTGCGGGTGCATGTTGACGCGATTCGTGCCGAGGCCGAACGCAGCGGGGATGATCGACTCGAACAGCTGGCGCGGCGGTTTCTCGCGTAGCGCTGAGCGCGTAGCGCTTAGTGCGCCGCCCTGGCGCGGCGCTCGGCGGGTCGTACCATCGCGCGATACACGAGAATCGACGACACGGCGCACAACGCTTGCAGTACGGTAAGCGAGTGCGCCGTTTGTCCGTCGAAGAACATCGACACGAGTGCGCTGATGCTCGCCCCGGTGACCATCTGTCCGGCGCTCATGAGCGCGCTGGCAACGCCAGCGACTTCGGGAACGGGTTCGAGCGCTCCCTGAACGACATTCGGGCGCACCATGCCATGGCCAATGAAGCCAATCACCGCCAGGGGCACGATCGCTTCGACGCGGTTCACGTTGGCGAGTGAAAGCCCCAGCATGAGCAATGCGGTGCCAACCATAAGCGACATGCCGAACCAGATCAGACGGCTGTGCGGCACGCCGCGGCGACTCAGACGCGCATTGGCGAGTGCGCCGATCATCAGTCCGACCGACGTGCACGCGAAGAGCGCACCGTACGCGCGCTTCGAGACGCCAAGCACACCAATGAGGACGAGCGACGATCCCGAGACGTAGGCGAAGAGCGCACCAAAGTTGAGCGCGACCATCACAATGAAGCCCACGCTGATCGGCTGTCGCAGCACCAGCGCGTAGCCATTGCCCACGCGACGCAGGTGGTCGCGATAGCTCGACACGTCCTTCTGCTCACTGGCAAGCGACTCGTCGAGCGCGAACCAGGCGGCGACCGTCAGCGTTGCCGCACCGGCGGCCAACACTCCGTAGATGCTTCGCCATCCGCCGATCGCGGCCACGACCACACCCACGGTTGGTGCGATCACCGGCGCCACGCCGGCGGCGAGGTTCACATACGACTGACGGACTCGCGCTTCGGCGCCGGTGAACAGATCGCGGACCATCGCGACGACAATCACGAAACCCGTGCCGGCACCCGCGCCCATGAGCAGACGCCAGAGCAACAGCGCGTTCAGTGAGCCGGCCCATGTGGCAAACACTCCGGCGATCGCGTAGATCGCGGTGCCGAAGAGCAGCACTGGCCGCCGCCCGAGATGATCGGAGATGGGGCCAGACACGAGTGGCGCTACCGCGAACCCGATCATGAACGTGCTGAGCGTGAGCGCTGCGCGACCAACCGGCACGCCAAATGTCGCCGCCGTATCGCCGAGCACCGGTAAGCTCATGTCCGTCGCAAACGCCGACAGTGTGGCCAGTCCGGCGAGCAGCAGCGTGAAGAGCGGCGACGTGGCCGGCAGTCGGCGCGCGACGTGATCGTGCGGTGGCGGGCCCTCGGACATCACTGCGTCATCAATTCAGCGCGCTCGCCGAATCGTGTAGCGCCTCGACCAGCGCGGCGAGCAGGATATCGGTCGTAAACGGCTTTTCGACGAAGCGATCGTGCGGTCCGAGCGCACGCGTCAGTTCACTGTCGGCATATCCCGACACAAACACCACCGGAAGCGTCGGTCGATCCTGGCGCAGGGCCGTGGCCAATTCCTGGCCGCCCATCTCGGGCATGCGCACGTCGGTCAGCACCACGCGAATCACGTCGCGGTGGCGCTTCCAGAGGAGCAACGCGTCGACACCATGCCGTGCTTCCAGGACCTGCAACCCGTGACGTTCGAGCGTTCGACGCACGATGGCACGAACGGGCGCCTCGTCTTCGACAACCAGTATGGTCGCCGGCGTGGCGGGCACCACGCGCAGCCCTTCGCGCGGCGTGGTGCGTGTGTTCGGAGGCTCGGCGGCCGGTAACAGAATCGTGAACGTGGCACCGAGGCCCGGTGCACTATCGACGTGAATGGTGCCGCCGTTCTGTCGCACGATCCCGTGCACCGTGGCGAGACCAAGGCCAGTCCCTGACCCAACGTCCTTGGTGGTGAAGAATGGTTCGAAGAGATGCAGCTGGGTGTCGGCGTCCATACCGTGTCCGGTGTCGCGCACGGTGAGCTGGACGTAGCGCCCCGGTTCAGCGGAGGCACCGACACCGGTGGTGCGGGCATTGATGACCACCGACGCCACTTCAATCGTGAGCGAGCCGCCGGTTCCGCTGTGGCCAAAGCGAGGCGTCAACATCGCATCGCGCGCATTGACCGCGAGATTCATCAGCACCTGTTCGAGCTGGCCGGGATCGATCAAGACGGGCGGCTTGCCGGCGTCGATCAGCACGTGCAGCACGATCTCTTCGCCAATGACGCGGCGCAGCAGTCGCTCCATGCCGCGGACGACTTCGCCGACCTGCACGATGCGCGGCGTCACCGGCTGCTGACGACTGAAGGTCAGCAGCTGGCGCACCAGCGTGCGGGCGCGTTCGGTTGCCGCGGCGATCTCTTCGAGATCAGGACGCACCGGATGATCGGTGCCCAGGTCGCCGCGAGCGAACTCCAGGCTGCCACCGATCACGGTCAGCAGATTGTTGAAATCGTGCGCGATGCCGCCGGCGAGTTGACCGATCGCCTCCATCTTCTGCGCCTGCCGCAGACGCGCTTCGAGCTGTCGCTGCGCGGTGACGTCTTCCATGGCGCCGATGATACGCACCACGTCGCCGTCGGCGTCGCGACCAATCGAGCCGCGGTCGAGGACATCCGCCCACGTGCCGTCGCGACGGCGAAAGCGATAGCTCTCTTCCCACGCCGATGAACTGGCGGCGGCGTCATTCGTGCGCGCGCGAGCATCGCGCAGCCGTTGCGCGACGCGGGCGCGGTCATCGCTGTGAATGTTCTCGAGCCAGCCTTCGAGACTCGACAGCTCACCACTCGCGTCGTAACCGAAGAGCGTGGTGATCCCCTCCGACCACGTCAGCGTATTCCGTCGAGTGTCGAGATCCCAAATGGCGTGATTCGTGGCCCTCGCCGCCAGCGCATAGCGCTCGTCGCTGCGCTGCAAGGCTTCGAGCGCGGCTTGTTCGGCCGAGAGATCCTGCGCGAGCGCGATACGTGCCGGTTGTCCGTTGTAGGTGATGTACTGAGTCGTGAGGTCCACCTGCAGGTGGCGACCGGTGCGCGTGACATGGCGGACACGCAGATGCCACACATCTTCGGTCGAGCTGATCGTACGCAGCGTCGTCTCCAGCAGCTCCATGTCCTCGGGCGAGCGGAGATCTCGCAACGTGAGCGTCAGGAATTCGTCGCGGGTATACCCGTACGTTTCGAGTGCGGCCGCATTGACGTCGAGGACCCGTAACGATGTGCGGTCATACACCCACATCGGCAGCGGCGCGTCGCGAAACAGAATACGTGCATTCTGTTCACTCTCGCGCAATCGGTCGGACATCGCTTCCGACGCATGCAGCGCATGCACCATGTCGGACACGTCCACGAACACCACCACCACGCCGTCGACCACGCCCTCCGGCGTATGCAGGGGGCGCACGCGACCGTTGAACCAGTAGTCTTCCGGAACGCCATCGCCGTCGCGGTCCTGTGGCTGGTACACGCGAGCGATGGATCCACCCTCGCCGGTACTCATGACGCGCGCGAGCAGCGCGGCGAAATCCGGCGCGAGGTTCGGTACCACGTCCACCACGGCGCGATCGGAAATATCGGCCGCACCCACGCCACCCAAGATCTCGCGGGCGCGCGTATTCGCGTGCTCCACTCGCAGCGTGCGTGGCGAAGTGCCACGCAGTACGAGCATGGCCACCGGCGCCTGCTCGAAAATGGCCTGCGCCCACGGGTCGTGCGGCGTGGCTGAATTGGAAGACGCCGAAGGCTCGGTGGACATCGAGTGGGTCGTCGGTGGCGCGGCGGTATTCGGACCGTCTGCTCAAGCTAGTCGGAGGCGAGCACAGCCGCCCGCCTCTCCCGTCCGATTCCGGGGGGTGGAAGTCGCTTTCCGGAGTGGGACGAGTTGCCGATTCATGATCCGGGGTTTGAATGAGGCATGTCAGAACTCCCGAATCCGAATCGGCGTCAGCTCCTGCGTCAGTTGGCGGCCGCATCCGCGGCCGGATGGTGTCTGCCGGCGCTGCTGCGTGCCGACTCGCGCAACTATGTCGACGCAGGTGCGATGCCGCTGTTTCGGGGGCGCCCGCGACCAACACGTGCTCAGCTGGCGTGGCAGCGTGACGAACTCGCGCTGTTCGTGCACTTCGGGGTGAACACGTTTACCGATCGCGAGTGGGGCGACGGCAGGGAATCGCCGTCGCTTTTCAACCCGTCAGCGCTCGATGCCCGGCAATGGACTCGCGCGGCCAAAGCGGCCGGTGCGAACGCACTCATTCTCACGGCGAAGCATCACGACGGCTTCTGTCTCTGGCCCACGGCGACGACCACGCATTCGGTGGCGTCGAGTCCATTTCGCAGCGGCAAGGGCGATGTCGTTCGCGAGTTCGTCGACGCATGTCACGCCGAAGCACTGCGTCCGGGGCTCTACTGTTCGCCGTGGGATCGCAATCATCCGACGTATGGCGACTCGCCGCGATACAACGACGTCTATATCGCGCAACTCACCGAGTTGCTCACCAACTACGGCGCGTTGGCCGAAGTGTGGTTCGACGGCGCGAACGGCGAGGGACCGAACGGCAAGAAGCAAACGTACGATTGGCCGCGCATCTGGGGCACGGTGCGCAAGCTGCAGCCAAATGCGGTGATCTTTTCCGACGCCGGCCCCGATGTACGCTGGATTGGCAACGAACGCGGTGTCGCCGGCGAGACCTGTTGGAGCACGATTCGCCCCGAATCGGTGCCGTATATCGGCGCGAGCGGTGACGATGTGATCGACGCCTTGCAGCACGGTCATGCGGACGGTTCGGTTTGGCGACCCGGCGAGACAGATGTATCGATCCGGCCGGGTTGGTTCTACCACGCGGCAGAGGATGCGCGGGTGCGATCGGCGGAGAACCTTGCCGAGCTCTACTTCACCAGCGTGGGGCGCAACAGCAAGCTCCTGCTCAACGTGCCGCCCACGCGTGAGGGGCTGTTTCACTCGGTGGACGTGCAGCGATTAGCGGCAATGCGCTCGGCGCTCGATGCGCGCTTTGCGCATCCCATCAAGGCCCGCCGCGAACAGTGGGAACGCCGCGACTCGATGTCGGCGACGCTCACGGTGTCCTTCGCGGCCGCGCAGCGCGTGCGCACGATCGACCTTCGCGAATCCATCGAAGACGGACAGCGCGTCTCACGGTGGTCGTTGCGATCGACGGGTGCCAACGGACGCGTGATCGCGCAAGGGAGCACGATCGGCTATCGCGCGCTACGTTCGGTGGATGTTGCCGGTATCACGGGGCTCGAGTTGGCCATCGAGGCCGTCGAGTCACCGCAGCGTGTGAAACTGATGGTCTACGCCTAACGTATTTCGGACTCATGACCAAACTCACAGCATTCCTGGGCATCGCCACGTGCGCGATGGCACCCACGTTGGTTGCGCAGGCACCAGCCAAGACTTCGCCTGCGAACGCGGCGCCCAAGGCCGCGGCTACGGCAGCTTTCGTGGCGCTTCCGGGCGCCAATGTCGTGTCGATCGTCGCCAACGACTATTCGTTCGATATGCCCGCCTCGATTCCGGCCGGGCTCACCACGATGCGCTTCAGCAACAAGGGCAAGGAGCTGCATCATCTCTATCTCGTGAAGGTCGAGAAGGGAAAGAAACCCGACGACGTGCTCGCGTGGTTCAAGAAGGGGGGCCCGCCGCCAGCGTGGATGCGGCCGGTTGGTGGACCGAATGCACCGGCGCCAATGCCCGGGGCGGAAACGGCGTTCACGAGCAATCTCACGGCCGGCGATTACGTCGCGTTGTGCGTGATTCCGAGCCCCGGTGGCCCACCGCACGTCATGAAGGGGATGATCAGGGCGCTCACCGTCACGCCGTCTGCGTCAAAGGCGGCAACGCCAACCGCGGACGTGACGCTCACGCTCTCCGATTACGACTTCACCTTCTCGAAGCCGCTCACACCGGGCAAGCATGTTGTCGCCGTGAAGAACGCGGGGAAGCAGCCGCACGAATTCTTCTTTGCGAAGCTCAACCCGGGCAAGACGCCGGAAGAGATGGCGAAGTTCGCCGAGAATCCGAACGGCGCGCCCCCGGGGCTGCCGATGGGCGGCATCACCGACATTCTGCCGGGTGATGTGGTGTATCTGCAGATCGATGTGCCGGCGGCTGACTACGCCTTTATCTGTTTCGATCCCGATGCCAAGGACGGTAAGCCGCATTTCATGCACGGCATGATCAAGAAGATCTCCGTCAAGTAATGCGCTGCGCGCTGTTCGTGAGTCGCGCAGTACTCAGCGACTCACGAACAGCCACACCGCCGATGCAAAGCCAATGACCGCTACCGCCGCGCGCACCCAACTTTGCGGCACCTTCTGCGCCGTGTGCGACATCGCGTAACCGCCAACGGTTGAGCCGAGGGTCATCACGGCAGCGATCGGCCAGTTGATCAGCCCCATGGTGGCGAACATGATCACCGCGACGCCATTGAAGCAGATGCCGTTGAAGTTCTTGAGACCGTTCATCTGGTGAATGTTCGTAAGCCCCATGAGGCCGAACATCCCGAGCATGACAATGCCCGCGCCGGCGCCAAAGTATCCGCCGTAAATCGCGACAAAGAACTGCACGGCGATCATACCGAGCGTCGGCGAAATGGGCGGCGCTTCGTGCGGCATGTCCATGCGCTTGCGGAGCCACTTCATGAACGGTCCCTGCACGGCGAAGAGCACCGTGGCGCCGAACACCAACCACGGAACGATCTCGCGAAAGCGCTCGTCGGTGGTGTGGAGCAACAGCCAGGCGCCGGTGATCCCGCCCAGAATGCTGGGAATCGCGAGGCCAAGCGCCCACTGCTTGATGCCCGGCAGCTCCTTGCGATAGCCCATCATGCTGGCAAATGAGCCCGGCCACAGCGCGACGGTGCTGGTGGCATTCGCCGCGACCGGCGGCACGCCAAGTCCAAGCAGTGCCGGGAAGGTGAGCAGCGTACCACCGCCGGCGATCGAATTCACCGCACCGCCAATGGTGGAGACCAGCGCGATGACACCCAGCTGTCCGATGGAGGGGTTCGACAGGAGCATTCCCAAAACTCGCGCAATGCACCGGGAAATACACCCCTGAGACCGCTCGCCCCGCGCATTGAGGGGCTAGAAGCGCCACCGCCGCGACAAAAAGAGTCCGAGGGCGTTGGCCTTCGTGATCTGTTGCTCGGAAAGCGACGGCTCAGGAAGGAAGAAGCGCGGCTGGAAGGTAAGATCGAGCGAGAAGCCCGGCGTGCGACTCAGTTGATGCTGCACGCGGAAACCCGGCGTCGTCGTTGCTTGCAGCTGCAGGCCCAGAAAGGTGCGCGTGCTCAGATACTTACCGAACGAGAACTGCGTGCCTTTGAGGAAGGTGGTCAGTGCGCCGAAATTGCCGCTTGCAAGTTCCGGCGGAAGATTGGCCGGCGTGATCGTGAAGACATCTGCGCCCAACGATCGTGCCGCCTGACCCTCGAGTTCATTCACGGCCACACCCAGTGCGATACCGGTGAGCTGGCGTGTCGCGAGCGCGGCACTGGTGCCAACGAGGCCACCGGTCGCCGAACCACCCGACAAGCTGCTGCCGCCAAATTGCAACAGCGAACCGGCTTCGCTGCCAAAGGCGAGATAGCTCAACAAGTCGCTTTGCGAGATCGGGGGCTGCGCATCGCTTTCGAGCGTCAGGCGCGGTGAGTTGAGTGTGCCACCAATGAGGATCCGCACCGCGAGCGACGGACGCGTGGGTTGCTGGACGGAGTACTCACCCGTGATCTGCAGCAGCGGATTGATCTCCTGCGTGCCAATGAACTGAACGGCGCCGCGCTTTACCTGGAAGCGCTTGCCCAGGAACTCGTACTCGCCACGATCGGTGTTGACGATGCCATCGAGTGCGAGGGCCTGACGCCGACGATCGATCAGTACTCGGAGCTCGCCGTCGGAAAAGATCTCGATGTTGGCTTCAGGCGATCGCACCCAGGTGTCGCGATCAACGCTGAGCCCCAGGTCCATGCGCAGATTGGCGAGCAGCGGTGACTGCGCCGGCACCAATTCCTTCGTGCGCACATCGGTGGTATCGACCACGGCGAACACCGCGGGGTCGCCGGCGCTGATCACTTCGCGATCGTCAGGGCGGGGGATGTACAGCACGCCATCGCGAATGCGCGCACTGCCCGAAACGACCACGTTGTCGAACGGTCCGGTTGCCGTGATACGCGCGTCGGCGCGTACTCGTCCCTGATCGTTGTCGAGTACACGCGCTCGATCTGCAGCAAACCGAAGATCGAACGCTGGGGCGCTGATGGTCTTGATCCCGATGCCGCCACGCAAATCGAGCCGGCCGCCGCTCCATCCGACCAGCGAGTCCACGAGAATCGTGTCCTTCCGGAGTCGGACATCGGCATAGACGCGTGTGAGATCGATCCCCAACGGCGTGAGTCGCGCCGCACCATCACGCACCTGCATGCCGCCGTCGAGGGTGGGCGCGCGTGCGGTGCCACCCAGCGTGATCGCTCCCGAGGCGTGTCCCTTCATATTGGCCAGCACGTCGACAAGTCGGCTCATCAGCTCGAGCGGCAGACTGTCGGCCTTGATCGAACCGGTCAACGGTCCATCGGGCAGTCGCGACTCCGTCACGCCGCTCAGCGCGAGGTTGAGTGGAATCGATCCGATTGCCGTCACGAATGCGCGTTTGGGTGCCCGAAGCGTATCGGCAGTATCTCGAAGCGCCATCGACGCATCGAGGCGCTGATTGGCGTACTTCGCCTCGGCGGTCACATTCGGTGCCGCCGCGCCCTGATACTGCGCCTGCGTGAGCGCGATCGTGGCATCGCCTCGCGGATCACGTGCGGTACCAACCATGTTGGCGCGCAGCGAGAGTTTGCCGCGTCCAGCGAGATCGCTTTGCGCGAGTCCGAGGAGATCGCCGAGCTCGAAGTTGTTGACGATCACGGCCAGGTCGACCGCGCCTTCACTCGGAATGCGTCCATCGGCGAAGACGCGACCGTTGACGCCGCTACGCAGATCGAGACTGTCGATGAAGACTCCCGGCTGTCCCCAGCGAATACCGCCGGGGTGCGCCGTGGTCCAGAACGTTGAATCGAAGCGCAGCTTGAGGTCGCGAACGCGCAATTCCTGTCGATCCGCAAACAGCGCGTAGTCGGCGCGCGCCGTGTAGTCGCGGCTGGTGTTCTGGTACACCGCGATCTCGGCAGACCCACCCGGTCGACGATGGTCGACTGACAGACTCACGCTGTCGAGTGCGAAGCCGCCGACACGCGCGGAGTCCGCGCTGCCTTTGAGGCGCAGCGTCAGCGAGTCGAAGGGGAGGTGCGCGGCATCGAACGTCGCATTGAAGCGCGAGACCGCTTGTCCCTGTGCGATCACATTGCGCAACTCAGCATGGCCGTTCGCACTCAAATCGTTGATGTTGCCAAAGAGCTTCCCCGACGCGACGAGCGATCCGGCCAGCGAATCGCGCGGAATCCCCTTGGCGCTGTCCACGCGTACTGGCGACGCTGGCGCCGCTTCGCCGGCCGCGCGCGCGACGGCGAGTACACGCGCTTCCTGCGCCGAGTCGCGCTGCAGCTGCGCGCGACGTTCCGCCGTCCGCAGTGGGCGCGCGGGCACGGCGCCGGTGTCGGCTTTGGGGAGATAGCGCTCGAGCGCGGCCAGTGAATCCACGCGCACCGACCAGTCGATGTTGCCGTTGGTGGTGCCGATCAATCCGAGATCGCCACGCGCCGCGATGAGCGTGGACGGACCAAAAAGCGACAACGAGTCGAGCGACAGCACACCATTTCCAGCGCGCGCTCGTACGGTGAGTGAGTCCACTTCGACCGTATCGAGTCGCGAGGCCAGCAGGTGTGCACTGAAGGTGCCGCGCACCGTGGCCGGATCGGTACCACGCGCACGTGTTTGCACGGCCGCGGACAGTGCGGTACGCGGGGCCTTGGCCGAGAGCTCCTGTGCATTGAAGAGCACCGTCTCGACATCCAGCGCGTACCCCAGCTCCGTGCTGGCGACATCGAGCGTACCGCGTGCACTGATTTGGCCGCCGTCGTTGGTGCGCATCGAAGCGTTCACGGCCAGCGCGCTCAACGGGCCCTGGGCACGAACAGGACCGGTCAACGTGCCACGTAGCTCGGCGGCCGGAGCAAACTTGCCGACCGTCGCGAGCGCGAGGGGATTGGCGTTCACGTCGACGTCGAGCGATGCGAGTCGATCGCGTCCGAACGTGACGGCAACGGTGCCATTCACGCGTGATACTGCACCCGCGTCTCGATGCTCGAGTTGAATGGCTCGCGCCACCAGCCTGCCGTTGGAGCGGCCATCGAGCACGGCGCGCCCGTTGAAGACGCCGTCGATGGGTAGCGCCGGCGCAACCGCACGGACGAGTGACGCGTGCAGTGGGCGCACATCCACGCGAAGGCCACGCGCGACGAGCGCCCCCGATTGAGTGCCCACGATGCCGTCGGCGAGAAGGTGGCTCTGCCTGCCAGCGCGATCGGTGAATCGCACATCGCCGTCGACCGTGAGTGCTGTTGGTGCGCCGCTCAGTACGACGTGCCCATTCAGCGATCCTTGAACGGGCGCGTGAATGGACGGCACCAGCTGTTCAATGAGCATGGTGGAAAAGGCATCGAAGTCGAGTGAGGCGCTATCGACCTCGATGTCCACATCGGCGGGTGTGGTCCCGCGAATCTGTCGAGTGAGGGCCACGCGCCCGCGAACTCGCGTGGAGTCGCTGACGAGATCGAGCGAGTGGGCGGCGTACTTCTGCACCGCGCCCTCCCACAGGACCATCGCGTCGAGCGTCGCCTGACCGCGATCCGGGAGCTCGGGCATGAGGAAACGAAAGTCGGCGAGCGCCGCTGGAGCGCCGGTGGCGTTCAGCAGCATGTTGTCATTCTCGAACGTATATCGCCCGCGCAGCACGAGCTGCGAAGCCGGCAGCGCGGCGGCGATGTCGCTGAACCAAACCGAGTCGGCATCGAGCTCGAACACGCCGCGAACTTGTCGCACGTCGATCGGTTCGGCGATACCGGCAATCGTGGCGATGGAGCGAAGCGAATCCACTTCGACACGGCGGTTGGGCATCTGCACATCGGCGATGCGGACGAGCGGCATGTGCCCGTTCAGCTTCTCGAAATGGGTGATGCGCTGCGATGTATCATCGGCGATGCGCACCAGGAGGTCCGAGCGGATCAGCGATACATCGCGCAGCATGATCCAGCTGCCAAAGCCCGGCGCTCCAGTGGAGGCCGTTGTGTCTCGCGGAAAAATGCGATCGTAGTTCCAGAGACCGCGCGCTGGTCGATCGAGCACCACGCGCGCGCCAACCAACTGCACATCGGAGAGATCGATACGCCGCGAGAGCAGCGAGCGCAGCGCGTATCCCACACGCGCGCGTTCGGCGAACACAAACGGCGCGCCGGTGCTATCGGTGATGGATACGCTGTCGACTACGATGCCACGCAGCAGGTTGCCGCTGAGCGCGCCAATGGACACGCGTCCGTGCACCACACCCTGCAGCGCGCCCAGCGCCCGCACCCGCACCTGCGCGCGACCCCAATCGGTGTTGGTGAGTACAAAAACCGCGATGACGGCGAACGTCACGACGACGCCGAAGATCGCAGCCACACCGCCGCCAACGCGTTTCCAGCGCATCAGAACGCCTGCCCGATGCTGAGATGCAACGTCAAACGGTTGGCGACGCGCCGAATGAAGCTTTCACGCTGCGCCGGATCCGGATACAGTCGGCAACCTTGGCCGTCAGGGCCGCACTTTCCGTTGGTGGTGAGCGGAACGAGCCGCGACTTGCCGGTCGAATCGGTCTCCTGCGTAATGACGACGAGCGATTGCTGCAGCTTGGGACGGAACCCCAGGTCGACGCGAATTGGGCCGACCGGCGACTCATAGCGAAAGCCAAAGCCGGGCGTCACCGCGCCAGTGTAGCTGTTGAGCGATGGCACACCGGTCGAGCCAAGCAGCGCCGCGTCCACGAACACCGCGCCTACCAAGGCGCGCCAGATGGGGATGCGCATTTCGACACTGCCTTCAACGAGGCTCGTTCCACCAAGCGGCCGAACCTGAAAGTCCTTGTCTCGAAGCTCTGGGTCGTCGAGCGGACAGGCTGTGATCGCAATCGAAGGCGCGCAACGCCAGGTGGTGTCGCTACCGCTGATTGTGCGTCCACGTAGCACGTCGGGCGCGATCGTAAGCACCCGGGGCCCCAACTGGTTTTCACCGAAGCCGCGCACGCTTTGCGATCCGCCGGCGTAGAAGCGTTTGCGCGGATGCAGCAGGTCGGCCGCGTCGGAGTCGCTGGCGCTCGTCACATTGCTGGAGCCACTGAGCGCGTGAACCCATCCTCCGCGCAGATGTCCCGCAAGGACCGAACGGCGCACGGGAAGTGGCAGGTAGCCGGTCACATCGAGTAGCGCGCGATGATAGCGAAAGTCGGACGCGGTGTACTGCGACGCGTGCTCCAGCTCTGCGCGCACGCGAAAGCCACTGGTGGGCGAGAAGGGCGCGTTCGCGCGATCCATCTGGAACGAAAGCGACACCGGAGACAAGCGTTGCCGCGCGCCAAGCGCGCCAATGGTCGGCGCATCGCAAACGCCATAGTTCACACAGAAGTACACATCGCCCGCTTCGACCTTGTTGACTTCAAAGCGATAGCTCGCGCTGAGCGGCATGCGGTTCCGGGCGCCAAGCTCGCGCGTGAACGTGGCGCTGGCGCCTACGCCGCGATCGACGAAGACACCCGGAGAGCTCCGGCGATGCGTGAACAGACCGGTGCTGATGGTATTGCGCGGCGAACCGAACCACCGCTGCCGGACTTCGGCGCTGGCCTGATACGTGGGCGTGTAGAAGCGCCCCAACGCGTTGTCTCGCGCGATGTTCGTGAACTGCACGAACAGGTCGCTCTTGGTGAGCTGCTGCGACAGCAGGTTGCCCACGGTGAGCGAGGCGTCAAAGCGGCGAGCGCCGCGCAGAAAGAAGTTGTCGGTGAAACGGGCGTCGACCTGGCCAAAGTCGGCCGTCGTGAAACCGGCCGAAACCGAGGCCTCGCGTGGCGGTCCTTCCTGCACATGCACCACGAGCGAACGGAGACTGTCGCGACCGGGCGTGCGCGGCAGGGTGTCGATTGCGACGCGACGAAAGAGCGCCGACTCGTAGAGTGCGCGCTGACTTGCGGCGATACGCGACAGCCGGAAGAGCGAACCCGGGCGCACACTCAACGACTTGCGAATGAGATCTTCGGGAATGTCCTTGTTGCCGTCGATACGAATCGAATCGATTCGGACGCGCTGATGTGGCGTCACGGTAAAGCGCAGCGAGGCCGTATCGGCCGCGCTGTCCACGCGGGTGATCGGCTTCACCTCGGCGTCGGCGAACCCCCGCTCCCACAGCGTGGTGCGCAATCGAAACACGGTGGAATCGACGCGCAGCAGGTTGAGCGGCTCACCGACACGCGGCCGCAACAGGCGGGCACTATCGAGCGGCGGCACCAGCGACGGATCGATCGCCATCTGCACGGTGCTCAGTGTGGTGGGCGGCCCCTCATGGATGCGCAGCGTGATGTGCGCCGAATTCCCGCGCCGATCGACCACGGTGTCCACCGCCGCGTCGCGATAGCCGCGACGGAAGTAAAACACGAGTACCCGCAGCACATCGCGCTCGAACTCCGCATTGTCCAGATAGCGGCGTTCGTACACGTAGTGCGACTTGGTGATCAGGCAGAGCCAACTCAGCAGCAGGCTCCGGCACCCCGACGACTGGGTCGCGAGACTTTGCTTCAGCTCGCTCTTCGGGACTGCATGCGTTCCGCGAATGCGCAGCTGTTTGACTTCGGGGACCTGTCGTTCGGCGGGCTTATTTTGCGCGCGAGCGACCCCGCTCAACCATGTCGCAGCGAGCGCGGCAATAAGGCACAGTCGCGCTTGCGGCGAGCAGAGCATGCCGCGGGACTATGCAAGGGATAGGCCCGGGCTCGGTGTATGTGAGAGACAACCCACAACTCATCACCAAAAACCCGAAACGCTAAACTGATCAGTTTAGCGTTTCGGGTTTTTGGTGGTGGGTTCTGGGTTAACTACGCGCCGCCAACGCCAGGCATATCCACCCCGCGATGAAGCACACCCCACCCAGCGGCGTGATCGCCCCCAGCACGCGGATCCCCGTAAACGTCATCGCGTACAGCGACCCGGAAAACAGCACCGTGCCGGCCACGAACAGCCACCCCGCGTTGTTTGCCAGCGAACTCGGGAAGCGGCTCACCACGTAGCTCACCGCGATCAGCGCGAGGGCGTGGTACATCTGGTATCGCGCAGCGGTCTCAAACACCTCGAGCAATCGCGGTTCCACCTTCTCACGCAACGCGTGCGCGCCGAATGCGCCGGCTGCCACCGAGATGCCGGCGGAGAGCGCACCAATCATCAGGAACAGGCGATCCATGCGTCAGCTGCGCGCCGCGAGTCGCTGCTCGAGAATGCCGCTCCACACGGCGTCGAGTGCCTCGGCCTGCGCCGCGTTGTCGTGCGAGTTGCCCAATCGGTTGGTGAGACGGCGATGATTGCGATGGTAGCCCGCCTCGTAGCGCGCGCGGGCCTGATCGGCGGGGAGATTCTTGGCGTACCAGCCGGCGACCACGCCAAGCGTGGCGTCGTTGAACTGGGCGAGCGGCAGTGAACCGTCTTCGTACTGCAGCACGAGCTCCCACTCGAACGAGCGGTGCTCGGCGGTGAATGACTGCGGTTGCTCTTCGGACGACATCGTCGGTACCGGCTAAGGGGGCAGAACGCGGAGCGCTCCAGTGCAGCGAAGGTGTGATTTACGGCCTCAACAAAAACTGCAACGGATCACGCAGTCGCGCAGCCCACGATCGCTCGGAGTGCTCGGCGCCCGGATAGACGCGCGACACCCAACTGCGCCCGTCCACATAGCCGGCGGCGCGCATTCTGGCGTCCATTCGTGTCTGGAACGGCGCGTAGAGCGAGTCGAGCGTCGCGGTGCCGTGGTCGAACCAGATCTTGTGCGTGGCGGGCTTTGGCAGGTGGCTACCAAGCCAGTCTACCAGCGCGCCGTTCGCCACCGGCCAATGCGTGGAAACGCAGCCGGCACCACCAAAGACCGCGGGATACCGGGCGATCGCGTAGCAGGAGATCAGGCCGCCCATGCTCGATCCCATGATCGTGGTGGCAGCGCGCGACCGATTGGTGTGGAATCGCTGGTCGATGGCCGGCTTGAGCTCTTCGACAATGAAGCGCAGGTACGCGTCGCTCCGGCTATCACGGCGCGCGACCGTGATGCCGCCGACGCCCACATCGACCGTGTCGCTCCTGATTGCTGCCTGCGGCGTGTACTCGGCAAATCGCGCGGGCGTATTCCAGATGCCCACAACAATCGTGGGACGTGCGGCATGTTCTGCGATGAGTGCGCCCAGTACCTCGTCCACACGCCACTCAGCCCCACCAAAGCCCAGCGCGGGATCGAACAGGTTCTGACCGTCGTGCATGTACAACACGCCGTAACGCGGCGCACCGGGCGCGTCGTAGCCATCGGGGAGCCACACATCGACGCGACGCGGGGCAACGAATTTCGACGAGACGTTGCCCAATGTGAGTGCGCGTCCGGTCGAAACGACCGGCGCAGTGACTGGTGCGACGGCGGTTTGGCTGTGCGTGAGGCGTGGAGCCGACAACGCAATCACGACGCTCGTTGTCCACCACAGATCGGTGCGCATGGGGGAAAGGTAGATGAAACCCAGCGCCCGCGTTGTCCGGAGTAGCTGCAGGATATTGCGCCCCTCTCCAAGTACCCGTAGGCTGCTCTAGCTGTCCCTCTTTTTCCCTCGGAGCTTGCATGACTCTCCTGCGACCCCGCGTCCTCGCGGCGCTCGCCCTGCTGGCGGCCGCACGCGTCGGCGCCCAACCTGCCGCGCCAGGCGGACCGAATGCTGGTCTGCCACTCAAGGCGGCACGCACGCACACGTTCACCACGACCAAGGGCACGTGGATGAGCCTCGATGTGTCGCCCGACGGGCAGACCATCGTGTTCGACCTGCTGGGTGATCTGTACACGATGCCGATCACCGGCGGCAAAGCCACGCGACTATCCAGCGGTCTGGCCTACGAAGGCATGCCGCGCTTCTCACCCGACGGCAAGAAGATCGTGTTCGTGTCCGATCGTTCGGGCGGCGACAACGTCTGGATGATGTCGCTCGACATGAAGGACACCACGCAGCTCACGCGTGGCAACAACAATCTCTACATCTCGCCCGAGTTCACCCCCGATGGCAAGTATGTCATTGCGTCGCGTTCGGGCGGCTTGGGTGGCGCGGCAAAGTTGTGGATGTATCACGTCGACGGTGGCAATGGTGTGCCCCTCGCGATCACGCCGGCTCCAGCGGCCACGCAGAAGCAGCTGGGCGCCGCGTTCGGCAACAATCCGCGCTACATCTGGTACGCGACGCGCAATGGCGACTGGCAGTACAACGCCATCGGACCGCAGTACCAGCTCGCCGTGTGGGATCGTGAAACCGGTCGTGCGACACAGATGACGACACGCTTTGGTTCCGGCGCGCGCCCCGCGCTCTCGGCCGATGGCAAGTGGCTGGTGTACGCGACGCGTTTCGAAACGAAGACGGGGCTCATGCTCCGCAATCTCGAAACGCAGGCGGAAGAATGGCTCGCGTATCCGGTGCAGCGTGACGACATGGAATCGCGCGCGCCCATGGACGCGTATCCCGGCTACTCGTTCACGCCGGACTCGAAGGCGATCATCGTGACGTATGGTGGTGAGATCTGGCGTGTGCCGGTCGATCGCACCGCGCCCACGAAAATTCCCTTCGAAGCCGAAGTGAAGCTCGAGATGGGCCCCGAAGTGAAGTTCGCCTATCACATCGATACCACGGCGACGTTCACCGCGAAGCAGATTCGCGATGGTCAGCCGAGCCCCGATGGCAAGCAGTATGCGTTTGTGTCGTTCGATCGGTTGTATGTCATGGACATGGCCGACAAGAAGCCGACGCGTGTCACGACCGAAGCGCGTGGTGAGTTCAATCCGGTGTGGTCACCCGATGGCAAGTCGCTCGCGTACGTGACGTGGGAAGACGCGAAGGGTGGTCAGATCATGCGCGCCGACTTCGACGCCAAGACCAAAGCGTGGAAGACGCGCGCACTCACCACGATGGCCGGTCTCTACACCGATCTGGCGTGGGCGCCGAACGGAACGCGCATTGTCGCCAGCCGTGCCGCTGCGCGTGAAATGCAGGAAGCCGGCGCCGCCTTCTTTGGTCCGGTGGCGAGTGACTTTGTGTGGGTGCCGGCAACGGGTGGTACGCCCACCCTCATCATGCCCTCGGGCGGCATGGGCAATCCGCACTTCACCAGGGACACATCGCGAATCTACGCCTACTCGGCGAGCAGCGGACTGCAGTCATTCCGCTGGGATGGCACCGACCTCAAGGTGCACCTGCGTGTGAGCGGTCCGATGCCGCCAGGTGCCGGTGGCAATCTCGATGCGGCGCTGGTTGAGAAGGAATCGCAGATCAATTTCGGTGGACGCGCGGCGCGTCCGGCGACGCAGGGAATGCATCTCGAAGAACTCGAGAACAATCCCACGGCACCGCCGGCGGGTCTCGTGTTGATGGCGCCGACTGGTGATCAGGCGCTCGCGATGGTCGGCATGGATTTCTACACCATCACGGTGCCGCAGATTGGTTCGACACCGCCGAGCGTGAGCGTGGCTGATCCGCGCAGCGCGTCGGTGCCGGTGCGGAAGCTCAACACCGTGGGTGGTGAGTTTGGCAGCTGGTCGAATGACGGCAAGAAGGTGCACTGGTCATTGGCGAACGCGTTGTTCACCTACGATCTCGATCGGGCGAAGGTGGTCGAGGACTCGCTAAAGGTCGAGGACAAGCGCAAGGCCGCGTTGCGTGCCGATACGACGAAGGCGCGAAAGGATTCCATCGCGCGCGCGGACTCGATCGCGAAGGCCGACACGACCACCAAGACTCCGCCGGGTTACAAGCCCGACGAAGTGCGCATTCTGGTCAACGGCAATCGCGACCTGCCGAAGGGCGTCGTGGTGTTCCGCGGCGGCAAGGCGATAACGATGAAGGGGAAGGAGATCATCGAGAACGCCGATATCGTGGTGACGAACTCCAGGATCACGGCCATTGGTGCGCGCGGTAGCGTGCCGATTCCCGCTGGCGCCAAGATCATCGACGTTGCCGGCAAGGTGATCACGCCGGGGTGGGTGGATACGCACTATCACCCGCAGTGGCTCACGCCGAATCTGCACAACACGCAAACGTGGCAGTACCTCGCGACGCTCGCGTATGGCACCACCACCACGCGTGACCCGCAAACGGCAACGACCGACTTCCTGTCGTACAGCGACCGGGTGCAGAACGGCGAGATGATCGGTCCGCGCATCTACACCACGGGTCCTGGCGTTTTTTCCAGTGAGCCGGTGCGTGATCTCGCACATGCGCGGGAGATTCTCACGCGCTACGCCAAGTACTACGACACCAAGACGCTCAAGATGTACATGAGCGGCAATCGTCAGCAGCGGCAGTGGATCATCATGGCGGCGAAGGAGCTTGGGATCATGCCCACCACCGAAGGTGGTCTCGATCAGAAGCTCAACATCACGCACGGCCTCGATGGCTATCCGGGCATCGAGCACACGCTGCCAATCACGCCGAAGTTCGACGACATCTTCGAGTGGTACAAAGGCACCGGCGTCACCAACTCACCGACGCTCATCGTCGAATACGGCGGTCCGTTCGGTGAAGGCTGGTTCTATCAGAGCGAAGATCTGCTCGGTGACGCGAAGCTCCGTCGCTTCACGCATCCGGTGGATTTCGACACCAAGATCCGTCGTCGCGGAACGGGCAACGCGCCTGGACCGGCCGGCTTTGCGGTCAAGGAAGAGTACGCGATGTGGCAGCACGCGGCCGATCTCAAGCTCGCCGTCGACAAGGGCGCGAAGATCGGTATCGGCAGCCATGGCCAGCTGCAGGGCCTCGGCATGCACTGGGAGATGTGGCTCGTCGCGTCGGGCGGTATGGCCAATCACGACGTGCTCCGCTCGGCCACGATTGTTGGCGCCGAAGCCATCGGATTGGGCAGCGACATTGGCTCGCTCGAAGTCGGCAAGTTCGCCGACTTGCTGGTGCTCGACAAGGATCCGCTCGAAAACATCCGCAACACGAATACCATCAACATGGTGATGGTGAATGGGCGGCTGTTTGATGGGAATTCGTTGGATCAGATCTATCCGCTAGCCAAGCCATTGGCGAAGCAGCCGTGGACGTACACGGCGCCCGTGGCTGGGGCGGGGATTCGGCCTTGAGCTGGCCTCGCTTGGGCTTTGGGTAAACCCCTCAGGCGTCGAGGGGGAAGGTGATGAAGGGGGAAGGTATCAAGGACAGCAGCGCTGTCCTCGACACCTTCCCCCTTCCAAGTCCTCCCCCCTCGATGCCTAAGGGGTTCTCATCAGTTCAGTCCAACCTGTGCTTACGGCCGAGTCCCGCCAATCTGGTATTCCTTCGGCGGCGTCGCGCCCAACAGGTTCGTCACGAAGTAATCCCACCGCTTTCGCATCATGTAATTCCCCGCCGCGCCGTATCCATGCGCGGCATTCGGAATCATGAGCAGATCAAAGTCCTTCCCCGCTTTGATCAATGCGTCAGCAACGAGCAGCGTGTTGTCGGGCGGCACGTTGTCGTCCATCGTGCCATGCGCGAGCAGCAGCTTGCCCTTCAGGTTCTTCGCGTAGGTCTGATTCGCTTCGGCGGCGTAGCTGTCGCTCGGGCCGTTCTTCACCAGCAAGCCCTGGTAGCGCTCGCCCCAATCGTCTTCGTAGTTGCGGTTGTCGTGATTGCCGCTTTCGGCAATGCCGACCTTGAAGAAATCGGGATAGCGGAACATCGCATCGGCCGTGGCGAAGCCACCGCCCGAGTGGCCCCAGATGCCGGCCTTGTCGATGTCGATGAACTTGTACTTGTCGGCGAGCTGCTTCATGCCACCGATCTGATCGGGGAGCGTGTTGTCCCCCATGCGGCCGTAGTAGGCATCGTGGAATGACTTCGAACGAAGCGGGTTTCCGCTGCCGTCAATCATCACCACAATGAAACCGAGTTCCGCGAGCGCCTGATGATCACCACGCGCCGCCGAGAAGGCGCGGCTACCGACGGAGCCGCCCTGCGGACCCGGGTAGATGTAGTTGATGATCGGGTACTTCTTCGTCGAGTCGAGTGCACTCGGCGTGAACATCAAACCGTACAGGTCCCACTTGCCGTTCGCGCTCTTGACCGTGATCGGCGTGGGCGGACGCCAGCCCGTCGCGGTGAGCTTCGAAATGTCGGCGGTGGTAAGCGTCGCGATGAGCTTGCCCGTCACGCCATCACGCATCACCGACGTGGACGGCACGTTGGGGCGCGACCACGTGTCGACAAAGCGCGCACCGTCGGGCGACCAGTTCACGGCGTGCGTACCATCTTCCGGCGTGAGCAGCGTCTGCAGCTTGCCGCTCAAGTTGACCTTGTAGAGATGCTGGAAGTACGGATCGCGCGGCGCGGCTTCCTTGCCCGTCGCCATGAACCACACCGTGCGCGTCTTGGGATCAATGCGCTCGATCGACGTCACCGTGCCCACGCCGCTCGTGATCTGATTCTTGAGCTGACCAGTCGTGAGGTCGTACAGGTACAGGTGACCCCAGTCGCTCCGCTCGGAGAACCAGATCACTTCGTTCGTCGCCGGGAGGATGCGCCAGTTCTGATCCCCGTCGCCGCTTTCGAACTGTGTCGCGACTTCTTCCTTGAGCACATCGCGCACTTCGCCGGTGGTCGCGTCAGCCACACGCAGCGTCGCGATCTTGTGATCGCGCGTGTTCGACAGGAAGGCGACCTTGCTGCCGTCCGGGTACCACTCCGTATCGGCCAGCTTGCCACCGCAGGCGATGTGATCGCACACCGAACTGCGATGCTGATCGGGCCCCATCTTGATCCGCACCACCTTGGGGCTCGCGGCCGAGAGGTCGACCACCACCCGCTCGATCATCGCCACGACGCTGTCGCCCGGAAGCGGATACTTCCACGCCGCGAGTTCGGGATGACCGACCTTCGTGCGCACGAGGAACATGTCGCCGACTTTGCGCTGATCCTGCTGGAAGGTCATCAGCTTCTTCGAGTCGGGCGACCAGATCACGATTGGGCGATCGCTGTGCGTCCAACCGGCGTTGTCGGTGGCATAGCCGTAGTCCTTCACGCCATCGGTTGTGATCTGCGTTTCCTTGCCGCTCGGCACTTCGCGCACGAACAGATTCCAGTTGCGGATGAACACCGCCTTGGTGCCATCGGGCGACATGGATTCCGGCGCGCCACCGCGACGACCACCTGGACCAGCGGGTGCTGCCGGAGCAGTCGGGCAACCCGCCGGTGTCGGCGTGCCGGCGCAATTGGTCTTCACACCCTTCGCATCGACGACCCAGAGCGGATCGGCGCCGCTGGCTTCGCGAGCGCGATAGGTGAAACGCCCATCGGGGAGCCACGTCCCCTGCGCCAGTGCGCCGGAGACCAGCTGCGAGGTGCTCGGCGCGAGCTGCTTTTCAGCGCGGGCATAGTCCGCGGTGGTTAGCACCCGGCCCTGGGCGGCGAGCGGAAGGGCGGCGAGCAGGGTCGCCGCGGTGAGCAGTACAGGACGACGCATCAGCGGTTGGGAAAAGGGGAGAACAACCGCTGAAATGTGGAAGGGCTCCCTCGCCCTCAGCCAGTGCTGAGGACGAACTGGTTGCCTTCGCTGTCCTTGAAAATCGCCGAGGTGCCCCAGGACTCGGCTTTGGCCTCCTGAACCATCTCAACGCCCGCGTCCTTCAGCGCCGCCGCCGTCGCGAAGACGTCGTCGCACTCAAAGGAGATGTTCATGAAATTGCCGATCCACGCTTCCTGTCCCGGCGCCGTGAAGAGCACGACCCCTGTTTCGGCGCGCGGAATGCGCAGCTCGATCCAGCGCATGCCGGGACCGAACGGCGCGTCGGTGGCGACCTTGAAGCCGAGCTTTTCGGTGTAGAACGCGAGGGCGCGATCCTGATCGCGAACCGGGATGCTGACGAATTTGACGCGCTTGATCATGGCGGTGAGTCCGGGTGAAGTGACGATGCCCACACTCGCGCCGCCTGACGCTCGCGCGCAAGCCGTGCAGGGCTTACTATGGCATCGTTTGCCATAGTCATTTCTGGAGCCCTGCATGCCGATCGCGTTCGACGAATACATCGTGGACACCCTCATGGCCGACTTGATCGGCCACGATCGACAGCCGTCAGCGTACCTGGTGTACCTGATGCTCTATCGACGCACGGTGGGGGCAGGGCGCTCGTCGGTTCGCGTGGCGTTGCTGGATCTCGCCGAAGCGACGGGCCTGAGCAAACGCACGGTGCAGAATGCGCTGGGGTGGTTGCAGCACCGGAAGCTGGTGACTTCGACGCGCGACTCGCCCACGGAGGTGCCGGCGTACAAGGTGCACACGCCCTGGCGACGGTAACGATCTCATTGCTCATGGCTCACGTCTGAGTTCTCCATGCTCAGCTCTCAGTTCTCGGCTGGACTCTCGAGCGAGTCCGGCGGAGAACTGAGAACCGAGCCGTCAGCAGTGAGACGTGAGCGGTGAGCTTTGAGAATCAACTCCGTGCAATGGCCGCCGCCGTCCGCAATCCCACCGCCACAAACGTCAGCGTGCCATTGCAGCAACTCGCGCTCGGCTGCGCTGGGGCTCCGGCCACCCAGAGGTTTTCGTGGTCATGCGCGCGTCCGTCGCCGTTCACGACGCTTTGCATCGGGTCCGTACCCATGCGGCAGCCGCCGGCGGGATGTTCCTGCCCGAGATCGTTCGCGCTGTTCTCCATGCGCAAGATTTCACCGCCGCCGGCTTTTGCCATGCGGCGAAACAGTTCGCGCAGCTGTTCTTCCTGCCACTCCTTGAGCGCGGCGCTCTCCGGCGCATCCTTGAACGCGACTTTGGGCATCGCATCACCAAAGCGATTCTTGCGGTTGCCATCGAGCTCGAGTTTGCTCTCGCGATCCGGAAGCACGTCGTAATACGCCCGCACACGCGCAGTTGCGCCCTTGGCACGTGCTTGCCAGTCGTGCAGCAACGCATCGCCGAACAACATCGAGCCATCGTCCCCGCGCAATCGCGGTTCGCGACCGACACTCGATTCCCAGATGCGCAGGTCGTGACGCAGATATCGACTCTGCTTGCCGGGACGCATGAACTGCTTCGACACGAGCGAATGCTGCGCGTTGATGCCGGGGTACAGCTCCATCGGCAGTCGCAGATACGCGTTCACGTTGCGGTGGCCTGCGAGATACTTGCCAACCAACCCGCTCCGATTGGCAAGTCCGTTCGGATATGCCGCGCTTTGCGACAGCAGAAGCAGGTGCGGTGACCAGACAAAGCCCGCCGCGAGGACAAACGTCTTCGCACGAATCTCGAACGGCGCACCGCTCGCATCACTGCGATTCCCCGTCGCCCGCGTAATCCGCCCCGTCTTGGGGTCAGACTCCAAGCGCCGCACAAGATGCTCGGTCAGCAGCGTGATGCGCTTCGAGGCTTCGAGCGCGTCCCAGGTGAAGTCGGGCGAGTACTTGGCGCCGGTGGGGCACACTGGGTAGCAGGTGTCGCATCGTTGACATTGCGCGCGCCCATCATGCGCCACGCTCAGCTTCGCGCTCGGTGTGCTCCACGACGCAATCCCTTGCTTGCTGGCCCACTGCTGCAGCTGCGCGAGGTTGTAGTTCACCGGCAGCGGCGGCAATGGATACGGTTTGCCACGCGGGTCCAGCGCCACTGGACCTTGCTCTCCGGCTACACCCATCCGCTCTTCGGCTTCCTGATAGAACGGATCGAGATCGTCGTATGTGAACGGCCAGTCGGTGCCCACGCCGAACATCGAGTGTGTGCGGAAATCCTCTGGAGAATAGCGCGGCGATACGCCGCCCCAATGCATCGCCAGCCCGCCCACGTTCATGCTCGGCGAAAACCCCCACGTGGTGCCGTAGGCGTTCTGGTCATCGAGGTGATCCTGCTTCCACGGACTTTCGCCGTACGCGATGTAGCGCTCGCGAGCGCGCGTTCGCTCGGCGAACGGTGTCGTGGGCTTGCCGGCTTCGATGACGATGATGGACTGCTTCGTGTTCTCGGCGAGATGCGCCGCCATGAGCGCGGCTGTGATGCCGCTGCCTACAATGGCGATGTCGCATTCGTGCACGACCGGCGTTTTGCTCGTCTGATCGCTCATGCGCGCACCGCTGGCTTGTCGATCACCGCCAACTGCGGTCGACAGGTCGCCGGTGTAATGTCGGCGCCCAGCGCGCGATTCCACGCATCCGGCGAACTGGCCCAGTGCGCGAGTAACGCGAGCGCGACATGGCGCGCGCCGAGCGGGCTTGGGAGTCGCTCGCCGTTCGCGTCGCGCAGGACGGCGGCGATCACTTCCCGACGCTCTTCGACACCGAGTTGGTCGAATCGCCGATGTCGAACGCGTCGCGCCAGGACGTCGAGCCCCGTGAGTTGTGCACGCCACGCAGGCGCCGGGTCGGCCGGCAGATAGCGAATGTCGCTATAGCCATAGCCATGCATCTCTTCGGCGACCGGATCGTAACCATCGACCCAACTCACGAAGCGATCGGTCGCACCGCGAATACCATCCTTGCCGAGAGTCTCCGGCAACACGGCAGTGGCCACCGAATCGAGCAGCACACGATCGAAGCCGAGCGATCGCACATTGGCGGCATCGGGGTCGACGTTCTTTGGATCTTTGACATCGCAAGCGGCAGCAGTTGCCGTCGCCGCTCCCATCGCGAGCACCGATGCCGTCTTGAGAAAGTCCCGACGCCCCTTGATTGGCTCGCTCACGGCTTCGCTCCAGCACGCGCGACGCGCACGCCATCGTTGCGGTACACAGTACCGCCTTTCATCACGAAGGAGACGCGCAAGCTTGCCTCGATGTCTTTGCTGGGGTCACCGTCGGTCGCAATCAGGTCGGCCGCGTATCCTGTCGCGATGCGACCGACTTCCTTGCCGAGATTCATCGACTCAGCGGCGCGACTCGTGGCGCTGACGATGGCATCCATCGCATTCTGGCCGCCCTTACGCACGCGGCACACCAACTCCTCGGCGTTTCGGCCGTGCGCGCCAGCAACCGCGTCGGTTCCGAAGACCAGCTTGAGCCCCTTCGTGCGCGACGCCGTGCCAATGCCCGCTTCGGCGAGCGGAATCGCCTTCTCCATCGACGCGAAGCCGATCGCGTTGTAGTTGCCAATGCCATCGAACCACGGCTTGTGGTCGAGATAGTTGTGGAACACAAGGCCGCACTGTGGATCGAACCAGGTGCCGTTCCTGACCAGCGTCGCCAATGTAGCTTCGTCGGCAAACACGCCGTGCTCGACCTGCGTGCACCCGGCGTTCGATGCGCGCTGCACTGCCTCTGCGGAATGTGCGTGCACAACAGAACGCAGTCCCTGCGCTTTGGCCTCACCGCAGGATGCGGTGAGTTGTTCCGGTGTCATCGTGGCTTCGCCGCCATCGCGAATGGACTTCGATGCGAAAATCTTGATCACGTCGGCGCCGGCCTGCTTGAATCGACGGATGGCCGCGCGCAACGAATCCGGCGAACCACCGCGTGTGCGTTCGTTCACGGAGCCGAGCGATGTCAGGACGCGCGGACCGGGCAGCACACCACGATTGATTGCATCACGCAGCGGCGCGTTATCCGCCTCGCCGATGCTTTGCACCGTGGTGAATCCGGCATGAAGCGTAGCCCACGCGTTGCCGGCGTGCGCAAGTGCGCTCACCCCCGGCGTATCGCCGTCGCCGTCCTGATGCAGCCGTTCCTTCTCGTTCAGGTACCAGCCGAGATGCACATGCGTGTCGATCATCCCCGGCAACAGTGTGCGGGTACCCACATCCACGCCGCCTGATGGCAGCGCGCCAGCGGACGGGCGAATCGCCGTGATCTTTCCGTTCTCGACGACGAGATCGCGATTCGTGAGTACCGCGCCGGTACCATCGAGGATGCGCGCGGCGCGCACGACAGTCGGCGTTGGACGGGCGGCGCTCTGCGCGCCAATGGAGAGAGCAGGAATCGTCGCGAAGGCGAGAAGCGGGAGTCGAAGCGAGCGCATCTGGAGTCGGGTGAAGGACAACCAGAAGTGACCGGCCGCCGGCGCCGTCCGCAAGGCGAAACGGGAGTGTCACGATCCCCATCGAGCCCGTTCGGGTGCTATCGTTCCCACGGGCCGGTCGGGGGACCGGCGCGACAACTCACTCTCCCTGGACTCCCGCATGATCCGCAACGGTTCAGCCGTCTGGAACGGCACCCTGAAGGAAGGCACCGGCACGATCAGCACGCCGAGCACGGTGCTCAACAACACGCCGTACTCATTCAAGCTGCGTTTTGAGAACGAAGACGGACATGCCGGCACGAACCCCGAAGAACTCATCGCTGCGGCGCACGCGGGCTGCTTCTCGATGGCGTTCAGCGGTCAGCTCACCACTGCCGGCTTCACGCCGACGTCGATCAGCACGAACGCCGCGCTGACGATGGAAAAGACCGACGCCGGCATGACGATCACCAAGATCCATCTCACGATGAGCGCGGTGATCCCGGGCATCACTGAAGCGCAGTTTCAGGAGCTGGCCGGGAACGCGAAGGCGGGATGCCCGGTGAGCCGCGTGCTGAATGCGGAGATCACGTTGGCGGCGACGCTGTCGGCGTAGGGCGCGGTGACCGCGGGGAAACCGCGTTGAAAGCGGAAGGCTGAACGCGGAAGTATGCACGGCGGAAAAATCGAAAGCGGGTACAACGGCAACCGCGGTCGCCGCTGTACCCGCTTTCCCATTTTCCGCCGTGCGTGCTTCCGCGGTCATCCTTCCGTCGTTCAACGCCGGGCTGCCGCCACCTGTCAGTGCGTTCTGTGCATCGATATATTCACACTTACGTAAGTCTGAATCTCTTCGACGAGGGCGCAATGGCGGCACGCAAGATGGGTCCCGAACTGCTCGAGCTGGTCGCTGACCGTTTCAAGGCGCTCAGCGACCGGGCGCGATTGAGTTTGCTGCAGGAACTTCGCACGGGGCCGCGCACGGTGAACGAGCTCGTCGAGGCCACGGGCATGGGGCAGGCCAATGTGTCCCGGCATCTGGCCACGCTCTTTGCGAATGGGTTGGTCGCGCGGGAACGCGACGGAGTGTTCGTGCGCTACGAACTCGCCGACAAGGATGTTCTCAAGCTGTGCGAGCTCGTGTGCGGGCGATTGGATACGGAACTCGCCGAACGCAAGAAGATCGTGGGCGGACGCTAGCGGCAGCCGAACAGCCGGAATCGCGCGAGCACTATCTCCAGCGGACAAAATTTGGTGATGCTCGATTGAAAGAGATTCAGGCCCACGAACGCGGTGAACAGGTACCACGCGGGCGAGACCAAATATCCGAGCAGCAGTGATGACAGAATGAACGCGCCGGCGAAGCGACGAATGATCGAATCAGGACACATCAGACACCTCCGAGCTCTGGATGACGGCGTCCTTGCGTAGTTCCCAGTAGAGCAGGGGCACCACCACCATGGTGAGGAGCGTCGCCACCACCGCGCCGCTCATGAGGGCCACCGCGAGGCCCTGGAAAATGGGATCGAGTACCATCACTACTCCGCCAACCACCACCGCGGCGGCGGTCAGCGCGATCGGACGGAAGCGTACCGCACCTGCTTCGAGTACCGCATCCACGAGTGCGCGACCACGCGCCTCTTCCAGCTGGATGAAGTCCACCAGCAGAATCGAATTGCGCACGATGATGCCGGCCAGCGCGATCATGCCGATCATGCTCGTCGCCGTGAAGAAAGCGCCGCCAATCGCGTGGCCAGGCAGAATGCCAATCAGCGTGAGTGGGATGGGCGCCATGATCACCAGCGGAATCGTGAAGCTCTGGAACCACCCCACCACCAGCACGTAGATCAGCACCAGCACGATCGCGAATGCGAGACCGAGATCGCGAAACACGTCGATCGTGACCTGCCATTCGCCATCCCACTTGACCGCGGTTTCGCGAAGTGTCGCCGGCGGCTCGGCGTTGTAGATACCCAGCTGCGCCCCCTGCACACGCACGGCCTGCAGCCGGCGGTTCATCTCGAGAATCGCATACACCGGGCTTTCGATCTCGCGCGCGACATCACCCGTCACGTAGATCACGGGACGCAGATCCTTGCGAATACGCCCGTCATCGCGAACACCGTCCAAAACACTCACGAAGCGACCCAATGGCTGCGGTCCACTCGCGGTCGCGATGGGCAGTGAGAGCAGCGCTTCCACACTCGAGCGTTGCGACAACGGCAACCGCGGAACGATGGCCATCCCTTCACGCGCAGTCGGCGAGCTCGCGAGACCCGTGGGTGAACCCGAGAGCGCCAGCAAGAGCGTTTGGGCAATCTGCTCGACGCTCGCTCCGCTCTCCGCTGCGCGAACACGGTCCACTCGAAAGCGTTGTTTGCGTTGCGGCGCCTCCACCGTCCAGTCCACATCGACCACGCCGGGAGTACTCTCGAAGATCTTCTTGACGGCCACCGCCGCCGCGAGTCGCGTCGAATCGTTCGCTGCATACACCTCGGCCACCAACGTCGAGAGCACCGGGGGACCTGGGGGGATCTCCGCCACCTTTGCCGACGCATCGAAGCGCTGCGCGATCGAGTCCAGCGCCGGCCGCACGGCCACGGCAATCGCGTGGCTCTGCCGATCGCGCTCACCCTTCGGTTGCAGATTCACCTGCACATCGGCCACGTTCGCTCCGCGGCGCAGGAAGTAGTGTCGGACGAGGCCGTTGAAATTGAATGGCGCAGCGGTGCCCGCGTATACCTGCGTACTGATCACCTCTGGCACGGTGCCCAGATAGGCCGCGATCTCCTGTGCGGCGCGATTCGACGTTTCGAGTGACGTGCCTTCGGGAAAGTCGAGCACGACCTGAAACTCACTCTTGTTGTCGAACGGGAGCATCTTGACCTGCACCGCCCTGAAACCGATCAGACTCACACTCGCGAGCAGCAGTCCGGCCACCACCCCGTAGAAGATGACGCGCGTGCGCTTGCTGTTGATCAGCGGCTGCATGATGCGGTGATACAGCCTGTCCGTCCTCGAGCCCTCCTCGGGCGGATGCCGCACGGAGCCGCGCGACGGCCCGACGTGCCCCTTGAGCAAGCGGTAGGCGAGATAGGGCGTGACCATGAATGCAACAGCCAGCGATGCCAACATCGCGACTGAGGCACCGACCGGAATGGGGCGCATGTACGGTCCCATGAGCCCACTCACAAACGCCATCGGCACGATGGCCGCGATGACCGTGAACGTGGCGAGAATCGTTGGATTGCCCACCTCATCGACAGCGTCCACCGCCGCGATGTCGGCCGGTCGGTCTCCCATGCTCAGGTGACGGTAGATGTTCTCCACCACCACGATCGCGTCGTCCACGAGAATGCCGATCGAGAAGATCAGCGCAAACAGCGTGATGCGGTTGAGCGTGTATCCCAGCGCGTAGTACACGAACAGTGTGAGCGCGAGCGTGACCGGCACGGCCACAAGCACGACCACCGCCTCGCGCCAGCCAAGGAACAGCCAGATGAGCACTGTGACGCTGATCGTGGCGATGAAAAGATGCAGCATGAGCTCCTGCGCCTTCTCGCTGGCCGTTTCGCCGTAGTCGCGCGTCACATCAACCTGCACGCTGGCTGGCACCAGGGTGCCCTTTGCCTCGTTCACGCGCTTCTGCACCGCGCGGGTGACCACGGTGGCGTTCGCGCCTTTGCGCTTGGCCACGGCAATTGTCACGGCCGGTTCAGGGGATCCCGTGCCGGTTCGATGTGAGACGTAGCTCGTCACCTCGCCGAAGTCGTCGCGCACATCGGCCACACCGCGCAGGTAGACCGGAGATCCACCACGAATCGCCACGACCACACTGCCCACCTCTCGCGCCGTTGTGAGCGGCGCGCCCACGCCGATCTGTACCGTCTGATCGCGCTGGGTCAGTTCACCGGCGAGCAGTCGCGCATTCGCGCCCTTGAGCGCCAGCGCCACATCCCCCGGCGTCACCCCACTCGCGGCGAGACGGGCCGCATCAAGCGTCACGCTGATCTGCCTCGGCGATCCGCCGGACACGAACGTCTCCGCGACATCGGGCACCGTACGAATGTCGTCCTCGAGGTGCACGGCAATTTGCCGCAACGAATTCGCATCGACGGCCTTGCCGTGAAGCGTGAGCGTCATCACCGGCACGTCGTCAATCGAGTGTGCCTTCACCACCGGACCGATCACGCCTGTCGGCATCTGGTCCGAGGCGCTAGAGAGCGCGGCCTGCACCCGGGTCACACTGCGTTCCTGATCTTCGCCCACCTTGAAGCGCACGGTGATCATGGCGTAGCCGTCGCCGCTCATCGTGTACACATGATCGACGCCGGCAAGCGCCAGCATGCGCTGCTCGATCGGGCGGGCCAACAGTTGCTCGGCCTCGGCCGGTGTTGCGCCGGGCATGGCCGAGATCACATCGATCATCGGCACGGAGATCTGCGGTTCTTCTTCGCGCGGCGTCGCCATGATGCCGGTGGCGCCAACGGCCAGCGACGCGACTGCGATCAGCGGCGTGAGCTTGGAATTGAGGAACGCCTGAGCAACGCGTCCGGCAACGCCCCGCGACGGTAACTGTGCCGACATGATCAGCCTCGCGCCCCGCGAGGCGGGGTGTTGTGAGGAGCGTTCGGCGTGCCCGGCACCACGATGACGTCGCCAGCGCGCAGGCCACTCAGCACTTCGACGTGGGTGGTGGTGGTATCACCGACGCGAATCCAGCGACGCTCGTCCACCGCACCGCGTCGGACCACAACGCCCACCAGATCGCCCTCGCGAACCAGTGCAGCACTGGGCACCAGCAGTGCCGCGCGTGCTCTCAACGGCAGGTACAGGATCGCAGCGCTCCCCACGCGATAGGTGTGCGCCGCATTCGGCACAGCGGCGTTCACCGTGTACAGATTTCCTGCGCCGGCGGGGACGATCCCTTCTATGGTTGCCCGGACTTCGGCGCCATCGATCGTCGCTCGAACACGACGGCCTCGCGCAAGCGGCCGCACCACGTCGGCGGGTGCCGACACCGTAAGACGAAGCGAATTGTCATCCTGCACGGTCACCAGTGGCAGACCAGGCGATGCGAGCGCACCGGGGTCGATCGAGCGCATGCTCACCGTTCCCGCGAATGGTGCGCGCAGTGTGGCGTAGCTGCGCATCGCGTCCAGTTCGGCGGCGCCGGCTCGGGCGGCACGTAGACCAGCATCAGCCCGTGCGAGCCCAGTCTCCGCGGCGTCGAACTGCGCGCGCGTCGCCGCGCTGTCGGCGTACAGCGCCCGGAAGCGCGCGGCGTGCGCGGCCGCTTCTCTCTGCATGGCGTCGGCGTCCGATATCGAGGCGGCCACCTGACTGGCCTTGGCCGCTAGGTCGCGCGCGTCGATTTCGACAAGCGCTTGGCCGGCGCGTACCCGGTCACCTTCGTGCACGCGCACGGTGGTGACCACACCCATGAGCTTTGTGCTGATGGTGGCTTGCTGCCACGGCTCGGCCGTCCCGCTGGCGCTGAACGTTTCGGCAATGCTCGTGTCGCGCACCGTGAAGGCGGTGCCATCAGCCACGGTGGTTGCAGTCTGGGGCGGGGCGTCAGATTGGCCGCTGCACGCGCCGAGTGATGCGGCGGTCAGGCCGAACGCGGTGGCGTTCAGTGCAAAGATCAGTGAACGGCGCATCAGCGAAACTCTCCATGAGATTCAGCGGGTATATCGAGCATCGCGAGCGCGCCGGGATCGGCGCCAATGGCTCGGCGATGCAAGACGAGGGCATCGACTACGGCGTAGCGCGCTGCGGAGTGAGCGAGTGCTGCACCCGTGGCTGCTGACTCGGCCGCAAGTCGCTCAGCGATCGTGGCGAGGCCGCCCTGATAGCGTTTGTCCACGAGTCGGAGCGCCTCGCGGCTCTGCGCTTCGGTGACGGCGGCGAGTTCGAGTCGTTCCAGCGACAGGCGCACGGCGCGTCGGCTCGCGTCGACCTCGATGCGGGCATTCGTGCGTGCGGCATCATCGCCCGCGGCGGCCGCGAGGCGACGGGCCCGAGCTCCAGCGATGTCGGCGAACTCGCTCGCGCCGCCGAACAGCGACCACGAGCCCATGACACCCACCGTCCAATTCGGCTTTCCGCCATAGAGTGCGGTCGGCGAGTTGTAGTCGTAACGCGCAAAGCCATTGAGTCGCGGCAGCAACGTGCTCATCGCGCGCTGTTCATCGAGGCGGGCCGCGCGCAGTCCGAGCTGCGCCGCGTACACGTCCTCCCGGTCGCTGAGAAGTCGCGCGCGATCGACACTGCTCTCGGTGACCGTGTCCTCCCCAGCGAGTCGGCGGAGCGCGCTGTCGGCGGGGAGTCGCGACGGAACAGCGAGCACGCCGCCGGTGGTGCGTCCCAGCAGCATCGCCAGCTGCTGCCCCGCCGTCGTGGCGGCATTGCTGGCGTCGAGGAGTTCGGCGGCCACGTTGCCGACGCGTACGCTGGCCTGCAGCGCATCCGCTTTGGTCACGAGCCCCTGTCGCACCATCGCGTCAACCTGCCGCAATCCGGCCTCGGCGGCGGCGCGGGCATCGCGCAGCATCGCTTCCCGTTCGGCCGCGAGGACTGATCCAAACCAGGCTTGAATCACGAGCGCTCGCGAGGAGATCGCGGTCCAATCGGCTGCGGCCTGACTGGCGCCGACGGCACTGCGCCCGACTTTCCAGCCGGCCAGCGCGTCGGCATTGAAGACCGGCACTTCAAGCACGACACTGCCAACCACGTTGTTCGTGGGCGCGGGATCGTTGAGGCGTGCCGGATCGAAGGCGGCGGGCGTGGCTGCGCGCTGGCGGAGCGTGGTGCCGAACGCTCCGATCGGGTCGGTGGTTCGGACGAATCCGCCATCGAGCCGCGCCGTGGGCAGCAGGCCGCGCAGCGGCTGGGCGGCGCGCGCGCGGGCGGCGTCACTGGCGGCTCGCGCCTGGCGGTTGGCGAACGCTTTGGCATCGGCCTCGCGCAGCGCATCGGCCAGTCGCAGCGTCTGTGCGCCCGCGGAGGCGGCGACGGTCAGCGCCACCACCGCGCCCGCGGTCAATCGACGTTTTGAAATGATCATATGCGTATATTACCAAACACGCATATATAGGTCAAGGCAGACCGTGGAAACTCGATCGCCGCACAGTGAGGCTGAAACAGAACGGCTGAAACGGAACGGCTGAAACAGAAAGGCTGAAAGCGAAAGGTTGACCCGCCGTGCACACTTCCGCTTTCAATCTTCCGCTGTCACACGCAGTTCACCGCCGGATCCACTGCGGCCGCTGCTGCCTCACGTCATCAAAAGTGAGCCGCGTCAACGCCGTCCCATCAGCGTTGACTGTGTACACTTCCAGATCGGCGTTGTCCGCCATGTTCGACACAAACGCGAGCCTGCTCCCGTCCGGCGAAAACGCCGGGTAGCGATTGCGCCACGCAAAGCCGAAGCTGCGCTCAACACCGGTGTTCAGATCGAGCATCATGATCTGCGAGAACGCCGGTGACGGCGTGCGCACGAAGGCGATCGTCTTGCCGTCCGGTGACCACGCGCCATCAAGGTCGCTCACGCTTGCTTCGGTGAGCTGCACCAGCAGCTTCCCATCGGCGCGCACTTTCCACAGGTGCAGCATCCCCGGCTGTCCGGCCGAGAAGAGCAGGGAATTTCCGTCGGGTGACCACGCCGGGCTCGAGACCGACTGAATCACGCTCGGCGGCACGGGGAACGTGATCTCGCGCTGATTCTGCCCCGTGATGTCGGCCACGAAGAGATGCGACGTCAAATTCTCGTCGAGCCGCACAAACGCGATGCGCGTGCCGTCGGGCGAAATCGATGGCGCCATCTCCGGTCCGGTCGATCCCAGCTCGATGCGCTGCGGAGCGCCGTCCCGGCGAACGGTCCACAGATCCTGCCAGTCGTAGTCGTCGTTCGGGCGCGATGCCACATACGCCACGCGCTGCCCATCCGCCGACACCGAAGGCGCCGCCCCCATGATCTCCTGGCCGAACAACGGCTGTTCCGTACCGCCGTCCAGGGCGCGCACGACCAGCCGGAGCATCACCGGGTTGTCGGCGTGCGCCGACTCGTACATCAAGTCGTACGTCACCGGTGCAGGCGGCGGTACAGTGACCTCGGTGGGGCTATCGTCGCCGCACGCGGCGAGCAATCCGGTAATGGCGGCCAACGAGATTTGAAGCGACAGCGGATATGACTTCAGGAATGGCATAACGCCTCCAAAGAATGGCAATGCTAGCTGCAGGGTTAACGATTCCCGATAGCTTTCACTGGTCGGGTTCCCTATCCGGCCCTACCCGGGCCGCCATCGTTTTGTCATCGCCTCCAGCTTCATGCCTCGGACGCCCCTTCGTCGCGGGTCAATCGACCCCCTCCTGCGTCGCGCCAGCCGCACGCTGATCGCCGCCACACTGGCCTGCGCCACACTGGCCTCCGCCAGCGCTTCATCGCTTGCCGCACAGCGTCCAGCGGATTCAGCGCTGGTGCGCTCGCTGACCTTCCGCGGCATCGGACCGACGTCGATGAGCGGACGCGTTGCGGATGTCTCCATCGTGGAAGCGCCGGCGGTCCTTCGCGGCGGTCGGCTCGGCACCACCATGTATGTCGCCGTTGCCACGGGCGGCATCTGGAAGACCACGAACGGTGGCATCACCTTCGCGCCCGTCTCGGACAGCATCGGTGTTGGATCGATCGGCGCCGTGGCTGCCGCGCCAAGCGATGGCAACATCGTGTGGGTCGGTTCGGGCGAAGCGAACAACATGCGTTCAAGCTCGTGGGGCATTGGGGTCTTCAAGAGCACCGACGGCGGGAAGAGCTGGTCCAGGCCAATGCTCCCCAAGACGCAGCACATCGGTCGCATCGTGATCGATCCGCGCGATCCGAACGTGGTGTACGTCGCCGCGATGGGTCCGCTCTGGGCCGCTGGCGGTGAGCGCGGCCTCTTCAAGACCACCGACGGTGGCAAGTCGTGGACGAACACCAAGAACATCTCGGCGCAGACGGGCTTCACCGAGGTGGTGATCGACCCGGCGAATCCGGACGTGCTCTACGCCGCGAGCCTGCAGCGTGAACGTCGCGCGTACGGCTTCCTTCCAGGCGGCACGGAAAGCGCGATTTGGAAGACCACCGATGGCGCGAAGACGTGGACGAAGCTCGAGAAGGGTCTGCCCACCGGCGAGCTTGGTCGCATTGGTCTTTCGGTCTGTCGTTCGCGTCCGGGCACGGTGTACGCGAGTGTGCATGCGAGCGGCGCTGGCAACGGTCTCTATCGCACCGACGATGCCGGTGCGAATTGGCGCAAGGTCGACGCGAGCAACGGCACTGCGTGGTACTACAGCCAGGTGCGCTGCGATCCGACCGACGCCGAGCATGTGTATCGGTTGAACGCGACCAGCCAGGAGAGCAGCGACGGTGGCAAGACGTGGGTTGCCTTTGGTGTGAACGGCAATGTGCACGGTGACGCGCACGCGCTCTGGATCGATCCCGACGATCACGATCACATCGTGCTCGGCAACGACGGCGGTCTCGACATCTCCTACGATCGCGGCAAGACGTGGTACAATGTCGAAAATATTGTTGGCGCGCAGTTCTACTCAATTTCCGTTGACGATCAGTATCCGTTCTACCATGTCTACGGTGGCTTGCAGGACAACCAGACGTGGGGTGGGCCCAATCGCACGCGCACGCCGTTCGGGCCAAGCAACGCGGACTGGTATCGCATGGCCGGCGGTGACGGCTTCTACAACGTGACCGACAAGTTCGACAACAAGATCGTCTACGCCGAATCGCAAAGTGGCGGCATCGTGCGCTACGACACGCGCACGGGGCAAACGAAGGGGATCAAGCCGCCCGCCAGGAACGGTGAGAAACATCGCTATAACTGGAGCGCGCCCATCGTGCCGTCGCGCTACAAGGCCGGTACGGTGTACTTCGCCGCGAATCATCTCTTCAAAAGCACCAACTACGGCGATAGCTGGACAACGATCAGCCCGGATCTCACGCGCGATATCGATCGCGATAACCTGCCGCTTCGTGGCAGCGTGCCCCCCAAAACGGCGCTCGGTCGCCATGAAGGCACGGCGGCATTCTCGAACATCACGGCGGTCAGTGAGTCACCGCGTCGTGCTGGCATTCTCGCCGTGGGTACCGACGACGGCGTGGTGCAGGTGTCGCGGAACGATGGCGGCGCATGGACCAGGAGCACGTCGTTCCCCGGAGTGCCCGACACCACGTACGTGAGCAGCGTGCAACTGTCGAAGCACGCCGAAGGCACCGTGTACGCCAGCTTCGACGGCCATCGCAGCAACGACTTCACCCCGTACGTCTACAAGAGCACCGATTTCGGGAAGACGTGGACGTCGATCACCGGCAACTTGCCCGCCGGTGGCGCGGTGCAGGTGATTCGTGAACATCATCGCGAGCCGAATTTGCTGTTCGTGGGCACGGAATTCGGCGCGTACTACACGATCGATGGTGGCACGACGTGGACTCCGCTGCATGCGGGGATGCCGACGGTGCCGATCTGGGATTTGCAGATTCAAGAGCGCTGGAACGATCTCGTGCTCGGCACGCATGGCCGTGGCATCTACATCCTCGACGATCTGTCACCGCTCGAACATCTCGCCGCGGCCAAGCGCGAGAACAGCGCCTATCTGTTCCCGGTGCGGAATGAGATCGCGCTCGTGCTCAACCAGAGTCGCAACAGCGGCATGGGTTCGACCGGTTGGACCGGAACCAATCCTGATCATGGCGTGCACCTCGCCTATCTCATGCCAGACACCGCGGGCATCAGCAAAGCGAAGCTGGAAGTGATCGATGCCGCAGGTCGCATTGTGCGTGAGCTACCAGTACCCAAGCGCGCGGGGCTCTTCCGTCCGGTGTGGGACATGCGCGTCGGCGCGCCACTCACGGCGCCCATGGATACCACACTAGCGGGTCGTGGTGGCGGCGGCGGTGGAGGGTTCGGCGGCGGTTTCGGACGGGGGCCCGCGACTTACACGGCCGTGCCGGGCGAGTACACGGCGCGCCTCACCGTGACGCCAGTGTCCGGCGCGCCGACGGTGCGAACGCAGCGCTTTGCTTTGCTGCGCGATCCAGATCAACCGATGAGCGTTGCGCAGCTCAAACAGCTCGATGACTTCCGTCTCGAAGTGGTGCGCTTCCAGAAGCAGGTGACCGATGCGCAGACGCAAGCCGACTCGGTGATCCGTCGATATGCCGCTGCAAAGAAGGCACTCGATAGCGCGGGCACGAAGGCCACGCCGGTGCTCAAGGATTCGATCAGTGCGCTCGAGAAATCACTTGGTGCATTTGTACTCCAAGTCGGCGCGTCTGCCGCTTCGCGCGCATCGCTCGGCGCCGCCGCGCGCGCGCCCGTCGATGAAGACGACGATCGCGGATCGACCGGCGCGCCAGACCCCTCGTTCTCATCGCGTGCGGGTGCATTGAACGGCGCTGTGAACGCAAACTTCCCAGTGAGCTCGGCGCAGAAGCAGTTGCTCGCTGATCTGCGCAAGGAGCTTGGTGGTCACTTGGCGAAGCTCGACGCGGTGAAGGCCGCGGGCTTGCCGCGTGTTGTGGAATCGCTCAAGGCTGCCGGCATTTCCGTCGCGGATGTGAAGTAGTAACTGATCACACGGAGTCACAGAGTCACAGAGGAAAACGTTGGGGCGCGCTCGATAGGATTCGTGCGCGCCCCATTTTCTCTGTGACTCTGTGGCTCAGTGTGATCAGTTAAAAGATCTCACCGGCGCACAGGCCTCCGTTGAGACGCGGCCTTCTCTACAAGTCGACGCAGCTCCTTGATCGGCTCTGGATTGTCATCCACCTGCAATCGCACCACGACGTCGTTGTGCAGCCACACACCAGCGTCCTTCTTCACGATCAGCATCGCCGCGCTCTGCATGCCGCGCTTGTCGCCGCCCGCCATCTGACCCGCTTCGAGTGCCGCGAGCAGACGCAGTGATAAATGTCCTTCGGTTTCTTCGAAGGCTTTGACCATCGAGCTCACCACATCCGGGCCGGCCAGGATATTTCCCTGCGCCGTGCAGAATTTGCCCTGTTTGTCGCCTGCCCATTCCGTCGCCTTTGGGCCCGTGTAGGCCGCGACATTGCCTTGCATGTCGATCACCGCGAACTGACGTCCGTACTTCGTCCAATCCTGCGGACGCGGATCGGTGTCATCGTTCCAGATCTTTTTCACGATGTCGGCCGGTTTCAAACCTGTCTTGAGCAGCGCGATCGCCTGCGGGCCGTAGCTCACATCCACAATCGCTTGCGTCGCGGCCGCGCCTACTCCCGCTTCGGCCCACAACACGCCGTTGCCCACCGAGAAGACGCGGCTCTGCACGGCGCCGCCGACTTCACCGGTTGCCGGGTCGTAACCCAGGATGGAAAACGTTGCCACGGGCGGCCACGGCGCGGGTGGCATCGACGAGAACGTTTGCGGAGCAGCCTGAGCGGCGAGCACCGAGGGCGTCAACGCCAACGGCAGCGTTAACGCGAGCGCAAGGATTCGGATTCGCATGTCCGAAAATATGCGAGCAAAGCCGCCTCGGCGCGCGTACACTCCAGCAGCACCCCTTCTCCACGGAGCCTCGATGACCCGCACGCGTGCCTGGCTGCTTGCCAGCGCTCTTTTCGCGTTGCCCGCTGCGCTGAGTGCGCAGCAGGCGAACGATCCCGAATACACCGCCAAGATCAAGGAATATCTCCAGGATCCGCGCATCAGCACGGAGCTGGTGGATCATCTGCCTGCGTCTGCCACTGTGCCGACGCCGCTCAAATTTCATGGGCGCATTGTCGGGACACCGGGCGAGCTGACGTACGCGAAGGACATTCACCGTTATCTCGAAGCACTCGCCAAGGCGTCGCCGCGTGCCAAGTACTGGACGATCGGCAAGACCGAAGAAGGGCGCGACATGGTCGTGCTCGCGATCGCCGACGAACAGACCATCGCGAATCTCGAGAAGTATCGCGGCGAGCTCTCCGAGCTCACCGATCCGCGCAAGACCACCGAGCAGCGCGCGCAGCAGCTCATCAAGAGCACCAAGCCGATCTACTGGCTCACCAGCGGCATGCACTCGCCGGAAACCGGCGGTCCGGAAATGCTGCAGGAGCTGGCGTATCGGTTGATCGTGGAAGAGACACCGTTCATCCAGAATATCCGCAACAACATCATCACCTTCATTACGCCCGTCATTGAAGTCGACGGTCGTGAGAAGCAGGTGGACACGTACTACTACAACAAGAAGCTCGCGCCGGGGCTCACCCGCTTGCCGCTCATGTACTGGGGCAAGTACGTCGCGCACGACAACAATCGTGACGGCATGGGGCAGTTCCTCGCGCTCACCAAGAACGTCAACGACTTCTACCTCCAGTGGAAGCCGCAGGTCATGCATGACCTGCATGAAGCGCAGACGTATCTCTACAGCTCGACCGGCACCGGTCCGTACAACGATGCGATCGATCCGATCACGGTCAGCGAGTGGTGGACGATGGCGCAGGAAGATGTGCGCGAGATGACGAAGCGCGGCGTGCCGGGTGTGTGGACGTATGGCTTCTACGATGGCTGGACGCCGAACTACATGTTCTTCGTGGCGCACACCAAGAACGCGATCGGTCGCTTCTACGAAGTGCAGAGCTACGGCCCCGACAACTACGTGGTGCGTCCAGGCGCAGCGACGACCAGCAAGGAGTGGTTCCGCCCAAACCCGCCGCTCGCGACCATCAACTGGGGCCCGCGCAACAACACGAACATCCAGGAATCGGCGGTGCTCTTCTCGCTGCGTCACTTCGCCGATCAGCGCGCGATGTACCTCGAGAACTACTGGTTCAAGAACAAGCGCGCGCTCGAGAAGGGAAAGACCGGCGCGGGTCCGTTCGCCTGGGTGATTCCGGCGGGTCAGAAGCGCAAGGCGGATGCGGCCGACGCAGTGAACGAATTGCGCAAACAAGGGCTCGAGCTCCACGTCGCGACCGCCGGTGGCACGTTCGGTGGCGTGACGGTGAAGGCGGGTGACTGGATCGTGCGCGGCGATCAGCCGTTCCGCACGCTCGCCGACATGTACCTGAGCATTCAGAACTACTCGCCGTCGAATCCGCGTCCGTACGACGACACGGGTTGGACGTTCCAGTTCATGCGCAACGTCGCAATCTTCCCGGTGAGCGACAAGGCAGTGCTCAACGTTGCGATGTCGCCGGTCACGGCGAAGGTGCACGCCGCTGGCGGTATCGCTGGATCGGGCGCGGTGTTGCTCATTCCGCACACGACCGACAACAATCTCATGAAGTTCCGCACCGCCTTTGCCGCAACGAAGATGTACGCGGCTGAAGCGGAGTTCGAAGCGGCGGGGCAGAAGTTCGGCGCGGGCACGTTCATTGTGCCGGCTGGCGATCGCGCGAAGATCAGCGCGTCGCTCAATGAACTCGGCATCTCGGCAACTGCGGTCGCCACGGTTCCGGCAGTCAAGCAGCATGAGCTCGACCTGCCACGCATCGGCTACGCGCACGCCTGGCAGCGAACGCAGGACGAAGGGTGGGTTCGCGCCGCGCTCGACGTGTACAACATTCCGTACACCTACTTCGGCGATATCGAACTGCGGAAGGGTAACCTCCGCGCGAAGTACGACGTGATCATCTATCCGCACGTCGGTGGCAGCGCGCAGTCACACATCGCCGGTATCATCAAGAACGGCGATACGCCACTCCCGTACAAGAAGAACGCTGCCACGCCAAACCTCGGTACCCCCGACAGCACCGCCGACATTCGCGGCGGTGTGGGTATGGACGGCCTCGCCGAGTTGTACAAGTTCGTGCAGGCCGGCGGCACGCTGATCATGGAAGGCAGCACGTCCACGATCTTCCCGGCGTACAACATCACGAGCGGCATCACGGTGGAGAATCCGAGCCAGCTGTTCGCGCGCGGCACGGTCCTCCGCGGTGTGGTGAGCGATGCCAAGAGCCCGCTGGTGTACGGCTTCGACAAGCAGCTGCCGGTGTACTTCAATCAGGATCCGGTTATGAGCGTGGCCGGTGCGCAAAGCGTGTTCGCTGGCGGCGGCAGTGGTGCGGGTGCGGCCGCTCTCGCGCAGAACACGACGCCCAACGCCGCGCCGCTTCGCCTGTCGACGTGGAACTTCAGCAAGCCTGATTCGACAGGAACTGCTGCTGCCGCGCCGGCTGCCGATCAGGGCGGTCGTGGTGGACGCGGTGGCGCAGGCGGTGGCTTCGGCGGTGGCGAGGGCGGCTTCGGTGGCGGCCCCGCGGTTGCGGGATCGACGCGCATCGACGGCGTCACGCCGCGTGTGATCATGCAGTTCCCGTCCAACGCAGCCGACATGCTCCTCTCCGGCACGCTCGCCGGCGGTGAAGCCCTGCAGAACCGCGCGCAGCTCATCGACGCACCAGTCGGCAAGGGTCACGTGGTCATGTTCGCCATCCGCCCGTTCTGGCGCTGGCAGACTCAGGGCACGTTCTTCCTTGGTTTCAACGCCATTCTGAACTGGAACGATCTCGACGCTGGGAAGTAGTGCTCGGCGACGTGCGTTGAACTGATCGCACAGCGCGACGCGAACTAAGCTGAACTGACCACACAGAGGCACAGAGGCACAGAGAAAAACTAGAAGGGGCGCGTCGCCGGACCGCAGCGCGCCGGCAAAAATCCAACTCTGTGCCTCTGTGGCTCGGTGTGGGAAGGTGAATGATGTGTGAAAGCGCCCGCGGCACAGCAGTATCTCGCACCGCCGCCACCGAATCCTTCTTGGCCGCTGCGGTGTCTGATCGCGAGATCGTATCCGCCACCACCGCGCGCTTCTTGGTCGCCTTTTTGGGCGCAGGCGCAGCGCCAGGCACCACCGAGTCCGCCGGCGGCGCGCTCTTGCCGATCATCGCCATCACTTTGTCGCGCGCAGCGACCGCTGTCGCTTCGATCTTGATCGCCGCATCGTGCGCCGCGCCATCGGGCTTCGACGATCCGTACCACCACACGCCGTAGGTCGCCACGCCGAGGAGAAAGAGCCAAGGCAGAATAGCCGGACGACGCTTGAACTCGATCGGATCCTTGCGGCGCGGCTGCGGCTTTGGCGCGACCGGCTGCGCCATGTTGCCTACCGCCGGTGTTCCGGCACGTGGAGTTTCCATCGCCGGACGCACACTCGCCGGTGCTCGCTGACCGAGTGCGTGGCGATAGATCTCCGCCGTTTCAGTTGGCGTCATGTCGGCGATCGCTGCGACCAACTGTGAGCCGTAGTCGGCAACACGAGGGAAACGATCGGCCGGATCGGGAGCGAGCGCGCGATCGAAGATGTCCTGCAACGCTGGCGGCCATTCGAGATCGGTGCGCACTTCATCGAGACGCCGTGGGCGGCTCGTGAGGCGAGCGATCAGCGATTCTTTACTCGACGAATTGCCGAACGCTTCATGGCCGGTCAGTGCGACGAAGCCCACCAGCGCCAACGAGTATTGATCGGAACGGCCATCGAGCGTGTCGCCGGAAAACTGCTCGGGCGACATGAACTCGGGTGTGCCAACAGCGAAGCCCGTGCGCGTGACCTGCTGCGCGCCGATGTCCATCGCGCGCGCAATGCCAAAGTCCACGAGCTTCACGAGATACGTACCATCGCTGCGCTTCGACAACATCAAATTGTCGGGCTTAAAGTCGCGATGGAGAATCCCAAGATCATGCGCCGCCTGCAGCGCATCGGCGGCCTGACCAATCACATCGGCGGCGATGAGCGGATGCAGCGCTTTCTCGCGCGCGAGCGTCGCCGACAACGGTTCGCCATCGATGAACTCCATCGCGAGATAGACCAGCCCCTCGTCGGTTTCACCGAAGTCGAAGATGCTCGCCACATTCGCATGCGAGATCTTGCTGGCATTCTCCGCTTCACGCGTGAAGCGCTGCAGCGCTTCCGGTTCGTGCATCAGGGCGGGGCGCATGATCTTGATCGCGCTCTTCCGCTTCATGCGCACATGTTCGGCCAGATAGACCTGACCCATGCCGCCTTCACCCAGCCGCGAGATAACCTGATAGCGGCCGCCGACGAGTTTTCCGACCAGGTCGGACTCGGCGGGACTCAGGGCCGCGCCGTCGTTGGGGCAGAAACGCACCGCCCCATCGAAGCGCTCCCCGCACTGGGGGCAGACACTTTCGCTCACCACGGCGAACCTAGCCGTGGGGCCGGGGAACACAAGGCACAGGCCGACTGATATGTTCCAGTATGCGCCCTTCTCTCCGTCTTCCGCTGGCCGTGCGCGCCGCCGCCCTGACGCTGGCGACGCCCCTTACCCTCGCCGCCCAAAACGCGTGGTCACGCGCTGGTGCGCAAGGCGACGGCACGTTCAAAGACTTCCGGTTCGCGACCGGCGAGACGCTACCCACGCTCAAGCTGCATTACACCACGCTCGGCGCGCCAAAGAAGGATGCCCGCGGTGTGGTTCGCAACGCCGTGATGATCCTGCACGGTACTGGTGGAACGGGGCGCTCCTTCCTGTCGAACAGCTATGCCGGCGAGCTGTTTGGCCCGGGACAGCTACTCGACAGCAGCAAGTATTACGTCATTCTCCCCGACGGCATCGGCCATGGCGGTTCGAGCAAGCCGAGCGACGGGATGCACGCAAAGTTTCCCAAGTACACCTACGACGACATGGTGAAGGCGCAGTATCGCCTCCTCACCGAAACGCTCGGGGTGAATCACCTGCGTCTCATCATGGGCACGTCGATGGGATGCATGCAGGGCTGGGTGTGGGGCTACACCTATCCCGACTTCATGGATGGACTCGCACCGCTCGCCTGTGTGCCGCAGCAGATCGCGGGACGCAATCGCATGGTGCGCACGATGGCTATGGACTTCATCAAGAACGACCCGGCGTGGAAGGGCGGGGAATACACCACGCAGCCACCCGGTATGCGCGCGGCCATGGGGATGTTGTATCTCATGTCGAGCGCCCCCCTCGTGCAGCAATCGCAGGCCCCAACGCGCGACAAGGCCGATACGGTCATTCGGGCGTACCTCGACGGCCGCATGCAGGCCACCGACGCGAACGACTTTCTCTATCAGTTCGACGCGTCGCGTGAGTATGATCCGAGCCCGCATCTGGCGCATATCACCGCGCCAGCGCTGTTCATCAACTCGGCCGACGATTTCGTGAACCCACCCGAGCTTGGACTGGCGGAGAAGTACGCGAAGCAGATGCCGAAGACGACTTTCATCATGCTGCCGATCACGCCGGAAACGCGTGGACACGGCACGCATTCTGTCCCGAAGATCTGGGGTGGATATCTCGCCAAGTTTCTCGGGACGTTGCCGGAGCGTTAAGTGGCGATACGCAGGGTTCCGGTCGCAACACTGGTGTTACGTGCGTTGCGACTGCGCTGCCCCCACTGCGGGGGTGGCAAGATTTTCGAAAGCTTCTTCAAGCTCAAGCAGCATTGTCCAACGTGTGGGCTGCGCCTCGAACGCGGTGAAGGCGACTACTTCGTTGGCGCATACCTGTTCAACCTCATGGCGGTTGAACTCATTCTGTTCGTCTGTGTCTGCGGCTTCGTGTATTTCACGTGGCCCGATCCACCCTGGGATCTGATCACCTATGTGACTGGATTCCTCATGCTCGCGGGGTGCGTCCTGTGCTACCCGTTTGCCAAAACCACTTGGCTCGCAGTGGACATCGCCATTCGCCCGCTCTCTGATGAAGAGTTGACGTGGCACCAAATGGGTGGCGAGATGGGAGAAAAAGAACTGCCGCACGTCTGATGACGTGCGGCAGTTCTTTTTCTGTCCAGCGGAGCGGGCTTACTTCTCGGTGATGATCAGGTAGCGCGACGGCGCCCAGAACTTCGCCGGATCGGTGATGCGGATGCTTTCACCGCGGAAGGAGCCGTCCTTTTCCTTCTTGGCAACTTCGATCAGACCGACGTCGTGGCGCGAAACGATCTTGTATGCGCGGTCGCCCTTGGGCAGCGGAATCGTAAGCGTCTGACGACGGTCGGCGCCGGTGAACTTGGCTTCCGGCATGCTGCGCGCCGGCACCAGCGTCTTGCCAAGCTTCACGATGAGCAAGCCGCGTGAGCCGCCTTCTTCGGTGACGACGCCATCCGCCAGCAGCTGACGGCGCGAGCCCACGATGTAGAAAACGTGATTCTCGCGCACGTCCATGGCCTTCACCGTATCGGTGAGCACCTGCTTCTCAACCACAAGCGTTTCGTTCGCCGTGCGGAGCTGACGGATTTCGTCCTGGAACGCCGAGATCTCCTTGTCGCGCTGCTGGAGACGAACGTTCAGGTCGGCGAGCAGCGTTGCGGTGGCCGACGAATCGGCGCGCATCGTCTTCATCGTGTCGAGCAGCGCCGCGACCGTGCGCTGACGGGCGGCGAGACGCTGACGCAGCTGCGCGAGACGATCAAGGATGTCCTTCTGCGCGGCGGCGGCTTCGGTCTTCCCCGATTCGTCGCTCTTGTTGACCGACACCTTGCTCGACAACCCCTTCACCTTCCGGAGTTCGGCATCGATCTCGTCGGCGAACTTGGAGGCCTCGACGACCTGCGCCATGGCGCGGTCCTTGTCGGCCGACGAGCCCTGGACGAGTCCCTGGAGGGAGTCTCGGGCGGCGTTGGACGTCGCCAGCGCGGCAGCCAGGGAATCGGCGCGGGCGCGGGAGGCGGTATCGGTGCAGGCGGCGGTGACGATCGCCAAGGCAACAGCAGCCAAGGCGGTGGCGCGCGAGCTCAAAAGCGGACGCATCTGTTAGGGAGTTCGGGTGGATTCGCCCCGGGAACGTACCGGGCTCTGGTACCAGCTGAAAGTGGCGCAGATCACACAAATCCCAAATTCGACCGGATTTTTGCCTGATTGAGGCATCTCAGGCGCATCGAGGCGAGCGATCAGCGCATCCAGCCCCGACTCCGGTAAAGCAGTGTGGCAGCGGTCTCATACACCACATCCTGCATGGCGAGCCGGCGGTTGCCCGGTCGGTCCAGTCGCCCCAGGTCATACTCCCGCTCGGTGGCCGGTTGGCACTCCACCGACAATCCCGCGGCCTCGAGTGCGCCGCACGCACGCTTTGAGTGCATTGGCGAGGTCACCGCGATGACCCGCCTCCAGCCATGCGTGCGCGCGAGCGCGGCGAAGGCCATCGCCTCATCGCGCGTACTGTGCACCTCATGAACGAATCGCGGCTCCACACCGGGCAGAGCCAGCGTCACCAGTTCGCGCTGATCGCGCTCCGACGCCGGCGTGCGCGTGTCGTGTTCGTCGGCGACCACGGAAAGTCCAAGCGCGCCAATCGAGCGTGCGCGCGCCATCGCAAGTGCCGCGAGTAACCGTTCGAGCGCCGCTCCATGCACGCGACCGGCGGAGTTCACGCTGCCGGAGAACACCACGATCGCGTCGGCAGGCCCGGGCACATCGGCGCGCATGAATCGGCCAACCAATGGCGAAACAACCGGGGTGTACAGCGTGACGGCAAAAACGGTGATCTCTGCACCAATGAGCGCCCAGAGCCACGCACCGCGGCTCGATGTGGCGACTGCACCGCCGAGTATGCCGAACAACAGTCGCATGATATGTGGCGACACACCGGCGGCGGACCAGACAGCCAACTCGTCGGCGAATTGCACGACAGCCAGGCCGAGCGCCACACCACACAAGCGCACCAACCAATCGGGGGCGCGATGTCCGACATCGCGCCCCCGTCCACGAAGCAGCAGGTCGCTCAGGGTTTCAACTCCTGCTGCATGGCCTTGGTCATTGCCGGCGGCTGCTTGTACTTCTCGAACCAGCTGCGCAGGTAGAGTTGCGTGCGAATGAAATTGCTCGGCGTGGAGCTCGTGCCGTGCCACTCATTGTTGAAGCGGATCATCGCCGTGGGGACCTTGTTGATCTTGAGCGCCTCGTAGAACTCTTCGGTCTGCGAGATCGGCGTGCGCAGGTCGTTCACACCGGTCATGAGCATCGTGGGCGTTTTCACATTGCCGACGTACATGAGCGGGGAGCGCTTGAGATGCTCGCTCGGGTCCTGCCACGGATACTTCGCAAAGTTGTAATACCAGTTCGATCCGTCGGTCGTGCCCACAAAGCTGATCCAGTCGATCACGGGGCACATCGACACCGCGCCGGCAAAGCGATCAGTATGGCCAACGGTCCACGCGGTGAGCACGCCGCCGCCTGAGCAGCCGAACACATAGAGACGGTTCGTGTCGACGTAACCGCGATTCACGACCGTATCGACACCCGCCATGAGATCGTTGAAGTCCTTGCCGGGATACGCGTTCTTGATGGCGTTGCCGAAGGCGCTGCCGTAACCTGTCGACCCGCGCGGGTTCGTGTACAGCATGATGTAGCCGTTCGAGACATGATCCTGTCTCGAAAAGTTGAAGCCGACGTTGTACATGCTGTGCGGGCCGCCGTGAATCTCGAGCATGAGCGGATACTTCTTCTTCGGGTCGAAGTCGGCCGGCTTCACGATCCAGCCCTGAATCTTCTGCCCGTCGACCGACGTGTACCACACTTCCTCGGTGGTCGCGAGCTGCTTGCCCTGCAGCACATCGGCGTTCACTTCGGTGAGCTGCTTGATCACCGGCGTGCGCACATCGAAGGTCACGACATCATTCGGCTTGGACGAGGTGGTGTTGATGCCCACGGCGGTGAATGATGCGCCCAGGTCGGTCACGGTGAGCACCTGCACGCCCTTCGTAACCTGACGCGTTTCGCCCTTGAGCGAGACGAACCACAAGTTCTTCGAGCCTTCGTTCTCGACGTTGAAGTAGACGCCGCTGTTGTCAGGTGCCCACAGCAAACCGGCTGGAGAACGATCGAGCTTTTCGGTGAGCGCACGCGCGCCGCTACCGTCGGCATTCATTACGTACAACGCGGCATCCTTCCACGTCGCGTCGGTGCTGTCGTAGCCGGTGTACGCGATCAACTTGCCGTCGGGCGACGGCGTGGGATTGTTGTCGGGGCCTTTGCGCTTGGTGAGCGCACTGATCATGCCGGTGGCCACATCCGCCGCATAGATCTCGCTTTCGCGCCACGCGTACTCTGCATCGGGTGTGCGAAGTCCGGTGAACAACAAACGCTTGCCGTCGGGTGTCCACGTCGTGCCGTTCGACGCCCATTCACCAGTGGTGACCTGACGCGGTGTTCCACCATCGGCGGGCACGGTGAACAGTTGCCGCAACCCGTTTTCGAGGAAGCCCTGACGATCGGCGCGATACTTCACCTTCGTCACGACGCGCGGCGGCTCGGTCCACTTCGCACCCTTGGGCGGCGTCGGCATCGCGATGCGCATATCTTCCGCCACGCGCACGAGCATGCCAAACGCGAGCGACTTGCCGTCGGGGCTCCACTCGATGCCGTCCGGTGATTCGGTGAGACGCGTGATCTGCGTGGTGGCGCCTTCCGCATCCATGTAGCGCACCCAGATCTGCGAACCACCAGGTTCTCCGGGTGCGGTGTACGCGATGCGCGACCCATCGGGCGCCCACTTGGCATCGCTGCCCTTCACGAGAAAGCGATTCTTCGTGCCATCGATGTTCATGATCCACACCGATGATTCGCGCTTGTCGTTGATCTGATCGATCCACGTGCGCGTGTACAGCACCTGCTTCCCGTCGGGCGACAACGTCGGATTCGCGACGTCCTCCCAATTGAAGTAGTCGGCGATGGTCAGCCGATCTTTTGGTGCCACTGGTTGTTGCGCCGAGAGCGTGGGCGCGAGGCCGACAAACAGTCCGGCGGCGAAGGCGAGTCGACGTACGCGATGAGCCATGCGATCCTCGTCGGGTAAGGGCGGGAGTGGACGCTTCAATCGTGCCGACTGACTGGCGTGGGCGCAACTGCGATCGGCCGAGCGCCTGGCGAAGAAAAAAAGCCACGGATTGCACGGAAACGCACGGTCACATCGTTGGAGGAGATGGATCGGTGCGTTTCCGTGAAATCCGTGGCCAAAAAACAAAAAACCGACACCAAAGGGAGTCGGCAGCGGGACGAGCGGAGTTTTCGAGTGCCTACTGCAGCGTGTCGGCGAACGCGAGCACAGAGTCGCGGAACTTGGCAGAAGCCCCGTCTACGAAACGACGTACACCCTTCCACTGACGGATCAGCGGATTGCGCGGCGTGATGGCGGTTTCGATCACGCGATGCTGCGACGTGCTCGCGTGGACCATCTTGCCGTCGCCGACGTAAATGCCGACGTGCGAAATGCGCTTGCCGCGACCAAAGGTGAGCACATCGCCCGGCTTGAGCGCGGCGAGATCCTTCGGTACTTCGGTGCCGGCCTTCGCCTGCGTCGCGGCGGTACGCGGCATCACCATATCGAGCACGCTCATGGCGTAGCGCACGAGACCGCTGCAATCGAGGCCAACACCGGGCTTTGTACCGCCGAGCTTGTAGCGCGTGCCGACTGAACCACGTGCCATCGCGACAACGGAATCGCGAAGACGTTCTGCGGATTCGCTGAAGGCGGCGAACGGCTTCCTGGCGGCGACCTTGTTCAACGTTTGCGCCTGCAGCGGCGAGGCTACGGCCACGAGGGCAGCAGCAACAACCGGTAGCAGGTGACGAACGGAACGGTGCACGCGAGAACGGGAAGCGAGGAACGAAGGCGCAATGGGTCGGCGGCACTGTTGCGTGCCCGCCATCCCAAGGACCCACAACCTACCCCAACGTCACGGGTCACACCAGAGGAATCTGTCACACGACCGGCAAGCTTAATCTCGGCCGTAAAAGCCCCGAAAAAGCGCGGTGATTTCCCACCGAAATCTCCGCTGTCCGCGTCCCTCGGGTCGTCCCTTGGCGTCTCTTGGGGTCAGACTCCAAGCGGGCTTTGGCGTCGTCTTGGAGTCTGACCCCAAGGGACGCCACGCGGCGGTGGCTAGCGAATGCCGAGTTGTTTGTGGGTTTGCACGGACAGTCGCCACTGCGGATGCGCGAGGCAGTACTCGAGCGCGGCCTTGGTATTCGCGGCCTGATCGGGACCGTCCATGGGCTGCAGCAGGAAGTGCTGAAAGTCGAGCTGCGCAAAGCGCTCCGGGCGAGCCAGCGTCTGCGGGTAGACGAGCTTGAGTTCATGCCCCTTGGTGAGCACGACGTCGGCGTTGGCCTTGGGACTCACGCAAATCCAATCGAGGCCCGCCGGCGCTTCCTGCGTGCCATTGGTCTCGACGGCGATCTCGAAACCGGCCGCATGCAGCGCCACTACCGCGGCCTCATCGAGCTGCAGCAGCGGCTCGCCACCGGTGCACACCACGAACGGCCTGACCGACCCGGGTGCGTCGGCCGGCCAGCGACTCTTCACGAACGCCGCGAGCTCCGCGGCCGTCGAAAACTTCCCGCCATCCGGGCCGACGCCGACGAAGTCCGTATCACAGAACGTGCACACCGCCGTCCCGCGATCGGCTTCGCGCCCCGTCCAGAGATTGCACCCGGAAAAGCGGCAAAACACCGCCGCCCGTCCCGCGTTCACCCCTTCGCCCTGCAGAGTGTAGAAGCACTCCTTCACCGTGTAGGCCATCGCGATCAGCGGGCGTAGGCGATCGGGTCGCTCGAACCGGCGTCGGCAAAGCCCTTGAGCCGGAGCTGACAGGCGTCGCAATGCCCGCAGGCCGTGCCGTCCGGCGCCGGATCGTAGCAGCTGGTGGTGATGCTGTAGTCCACTCCGAGCGTGCGACCCAGCGCCACGATATCCGCCTTGGTCAGGCTCTGCAGCGGCGCATGAATGGTGATGCGCCCAGTGCCTTCGACGCCCGCCCGCGTCGCCAGGTTCGCCATCTGCTCGAACGCCGCGACGTACTCCGGTCGACAATCCGGATAGCCCGAATAGTCGAGGGCGTTCACCCCAATGAAAATTGCCTGCGCGCCCAGCACCTCCGCCCACGCGAGCGCGAACGAAAGGAAGATCGTGTTGCGAGCTGGCACATAGGTGACCGGAATCTCCGAGGCGTGCTCCGCCATATCCCGGTCCTTCGGCACCTCCGCGTCCGACGTCAGCGCCGATCCGCCCCACTGACGCAGGTCGATGTCCACCACCACGTGCTTCGCGACACCCTGCGTGGCGGCGACCTTCTGAGCGGCTTCGATCTCGAGGCTGTGGCGCTGGCCATACCGGAAGGTCATCGCATACGGCTCGAATCCGTCCCTCTTGGCGACGGCCAGGACGGTGGTGGAGTCGAGGCCGCCGCTCAGGAGGACGACGGCTTTCTTGGTGCTGTGCTCGGGCATGGATGCAAACTAACTGGCTCTTCGGACGGTCCGGTGTTTCGGACGGGCCGCTCCCTCTCGCAGAGGACGCAGAGGCATTGCACGCGCAGAGATCGCAGAGAACGGCGGCAAAAAGATCAAAAACATGCTGTCTCCGCTGTCCTCTGCGATCTCCGCGCGTGCAGTACCTCTGCGTGCTCCGCGTGAGGATAGACATTTGAAGATCAAACCTGTCCTATTTTAGGGACAGCGATTGCATGCCAAATATCTCTAAGTAGCTGTGACATAGATGTTTAAGCGCAATTCAACGCGCCGGTCCGCCTTATGCCACATACCCCGGTGTCCCACATCAACCGGAGTACTTCGATGACTGCCTCTTTTGTTCGCCGCTCGCTCGTTGCCCTTGGCGCCGCCACTGTCTTGGCCGCGCCGCTAACTGCTCAGACGCCGACCAGCGCGACGTTGACGCCATTTGCGGGTTATCTCGTGACCGGGAATTGGTATGACGGTCCGGTCGGCACGAGCATCAAGAACGCCAGTGCGCCGCTCTTTGGCGTGCAGGGCAGTGTGCCGGTGGCGAACAACGTCTCCCTCGTCGGCAATCTCGGTTACGCGAGTGGAGATTTGCGCATCGGGTTGCCCATCCTCGGAGGTGTCAACGTCGGTAGCACCAAGACCTGGTTGTACGACGCGGGCGTTGAGCTCGGTGGGCTCACCAAGCAGACCACGGGTATCAAGCCGTTCGTGTCGGGTGGTATCGGCGGTATGACGACGGACATCAAGGCGGTGAGTGTGCTCAATACTCGCTCCACGAACGTCGCCTACTCCGCCGGGGTAGGTATCGATATCGGGTTGTCGAAGGGCTTCGCGATTCGTGCACAGGCGAAGGACTGGATGAGCCGATTCAACTCGGAGCAAGCCACTGGCTTTGACGTCAAGGGCAACATGGCGCACAACTGGGCGCTGACCGCGGGTATGAAGGTGTCCTTCTAAGGCGTCCTTCAGATGCCGTTGGCGCTTCCGAGGCTAACTTTCGCCGAGTAGCGGGATTCCCTCTGAAGAAGGCATGACGTGCATCAACTCAAACTGATTTCGTGGCGCGGGGGGCCCCCCGGGCCCCCGCCCGCAACGGTGGGTT